>NZ_JAVDTT010000001.1:0-1593151 GCF_031455975.1 Pseudoxanthomonas sacheonensis | reverse complement strand
GGTGCCTACAGCGACTATGTCTATGTGGGAAGTCCGACCGCAGCGGGTAGCTACAAGGTTCAAGCAACCGCGACTGGCATTGCCACCGGCACGTCGGCGGTGCAGACGGTGAGTGCTCCAACGTTGCGCATCTTCAATGCGAACAACCAAACCACCGCCGTAGCCGGCAAGGGCATGCGCTCGTATCCATATGAAGTGCGGGTTCAGCGCATTGCGAATGGACAGGCGTTCAATGGAGCCTCACCGCTAGTCGTCAATCTGACCAGCAATGATCCGAGCAAGTTGACGGTCCCGGAGACGGTCACGATCCCGGCCAACGAAAGCGAGGTCATTTTCCCGATCACGGGTGTGGATCTGACGTCTGGCACACCGGTGACCGTGGACGCTTCAGCCGAGGGTGCAACATCGCCAGTGACCAAGTTGACGGTGAGCGTGGTCGCACCGATAGCAACGATCGAGTCGCTGGATGGGAATCGTGCGATAGGCAACGCGCGGGATAACTTCCGTGTTCGCCTGTACGTCCCAGGAACGGTTTACCAAGGCAATGAAACGGCTGCTACTAATCTGCCGTTTGACCTAGCCAGGGTGGAAGCCAGCCCCGCCGACATTGTCGATGGGTTCTACAGTGCACTGACCGGTGGTTCTGCGATCACCCAGGTCGTGGTGCCGGCCCGCGGCGACTACGGCGGTGCCTACAGCGACTATGTCTATGTGGGAAGTCCGACCGCAGCGGGTAGCTACAAGGTTCAAGCAACCGCGACTGGCATTGCCACCGGCACGTCTACGGTGCAGACCGTCAGTGCACCTGCATTGCGCATCCTCAATGCGAACGGCCAACCGAAAGTCATCGTTGGCAAGGGAATGAATTCATATGTGAACGAGGTGTACGTCGAGCGCACGGCGAACGGACAAGCTTTCAACGGAGTACTACCACTGGTCGTTAACTTAACCTGCAGTTCCACCGCAGTCTGTTCAGTTCCTGCGACAGTCACTATTCCGGCCAATACTAGTTCGTCTTACTTCTACGTGAGCGGTGTCGGACTAGGCACCACTACGGTCACCAGCACTGCAACAGGTTATCTCCCATCACCAGACGTTCCGGTGACGACCGTGCTTGCAGAGTTGTTATTCAATGGGTTGTCTGCCAGCACCAAAGCGGGGATGAACGACAATTTCAGCGTTTATCCGAGAGTTCCCGGGGCAGTCTATGCCGGTAACGAGACGGTCAGCTCCAGCCTGGTCGTTAACCTGACCAGCAGCGCACCTGGCGTAGCCACAGTTCATGCCGCGACGCCAATCGCGGCCGGAGACAGATTCTCGGCATTAGTGAACCTCACCGGTGTCGCTCCCGGCACCACCACCGTCACCGCCAGTAGCTCGGAAACACAGAGCGCGACCAGCGGCACGATCACGATTACACCCTGAGGCAGTGATGACCATGCATGGAGCGAATCTAGCCTCTCCGGTGAAGTCGACGCGACCAGCGCGCAGCTTCTCCAGAACGTCTTTGTACGCGACAGCGGTAGGCGTGCTAGCTGCGGCCGCGTCGCTTTCAGGACAATCGGCCGAGCTGATTGTCGACGAAGGCGTGGTGGTGAAGTTCGGCGATCAGGCCCAGCTGGTAGTGCGCGACAAGGTGGTGGCTGGCAAGGGCATCATCCTCACCAGCCAGAAGGACGACCAGACGGGCGGCCAGGTCGAGGCCGCGGCACAAAGCGCTGCGGTGGGGGATTGGAATGGCTTCAGACTGGAAAAGTCTTCGGCTACATACGGAGCTCTGACGCTGGAAGATCTGGCTGTCCGCTATGCGGGCCCTACGGTTGGCGACAAGACCGAAGCTGCGGTCACCGTGCGTGGCGTGAATCCAAGCTTGCGCTACGTGCAAGTGACCGACAGCGGGATAGGGATGCGCCTTCTCGATGGCGCGTCGCCGGCAATCGAAGGATCCAGCTTCCTGCGCAACCGCATCGGTCTGGAACTCAATAACAGCAGCAAGCCTTCAATCGCAGCTACCCAGTTCTCAACGAACAGCGAGTACGCGGTTCTCAACAACACGCCGGCCACGTTAGTGACAGCGACCGGGAACTGGTGGGGGCATTCCACCGGACCCAAAGACATCATCGCGAACCCGGCCGGGCAGGGCGATTCCGTATCGGCTGGGGTGAACTACGGAAGCCATCTTCTTAGCGCTCCATTGCTCAATCCCAGCATCGTGCTCGTCGCACCGGCTCCGTACTTCGAGCAAAGTCTGGTCGCCCTTCAGTTGTCTTGCGTGAATGCAACCGAATACCGCATTGCCGAGAACGGTGCCTTCGCGGGCGTGCCCTTCGTCGCGCTAGCCAGTGGCCGCACGACCCTCGATTTCCCGGTTTCTCCGGGCGATGGCCGTAAGACCCTCTCCGCCCAGTTCCGCAATGCCAGCGGAACCGTCGTTTCCGCGACGCTTACGGGTGGCGTGTTGATCGATAGCGCCGCCCCGATCGTCACCTTGACCAACCCGGCTTCAGGCAGCTTCATCAGCGAACCCATCGTTATCGAAGCCACCGCCACCGATGGATCGGGCATCAAACAGGTCAGGCTGTATCGCGACCAACAACTGCTGGTCACCAAGACCTCCGCACCTTACACCTACAACTGGGACACGAACGCGGTGGCCGAAGGCACCTACACGATCCGCGCCGTGGCCACCGACGAAGCGGACCGCACCAGCGAGCAAAGCGTCGATGTGACCATCTCGCGGGCGCCTCCGTTGCCCGATACCGAAGGTCCGCAAGTCGTCAACGTCGCGGCGGGAGGCAGTCCGTTGGCCAACGGTGCGACTTTCGCGCAGAACACGCCAATTACGTTCTCCGCGACCGACCGCAGCGCGATCTCGCGCATCGAACTGCTGATGAATGGCGCCGTGGTCGGCACTGCGTCGGGCAATGGCAACTACACCGCTCTCCTGAACCTCGACACCGTTGCCAACGGCCCGCACACGCTGGGCATTAGAGCCGTCGATTCCCTTAGCAACCTTTCCACAATCGAATACTCGATCACTGTCGCCCACGCGGCTCCGGCCGCTCCCACGTTTACCCAGCCCCAGAATGGGTTGACCACACGCACCGCCGCGCTTCAAGTAGCCGGCAATGCACTGCCGGGCGGCAGCGTTCAACTGATGCTCAATGGCGTGGCGGCCGGCGATGCGGTGACCGCAGGTACGGATGGCCGCTTCCTTGCGACGGTTTCCCTTGCGCCGGGTGCGAACTTGATTCAAGCCACAGTGACGGATCAGTACGGCACCAGTGCGCTGTCTGGCGGTGTCAACGTCACGCTGGATGTCACCGTTCCCGCCTCGCCGGGTGCGCTGACTGCCTCGAGCCTTGCCGCGGGCAAGATCCGCCTCGCATGGACCGCCGCCAGCGACCCGAACGTCGTCGCCAATGAAATCTATCGTGCAACCAGCGATTTCACCGTGATCGGCGAAGCGACCAAGCTGGCGCGCGTTTCAGCGACAACCACTACTTATGAAGATGTGCCCCTCAGCGATGGGCGGTACTTCTATCGCGTAGTGACGGTCAATTCGGCCGGCACGCCCAGTGTGCCGACCAATCAGGTCAACGTTTCCGTCGACAAGACCGCGCCCTTCGCGCAGAAGATCGAATACCAGACCGACGGTGCCTATGAACCGTCCGGCCGGATCTACGGCCAAGGCCGGATCACCGTCACGGTCACTGTCAATGAAGCCTTGGTCGGCGCACCGTACTTGAGCCTGGTGCCCGAGGGCGGGTTGCCTATCCCCGTCGACCTGGTCAAGCAGGACGACACCCATTATCAGGGCGCTTTCAACCTGGGCGCCGGGGCAGGTGTCGGCATCGCCAACGCCTTGTTCTCGGCACGCGACCTGATCGGCAACCGCGGCACCGAGGTGCTGGAAGGCGCCACGGTGCCGATCGACACCCAAGGTCCGGAAGTCGACGAAATCGTGTTGATTCCCGCTGCACCCATCAAAGTCGATACGTCCCGCCAGGTCACGGTGACTTTCAAGTTCAATGAGCCGCTCGCCGATTCCCAGCCGCCTGCGCTGCAATACCAGCTGTCCGGGGTGGGCCGTACTCCCGTCGTGATCGCGTCGCCGCAACGGCTTGCGGCGGACGAATGGCGCGTCGTCTTCGACCTGCCGCTGGATGCCGGTCAAAGCGCGCCGGAGCGCCTGCAGTTCAGCCACGTTTCCCGCGATGGCTTGGGCAATCTGTCCAACCTGATCCGCATAAGCAATGAATTCCAGGTCTATCAGGGCGAGCTGCCTGCTTTGAATGTTCCCTTGGGACTCCAGGCAAGTGCGCTTCCCGGCGGCCGAGTGGGCCTGCAATGGCAAGCGGTAGAGGGCGCCAGCGCCTATCAGCTCTACCGCCAAGCCCCGGGTGAGGATCAGCGTACGCCGCTGAGCCGCAGCACCTCGGCAAGCGCGACGGACCAGACTGCGGTGGACGGCTTGTACCGTTACTCGGTCGCCTCGGTTCGCACTTCCAATGGCCAGGAAACGCAGAGCGGCGAGTCCTCCGTAATCGAAGTCACCACCAGCCGCACCGCGCCGGGCGCGCCGCAGAATCTGGAGCTTTCGTTGACCAGCCAGGGTGTGCTCGCCACCTGGCAGCCGCCGGTGGGCACAGCCCCCGCCAGCTACCGGCTCTATAGAGCCGCCGGCGAGGCGATCACTTCGGTGACTGGACTGACCCCCATAAAACAGGGCCTCAAGGTCACCCAGGCGGTAGACGCATCGCCTTCCGAGTTGGAACACGCCTATGCCGTGACCGCGGTGGATAGCGCGGGCAACGAGTCCGCTATCTCCAATTCGCCGTATTTGAACTTCAGCCTGTTGCCGGTGAAGCGCTTGGAGGTGCAACAGCTCGGTTCCGAATTGCCGGTACTGGCATGGACCGCCAATGGCAACGGCGCCATCGGCTATGACGTTTATGTAGGCGAGGGCGATGCGCGGATCAAGCTCACCGCTACTCCCACTACGGCCATGACGCTGACCGACAGCGGGTTCACCAGCGGCGAGCGTCGTTACACGGTCGAGGCGGTGGACGAGGGCGGCGCGCGCCAGGCCCGTACGCTGGTCATGCCCAACGTCAATGCGCAGATCGTCAGTGGCCTGCCGCTCAAGCGCAATGTGATGAATCGCCTCAATGTGCAGGTTTCGAACCTCTCCGCGCTCCCATTGAACACGGCTCGCGTCACCCTGGCCTTGGGTGCACGCACCTTCGCGTCCGAAGACTTTGCGCTGGCTGCCAATGGAACCCGCGTGGCGTCGGTGATCGTCGGCGGCTATCCGGACTTGCCCGGCACGGCCGCGGCCATGCTCACCGTCGAAAGCGCACCCAACGAAGGCGAACTGGCCCGTGTCGGCACGCAGAAGCAGCTGTCGGTGGTGGACAGTGCGCTAGTGGTGGGTCTGGATGCGGAAGAGTTCATCCGCGGCGCCAGCGGTAAGGTGCGCTTAAGCGTGGAGAACACGTCCGAAGTGGAGGTGGAGTTATTGACCGCCACCGGCAACGGCAGCAAGGCCTCGACCGACCTGCGCCTGAAGCTGATGGACAACGACGGCAATCTGCTCAGCAGCGTTCCCTATCAGCAGGTCACCGGCAATGGTGTGGTGACGCTGGCCAGCGGACAGACCGTAGCGCGCATCGGCGCCGGTCAACGTTATCTGTCCGACGCCTTCTTGATGCCGGTGCCGGCCAATAGCCCGGATCAGGTCAAGCTGCGGCTCGAAGTGGACAAGCTGCGTTACAACACCGGCCAGCCCGATGAGATTTCCATCCCGGGCATGGGCAGCGAACGCACGCTGTCGCTCAGCGAAACGCCTTACTACGGCGAAATCACCAATGTGCAGCCGGTAGTGTCTTACGGACAGCAGGACATCACCATCGAAGGCCGGGCACTGGATCGCGCCACGCAAGCGCCGGTGTCCAATGCCCCACTGAAGCTGGCCATCAATCAGGAAGGCTTCGAGCGGATGGCGGAAGTGATGAGCGCGGCGGACGGCTCTTTCCGTTACGTGTTCAAGCCCACCCTGACCGATTCGGGTACTTATCAGGTGGGTGCGATCCATCCGGACATGACCGACCGCCCGGATCAGTCGCGCTTCACCGTCAACCGGATCAACGTCAATCCAGCCACGTTCAAGTTGACGGTGCCACGCAACTACGCTTATCGCATCGAGTACCGAGCCATCGCGGGTACGGGCTCGCAGGCCAGCGGCTTGCGCATCGCCTATCTGCCCGAGTTCCAGCCCAGTGGGTCGCTGGCGACCGGTATCAAGGTATTGCCAGCCGCACCAGTGGCCATCGTCTCCAAACAAAACCTGGCGCTGCCTGTCAGCGTTTCCGGCGATAACACCTCCGCGCCCAGTGGCCGGATCGTGTTGGCCGTGCTGGCGGAAGAGACTGGCGCGCAACCCTTGGCCTTGCTCAACGTGGACTACACGCTGACCGAGGCTACCCCAGCGCTCTTCGTCACTCCCAGCTACGTGGAGGCAGGTCTGGCGCAAGGCCAGTCGACGATCGAGAACGTCGTCATCGAGAACAAGGGCTTCGTTGCCATGAACAACGTGTCTCTGGCGTTGCTCGATGAGAGCGGCGGTCCGGCCCCGGCCTGGATCACGCTGGCGTCAAACCCGGTACTGGGCAACATCGCGATCGGCGAGAAGCGTAGCGTCGATTTGAATATCGCGCCCGGCGCACAGGTGAACGAGGGCGTGTATCCGTTCAAACTCCGCGTTAGCGGCGATAATCTCACGCCCGAGAACGTCAACGTCTTCGTCTCCGTGACGCAGTCGGGACAGGGCAGCGTGCTGTTCAAGGCCGCGGATATCTACACGGCCACGCGCGACAAGAACGGCAATCTGATTCCGGGCTTGGCCGGTGCGCGAGTGACGCTGCAGAACGAAAGCGTGATCAGCCAGAACTACGAGCTGACCACCGATTCGTTTGGCGAGGCGTTCTTCCAGAATCTGCCGGCCGGCAGCTACAAGTTCAGGGCCAGTGCCTCAAACCACCAGGAAGCTTCCGGTCGCCTGTCGATCAAGCCAGGGGTCACCAGCAACCAGTCCATTTTCCTCGAGTACACGCTGATCAACGTGGAGTGGTCGGTGCGCGAAGTCACCATCGAAGACCGCTACGAGATCACCCTCAATGCGACTTTCGAGACCGACGTGCCGGCGCCGGTAGTGGTAATGCAGCCGACCAGTATCAACCTGCCGAAGATGGCACCAGGTGAGGTGTTCCAGGGCGAGTTGGTGTTGACCAACTACGGTCTGATCCGTGCCGATAACGTGGTGGCGCGCCCACCGGGAGCGGATCAGTACTACAAGTTCGAGTTCTTGACGCAGCCGCCTGCCAGCCTGGAGGCCAAGCAGCGCGTGCGTTTACCGTATCGCGTGATCGCGTTGCGCCCTTATGGTTTCTATGAAACCCCGCCCGATGGTGGTTCTGGGGGTGAATCTGGTAACGGCGGCGATGGTGGAGATGGTGGCGACGGCACCGGCGGCGGTATCGAGGCCGGTCAGGGCAATGGCGACGGATCCGGTCAGAACCCGGGCGGCAGCGTCAGCGGACAACCGGGCTGCTACACCTACACCGCTCGCTATCCCGTGGCATGCAAATACATCTGCGCCAATGGTCAGGAAAGCAGCAATTGCGGATCAAGCGCCAACTGGTTCTTCATGGATCGCTCCGCGTGTCCTGTCGGCACCCCTGCACCATCCGGGTCGGGTGGAGCTGGCGGTGGCGGCTGGGGTGGGTCGGGTGGTCCTGGATATGGCAGCCTGCCGGGCATACCGCTTTGCGCCAAGGGCAGTGGCGATTGCGACGACCCAGGCGGCAAGGAAGACGGCAAAGAGGGCGGGGAATGATCGTGGGACCTATCGGGAGTGCGTTGATGTCGTGGCACCGAAATACCTGTATTGCGAGTGGCGTGGGTCTTGCCCGCGCTGCACGTGGATGGCTGCTCTTCGGATTGCTCCTAATCCCGGGTTTGCTGTGCGCCCAGACACAGTTCCCGCTAGGCGGCAATGGCTGGATGGGGCTCGGCAACCGCAATGGCGATTTCTTCATTGAGCAGGATGATCTTGAAGTAAAGGTGCCGGGCGGCTATGTGCGCATCAACCGCGACTATGACGGCAAGTACTGGGTGTTCAACAGGCAGTGGTCAGGCTTGGCGCGGCCCTCGTACAACCAGGGCAGTTATGCGTCGATAGGCACCTTCCTGAGTTGCACCAGCATCGATGGGATCAGCAGCTGTGACAACACGGCCACTGCAAGCGTGGCGGCGCGGGAATTCCTCGACGGCATCGAGGAAGCGCGGATCCCCAACGATCCGCTCTTCGGCCGCGGTGCGGATGGGCAGGCTCTATCTGACCCGTATTCGACCGAATTCGTGGCGCGCAAGGGTGTGGGTTTTTCCCGCAGCAGCGACGGCACTTCATGGGTCAGTAGCGACCATCCACGCTTCGTCGTCCGGCCGATGTCGGTACCGACCTTGCCTGCCAGCAACGGATCGGATGCGCATCCGGCCGCAGGCAAGCCGGGAGCTGGGGGAGTGCCGACGACACTGGTCAACGGCTTTCGCTGGATCGACCGCTCCGGGCAATGGATCGAGTACGACCAACTCGGGCGAATCAGCAGCTACGGCGATCGCAACAATGTGCGGGTGTGGTTCCAGTATGGCTCGCACGGGCAGGTGGAGCGAGTACTCGACGACAACGGTCGTACCGTACTCACCCTCCTGTACGCGGACGATGGCAAGTTCGTCAGAGAGGTGCGTGACCATACTCCGGTAGACGGCAGCGTGCGGAACGTGCGTTACGACTACGATGGGCAAGGCAGGTTGCGTCATGTAGTCGACGCGCGGGGTAACACGACCACGTTCGAGTACGGCGGTATAAGCAACGAGGCCGTCGAATATGGTGGATCAATCTACGGATCCACCGGTAGCTCCAGTGGCGATGCTCTCCGGATGAGTGTGGACCTGCGCAACAAGGTCACGAAGGTGATCGATGCGGCGGGCCGGGCGACGGAGATCGGCTACGGCGTTACCCAGCGAGTCGCGCGGATCAAGGCGCCGGATGGGGGCGAAACCCGGTTCGACTACGCATACGACAAGCTGAAGAAGGAGTTCAGCACCACTGTCCGTTATCCGCAGACCGATGCCGGGCAGAAGATCGAGACGGTCCGTTTCGACCAGGAAGGCCGGCCGGTCCTGCGCGAGATCAACGGTAAGACGGTGATGTCGGCGACCGGTAGCGGTCGCACGCTGACGTTCGTCGACGAACGAACCGGCAGCACTACGGTGCAGCGCGACAACTTCGACGAGATCACGCGAATTACCTATGCCGATGGCAGTTCGCAGAGTTACACGTACGAAGCCGGATCCACTGATATCCGCGAATTCACGGATGAGGCGGGCACGGTGTGGCGTTACCGTTGGGACGGGCGCGGCAACCTGCTTGATGTAAAGGCTGCGGTGGGCAAGCCCGAGGAGCAGGTTACCGAATACATCTACAACGGTCGCGGCGAAGTGGAACTGACGCGCCGAAAGGGCGGCACCAATCCCGATGGCTCGACCGACAACGACGCAGAAGTCCGCCTCACCCGCGATGATAACGGCAATATCGCGACGCTGCTCGATGGCGAGGGAAAGCGCTGGGAGTTCGAGTACGACAATTTGGGCAACGTCATCGAGGTTACCGATCCGTTGAGCAAAGCGTGGACCTATACCTATGATGCCCATGGCAACGTGCTGAGTGAAACCGATCCGAACCAGCATGCCGTCACCTACGCCTACGATCCCACTGGCCTGCAGTCCAGCGTGACGGACGCGCGGGGCAAGACCACGCAGTTCAGCTACGACGCAGCAGGCCGCGATGCCAGTATAAAAAATCCCTATGGCAATACGTTCTTAGACCAATACGACCAGGCTGGCCGCTTGGTTTCGCGTACCGATGCGTCCGGGCAGAGTTCCACCTTGTCTTATGACAGTACCGGCCGCCTGATCAGTGTAGTCGACGGCGAGAACTATCAGAGTCTGTTGGATTATGCGGAAGGCGATGGCGTCGACCGTGGTGGTCGTCAACCGGGCAAGATCAGCTATCCGACCTTTCAGCGGTTGATGCGCTTCGACGAGCGCAAGCGGCCGACACAGCAAACCGACCTCCTGGCCGACGACTCGTTGACGATTGGCGCCAGTTACGACAGGCGTGGATTGCTGAGAACGCTGACCGACCCCAATGGCCACACGCAAAGTACCGAGTACGATGCGTTGGGGCGTGCCGTGGCGGTGATCGATGCACTAGGCGGCACCGTTCGGATGGGTTACGACCACCGTGGAAACCTGGTTAGCGTGACCGATGAGAAGAACCAGGTCATGCGCATGACTTACAATGGCCGTGGCCTGTTGACCAGCGAAACCAATGCGCTCGGTCAGGTCACGCGTTATGTCTATGACGATGCGGGAAATCTGACCGAAGTGCAGCGACCGAATGGCGCGAAGATCGTCAGCCAGTACGATCCCGCCGGCAGGCTGGTGCAGCAGCAGGGTTACCGCGCTACCGACGGAGCGCTGGAACAGACCCAGACCTTCCAGTGGGATGCGGCCGACAATTTGACGGGCTGGACCAGCGACCGCGCCAGCGGCACGCTGACTTACGATGATGCCGACCGACTGCTCAGTGAAGCGGTTACCGTCGATGGCGTCACGTTGTCGCGGGGCTACACCTACCATCCGAATGATCAGGTAAAGACCTACACCGGTCCGGATGGGGTAACGCTGACCTACAGCTACGACGGCAACGGCCAACTAGAGCGCATTGACATCCCGGGCGAGGGTTCGATCAGCGCCACCGAGTGGAACTGGCTGGCACCAAAGAAGATCGTCCTGCCCGGCGGCACGGTGCAGGAGATGGACCGCGATGGCCTGATGGGATTGACCCGGTTACGGGTGAAGAGCCCTGGTCAGGCGGTGTTATTCGAATTGGAGAACCGATTCGGCAAGCTGCGCGAGCTGACAGAACGCAGCGCTGACGGCAAGGCCACGCGTTACGAATACGATGAGGCGGTGCGACTGGTTGAGGCCGATCCGGCGTTCGCCGGCGGCACCAGCGAAACCTATGTAATCGATGCAGCGGGCAACCGCGAGCAGCACAGCCTGGTTAGCGGCACCTGGGAATACGACGCCGCAAATAGGCTGCAACGCCGGGGCCAGGTCAGCTACGACTACGATGGTGCCGGCAACCTGATCCGCAAGGTTGACGCCAACCTGGCCGAGCCAGTGCGCACCACGCGCTATGCCTACGATGCCTTCAACCGCCTGGTCGAAGTGCGCGATGGGGCCGATGCGGTAGTCGCCACTTACGCCTACGATCCGTTCGACCAGCGGTTGGCGAAGGAGGTGCTGGTCGCCCGCAACGGCACGGCTATCGGCAAGACGCTGTATTTGCACGGCGAAGAAGGCTTGCTGGCTGAGGTCGATGCAAGCGGAAGTGTGATGCGCAGCTATGGTTGGCATCCGGAAGGCGAGTACGCGACCGCACCGCTATTTCAGCACACCGGTGCCGGCTACTTCTATTATCACAACGACCACTTGGGCACGCCATGGCGTGTGACCAACCGTGATGGAGTAGTGGTGTGGTCGGCCAGCGACTACACCGCGTTCGGCACGGCCAAGGTCGCTGCTGGCGCGCAGATCGTGCAGCCATGGCGATTCCCGGGCCAATACCTGGACCTGGAAACGGCACTGCACTACAACCTGCGGCGCTATTACGAGCCCGACAGCGGGCGTTACGTCACCGAGGATCCGCTGAGGCTGGAGTCATCGAGCAACTTCTACGCCTACGTTGGTCACTCGCCGACCAACAACATCGACCCGACCGGTGAAATCCTGCCGGCCGCCGGCGCCGCAGCGAGATGGGCCTTCTGGCGCTACAGCACCTGTTTGCTGGAATGTGCCGCGGTTGATGCGGCAATCGACTTAATCCGTAACCCTTGCAACATCGATGTCAGCGACTGTTTGAAGGAGTGCCTGTGGAGTCTTGTGCCGATCAAGGTGCCTTGTAAGTTCAGGGGAATGCTGGGTTCTTTGGCGGGCGCTGCGGCAGGCATGCTCAACAGCTTTACGGCCGATACCGAGGTGGCGACGCCGGAAGGTCTGAAGCGCATCGCCGATCTGCGGCCGGGCGATAAAGTGCTGGCGTACGCGGAGTGGAAGGATGAGACACAGATCGAGGAGGTGACCGATCTGATCCTGTCGCATCACGAGCAGACGATCGTGACATTGACGCTGGCCAGCGGCGAGAAGCTGGAAGTGACGGGCGGGCATCCGCTGCATACGCCGACGGGGTGGCGGGCGGCGCAATTGCTGCAAGCGGGCGGTCAACTCGATATCAAGGGGCCGGACGGAAACTTGCGGCCGGTCGGGATTGATGAGGTTGAACTGCGCCAAGAAACAATCCCGGTCTACAACCTAGAAATAAGCAATGCACATACGTTCTTTGTCGGAGCGGATGGCGTGCTAGCTCATAACGCTGTTCACCATGTTTGCACCAACAAAAACAAGAAGTACTCGGACAAGTTTCGTGATCTATTCGAGAAAAACGGGCTCGGAAAATTCAAGAATGGAAATAGCCGAAAGGATGTGTTAAACGATCCATTAAACAGACTCGATTTACCAGGTCACCAAGGCCCACACAATCCGGAGATGAATCAACAGACACTTGACCGGCTGAGAGATGCAGATAGGAATGGGCCAGGTGCGTTTAGGGATGAACTTGAAAGAATTCGCCAGGAAACAGCAACGCCTGGAACGCCGATGCATGATTCGGCCACCGGAAATTGGAGATAGCGATCGTGACGAAGAAGAAGCTCTTCCTTCTTACCGAGGACGGATCCGACAAGAAGTGGAGCGGCAAAGAACTTCTTAAAGATTCCGTTTTTAATGCCGATGGTATCGATGTAAGCAATGAAATTGCCTATGGCAAAGAGCGTTGTGATGAGGACCACTATTATTGTGAATTCTTGAGGCGCGGGAAGCCCGCACCAATACAATTCATACATACAACCAGAATACTGGCAATTTCCAGTGAGGTGACCGATCTGCATTTTGACAAAGAGATTGAAGCTGTGCGGCTTCTTGAGCGAGAAACTGACCGGCGGTTCAATATTTTTCGCCCAGCTTGCGCACTAAGCATTGTTGACTTTGAGAAATCAAGAATAGATCGATGGCCAGATGATGCTGATCTTCGACCTTGGCATGACCCGAGAGGACGAATGTTCCTAGAGCCCGCGCTGCGCTGGGACGATATCCCATCTGGAGTGACGGCATTTCGGCTGGCAGATTGGCCCGGTATCTCGAACATAGTTGTTTCTGATGGTTACAAAAAACAAATCGAGGCTAGGATTGAAACTGGATACATCTCATTTCGAGAGCTGTCTCTCTAATTGATTCGAACGACATGGGTTCATTCTCGGTTGAAAGCAGGCTCTGGCAATCCGATATTTTGCATATCCCTTGTCTTGCTGTTTGCGAGAGGATTGATATGGGTGAGTTTTCCGTAGTGAATAGGTCGGATATGAATGCATTAAAGCTAATTGCTTCGCTAGTACTTTTAGTCGTGGCGACTGCGCTCTGGAAGTTCGGAGTGTTGGATGGAATTAGAAAGCGAGTCGATGGTGCAACACAGCGAGTGGGTTCAACTGGATTCGTTTCTATCCCGATGCCAGATGGAATGCCCTCGCAAGGAATCGTGATATTCGCTCCCGAGAATTGCCCGTCCGATGCCGCACAGCGAGCCAGGAAGCTGGCCAGCTTCTTGTCGGACCGTCATATCGGTTATGTCCATTCAGAATCCGCCAACTACAACAATCTTTCGTCGCAGGAAGAGGTCTCACAGGTGATGTCGGTAATGAATGGCCGGATACCGATCGTTTATGTCAACGGGAAGGCTAAGGCAAACCCGACCCCGGAAGAGGTCGAAATAGAATTCCGGCGATCCAAGTCGGGATGAGATAGCTGGAAATAACTTCACATCGAAGGAAACGTGGCCGACTTGCAAGGCGGCTCTTGGGGAAGGAATAAAAGGGGTAACAGGATGAATTGGGGCGTACGAAAGTCCGTTGGCGCGGCAGTGGTAGCACTGTGTCTGCTCGGCTTGGCCATTGCGCCAGTCGCCGCGCAGGAGTCCGTCTGCGCGCGGGTCAAGATCGAGATCAAGCAGGAACTCACCCTGGAGCGCCAGGCGTTCGATGCTGAGATGCGCATCACCAACTCGTTGCCCACTACGCCACTGACCGAAGTCAACGTGGAGGTGCGCGTCACCGATGAGGTCGGTACGGCAGTTGCGATCACTACCGATCCCAATGACCTGACCGCGAAGTTCTTCCTGAGGCAATCGCAGACCCAGAACATCGACAACGTTTCCGGCACCGGCCAGGTGGCGGCTCAAGCCACCGCGATCGTCAATTGGTTGTTGATCCCCGCACCGGGTGCGGCCGGCAATACCCCGTTCGGCAAGCGTTACCTGATTGGCGCCACGCTGCGCTACAAGTTCGGCAACGAAACCCATGTGATGGAGCTCAACCCCGATGCCATCACCGTCAAGCCCTTGCCCTCGCTGACCTTGGATTACTTCCTAACTCGCGACGTTATTGCCGACGACCCGTTCACCACTCCCATTGAAGCTCCCGAGCCCTACACCTTGGGCGTACGCGTCAAGAATAGTGGCTTCGCTGCGGCCCGGCAGCTCAAGATCAACTCGGCCCAGCCCCGTATTATCGGAAATCAGCAAGGTCTGCCTATCAACTTCGTCATCCTGGGCAGCTACGTGCAAGACGTGCCTGCGACCAGCTCACTGCTGATCGACTTCGGCAATATTCCGGCTAGCGGCAGCAAGATGGGGCGCTGGCAGATGGAGAGCAACCTGGCCGGCACCTTCGTCGACTTCAGCGCCACCTTCACCCATTCCGATGAACTCGGCGGCGCGTTGACTTCACTGCTGCAAGCCACCAATGCCCATTTGCTGGTACGCGATGTGCGCGTGGATCTGCCGGGACGCGATGTGGTGCGCGACTTCCTGGCGGTGGAAGGCTCGGTCTATCGCCTTTACGAATCCGAAGGCCAGGACAATGCAGTCACCGATCGCTCCGCCGAAGCCGTCCTGACCACGGCCAGCGGCGCCTACCAGTTGAACCTGCCGCCGTCGCAGGGGTTCTTCTACGTCCGCAAGCCCGATCCATTCCAAGGCCAGAAAGCCCTGGGCCCCGTGCTGCGCGCCGACGCCAAGGCCATGGCCGTGGAGAATGTCTGGCTGTCCAAAACCAAGAATCCCGACACCCAGCAGTGGGAACACTGGTTCAACGTGTTCGACGTCAATTCGCCGGGTAGCTACAACGTCGCTTTCAAGGATCTGGACCAAGTGCCCCGGCCACCGGCCCTCCAGTTCATTCCCGATCGCGTGGTCAAGGAAAACGAGCAGATCTCATTCCTGGTGGAAGCCTCCAGCCCCATGGGCAAGCCTGTCGTACTGTCCGCCGCGCCATTGCCTACCGGCGCCACGTTCCACGATCAGAGCGATGGCGTAGGCGTGTTCGACTGGACGCCGGAAGTTGGGCAAGCCGGCAGCTACCTCGTCAATTACCTGGCCAGCGATGGCACGTTGTCGGCCTCGCGTTCGGCCAAGATCCGCGTCGAATCGCTCGAGCCGCCGCCGGGCCCGGCGATTCCGCAGATCGTCGCACCGCTGCCGGGCGCCGAGATCGCCAGCCTGCGTCCGCAGTTCCAGGTGCTGACCGGCGAGGCCAGCAACGATCCCACCGTATCGGTGCAGTTTGAACTGTATGCCGACGCCGGCTTCACCGAGAAGCTGGGAGAAGCCGTCGTCGCGGAGAACACGACAGCAGGCCAACCGACGACATGGACGCCAGGACAGGATCTCAACGACAACACCCATTACTACTGGCGTGCGCGTGGTGTCGCCGCCGGCGTGAACAGCGAATGGACCAATGGCGCCTTCTTCGCCAACCTGTTTAACGATGCGCCGGAAAGCTTCAACCTGACCGCGCCTGCGGCAGGCATCGATGTCGACAGCTTGACGCCAGTACTTTCGGCCACCAATGCGGTCGACCGAGATGGCGACACGGTCACCTACGGCTTCGAGGTATACACGGATTCGACCTTGACCGAGCGCCACGACGGCGTCTCCGATATGCCCGTCGATACCGGAGGCACGACCCAGTGGACGGTCGCCATTCCGCTGACCAACAACGCCACGTACTACTGGCGCGGTATCGCCACGGACGAGCACGGCGCGCAAACGCAAACGCCGGCGCGTAGCTTCCGTGTGTCTACGGGCAACCAGGCGCCGACAGAGCCGACCATCGTCAGCCCGGCGCCGGGATCCGATGTAACGACTCCAGGTGCCGCCCTTCTACGCGTCAATAACGCCACCGATGCCGATGGCGACGTGATGCGCTACGTGTTCGAGATCGACACAGTCAACACTTTCGACTCGTCCAATCGGCAGTCGTCGGGTGCGATCCCCGCGGACAGCAGCGGCATTACCGGTTGGCAGGTGACCGGGCTGACGGAGAACGAGCACTACTACTGGCGCGCCAAGGCGAGCGACGGCCGCGCCGATAGCGGCTGGGTGGTGGGCGACTTCGTCCTGGATGCCAGTAATGACGCGCCAACTACACCAGTAGTTGCGAACCCTGGCGACCGGGCCTGGGCAGCCACTTTGACCCCGATGTTCGAGGTGCATCCGTCGATCGATCCCGAAGACGACGAGGTGCACTACCGCTTCGAGGTGTACCGCGACGCGGCGTTGACCAACCTGGTCGCCTCCGGCACCAGCAACACAGGCACCTGGCAACCCACTACGTCCCTGGTCGACAAGACCACGCACTACTGGCGCGTGCGTGCCGAGGATGCCAGCAATAACGCCAGCGCCTGGTCGACGACTAGCGTACTGTTCGTCAGCACGGGTACCTACGTTGCACCCATCCTGTACATGAGCGGTTTAGGCAATGCCCGGGACGCGCGCGATGGCGATCTAAACATCCGATGGATGGGTACCGGCTATTACAGTATCGAGCCGACGGTTGCCCTCTATTACGATCAGATCGGTTCTGGTTTCGCGGGTACCAAAATTATCGACGGGATCCAAGATGTCGGCTGGATGGGCAGCTACGTCTGGGATTTGGCAGGACTGTCTGCAGGGGTGTACTACGTCTACTCTGTCATCTACGACGACAAGGGCCTGTCCCGTTCGTACGCGTCGGGCTCTCTGGTGGTACCTACCAATCCGCAACAGGGCGTTTTGCAAACGACTGCAAGCCCGAGTCTCGACTTGAGGGAAGGGACGGATATCGGACATATTTCGGTAGTGCTCGGAAGGGCGCCCACCAAAGACGTGGTCATATCGGTCACGTCGAACGACTCGTCCGAAGCTTACGTGCAGACTAGCCTATTCAACCACGTGACCGCATCAGGCGAGCTCAGATTCACGCCCGATAACTGGTCGACGCCGCAGCCGATCAAGGTGATCGCCGTGAAAGACAATTCGGTGGATGGTGACCAGAGCTTCGCGGTGACTTTGGGCAAGGCAGTGAGCTTGGATCCAGACTACAACGGTTTGCCTGCGCAATCCTTCTCTGGCGTGGTGCGCGACCAGGATACGAGTTCGGGTGTCGGGCTGAGCGTGTCGGACTACATCCTGACACGTAAGGAACAACAACAGGACGGTCAGTGGGACTACCACTATAAGGTTGTGCTCTCCAACAATGGACGGGCTATTTTTTGGGCAATAGGTACTGCACTCAGCGCGCAAGGTTTTACGATCGTTGCCCCACAAATATACTTTGGCTCAACAGAACAGAACGGGGTCACGGTAAGCGCTTCCGAACTCATCCTCCGTAGCACTTCGGACGTGACGATCGAACGACCTGAGGTCGTATGGCAACTGGAGCCGTCCTCATTATGAAACGGAGCATCCGCTGCAAATCAGGTGGCTTCACCCTGATGGAACTGCTGGTGGTGGTGGTCATCATCGGCCTGCTAGTCGCATTGGTGGCGCCGCGCTACTTCCAGCAGATCGGTAAGTCCGAGCGCACCGCAGCCATGAGCCAGATCGACGCGCTGCGCAAGGCTATCGATACCTATCGAATGGACACCGGCCATTTTCCGGCGACAGAACAGGGCTTGAGTGCGCTGACCGTCAAGCCCGATGCCGAAGACAAATGGAATGGCCCCTATCTGCAGAAACAAGCACCGCTCGATCCATGGGGCAACGGGTACGTGTACCGCACTCCCGGCGCTGATGGCGATTACGACCTGTTTTCCTATGGCAAGGACGGCAAGCCCGGCGGGCAGGGCGAAGAAGCCGATATCGGAGCAGGTGGGCAGTAACCAATGAAGCACAGGGTTCTTGTTTCTGTCGGCGGCGCGTCGCAGTGGGTGGATATCGAGGCGGACTCGGTGGCGGCCGCCGCGACGGCTGCAGCGCGTACCGGCGGCAGGATTCTGCGAGTCGAGTCGGAGACAGCGCGTGTGCCCACGCTGCGCGTGAGCTTTGCGCCAACCGTGTTCTTCCAGGAAGCACTGACCTTGCTCAAGGCAGGGTTGAATGTGGTGGAGATGCTGGAAGCGCTCGAGCGCAAAGAGCCCAACCCCGGTTTTAAAGCCGTGCTGGGGCGTTTGCTGACGAAGTTGCGCGAAGGCGCCTCTTTCTCGCAGGCGCTAACGCAAGAGTCCAGCCTGTTTTCCCCGGTGCTGATCGCCGGAGTGGCCGCCAGCGAAACCACCGGCGGTCTGGTCCAGACCCTGGAGCGGTACCTGGATTACGACCAGAAGATCAACCTGATCAAGCGCAAGGTCACGGCCAGCGCCATCTACCCGCTGCTGTTGATGGCTGTAGGCGGAGCGGTGATCCTGTTCCTGATTGCGTACGTGCTGCCAAAATTCGCGTCGATCCTGGATGGATCGGGACGCGAGGTGGGCTGGGCGACGGTGCTGCTGCTGCGCTGCGGCGAGTTGATCCAGGGCCACCCTTGGGCTTTGGTTGGCCTCATCGGTCTGGCGGTCGCTGCCGTTGTGTGGCTGGTTGCGCATGAGCAAGGCCGTCGTTTCGGGTTGCAGGCGGCGGCGCGGCTGCCCGTGCTGTCGGAGATCCTGACTACATTGGGACTCTCGCGCCTGTATCGCACCTTGGCGCTGTTGCTGGACAGCGGCATCCCGCTGCTGCAGGCGCTGGACATGGTCAAAGGCATCGTCAGCCCGAAGCAGGCAAGCGAGCTGTCCGCCGCCGCCCTGAAAATACGCTCGGGTCAGATGCTGACCGAGTCGTTGGCCGGCAGCAGCCTGATTCCCCCGATCGCCGAGAGCCTGTTGCGCGTGGGCGAACGCAGCGGAGCGATGGCCGAAATGAGCGACAAGCTGGCCAACTTCCTGGACATCGATCTGGACCGCAAGGTCGAAACATTCTCGCGCCTGTTCGAGCCCCTGCTCATGGCCTTTATCGGCATCGTCATAGGCGCCATCGTGGTGATGATGTACGCGCCGATTTTCGATTTGGTAGGGAGTGTGGGTTCGTGAGCGCGACGCTGGTTGCCGAGATTCCTATATTGACGGCAGCGCAGGTGCGCACGGCTCGCCACAAATCGCTCACGGCCGATCGAGCTTGGCTGGCCTTGGTACAGGAAGAACTGGCCACCGACACGGCAGGACTGGTGCGGGCGCTGGCCGAGTTGTCCCGGATCGAGTCCATCGATTCCGTGCAGCTGTACGCCTCCACCCCTGACTTCGACCTGCTTCCCTATGTGGAATGCGCCCGCCGCGGCTGCGTGGCATTGCGCGATGGGGATGCCGGCCTGACGCTCGTGCTGGCGGATCCGTTTTCCGAGGAACTGGCGGCATGGGCACGCGCCACCATTGCCGAGCCGTATCGGGTGCGGCTGGCGCACTTCGAGGATATCGCCTCGTTCCTGGCCCAAGCCGAACAAGCCGTGCGCGCCACGGAGCAGACGGTCGGGGATACGCCAGGGGCCGAAGAGCTTGCCGATGGAGAAGTCCTTTCCCTTGAAAACATCGAAGCAGATGCCAGTCCAGTCATCCGACTCGTCAGTTCCGTTCTCTACGATGCGCTCAAGCAGCAGGCCTCGGACATCCATCTGAAATCCACGCCAGTTGGCATGAGCGTCAAGTTCCGCATCGACGGCGTGCTGATTCCGGTGTCGGAAGTGTCGGGAGTCGACACTGCTCAGCGCCTGATCTCACGCATAAAAGTAATGTCCTCCTTGGATATCGCCGAGCGACGCGTTCCGCAGGATGGACGTTTCCGGGTGCGGGCACGCGGCGGACAGGTGGATTTCCGCGTTTCCATCATGCCCAGCATCCACGGCGAGGACGCCGTGCTGCGCTTGCTCGACCGCAGCGCGTTGACCGGCGATCGCGCGCATCTGCTGCAGCTGTCGGATCTGGCGATGGAACCCGAGGCCGTCAACGCGCTCAGGAAGCTGATCGTGCAGCCCTACGGCATGATCCTGGTAACCGGCCCCACCGGCTCAGGCAAGACCACGACCTTGTATGCGGCCATACACGAGATCAACAGCGGGCAGGAAAACATCATCACCATCGAAGATCCGGTGGAGTACCAGCTTCCCGGTGTGTTGCAGATTCCGGTCAACGAAAAGAAGGGGCTGACCTTTGCCCGCGGCCTGCGCTCGATCCTGCGCCACGACCCGGACAAGATCATGGTGGGCGAGATCCGCGACGAGGAAACCGCACAGATCGCCGTCCAGGCGGCGCTCACCGGCCACCTCGTGCTGACGACCGTGCATGCGAACAACGTCTTCGATGTGGTGGGCCGCCTGCTGCACATGGGCGTGGATGCCTACAGCCTGTCTTCGGCCTTGGTAGGCGTCTGGGCGCAGCGTCTGTTGCGGTTGAACTGTACCGAATGCTCCCAGCCTTACTCGCCCGATGAGGAGACGCTGAACCTTTCGGGGTTGAAAGCCGAAGACCTGCTCGGCAAACCCCTTCGTGCGGGACGCGGCTGCGGGCATTGCCGTGGCACCGGCTACAAAGGTCGGCGCGCGATTTCCGAGTTCTTGGTTATGAACGACGCCTTGCGCGAACTGGTGGCGTTGAAAGCCCCAGTGACCGCCATGCGCGCTGCTGCTGCGCAAGTGGGCAGTCGGAGCCTGCGCGCGGCGGCGCTGCAGTTGTTCTATCGCGGGGAAACCACCTTGGCCGAAGTCAACCGGATCACGTTCGCAGAGTAGGCCGTGTTCAAGAAACCCATTCATCTCTATATCGCCACCTCAACCTGGTTTGCCAGCACGGGAGCTGGCGAGTCGAATCGACTGCAAGGCGAACATGCTGGCTCGATGGACGGCGATTGGAACTCGCTGGGCAAGACATTGTCTTCGCATTTCGGCACACGCCGCAAAGTCAGCTTGGTGCTGTCGACCGCGTACTGCCGCTTCATGGTCACGCCCTGGGTGTCGTCGAACTACACCCACAACTCCATTCGTGCACACGTGATCGATACGTTCGCCCGCAACCACGGTGTAACGGCCTCCAGCCACCATATCCGCATCCATTGGCCGAAGTACGGCGCTCCTGTGCTTGCCGTGGGCTATCCGCACCACGTGCTCGATGCGCTGCGGACGTGCCTTGGCCAAGCCGGCATGACGCTGGCTGAAGCAACGGCCAGCGTATTCGCGATTCATCGTAAATATGCTCCATCGCTGCCTTCCGGCGATTCCCTGCTGGCTTACGCCGAGGACGATGGCCTCGCCGCCATCACCCTTGAGCAAGGAGCGCTAACACAGGTGGAGTGGCTGCCTGCCCAAGGGACATCCAACGGGCTGGATGGAATCGAGATCTGGTCGTCGCGCAAGCGCTTTGGGTTTGCCGATGACCAGCACATGCGCTGGTTGGCCAGTAGCGAAATGCCCAGCGTTTTCCCCGGGAAGCTGCTGCAGCTCAAGGGCATGGAACAGGCGGTCAGCCCTGCGCATGCCGTAGTGGCGGCATGCCAGTGAATCACGGCAACGCTATGCGCATTGACTTCCGCAAATGGTCTTTGCGCCCGTTCGTTTTTTGCATGCTGACGGCGACGGCGCTAGGAAGCTTCACGTTGCTACGCATGAACCAAGCGCTGGACCGCGAGATCCAAGCTGTCGAGATTCAGCTTGATCGTGCGTCGCAATCGACGACGAGAAGACGGGTCGTACCGCAGACAAAGGAACCCGATCTGGGCGCAGTGGGCGAACGCCAGTGGAGCGAGCAAATGGCGCTGCTGAATCGAGACTGGAGCCAGTTGTTGAACGCGCTAGTCCCTTTGGACAAGCAAACCAAGTTGCTGGGTATCGATGTCAACCCTGCAACCGGGGTGGTGCGGGTATCCGGCGTTACCGACTCTGCGGATCGGGCGAATGCCTACGCGGAGGCACTGGACGCCAATGCGCGGGCGGTCTCGCAGGTGCGTGTGTTGGCCCTAAAACGCAATGGCGAGGTAGTCAATTTTGAAGTGAGCGCGTCATGGCGCGAATAGACGGCCGACGGATAGTCTGGGCGATCAACCGCCAGTTCCTGTTGCACGGTGCAGGTCTTTGGATAGGAGTGATCGGTGGAGGCATCCTGCTCACCCTGGGCATCACGCTATCGCTATCGCAGATGCGGCTCAGAGAGGCTCGTACATTGCTGACCGGGCCAGCCAGCTCCAGCGAGCCGCTGGCGATCGTGCCAACCACCACATCGAAACCATCTTCATTGCCGCAGGCAGACGCCCGCTTCGACAGCACGCGAAGGATGCTTGGTGTTCTAAGAAAAGGCGGTCTGGAGCCTGTACAGATCAAGTTCAAATACGAACGCAGCGAAGATTCCGGGCTGTATCGGCAAGTCGCGGATTTCTCGGTGCAGGCGCCGTGGAAGGTAGTAGGGGAGACCCTTCAGTCTCTTCAGACTACCGACCGCGCGGTTTATATCTCAAAGCTGCGCTTGACCAGAGAATCGATCGAACAAGAAACGGTAGAGGCTGAAGTACAGCTGTCTCACGTCTTTTTGGATCGTCAGGCTGAGCCCGCGCGATGAAGAAATATGCCCGCCCTCTAGGCTACTGCGTCATCGTCATTCTGTTGGCACTGGCGGTGTTCAACCGAAAATCTCCACAGGCTTTAGAGATAGTCGAGGCTTCGCGTCCTAGTGCTGGGTCGGCCTCCCGATCAGCGCCGCCGTCGGAGCAGGCTGAAATGATACGGCGACGTAACTCGTCTTTGTCGCTACAGCTTTTTTCCTCGCCGGCCAAATCACCCGTGCCGCCGCCCGCTTCGTTCGAGGCGATACCGGTGGCTCCGCCAGCGGACATCAAAGTGCTCGGCTGGATGCTATCCGAGGCGGTGCCGTATGTATTTGTGGAGTGGCAGAACGAAAGCTACACGCTATCGCCCACTCAATCGGCCGGAGATACCTATCGGTTCGACAGAATCGGCGGTGGTTTCGCCGATTTCACCTACCTTCCCACCGGTGCCACTCGCCAGTACGTGGTGAGCGACCCCGAACTGACCGAATAAGACAGGACGCTTAATGCACGCCGTACCGAGTTCCACCAGATCGATTAAGCGCATCCTGACGCTAAGCGCGATTCTGCTCCTTGCCGCATGCGGTTCGGCCGGAGACTTTCGCAAGGCCAATCGTTTGTTTGAAGAGGGCGACTATGTCGAATCGGTCAGGAAGTACCAGTTGGCCTCCGATGCGGCGCCCAACAACGTCGGTTATCGACAACGTTACCTGCTGAAGAAGCAGGAAGCATTGAACCTGATCTTCGCCGACGCTGAAAAGCAGATGGCATCGGGGGATTCGGCTAAAGCTGAAGGCCTGTACCAGATCGCGCTGCAGATCGACCCGCAGAACGCAGCGGCTCAGGAGGCGCTGCGACGGTTGGCCGCCAGACGCCGGCATAGCGAGAAGATGGTGGAGGTCGATGCGCTGATCGAATCCGGCGCGCTTCAGGAGGCCGAGCGAATGGCGAGAGAGGTGCTGGCCGAGGCTCCGGGTAACCCGCGTGCGATCAACAGCCTGGATCGGATACGGCTTGCGTTGAGCGAGAAAAAACGCGCACCCGACGGTCTGGATGCGAAGTTCAAGAAGCTCATTACGCTTGAATTCCGGGATGTACCGGCCAAAGTCGTGTTCGAAGTCTTGTCGAAAGCCTCTGGCATCAACTTCATCTACGACCAGGACATAAGGCCGGATCTGAAAGTATCGGTATTCCTTCGCCAAACCCCGATGGACGAGGCCATCCGCATGATCGGCCTTTCCACGCAGCTCGAAACGCGAGTGATCAACCAGAACTCGATGCTGGTATTCCCCAGTATCGCGCAGAAAATAAGCGACTACCGTCAACTAAGCGTGCGTAGTTTCTATCTCGCCAATACCGATGCCAAAAAGATGGCGGAAACGTTGAAGGCGATCCTGAAAACGGAAAACGTGGTGGTCGACGAGAAGTTGAACCTGCTGATCATGCGGGACAGCCCTGAAGCCATTCTGTTGGCCGAGAAGCTTGTGGCGCTGCAGGATGTAGGTGAGCCGGAAGTGATGCTGGACGTCGAGATACTGGAGATCAAACGATCGACTTTGCTCGACATGGGCATCAGTCTTCCCAAGGAGATCGGAGTCACCTTGAATGCGCCGGGTCAGACTTCCAACTTGATCCCCGTCGATACATTGCGCGGGCTGAACTCCAGCAGCATCTATGCTTCCATTCCCAATGCCTCTGTCAAGTTGAACGATGAGCGCTCCGATGCCAGGATTCTTGCCAATCCAAAGATCCGGGTTAAGAGCAAGGAGAAGGCGAAGGTGCTTATCGGCGACAAGGTGCCTGTCATCACTTCCACATCCACATCGACCGGCTTCGTGTCGGAAACCGTGAACTACGTGGATGTGGGCTTGAAGCTGGAGGTGGAGCCCAGCGTTTTCTCCTCGGACGAGGTGTCCATAAAAATCAACCTGGAAGTCAGTAATCTGGTCAGAGAAATCCTCACCAAGTCCGGAACACTTTCTTACCAGATAGGTACCCGCAATGCGGAAACCACATTGCGGCTGAAAGACGGCGAGACTCAGGTACTGGCAGGATTGATCAACCGCGAGGACAGAAGAGTGGCCAGTGGCTGGCCCGGCATCTCGCGATTTCCTATTCTGAATCGTATCTTCGGTTCACAGAAGACCGATAAGCAGAATACGGAGATCGTCCTTTCCATCACCCCAAGACTGGTTCGCGGTGTGCGACGCGCCAGCCTGGACGAGCTGCAATTCGAAAGCGGTACCGCGACGCGCTTGGGTGGGAACATAAACATGACGAGCAGTGCGCCCCTTGCGCCGGACACTGCTGCCGGCGAAGCCAATGCTTCTGTGGCTGCTGACGCCGGCTCGGCCGCATCCGTCATCCCCGTGCCGGAGCCGCAAATCGCGGCCGGCGAGTTGCCGAACGGCCCCCAGGTGCTGTTGAACTGGAGCGTGCCGGCTGAAGTCAGGGCGGGTGAGCAGTTCACCGCGGTACTCAATATCAGCGCGCTCCAGGCGGTCGACCAGATGCCGGTGATGATCGGCTTCGACCCACAGTTGCTCCAGGTCGTCAACGTCGAGGAAGGCCCATTCATGGCGCAAGGGGGAGGGCAGAGCAGCCTGACCAAACAGGTGAATCTCAGCGATGGCAAGATAATCGCCACCGTCGTACGCCAAGGCAGCGCCGTATCGGGCCAGGGTAATCTGCTGCAGGTGACGTTCAAGGCCTTGGCTTCGACGGAAGCCACCGAGATCAAACTGTTGTCTGCCGAACCCAGCCCAAAGGTCGGCGAAGCCAGGCTGGCTAATGCGACGTTGAGAATCCGGTGAGGGCGCAACGCAGCGTTGGCTTCAGTTTCATCGAGCTGATCGCTACGCTGGCGATCATCGGCGTGCTGTTGCTCATCGTTATACCGTCCGCACAAACGGTAGTGAAACGACACCGGGAGACCGAGTTGAGGCTGGCACTTACCCAGATACGCGGCGCAATCGACCATTACAAGAAAGCGGCGGAAACAGGAAGGATTGCGGTGGAAAGCGGGTCGAGCGGTTATCCGCCCAATCTGGAGGTGCTGTCTGAGGGAGTGGTGGATGTAAGCAGTCCCTCAGAAGCGAAAATCTATTTCTTGAGACGGCTGCCTGCTGATCCGTTCCATCCCGGAACCGGAAAATATTCTGCAGAAACCTGGGGGCTGCGCAGCTACGAAAGCCCGCCGGACGCGCCCGAAGCTGGGGAGGACGTATTCGACGTGTACAGCACATCGGCCGGCGTCGGACTCAATGGCATCGCTTACCGGGAGTGGTAGAGACCAATGCGCACCGCCAGAAGCAACGGATTCAGCCTGATCGAGCTAATCGTCGTCATTGCGATCATCGCGATGCTCCTGGTCGTGGCTTTGCCGCGATATCAGGCGTCTATTGATCGCGCCGAATTGGTCGCGTTGAAAACCAACCTGCGAGCACTGCGGGATAGCATCGATCGATATGAAGAGGACAAAGGCGAGTATCCAGATTCGCTTCAGCAGCTGGTCGAAAGCCGCTATTTGAAATCCATTCCGGTCGACCCGATTACCGATAGCGCGCAAACCTGGATGATTGTGGAAGACACCATTGACGACAAGAGCGGGGTAGTGGACATACGCAGCGGTGCCAAGGGCGCCACTTCACTTGGCGTCGTTTACGCCGAACTCTAATGAAGACCGCGGCCGGATTCGCCTACCTTTATCTTATCTTTCTGATTGCATTGCTGTCGGTGGCAGCCGCGGCAACTACCGCGATATATAGATATGACCGTATCCGTTCGGAAGAGGCCGAACTCCAGCGGATCGGCGCTGAATTCCGGCAAGCCCTGCATCGCTTTCGGGATAGCCGCCCGGAACGGGCCTATCCCGCGTCCTTGGACGAACTGCTGCTGGATCGGCGTAGTTATCCCTACAAAAGGCATTTGCGGAAACTCTATTACGACCCCATCACCAGGAAACAGGATTGGGGGTTGGTCGTACGTGCAGGGCGCATCGTCGGCGTGCATTCAATTTCGGACAAGGCACCAATGAAGGTCGCCGGCTTCTCAGCCGAGGATGCAGCCTTCAAAGGTTCGGCGCACTACTCCGATTGGGTCTTTCTTGCCGCTCCGGACGCTGGGCGTGGGAAGCCGGTCGATAACGGGCGGGCGAACTAACGAACTAGAGCGCGCCGCAGCCCTTGCTTTGCCCCGGCCCGGATAATCGCTTTTGATCTTGGGCCAACTGATTGCTCAAGAGTTGCGAAAGTCTTTGCTTGCTACCCAACCAGAATAGTACGGTGGTGCCAGCAGGTCGTTGAACCAGCTTCTGTTGCAGATCCGCAACTGGTGTTGTGGCTTCGCCGAGTAGGATCTTCCTGGCTCCCGCCGCACGGTTCTTTATCCCATTCTCCTTCAGAACCGGTTCGAACGAGGTTGCGATCGCGCTTGCGGCATTGCCGGGATCCAGGATGGCCGTCGCCACCTCCTGATCCGAAAGCTGGCTCAGTGCGACCTTTTCCGGCAATCCTCGCGATTGGGCCCAGGCCGCAATGCCGCCATCCAAGACCTTGAAATTCTTCATGCCCGCCCGCCGGAGCCTGTCGCACAATACATAAGCATCGGATCGGAACTTGCCGCTCTCATAGACAACTACCTGCTGCTTGTTCGATTTTGGCATGGTGATCAAGGCGTTGCTCGATAGTGACGTCGCCCCTGGGATATGGAACTTCAGGAATTCCGCCCTGTCCCGAGTATCGACAAGCGAAGCTTTATCCAGAGCGGCGCTGGCAGCATCTATCAGGCAGCTTGGATCCTGTTTGACTAGATCAGACGGTGCCGAATAGGAGGCCGTCGCCCCAATGCTAAGAGGGCATGAAGGAGCCTTCTCTCTTCCATCAGAACGCCCTGGGAGTACTTGTCCCGATGCTGCGAATGAAACGGCAACGGTGAATGCGAGCGGTGCGATATACCCCACCAATTTCACCCTCATCTGTTTTCCTTGCCGTCCAAATATCTCGTACTTTACAGAAGAGTAGCCAGACAAGTGTACTGAAGATCGGCGATCTCCAGTTCGATTCAACGACTGGGCTGGTGCAAAGTCAGGGCGAGCGATCGGACCCCGCGTCCACATGGCTGAAGCTGCTGTGCGTGCTGATGGTGGCCGCACCGCGACTGGTGAGCCGCACGGAGCGGGAAGCCCGTTAATGGGGTCCCAAGACCAACGTGCGTAAACAGATCCATGCCCTGCGCGCGGTCGTCGACAAACCGTTCGACAGCCACGTTGATTCGAACCTGCCACAGCGTTGGCTATCGCTTGGCCGTGCTGCATTCGCGGCAACCCGCGATCGAGTCCCGACTTCGAAGCTGTTGGCCGACTTCTCGATACCTGCGGCCTTCTCTGCCTTGCGGTGTTCGCCAGGGTCTACGCCAGCTGCAAGTAGCTTGCGTGGGTTATCGCGCTTGTCCCTGGCGGCGGCCAGGCTAGTATCCGGATACGTGCCAAGGGACAGACGCTTCTCTTTGCCGTCGCTCCGGTACTTCAGTCGCCACCACTTTCCGCCAGTTGGCGATATTTCCAGATACATGCCGCCTCCACCGAATAGGCGCTGCGTCTTGTTTGTAGGCTTCGTTTTGCGGATACCGGCGGCGAGTGGCATTGGGGGCAAGTAATGACGGCCATAGGCCTATCGCCCCCAAGATTGCCCCCCATAGATATCTGGATTTCAAGGGACGCCATTGGACATAAAAAAGGCCGAACCCCCTATTTTTATTGGGAATTCCGGCCTTTCTTGAACTTCCCTGGACCACCTATTGGTGGAGCGGAGGGGGATCGAACCCCTGACCTCCACGATGCGAACGTGGCGCTCTCCCAGCTGAGCTACCGCCCCAGGTACCTGCATAGTTTAGCTGCGTCAGATAGGGCTGCGCCAGCCCGTCCTGCGCTGCCCCCCGGAGCTGCTCCGGCAGAGAACTCTTTGGCCTCAAGGGCTTCCGGCCTCCGCGCTTCCCGATGGGGATGGTCCCCATCCATCTTCTGGTTCCTGCCTCCGATGCGTTGCGCTCGCAACAGACCGGGAACTCCAAACATGCGCGCACAGCGCACCAAACGACTCCTAGCGACCAACTTGGGCCGCCACCGACCTAGTCGGCGCTCATGCCGCAACTTCTCAGAATCGGTTCAGCCACTGCACGCTTGAGGCGGGCCGCGCCCGGCAAGACGCGACATTCCCACGACATCCGAAGCCGATCATCGACTAAGACTCGAAGGCGCGCACGCCATAAAACGCTGCGCGGCGACCCTGGCCAAGGACAAATAGGTGGATAGGAAACAACGTCGAATCGCTTTTATCGGAGCGGTGATCCTGGTGGTCGGAGTGCTGATAGCACTTTATTCCGGAGGCGAGACCGACACTGCCCAAGGTGAGGTGGCTGCAACGCCAGTGCTGGCGGTGGTCATGGCGCGGGCGCAGTTCGCCACGCTTCCCAGGAGAATCCCGGCGACCGGCAATATCGCCCCTTGGCAGGAAGCCAGCGTGGGAACTGAGGCCGAGGGTCTGCAGCTCACTGAGGTCAGGGTCAATGTGGGTGACCGGGTTCGGAGGGGCCAGGTTCTGGCCGTGTTCAAGCCGGAGATGGTCGCCGCCGATTTGGCCGAAGCCGAAGCCTCTGTGGCCCAGGCCCAAGCGCAGCTGATGGAGGCTGAGGCCAATGCGGAGCGCGCAAGAAGGCTGGATGCCTCGGGCGCAATGTCCGCCCAGCAGATCAATGCGTATCTGGTGGCGGCCAGGACGGCACGGGCCAGATTGGACGCGGCCAAAGCCGTTGCGCAGAGAAATCGTCTTCGACTGGCGCAGGCGCGCGTGCTGGCGCCTAGCGACGGGATCATCATCGCGCGCACTGCCACCGTGGGCGCGGTGATGCCGGGTGGGCAAGAACTGTTTCGTCTTATCAAGGAGGGTCGCTTGGAATGGCGCGCCACTGTGGCGATGTCGGAGTTGAGCCAACTGGCGCCCGGCCAGGTGGCCGAGATTAGCGTTCACGGCCAGCCGCCGCTCCAAGGTCGCCTGCGAATAGTGGGCCCCTCAATCGATACCCAGACTCATAACGGGTTGGTGTATGTGGATCTGCCGATCAACAGTCAAGTGCGTGCGGGCGCTTTCGCGCGAGGCTTTTTCGAGGTGGGTGAGGGCCAGGCGCTGACGGTGCCGCAGCAGGCCGTCCTGCTACGCGATGGATTTAGCTATGTCATGCGCCTCGACCCCCAAGCAAAGATCCTGATGACCAAGGTCTCGGTGGGACGACGGGTGGGCGATCGGGTGGAGATCACCGGTGGGCTTGAACCGTCCGAGCCTATCGTGGCCTCGGGTCTTAGCTTCCTGAGCGAAGGGGACACGGTCAAAGTAGTAAGCGCCCCGGCGGCCAGCGCGCCTGCGAGCGCTACCACGCTGGCGGGAGGCGCGCCATGAATCTCAACGTCTCCACCTGGTCCATCCATAACCCGGTGGCGGTCATTCTGCTCTTCGTTCTGCTGACCGTGGTCGGGATTGGTGGCTTTTTCGCCATGAAGGTGCAGAACTTCCCCGACATCGATTTCCCGATCATCACGGTGACAGCCGAGCTACCCGGCGCCTCGCCGCCACAGATCGAAAGCGATGTGGCCCGGAAGATCGAAGATGCGCTCGCCAATATCCCGAAGATCAAACACATCAGCAGCACGCTAACGGACGGCACGGCCACCATCACGGCGGAGTTCCTTCTCGACAAGCCAGTGCAAGAGGCCCTGGACGAGGTGCGCGATGCGGTATCGAGCACTCGCTCCGACTTGCCTGCGGACCTGCGCGATCCGGTCATCACCAAGAGCACCTTGGCCGATTCCCCGGTCATGACCTACACCATCGTCTCGACCCGGTTGGACGAGGAAGCGCTTTCCTGGTTCATCGACAATGAGGTGCGCAAGCGTTTGCTGGCAGTGCCGGGGATAGGCGCGGTCTCGCGTGTGGGCGGTGTAGATCGGGAAGTGCGGGTTGAACTGGATCCGGATCGGCTGCTGGCGCTGAATGCGACCGCGGTGGATATCTCGAGGCAGCTTGCCGAGCTCCAGCAAGAAGCCTCCGGGGGGCGCGTGGAAGTGGGCGGGGGAGAGCAGTCGGTCCGCACCATTGCCACGGTGGCCACGGCCCAGGACGTTGCCGCCCTGGACATCTCGTTGGGCGATGGGCGCAGGATCCGGCTGGATCAGGTCGCCACCGTTTCCGATACTACCGCCGAGCCGCGATCGATGGCGATGTTCAACGGCAAATCTGCGGTGGGTTTCGATGTCCTCCGCGCGCGGGGCGCAGGCGAGATCGAGGTGGCCGAAGCTGCCCAAGCCGTGATGGAGGAGCTGAAAGCCGCGCATCCGGAAATTGAGTTCACAGAAGCAGTCAACTCGATCGACCCCATTGTGGACAACTACCACGGCTCGATGACCCTGTTGCTGGAGGGCGCGGTGCTGGCGGTCATTGTGGTGTTTTTCTTCCTGCGCGACTGGCGGGCCACCTTCATTGCCGCGGTGGCGCTTCCGCTCTCCGCCATTCCCACCTTTGCCGTGATGTATCTGATGGGGTTCACCCTCAACACGGTTTCGCTGTTGTCCTTGTCGTTGGTGATCGGTGTGCTGGTGGACGATGCGATCGTGGAGATCGAGAACATCGAGCGGCACCTGCTCATGGGCAAACCGCCCATGCAGGCCTCCATTGAGGCGGCTAACGAGATCGGCCTGGCCGTGATTGCCACGACCTTTACGCTGATCGCCGTTTTCCTGCCCACTTCGCTCATGGGCGGGATGGTCGGCAAGTACTTCGTGCAGTTTGGATGGACCGCGGCGGTGGCCGTGTTCTTCTCTCTGGTCGTGGCGCGAATGCTCACCCCCACGATGGCGGCCTATATGCTGAAGGCGCCTGAGAAGAAGCTAGAGCCTCCACGCTGGAGCGAAACCTATTTGCGATGCGTGCGTTGGTGCTTGCAGCATCGGGGTTTGACGATGGCCGCGACGGGCCTGCTCATAGTAGGCGGCATCGCCCTGGCCTTTACCTTGCCGGGCGAGTTTATTCCCGCAGACGATGGCGATCAGACGCAGGCAACGCTGTCCTTGCCTCCAGGCAGCACTTTGGCGGACACCCGCGCATTGGCCGAGATTGCCCGCGGCGTCATCGCGGAAAGTCCTCATGTGGTGTCGGTCTACACGGCCATCGGCGGCAGTTCCAGCGCATCGGGGGAGCCGGATGAATCAGGATCGGCACCGAGTGTCGGGACGGCCGTGCTGACCATGAATTTGGTGCCCCGAGCCGATCGAGATGGGCTGAACCGGCAGGTGGTCGAGGATCAGCTTCGAAAAGCGTTGTCGGTCGTGCCCGGGGCGCGGATCAGTGTGGGTATGGAGGGGATGGGTGAGGGCTATTCCCTGGCCTTAGGCTCCGAAGATGGCCAATTGCTCGCCCAGCATGCAGCGCTAGTGGAGCGCGAACTGAGAACGCTCCCCGGGATTGGCACGGTTAGCTCCTCGGCGAGTTTGGTGCGGCCCGAGCTAATTGTGCGGCCTGATTTCGCGCGCGCCGCCGATCTTGGGGTCACTTCCGCCGCCATTGCCGAAACGCTGCGGGTGGCCACTTCGGGCGATTACAGCCAGGCGCTGGCTAAGCTCAATCTAAGCGAACGGCAAATACCGATCGTGGTGAGATTGGCCGATCGCGGGCGGGATGATCTGGAGACCTTGCGACGTCTGCCGGTGCCGGGCGCACGTGGCGCGGTGCCTTTGGAGAGCGTGGCTGATCTGCAAATCCTGAGCGGCCCGTCTGAACTCACGCGCTACGACCGCACAAGAAACATCAATCTCACGGTGGAGCTCAATGGACAGCCATTGGGAGAGGTGGAAAAGGCCGCCAACGCTTTGCCTAGCCTTGAGAACCTACCTAATGGTGTGACGATCACATCGACTGGCGATGCCGAGAATATGAGCGAGTTGGCCACGGGCTTCGCTATTGCAATGCTCGCCGGCGTGCTATGCGTCTACATGGTGTTGGTGCTTCTGCTCAAAGACTTCGCCCAACCACTGACGGTTCTGGTGGCCTTGGTGCTCTCGGTGCCAGGCGCTTTCCTCGCGCTGTCTCTTACCGGTTCATCACTCTCGATGCCCTCGATGATCGGGCTGATCATGCTGATGGGCATCACCACCAAGAACGCCATCTTGCTGGTGGACTACATCGTCCTCGCCCGGCGGGATCACGGCATGGATCGGCTAGACGCCATTATCGATGCCTGCCGGAAGCGAGCGCGACCGATCATCATGACCACCATCGCCATGGGTGCGGGCATGCTGCCCATCGCACTGGGGGTGGGCGCCGATGCCAGCTTCCGCTCGCCCATGGCCATTGGCGTGATCGGCGGGCTCATCACCTCCACCGCGCTGTGTCTGCTTGTGATACCCATAGCTTATAGCTATGTCGACGATGCCATCGGATCGATGAAAGCTCGTTTCAAAAACGACGACCGAACCTCGGTGGTAGGCAGCCCGGAGAAATGGGCATGAACGTGCCGGTGAGCGGCCTGCCGACGATCCTGCTCGATAGCTATGCGATGGACAGCATTTACTATGGCTACCAGGTGCGTGGTCGTGTCCGCCATTCCAGCCCGCGACGGCAACTGCGATTGAGCTCATGAGGAAGACAAGCACATGAACAACGAACCTTTGTCCATCCTGATCATCGAAGACAATGCCCAGCTCGCCGCGAACCTGTACGACTATCTGGCCGCTTGCGGACATAACCTGGATGCGGCGCCCGATGGCCTGTCGGGACTGCACCTGGCCTCCTCGAAGGACTACGACGCCATCTTGCTGGATTGGAACCTTCCCAGACTCGATGGCCTCACGGTGCTGCGGCGGTTGAGGCGGGAGACGAAGAAGAAGGTGCCGATCATCATGCTCACCGCCCGAGATCAGTTGGCAGACAAGATCGATGGCTTTGAAGGAGGCTTGGATGACTACCTCGTCAAGCCAGTGGCCTTGCCGGAGATCGAAATCCGGTTGCGCTCGTTGGTAAGCCGCCTTAGACAATCGGCAGCCCCGGACGATGTGCTCACCGTGGGGGATCTTTATTTCGATATTAGAAAGGTGCAGGTGCGTCGCGGAGAGCGGAGCATTCCCATTACCCGCACTGGGCGTCGCCTGCTCGAGGTCTTGATGCGAGAAAGCCCCCATGTCGTGAGCCGGGCACGATTGGAGCGAGCGGCATGGGGAGACATCGTGCCGGGCAACGACCTGTTGCGTTCGCACATGTATGTACTGCGTCGGGCAGTTGATATCGAATCGGAGAAACCGCTCTTGCGTACGGTGCCTGGCGTCGGGTACAGGATTTGCGAAGATGAGTAATCGTTCAAAAATCATCAAGAAAAAGAAACTTCGCAGCGTACATGCATGGATCAGCATGGCTTTGGTGGTGTTCGGACTGGTGATGGTGGCGGCGCTGAGCATGCAGAGCTTCAGCAGCCAATACCTGATTGAGCACAAATTCTGGGTGGATCTGTTGAAGTCCACTTCTGCCGACCACGCGGCCCGCGTGCGCGCGGGCGAGGCGGCCTCGCTTCCCAAGAGCGGAATAGTCCGTTCCTGGTATGTGGAAAACGGGCGCGGCGCCTCGGAAGTCCCGAATTACCTTGCGGATTTGCAGCCGGGCCTGTATTCGACCGAGACCGGATACTGGACATTCCAGGAGAGTGATGCCTTTGATAATCACGGCAGCTTCCATGTGCTCGTGGTTAGCCTGCCGCCCGGGAAGCTGGTGACCATGATCGACGTCGCCCAGCTTGAGGATCAGCAGAACCTGGCTTCTCTGCAAAGCGTCATATGGGCCGCCTTTCTCGTCGTTTGTATCGGCGTGGTCATCTTCTGGCTGCATATCAATCTGGTGAGGCCCGTGAGGGACCTGGCCCAGCGTATGCAAACGATCGTGCCTGGCGCTCCCGGTGCTCGTCTTCCCACGACCTATCCGCGGGAAGAAATTCAGCTGATCGCGCACGCCAGCAATGCGCACTTGGAGCGGGTGGAGCAGTTCATCGAGCGCGAGCGCAGCCTGTTGGACCAAGCCAGCCACGAATTCCGCACGCCTATCGCCGTAATCGCCGGAGCGGTGGATGTACTCAAACAGATCTCTCTACCCGATGCGTCCAAGCCTGTGCTCGGACGCATCGAGCATGCGGTGCAGGATCTTTCGGAAACCATGGTCGCGCTGTTGTATCTGGCGCGTGAGCCCTCATCCACGCCCGAGCCTATGGAGATCACGGTACTCCACGACTTGCTGCCTCGCCTGCTGGCAGACCATGAGCACCTTTTAGGCGATAAGCCGGCGCGGTTGCGTATAGGCGATATGGAACCAACCTTTATTGCCGCGCCCGAGGCTATGGTTCGTATCGCGGTGAGCAATTTGATCCGCAATGCGGTGGAGAGCACGGAGGATGGCGAGGTCGAACTGTCCCTTCGTGCGTGTGTGATCTGCGTTACCGACTCGGGAAGTGGATTCAATCCCGTCGAGGCGGCACGCAGATATCGCGAGAGCTTGCGCCAATCCGTTCCTGTCCGTGGGCAAGGTTTGGGCCTGTTTCTGATCGGCAGAATCTGCGATCGGTTTAACTGGAAACTTACTATCGAGCAGGGCGCCAGTGGCGGCACCCGGGCGGCTTTGGACGTCTGCGCGAGCGAGGTCGACTTTCAAGGCTAGACAGCCTTCATTCAGCGCTTTAAGGGGAATACGCGACATTTAGACGACATCGCCTCGTCATCCTGTGGGGAATGGTTACAGCAACCCGTGCGAACGCACGGGAAAGCTCGCCAAGAAGAGATCCCCCACCACTGAAGAGGTCTGGCGTCCCATGAGAAAACTCCTTTTGACTGCGTTGTTGTCGGCTCTGCCGTTTACCGCCCTGGCCCAGGTGGCTGATCCGGATGAGGCCATTCCGGAGGAGGAAGGTCCGCAGCAAGGGCCGCCCCGCTGGTCTTTGGGCGTTGCCGCCGTGGTCAATGACAGTCCCTACGCTGGCGAAGGAACGCGCATTATTCCAATCCCACTGATCGGCTTCCAAGGCGAGCATCTCTTCTTCCGCGGGCTGTCGTTCGGATGGCAATTCGTTGCGAACGATTCGTTCGAACTGGCGGCGGTGGCGAAGGGCAAGCTCGACGGTTTCGAAGTGAAAGATCTGGGTCGTAGCGAGTTGGCCGCCAACGGTATCGACTATCGCCTCTTGGAAGATCGGGACAAGGGTCTGGATCTTGGCCTGAACGCCAAGTGGAAGGGCGACTTCGGCGAGCTGGAAACCGAGATCTTGGCCGATGCGACGGACACGAGCGGTGGTCAGGAGGTTTCGCTGCAATACAGCTATCCGTTCGAAGTGGGCAAAGGTCAGCTCAGTCCGAATGCGAGTGCGAAATGGCTTTCCAAAGACGCAGCCAACTACTACTACGGCACGCTCGATGAGGAAGTGGCGCGAGGCGTGGTGGATTACAAGCCGGGTTCTGTCGTGATCCCCAGCGTGGGCGTGTCCTACTTCCGCCCAATCGGTGAGAAGTGGTCGTTGCTCGGCTTCGCTAAATACGACTTGCTGCCCGATGAAATCACCGACAGCCCGCTGATCGAGCCTGACACCGACGGCAGTTTCTCGGTATTCGTCGGCTTCTCACGCGGCTTCTAAGTTGCGATCGGCCAGATATCGATCTGGAAAGAAAACAAGAACAAAGCGCCTTCCCACTGCTTTTGAGGAACCGCAATGCACGCTTACAAGCTTAGGGATCAAAACGAGCTAAGAAAAAGCCGAAACCTGCATGTGTTTCAAAACCTCCCCGATTTGCCCTCGCCTGGCTCCGCCCGAAGCGCACGCGGCCACAATCTCTGGCTGCGGCGCATGGCGTTGTGCTTCTTGCTGATCTCACTGGGCTTGGTTATCCACTCGGTGTGGGAAAGTCTGAGCGTAGTCGGCTCATGAAGCCGTTCGCCTGGAAGTTTGGTTTGTGCTTGGCCCTAGCGGCAAGCTTGGCGGGCTGTTCGTCGGTTCCCGATAAACAACCGCCCGCAGCTAACGCTTATGTCGATAGCGCTGCGCCTTTGGTGGCTGGATCGGAACAGGCGCTGGATGAGCCGCCTGGGCGGATCGAAGCCTACCCGGAGCCGGTCGATCCCTCCCGCGATGTTGACTCTGAGCTAGCTGCAGAGATTGGGGCGACTGCTGTGCTCCTGGGTCCTGCAGATCGCGACGCTGTGGAAGACTCTGTCGCGCCATTAGCAGGAGCCCCGGTCGTCTATGATCCCTGGCAGCGCTTCAATCGCCGAATGCATCGCTTCAACGACGCGGTGGACAGGTCGGTGGCGCGCCCCGTGGCCAAGTTCTATGTGAAAGTCGTGCCCGAACCCGTGCGTTCGAGGGTCAGCAGCTTTTTCGATAACTTGAGCCAGCCGGCCACTGCGGTGAACGCGCTGCTCCAAGGCCAGGTCAAGCACTCGGCCTAGGCGATGGGACGATTTCTCGTCAATAGCACGGTCGGTGTGGCCGGACTGTTTGATCCGGCCAGTCGCATGAAAATCCCCGAGCGCGAAGAAGATTTCGGTCAGACCTTGGCGACATGGGGCTGGAGGCGCTCTCGGTATCTCGAACTGCCCTTCTTTGGTCCCAGCACCGTACGGGACGCTTTTGGCATCGCAGCGGATTCGCCCTTGCAGCCGGTGTCGTACGTGGAGGCAGACAAGGTCCGCATTGGATTGACGGCATTGAACTTGGTGGACATGCGAACGCGCCTGATGGCTTTCGACTCGCTGAGGGACGAGGCCAGCGATGACTACCTGCTCGTTCGAGACACTTGGTCGCAGCGTCGCAATTTTCAGATAAAGGGAGGTACGGGCGGCGACGCGTCGCTGCCTGACTACTTGAAAGAATGAGTCGGTTCAGAGAATCGGCGCTATTGCGGTTCGTCGTGTTCGGTAGCGTCCCCTAGGCGGCTGAGGCTAGCCCGTGACTTCACGCGGCGGACTGAGCAAGGGCGAAAGGAGAGGTTCCAACTCAGCGCGACGCCAGCCGGAAAGCGCCGCGGGCCAGTTTCCGGTTTCCTGCAGGGCTTCCAGGTAGCGGCGCGACGCCAGGATGCCGTCGGGAAGGCCGAGCTCCGCACTGCGCGCCGAAACCGCGTCCTGCAGGCGCTTCAGGGCATTCTTGTCGTCGCTGTTGGCATTGCGTGCCCGCGGAGCTTGCAGCTCATCGGCCAGCGGCGTGCTGAGCGCCTGCCAGATCGCATCGCCGAGTTTGCGCGGCGCCTTGGGGTGGGATTCCAGCTGCGCCTGCAGCTGGGCGCGGTCGGCCGGCGGCGTGCGCGCAAGGCCGGTGGCCAATTCGTTGTCCAGGATCCAACTGCGCGGCTTGTCGCTGGCCCGGGCCTGCGCGTCGCGCCAGCGCAGCAGGCGCAGCAGGCGCAACTGCGCGTCGGCCTCCAGGAATTGCGCGCTGCGCATGGACAGGTGTGGCCAGCGTTCGCCTTCTTCGGTGGCGTTGACCAGCATGCGCGCGCCGTCCTGATCCAGCCATTCGCGCCGGCCCAAAGCGCGCAGACGGGAGTCCAGCTCTCGATAGATCGCTCCCAGGTGCACCACATCGTCGGCGGCGTATTCCAATTGCGAATCGCTGAGCGGACGGCGCAGCCAGTCGGAACGGGTCTCGCCCTTGACCAAAGCCACGCCGGTGATTTCCTGCACCAGCTTCTGGTAACCCATGCCTCCCCCCAGGCCGCACAGCGCGGCGGCGATCTGGGTATCGAACAGCGGCGCGGGCAGTACGCCGCAATCGTGCGACAGGGCGACCAGATCCTCGCTGGCGCTGTGCATCACCTTCAGCACGCCGGGATCGGCCAGCAGCGGCCGCAGCGCTTCGGCGATGCCGGGCGCCAGGGGGTCGATCAACAGTATTTCGTCGCCGATGGCCATCTGCACCAGGGCCAGTTGCGGCCAATAGGTGCGCTCGCGAACGAATTCGGTGTCCAGTCCCACCCAGGCGGGCGGGGACTGCAGGCGCGCGCGCAGGGTGGCGGGTTCATCTATCCAAAGGGGCACGAAATCTCCACATGAATGCATCGGTTGCCGGCTCGGGCGACAATAGCCTAACGTCCGGCGTACCGTTTGGGGCCGACATTGTGGAGGAAGATGCACGCAATCCGGTACCCGATGCTGTTGGCGCTGCGGCTTCTATCAAAAGGAGCGTTGTCAGGGGCTGCGCTGGCTTTATGTGCGCTGGCCGCCTGCACGCGCGTGCCCGACAACCCGGTAGCGCCGCCCGCTCCTGTCGCCGAGGCCGTCGATCCGCGCCTGCCCAGCATCACCGTAAGCGGCGATGAGACGGGCGCGGGGGCGTGGAATTGGCAACCGCCCCGACGCGAACTGACCACGCAAGACATCCCGGCGGCCAAACGCGATGCCGCAAGCGCGCTGGCGCAGAACCGGCTGTATGCCGAAGCCGGGGATGCGATTCCTTTGTACATGGCGTTGAAAGCATTGGCGCCGGAGGATCGCCAGGTCGCCGAGGGCCTGAAGAAATCGCTGCGCGCATTGCTGAAACAAGGCGATGCCGCGCTGCGCGATGCCGGCGACGATGCCGACGCCCTGAGCCGAGCCGGTGAAATAGGCGCGGTGGCGCGGGCCTTGGCCCCGGACGATCCCACGGTCGCGGCCTATCTGACGCAAGTGGATAGCGCCGACCAGCTTTGGCGGTTGAATGCCGAGGGAGAGCGCTTGCTGCGCAATGGGCAGATCGGCAAAGCGGGCGAGGCGGCGCTGGCTCCTTTCCGTGAGGTACTGCGCTTGCAGCCAGGACAGGCACGCGCCTTGCAGGGGCTTGCGGCGAGCGAAAGTGCGATGATCCGGCGGGCAGAGGACGCGGCGGCGAGCAGCGACTTCGATGCGGCCTCGCATTGGCTGGCGCTGGCGGCGGAGGTGCGCGGATCTTCCTCCACAATCCCGGCCCCCACCGTGGAAGACGCACGGCGGCGTGTCGGCGCCATTCGCGATGCGCGCATCGCCGCCTTGCGCGAACGCGGTCTCGGCGACCTGACCAGCCTTCGCGGCTTGCGCACCGCAAGGGTATTGCTGGCCGAAGTCTTGCGCATCGCCGAGCCGGGCGACGCGGTGGCGGCCGATTTCCGCACGCGTATCGACCTGGCCACGCACTACGGTTTGTTCAGGCCCGGCCAGGCGTTCACCGACGCCATGGCGGCAGGAGGGCGCGCCCCGGAAATGGTGGTGGTGCCGCATGGCGGTTTCCGCATGGGCGCAAGCGAAACGGAACTCGGTTCGGTGGAATCGGAGAAGCCCGCGCACTACGTGCGCTTCGACCGCGGTTTCGCCATGTCGCGCCAGGCCGTTACGGTGGGCGAGTTCCGGCGTTTCGTGCAGGCCACGCGCTATCGGCCGCGGGCCACCCGGCGCGGGCATTCGGTCGTCTACGACGAGCGCAGCGGCAATTTCGCGCGCCACAGCGGGGTGGACTGGCAATCGGACTATGCCGGGGCAAGGGCGGCCGACAGCTTGCCGGTGCTTCACGTCAGCGTGCGCGACGCCGAGGCCTATGCGCAATGGCTGTCCGCGCAGACGGGCAGGGGCTATCGCCTGCCCAGCGAGGCGGAGTTCGAATACGCCTTGCGCGCGGGTACTCAGGGCCGCTACCCCTGGGGCAGCGATGGAGTGCCGACCGCGCGCTTCGGCAACCTGACTGGCGGCAACGATGTTTCGCCCAGTGGGCGGCACTGGAACAATGCCTTCGTTTCCTATGGGGACGGCTATTGGGGGCCAGCACCGGGCGGCAGCTATCTGCCTAACGCTTTCGGCCTGTACGACCTGGGCAGCAACGTCAGCGAATGGGTCAGCGATTGCTGGCACGCCAGTTACCGTCGCGCACCGGCGGACGGCGCATCGTGGTTCAATCCCGGTTGCCGTTCGCGCGTGGTACGCGGCGGTTCCTGGGCCAGCTCGCCGACCCAGGCGCGTGCGGCATGGCGTTCGGCGTCGGATTCGGATATGACTAGTGCGCGGGTGGGTTTCCGCGTGGTGCGCGGCATCTGAACAGGAGAGGGGAAATGAGCAACGACCCATTCGGCCAAGGCCGCTACGAGCAGCAGCAAGGCGCGCCGCGGCGACGCGGACTGTTCGGCAATGTGCGCTGGTGGATCCTGATCGCGTTCGCGGGCTATGCGGCTTTCAGCTGGATCAGCAGCAAGAGAGTCGATCCCTACACCGGTCAGGACGCGCACTACGGGGCGACGCCGGAAGAAGAAGTCCAACTGGGCGCGCAAGCGTTTCAGGAAGTGATTGGAGATGCGAATTCGCAAGGCGCGCTGCTTCCTCCCAGCAGTCCGCAGAGCCAGCAAGTCGCGGAAATCGCCAAGCGTTTGATAAAGATGGTTCCGCAGGTCAGCGCGGATTTGGCCGCCGCCCATGGCCAGCAGGCGTCCACCGATTACCAGAACTTCGAATGGAGCGCGGCGGTCATCAATTCGCAGGAGGCCAACGCTTTCTGCCTGCCGGGCGGCAAGATCGCGGTCTATACCGGATTGTTGCCGATCACCCAGACCACCGACGCGCTGGCCGTGGTGATGGGCCACGAAATAGCCCATGCGCTGCTACGCCACGGTTCGCAACGCATGGCGCAACAGAAGCTGGTGCAGATGGGGCAGATGGCAGCCGGTGTGTCCGGTATCGATCCACAGGTGATGTCGGCCATCGGCGCGGGCGTGCAATACGGAGTCATCCTCCCGTATGGCCGCAACCATGAAAGCCAAGCCGACGAAGTGGGCCTGATGCTCGCCGCCGCTGCGTGCTACAACCCAGAGCAAGCCATACCGTTGTGGGAACGCATGTCCGAGTTGGGCGGAGGCGCGCGTCCGCCGGAATTCGCTTCCACCCATCCCGATCCCGCCAACCGCATCCAGCATCTGCAGTCGCTGATGCCGCAGGCCAAACAGTTCCAAGCGAAATACTGCCAAGGCGCCGCCGCTGGCGCGACCGGCGGCAAGTGATGCGCGGCGTTCTGATGCTTTTCGCGTTGACCGTCGGAAGCGTCCCGTTTTCGGACGTGCAAGCCAGGATCGTCGATCAGGCGCCCAATGGCTTCACCGTGGAAAATTCGGAATGGGTTCCCGTCGAACCGGATGCCGCATGGAAGGCTTTCGTCAACGATGTGGGCAAATGGTGGCCCGCCGACCATAGCTGGTGGGGCGATGCTTCCAAGCTTTCCATTTCCGACAAAGCCGGCGGCTGCTTCTGCGAAATCAACGGTGCGCAGCAGGCTTGGCACATGACCGTGACCTTCGTCGATCCCGGCAAGCTGATGCGCATGACCGGCGGCTTGGGTCCGTTGCAGGGCATGGGCCTTAATGGCGCGCTGGAATGGCGTTTCGTGGAAGAAAAGGGCGGCACGCGCATTACCCTGTGGTATCGCGCCGGCGGCTATACGCCGGACGACTTGAGCAAATTCGTGCCGGTCATCGACCAGGTGCAGGGACTGCAGTTGGGCGGCTTGGCGAACTATCTGCGGAAGCAGGATCCAAAACCGTAGGTCGGCCCGACGCGGCCGACGCACCGTAAACTCCGATCGCGCATGCTGTCGGGGACGTCGCCCCGACCTACTAGAAGCTCATGAACAATCCGCCATTCACCGGTACGTTCGCGCCGGTGATGTAGCCGGCTGCGTCGTCGGTCAGGAATGCGACCGTGCGCGCGATATCGTTTGGCTTGCCCATGCGTCCGGCGGGAATGGTTGCGGTGATCTTGGTCAATACTTCGGTCGGCATCGCGCCTGTCATCGCGGTTTCTATATAGCCCGGAGAAACGCTGTTGACGGTAATGCCTTTGGTGGCGACTTCGCGCGCCAGCGACATGGTGAAGCCGTGCAGTCCGGCCTTCGCGGCCGCGTAGTTGGTCTGGCCGAAATTGCCGGTCTGGCCGCTGACCGAACTGATGTTGACCACCCGTCCGAAGCCCCGCGCCTGCATGCCGGCCACCGCATGTCCGCAAAGGTTGAACGCGCTGCCCAGGTTCACGTCCAACACCGCGTCCCATTGCCCGCGATCCATCTTGCGCAAGGTCGAGTCGCGGGTGATGCCGGCGTTGTTGACCAGGATATCCAGCGAACCGTGGCGGCTTTCGATATCGCGCACCAGCGCGCCGCAACTTTGGTAATCGGCGACGTCGGCCTCGGCGAAGTGGACGTCATGGCCTTCCATTTCCTGTTTGAAAGAGGCGACGCGCTCTTCCCTGGAATCCAGGTCGACGGCGATGACGGTGCGTCCCGCTTGCGCCAGGGCCTTGCAGATTTCCGTTCCCAACCCACCGATTCCACCGGTGACTACCGCCACGCGCTTGCTCATGCTTCTGTTTCCCCTTGCATTTGTTTTCGATGTCTTCGGCATTAAAAAGGCCCGCACAGCGATGTGCGGGCCCTGCGTTGCGATTCGGCGGCTTCGATTAGGAACTTTCAGCGCGTACGCGATTTCGGCGCTTCGCGCTGCGGCGTTTCCGGCTTGAGTGTCGGCCGGCCCAGGCCGCCGCTCAGATTGCGCTGGAATTCCTGCCACAGCTCCATATTGCGTTCGGTCAGCTGGTTCATCATGGTCCAGGGCGTCTGTCCCAGCATGCCGCCCATCTGCTGGCGGAACTGCTGCTGCTGCTCCATGAACAGCGTCATGCTGCGCTCCAGGTAGTTGCCCATGAAGCCCTGCATGGAATCGCCGTAGAAACGGATGATGTGGCTGAGCAGCTGCGTGGACAGGATCGGCTCGCCGTCCTGTTCCTGCTCGGTGATGATTTGCAGCAGCACGGTGCGGGTCAGGTCGTCGCCGGTCTTGGCGTCGCGAACTTCGAAATCCTCGCCGTCGACGATGAGCTGGCGCACGTCCTCGATGGTGATGTAGCTGGAGATTTCGGTGTCGTAAAGACGGCGGTTCGGATACTTCTTGATGATGCGGATCGCAGCCATTGAGCAATCACTCTAAATCGATTGAGGTGCAGCATGACGCAGCGCAGCACCGCTTGCAACTGCCGGAGGGCGGGCCTGGCCTGTTCAGGGAGATGGAAAATGCTGCGCAGCATTTTTAGATCGATACCGTCTCTACGAGGGCGGGTTCGGAAGGCCGAAGCCCTCCTTGTCGTCATCCCAGCGCAAGCTGGGACCCATCTTGATTTTGATTCTGACGTTGTGGCCGCATATCCGGGGCCAAGTCAAAATGGATCCCAGCTTGCGCTGGGATGATGGGGTCGGAGTGTGTGCCAGTCCTGAATCCCTGCGCCGGTCGGTCGCCTACCAGCCCATGTACTGCCCACCATTGGCGGACAGATTGGCGCCGGTAATCCAGCTGGCTTCGTCGGGGATGAAGAAGGACACCGCGTAGGCGATCTCCTCCGGGCTGCCCAGGCGGCCGGTGGGGATCTGCGCGACGATCTTGTTGCGCACCTCCTCGGGTACCGCCATCACCATGTCGGTGCCGATGTAGCCGGGCGATACCGTGTTGACGGTGATGCCGAACTTGGCGTTTTCCTGCGCCAGCGAAATGGTGAAGCCATGCATGCCGGCCTTGGCTGCAGCGTAGTTGGCCTGGCCGTACTGGCCTTTCTGGCCATTGATCGAGCTGATCTGGATCACGCGACCCCATTTGCGTTCGCGCATGCCCTCGATCACCGGGCGGGTCATATTGAACACGGAATTGAGGTTGGTGTTGATGACCTCGTTCCAGTGCTGCGAGGTCATGCGGTGGAAGGTAGTGTCGCGGGTGATGCCGGCGTTGTTGACCAGGATATCGACCGGGCCGAGCTTGGACTCGACCTCGCGCACCAGCGCTTCGGCTTCTTCCGGGGAAGACACATCGCCCTTGACGGCGGTGATGTCGTAGCCCTGGTCGCGCATCTGCTGCAGCCAGGCCTGGGTCTTTTCCTCGTTGCGGTAGTTGGTCGCCACCTTGTGGCCCATGTCGGCCAGTTTCTTGCAAATGGCGCTGCCGATACCGCCGGTGCCGCCCGTGACCAATGCGACGCGTGCTGTCATGTGGGGTTTCCTTTTCCCGCCGGAAAGCGACGGTCTGCAAGGATTCTAGACAGCGTTGGCGTCAGCCGCGTTGTGCAGTGCAGCGAGCGATAAAGATGTCACGCTCGGCAGTCGATCGGGGGTAAAGGCCTGCTTCGCCGACGCCAGGAAGGAAGCCGCATCGAAGCTCACCTCGACCGCAGAGGAGGCCTGTCCGAGTGCAAGCCAGGCCGCATGGAGCGCCGGTAGCGGATCGCCTGCATCGACCGCAGGGGCTTCGGAGGACTTGGATAATTTCTGCCCACCGGCATCTAAGATGAGCGGCAGATGCAAGTAGCGCGGCGTCGGCAGTCCCAATGCTTGCTGCAGCAGGATCTGGCGCGGCGTGGAATCGAGTAGGTCGGCCCCGCGCACGATATCGGTCATACCCTGCGCGGCATCGTCGACTACCACGGCCAATTGGTACGCCCACAAACCATCGGCCCGCTTCAAAACGAAATCGCCGACCTCGCGCCCTACGTCCTGGGCGATGCCGCCCTGCAGGCTGTCTTCGAAAGAAACCGTGGTGCCCGGCGGCACGCGCAGGCGGATGGCCGGATTCGTACGCTGAGCCTTGCCGGCGCAACGGTGATGGACGCCATTGCTCGCCGCCAGTTGGCTGCGGCTGCAATGGCAGGCGAAGGCTTTCCCCTCGGCTAGTAATCGATCCAGCGCGATTTGGTAAACATCCGAACGTCGGCTCTGCCATTCCACTGCGCCGTCGGAGCGCAGGCCGAAAGCGTCGAGGGCGGCGAGTTGTTGCGCGGCTGCGCCGGCGACCTCGCGCGGCGGGTCCAGGTCTTCCATCCGTACTAGCCATTGCCCGTTGGCATGGCGCGCCAGCAACCAGCTGCCCAGCGCAGCCACCAGCGATCCGAAATGCAGCGGACCGGTCGGCGAGGGCGCGAAGCGTCCGCGGTAGGAAGAGGTGTCGGGCATGGAAAGTCATTTCGGAAAGCTGAATCGTCGGTCAGTAACGCGCTTGAATTCAACTGCCGTCAACCGCAAATCGACATTCGAGCGGCCGTTGCGGTCCGCACTTGCCTACGAATCTACCGGAGTCCGTCGTGTTCAACCGTATTGCGCTGTTCCTTGCCACCAATCTGGCAGTGATGCTGCTGGCGGGCGTGGTCATGTCGCTGCTGGGAGTCAATTCCAGCCAGATGAGCGGACTGCTGGTGATGGCGGCGATCTTCGGCTTCGGCGGCTCGATCATCTCGCTGTTGCTGTCCAAGACCATGGCCAAGCGCGCCACCGGCGCGCAGGTCATCGTGCAGCCGCGCAACGAGGGCGAGCAATGGCTGCTGGCCACGGTGCAGCGCCAGGCGCAGGCCGCCGGCATCGGCATGCCGGAAGTGGCGGTGTACGACGCGCCGGAGATCAACGCGTTCGCGACCGGCGCCAATCGCAATAAGGCGTTGGTGGCGGTGTCGACGGGACTGTTGCGCAGCATGAGCCGCGACGAAGCCGAAGCTGTGCTGGGCCACGAAGTCAGTCATGTCGCCAATGGCGACATGGTCACCATGGCCTTGCTGCAGGGCGTGCTGAACACTTTCGTGATCGTGCTGGCGCGCGTGGTTGGCGGCATCATCGACAGCTATCTGTCCGGCAATCGCGAGAGCCGCGGCCCGGGCTTCGCTTACTACCTCATCGTCATGGCGCTGGAACTGGTGCTGGGTCTGTTCGCCACCATGATCGCGATGTGGTTCTCGCGCCGTCGCGAATTCCGCGCCGACGCAGGCGGCGCTTCGCTGGCCGGCCGCCAGAAGATGATCGCGGCGCTGGAGCGGCTGGACGCCAGTCACCGGCCGAGCACGTTGCCGGCGCAAGTGGAGGCCTTCGGTATCGCCGGCGGTATCGGCCAGGGCCTGAAGAAGCTGTTCCTGAGTCATCCCCCCATGCAGGAGCGGATCGCCGCGCTTCGCAATCAGCCAAGCACCGTCAGCTGACCGGGTCCTCTCGGCGAAAAAAAGCCCGCTTGAAGCGGGCTTTTTCCTGCTTTTTGGCAGGGCACGTCAGGAGAAGTCGTAGTTCATCAGGCCAGAAGGGGCCGCCAAGAAGAACCCTTCCACGTAATCCACGCCGACGCCGAACAGGAAGCTCATCGTGGCTGCATCCTGTACGAATTCGGCGATGGTCTGCATGCCTTCGGCCCGGGCGCGCTCGGCGATCTCCCGGATCTTGGGTTGGTGCTCGGTCATCTTGGCCTGGTCTTCGGTGAAGCCGCGGTCGATTTTCAGGAACGCCGGCTTGAAGTGGGTCAGCAATTGGAACGAATCCAGTCCGGAACCGAACTTTTCCAGCCCTATTTTGCAGCCCAGGCGCGAGGCGCCGGCGAGGAACGCCTGCGCCTGCCGGAGATTGGTGAAAACCTTTGCTTCCTGGACCTGCAGCCAAAGCCGCCCGCCCGGCACGTTCTGTTCGGCCAACTGCTGTTCTATCAACGACAGCAGGCGGTCGTCGGCGAACGAGAACGGGCTTACCTTGACCAGCATTTTTGTTTCCAGGCCAGCTCGGGCCCGTTCGCCGAGTATCTGGATGGAACGTTTCACCACCCAGCGATCCAGTGCGTCGAGCATGCCGTTGTCTTCGGCGATGCCCAGGAACGCGTGCGGCTGGACCAGTTCGCCTTCGTTCTCGAGACGAAGAAACGCTTCGTAGAACTCGCCGGGTTCTCCCTGCAGGCTGACCACGGGCTGGAAATGCAAGGTGAAGCCGTCGCTTTCCAGGGCTTCGCGCATCAGCCTGACCCAGCTCTGCATGCGCTCTTCCTCGGCCCGGTCCACGGCGCCCGGGTCGAAGATTTCGCTGCGATTGCCGCCGAGCGCCGCCGCATTCTGCAGACTCTCGCTGGCGCGGTTGAGGACCTGGCCGACGGTCGCGATCTTTTCGCCGATCTGCACGCCGCCGATACTGGCGGTGATGATGGCCGAGCGCGAGCCGACGTTGGTTGCATCCGAAGCGAAGGCCGCGAGAATCCTTTCGCTGAGATCGGCGGTCTGCGCATGGTCGCCCTTGAGCAGCACGGCGAAACTGCGTTCGCCGAAACGGGCCGTGGTGGTATCCGCTGGCAGCGTTTCGCTGAGGCGCGCGGCCAGGGCGGCGATCAAGGCGTCGGCCGAATCCAGTCCGAAATCCTGCAGCAGGCGCTGATAGTGGTCCGGTTCGACCAGCAGCAGGGCATGTTGACCCTCGCCGCGCGCGGCTTCGCTGACCACGTTTTCCAGCGCATGCAGGAAAGTCGAACGATTCAGCAGGCCGGTGACCATGTCGCGCTGGCGCAAACCTTCGACCTCGCGCGCCAGCTCCGGGTCCTGTTCGAATTCGCGGCGGCGGAACACGACCTGCACGCAGGACTCGCCCTCGTAGCTGGCGGTGGCGAACTCAAGCGAGGCGGGGAAGCTCTGCCCCTCCAGCGTTCTGGCTTCCAGTTCGAAGCGCGCCGGCGCCTCGCCTTTGCTCAGCTTCTTCAACAGCAGTTTGAACTCGGCCACGTATTGCGGCGCGACCAGATCCAGCAGCGACAGGCCTTCCACGTCTTCGAACGACTCGAAGCCGAACATCTCCAGGTAGGCCTCGTTGGCGCGGATGTGCATGCCTTCATGGATGTAGGCGATGGGGTCGCGCGAGGACGCGATCAAGGCGTCGCAGCGGCGCTCGGTCTCGCGCAGCTGGGCTTCCAGCAGACGCAGGGCGCGGCGCGCTTCCAGGTCCGCCCATTCCGACTGCAGCACCTTGAGCAGGTGTTCGTTGCGGCCGCGCAGGGCAATGGCGCGGGCGCCCAGGGCCAGGTCGCCGATGAGTCCGGCTTCGTCGATGGCGTCCGCCAGCGCGATCACCGGAATGTCCTTGCCGCTGGCCGCCACTTGCGCCAGCACGACCTCGAGCGAGATCGTCCGCGAAGACTTGGCGGCCAGGACCATGTCGATGGGTTGAGAAGCCAGCGTCGCGGCCAGTTCGGCCACATCGAGCGGACGGTGGGGACGGATGGCGATGCCGCCATTGCGGAATGCGCTGACGACCGCTTCGGCGTCTTCGCCGCTGTCGTCGACAATCATCAATCGAATCGTGGTGTCTTTGCCGATCTGCATGCAGCATATCCGCCGGGGGAGCGGGTTTAATACACGATGAGTGCGGGGGCGTCCATCTTGGATATCGCCGAAGTGGGCGATCAGTCGCGCCTTGGGCGCTGCCTTAGGGTCAGAGCGGACGCTTTCCCGTATCCCCGGCCACCTCACGCACCAACCTGGGCACCAGATAGCCGGAGACGCGGGCGGCGAGGCCGGCATGCAGGCTTCTGGCTTCCTGGTCCGGAACTTCGAAATGGGCGACGCCGGCTACCCGATCCAGTTGGTGCAGGTAGTAAGGCAGCACGCCGGCAGCGAAGCTGCGCTCGCTCAATTCGGTCAGGGCTTCGACGCTGTCGTTGACTCCGCGCAGCAGTACGGCCTGGTTGAGCAGCTGCGCGCCGGTACCGCGCAAGCCGGCCAGTGCGGCATCCACCTGGGCGTCGAACTCATTGGCATGGTTGGCATGCAGCACGACCGCTACCGGCCAGGGCAGTCGGGCCAACCATTCGAGCAGGCCGGCGTCCACGCGCTCGGGCAGGACGACCGGAAGACGGGTGTGGATGCGCAGGCGTTTGAGGTGGGGGATGCCCCTTAGCGCTTCGGTGAGTTCGGCCAGCTTGGACGTGGCCAGCGACAAAGGATCGCCGCCGGACAGGATCACTTCCTCGACGCTGGCGTCGGCGGCGATCGATTCCAACGCCTCGCGCCAGCCCGCGCGCGCCGCGTTTTCCTCCGCATACGGGTAGTGGCGGCGGAAGCAGTAGCGGCAGTTCACCGCGCAGCTGCCCGTGGCCACCAGCAGGGCCCGGCCGCGGTACTTCTGCAGCAGTCCGGTGCCCGCGCGCGCGGCGGCATCGCCCACGGCATCGAGCGATTCGAAGCCCGGGACCATGCGCATTTCGTCGTTCAGCGGCAAAACCTGGCGCAGCAGCGGGTCGCGGGCGTCGCCCTTGCGCATGCGGGCCACGAATCCGCGCGGCACCCGCAGTGGAAACCGCGTGGCGGCCTCGTCGGAGATGCGGTCGGAGAGCGCTTCCAGTCCCAGCATCGAGAGCAATTCCCGCGGGTCGCGTACCGCCTGGCGCCACAATTGTTGCCAGTGGGCGGGCTGCAATGGGGTGGGGTGGGCAGGGCTGGCGTGTAAGGAAACGGTGGCTGCAGGTATCATGGCGGTCTGAAAGCAAGCGCCTGCCGGTCCCGGCGGGCTTCCCATTCTATCCGGCCGGCCGCTGTACGCGGCGGGCTTGCCACACCTCAGGAGTTTCCCCATGGCCAGTTATGGCATGAACGACGTCAAGACCGGACAGAAGATCCTGGTCAACAACGAGCCCTGCGTCATCACCGAGACCGAATACGTCAAGCCGGGCAAGGGCCAGGCCTTCACCCGCATCAAGTACCGTTTCATCAAATCGGGCCGAGTGGTGGAAATGACCATGAAGGCGACCGACGACGTGGAAGCGGCCGACGTGGTCGACACCGACATGCAATTCCTCTACGCCGATGGCGAGTACTGGCATTTCATGCAGCCGGAAACCTTCGAGCAGGTCCAGGCCGACAAAACCGGCGTGGGCGACGCGGCCAAGTATCTGAAGGGCGAAGAACAGTGCGTGGTGACCTTGTGGAACGGCGTGCCGATCCAGGTGACTCCGCCCAATTTCGTCGAGCTGAAGATCATCGAGACCGACCCGGGCGTGCGCGGCGATACCTCCGGCGGCGGCGGCAAGCCGGCCACGCTGGAAACCGGTGCGGTCGTGCGCGTGCCGCTGTTCGTCGGCCAGGACGAGATCATCAAGGTCAATACGCGTACCGGTGAGTACGAGTCGCGGGTTAAGTAAGCCGATGACAGAGGCCGCCCGCGAAACCTGCGACCTCCTTATCGAAGCCGGCTTCGTGGTGCCGGTGGAACCGCACGGCGTGGTGCTGGAAGACCACGCCGTGGCTGTCTCGGGTGGACGGATCGTGGCGATCCTGCCCACCTCCGAAGCGCGCGCGCGTTTCGACGCGGTCGAAGTCGTGTCGAGACCGGAAGCCGCGCTGATTCCGGGGCTGGTCAACGCCCACGTCCACAATCCCATGACCCTGCTGCGCGGCGTGGCCGACGACTTGTCGCTGAAAGTCTGGCTGCAGCAGCATATCTGGCCGATCGAAGCTGCGGTTATCGGACCCGAGTTCGTCGCCGACGGCGTGACCCTGGCCATCGCCGAGATGCTGCGCGGCGGCACCACCTGCTGCAACGAGAACTATTTCTTCCCGGACGTGCAGGCCGCCACCTACAAACGCTATGGGTTCCGCGCGCGCGTGGGCCTGCCGGTGATCGATTTCCCGACCGCCTGGGCCAAATCGGACGACGAATACTTCGACCGCGCCGGCGAAGTCCACGACCAGTGGCGCGACGATGCGCTGATCGCCACAGCCTTCGCGCCGCATGCGCCGTACACCGTGTCCGATGCCAATTTCGAACACATCCGCATGCTGGCCGACCAGTTGGATCTGCCCGTGCACCTGCACCTGCACGAGACCGCGCAGGAAGTCGAACAGTCGCAGCAGAAACACGGCCAACGCCCTATCGCCCGTCTGAACCGGCTGGGCCTGATCAACGACCGCCTGATTGCGGTGCACATGACCCAACTGACGGAGGGCGAAATCCATCTTTGCGCCGAACGCGGCGTGTCGGTGGTGCATTGCCCCGAATCCAACCTCAAGCTCGCCTCGGGTTTCTGTCCTGCTTGCGCTCTGCAGCGCGCAGGCGTGAACCTGGCCATCGGCACCGACGGCGCGGCCAGCAACAACGATCTGGACATGTTCGGCGAAACCCGCACCGCCGCGATCCTGGCCAAGGCCGTGGCCGACGATGCCGCCGGTTTCGATGCCTTCAGTGCATTGCGCGCGGCCACGCTGGGCGGCGCCAAGGCGATGGGTTTCGACCATCTGGTCGGTTCGATCGAGCCTGGCAAACAAGCCGACCTGGTTTGCGTCGACCTTTCCGCGCTCGAAACCCAGCCGCTGCATCACGTGGTATCGCAACTCATCTACGCCACCGGCCGCCACCAGGTCAGCGATGTCTGGATCGCCGGCAAGTCCAGGCTGGCCAAGCGCGAACTGGTCGAGATGGATATGGCTGGAATACTGGCCAATGCCAAGCAATGGCGGGCACGTATCGCGCAGATCGTACGTTGACCGGCAACCGAGAAGGAAATTACGCATGACCCGTTCCACCACCGGCGCCAAGGAAAACTTCGACCAGGCCGAGCTGGACAAATTCGGCGCACTGGCCAATCGCTGGTGGGACCCGCAAGGCCCGCAGAAGGCGTTGCACGCGCTGAATCCGGTGCGGCTGGATTACGTCAAGCGACGCATCGCCTTGCGCGACGCGTCGGTACTGGACGTCGGCTGCGGCGCCGGCCTGCTCAGCGAAGCCTTGGCCAGGGAGGGCGCGCTGGTCACCGCGACCGACTTGGCGCCGGAACTGATCAAGGTCGCCAAGCTGCACAAACTGGAATCGCAGATCAGCGTCGATTACCGCCTGCAATCGGTGGAGTCGCTGGCCGCCGAACAGCCGGGCAGCTTCGACGCGATCACCTGCATGGAAATGCTGGAGCACGTTCCCGACCCGTCCGCGATCGTCGCCGCTTGCGCAACCCTGCTGAAGCCGGGCGGACAATTGTTCCTTTCCACGCTCAACCGTACTCCGGCCGCCTTCGCGCTGGCCATCGTCGGCGCCGAATACGTGGCGCGGCTGCTGCCCAAGGGCACGCACCACTACCAGGATTTCATCAAGCCTTCCGAGTTGGCCGCGTGGTTGCGCGCCGCGGGCCTGCAGTTGGAAGACGTCAGTGGCCTGGCCTACGAGCCCTGGCGCAACGCGGCGCGCATCATCGGTCGCACCGATGTGAACTACCTGGCCTGCGCCAGAAAACCGTTGTGACTGCGACCCTATGACTGTGGCCGAATGACGCTGATCCGTTTTCCACGGGCGGTGCTGTTCGACCTGGACGGCACCTTGCTGGACAGCGCGCCGGACATGCTGGCGACCGCTAATCTGTTGCGCGATGCGCAAGGACTGGCGCCGATGGCGCTGGCGCAGATCCGTCCGCATGTGTCCAAGGGTTCGCGGGCGATGCTGGCTGCGGCCTTTCCGCATCTTGAGGGGGTCGAGCGGGAGAAAATGGTGCCGCTGTTTCTGGACATCTATCTGCAACAACTGGGCAGGCACAGCGTGTTGTTCGCTGATATCGAAGCGATGCTCGCGGCGCTGGAAGCCGATGGCGCTGCCTGGGGCATCGTCACCAACAAACCCGAATACCTTGCCCGCGAAATCCTGCCGCAGCTCGGCTGGGAAACCCGCTGTGCGGTACTGATCGGCGGCGATACCCTGGCGGAGAAGAAGCCGCATCCGCTGCCGTTGCTGGTCGCCGCCGAGCGCATGGGCTTCGCCGCCGGCGACTGCGTGTACGTGGGCGACGACGAGCGCGACATCCAGGCGGCCCGCGCTGCGGGCATGCCTTCGATCGCCGCCCTGTGGGGGTATCGCCAGGATCACGAGGATCCTGCCGAGTGGGGCGCGGATGCGATCCTGGAAACCCCGGGCGACTTGCTCGACGCGGCTCTTTGGCCCGCCAGCCGCCACTGAAGTGACCGACTCGACCGCACTCGACGGCTTCCTGGAAAAATGGCGCACCCGTTGGCCGGAATGGCGGGTGGTCGAAGTATTCGTTCCGCTGTCGCAACGCCAGCTCGCCGTGGCCTGGTTCGCCCTGCTGCAGGAATTCACCGATGCGATGAACATCGCTGGCGATCCCTTGCCCGCCGATGCCAAGCTGGCCTGGTGGGGCGAGGAACTGCGCGACTGGAGCAGGCAGCGTTCCCGGCATCCGCTGGGTCGCGTGCTGGAGCCCAACCGCGCGCCATGGTTCGAGCTGGCGGAAGCGCTTCCGGCCTTGATCCGGTTGCGCGAACGCCCGCTGGAGCCGGCGGCGGCATTCGAACTCACAAGGCCTCTGGCAACGGCGGTCGCCCATGTGGAGTCCGCTTTGTTCGGCTCGGCGAGGACAGGACAGCCGCTGGTTCAGGCGATCAGCGCACAGTGGCTGGCGACTCGGCTGGACGGAGCGGGGGATGCGGCGATCCCGGTCCATTTCGGCAATCACGCCGATTCCTCCCAGCGCGGCTGGTCTCAGCAGTTGCTCGAACAATGGCCTGCACGCAATGGCGGCGCCGTTCCCCGCAGGCTTTGGTCGGCGCTGGCCCGGTCGCGGTTGCAGCGTTTCACCGCGGCTGGGGAAGGTTATGCGCCCTTGTCGCCGGTGCGCGCACTGTGGCTGGGATGGCGCGCTGCCAGGCGGCGCTGACGTAACGGACCGTTGCAGGGGCGTCCAGTCCCGAGCCGGTACAATCGCAACCCTGACCTGCCCCCCACGGTTTCCCCAGATGTCCGCTTCACGCCCCGATCTTCTACATACCGTTCCTCCGCGTACCGATCTTCCCGATGTCGCCGACCATGCCGTGCCCTTGGCGCGCGCACTGGACTGGGTAGGCATGGAAGGCATCGCTCTGCCGGTACGCGTGCCCGATGGCGCGGGCGGGCAGCTGCAGGTCGCCGCCAGTATCGATCTGTCGGTGAACCTGGCCAATCCAGAGGCGCGCGGCATCCATATGTCGCGGCTCTACCTGCAACTGCAGGCCGGCCTGGCGCGCGAAGCCATCACTCCCGCCGGCCTGCGTCACCTGCTGCAGGAAAGCATCGCCTCGCAGTCGGGTTTGGCCTCGCAGGCGCGGCTGAAGATCCGCTACGAAGCGCTGCTGCAGAGGCGCGCGCTGGAAAGCGAGTTCACCGGTTGGAAGCGTTACCCGGTGGAGATCGAAGCCACGCTGAGCGAAGGCCACCTGCAGCTGGCGCTGGGTTTCTCGCTGGAGTATTCCAGCACCTGTCCGGCTTCGGCTGCGTTGTCGCGCCAGGCCAACGCCGAGCGTTTCTCCGAGGATTTCGCCGCTGCGCGTCCGCTGTCGGTGGGCGTGGTCCACGATTGGCTCGAATCCGAGCGCGGCCTTGCCGCCACGCCGCACGCGCAGCGCAGCCGCGCGCAGGTACGGGTGGAACTGCGCGCGCAGTTCGACGAGTTGCCGCTGGTACCCTTGATCGACGCCTTGGAAGCGAGCCTGGCCACCCCCGTGCAGACCGCGGTCAAGCGCGTCGATGAGCAGGCCTTCGCGCGCCTGAATGCCGAAAATCTGATGTTCTGCGAAGACGCGGCGCGCCGGGTGGCGTCCGTGTTGTCGGCCGATCCCCGCATCGAGCGTTACCAGGCGACCGTGGCGCATTTCGAAAGCCTGCATCCGCACGATGCGGTAGCGCGGGTCAGCGGCACGAATCCCTAGCCGGCGAGATCGTATGGGTGTGCCGCGGCGGTGGTACGACTTAGGGTCGTAGAAAGGTCGTAGGAGCGACGTAAGTCGCGAAGGATTTTTGATTCAAAGCTTCATTCGCGACTTACGTCGCTCCTACGCCGCTCCTTTGGCGTTATTTGCGCTCCAGCACCAACAGCGGATCGATTCGCACGTCGAACCGCGCCCACCGGATCTTGATGTGTTGGTGATGACGAACGCGCCGCAGCGCGCGGTGAAGATGAACCGCCGTGAAGGCTATTTCCGCTCCAAAACCAGCAGCGGGTCGATCCGCACATCGAACCAATTCATCCCCCAATGCAAATGCGGCCCCGTCGCGCGTCCGGTGGCGCCCACTGCAGCGATGACCTGGCCTTGTTCCACGCGGTCGCCTACCTTCACATCGATGCGCGACAGGTGCAGGAAATTGGAGCTAACGCCGAAGCCGTGGTCCAGCAGCAGCGTGCCGCCGGTGAGGTAGAGGTCGGGCGCGGCGAAAGTCACTACGCCCGCCGCGGGCGCCTTGACCGGCGTACCGGCCGGCGCCGCGATATCCATGCCGGAATGTCCCGCGCCGGGCTGTCCGTTGTAGACGCGGGCATTGCCGAAGCGACCACTGATGCGGCCCTGTACGGGCCACACGAAGGGTTTGGCGAAGTCGGTGCGATCGTCGTCGCGCGCCCGCGCGGCGGTCACCAGCGCTTGTTCGCGCTTGATCCTCTCGGCGATGGCGGGTGGCGGGTTGACGGTCTTCGGCGGTACGCCGTCGACCTGTTCCTGAGGCCACTCGCGGGGCGTCACCGCGATCTGCGCCGCATCACGGATGCCATCGGGCCGTTTGATCTCGACTTCCAGCGGCCCCGGCTCGTCGCGGCCCACGCCGAACACCACCGTGCCGTAGCCGCTGACACGCAGATCGCGCCCCGCGTAGCGCACCGTGCTGCCGGGCGGCACCTTGCCCAGCACCAGTCCGCCTTGAGGCACGCTGGCCGGAAAGACTATTTTCGTATCCAGCGAAGAGGAGTTCTGTTGCGCGAAAACGGAAGCGGGAAGCAGAGCCGACCATAGCAGCAGCGCGAAAACCTTCCTCAACGATCGAACTCCAGACGCTGTCCGTTCGGTGTACCCATCAGGTGTTCGCCATTCCATACCATGCGTCCGTTGACCCAGGTCGCGCCGACGCGCGACTGGAAAGTGGTGCCCTCGAAAGGCGACCAGCCGCACTTCGACAGTACGTCCTCGCGGCGCACGGTGAACGGTTCGTTCTCCACCAGCACCAGGTCGGCCCAGTAGCCTTCGCGCAGGTAACCGCGTTCCTTGACGTCGAACAGCTGCGCCGGCGCATGCGCGAATTTGTTGACGATCTGGGCGACGGTGGATTTCTTCTCGTGCACCAGTTCCAGCGCCGCCACCAGCGCGTACTGCACCAGCGGCAAGCCGGAGGGCGCCTGCGAATAAGGCCTTGATTTCTCTTCCAGCGTATGCGGCGCGTGGTCGGTGGCCAGTACGTCGATGACGTTGTCGGCCAGCGCGCGGATCAGGGCTTCGCGGTCGCTGGCATCCTTGATCGCGGGGTTGCATTTGATCAGATTGCCCAAGCGCCCGTAGTCGCTGCGGTCGAAGCGCAGGAAATGGACGCAGGTTTCGGCGGTGATCCGTTTGCGCACGCCGTCGCTGCGGACCAGCGGACCGGCCTGGAACAGAGCCAGCTCGTCGGCAGTGGAGATATGCAGCACATGCAGGCGGGTGTCGTGCTTGCGCGCCAGCGACAACGCAAGCCGCGTGGATTTGATGCAAGCCTCGCGCGAACGGATGTCCGGATGGCATTCCACCGGAATGTCCTCGCCGTACTTCACCTTGAACAACGCCAGGTTGGCATCGATGGTCGGCGTGTCTTCGCAGTGGGTGATGATGGGGGTGGGGGCCTCGCGGAAGATGGCGTCCAGCGTGTCCGGGTTGTCGACCAGCATGTTGCCGGTGGAAGCTCCCATGAACACCTTGATGCCCGGCGAAGTCTTCGGGTCCAGCGTGCGCACCGCTTCCAGATTGTCGTTGCTGGCCCCCAGATAAAAGCCGAAGTTGCTCCAGGCCCGGCCCGCGGCGCTGCGGTATTTGGCCTCCAGCGCGTCGGCATCCAGCGTAGGCGGAGTGGTGTTGGGCATGTCCATGAAGGTGGTCAGGCCGCCTGCCGCCGCCGCCGCCGATTCGCTGGCGATGTCGCCTTTGTGGGTCAGGCCGGGTTCGCGGAAATGCACTTGGTCGTCGATCATCCCAGGCAACAACAAGCGCCCGCCGGCCTCGATCACCTGGTCGCCAGGTTGTGCGCTCAGTTGTCCGCCTACGTGGGTGATGCGGCCATTGGCGAAACGCAGGTCGCCGTCGAACTCGCGGCCTTCGTTGACCAGACGGGCGTTGACTATCAGGGTGCCGGGCATCAGGGGGTTCCAGTGGACGGGGAAGGGTGGACGGGCTTTTCAGGCACGGGATCGTGCCCGCCCGGATGGAAGGGATGGCAGCGGCCGACGCGCCGCAACGCCAGCCAACTGCCCTTCAGCGGACCGAAGCGACCGATGGCCTGCATCGCGTATTCCGAGCAGCTGGGCGCAAAGCGGCAGCGCGGGCCTAGCAGTGGACTGATGAAGCGCTTGTAAAACCGCAGAATGAGAATGAGGAAACGGCCGACCATGTCCCGATGATATGCGAGTTGGTGAGAGAGGTCATTGAACCAGTGGTTGCCGCACCCGACCGGGTAGGCTATAAAGACGCCCCCTTCCCGGGCCCGGGAAGTTGAAGGAAGCGCTTTTCGTGGCTGCAAAGAAACCTGCGAAGAAGGCCGCCAAGCCGGCCAAGAAACCCGCCAAGCCCGTCGCCAAGAAGCCTGTCGCCAAGCCGGTTGCGGCCAAGAAGCCGGCCGCGAAGCCCGCTGCCAAGAAGGCTCCGGCCAAAGCGGTCGCCAAGAAGGCGCCGGCCAAGCCGGTCGTCGCCAAGAAGGCCGCCCCAGCCAAAAAGGTTGTAGCCAAGAAGGCGCCCGTCGCCAAGAAAGCCGTGCCGGCCAAAAAGCCGGTTGCGCAGAAGCCCGCGCCCAAGCCCGCAGCCAAGGCTGCTGCGAAGCCTGTCGCCGCGAAACCCGTCGCTCCGAAACCCGCTGTCCCGTCCAAGTCCTCCGTCAAATCCGCACCGAAGCCGGCCGCCAAGCCGGTTACGGCCAAAGCGACTCCTGCCAAGACCGCCCCCCCGGCCGCTGGCCGTGCCGAAGCGCCAGTTCCCAAGGCTGCTGCAAACCCGGCACCGGCGCCAGCCGTCAAACCGACTCCCATAAAACCAGTGCCTTCCCCCAAGACCTCCAAAAACACAAAATCCGTCGCCGCAGTTCCGGCTCCCGTCGCCAAGGCCCCTATCCCGCGTCCGGTGGGCAAGGTGGCCGTCGCTGTGGTTTCCAAGCCTTCGACCACGCCCGCACCGCGCGGCAAGGTCAAGGTCGTGCCCTATAAGACCGATGAAGCCACCGGTCGTCCTCTTATCCCCAATGGCTACAAGCCGGCAGCGGACGAGGAATATATGAGTACGCTGCAACTGGAATATTTCCGCCAGCGCCTGCTCACCTGGCGCGCCGATCTGGTCGAGGAATCCAAGCAGACCATCGAGAACCTGAAGGACGAAGTGCGCGACGTCGGCGACGAAGCCGAGCGTGCGACCCGCGAAACCGAGAATTCGCTGGAACTGCGTACCCGCGATCGCTACCGCAAGCTGATCGGCAAGATCGACAGCACGCTCAAGCGTTTGGATGCCGGCGACTATGGCTACTGCGCGGATACGGGCGAGGAAATCGGTCTGGAGCGCCTGGAAGCGCGCCTGACCGCCGAGCGCACCATCGATGCGCAGGAGCGTTGGGAGCACTTGCAGAAGCAGCAGGGCGACTGATCTCAGGCGTTCACCAGAGTAAAAAAGCCCCGCATTGCGGGGTTTTTTTATGCCGTCATCCCAGCGCAAGCTGGAAGCGCTTCTCAACAGCGAAGCTGGTCATCCATCTTGATCTTGGTCTTTATTCTGCTCTTGCTCTTGCTCTTGCTTCTGCCTCCTCCCTTGCGCGCAGCGCAGGGGAGGATTGAGGAGGGGTGCTTTTGCTCTGGCTTCTTGCCCTTTGCGTCGAAGCAAGAGCGTTTCGCGCTGACGCGCGAGTCACTTTTCTTTGAACGGCAAAGAAAAGTAACCAAAAGAAAGCCGCCCCCGTATCAAGTACGGGGCAGGCTCTAACGTCGCGCCCCACGATGAAGCCGTGGGGTCCGCAAGCAGGCCGGGAATTTCCGTAAGACACATCCTGTGTCTACGGAAACGGCGCACATCCCTGTGCGCCGCCCCAGCGGGGTTTATCCCGACCTGCTTGCCGCGTCTCACGGGAGAATGAAGCTAAAAAGCAAGAGCCGAACCCGCCCTTCAAGCACCATCAGCCTGGAAGCCGGCCTTCCTGTGCGAACCATCGCAATAAGGTTTGTTCTGCGAATGGCCGCAGCGGCAAAGCCAGGTTTCGCTGGTGCGGTTGATGGTGTGGCCCACGCCGCTGACGATTTCCAGATTGCCGCTTACCTTCAATGGGCCGTTGCGTTGCGGAGCGACTTCCACGGTGCCCGCGCGTGCGGCCAAGGCTTCGGAAGGCTTGATCGCCGGTTCGCCGCTGGCAAGGAAGCCGCCTTCGGTGTGGCTGCCGTCGCAATAGGGTTTGTTCTTCGAAAGACCGCAACGGCACAACGTCGCGCGAAGGCCTTCGTCCTGGCCAGCGATACGTAGCGGCGCGTTGAAGGCCAGCGGTCCGTTTTCGCGTATCCGTACCGTGTTGACCAGCGGCGCCGGTTCTCCGGGCTGCCCATCGAGGCGCTCGTAGCGGATCGCGCCGGAAGGACAGATGCGGGCGGTGAGCGCCACTTCATCGGCGGAAACCGCATCGGGATGGATCCATTCGCCCTCCACGTTGGGGACGAACACATCGGGATGGGTCAGCACGCAATTGCGGGAATGGATGCAGCGTTCGCCATCGAAATGGATGACGACCTGCTTGCCGCGAACGACTTCCGTACCCATGGCATGACTCGGCTTTGGGGGAAGGCTCAGTTTACGCCCGAGTTGCGCCGGATTACTGCAAGTCCTGCAGATCCAGCCGCCGCAGTTTCGGCGCTTTCCATGCGGTTACGCCGACCACGGCCAGGGTCATGAATCCGCCGAACACCACCGAAGGCACCAGCCCCATCAACCGTGCCGCCAAGCCCGACTCGAACGCACCCAGCTCGTTGGAGGAGCCGATGAAGATGCCGTTGATCGAGGAAACGCGCCCGCGCATTTCGTCCGGCGTGGCCAACTGCAGGATGGTCGAACGCAGCACCACCGAGACGCCGTCGCACATGCCGGACAGCATCAGCATCAGCACCGACAGCCAGAAGTCCCGCGACAGCGCGAAACCGATGATGCACAGGCCGAATCCGGCCACCGCATACAGCAGCAGGCGTCCGGCGTTACGCTTGGGCGGATGCCGCGCAAGCCACAGGCCCACCAGCACCGCACCGGCGGCCGGCGCCGCACGCAGCATGCCCAATGCCTCGGGGCCGTAGTGCAGGATATCGTGGATGAAGGCGGGCAGCAGCGCCACCGCGCCGCCGAACAGGACCGAGAACATGTCCAGCGCCTGCGCCCCCAGCACCACCTGGTTGTTGAACACGAAACGCAGGCCTTCGCCGATGCTCTTGAAGATAGGCGCGCGTTCCGGCGATGCGGGCGGTTCGCTGACGCGCAGGGAAACGATCGCGATCGCGGCGGCCGCGGCGAAGCCGGCCGCCACCAGGTAAGCCAGCGTGTTGCCGCCCCAGGCCACCAGCAAACCGCCCATGGCCGGTCCGACCACCAGTCCGGTCTGCATCACCACGCTGCCGATACCGGCCCCGCGCGCGTATTGTTCGCGCGGCAGCACGCGCGCGAATAGCGCGGTGTAGACCGGCGCCAGGAACGCGCGCACCACGCCGTTGACCGCGATGGCGGCGTAGATGGTGATGGTGCCGAAGGAGGGAATGCGTCCGCTGGCCACGCCCGCCAGTGTCAACGTGGTCAACAGCAAGCCCAGGCAGGCGTACATGCCCAAGCGACGGCGGCGCATATGATCGACCGCATAACCGGCGAACAGGGCGAAACAGAAGTAGGGAATGACTTCGGTCAGTCCGATCAGGCCCAAGGCCAGCGCATCGCGGGTGATCTGGTAGAGATGCCAGCCGACCGTCACCGCCACGATCTGGTAGGACAGCATCGCCAGCAGGCGATAGAACAACAGTCCGATGAAGCCGCGGTTGCGCAGGGGCGAAACGGGCAGGGGCGCCGCCTCACTCATGCATGATTTCTTGCGGTGTCCTGAATGAAGGCCAGGATTGCGGCCAAGCCGTTGCTGCGTGTCGGAGACAGATGTTTGGCCAGGCCGATATCGGCGATGTAGTCGGGTTGGGTCGCCAGTATTTCGGCGGCAGGACGTCCCGAATACACGCGCAGCGCAAGATAGATCAAGCCGGAAACGATGGCCGAATCGCTGATCGCGTTGAAGTCCAGCCGATCCGCATCGCCCTGCGGCACGATCCAGACCAGGGACTGACAGCCAAGCAAGCGGTGTTCCTCCGTCTTCCACTCTTCAGGGAAAGGAGGCAGCTTGCGTCCCAGGTCGATCAGGTACTGGTAGCGCTCGGACCAGTCGCTGAAGAAGCCGAACTCGTCCTTGATGGCGAGCTGGGCTTCGGCGGGGGTGGGTTCGAGGGGGAAAATACTTTCGTTCATCGGAAGTCTAGGCATCCAGTGGATCTAAAGTCCCTCTCCCGCCGGGAGAGGGGTTGGGGTGAGGGTACGGCGAAGTGGAGATGCCGCCGCGGCCATGTGAATGAAGGACTAATCATTCGATCGCGAGGGTCGTCAATGCCACTTCGCCGTACCCTCATCCGCCCTACGGGCACCTTCTCAGCCTTGCACACCCTGCGGGCGCCGGCGGGAGAAGGGACATGATCACGCTCGCTTCCAGCGTACGCCCTGCGCCGTGTCTTCAAGCAAAACGCCTTCGGCGGCCAGCCGATCGCGGATGGCGTCGGAGCGAGCGAAATCGCGGCTCTTCTTGGCTTCATTGCGCTCGTCGATCAACGACTGGATGCGGGCGTCATCATCGCCCGACGCGCCCCGACCGAACCAATCCGCCGCTTCCTGCTGGAGCAGGCCCAGCGCCAGGCCTGCGCCGAGCAGCTCCGACTTCAAGCGCGCCTTCTCGTCGGGCGTGACCGCCTTGCGTGCCTCGCCGGCGATGCGCGCCAGTTCGGCCAGTGCCTGCGGGGTATTCAGGTCGTCGTCCAGGGCGGCTTCCACAACGGCCGGAATTTCCGCTTCGGCCTGGATATCGACAAGGTCGCGCAATGTCCCATACAACCGGTCCAGCGTACGCACCGATTGCTCGATCAAGGCATCGGACCATTCCAGCGGCTGCCGATAGTGCGCCGAGATCAGCGCATAGCGCAGCGCCTCGGGCGGATGCTGCTTCAGCAACTCATGCACGCGCTCCACGTTGCCCACCGACTTGGACATCTTGGCGCCGCCGAAATTCAGCATGCCGTTGTGCAGCCAGAAACGCGCGAATATCTTGCCACCGTGCGCGCATTCGCTCTGCGCGATCTCGTTTTCGTGATGCGGGAACTGCAGATCCACGCCGCCGGCATGGATGTCGATGGTTTCGCCGAAGATCGCTTCGATCATCGCCGAGCATTCGATATGCCAGCCGGGACGGCCGCGGCCCCACGGCGATTCCCATCCGGGGAGGTCGTCGCTGGAAGGCTTCCACAACACGAAATCCCCGGCGTCGCGTTTGTACGGAGCCACTTCCACCCGGGCGCCGGCCAGCATTTCCTCCGGATCGCGGCGCGAAAGCTTGCCGTAGTCCGCAAAAGTGGCGACTGCGAACAGCACATGGCCTTCGGCGGCATAGGCATGGCCGGTTTCGATCAGGCGCTCGATCATGGCGATGATGTGCGGAACGTGGGCGGTCGCTTCGGGCTGAAGATCCTGCGGCACCACGCCCAGGCCGGCCATGTCCTCGAGGTAGGCGGCGGCGTATTTGTCGGTGATCGTGGAAATCGGCACCCCGAGTTCCTTCGCCGCGGCGTTGATCTTGTCGTCTATGTCGGTGATGTTGCGCGCGTAGCGCAGGCCGCCGAAGCGGCGGCGGAGCAGGGCGGCCAGCACTCCGAACACCACCGGGCCACGCGCGTTGCCGATATGCACGTAGTTATAGACCGTGGGGCCGCACAGATACATGGTGGGGCAGCCGGGGACGAGCGGCGCGAAGGGTTCCACCTGTCGCGTCAGGTTGTTGTGCAATCTCAGGGTCATGAGTGGGGTGATGGAAGGATGCCAGTGGATTCTACCGGCCTGTACACCCCTTAAGACAGCAGGCCTTCGACAGCATCGATTCAGCCCCTCTCAAGGCGCACTCCCTACACTGGAGGCCGGGATTCCAGACCAGTGGCCTCATGCGCCTGTATTGCCACATCTTGTTCGGCCTCGGCCTGTCTGCCTTCGCATCGGTCTCGGCAGCGGCCCAGGAGACAGATCCAGTCACGGTGCTGCCGGTGGAAAACGTCCGCCTGGACTATGCGCAGGTGCTGGCGGTGGACCCCGTGTACCAGACCCTGCGCGCTTCGCGCACCGAAATGCGTTGCGAGGAGAAACAGGCCCCAAAGCCCGCCCCTCCACAGGATGAGGGTCGTTGGTCGAAGATCATGGATTCGGTGAAAGGCGTGTTCGCCCGCGACCCGGAGCCTGCGCCCAAAGCCGAACCCGCCAAGCCCAGCTGCCGCATGGTGCCGGTGGAGCGCGAGTTCCGCCGCCCTATCGCCTATGACGTGGATTACGTCTACAAGGGCTTCAAGTACCGCTCGCGTCTGGCCGAAGATCCCGGCAACCGGCTGCGGATCCGGGTTTCGGTGATGCCCTACATACCCGGCCAGAACCTCGCCACGCCTTAAGTCTTGCGCCAAGGCACCCTGCATGCGACGATGCGGACCAATGAAGATGAACGCACACCTGCACGCATGCGCCGCCCGGATGGCCTCGGGAATGACGTCTCGTGCCCGCCGACCGGAACCGCTTATCTAGCTGGGTCGCCGGACGTTACTGCTTGTTCAACCGGAACCCAGCCTGGCGCTGGGTTTTTTCGTTTCTGGATCCCTGGGAAGTCGCAATGAAATCCGATTCAATAAAACCTGATTCAATAAAACATTTCTTGAATACCCAGGACTGGTCGCGTACCGAACTGGACGCGCTGCTGACACAGGCGGCGCTGTACAAGCGGCATAAGCTGGGTGATGCGCTGAAGGGCAAATCGATCGCCCTGGTGTTCTTCAATCCGTCCATGCGTACCCGCACCAGTTTCGAGTTGGGCGCCTTCCAGCTGGGCGGCCACGCGGTGGTGCTGCAACCCGGCAAAGACGCGTGGCCGGTCGAATTCAACCTGGGCACGGTAATGGATGGCGACACCGAGGAGCACATCGCCGAGGTCGCCCGTGTGCTGGGCCGCTACGTCGATCTGATCGGGGTGCGCGCCTTCCCGAAGTTCATCGACTGGGGCTACGACCGCGAAGACATCGTGCTGAAGAGCTTCGCCAAGTACTCGCCGGTGCCGGTGATCAACATGGAGACCATCACCCATCCGTGCCAGGAACTGGCGCACGTACTGGCCCTGCAGGAGCATTTCGGCACTTCCGATCTGCGCGGCAAGAAATACGTGCTGACCTGGACCTACCATCCCAAGGCGCTGAACACCGCCGTGGCGAACTCGGCCCTGACCATCGCCACGCGCATGGGCATGGACGTGACCCTGCTGTGCCCTACGCCCGAATACGTGCTGGACGAGCGCTACATGGGCTGGGCCGAACAGAACGTGGCCGAAAACGGCGGCTCGCTGCGCGTCAGCCACGATATCGACAGCGCCTACGCGGGCGCCGATGTCGTTTACGCGAAGAGTTGGGGCGCGCTGCCCTACTTCGGCAACTGGGAACCGGAGAAACCCATCCGCGACCAGTACAAGCACTTCATCGTCGACGAACGCAAGATGGCGCTGACCAACAACGGCGTCTTCAGCCACTGCCTGCCGTTGCGCCGGAACATCAAGGCCACCGACGCCGTCATGGATTCGCCGCAATGCATCGCTATCAATGAGGCGGAAAACCGCCTGCACGTGCAGAAGGCCATCATGGCCGCGCTTTCCAACCAATAAACCCACGGAACCGACACTCCCCCATGAGCCAGACCAAAGACATCGTCCTCGCCTTCTCCGGCGGCCTAGACACTAGTTTCTGCATTCCCTATCTGCAGGAGCAGGGCTGGGCCGTGCATACCGTATTCGCCGATACCGGCGGCGTGGATGCCGAAGAGCGCGCCTTCATCGAACAGCGCGCCGCCGAACTCGGTGCCGCCAGCCACGTCACCGTCGATGGCGGTCCCGCGATCTGGGAGGGCTTCGTCAAGCCGTTCGTGTGGGCGGGAGAGGGCTATCAGGGCCAGTATCCTTTGCTGGTATCGGACCGCTACCTCATCGTCGATGCGGCGCTCGCACGCGCGAAGGAACTCGGCACCAAGGCCATCGCGCATGGCTGCACCGGCATGGGCAACGACCAGGTGCGTTTCGATCTGGCGGTGAAGGCGTCGGGCGACTACCAGATCGTCGCGCCGATCCGGGAAATCCAGAAGGAACACACCCAAACCCGTGCCTACGAGCAGAAATACCTGGAGGACCGCGGCTTCGGCGTGCGCGCCAAGCAGAAGGCCTACACCATCAACGAGAACCTGTTGGGACTGACCATGTCCGGCGGTGAAATCGATCGTTGGGACGCACCCGGCGAAGGCGCGCGCGGCTGGTGCGCCCCGCGCAGCGCCTGGCCGACCGAACCGTTGACCGTCACCCTGAAGTTCGAGAACGGGGTCGCGGTCGAACTGGATGGCAAGCCGCTCGAAGGCGCGACGTTGCTGGCCAAGCTCAACACGCTGTTCGCCCAGTACGGCGTCGGCCGCGGCATGTACACAGGCGACACCACCATCGGCCTGAAAGGACGCATCGTGTTCGAAGCGCCGGGTCTGATCGCGTTGCTGACCGCGCATCGCGCGCTGGAAGAGGCCGTGCTGACCAAGCAGCAGAACCGCTTCAAGCCCGATGTGGCGCGCAAGTGGGTGGAACTGGTGTACGAAGGCTTCTTCCACGATCCGCTGAAGACCGATCTGGAAGCGTTCCTCGCTTCTTCGCAGTCCACCGTCAACGGCGAAGTCACACTGGAGACGCGCGGCGGTCGGGTGGATGCGGTGGCCATCAAGTCGCCCCATATCCTCAACGCCAAGGGCGCGACCTATGCGCAATCGGCCGACTGGGGAGTGGAGGAAGCCGAAGGCTTCATCAAGCTGTTCGGCATGAGTTCGACCCTCTGGGCCGAAGTCAATCGCTAAACGCAAGAAAACTCGCCGTCGTCATCCCAGCGAAAGCTGGGATCCATCTTGCTCCCCACCCTCGAACCTGTATTTGAAAGTGCAGAGCAAAGTCAAAATGGATCCCAGATTTCGCTGGGATGACGACGGAACTCAACAACCAATGGACAGAAGTTAGAATGCTCGACAAGGTCCTCAATCACCTCGAAGCGCTGGTGTCCCACGACACCCGTAATCCGCCGCGTGCGATCACCACCGGCGGCATCTTCGACTATATCCGCGTGCAGCTTCCGGACTTCGCCGTCGAAGTCACCGATCACGGCGCCGGAGCGGTCTCGCTGTTTGCCGTGCGCGGCGAGCCGAAGCGGGTTTTCAACGTTCACCTCGATACCGTGCCTTCTTCGCCGGCCTGGACCGCCGATCCGCTGAAACTGCGGGTGAGCGGGGATCGCGCCATAGGACTCGGCGCCTGCGATATCAAGGGCGCCGCCGCCGCGCTGATCGCTGCCGCGCAATCGACGCAGGGCGATGCGGCGTTCCTGTTCACCAGCGACGAGGAAGCCAACGATCCACGCTGCATCGCCGCGTTTTTGAACAAGAATGCGCTGGCGCGCGATCACGGCTTCATCGAAGCGATCATCGCCGAGCCCACCCAGGGCCAAGCGGTACTGGCGCACCGCGGCATCAGCGCGGTGAGGATGCTGTTCAAGGGCCAGGCCGGACATGCTTCGGCGGAGAACGCGCTGACTCTGAGCGCCGTGCACAACGCGATGCGCTGGGGCACCACGGCGCTGGATTATGTACAGGGCCAACATCATCTGCGCTTCGGCGGCCTGACCGGCCTGCGTTTCAATATCGGCCGGGTCGAAGGCGGCATCAAAGCCAACATGATCGCGCCAACGGCCGAAGTGCGCTTCGGCTTTCGCCCGTTGCCGTCGCAAAACATGGACGCGCTGCATGCGCAGTTCAGGGAATTCGCCGCGAGCGGTGCGCTGGCCGAATACGAGGAAACCTTTCGCGGTCCCTCGTTGCCGTCCGGCGACGTGGCCCGTGCGGAGGAGCGCAGGCTTGCGGCGCGCGATCTGGCCGACGAACTCGGTTTGCCCATCGGCAACGCGGTCGATTTCTGGACCGAAGCGTCGCTGTTCTCCGCCGCGGGCCTGACCGCGCTGGTCTACGGCCCCGGCGACATCGCGCAGGCGCATACCGCGGACGAATGGGTTTCCCTCGAACAATTACAACGCTACGCCGAGACGGTGCAGCGGATCTTCGGACAGAACTGAGAACATGGAATCGCACAAGCAAACCCGGCAGACCATCATCCGCCTGCTGTCCAGCATGGCCAGCGCCAAGGAAATCTCGCAGTACGTCAAGCGCTTCTCGCAGTTGGACGCCAAGCGTTTCGCCGTGGTCAAGGTGGGCGGCGCGGTGCTGCGCGACGACCTCGATGCGCTGACCTCTTCTCTGTCGTTCCTGCAGGAAGTGGGGCTCACGCCCATCGTCGTGCACGGCGCCGGGCCGCAGCTGGACGAGGAAATGACCGCCGCCGGCATCGAAAAACAGACGGTTAACGGTCTGCGGATCACCAGTCCCGAAGTGTTGGCGATCGTGCGCAAGGTGTTCTTGCAGCAGAACCTGGCCCTGGTCGAAGCGTTGCAGGAGTCGGGCGCGCGCGCGACCTCGATCGTGTCCGGCGTATTCGAGGCGGAATATCTGGACCAGCAGACCTATGGCCTGGTCGGCGAAGTGAGGCGCATCAACCAGTCGCCGATCGAGGCGAGTCTGAAAGCCGGCTCGATTCCGGTCATCGCCAGTCTGGGCGAAACCGTGGGCGGCCAGATCCTCAACATCAATGCCGATTTCGCGGCCAATGAGCTGGTGCAGGTGCTGCAGCCCTACAAGATCATCTTCCTCACCGGCACGGGCGGATTGCTGGACGACAAGGGCGCCGTGATCGATTCGATCAATCTGTCCACCGAGTACGACGAACTGATGGCGCAACCCTGGATCAACGGCGGCATGCGGGTGAAGATCGAACAGATCAAGGACTTGCTGGACAAGTTGCCGCTGACTTCTTCGGTCTCGATCACTAAGCCGGCGGAACTGGCCAAGGAGCTGTTCACGCACAAGGGCTCGGGCACGCTGGTGCGTCGTGGCGAGCGCGTGCTGCGCTTCGATTCCTGGGAAGGCGTGGATTTGGAACGGATGCGCGTGCTCATCGAATCGAGTTTCGGACGGAAGCTAGTCGTCGACTATTTCGAAAAAGCCAAGCCTTACCGCATCTACATCAGCGAGAACTATCGCACTGCGCTGATCCTGACCCGGGAAGAGGGTTTCGCGTATCTCGACAAGTTCGCCGTGCTGGACGATGCGCAAGGCGAGGGTTTGGGACGCGCGGTCTGGCATGTGATGCGGGAGGAGAATCCGCAGTTGTTCTGGCGTTCGCGCCATAACAACCAGGTCAATATCTTCTACTACGCCGAATCCGATGGCTGCTACAAACAGGAGAAGTGGAAGGTGTTCTGGTACGGCATCGAGGATTTTGCCGACATCGAGCGTTGTGTGGCCCATTGCCGCACGCGTGTTCCGACCCTGGTGGACTGAACCATGAACCTTCCGAATCTTCCCGCCAGTTGGCAAGCACCGCGACTCGATGGCCGGCATGTGGCGCTGGAGCCCTTGGCTGTCGAGCATGCCGAGGGATTGAGCCTCGCGCTCAAGGGCGATGAATTATCGCGGCTCTGGTACACCAACGTTCCCAAAGCGGCGGATGTCGAGGCCTGGGTAGGCACCGCTTTGGATAAGCAACGACAAGGTCTGGAAACGCCGTTCGTAGTGCGTGATGCCGACGGTTTGGTGGTCGGCAGCACGCGCTTCTACGATATGGACGCGTCCGTGCCCAAGCTCAGCATCGGCTACACCTGGTACGCGCCCAGAGTGCAGCGCAGCGGCTTGAACACGGAAGCCAAGCTGCTTCTTCTCACCCATGCGTTCGAAACGCTCCAATGCGCCTCGGTGTATCTGGAGACGAGCTGGTTCAACCATGCCTCGCGCACCGCCATCGCGCGCTTGGGCGCCAAGCAGGACGGAATCCTGCGCAATCACCGCCGGCATGCCGATGGCACGATGCGCGACACGGTGGTGTTCTCCATCATCGACAGGGAATGGCCAGCCGTGAAAAGCAACTTGTCCTGCAGGCTCGAACAGGGAGGACGCAAGCATGGCCAGTAAGACGGTCGGTCTGGTCGGCGCGCGCGGGCACACCGGCGCCGAGCTGATCCGCCTCATCTCCCGGCACCCGCAGCTGGAACTGGCGTTCGTGTCTTCGCGTGAGCTAGACGGACAGCCCGTCAGCGCGCATATCGAGGGTTTCGCCGGCGAACTTCGCTACGAGAACTTGGGCCATGAACAGGTCGCCGCCAAAGGTGTGGATGCGGTGATCCTGGCCCTGCCCAATGGCAAGGCCGGCGACATCGTCGCAGGACTGGAGGCACAGGCGCCAGAGTCGGTGATCGTTGACCTATCGGCCGATTACCGTTTCAACGAAGACTGGTACTACGGACTTCCCGAACTTACCCGCGCAAGCTACGCGGGACAGAAACGCATCAGCAACCCGGGTTGCTATGCGACCGCCATGCAGCTCGCGATCGCGCCCTTGCTCGATCGGCTGGCCGGTCCGCCGCAATGCTTCGGCGTTTCCGGATATTCGGGCGCCGGCACCACGCCTTCCGATAAGAACGATACCGACAAGCTGCGCGACAACCTGATGCCTTACGCGCTGGCCGACCACATGCACGAGCGCGAAGTGTCCCGCCATCTGGGCGTGCCGGTGGAATTCATGCCGCATGTGGCGCCGCACTTTCGCGGCATCACCATGACCGTGAATCTCTGGCTCGACCAGGCGGTGAAAGTGGAAGCGATCCGCGATCTTTATCGGCAACGCTATGCGGGCGAGCCGTTGATCCGCGTCCTCGACGAGGCTCCATGGGTCAGCAGTATCGCCGGCAAGCATGGCGTAGAGATAGGCGGCTTCACCGTTGCGCCGGGCGGCAAACGCGTCGTCGTGGTCGCCACGCTGGACAATCTGCTAAAGGGCGCCGCGACGCAGGCTATGCAGAACCTGAATACTGCTTTTGGTTTCGACGAACTGGCGTCGATACCGCTGGAATGAAGTAGGGCGGGCATTGCCCGCCTGTCACCGAAGCGGCGGGCAATGCCCGCCCTACGTCAAATGGCGAGACGGGTGTACCCGTTGAGCATGAAGGCAGGAGAGAACCGATGTCCGATTTGTTATGGCAAAAACCAGGAGTGAGCGTCGACGCCAGAATCCAGAAGTTCCTGGCCGGCGACGACGTGATCCTGGATCGCGAGTTCTTCCTGCACGACATCGTCGCCAGCAAGGCGCATGCCGAGGGCCTGCAGCGCATCGGCATTCTCTCGTCCGAAGAGTTGACGGGCTTGAATCGCGAGCTGGATCTGCTGGCCGAAGACTTCCGCAGCGGCGTTTTCGTGCTGGACGATCGTTTCGAGGATTGTCATTCCGCTATCGAATCGCGGTTGACCGAACGTCTGGGCGATGCGGGCCGCAAGATCCACACCGGCCGCAGCCGCAACGACCAGATCCTGGTGGCGACGCGCCTGTGGTTGAAAGAGAAGCTGGCGCGAGTCTCGGATTTGAGCCGCCAGATCGCCAAGGTGGCGCTGGATCGCGCCGAGGCCGAGCGGAGCCTTCCTCTTCCCGGCTACACGCACATACAGCGCGCGGTGGTTTCGTCCGCGGGCATGTGGTGGGCGGGCTGGGCGGAAGCCTTCATCGACAACGCCATCCGTGCCGACGACACGCACCGCCTGATCGATGCCAATCCGCTGGGCACCGCCGCCGGCTACGGCGTCAACCTGCCGTTGGATCGCGATCACACCACGCGGACTCTGGATTTCGCACGCCTGCAGATCAGCCCGATCTACGCGCAGCTCTCGCGTGGAAAGTTCGAGATGGCAGCGCTAGAGGCCTTGGGAAGCGCGACGCTCGATCTGCGCCGACTGGCCTGGGATCTGTCGTTGTTCACCAGCGCCGAATTCGGTTTCGTGGCGCTGCCCGCGCAATACACCACCGGTAGTTCGATCATGCCCAACAAGCGCAACCCCGATGTGATCGAGCTGATGCGTGCGACCCACGCTAGCGTGGCGGCGGCGCGCACCGAGATCGAGCAGCTGTTGTCGCTGCCATCGGGCTATCACCGCGATCTGCAGGGCAGCAAGGGCGCCATATTCCACGGCTTCGGCCGTGGTTTGCCTGCGCTGGAACTGCTGCCGGACCTACTGGCGAACCTGGAATGGCGCGAGGATCGGATGCGCGCCGCGATGGATTCAGGCATGTACGCCACCGATGTGGCGGTGGAACAGGCGGCGGCCGGCGTACCTTTCCGCGAAGCCTATCGTGCGGCGGCTGCGTCCGCGGACCAGGCGGGATCGGGGCGAACGCCCGAATCCAGTCTTGCCGCACGTGTCTCGCCGGGCGCGGCGGCGGACCTGCGTCTGGATGAATTGCGTGAGCGATGGGAATCCTTGAGCAAGCGGGCGTAGGAGCGACGTAAATCGCGAATACACTTTGTTGAAAGCGGAATTCGTACCGGTGTTCCAGTCGCGACTTAGGTCACTCCTACCTTGGGAATAGAGATGTCGGATGGGTCGGCAATCAAGCGTTATCTGGTGATGGCAATGCGCAAGCCGAACTTCAACGAGGCGGTAGTGGCGCCGCACTTGGCGTTTCTCGACGGCCTGCGTCTGGCCGGCAAGTTGGAAATGACCGGAGGCTTCAGCGACAAGAGCGGCGGCGCCTATGTGCTGAAGGTGGACACGCTGGCCGAAGCGCTGGCCATTGCCGCCGACGATCCGCTGACAACCTCGGATTCCTCGACCTTGACCGTCTATGAATGGAACGCCCGCTGAGCCCCATGCAATGAACACGACCGAATCGCCCTTCGCCCAACAAACGCTGCCCACATGGCGCCGTGCCGTGCTCAAGGTCGGCAGCAGCCTGCTGGCCGCGGAGGGCGAAGGCCTGAGCCCGCGCCATGCATTGGGGCTTGCGCAGTTCGTTTCCGCGAGCCTGGCGGCGGGGCGCGAAGTGGTGATCGTGTCCTCCGGTGCGGTGGCGGCGGGACGTGCGGTCATCCATCGCAAGGCCAATGCCGGGGCCGCCATGGCCGAACGTCAGGCGCTGGCCGCATTGGGTCAGGCGCAGCTGATCGGTTTGTGGCAGCGTTTCTTCGAGCGGCCGGTGGCGCAGGTGCTGCTGACCCACGACGACCTGCGCAATCGTCGCCGCTACCTCAATGCGCGCGCGACGTTGAACGAATTGCTGGCGCTGGGCGCATTGCCGGTGATCAACGAGAACGACACGGTCTCGGTCGACGAGCTGAAACTGGGCGATAACGACAACCTGGCGGCGGTGATCGCAGCGTTGGTCGACGCCGATGCCTTGTTCATCGCTACCGATATCGATGGTTTCTATACCGCCAACCCGCGCATCCATGCCGATGCCAAGCCGATCGAAGACGTCGAAGCGCTGACTCCTGAGTTCTTCGCCATGGCCGGCGAAGCCGGCAGCAGCGCGGGAACCGGCGGCATGCGCACTAAACTGGAAGCCGCGGCAAAAGCGGCCGCCGCGGGCATCGAGACCTTCCTCTTCAACGGCACCCGCGCCGAAGCGGTGCGCGCGCTGGCGCAGGGCCAATTCAGCGGTACCCGTTTTCGCCCCTCCCAGAACCGCGTTGCCGCGCGCAAGTACTGGCTGCGCAACGTGCCGCTGGAGGCGGGCGGGGTGATCGTCGATGCCGGCGCGGCGCGTGCCATGGGCGAAAAAGGCGCTTCCCTGCTGCCGGGCGGAGTAGTGACGGCAGAAGGCGATTTCCGGCGCGGCGACATGATCGAAGTGCGGTTACGCGACGAGCAGGGCGACCGCAGCATCGCTCGCGGGGTCAGCCAGTACTCCGCGGTGGATGTCCGCCGTATCGCCCGCCGTCATTCGCGCGACATCGAAGCGATATTGGGCTACAACTACGGCGAGAATGTGATCCACCGCGACGATCTGGTGCTGTTGTGATGAGATCCGGACGCCGTTGTAGGAGCGACGTAAGTCGCGACCGATTCGCCGAGCCGTATCAAGTCGCGACTTACGTCGCTCCTACGGTGGCCATGATCTGGATTGGAACGAAGCGATGAGCGATATAAAGCAACAGGCCCTGCAATGTCGCGAGGCCGCGCAGCAGATCGCGCAGCTGTCCACCGATGCGAAGAATGCGCTGCTGCGTGCGATGGCGGCTGCGCTGGAAGCCGATGAAGCGTCGATCCTCGAAGCTAACGCCGCCGACCTCTCCGCGGCTCGCGAGAAAGGCCTCAGCGGGGCTATGCTTGATCGCCTGAAGCTGGATGCCCGGGCTCTGGCCGCCGTCGCCGATGCGCTGCGCGAAGTCGCCGATCTGCCCGATCCTGTCGGCCTGGTCACACGCCGCGATGTGCGCCCCAACGGCATCAGCGTCGAGCGCGTGCGCGTGCCGCTGGGCGTGATCGCGATGATCTACGAGGCGCGCCCCAATGTCACCGCCGATGCCGCCGCGCTGTGCCTGAAGGCCGGCAACGGGGTGATCCTGCGAGGCGGTTCCGAGGCCATCCGCTCCAATACCGCCATCGCCGCGTCGCTGAAACGCGCGCTGCGCCAAGCCGGGTTGCCCGATGCGGCGCTGACCCTCGTCACCGACCTGCGCCGCGAGGCCATGCTGGAGCTGTTGCAGCTCACCGATATCGTCGACCTGGCCATCCCGCGCGGCGGCGAAGGCCTGATCCGTTTCGTCGCCGAACATGCGCGGGTGCCGGTGATCAAGCATTACAAGGGCGTCTGCCATTTTTTCGTGGATGCCAGCGCGGATCTGGAACTCGCCTTGCGTTTGCTGATCGACGGCAAAGTTTCCCGACCAAGCGCCTGCAATTCGCTGGAAACGCTGCTGGTGCACGCGGATATCGCCGGCGATTTCCTTCCTGCCGCCGCATCGGCGCTGGCGGAACGGAACGTGGAGATACGCGGCGATGCGCGCAGCAGCGCGCTGATGGCGGGAGCCAAGCCGGTCACCGAGGACGACTACGCCGCCGAGTTCCTCGATTTGGTCATTGCCGTGCGGGTCGTCGACAGCCTGGACGAAGCCATCGCCCATATCCACCGCTACGGGTCGGACCACACCGAGGTCATCGCCACGCGGAACGAAGGCAATGCGGAGCGCTTCGTGCAGTCGTTGCGTTCGGCGGTGGTGATGGTGAACGCTTCCTCGCGCTTTTCCGATGGCGGCGAACTGGGACTGGGCGCCGAGATCGGCATTTCCACCACCCGTTTGCACGCGTACGGTCCGATGGGCCTGGAAGCGCTGACGGTGGAGCGTTTCGTGGTGCGCGGCAGCGGGCAGACCCGGAACCTGCCCTGAGGGCAACAAAAAACCGGCACGGGGCCGGTTCCTGGTCTTCTTGGTCGGGGAGACAGGATTCGAACCTGCGACCTCTACGTCCCGAACGTAGCGCTCTACCAGACTGAGCTACACCCCGATGAAGCCGCATATTGTATTCAGTCGCCCCCCATCGGAGCAAGTAGCGCGCGCCTTACCGCCTGCTCCGGCGGTTCAGCCGCTAAAATGGCGGCTTGCCTCAATCTGCCGCTCCGCGGCCGCACTCCAGGAGTTTTCGCTTGATCAAGCCGCGCACGCCGCCAGGGGTCATGGAGCTGTTGCCCCGCGACCAGATCGCCTTCCAGCGCATGCTGGACACGATCCGCCGCAATTACGAGCGGTTCGGGTTCCTGCCGGTGGAGACGCCGGTGTTCGAGCTGTCCGAGGTGCTGCTGACCAAGTCGGGCGGGGAAACCGAGCGTCAGGTCTATTTCGCCCAGTCCACGGGCGCTCTGGAAAAGGCCAGTGAAGGTCTGCCGGAGCTGGCGCTGCGCTTCGACCTGACCGTGCCGCTGGCGCGCTATGTGGCCGAACACGAGCATGAGCTGGCCTTCCCGTTCCGCCGCTACCAAATCCAGCGCGTCTACCGCGGCGAGCGCGCCCAACGTGGCCGTTTCCGCGAGTTCTATCAGTGCGACATCGATGTGGTGGGCAAGGATGCGCTGAGCATCCGCTTCGATGCCGAGATTCTGGCGGTGATCCATGCGGTGTTCTCCGAACTGGGCATCGGCGATTTCACCGTGCAGCTGAACAACCGCAAGCTGATGCGCGGCTTCTTCGAAGCGCTGGGCATCGCCGATGGCGATCGCCAGATGGCAGTGCTGCGGGAAGTGGACAAACTGGACAAGCGCGGCGTCGACGCCGTACGTGAGACGCTGGTCGGCGAGGGCTTCGAGCTCTCGGCGGAGACGGTGGGGAAGATCCTCGACTTCGTGGCGGTGCGTTCGACCAGCCACGCGGATGCGCTGGCACGCCTGGACGCATTGGGGCAGGGCAGCGACACCTTCAATCAGGGCGTGGCCGAGCTGCGCGAAGTGTTGGAACTGGTGCACGCGCTTGGAGTGCCTGAAAGCGACTACTGCCTGAATCTGTCCATCGCGCGCGGCCTGGATTACTACACGGGCACCGTCTACGAAACCCAGTTGGACGGCTATCCGCAGATCGGCTCCATCTGTTCTGGCGGGCGTTATGACGACCTTGCCAGCCATTACAGCAAATCGAAGCTGCCGGGAGTGGGCATTTCCATCGGGCTCACGCGCCTGTTCTGGCAGCTGCGGGAAGCGGGTCTGGTGGCGGGCGTCGATGAAAGCTCGGTGCAGGCGATGGTCGCGCTGATGGAAGAGAACCAACTTACCGAATCGCTGGATATAGCGCGGCGCCTGCGTGCGGGCGGCATCAATACGGAGGTTCAGATGGAACCGAAGAAGCTCGGCAAGCAGTTCCAGTACGCTTCGCGAGCGGGTATCCGTTTCGTGGTGCTTGCCGGCGAGGACGAACTCGCCCGCGGGGTGGTCACGGTGAAGGATCTGGCGCGCGAACAGCAGTTCGAAACGACCCGTGACCAGCTCGCTTCCACTCTGCGTGTCGAGCTCGAGCAGACTCGCGCACTGGCGGGTCGCTGATGAAACCGATCCGCTTGGATGGCCAGTCGCTGACCCGCGATCAGTTGGTCGAGATCGCCTACGGCGCCAGCATCGGCCTGGACCCGAAAGCCCTGAAAGCAGTGGCGCGCGCCGCCGATTTCCTCGCCGAACAGGTGCGCCGCGAGGAGCCTATCTACGGCGTCTCCACCGGCTTCGGCAGCAACGCCGACAAGTTGCTGGGCGCGCATCCGCTGCGCGACGAACTGCCCGGCGCGGTGAAGTCCGGCCGCTCGCTGCATGAAGAGCTGCAGCACAACCTGATCATCACCCATGCCGTGTGCGTGGGCGAGCCGATGGCGCCGGAAGTGGTGCGCGCCATGCTCGGCATCCGCATCAATACGTTATTGCGCGGCCACTCCGGCATTCGCGTGCAGACCCTGGAAGCGCTGGCGGCGATGTTCAATGCCGGCATCGTGCCGGTGGTGCCTGAGCTGGGGTCGGTCGGGGCCTCGGGTGACTTGGCGCCGCTCTCGCATTTGGCGCTGGTGCTGCTCGGCGGAGGCGAAGCCTTCCTCGAAGGCGAACGCATGCCCGGCGCGCAAGCGTTGCAGCGTGCGGGCCTGACGCCGGTGAAGCTTTCCTACAAAGAAGGCCTGGCCCTGAACAACGGCACCGCGCAGATGCTGGCGATGGGCGTGCTGGCGGTGCACAAGCTCGATGCGCTACTGGACACCGCCGATCTGGCCGCAGCGATGACGCTGGATGCCTTCGCCGGCCGTCTGGGCGCTTTCGCCGAAGAGGTGCATGCCTTGCGTCCGCACCCCGGCCAGGTGCACGTGGCGGCGCAGCTGCGTCGGCTGCTGTCCGGATCGACGCTGGCCGATATTCCGTATCACCTGGTGCCGAAATTCAGGCAGTGGCTGCCGCACAGCTGGGATACGGAGGCTTCGCGCGAACTGCGTTTCGATATCGGCTGGGACTGGGTGCCCAGCGACCAGCGCCACGGGCGCGAAAAATTCTACAAACGCTTCCGCCCCTTCCGCGGCGGCAAGAAGCACCAGCCGCAAGACAGCTATTCGTTGCGCTGCATCCCGCAGGTGCATGGCGCGGTGCGCGATGCGGTGGCGCAGGCCAAGCGCGTGCTGGAAATCGAGCTGAATTCGGTCACCGACAATCCGCTGGTGTTTCCGGACAAGGTGGACGCCGCCCACGTGGAAGAACAAGTCATCTCCGCCGGCCACTTCCACGGCATGCCGCTGGCGTTGGCGATGAGCTACGTGAAGGCTTCGATCCCGGTGCTGGCGTCGATCAGCGAGCGAAGGCTCAACAAGCTGGTCGATCCCGCCACCAACGACGGCTTGCCCGCTTTCCTGATCGGCAACGAGGACGGCACCGAGTCGGGCCATATGATCGTGCAGTACACCGCTGCGGCCATCGTCAACGACCTGGCTAGCCGTGCGCATCCGGCTTCCGTGTTCTCCATTCCCACCAGCGCCAACGCGGAAGACCATGTCTCGATGGGCGCCAACGAAGCGCGTCAGGTCCTGGCGATGACCCGCGATCTGACCAAGGTGTTGGCGCTGGAGATCTACACCGCAGCGCAGGCGCTGGACCTGCGTCGCGACATGATCAATGCCGCTCGGGAGCTGGCGGGCCGCACGGATGCCGCGGCCTTTGCGGTGAAGGTGCAGGGCGGACCGGTCGGCGGTACGGACGCAGCGGGGATCTTTCGTGAGGAAGTGGATGGCTTGCGCGCTGAGCTTGCGAAATCCGGGGAATTCCATCCGGGCGACGCCGTTTCCGCGGCGCATGCGGCTTTGCGGGGCGAGATTCCATTCCTGGAGCGCGACCGTGCGATGGACGGCGAAGTCGCCGCGGCCGTGCGTCTGGTCGAATCGGGCAAGCTGCTGGATGCCGCGCGTATCGCACTGTCCTGAGCGATAGCGCCGCGCGGTCAGACTCGCGCCAGCACTAGGGCGGCCGCATAGAATGCGGTCGCCACCAGAATGCAGCGGTATGGAATGCTGAACCAGTAGCGCTTGCCGAGGACGGCATAACCCGCGAGCATCGCCAGCCCCGTCAATTGCAGGAATAGCGACCCGAACAGCAGCGTGCGCTGGACCAGCGCCAGGTATCCGTACATCAGGCCGAAGAAAATCGCGCCATGGCTATGGCTCGCGTTGAAGCCTATCCAACTTTTCCACATCGTGGTTTGGCGGGTCAGCACAGGATGCACTTCCTTCATCCGGGCTTCCAGCGACGCGTCCCTCGGCCGCAGCTTGGGGCCGCGGAAGGTGTACAGCAGGTGCAGCGCACCCAGCGTCAGGACGATCAGCGCGCTGAGCGCTATCAGCCAGGACGCCAGCGAAGTCATGCGCGCGTGGATCCCTGCGCAGAGTTCCTGATCACAACGTGCGCACGCAGTCGCGGCCTTCGGCCTTGGCCGCGTACAGCGCCTGATCGGCGACCTGCAATGCCGACTCGATGCTGTCCTTGGCCGCGATGTCGACCGAATGCACGCCGATGCTGGCCGACACTCCGATCACCAGATCGCCGCTCACGCAAGGCCGGTCGTGCAGGCTCTGGCGCAACTCCTCGGCGACGGCGCTGGCCTGGCTAAGGTCCATGCCGGGCAGGGCGGCGATGAATTCTTCGCCGCCGAAACGGGCCAGCAGGGCGTTGTAGGGCGCCAGTATCTCGGCCATGGTGTTGGACGTGCAGCGCAGGCAGTCGTCGCCGACCAGGTGGCCGTAGGTGTCGTTGATCTTCTTGAAATGGTCCAGATCGATCATCAGCAACGAGATGGGCCGGCGGCTGTTCCTGGCTTCCGACAGCAGGTGTTCGAAAGCCTCGCGGAAATGCGTTCGGTTGTAGAGCTCGGTAAGGCCGTCATGGCGGCTGGACTCGCTCAGTTGATGGTGGGCGTCCTCCAGTTGTACCAGCGCGTTGCGCAGTTCCGAAGTGCGCATTTCGACCTTCTGCTCCAGCTGGTCGCGCGCTTCGCGCACGATACGTTCGTTCTCGTTGCGCAAGGCCGCGTAGCGGTAGCCCAGGGCGACGGACAGCAGCAGCATTTCTAGCGCCGAACCGATCTGCACGCCGTATTCGGTGATGAAGTTCTTCGGCAGCAGATCGAAGGCGATGGCCGAGAACATGCCGGTGCCCAGCAGGAACAGGAACCACGCCAGCAGGAACAGCTTGGCCGGCTTGTAGCCGCGGCGCAGCACGACCACGGTTTCGATCAGGATCCAGCAGATGCTGGGGAACACCGCCGCCGAAGCCAACGGTGTCACCTTGCTGTAGGGAAGCACCGTTGCCGCGATGCCCAGCAGCACGAAGAACACGATGATGCCCAACGCCACGCGATCGCCGAAACGCCATCGTTGCTTCAGTTCCAGGAAATTGCGCGCGAACTGCTGCATGCCGATCAGGGCCAGGCAGATCGATAGCGGCACCATGTGGTCGGCCAACCATGCCGATCTGGGCCACAGGTATTCGAAGCCCAGACCGTTGAGGGTGAACAGCACCAGGCCGAAAGCGGTGATATGGAACAGGTACCAGAAATAGCTGGCGTCGCGCAGCGTCAGCCATAGCACCAGGTTGTAGGTGAACAGCGCCAGCAAGATGCCGTAATACAGGCCGATCGCCAGCTGCGCGTCGCGCGACTGTTCGATGAAGGCATCGGAAGCGTAAAGCGTCAGCGGCACCTGCATCGAGCTTTCGCTTTGCACGCGCACCAGCAGGTCCACCGTCTGGCCCGGCGGAAGGTTCAGCCAGAAATTCGGTTGCCGGTAGCGGATGTTGCGCTGATCGAAGGGCAGGTGGTCCCCTCCGGCGCTGTGGACCAGCCGGCCATCGCCGTATCTGGCGTAGACGTCGATGCGGTCGCTCAGTGCGTATTCTTGCACCAGCAACCATTTGCTCTCGGGATTGCCCTGGTTATGGACCACGGCATGGAACCAGTAGGCGCCGTCCTGGAAACCGAATGAGGGGTTGTCGCCCGGTAGCGGTTTGAATGCGCCTTGCTGCAGATGCCGGTCGGCGGCGGCGAGGTCGTCGCTGCCTTTTTCGTCATGGTAGAAACTGGTATGCGGCGCCAGCGACAGCTGGGAGGAGGCGGCGTCGATTTCCAGCGCGGTGCGCGCGAACGCATCCGGGACCGCCAGGGCCAGCAATAGCAACAAGATCCGAATCGATCGGCTCCGCCAACACAGCATCCTGCCCACTCCCCATGCGCGTTTCCGCGTGATGGCCCTCCATGAGGGCCGATCCGGAAGTCTACTCCCGCCGGAATGCGCCACTCGTGGATTCCCTCTCACTTCCGTTTCATCACTTCAACGCAATAAGCCCGGTGGCGGGGACAAGGGTCGGATTCGCCGGCTTGACCGACCGCCCGGTCGTGGGTTAATGTAACAGCACATTAATACATTGATACGAGCCATATCCATGAAGCGCCGCCCTGCCGTCAACGAACAAGCCGCCTCGGCCGCACTGCAGGCCTTGTCTCGTGCCCTGGCCGGTCTGGCCAAGGCGGAGGACGTAAGGGCCTTCCTGCAGGATCTGTGCACCCCGGCTGAGCTCGAGGCCATGGCCGACCGTTGGCGCGTGGTGCCCCTGCTGTTGAAGGGGGTGCCTTATCGCGAAATCCACGACCTGACCGAAATCAGCGTCACCACCATCGGACGGGTGGCTCGCACGCTGGAAAGCGGCACCGGCGGCTACGCCTCCGCCCTGCGGCGCCAGCAATCCCGTTCCTCCACCGTTTCGCAGTGAGCCAGCCCTCCATGAGCCCCATAGTCGCCAGCGCGACGCGCGATCGTTTGCGCATCGCCATCCAGAAAAGCGGACGTCTCGCCGAACCGGCGCGTGCGCTGCTGTCTGCCTGTGGTCTGAGCTGGCGGGAAAGCCGCGACAAACTCTTCTGCTACGGCGAATCGCTGCCGGTGGACCTGCTGCTGGTTCGCGACGACGACATTCCGGGTCTGATCGCCGATGGGGTCTGCGATTTCGGCGTAGTAGGGCGCAACGAACTGAACGAGCAGGCGGCGGCGCGCGCGCGGTTCGGCCTGTCCGACGCCTACCGGGAAATGCATGCCCTGGGTTTCGGCGGCTGCCGCCTGATGCTCGCTATTCCCGAAACCTGGGACTGGCAAGGCCCCGCGCAACTGGAGGGCATGCGCATCGCCACCAGCTACCCCGCGATCCTGAGCGACTGGCTGGAGAAACAGGGCGTGCGGGCCAGCGTGGTCGAACTGTCCGGGTCGGTGGAGATCGCGCCGAAGCTGGGCACGGCCGATCTGATCTGCGACCTGGTTTCCAGCGGCGCCACCCTGCTGGCCAATCAACTCAAGCCGGTCGAAACCCTGCTGGAAAGCGAGGCGGTGTTGGCCGGGCCGGCACGCGAGCTGGAAGACCAGCGCGCCGATCTCGCCGCGATGCTGCTGCGCCGGATGGAGGGTGTGCTCAAGCTCAAGGACAGCAAGCTGCTGATGTTCCGTGCGGACCGCGATACCGTGCCGGCCCTGCTGCGGTTGCTGCCCGACGCGGATCCTCCGACTTATCTGGCCGCTGAAACCGGCGGCCCGCTCTCGTTGCAGACCATGTGCCACGGCCTGGTGACGTGGCAGCGGCTGGAGGAGCTGGAACGCGCCGGCGCGCAGGGCTTGATGGTGTTGTCGGTCGAGAGGTCGCTGGCATGAGCGGCTTTGTCGGAAACAGGATCGACTGGTCGTCGCTGGACCAGGCCGCCCAGCGTCAGGCCTTGCTGCGGCCGGCGCAACAGGTCGCCGAAGACACACGGGCAGCGGTCGCCGCCCTGCTGGCCGAAGTGAGGGATCGTGGCGACGTGGCCCTGCGCGAAATCACCGCGCGCTTCGACAAAGTGGCGCTGGAAAATTTCGAGGTCAGCGAAGCCGAGTTCGCGGCCGCCGAACGGGAAATCGCCGAAGCGCTCAAAAGCGCAATGCGGGAGGCCGCGCAACGCATCGAAATCTTCCACCGCGCAGGCATGACCCAGCCGTACGCGGTCGAGACCGCGCCGGGTGTGGTGTGCGAGCGCGTGGTGCGGCCGATCAGGCGGGTCGGGCTTTATGTCCCCGCAGGCAGCGCGCCGTTGCCCTCCACCGCGTTGATGCTCGGAATTCCGGCTCGGTTGGCCGGCTGCAAGGAAGTGGTGTTGTGCACGCCGCCACGCCAGGACGGCAGCGCCGATCCGGCGGTGCTGGTCGCCGCCCGCCTCACCGGGGTCACCCGCGTACTGAAACTGGGCGGCGCGCAGGCCGTTGCGGCCTTGGCGTTCGGTACCGAGTCCGTCGGCAAATGCGACAAGATTTTTGGGCCGGGCAACAGCTACGTGACCGAAGCCAAGCAGCAAGTCGCGCGCGGCGGCATCGTCGCCATCGACATGCCCGCCGGCCCGTCGGAAGTGCTGGTGATCGCAGATGCGGGCGCCAATCCCGCCTTCGTGGCGGCCGATCTGTTGTCGCAGGCCGAACACGGGCCGGACTCCCAAGTCTTGTTGCTCTCCGACGACGATCGGCTGTTGGCCGCCGTCGAGAAAGAAATCGAATCCCAGCTCGCAGCGCTGCCGCGCGCCGCGATCGCCCGGCAGGCGCTTGCCGAATCGCGCCTGATAAAGGTCGAAACGCTGGAGCAGGCGTTCGCGATCAGCAACGACTACGCGCCCGAACACTTGATCCTGGCGCTGCGCGAACCGCGCGCCTGGTTGGACAAAGTGGAGGCGGCGGGCTCGGTATTCCTCGGCGACTTCACCCCCGAAGCATTGGGCGACTACTGCAGCGGCACCAACCATGTATTGCCCACCAACGGCGCGGCCGCCGCGTACAGCGGGGTCAGCGTGGCGAGTTTCCAGAACCTGGTCAGCGTGCAGTCCGCAAGCCGCACCGGCATCGCGGCCATAGGCCCATGCGCGGTCACCCTGGCGCGCGCCGAAAGCCTCGATGCGCACGCCAATGCCGTCGTTCTGCGCATGGAGGCGGCTGCGTGAGCGCGTTGCTTGAATTGGTACGCGAAGATCTGCGCGGTTTCGGAGGCTACAAATCCGCCAGAACCGAAGCGCTCAAGGGCGAGGTATGGTTGAACGCCAACGAATCGGCTTGGGCCAACCCCGCCGACCGTGGCGCCAGCAGTCGCCGCTACCCGGATCCGCAGCCGGCCGCCTTGCGCAGCGCGCTCGCCGAGCTGTACGCGTGCGAAGAATCGCAGTTGCTGATCGGGCGAGGCAGCGATGAGGCGATAGATCTGCTGGTGCGCGCACTGTGCAATCCGGGCCAGGACGCCATCGTCGTCACCCCGCCGGTATTCGGCATGTATTCGGTCTGCGCGCGCCTGCAGAACGCGCCGGTCATCGAAGTGCCTCTTCGCGACGGCGCCGACGGATTCGTTGCCGAGCTGGAGGCCATCGGCGATGCCGCGCTCAAGGCCAGGGCGAAACTCGTCTTCCTGTGTTCGCCCTCCAATCCCGCAGGTTCGGCCATTGCGCTGGACGGCATCGAGTCGCTTGCAAGACGCTTGCAGGGGACGGCCCTGGTGGTGGTCGACGAGGCTTACGGGGAATTCTCGGATCTGCCGTCCGCTACCGCGCTGCAGGCACGCCAGTCCAACATCGCGATCCTGCGCACTCTTTCCAAGGCGCATGCGCTGGCGGCGGCGCGCATCGGCGTAGTCATCGCCGATAGCGAATTGATCGAGGTGCTACGCCGCTGCCAGGCGCCGTATCCGGTTCCCACGCCCTGTGCCGAACTGGCGCTCGCTGGCCTATCGCCGCAGGCGCTGGCCGAAACCCGTAGACGCGTGGCCGTGGTGAAGTCCGAACGCGACCGCCTGCAGGCCGCGCTTGCCGGTCTGCCGGAAGTGTTGCGGGTTTATCCCTCGCAAGGGAACTACCTGCTGGTTCGTTTCCGCGACGCGGACTCCGCCTTCCGCACCCTGTTGTCCGCGGGAGTGGTGGTTCGCGACCAGCGTGCGGCGCCGCAACTGGGCGACGCGCTGCGCATCACCATCGGCTCGCCCGAGCAGAACGACCGCGTGATCTCCGCTCTGCGCCTGCAGGAGGCCGCCGCATGACTCCGATCCTGTTCATCGATCGCGATGGCACCCTGATCGAGGAGCCTTCCGATTTCCAGATCGACGCCTACGAGAAAATCCGCTTCGTGAAGGATGTGGTGCCTGCGCTGCTGAGGCTGCGCGATGCCGGATACCAGTTCGTGATCGTCACCAACCAGGATGGACTCGGGACCGACGCCTATCCGCAAGCGTCCTTCGACGGCCCCAACAATCTGATGCTGCAGATCTTCGAGAGCCAGGGTATCGTGTTCCGCGAGGTGCTGATCGACCGCAGCTGGCCACAGGAGAACAAGCCCACGCGCAAGCCGGGCATCGGTTTGATGCTGCCGTATCTGCAGGACCGTAGCATCGACTGGGCGCGTTCGGCGATGGTCGGCGACCGGGAAACCGACATCGCCTTCGCCGCGAACCTGCGCATCCGCGGATTCCAGCTGAAAACCGCGCAATTCGGGGGCGAGTGGGATTGGATGGGCATCGCCCACGAATTGGCCGACACACCGCGCCGTTCCCTCGTGCAGCGGAACACGAAAGAGACGCGGATCAGGGTGGATGTGGATCTGGATCGTATCTCCGAGCCGGCCATAACCACCGGCTTGCCGTTCTTCGATCACATGCTGGAACAGATCGGAAAGCATGGCGGCTTCGCCTTGAGCATACGCACCGAGGGCGATCTGCATATCGACGAGCACCACACGGTGGAGGACACCGGTTTGGCGCTGGGACAGGCCCTGAAGGAGGCGCTGGGCGACAAGCGCGGCATCGGCCGCTATGGCTTCACCTTGCCGATGGACGAGACGCTGGCCACCGCCGCGCTGGATTTCAGCGGCCGGCCGTATTTCGTATTCTCTGGCGAGTTCAAGCGCGAGCGCGTCGGCGACCTGCCTACCGAACTCGTTCCGCATTTCTTCCGCTCTGTTTGCGATGCCTCCGGCCTCAACCTCAACCTGCAGGTGCAGGGAGAAAACGATCACCACAAGGTCGAGGCCTGCTTCAAGTCCTTCGCCCGCGCCCTGCGCCAGGCGATCAGGCGTGAAGGTCTGGAGTTGCCCAGCACCAAGGGCGCGCTCTGATGCGGGTGGCGCTGGTCGACGCGGGCGGTGCGAATATCGGTTCGGTGCTCTTCGCGCTGCAGCGTCTTGGCGTGGAAGCGACATTGACCGGCGATGCGCAGATCATCCGCGACGCCGATCGCGTGATCCTGCCCGGCGTCAGTACGGCCGCGATGGTGATGGGGCGGCTGCGCGAACTGGATCTGGTGGAGACCCTGCGCAATCTGGAGCGGCCGCTGTTAGGCGTCTGCGTGGGCATGCAGCTGTTGTACGAACGCTCGGAAGAAGGCGATGTGGAATGCCTCGGGCTGGTTCCGGGGAAAGTCGCGAAACTGCCGGTTAGCAGCGCCATCCGTATTCCGCACATGGGCTGGAATACCCTGCAACCCCTGCGCGCCAGCTCGCTCAGCGAGGGAATCGAAGCGGGCGACCGTGCCTATTTCGTGCACAGCTATGCGGCGCCGGTGACCGCGGACTGCGTGCTCTCCAGCGATCACGGCGTCGCCTTCGCCGCGGTGGTGCGGCGCGGTCGCGTGTCTGGCGCGCAGTTCCATCCGGAGCGATCGGCCAAGGTCGGCGCACGGTTGCTGCAGAACTTCCTTGAACGGGACCTGGCATGAGCGAATTCACCGTCTATCCGGCTATCGACGTCCGTGAAGGGCGCGTGGTGCGCTTGGCGCAGGGCGACTACGAGCGGGAAACGACCTACGGGCACGATCCGTTCGACGCCGCAAGCCGCTATGCGGCGCAGGGCGCGAAGTGGTTGCACCTGGTCGACCTGGATGCGGCCAAAGCGGGCGGCTATACGTTGGCGCCCCTTTTGCGGGAGATCTGCGCCTTCACCGGCCTGAAGGTGCAGACCGGCGGCGGCGTGCGTTCGCGCGACGACGTGGTCCGCATGCTCGCGGCGGGAGCATCGCGCGTGGTGGTGGGTTCGCTGGCGGTTCAGCAGCCGGACCAGGTGCTGGAATGGATCGCCGAATTCGGCGTGGAGCGGATCACCGTGGCGCTCGACGCGCGTCAGGACGAACAGGACGTGTGGCGGCTGCCGGTTCACGGCTGGACCGAAACCGCCTCGGCCACGCTGGACCCACTGGCGGTGCGCTACGCCAATGGTGGCCTGAAGCATCTGTTGAGCACGGACATCGCTCGCGACGGCATGCTGTCCGGGCCCAATGCCGCGCTCTACGCGCACCTCCAAGCGATCGCGCCTGCGCTGCAGGTGCAGGCCTCCGGCGGCGTTCGCGAAATCGCCGATGTGGTGGCGGCCAAGCGGCAGGGTTGCGCGGGCATCGTGCTGGGACGCGCGTTGCTGGAAGGAAAACTCGACCTGGCCGAGGCGCTGGCATGCTGAGCCGCCGGATCATTCCCTGCCTGGACGTGCGCGACGGACGCGTGGTCAAAGGCGTGCGCTTCCGCGATCACGTGGATATGGGAGATATCGCCGAACTGGCGCTGCGCTATCGCGACGAGGGCGCGGACGAACTGGTGTTCTACGACATCGGCGCCAGCCCGGAAGGGCGTTCGGTGGATCACGCCTGGGTCGGCCGCGTCTCCGCACTGCTGGATATCCCGTTCTGCGTCGCAGGCGGCATCCGCGATGTGGAAACCGCGCGCGCCGTGCTTTACGCGGGCGCGGACAAGATATCGATCAACAGCCCCGCGTTGGAACGGCCTGCCTTGATATCCGAACTCGCCGATGCGTTCGGTGTGCAGTGCATCGTCGTCGGCATCGACTCGGTCCGCGAAGCGGACGGCCAATGGCGGGTGCGCAGCAATACCGGCGATCCGTCGAAAACGCGGGCGCTGCCGATCCGCACCTTGGACTGGGTGGTCGAGGCGCAACGACTGGGGGCCGGCGAGATCGTGCTGAACTGCATGGATAGCGACGGGGTAAGACGCGGTTACGATGTCGAGCAGCTCACAGCGGCGCGGGCGCTTTGCGCGGTGCCGCTGGTGGCTTCCGGAGGCGCGGGAACCCTCGAGCATTTCGAGCAGGTCTTCCAGCAGGCCGACGTCGATGGGGCGCTGGCGGCCAGCGTTTTCCACAGCGGCCAGATCGCAATCCCGGAACTCAAGCGCTACCTGCGCTCACGGCAAATCGAGGTGCGCGATGTCGGATGACCTGCAAACGTTGGATTGGGCCAAGGGCGACGGCCTGTTGCCCGCAATCGTGCAAGACGCCGGCAACCTGCGCGTGCTGATGCTGGGTTACATGAATGCCGAGGCGCTGGCGGCCACGCAGAGCAGCGGCCATGTTACTTTCTACAGCCGTAGCAAGCAGCGCCTGTGGAAGAAGGGCGAAACCTCCGGCCACGTGCTGGAGCTCGTTTCCCTCCAGGCCGATTGCGATAACGACACGCTGCTGGTGCTCGCGCGTCCGCAAGGTCCCACCTGCCATCTGCAGCGCGACAGTTGCTTTCCTGAGGCGCCCTCGAGCTTTCTCGCCGATCTGGATGCGCTGGTGGCCCAGCGCGGGCGCGATCGTCCTGCGGGCAGTTACACGACGGCGTTGTTCGAAGAAGGCGTTCGCCGCATCGCGCAGAAGGTGGGCGAAGAGGGCGTGGAGACCGCGCTGGCCGCAGTCGCCCAAGACGATGCCGCCTTGCTGGGCGAATCGGCTGATCTTGTGTTCCACCTGCTGGTGTTACTGCGTGCCCGCGGCCTGTCGCTGCAGGATGTGTCGGCCCTGCTGCGTGATCGCCACAAGGCATAGAGCCCCGTATTGGCCTGTATATTCGCCTGTAGGAGCGACGTAAGTCGCGAGCCAACGCCCGAACGTGCCTGCTAATCTTGGATCGTCGCCTATCCGGAGTCGCCGATGCACAACTTGTCCGCCATGCTTGTCCTTCTATTGGTGGCCTCTCCCGCTTGGGGAAAGCCTTCCTGCAGCGAGGGGAAAGTATGGGAGGACAGCAACCGCAGCGGCACCATCGACGCAAACGAGAAACCGCTCGCCGGCATCAAGGTTTCCGACGGCGCCCGTCTCGCAACGACCGATGAGGCGGGCATTTACCACTTGCCGCCAATTGAAGGCCGCACCCTGTTCGTGATCAAACCCGCGGGCTATGAATTTCCCGCGCGCGCGGACGGCCTGCCGGATTTCTGGAGCAACCTGCGTAGCGAGCAGGGGCCCAAGCTCAAGTACGGCGGCATTCCCGCCACCCGGTCTGCTTGCAGGAATTTCGGCCTGTGGCCTGCGCAGGCGGTCGCTGAGGACGGTGGAGCCCCGTTGGAAGTGCTGGTCTTTTCCGACACCCAGACCAAGAGCAAAACCGACATTGACTACTACAAGCGCGACATCGTCGAGCCCTTGGTCGGCAAACAGCGCGCGCGCCTTGGGCTGACCCTGGGCGATGTGGTCAACGACGATCTCTCGCTGTATCCGCAACTGAATCAGGTCACGCGAATGCTGCAGGTTCCCTGGCTGCATATAGCCGGCAACCACGATCTTGATTTCGACGCCCGTCACGACGAGGAATCGCTGCTCACCTTCCGCAATACCTACGGCCCGGACACCTTCGCGTGGGAAGAACGGGAAGCGGTGTTCATTGGCCTGGACGATGTGATCTATCGGCCTGGTCAGAAGCCCGCCTACATCGGCGGGCTGCGCGAAGACCAGTTCGCTTTCCTGCAGGCCTATCTGCCCACCGTGACCAAAGATCGACTGCTGGTGATCGGCGTGCACATCCCGTTCTTCGATGCCAAGCCCGGCGTCGAAACTTTCCGCCATGCCGACCGCGCGCGGCTGTTCGCATTGCTCAAGGACTTCCCGCATGTGCTGCTGCTCAGCGGTCACAGCCACACCCAGCAGCACGTGTATCACGGCGCGGTTAGCGGCTGGCACGGCAGCGTGCCGCTGCACGAATACAACGTCGGTGCGGTCTGCGGCGCATTCTGGTCGGGTGCGAAAGACGCGCAAGGCATCCCGGACGCGACCATGGCCGATGGCACTCCCAACGGCTACGCGAGCCTGCAGGTGCGCGCCGGCGGCGCCTACGCGCTGGCTTGGCATCCTGCTCGCGATCCCGACCGCGCGCTGTCCCTGCATGCGCCTAAAGTACTGAGGAAGGGCGCCTATCCCGCATTCGCGGTTTATGCCAACGTGTTCATGGGTCAGGACGATACCAAGGTGGAATATCGCGTCGATGGAACGCCATGGAAGCCGATGTCCCTCGTTCGCCAAGCCGACCCGAACCTGTTGGCGGAAAACGCCCGCGACGACGGCGCCGAAGCGCTGCGCGGCTACGACCGCTCGCCCGAAGCCGAGCCCTCGAAGCACCTGTGGCGCGGCGCCTTGCCTACCGATCTGGGCGTGGGCGAACATCGGATCGAAGTACGCGTGCACGATCAAGGGCGCGGCGAACAGACGGCAAGCTCCACCTATCGATTGCAGGAAGCTGCGGAGTAAGCCATGCCCGTACCCGACGACTTGCCCATCCAGCATTTCAAGGACCCGGAAGCCTGGGAGCAATGGCTGGTCGCGAACGCGGGCGGGAGGGGCATCTGGCTGCGGATCGCCAAGAAGGATTCGGGCATCGCCTCGGTGAACTACGCCCAAGCCCTGGAGGTGGCGCTATGCCACGGTTGGATCGATGGGCAGAAGCGGGGACACGACGAACAGTTCTTCCTGCAGCGCTTCACCCCGCGCCGGCCGCGCAGCCTGTGGTCGAAGATCAACATCGGCCATGTCGAACGGCTGATTGCCGCAGGCCGCATGCAGTCCGGCGGCCTGCGCGAGGTCGAAGCCGCGAAGGCCGATGGCCGTTGGGAAGCCGCCTACCGCAGCTTCTCCGATATGGAAGTACCCGAGGAACTGGCCGCCGCGTTGAAAAAGAACAAGAAGGCCAAGGCGTTCTTCGATCAACTCGACAGGACCAACCGTTATGCCTTCTGCTGGCGCGTGCATACGGCGAAGAAACCGGAGACCCGGATCGCGCGCGCGGAGAAATTCGTGGAAATGCTGGCCAGGGGCGAGAAGATCCACTGACTCCTTGTCATCCCGAGCGCAGCGAGGGATCTGCTTGACGGCTTCAACAGCAGATCCCTCGCTGCGCTCGGGATGACAGGCTGAGTGGTTGAGTGCTGTCGTAGTAGGTCAGGACTGTTCCGGCGTAGGCCTGCGCAGACTCAACCACGCGCCCAGCATCAGCAGTCCGATAGCGGCCGCCTGCGACCAGTGCGGCTCGGCGCGCCCGGCCAGTACCAACAACAAGGTGGACAACAACGGCGCCAGATAGGAAAGGCTGCCCAGCACCGCGATGTCGCCATGTTTGGTGCCGTGGTCCCAGAGCAGGAAGGCGGCGCCCACCGGGCCGATGCCCATCAGCGCAAGCACCAGCCATTGCGGAAAACTCGGCATGACAGTCCGCTCGAATCCGAGATGGGCCAGCAGTCCGAACAATGCGACCAGGGCGCAGGCCGCGATGATCGCCTCGCTCGGTACCTGCGCATGGCGGCGGTTGAGCACCGAATAGGCGGCCCAGATCACCGCCGCACCCAGCGCAGCGAAATAGCCGGGCAGATAACGCGGCTGTATTTCGATGCCGCTCCCACGGGTGACCAGCACGACGGCGGCGACCAGTCCCAGCAACGTCCCCGCGATCTGCAGGCCGCGCACGCGTACGCCGGGCAACAGGGCGGCGAACAGCACGATCAGCAGCGGCCACAGGTAGTTGAGCAGGTTGGCTTCGACCGCCGGCGCGCGTTTCAGTGCGATGAAGTAGAGCGCGTGGTAACCGAAGAGCGCGGCAGTGGTGAGGCCCAGCGCGGACCACGGCTGGCGCAGTTGCCGCCAACCGTCGCGACCGCGAAGCGCGGTACGCAGGAAGCCGAAAGCGGCTGCGAAGCCGAAACCGAGCGTCAGTACCTCGAACGGCGGCAGTCCGTCGGTCGAGGTGGTCAGCAGCGCCAGGGACGACCACAGGACGATGGCGAGCAAACCGCTCAGCGTCGCCGCTTTCGCAGAAGGCATCGGGGTCAGACTCAGGCGGGAAGCAAGATGTCGGCGAAGCTGGTGGCACGCGGATGATCGTGCGCGGCGGCACCGTCGCGTGGTTGCGGATAGTCCTCGCGCCGGTCCACCAGCACGGTCTGCATGCCGGCGATGCGCGCGGCGTCCAGCTCCTCCACCACATCGGACAGGAACAGGATCTCCGAGGCATCGATGCCGATGCGCGCGGCGATCGCCTCGTAGCTGCCGGCTTCGCGTTTGCCGCCCACTTCGGTATCGAACCAGCCGGAAAACAGCGGAGTCAGATCGCCCGCGTCGCTATGGCCGAAGAACAGCTTCTGCGCCGGCACCGAGCCGGACGAATACACGTAGAGCGGCAATCCCGAGCCGCGCCACTGGCGCAGCGCGGGCGCGACATCGGCGTAGATGGGCGCGGTGAATTCGGCATCGCGATAGCCGGCTTCCCAGATCATGCCCTGCAAGGCCTTGAGCGCGGTGTGCTTGCGGTCCTGGTCGATCCAGCCCTGCAGCGTCTCCACGATCACCTCGTCGCTGCAGATGCTGCCGTGTTCGATCGCCACTGCGTCCAGCCAGCGCCGTACCTCTTCTTCCTTGCCGTGCCGGGCGACGAAGCCGGGCAGGGCGTTGCGCGCGTAGGGGAACAACACGTCCTTGATGAAGGAGATGCTGCTGGTGGTGCCCTCGATATCGGTGAGGATGGCGTGCGGCGCGTTCAGGAGGATTTACCGGGTTCGTAGCGGGGGAATTTCTTGGCGATCTCTTCGCCGGTGAAATGGCCTACCCAGCCGTCCGGCTCGGTAAAGAAGCGGATGGCGATGAAGCTGGGCTGCTCGCCCATGTCGAACCAGTGCAGCGTGCTGTCGGGTACCGCGATCAGATCGTCCTGCACGCATTCCACTTCGTAGACCTTGCCGTTCACATGCAGGGTGAACAGGCCGGAGCCGGCGACGAAGAAACGCACTTCGTCTTCCTTGTGATAGTGCTCGTCCAGGAATTTGGCGCGCATCGCTTCGCGTTGCGGGTTGTCCGGCGCGATGCTGACCACGTCCACGGTCTTGAAGCCGCGCTCTGCGATCAAGCGGTCGATATCGGTCTTGTACGCCGCCATCACTTCCTCCGGGCTCGCGCCGGGCGCGAGCGGATGCGCGGCCTTCCAGCGCTCGAAGGTGACGCCGATCTTGTACAGCTCGGTGGCGATGAAGTCCGGGTCGAAGCTGGCGAATTCCGGTGTGGCCGGATTGTTCTCGTCGAAGATGCGCAGACGGCTCATGGCGGGGCTCGAGTGTCGTGGGATGGGGTAAGCGTAGCAAACGCCTGTGCCCAATCAATGAGGGCCGCAGCCGCAAAAGAAAATTGGATGTGGGAGCGCCGTCTCGGCGCGAGCTTCTGCCTTTAGCTTTGTGATGCCAGGAGCAAGAGCTCGCGCCGGGACGGCGCTCCCACCCCACAACCCACAGCTGTTTCATGTTTCATCCGCGACAGCCCAGCTTGCGCAGCTCCAGCTCGCAGTGGAACAGGAACTCGAACGCCTCCAGGTGTCTGCGCGCTTCGGCCATGTCGCGGCCCCAGGCGTACAGGCCGTGGCCGTCGATCAGGTAGCCCCATAGCGGCTTGCGGTCCAGCAGGGCGTCTACCTGGGCGGCCAGGGTGTGCATGTCCTGGGTGTTGGCGAACACGGGCACGTCGATGGTGTCGTCGTGGGTGGTGTTGCCGTGGAAAGCCTTCAGCAGTTCGTAGCCTTCCAGGCGGATATGGCCAGCGCCGGCATACAGGCGCGAGGCGATGGTCTGCACCGGAGAATGGGTGTGCAGGACGCAGCCGATTTCCGGGTAGCGCCGGTAGAGCTGGGTATGCAGCAGGGTTTCGGCGGAAGGGCGGTGTTCGGTGGCCACGCCCTGGCCGTCGAAGTCGACCACCATGATGTCGTCGAGCCTAAGCCGGCCCTTGTCGCGTCCCGAAACGGTGATCGCCGCGTGACGGTCGTCCAGGCGTTCGGAGAAATTGCTGCTGGTCGCGGGCGTCCAGCCGGCCTGCGACAGCTCGCGCACGTTGGCGATGATTTCCTGCGCGAGTTCCTGCAGGCGGGCGGGGTTGTAAGGGACAGCACTCATGCGCCGAGTTTACAAAATCGGGGCGACAAACGAAAACGGCGCGGATGTCCGCGCCGTTTTCTTGTTGCCGAAGTATCGACTCAGGCCTGTGGGCCTTCGTGGAACGAAGGTTCCGGTTCCAGCTTGGCGTCCGCCGCCGCCTTGTAGGCGACGCTGCCGGGCGCGAGTTCGCTCTTGCGGTAGCCATAGAACGCATAGACCAGCGCGCCGATCACGGCCCAGCCGAGGAACAGGCTGATGGTGTACATGGAGAGGTTCAGGAACAGCAGGATGCAGCCGAACACTGCCAGCGGGCAGACCACCCACACCAGGGGCGTGCGGAACGGGCGCGGACGGTCGGGCTGGGTCTTGCGCAGCACCAGTACGCCGATGGAAACCATCATGAAGGCGAACAGCGTGCCCGAGTTGGAGATGTCGGCCAGGATGCCGACCGGGAACAACGCGGCGAACAGGGAAACAAACAGGCCGGTGATAATGGTGACCACGTGCGGCGTGTGGAAACGCGGGTGCACTTTGGACAGAACCTGCGGCAGCAGGCCGTCGCGCGACATGGTGAAGAAAATGCGGGTCTGGCCGAAGATCATCATCAGGATGACCGACGGCAGCGCCAGCGCAGCGGCGATGCCAATGGCGTTACCCCACTTGGCGAACCCAAGCATGCGCAACACGTGTGCCAGTGGCTCGTTGCTGCAGACCAGCTCTGTGCTGCCTTTGCAGGCCGCGGCGAGTTCGGGCGTGCCCGGATGCAATGCGAGTCCGTTGGCGCCCATCATCGGCTGCGCGCCACCGGCGCCCACTGCGCCATAGCTGACCAGCATGTAGAACACTGTGCACACACCCAACGAAGCGATGAGGCCGATCGGGATGTTGCGGTTGGGATTCTTGGTTTCTTCGGCTGCCGTGGAGACGGCATCGAAGCCTACATAGGCGAAGAAGATCGACGCGGCTGCGCCAAGGACGCCGACGCCGCCCAGCGGGCTACCCCAGCCGGTGGGGAAGAACGGCTTGAAGTTGGCGTCTTGCGCGGCGGGCACCGCGATGATGATGAAAGCGGTTAATGCGACGACCTTGATGCTCACCAAGACCGCATTGACTTTGGCCGACTTGGAGGTACCGATGACCAGCAGGAACGTGACCACCAGCGAGATCAGGAACGCGAGCAGGTTGAAGGTGCCGCCAGCGTAAGGACCCGTTCGTAGCGCTTCGGGAATAGGATATCCGGCGCTCATCAGCAGGCCGTTCATGTAACCGGACCAGCCCACTGCCACCGCACCCGCGGCGATCGCATATTCGAGCACCAGTGCCCAACCCACCGACCAGGCCAGCGCCTCGCCCAACACTGCATAGGTATAGGTATAGGCGGAACCGGAGACCGGGACCATCGCGGCCAACTCGGAGTAGGCCAGCGCCGCCAGACCGCAGACCACCGCGGCGATCACGAACGCGACCATCATGGCCGGACCCGCTTTCTGGCCGGCTTCAGCGGTCAGCACGAAGATACCGGTGCCGATGATGGCGCCGATGCCGAGCATGGTCAGTTGGAAGGCGCCGAGCTGTCGTTTGAGCGACTTTTTCTCGGCGGTGGCAAGGATTTGATCGAGCGGTTTTACACGCCAAGATGACATTCGGTGATTCCCCAGTGCCGTTGATCTGCAGGCCGTGACCGGCAGCGAATGGCCGGAACGGGTTTGCCGAACCTTACCCGTCACACTTTGGTCGCACAAGCGCCGCGGACTTGTGTCGGGCGATAATGCGAGCCTGAATAGGGATACAGGGAACCGGGTTCGCTCATGTCGCAACCGATACAGGCCGTGCCTTTGCTCGCGCAGCAACTCGCCGATTACCAGCGGCGCTGGCCCGCTGAAACCGACACGGTCCGATCGTTCCTGGCGTTGCTGGACGACCCGCAGGACCCCTTCCTGCGCGAACGCCTGGAGGGCCACTTCACGGGCGCGGCCTGGCTGGTCAGCGCCGATGGCAGCCGCATCCTGATGACCCATCACCGCAAGCTGGAGCGCTGGCTGCAGCTCGGCGGACATGCCGATGGCGACCGCGACCTGGCCCAGGTGGCGCTGAAGGAGGCTGAGGAAGAATCCGGTTTGCCGGGATTGTCGGTTGAGACCGGAAGCATCTTCGACCTGGACCGCCACTGGATTCCCGAACGCAAAGAGGTGCCCGGCCACTGGCATTACGACGTGCGCTATGTTGTGCGCGCCGGCAGCGACGAAAATTACGTGGTCAGCGACGAATCCCACGACCTGGCCTGGCGGCGGATCGACGAAGTGGCGCAGGACTCCGACGAATCGCTGAGCCGGATGGCCAGGAAGTGGTTAGGTGCCACGGGAGCAACGTGAAACATTGCCGGCGAATTAGTCGCGACTCACGTCGCTCCTACGCCATCCCGCCCGCACGCCCCTACCTTCAATACAGGACGCGGGTGCGCAGGGTGCCGGGAATCGCCATCAGCGCTTCCTTCAGGTCCACCGCCTGCAGATCGGTGGCCGACACGTCGATCACCACATAGCCCACCTTGGCATCGGTGCGCAGGAACTGGCCGTCGATGTTGATGCCGTGCTTGCCGAAGATGTCGTTGATCTGCGACAGAATGCCGGGCACGTTGCGATGGATGTGCAGCAGGCGGTGGCTGGCCGCGTGCTCGGGCAGAGTCACTTCCGGGAAATTCACCGCGGACAGGGTCGAACCGTTGTCGCTATAGCGCACCAGTTTGGCCGCCACCTCGATGCCGATGTTGTCCTGCGCTTCCAGGGTGCTGCCGCCGACATGCGGGGTCAGGATCACATTGTCCTTGCCGGCCAGCGGCGAGACGAAGGCGTCGTCGTTGCCTTTGGGTTCGACCGGGAATACGTCCACGGCGGCCCCGCCCACCTGTCCCGATTCCAGCGCCGCGCTGAGCGCGTCGATGTCCACCACGGTGCCGCGCGAGGCGTTGATCAGGTGCGCGCCGCGCTTCATCTTCGCGATCTGCGTTGCGCCGAACATGTTCTTGGTCGCCGGTGTTTCCGGCACGTGCAGGGTGACCACGTCCGAGCGTTCCAGCAGATCGTCCAGGCTCAGCGAAGAACGCGCATTGCCCAGCGACAGCTTGGTCTCGATATCGTGGAAGACCACGTTCATGCCGATGGCCTCGGCCAGCACGCCCACCTGGGTGCCGATATGGCCGTAGCCGACGATCCCCAGGGTCTTGCCGCGCGCCTCATGGCTGCCGGCGGCGGATTTTGACCAGCCGCCGCGATGGCATTCGGCGCTCTTCTGCGGAATGCCGCGCATCAGCATGATCGCCTCGGCGATCACCAGCTCGGCCACGCTGCGGGTGTTGGAGTAGGGCGCGTTGAACACCGGGATGCCGGCCAATTCCGCCGCGTCCACGTCTACCTGATTGGTGCCGATGCAGAAGCAGCCGATGGCCATCAGCCGGCGCGCATTGGCCAGGACTTCTTCCGTCAGCTGGGTGCGCGAACGGATGCCGACGATATGGGCGTCGGCGATGCGCGCCTTCAACTCGTCCTCCGGCAGCGATTTGGCATGCACCTCGATCTGCGAATAACCCGCGGCGCGGAAGGTATCGATGGCGGTCTGGCTGACGCCTTCCAGCAACAGGATGCGGATGTCCTGCTTGGGGTACGAGGTCTTCTTCTTTGACATGCGGGCAGGCAGGCGTCCGACGGCGGGGCGGTCACTATGCCAGAAGGGACGGGCCTTTGCTGCGCTGCGGAACTGGACGCTGGCGGCCCCGGCTGGCACGCTGTCGGCCCCACCCCGTATCGGTTTCCCATGAGCGACCCGCGCCTGACCGACCTGCTGCAAGCCGTGCCGGCGCTGCGCGTGAAAACCGATCCCGCCGACCTGGAGCACTACGGCCGCGACTGGACCCGGCGCTGGACGCCGGCGCCGCTGGCGATCGCGCTGCCGGGGTCCATCGAGGAAGTGCAGGCGGTCGTCCGCTGGGCCTGCCAGCACCGGGTTGCGATCGTGCCTTCCGGTGGGCGCACAGGCCTATCCGGCGGCGCGGTCGCAGCCAACGGAGAACTGGTGCTCAGCCTGGAACGCATGAACCGCGTGCTGGACTTCAACGCGGTCGATCGCACGCTCACCGTGCAGCCGGGCATCGCCCTGGAGGCGGTGCACAACGCGGCAGGCGAGCAGGGACTGGAGTACCCGGTGGATTTCGCCGCGCGCGGTTCGTGTTCCATCGGCGGCAACATCGCCACCAATGCCGGCGGGATCCGTGTAATCCGTTACGGCAACACCCGCGAATGGATCGCCGGCATGAAAGTGGTGACCGGTACCGGCGAGTTGCTGGATCTCAACCGGGGCCTGGTCAAGAACTCCAGCGGCTACGACCTGCGCCATCTGATGATCGCTTCGGAAGGCACGCTGGGCATCGTGGTGGAGGCGACTCTGCGCCTGACCGATCCGCCGCCGCCCTCCAATGTGATGCTGCTGGCGCTGCCTTCGTTCGAGGTCCTGATGCAGGTGTTTTCCGCCTTCCGCGAAAGGCTGCAGCTGGAGGCTTTCGAGTTCTTCACCGACCGCGCGCTGCACCACGTGCTGGCGCACGGGGCGCAAAAACCTTTCGAGGAAACGCATCCGTACTATGTGGTCACCGAGTTCGCCTCCGGCGACGAGGTGCAGGAAGCGGCGGCGATGGCCGCGTTCGAAACCTGCATGGACAACGGCTGGGTCAGCGATGGCGTTATCAGCCAAAGCGATGCGCAGGCCGCGCAGTTGTGGCGGTTACGCGAGGGCATCACCGAGAGCTTGGCGCGATACAAGCCGTACAAGAACGACGTGTCGGTGCGTATTTCGGCGATGCCCGCATTCCTCGAGGAAACCCAGAAGCTGCTAGGCGAGGCCTATCCGCATTTCGATGTGGTTTGGTTCGGCCACATCGGCGACGGCAATCTGCACATCAACGTGCTGAAGCCGGATGGCTTGGACGACGCGGAGTTCGTAAGCCAATGCGAGCAGGTGACCAAACTGTTGGCCGAATCGTTGAAACGCCACGAAGGCAGCATTTCCGCCGAACACGGTATCGGCCTGGTGAAGAAGGGCTATCTGGAAAGCACGCGCAGCGTGGCCGAGATCGAGATGATGCGCGGCATCAAGCGGGTGCTGGATCCGGAGGGGTTGATGAACCCGGGCAAGCTTTTCGACGCCTGAGATGCGGAGCCGATGCGCCGGGATTTCGGCAAGGTGATGGCGGTTCAGCTCGGGTGACGGGCGTGCAGGTAATCTTGCATGGCTCGTCTTTCGGGCGGCCTTCTTCCCCCACTCTGCGGAATTAAAAGATGATTCGAACGATCCTGATCTGCTCGTTGCTGGCGCTTTCCGCTCCGGCTTTGGCTTCCAGCTTCGCGGGCTCTTCCGCTGGCGCGTCTTCCGCTGGCTCTTCGGCTTCCTCCGGAAGCACTTCGGGCGACGACAAGGTGGTGCTGCGCGCGCGCGACGACGCTGCCAGCTTCGTCGCCAGCGAAGGGCGTATCCGCGGCGCTCGGTTGGAAGCGGCTCTGCGTCAGCTGCGCGAGCGCGATCCGGCCGCGCGCAAGGCCAGCGATATGCAGCTCGCGCAGGCCATCCTGGCTTTGTGAGCCCGCGTCGCGGGCCGGGGTTGTGGCTGGCGTTGTGCATGCTGGCCTGTGCAGGAAATGCGCGGGCCGAACTGCAATTGCTGCCCGAAGCCGGACCGCTGACCGCTAAAGAAGCCGCGGCCACCCAGCAACTGCTGGATGCGGCGGTGCAGCGGCTGCCTCCGGCTTGGATAGCCGCTCTGGATCGCATTCCGGTGGTCTGGCGCCATGACTTGCCTGCGCAGATCCATGGACGCGCCCGGGCGCGACGCCTGCTGTTGAATCGTGCGCTGCTTGACGGTTGGATGGCGCGGCCGACGGGCGCTGGGGCCGATGAACCGGCTACGCGCGCGGCGCTGTCGGCCGTGGTCCATGAACTCGCGCATTTCTACGACCGCACGGCGCAAGGCCGGTTGTCGCGCAGTCCACGCCTGCTGGATCTGGCTGGTTGGCAGGTGAGTCCCATGCGATTGGGCTTGCGGACCTCGCACAACGCTTTCAGCGACCGCAGCCCGGATCGTTATGAGCTGACTCGGGCATCGGAGTTCGTTGCCGTCAACCTCGAGCATTTCCTGCTGGATCCGGATTACGCGTGCAGACGGCCGGCTCTGCATCGTTTTTTCTCCGAGCACTTCGACTGGGCGCCCGCACAGGCTGATTGCGCGCTAGGGCAGGTATTTCTGCAGGCCGACGCCGATGACGGCGAGGCGGCGTTGCTGCAACTGGAGCCGTCGCGCGTGTACGCGGTCGACTACCTGCTGGCCGAGGCCAACGAGCAGCCGATGAGCCGTTGGGGCCACAGCATGCTGCGGTTGGTAATCTGCGCGCCGGGCCGCCCGCCGGGGCCGGAGTGCCGTCTGGACCTGCGCTATCACCGCGTGTTGTCGTTCCGCGCCTTCGTCGACGATGTGCAGATTTCCAGCTGGCGCGGGCTCACAGGTTCGTATCCGTCGCGGCTGTTCCTGTTGCCGCTGGAACAGGTGATCGACGAATACACCAAGATCGAACTGCGCGGACTGCAATCGATTCCGCTGCGATTGGACCGGGAAGAAATCGCCGGCCTGCTGGAACGCGCCGCGCAAGCCCACTGGACCTACGACGGCCGTTACTATTTCCTCAGCAACAACTGCGCGGTAGAGACCTTCAAGCTGCTGCATGATGGCGTGCCGCGCCTGGCCGGCGAATCGTTGGCCAGCGTCACTCCGACCGGTTTGTTGCGGCGGTTGAAGAAGGTCGGGGTCGCCGATGCCTCGGTGCTGGACGATCCGGCGGAGGCTTTGCGCCTGGGTTATCGCTTCGAATCCGCGAGCGTGCATTACCAGGCTATGTTCGAGGTGGCCCGCGAAGGATTGTCGCTGCCGCAAAAACGGGTGCAGCAATGGCTGGAACTTCCGCCTGCCGAACGAGCGCCGTGGCTAGAGCGGGCAGACCCCGGATCGAGTCCGGGACAGGCTCTGCGCACCAGCGCGGCGTTGCTGTTACTTGAGGAAGCGGCGCTGCGACAGCAGGAATTACTGGTGCGCGACGAACTCAAGCGCCGCTACTTCGGGAAAGAGGTGCAACAGGGTGCCGATGGTTTCGCTGGAGACGCCGCATTGCGTGATTTTCTGCGCCTGGAGGGCTTTCTCAGTCGTCCGGCGGCCTTGCTGTCGAATAGCGGTTATGGACTACCGCAAGCTGACGAGCGCAAGGCAATAGGGCGGGAGAGCGAACAATATGTCGCACAGTTGAAACAGCAGGGCGTTGCCTTGCGTGCCGATGCGCGCCGATGGCTGTCGCCCGAGCGCAGGTCGATGCTGGAGGGAACCGAAGCCAACATCGCCTTGTTGGGCGAACGATTGCGTAGATTGCACAAGGAGCAGGGTGGGTTGCAGCTGTAGTAAGCGATGGGCAAATCGCTCGGCGGGACTGAAATACGATGCTTTCTCCTCTCCCCTTGTGGGGGAGGATGCCCGAAGAGCCTGCCCCGTACTTGATACGGGGGCAGGAGAGGGGAGCACGAGCGCAGCGATGCGTGCTTTTGGCTTCGCATCACTCGACACCTCGCGGCAATTCACGGTTATTGGCTCCGGCTCACCCTCTCCCGGCCTTCGGCCACCCTCTCCCATCAAGGGAGAGGGGAAGCAAGGACAAGCGTCAGTCCGCCCGCCCGCCGAACTCGCCCGTGGTCGTATTCACCAGCACCCGTTCGCCGTTAACGATGTACTCCGGCACCATGATCTCCAGGCCGGTGCTGAGCTTGGCCGGCTTGGGCCGCTTGGTGGCGCTGCCGCCTTTCAGTTCCGGCGGGGTTTCCACTACTTCCAGGGTCACGTGCTGCGGCAACTGCAGGGCGACGGGCTGGTCGTCGATGATCTGCACGTAGCTGCCGGCCAGGCCGTCGGCGATGTACCCCGCGTCATCGCCGATCACGTCGGCGTCGAAGGTGTAGGGTGTGTAGTCCTCGTCGTCCAGGAACACGAAGGCGTCGCCGTCCTTGTACGAATACGTGGCTTGGCGGCGCGACATCTCCACTTCCTTCAGTTCGTCGTCGGCGCCCACGCTGAGGTCGTATTTCACCGCGCCCGGTACGCTGTACAGGGTGAAGCGGTACTTGACGTTGCCGCCACGGCCTTGCGGCGAGCTGCGCTCGATATCGCGTACCTGGTAGACGGTGCCGTTGTGTTCGAAGACGTTGCCTTTCTTGATTTCGTGGGCTTTCATTGGTTTTCTATGTCGTAGGTTGTTGTCGGGGCATGGAGGCGCGATGCGTTACTTGGGCGCCAGTCGGACGGCGCCATCCAAGCGGATGGTTTCGCCGTTGAGATAGCGGTTCTGCACGATGAACGCCACCGTCTCGGCGAATTCTTCCGGCCTGCCCAGACGCGCCGGGAAGGGGATCGAAGCGCCGAGCGATTTCTGCACTTCCTCGGACATGCCGTCGACCATCGGCGTCCAGAAGATGCCAGGCGCCACCGTCATCACGCGGATGCCGAAACGGGAAAGTTCGCGCGCCATCGGCAAGGTCATGCCGACCACGCCGCCCTTGGACGCCGAATACGCCGCTTGGCCGATCTGGCCTTCGTAGGCGGCCACGCTAGCCGTATTGACGATGACGCCGCGCTCGCCGTCTTCGCCCGCGGCGTTGTGCTGCATCAGGTTGGCGGCGGCCTTGGCCACGTTGAAGCTGCCGACCAGATTGACCATCACGGTCGCCTGGAAATTCGACAGCGGCATCGGCGCTTCTTTGCCTAGCACGCGCCCGGCGCCTAGGATGCCGGCGCAATTGATCGCGGCATTCAATCCGCCCAGGAATTCCCCGGCGGCGGCGATATTGGCCACTACGCCGGTCTCGTCGGTAACATCGGTGCGGAAGTAGTGCGCGTTGCTTTCGCCCAGCGCCGCGACGGCCTCCGCACCCTTGGCGTCGTTGACGTCGAACAGGGCGACTTTGCCGCCCTGGGCGACCAGATGCCGGGCGACGGCAAGGCCCAGGCCGGAAACGCCGCCGGTAATGACGGCGCGGGTATTGGAAAGCTGCATGGAAGAGCCCGATTCGGGAAAACCGGCATTTTACGCGATAGCGGTGGTTCCTTCTCCCTCCGGGAGAAGGTGCCCGAAGGGCGGATGAGGGAATGGACTTTCAGGTCATAGCGAAGGTTCGTCGGCTAGTAATTTTCCCTCCCTCATCCGTCGCTACGCGCCACCTTCTCCCGGAGGGAGAAGGGAATCAAAGATCCAGGAGATAGAACGCGTTGCAACCGCCATGGCCGGTGGCGCCCAACGGCGCATCCAGGCGACGGAACCCCGTGCGTTCGTACAGGCGCATGGCCGCGTCCATGCCGCGCAGGGTTTCCAGGTAGCACTGCCGGAAGCCGAACTCGCGTGCGGCTCGCAGGCAACGGTCCATCATCGCTGCGCCTGCACCGACGCCTCGGGCCTCGGGCAAGAAATACATCTTGCGCAACTCGCAAGTACCCTCATCGCCGCCAGCCAACGGCGCGACGCCGCCACCGCCGATGACCTTGCTGTCGCGTTCGACGACGAAGTAGGCCGAGCGCGGTTGCGCATAGGCACGGCTCATCCAATCCACTTCGGGGTCGTTGATGGCGAAGCCGCTGCCGGTGGCGCCGAATTCCGGCATGACCGTGCGGATGATGCTGGCCATCGTCGCGTCGTCTTTTGTTTCGATAGTGCGTAATAAATACGGTGCGGCTTCAGGCATTGGAAACGCGTTCCTCCGGCGATCTCAGGCGACTGGCGAATTCATCGGGCGATAGTCCGGGCGCGAACAGGAAGCCCTGACCGACCGGTACTCCGAGCTGCAGCAGGAACTGGCGCTGCGCTTCCGATTCCACGCCTTCGGCCACCAGCGCCAGGCCGAGGCTGCGCGCGATCGCCGAGACCGCCTGGCAGACCGCCACATCGGAACGGTTGTTGGGCACGCCCTCGGTGAACAGCTGGCTGAGCTTGAGCCCATGGATGGGCAGGCGGCGCAGATAGTTGAGCGCGCTATAACCTTCGCCGAAATCGTCGATGGTCAGCACCACGCCCAATTCGCGCAGTTCGGCGAAAGTCTTGAGCGTGGCCGGGGCGTCCTCGATCAACACGCGTTCGGTGAATTCCAGTTCCAGCGCCGAGCCGGGAAGGTCGTATTCGGCCAGGACCGCGCGCACGTTTTCCGCCAGTTCGTCGCCGGCGAACTGGCGATAGGAAACGTTGACCGCCACCCGCACGATGCCCAGGCCCTGATCGTGCCATTCGCGAACCTGCCGGCAGGCTTCGCGCAGCACCCAGCTGCCGATGCGCACGATGTCGCCGGTGGTTTCGGCATGGCTGATGAAAAGATCGGGACGCAGTTCGCCCAGTTGATGGTTCTGCCAGCGGATCAGCGCTTCGGCGGCGACGATATGGCCGCGCCGGAGGTCGACCTGCGGCTGGTAGACCAGCCGGAATTCCTCGTTGTCCACCGCACGCCGCAGCTGCGTTTCGATCTGCAGACGGTCCTGCTGCCGGCGCGCGAGCTCCGGAGTGAACGCCTGCCACGCGTTGCGCGCGCGGTGCTTGCTGTCATACATGGCGATGTCGGCGTTCTGGATCAGCTGCTGCGGGCGCAATCCGTCGGTTGGCGCGCGCGCGATGCCGATGCTGGCGGTGATGGCGAACTCGTCCTTGCCGAAGCGGAAGGAATCGGCGAACGCGCCCAACACCGCATCGGCCAGGCGTTCGGGTTGCGCCGGATCGCCGCTGGCGTCGCAGATCACCAGGAACTCGTCGCCGCCGAAGCGCGCCACCAGGCCTTCGGTGCCTACCGCAGCGAGGATGCGGGCGGCGGCCTGCATCAGCAGTTCGTCGCCTGCGCTGTGGCCCAGCACGTCGTTGACGGTCTTGAAACGGTCCAGGTCGATGTACAGCAGAGCGACCTGCGCATGCACAGGATCGATCAGGCGCGTGCCCAGTTCGTTGAGCACGGCATCGCGGTTCATCAGTCCCGTTAGCGGATCGGTGCGCGCCTGGATGCGCAGAGTTTCCTCGGCGCGCTTATCCAGCGAGATGTCCTGCAGCGTGCCGGTGATCCGGGAAGCGGTGGGGTCGCTGGCCTCGGCTTCGCCGATGACGCGGATCCAGAACGGATGTCCATCCAGACGGCTGCCCTGCAGTTCCAGGTCGAAACCGCCGCCGGTCTCGACTACGTTCTCCATCGCGGTGCGGAAGCGCCGCCGGTCCGGTTCGCGCAGGCTGGCCAGCATGGCTTCGATGTTGTCGGGGGTTTGCGCGGGCCCGAGAATGCGTATGGCTTCTTCGGTCAGGTAGACCCTATCGCGGCCGGCATCCCACTCCCATCCGCCGATATGGGCCAACGATTGGGCGCGATCGAACAATGCGCTGTCCCGCTTGAGCGCGGTCACGTCGCTGAAAAGGGAGGTGACCTGCGCCGGCTTGCTGCCGCCCGGCGCGAACTGCGGCACCGAGGTGACCGTGAGCCAGAGCAACTGCTTGTGTTCGCGGTGATATAGCCCCAGCAGCATGCTTTCGATGACCTGGCCGGTGGCCAGGGCGCGATGCGCCGGCAGCGCGTCGCTGGTCATTTCATGGCCGTGTTCGTCGACGATCCGCCAATGCTCCAAGTTCAGATCGTTGGTCCGCCTGCCTTCGCCGACCCCGAAAATACGCATTGCCGCGCGATTGGCGTAGACGATCTCGCGCGCCTGGTTCTGCACCACGATGCCTTTGTCGATGACTTCCATCAGTTCGCGGTAGCGCAGTTCCGCTTCGTGCCGTTTGCTCAGGTCGCGGGCCACCGCCACCAGGCTCTTGCGCCCATCGAAAACGAAGTTGGCCGAATGCACTTCCACCGGAAAACGGGTGCCGTCGCCGCGCATGTTGGTGACTTCGATCACGTAGCTATCGCCGCGGTTGAGGCTTTCCCAGACCGGATCCATGTGGTCGTGCGGCAATTCCGGATTGAGGACGTTGATGTTCTGGCCGATGATCTCCTCGCGTTGCCGCTTGTAGGCGGCCATGCCGGCCTTGTTGAGATCCAATACGGTACCGTCCTCGGCCAGGATGCTGACCGGGTCGGGAACCGCGTCGAACAAGGCCCGGTAACGCAGCAACGCCCAGTCCTTTTGCGTGGTGGTTACGCGCAGCAGTTCCAGCGCCTGTTTCATTAGCTGGCGGGTTTCGTCGTCCAGCGAGGCGTCGGTGCTCGCCTGGCGCAGAGAATCCAGCAGCCTGGCCGCATCCTCATGCAAGGCCTCGCTGGAAAGGAAGCCCGCTGCGCCAGCGTCAGGCGAATACAGATCCGCTGGCGGCGTCCCGTTCATTCGGCGGACAAGGCTCTCGCCACCTTGCTGCCGGTGTCTCGGCCCAGTAGCGCGGATAGCCACAAGCCGGTTTCGCTCAACCGATCCAGGTCTATCCCGGTTTCGACGCCCAGGCCGTGCAGCAGATAGACCACATCCTCGCTGGCGACATTGCCGCTGGCGCCTTTGGCGTAAGGACAGCCGCCAGTGCCCGACACCGCCGCATCCACCACGGCCACCCCTTCTTCCAGGCAGGCCAGGATATTGGCCAGCGCCTGTCCGTAGGTGTCGTGGAAATGCACCGCCAGCGCGGGCATCGGGACTTCGTTGGCGACGGCCTTGAGCATTGCGCGGGCCTGATGGGGAGTACCTACCCCGATGGTATCGCCCAGCGAGATTTCGTAACAGCCCAGCGCATGCAGGCGCGCCGCGACCCGGACCACGTCGGCCACCGGCACATTGCCCTGGTAGGGACAGCCCAGCACGGTGGAGACATAGCCGCGCACCTTCACTCCATCGGTGCGGGCGCGCTCCAGTACCGGGCGGAAGCGTTCGATGGATTCGTCGATGCTGGCGTTGATGTTCTTCTGGTTGAAGGCTTCCGAAGCGGCGGTGAACACGGCCACTTCCTGCGCCCCGACTTCGCGCGCGCGTTCGTAGCCTTTTTCGTTGGGTACCAGCACCGGATAGGAAATGCCCGGCTTGCGATCGATGGCGCCGAAGACTTCGGCCGCATCGGCCAGCTGCGGAATCCACTTGGGGCTGACGAAGCTGGTGGCTTCGATGCTGCGCAACCCGGTCCGCGACAGGCGATCGATCAGTTCGATCTTGTCGGCGGTAGCGATAATGGTCTTTTCGTTCTGCAGGCCGTCGCGCGGGCCGACTTCGACGATGCGTACGAAATCGCTCATGGAGCGGGTGTCCCGCTGTCGCGTCGCATCTTCATGGGCGGCGAACCGCTTTTCCCGAAAAGTTCGGGGTGGGCCAGCAGTACCTTGCGCAAGGTCGCTTCGTCGCCGGGGATCAGATAATTGAACTGATCCAGCGCGGTTGCGCGGAGCCGCTTCTGTTCGCTGAGTTTTCCGACCGTGTCGCCATCGATGGTGGTTAAGGTCAGTATGTCGCCCTCGATCCGATACCTGACCAAGGTGACCGCACTAGTCGGCAGTTTCTTCTCCTGCGGCACCTCCGCCGACAAACCGCGCGCGAAAAGCCGGGCCACGCTTTCTTCGTTGAGGGCGAAGTAGTGCTGGTCGCCGAGGGCGAAGCCGGGCACGTCTATCTCGACCTTGCTGCTTGGGTCGCCGCCTACTTGGCTCATGGAGACCGTGGCATGGCAGCTGGAATCGACCACAGCGTAATCGTCCTGAGTCAGCTTGGCCGCCTCGTCGGCGCTGTTGGCGATGGGCAGCCAGCGGCCTTGCAAGCGCGCGTCACACGTCAGCGGCACGGGAGGCCGTTCGAATACCACGCAGCCGCCCAGCCAGAGTGGCAGCAGCATCAACAGAGGTCGGAGGCGTAGGCTCATGGGGGTTGGCGTGGTTCCTGATTGAGGCGAACGCAAAAAGCCGGTGGCGCAGGACTGCCGGCGAACGGCTGCGGGCGGCGCCGCGCGGGGATATTGCGTCATTGTGGTTCCAGGGTCGCCAACACCGCATCGGCTTCCACAAAATCGCCTGCTGCTGCGCGCAGCTCGGCCACCACGCCGTCGCGCGGCGACTTGATCGCCAGTTCCATCTTCATCGCTTCGATCACCAGCAGCTCCTGGCCGGCCGCGACAGCCTGTCCGGGTTTGGCCTTGATCATGACCACGCGGCCCGGCATCGGCGCGACGATGCGGCCGTCGTTGCCGGAAACGGAGGCGTTTTTCGGCCGATAGGCCGATACCAGCACCAGATCCAGGCGTTTGTCGCCGTCATGCACGCTGACCCTGTGCGAATCGATACGAACCAGGAACCGCCGTGCCTGCGATTCCAGGCGCAGGCTCAGCTCGCCCGCGCGCAGGCGTGCGCCCGTGACCGCATGGATGCCGTCGGCGGATTCGATGCTGTATTCGCCATCGGCGCCGTGGGCCACCAGGCCTAGCTCCTCGCCCCGATGCAGGAAGGCCAGGGGACGACGGCCGGCATGCCCCAGGCGCCATCCGTCCGCGATCGCCCAGGGAGAACTGTGATCGCTGGAAAGCGCAGCGGCTTCGCGGGCGACGGCTTCCTGCATCAGCAAGGTCGCTGTCGCCGCGGCCAACAAGAGGGAAGGGTCGACGGCGTGCGCCGGCATGAACTCATCGAGATGCCGGTCCAGATAGCCTGTATCGATGCTGCCTTCCACGACGGAAGGGTGGCGCACCAGTCGTTCGAGGAATTCGATATTGGATTTGGGTCCCACGATCTCGCATTGGGACAGCGCATCGCGCAAGCGGGCGAGGGCGGTGGGCCGATCCTGGTCCCAGACGATCAGCTTGGCGATCATCGGGTCGTAGAAGATGCTGACGATATCGCCTTGCACTACGCCCGAGTCGATGCGTACTTGCGGCGAAGGCGTGGGCAAGACCAGTTTTTCCAGCCTGCCGGAACCGGGCAGGAAACCCGCTTCCGGATCTTCCGCATACAACCGCACTTCGATGGCGTGGCCATGTTGCGGTACCTGCTGCTGGACGATCGGCAACGCATCGCCTGCGGCGACGCGCAGTTGCCATTCCACCAGATCCAGGCCGGTGGTCAGCTCGGTGACCGGGTGCTCCACCTGCAGGCGGGTGTTGATCTCCATGAAATAGAACGCGCCGCCCGGGTCGACGATGAATTCCACCGTTCCCGCATTCACGTAATCGATGGCGTGCGCCGCCTTGACCGCCGCCTCGCCCATCGCAGCGCGCAGTTCCGGCGTCAGGAAAACGGAGGGCGATTCTTCCAGCACCTTCTGGTAGCGGCGCTGCGCGGAACATTCGCGCTCGTTGAGATGGAGGGCGTTGCCGTGCGCGTCGCCGAAGACCTGGATCTCGATATGCCGCGGCGCTTGCACGTAACGTTCCAGCAGCACGCGGTCGCGGCCGAAGGCGTTGCTGGCTTCGCGCTGGCAGCTTTCCAACTGGGCGATGAACTCGTCCAGCCGATGCACGATGCGCATGCCCTTGCCGCCGCCGCCGTGGGCGGCCTTGATCATCAGCGGAAAACCGATCCGCGCCGCCTCACGCGAGAGTACGTTGGGCGACTGGTCTTCGCCGGTATAGCCCGGCACGACCGGCACGCCGGCCGCCATCATCAGATCCTTGGCGCCGGCCTTGCTGCCCATCTTGCGCATGGAGGCGGCTTTGGGCCCGATGAAGGCGATGCCCGCATTCTCCACGGCTTCGGCGAAGTCGGCGTTCTCGGACAGGAAACCGTAGCCGGGATGGATCGCCTGCGCGCCGCTGCGCTTGGCGACTTCGAGGATCGCATCGCCGCGCAGGTAGCTCTCGGCAGGGCGCGGTCCGCCGATCGGATACGCCTCGTCGGCCTGGCGCACATGCTGTGCATCGGCGTCGGCTTCGGAGTAGACCGCGACCGTGCGGATGCCCAACCTGCGGCAGGTGCGGATCACGCGACAGGCGATTTCGCCGCGGTTGGCGATGAGGATCTTGGAGAACATCAATTCATTCCGGCAAATGGCACACCGCCTCGACATTGTGGCCATCGCGGTCGGTGATGAATGCGCCGTAGTAGTTGGGGTGGTAATGGGGGCGCAGGCCCGGCGCGCCGTTGTCGCGGCCTCCCGCGGCAAGACCGGCGGCGTGGAAGGCATCCACCTTGGCGCGGCTGTCGGTAACGAAAGCGATATGGGTATGCGCCGCAACGCCGCGAGCGTCGCTGCCGATCCAGAAGCTGGGCTTGCCGTCGCGTCCGAAGCCGGCCGCCCAAGTGCCGTCTCCGGTCTGTTCTGGCGTGACTTCCATCAGCAGCGTTGCGCCGATGGTGGCGAACAGTTGTTCGTAGAACGTTTTGCTGCGCGCGTAGTCCGAGACGGGGATGCCGGTATGGTCGATCATCGTTTTTCTTCCTTGTTTGCCCATGAAGGAGGTCGCTTGTCGAGGAAGGCGGAAAGGCCTTCCTGTCCTTCCGCTGAAACGCGCAGGCCCGCGATCAATGCGGCATTGGCTTGGTCCTGCGCCTCGCCATCGGGCGTCGCTATGACGCGGGCGATCAGCGATTTCGCGCCAGCGGCAGCCAACGGACCGGCCTTCAGCAGCAAATCGATCTGGCGCTGCACGGCCGAATCCAGCTGTTCCGGCGGCACCACCTGATGCAGCAGTCCCATCTGCAACCCGGTCTGCGCGTCGAATATTTCCGCGGTGGCGAACCAGCGCCGCGCCTGGCGTGCGCCGATCGCGGCGATGACGTAAGGCGAGATCACCGCCGGCAGCAGGCCGAGTTTGCTTTCGGTCAGGCCGAACTTGGCCTCGGGTACGCCGAGGGCGATGTCGCAGCACGCCACCAGGCCGACGCCGCCGCCGAAGGCAGCGCCATGTACGCGGGCGAGGGTGGGTTTGGGCAGCTCGTCCAGCGTCCGCATCAGTCGGGCGAGGGCCAGTGAATCCTTGCGGTTCTCCGCCTCGCTGGCGGCGGCCATGCCGCGCATCCAGTTGAGGTCGGCGCCGGCGGAGAACGAGGCGCCGGCGCCTTCCAGCACCACCACCCGGACGCTCCCATCGGTTCCGGCCGTCGCCAGGGCAACGGTCAGTTCGGCGATCAATTCGGCGTCGAAGGCGTTGTGCAGGTCCGGCCTGTTCAATCGCAGGCGCAGGACGCCGCCTTCCTGTTGCTGTTCCAGCATTCCCGACATCACAACCCTTCCCAGCGGCGAGGCTGAATGATAGCCGTTCGGTCGGGCCAGGCGTTCGTGCGCTGTAGCGGTGATAGAATGAGAATAATTCGTATTTGAGAGCGTTTCGTGACGCTGAACGACCTGCCCCGGCGCACCCCTGCCATTGTCGAATCCGTGAACGACCAGAGCCCAAATGACAACATCGCCCGCCGCTTGCGCGAGCTGGGTTTTGTCGCCGGTGAGCAGGTGGAAATCGTGGCCGAGGGGCCGATGGGCGGCGAGCCGCTGCTGGTGCAGGTGGGTTTCACCCGTTTCGCGTTGCGCCGCACCGAAGCCTTGCGTGTGCAACTGCGCAGCGCGGAGACGCCGGCATGAACGCTGCCGCTTTGTCTCCGCGCCTGGCCCTGGTCGGCAGTCCCAACTGCGGCAAAACCGCCTTGTTCAACCAGCTCACCGGTAGCCGCCAGAAGGTCGCCAATTACGCCGGCGTCACCGTCGAACGCAAGGAAGGCCGCTTGCACAGCGTCGCCAGCGGACGCAGCTACGCCGTGCTGGATCTGCCCGGCGCCTACAGCTTGCACGCGGCCAGCCTGGATGAGGCCATCACCCGCGATCTGTGCCGCGGCTTCCTGCCCGGCGAGCCGGCGCCTGACGTGCTGGTTTGCGTGGTCGACGCGACCAACCTGCGCCTGCATCTGCGCTTCGCGCTGGAAGTGCGCGAACTGGGCAAGCCGATGATCCTGGCGGTGAACATGGCCGACGTCGCGCGCCGTCGCGGCGTCACCGTCGACCTGGAGGTGCTGGAACGCGAATTGGGCGTGCCGGTGGTGGAAACGGTGGCGGTCAAACGCAATGGCGCCAAGGCCCTGATCGAACAGATCGACCGCCTGGCCGCCGAACCGCACGCGCCTCACCAACAGCTGGCCGAGGGCGCCGATCTGCACCAGGAAACCCGCCGCCTGCTTTCCATCGCGGTGAGCATGCCCACGCGCACCGCCAGAGTGGACGATGCGCTGGATCGCTGGCTGCTGCATCCGGTATTCGGTCTGCTGGCGCTGGCGGTGGTGATGTTCCTGATCTTCCAGGCGGTCTACGCCTGGGCTACGCCGATGATGGACGCCATCGACGCGGCCACCGGCTGGCTGGGCGCGACCGTGGGCGCCGCGCTTCCGCAAGGGCCGCTCAACAGCTTGCTGGTCGACGGCATCATCGCCGGGCTGGGCGGGGTGATCGTGTTCCTGCCGCAGATCCTGATCCTGTTCGCCTTCATCCTGGCGTTGGAGGAGTCCGGCTATTTGCCGCGCGCGGCCTTCCTGCTCGACCGGATGATGGCTTCGGCCGGCTTGTCGGGACGTTCCTTCATTCCGCTGTTGTCGAGCTTCGCTTGCGCCATTCCGGGGATCATGGCCACGCGCTCCATCCAGGACCCGCGCGACCGCCTGGCCACGATCCTGGTGGCGCCGTTGATGACCTGTTCGGCGCGACTGCCGGTCTATGCGCTGCTGATCGGTGCCTTCATTCCGCAGAAGCAGGTCTGGGGCGTGTTCAACCAGCAGGGGCTGGTGCTGTTCGGCCTGTACTTCGCCGGCGTGGTCAGCGCGCTGATCGTGTCGTGGGTGATGAAGAAATGGCGTCGCGACAAGAGCGAACATCCGCTGCTGCTGGAACTGCCTTCCTACCGTATTCCGCATCCACGCGATCTGCTGATCGGCCTGTGGGAGCGCGCCTGGATCTTCCTGCGCCGGGTCGGCGGTATCATCCTGGCGCTGACCATTTTGCTGTGGTTCCTGCTGTCGTTCCCCGGAGCGCCCGCCGATGCGACGATGCCGGCGATCGATTACAGCTTCGCCGGACGCATCGGCCATGCGATGACCGCGATCTTCGCGCCGATCGGCTTCAACTGGCAGATCTGCATCGCGCTGATTCCGGGCATGGCCGCGCGCGAAGTAGCGGTATCTTCGCTGGCCACCGTATACGCGCTGTCGGCGGCAAACGACGAAGCGGCCGCGCAGGCGCTGACCCCGCTGATCTCCGATGGCTGGTCGCTGGCCACCGCGCTATCGCTGCTGGTCTGGTTCATCTATGCGCCGATGTGCATCTCGACCTTGGCCACGATCAAGCGCGAGACCAATTCGTGGAAGAAAATGTCCTTCGCCACGATCTATCTGTTCGCGCTGGCCTATGGCGCATCGTTCGTGACCTATCAGGTCGCGGTATTGCTGGGGGCAGGGTGAGCGCGTCGTTGCTGCTGCAATACCTGGTCATCGCGCTGGCGGTGCTGCTCAGTGCGTGGGTGGTGGCGAAGAAGCAGTTCCCCGGCAGCGTACGCAGGCTGCGCGTCTCTCTGGCGTTGCCGTTGCTGCGCGAAGGCAGGCCGTCGTGGATGCGTGCGATCGGCCTGCGTGTCTCGCCGGTCTCGCAAGCCGGCGATGCGGCTTGCGGCGGTTGCGACAATTGCGGACCGACCACGCCCAAGCGTTGATCAGGCACGGCGTCGGAACGACGTGGGATCGGCGTAGGAGCGACGTGAGTCGCGAAACGAATGTCGACGTAGCGCTTCTTGATCTACGATTTTCAGTCGCGACTTACGTCGCTCCTACGTAGCACCCACGTAGCACCCACGTAGCTACGCACTCGCGGGGCTAGTGGCTGCGCCCGCGCGGTCCCTTCAAGTCGTTGCGCGGCACCGCTTCCACCGCCAGGGTGAAGCTGCGCTCCTCGTTGACCTGCATCGCGCCCACGCCGACCACGTGGCGTGCGATCTCGTCGCCTCGGTCGTTCTTGATGGTCAGCACCACGGTGTATTCCCACGCGGCGCCTTCGGCTGGATGCCGCACCGTCCCCTGCACGCGCAGGGGAACGATGGTTTCGGCCGCGCGCTTGGCGGTGACCGCCGCTTCATCGAAGCGCAGATGGTGCTTGCACGCAGGGCAGACGCTCGCGCTTTCCAGGATGGTGGTCTTGCAGTGCGGGCAACTGCGCGTCGCGCCGGCAGTGCCCGGGCGCGGGGTGCTCATGAAGCGGCGTCTTTCTCCGCGTCCTTGGAACCGCCGGACTTGGATGCGGTCGCCGCCTTGCTATCGTCCCAACCGAAGTCCGCCTGGCCGCGCATGCGCGATCCTGCCGCCACGGTCAGCGATCCGGCCTTGAGATCGCCGATGATCACGCCCGAGCTCAACAGCTCCACGCGCGAGGCGGCTTCTATGTTGCCTTCCAGTTCGCCGGCGATGGTGACCTTCTTGGCGCGCACGCCGCCATTCAACTTGGCGCCGGTTTCTATGGTCAAGTCGCCCTGCACATTGACGTCGCCCTTGAACTTGCCAGCGATGCGCACATGGCCGGTGCCTTCGATCTTGCCCTCGATGGTCAGGTCGGCGGCGATCAGCGATTCCTTCGGCTCGCGCTCATTGCTGGGGGCGGGAACCGCACGCGGCGGGGCGGTAGTCGTCGGCGAGAAATCGGCGGCAGCGGCGGGAACGTCGCGCACCGGTTCGGGCGGCAGCGGGATCGAATCCTTTCGAGCGGGGTTCTGATCCTTCCAAATAGACATCGGCATAGTCTCCAGCGAGGGACGGGGGATTTGAGACTATCGCTGTCAAATGACGGTTTTGCTGTGATCGGGCTCACCAAAATGCCCGGCGATGTCCGCAGTTGGCTCCGACACCTCAGGTAAAGCCTGATATCTGAACGGCTTATCTTCCGCCGGCCACGTCGATGAACGCGCCCGTGGTGTAGGAGGCTTCGTCGGACAACAGCCAAAGGACCGCCTGAGCGACTTCCTCGGCCCGACCGCCACGCTTGAGCGGAACGAAGGCCTTCACCCGTTCGACCCGATCCGGCTCGCCGCCGCTGGCATGCATTTCCGTGTGGATGAAGCCCGGGCGCACCGCATTCACGCGAATGCCTTGTTCTGCCACCTCCGCGGCCAGGCCGCGGGTGAAGCTGTCGATGGCGCCCTTGCTGGCGGCGTAGTCCACGTATTCGTTGGGGGATCCGGTGCGTGCGGCGACCGAGGACAGGTTGACGATGGCTCCGCCGCCACCGCCGTTCGCGTTGGACATGCGCCTGACCGCCTCGCGGGCGCAGAGGAAACTGCCGATCACATTGGTGGCGAACACGCGCTGCAGGCGCGCGGCATCGATCGCCTCCACGCGGCCCTGCCGCTCCAGCACGCCCGCGTTGTTCACCAGCGCGCTGAGGCGACCCAGCTGCCGGTCGATGGTTTCATAAAGACGCATGACGTCCGCTTCCGCCGAAACATCGGCCGCCACGGTGATGGCATTGCCACCGCCACGCTCGATGTCGGCCACCACCGCGAGCGCCGCTTCGCGGTTATGGAGGTAGTTCACGCATACGTCGTAACCGCGTTCGGCCGCCAGCCGCGCCGTGGCGGCGCCGATTCCGCGGCCGGCTCCGGTGACCAGCAGGACTTTCCGCATCCGTCTACATCCGGAACACGCCGAACTTCGCCGGCTCTATCGGCGCGTTCAACGAAGCGGAGATCGCCAGCCCCAACACGCGGCGCGTATCGGCCGGATCGATGATGCCATCGTCCCACAGGCGCGCGGTCGCGTACCACGGACTGCCCTGGGATTCGTACTGTTCGCGGATCGGCGCCTTGAACGCTTCTTCCTGCTCGGCCGACCATTCCCTGCCGGACGCTTCGATGCCGTCGCGCTTGACCGTGGCCAGCACGCTGGCCGCCTGTTCGCCGCCCATCACGCTGATGCGCGCGTTGGGCCACATCCACAGGAAGCGGGCCCCGTAGGCGCGGCCGCACATGGCGTAATTGCCGGCGCCGAAGCTGCCGCCGATCACCACCGTGAACTTGGGCACCGACGAGCAGGCCACCGCGGTGACCATCTTGGCCCCGTCCTTGGCGATGCCTGCGTTCTCGTACTTCTTGCCGACCATGAAGCCGGTGATGTTCTGCAGGAACACCAGCGGGATGCCGCGCTGGTTGCACAGTTCGATGAAATGCGCGCCCTTCAGCGCGCTTTCCGCGAACAGGATGCCGTTGTTGGCGATGATGCCGACCGGGTAACCGTGCAGGTGGGCGAAGCCGGTGATCAGGGTCTTGCCGTAGCGCGCCTTGAACTCGTCGAAACGCGAACCGTCGACGATGCGAGCGATCACTTCGCGGATGTCGAACGGACGCCGGGTGTCTTTCGGCACGATGCCGTACAGCTCCTGCGCGGCGAACAGCGGTTCCTGCGCTTCGCGCACGGCCAGCGGGAGGACTTTGCGGCGGTTGAGGTTGCCGACCAGATTGCGCGCGATCTGCAGCGCGTGGCGGTCGTCCTCGGCGAAATGATCGGCCACCCCGGACACGCTGGTGTGCACCTCGGCGCCGCCGAGCGCTTCGGCGTCGACCACCTCGCCGGTCGCGGCCTTCACCAGCGGCGGGCCACCCAGGAAGATGGTGCCCTGTTCCTTGACGATGATGCTTTCGTCGCACATCGCCGGCACGTAAGCGCCGCCGGCGGTGCAACTGCCCATGACCACGGCGATCTGGGGAATGTTTTCGGCGCTGAGGCGGGCCTGGTTGTAGAAGATGCGGCCGAAATGCTCGCGGTCCGGAAACACCTCGTCCTGCAGCGGCAGGAAGGCGCCGCCGGAATCGACCAGGTAGAGGCAGGGCAGGCGGTTCTCGCGTGCGATTTCCTGCGCGCGCAGGTGCTTCTTCACCGTCATCGGAAAATAAGTGCCGCCCTTTACCGTGGCATCGTTGGCCACGACGACCACTTCCAGACCCTGCACCCGGCCGATGCCGGCGACCATGCCGGCGCCCGGCGCCGCATCGTCGTACATGCCTTCGGCGGCCAGCGGAGCTATTTCCAGAAAAGGGGAGCCGGGGTCTAGCAGGGCGGTGATGCGATCGCGCGCCAGCAGTTTGCCGCGTTCGGTGTGCTTGTTGCGGGCCTTCTCGCCGCCGCCGTCGGCCGCACGGGCAAGGCGACGGTCCAGTTCTTCCACCAAAGCGCGGTGGTAGGCGACGTTGTCGGCGAATTCGGTGGAGCGCGGATCGAGTTGCGAAGTCAGTACCGACATGCCGTCGACGCCTGCTGAAGGAATGCGCAAGGATACAACCCGTCCCACCAAAGCCCCAGACGCGACAAGGCCCGCAGAAGCGGGCCTTGTCGGTCTTGCGGTCGTTGGCCGAAGCCAGCGGATTACTTCTTGGCGGCTTCTTCGGCCTTGTCGGCGACTTCAGCGGCCTTGTCGGCGGTAGCCTGCGCAGCGTCGGAGACCGCGTCAGCGGTCTTCGCCGTCGCTGCCTGCGCCGCGTTTTCGGTGGCTTCTGCAGCAGAGCTGGTGGCGGCAGCGGCATCGGTCGCAGCGGCGGCGGTCGCATCGGCAGCGGCGTGCGCGGCATCGCCAGCGGCGGTCGCGGCTTGGCCGGCTTCAGTGGCGGCCTGGTCGGCGGCAGCGGCGGCATCGGCAGCGGCGGCGTCGGTCGATTCGCTCTTGGTGCAGGCGCTCAGGGCCAGGACGGAGGCGGCGAGCAGTACGTAGAATTTGGTCTTCATGAGGTATCTCCGGGTTGATGTGAACAAATTGATGGGAGCAACAGATCGGCGAGTGCAGGCGGAGTCTGGTGAGCCATCCCCTCGGCCTGATACTGAAAAAGGCCGCCGGTGTGCACCGGCGGCCTTTCGCATTTTACGCTAGCTTGAAGCGATACCTTTCGGTATTACTTCTTGGCTTCTTCTGCAGTGTCCTTCGCGGCTTCGGCCGTGTCGGCAGCAGCAGCGGCCGTGTCGGCAGCGGCGTCAGCGGCAGCGGCGGTCGGAGCAGCAGCAGCGTCGGTAGCGGCAGTAGCAGCAGCGTCAGCAGCCTGAGCGGCGGCGTCAGCGGAGGTCTGGGCGGCATCGGCCGTGGCAGCGCCGGTAGCGGCGGCGGCGTCAGCAGCAGCCTGGGCTTCGGTAGCCGTGGCAGCAGCGTCGGTCGCGGCGTCAGCAGCCTGCTCTTTGTTCGAGCAAGCAGCCAGGGCCAGGCCCAGAGCCAGCGCGATCAGCGTCTTGTTGATGGTCATTTGTGAATTTCCTCGTCGTTTAGTTGGCAACGCGCTATTGCGCGCCGGTGACATGATGACAATCCGGATTGGGCTGTCAAGCGGTTGCGCAGTTATTTTTGTCAACGCTTCGTTAAACGTATCACAACACCTTGTTTTCTCACAATACCTCGATTGCGATAGCGGTCGCTTCGCCGCCGCCGATGCACAGCGAGGCGATACCGCGCTTGCCTCCCCGGTTGCGCAGCGCATGGACCAGGGTGACTACCAGCCGGGCGCCCGAGGCGCCGATAGGGTGGCCGAGGGCCGTGGCGCCGCCATTGACGTTGACCTTCGAATGGGGGATGCCCAGTTCCTTGATCGGCGTCATGGCCACCACGGCGAAGGCTTCGTTGATTTCGAACAAGTCCACGTCGTCGACGGTCCAGCCCACTTGCTTCAGCAGCTTTTCGATGGCCCCGACCGGCGCGGTGGTGAACCACTGCGGCTCCTGGGAGAAGGTGCTGTGGCCGACGATGCGCGCCAGCGGAGCGATGCCGCGCTTGGCCGCCTCTTCGGCGCTCAGCAGCACGGTGGCCGCCGCGCCGTCGGAAATGCTGGAGGAGCTGGCGGCGGTAACCGTACCGTTCTTGTTGAAGGCGGGTTTCAGGGTCGGGATCTTGCTGACGTCGGACTTGCCGGGTTGTTCGTCGGTGGCGAACTCGATCTCGCCCTTGCGGGTGGTGACCTTGACCGGGACGATTTCGTCATCGAACGCGCCGGACTTCTGCGCAGCCTGGGCGCGCGTGGCCGACTCGATGCTGTAGGCGTCCTGCTGCTCGCGAGTGAAACCATGCTTTTCCGCGGTGGCATCGGCGAATACGCCCATGGCTTGACCGTCGTAAGGATTGACCAGTCCGTCCCAGGACATATGGTCCACCGCCTGGAAGTTGCCGAAGCGGTTGCCGGTGCGCGAGTTGGGGATCATGTGCGGGGCGTTGGTCATCGATTCCATGCCGCCGGCGACCACCACCGTGGCCGAACCCGCCTTGATCAGGTCGTGGCCCAGCATGATCGCCTTCATGCCCGAGCCGCAGACCTTGTTGATAGTGGTGCAGCCGGTGGAAGTCGGCAGGCCGGCGGCCAGCGAGGCCTGGCGCGCGGGCGCCTGGCCGAGGTTGGCCGGCAGCACGCAGCCCATGATCACTTCGGAGACATCGGCAGCAGGTACGCCGGATTGCTCAAGCGCGGCCTTGATCGCGGTGGCGCCCAAGGTAGGTGTGGGCACGCCGGTGAACTGGCCAAGGAAGGAACCTATCGCGGTGCGCTTGGCGGCGGCGATGACGATATCGGACATGGGGGAACTCCATATGGTGCTGCGGCACTGCCGCGGTATCCGTGGATTATGAGGGAAGCGGCGTAACCCCGCATGCACGCGGACCGTGGATGCGGACCGCGGACGCCGTGCGCAAAAGAAAGGGCCCGGATTGCTCCGGGCCCTGGTGTCGCGTTGGTTCTGGATTATTGGTAGCTGCCCGTGAGTGTCGCGCCCGCGTAGGCGGTGAAGCCCGCGATCCGTACGTAGTACGTACCGGGCTTGGCCACCAGAGTGCAGGTCTCGTTGTTGGAGCCGGATTCCGAGCCGCAGTCTATGGAGGAGGTCGGTGCTTCGCCCCACTTCACGTACAAGTCCGCATCGCCGGTACCGCCCTGCATGACGAAGCTGACCTGGCTCGCGCCCGCCGGAACCACCAAGCTGTAGTACGTTTGGCTACCCGCAGTGCCGGACACGGCAATCGGCACGCCATTGGCGAGCGGAATCGTCGAAGCCGGCGGCGGCGGCGGAACCCGCAGTGCGATCGGCATATGCAGTGACGGCAGGGACAGGTTGCCATTGGCCGAGTTGCTCGGGGCGATCTCGATCGAGCCGAAGCGGAAACTGCCGTCGGCAGGTGCGGTGGTGTTTTTGATCGTGATCAGCACCGCGCGCGATTCGCCCGGCTTCAAGGTCAGGCTCGCCGGCTCGACGGTGCCGGAAAAGCCCTGCAGCTTCAGACGCCACTGGTGCTTGTACGGCAGGGTGCTGCGGACGGTGCGCACGAAGAAGCAGGCATTGGTGCAGTTGGCCTTCTGGATTGCAGCCAGATTCAACTCGGACGCTTCTCCACCTACTGCCGGATTGGCAGCGATGAACCGGGCCGTGGTCTCGTTGAGGACCAACCCCGCGCGTGCCGCAACGTCGACCTGCAGTCGTCCCGAACCTGCCGCATGTGCATCCGCCGGGGTGACCTGGTCTTCTAGCAGTACGCTGCGGGTGGCAGCCATGGTCAGTGCCGACTTGATTTCCGGCACGGTCCAGGACGGATGCAGCTGCCGCATCAGAGCCGCTGCACCTGCGGTGTGCGGCGAAGCCATCGAGGTGCCGCTGATCGCAGCCGTCAGGTTCTCAAAGCCAGTGAGCGTCGTGCCGGCATAGGCCGCCAGTACATCGACACCCGGCGCGCTGAGGTCGGGCTTCAGCACGTCGAACCCGCCGGGGCCGCGGGAGCTGAAGTCGGCAAGCGCATCGATGGCATTGGGAGAAATGTTGATGCCTGCCGTGGCTCCTCCGTTGGTCTGCGAATAATCGCGGAGGGCATTGCCGATAGCTTGGGTAACGCCGAACGCCGGAATCGTGGTGCCGGGAACGCTCGGGCTGATGCCACCGGTGGTGTTGTTCGACAGCACCACCACCAACGCGCCTGCGGCAGCCGCGTTGTTGGTTTTGATCGTGAAGGAGCAGGTGCCGCGACGGATCACTGCAATTGCGTTCTGGAACTGGCCGGCCGCATAAGGTAGACAACCATCATCGACGCTATTGATACCAGGGCTGACCACGACCGGAGTCGTGGCGGGCAGCGCGTTCTGCAGACTGACGCCACCGGAGCCCGGGCTGAGCAGGACCCGTTGCAGGTTCGCAGGTGGGGTGCTGGGTCCGCTGACGGCAAGCACCGCGGTGAACCCGCCCAGACGATGGCGCGAGGCGGCCGAGGACGTGGTCCAGGGCTCAACATGGCCCAGTGTTGCGGCACCCGGTCCAGAGTTGCCTGCGGAAGTCGCAACGAACACGCCCGCATTGGTGGCGTTGAGGAACGCCAGCGAGACCGCATCGTTCCACGGCGCCGCACCGCCGCCGATGGAGAAGTTGATCACGTCAACGCCGTCGGCGATCGCCTGGTTCACGGCCGCTACCGACGACACGTTGGGGCAAGAACCCTGGCCGGTGGCGATGGTGGTGTAGCAGACGTCGTAGGCGATCAGATTGGCGCGGGGAGCGACGCCGGAAATCGTGACCTGGCTTCCGTTGAACACCGTGGGGCGGCTGTCGCCGGCAGCGGTCGAGGCGGTGTGGCTGCCGTGACCGTTGGTATCGCCGAAGCCGGGTTCTTCGCGCAGGCCGACGACGCCACAAGCGTTCGCCGGTGCGCCGACGCCGCAGATGAAGTCGTAACCGCCGATCAGCTTGTCGTTGCAACGGCCGGCGTCCACGCCACCAGGGGCGCAGGTGCCGAGATAGTTGCCCGCGCCATTCGGATTGGTGTGCACGTAGCCGTCCACCGGATCCACCGCCGCGAACGACGGGCTGCCGAAGTTGATGCCGGTATCGATGATTCCGACCACCACGCCTTCGCCGCGTGTGCGATCAGGGCCGTCGCCCAGCGGCAGGGAGATGCCGTTCCAGACCGTATTCGCACCGATCAATTGAGGGCTGATATTGGTATCCAGCGCATATTCGCGATAGGCCTCGACCAGTTGCACTTCAGGTAGCCGGCTGATGGCCTCGGCCTCCAGCGGCGACATCGAGGTGACGATCGCGTTGAGCGCGTGCTGCATGCGTTGAGTCACCTTGATCTGACGGCCCAACGCTCGGTCGATACGACCCTCGTAGCCGCGTTGTTTGTCTTCCAGAAGTTTCACGTAGGCGCGCGCCTGTGGGCTGGCGACTTCGATCCGGCCGCGCCCGTTGCCTTTGCGGGCGGGTTTGGCGATGCCGGCGACGTTGCCTTGATAGGTGGCCAGGGGCGCATCGCGGAACACCACGATGTGCGTCTGTTGCCGGTCGTCTACCGCGGTCAAAGCCGCATCGCCGCTTCCGCTCGCGTTGCCCGCAGCGGTTGCGGAGAAGCCCACGCCGCCGACGGATCCGTCGGAAGTGGAAGACGTGCCGAACGTAGCGCCTGAGAGGGAGGCCGCCGCCCAGGCGGCGAGGCAAGCCAGTCCGGTCAACGCGGTCGCTAAGGCGATGCGCTTTTTACGTAAAGAGATGGACATCTTCATTCCTTGAGTGTCGGCCCGTCGGCTCGGGGGGAGCCTTGGGCGTTGAGGGAAAGTTTTGTCGTGCGCGAGTGCGTAACTTTAAAAACAAGCCGCAGGCCGAAATTGTGACGGGCGACACGCAAAACGATGTCATGGAACGGGGGCTGAATCCAGCCGCGTTGCAACATGTTTCGTTCAGCTTCATCCCGAAGCGGGATCGGCACGCACGGGTAGGTCGGGGCTCAGCCCCCCGACGCGCAATAATTCGACGCGCAACAATCCTCAGCATGGCCTATATCGGCCACGTCGGGCCGACCTACCTGGACGCCGCGGAAAGGCAGGGTTTCCGTGCGTCGGGGGCGTAGCCCCGACCTACCGCTCGGTCCGGCCCGGCGAAGCACGCTGGGCGCTCGGTTGATGCACGGCCCAATGGGCCGTAAGCGCATCAACCTCGATCCGGCCCGGCGAAGCACGCTGGGCGCTCGGCTAACCCGCGCGGCAGTGCCGTGCAAGCGGGTTAGCCTCGGTCCGGCCCGGCGAAGCACGCCGGGCGCTCGGTTGATCCGCGCGGCATGCCGCGCAAACGGATCAACCTCGCCCATCGAACAGTTCGCGGCCTATCAGCATGCGGCGGATCTCGTTGGTGCCGGCGCCGATGGCGTATAGCTTGGCGTCGCGCAGCAGACGGCCGGTGGGGTATTCGTTGATGTAGCCGTTGCCGCCCAACGCCTGGATGGCTTCCAGCGCCACCTGCACGCAGGCTTCCGACGCATGCAGCAGACAGCCGGCGGCGGCGGCGCGCGACTGGTGGCCGGCGTCGTAATCGCGACCCACCTGATAGGCGAAGGCCCGACTGGATTGCAGGGCGGTGTACATGTCGGCGATCTTGCCCTGCATCAGGCCGAAGGTGCCGATGGCCGCATCGAACTGCTTGCGTTCGCGCACGTAGGGCAGGGCGGCATCCAGCGCCGCCTGCATCAGCCCCAACGGGCCGCCGCTGATGACCAGGCGCTCGGTATTGAGGCCGGCCATCAACACCTTGACTCCGTTGTTCACTTCGCCCAGCACGTTTTCGGCGGGAATCTCGCAGTCCTCGAACACCAGTTCGCAGGTGTTGCTGCCGCGCATGCCCAGCTTGTCCAGTTTTTGCGCGGTGCGGAAACCCTTCATGCTTTTTTCGACGATGAAAGCGGTGACGCACTTGGAACCGCATTCCTTGCCGGCGGTGCGCAGGTACACGACCAGTACATCGGCCTCGGGGCCGTTGGTGATCCACATCTTGCTGCCGTTGGCGACCCAGACGTCGCCGCGACCCGCAGTTGAACGGAGTTCGGCGCGGCAACTCATCGAGCCAACCACGTCCGAACCCGCACCCGGCTCGCTCATCGCCAGCGCGCCTTTCCATTCGCCGCTGCAGAGTTTCGGCAGATATTTCTGGCGCTGCGCTTCGGTACCGTTGGCGTACAGATTGGACACGCACAAATTGGAGTGAGCGACATAGCTCAGGCCGACGGAACCGGAGGCGCGCGAGATCTCTTCCATCGCCACCAGATGGGCCAGATAGCCCATGTCGCTGCCGCCGTATTCTCCCGGCACGGTCAGGCCCAACAGTCCCAGTTCGCCCAGCTTGGGCCACAGGTCCTGCGGAAAAACGTTGTCGTGGTCGATGGCTTCGGCGCGCGGCGCGATCTCGCTGTCGGCGAAGCGGCGCACCGCCTCGCGCAGGGCGTCGATCTCTTCGCCTAGCGGAAAAGCGTGGATTGACGCGTTGGTTGAAACAGGTCGCATTCCGGTCCTCCCTCCTTTTGCGGCCGGCGTGGCGAGGTTAGTGCTCGCCGCGCAGGTGTCCCATGAAGCGGGGCGCGGTGCGCCCCAACGGCAGCTTCAGTTTGCCGATCGAAGCGATGCGCGCCTCGGCGATGCGGTCCGCGGCGTACTGCGGTGCGATGCCTTCGCGTTCGGACAGTTCGAAGATGCTGCCGACGTTGTGGTAGATGTTGCGCATCAGGCGCATCGCGCGTTCGCGGTTGTAGCCGTCGATCTCAAGCGACACGTTCATCACCCCGCCCGCGTTCACCGCGTAGTCCGGCGCATACAGGATGCCGCGCTTGGCGGCTTCGTCGCCAGTGACGTGCGACATCTGGTTGTTGGCGGTGCCGCAGATGATCTTGGCCTTGAGGCGCGGCAGCGTTTCGGCGTTGATCGCGTATTCCATCGCGCAGGGCGAGAACACGTCCACCGGCAAGTCGTAGATTTCGTCGGGCTTGACCGCCTCGGCGCCGTACTCTTCGACCGCGCGTTCGACCAGCGCGGGATTCAGGTCGGCCACGAAGAGTTTGGCGCCGCGTTCCTTCAACAGTTTCAGGAACTCCATGCCGATGTGGCCCAAGCCCTGCACGGCATAGCTGTACTTGCCGATTTCCTCGTTGCCGAACTTCTTGTTCAAGGTGGCCATCAGGCCCTGCAGCGCGCCATAGGCGGTGAACGGCGCCGGATCGCCCGAGCCGCCATGCACCTGGTGCACGCCGACCACGTATTCGGTCTCTCGATACACGTTTTCCATGTCGTTGACGTCGGTGCCCATGTCCTCGGCGGTGATGTAGCGTCCGCCCAGCGAATCGACATAACGGCCGAAGCCGCGGAAGACGGTTTCGGTCTTGTCCTTGACCGGGTCGCCGATCAGGATCGCCTTGCCGCCGCCGACATTGAGTCCGGCCAGCGCATTTTTGTAAGTCATGGTGCGGCTGAGGCGCAAAGCGTCGGTCAGCGCAGCCTGGGTATTGGGGTAGGGGCGCATGCGCACGCCGCCGAGGGCCGGACCAAGCACGGTGCTGTGGATGGCGATGATCGCCTTCAGTCCCGCGTCCTTGTTGTTGCAGAACACCACCTGTTCGTGGCCGGACGTATCGAGGGTTTCGAAAATCATGGGGATGGCTCCGAATTGCGCTGCCGGCTGGCTGCTGCAAGTTGCCAGGAACTGTGCCTAAGGGATTGACTGGAAACAAAAAAGCGACGTTGCCGAAAGCGGGCAAGGGCGTCGCATGCGCACAGTCTAATCCAATCGCTGTGACGTGGTCGGCAGTACTTCGGCGCGGCGCTGGCTTGCTGCGGGTAGGGCAAGACGTAGGTCGGGGCAACGCCCCCGACGCATCTTGGACCGTCAGGTCCAGGCGTCGGGGGCGTAGCCCCGACCTACGGATGTCGAAGAACTCTGCCGACCAACGGCATTGAATAACACGAACGGTCGTGCTATTTATTCCGCCATGACTCCTGCTGCCGCCACCTCCAAGGGCACCGCCACCCGCGAACTGATCGTCGAGCGCGCCTTCGGCATTGCCCGGCGTAACGGCTTGGAAGGCCTGTCCATCGGCGAACTGGCCACCGCGGTCGGCATGTCCAAGAGCGGCGTGTTCGCCCATTTCGGCTCCCGCGAGGACTTGCAGCTCAGCGTGCTGGAGTGGACCGCGCAGCGTTTCACCGAAACCGTGGTGCGTCCCGCGCTCGCCCAACCGCGTGGTTTGCCGCGTCTGCGCGCCATCGTCTCGGGCTGGTTCGACTGGGTGCTGGCCAGCGAGGAGGGCTGCGTGATCCTGGCCGCCGCCGGCGAATACGACGGCCGCCCGGGGCCGATGCGCGACCGGATCGTGGGCTGGCTGAGTCAATGGGACGCCCAGCTCACCAAGGCGGTGACCCACTGCATCGAATCCGGCGAACTGGCCGCCGATACCGATCCCGAACTCATGGCCTTCGAACTGGCGGCGCTTGCCGATGGCCTGCACAACACGCGCCTGCACGACCCGGCCCGCGCCGAAGACATGGCGCGGCGCTCGTTCGAACGTCTGATCCGCTCTTACTCCCGCTGAATCGCCCCCACTGAAATCCACGGAGGTCATCGTCATGGCTGCCATCGCTAAATCTGGAAATAGCACGATCGTTCTAAAATCGCTGGTGACGTCGCTGCGTTTCGCGGTGATGCGCGCCGGTTTCGCCATCGGTGGATGGCTGATGCCCAAGGCGACCCTGCATCGCGCGTTCCGCCTGTTCGGCACGCCCATGCCCGGTGCGCGGGAGCGGGCGCTGGCCGCCGATACCTTGGGCGCTCGCATCGAGGTGTTGGAGCACGGCGAGCACCGCGTCGCCGCCTATTTGTGGGGCGATCCCGCCCGCCAGCCGCTAGTGCTGCTGGCGCACGGCTGGTCCAGCTTCGGCCTGCGTTTCGCGCCCTGGGTACGCGCGCTGCGCCAAGCCGGCTATGCGGTGGTCACCTTCGATCAACTCGCCCATGGCCGCAGCAGCGGCCGCCGCGCCACGCTGCCTTCCTTCGCCGAAACCCTGTTCCAAGTCGCCAAGCACTATGGGCCGCTGGCCGCGGTGGTCGGCCATTCGTTGGGGGGCGCGGCCACCATGCTCGCGCTGTCCAAAGGCATGCAGGCCGAGCGCACCGTGCTGATCGCGCCGGCTGCCGATCCGATGGCCGCCGCCGATCGTTTCGGCCGCGCGGTGGGGTTGGCGCAATCGCTGCGCGACCATCTGTTCGATGAGTGGGAGAAGCGCTTCCAACTCCCGGTCGCCGGCATGCAGGTGCATGTCAATGCGCCTTTCATCGCGCGTCCGGCGTTGGTGGTGCACGACCTCGAAGACCGAGAAGTGCCGTGGGCCGAAGGCGAGCGCTACGCGCGCTACTGGCCGCAGGCCCGTCTGCTCACCACCACCGGACTGGGGCACCACCGCGTTGCCGCGGAACCGCAAGTGATCGCCGACGCCTTGCGTTTCCTCAAGGGCGAAAGCGTCGGCGAACGTGTCGTTTCCTCTCCCAATCTGCCGTTCGGCATCGCCTGAACCTCCTAGCAGGCGATGCATACGGGTGGGCATGGAGGCCCACCCACCTTTGACTAACGTGGCCGACGTTACAATTGCAACTTGTTCACTTGCACGTGAGGGCGCGCATGAGCACGCCGGCTTCGAATCTTCCCGCCACGCAGAGCGATAACACGCCGCTGCGCTTCGTCACCGCCGCCAGCCTGTTCGACGGGCACGACGCGGCGATCAACATCATGCGCCGCCTGATCCAGGGGCAGGGCGCCGAAGTGGTCCACCTGGGCCACAACCGCAGCGTCGAGGACGTGGTACGCGCGGCCTTGCAGGAAGACGCCGACGCCATCGCGCTGTCGTCCTACCAGGGCGGGCATGTCGAATACTTCAAGTACATGGTCGACATGCTGGCCGAGCGCGGCGCGTCCCATATCCGCGTGTTCGGCGGCGGCGGCGGCACCATCACTCCCGAAGAAATCCGAGAGCTGCAGTCCTACGGCGTGGAGCGCATCTACCACCCCAACGACGGCATGAAGATGGGACTGGTGGAGATGATCGAGGACGTGGTGGAACGCGCCACCCACCATCGCCTGCCCACCGACAAACCCGCCCGCATCGCCATCGACGACGAGATTTCCATCGGCCGCATGCTCAGCGCCATCGAAGAAGGCGCGCTGGACGACTCCGAACTCGCACGCTTGCGCAAGCAGTGGCAGCTGGCCGGCAGCAAGACCCCGGTGGTCGGCATCACCGGCACCGGCGGCGCCGGCAAGTCCTCGGTCACCGACGAATTGTTGAACCGCTTCCTGGCCAGCTTCCCGCAGATGCGCATCGCGGTGATCTCGGTCGATCCCACCCGCCGCCGCACCGGCGGCGCGCTGCTGGGCGACCGCATCCGCATGAACTCGCTGCGCAGCCACCGCGTGTACATGCGTTCCATGGCCACGCGCCGCCAGCATGCGGCCACCAACACGGTGCTGAAGGACTGCATCGGTTTCCTCAAGGGCCTGGGCTACGACCTGGTCATCGTCGAGACCGCCGGCATCGGCCAGAGCGACTCGGAAATCGTCGACCTGGTCGACTTCCCCATGTACGTGATGACCAGCGAATACGGCGCGGCCAGCCAGTTGGAGAAGATCGACATGCTCGACTTCGCCGAGCTCATCGTGCTCAACAAATACGACAAGCGCGGCGCCGAAGACGCGCTGCGCGACGTGCGCAAGCAGTGGAAGCGCAACCGCGTCGCCTTCCAGACCGCCGACGAAGACGTGCCCGCGTACCCCACCATTGCCAGCCAGTTCAACGACCCGGGCATCAGCTGGATGTTCGTCAACCTGTGCCGCCTGCTGCGCGAAAAACTCTCGCTGCCGGCGCAGAAATGGACGCCGCAGCTGGACACCTCGCTGAAGGAACCGCGCGCCACTGTGCTGATTCCGGGCGCGCGGGTGCGCTATCTGGCCGAGATCGCCGAGCAGGGCAGAGGCATCAACAAGGCCGTCGAACAGCAGGCCGAGATCGCCAGCCGCGCGCAGCATCTTTGGGAATCGCTGCGGGAGATCGGTGACGAAAAGTTGCCGAAGGCGCTGGAGCTTTATGCCTTTGATTCCCTTCTCCCCCCGGGAGAAGGTGCCCGTAGGGCGGATGAGGGCGTGGGTCATCAGCTTGTAGAGAACGGTCCCGAGCACGTCACTCTCCCTCCCTCACACCCCAAGGGTGCTTCCTTCGGGGCGTCCGTCGCTTCGCGCCACCTTCTCCCAGAGGGAGAAGGGAAGCAGGCCGACCGCTCGTTGCTCACCCTACGCCAGCGCTACCAAGACGCCGTCCAATCCCTCACCAACGAAAACCTCAAACTCCTGCGCGAATGGCCGCAGCGATTGAAGTCGATTACCGACGAACACTTCACCTACGAAGTGCGCGGCAAGGCCGTCACCGGCGAAAACTACCGCCAGTCGCTCAGCCACCAGCCCATCCCCAAGATCGCCGCGCCCACCTATAAATCCTGGGGCGAGCTGCTGACCTTCCTGGGCAAGGAAAACCTGCCGGGCAGCTATCCCTATACCGGCGGCGTGTATCCGTACCGGCGCACCGGCGAAGACCCCATCCGCATGTTCGCCGGCGAAGGCACGCCGGAGCGCACCAACCGCCGCTTCCACTACCTGTCCGTCGGCCAGCCCGCCGCGCGTTTGTCCACCGCCTTCGACAGCGTCACGCTGTACGGCGAAGACCCCGCGCCGCGCCCGGACATCTACGGCAAGATCGGCAATTCCGGCGTCAACATTCCCACCCTGGACGACATGAAGAAGCTGTACTCCGGCTTCGACCTGTGTTCGCCCAGCACCAGCGTGTCGATGACCATCAACGGCCCCGCGCCGATGATCCTGGCCATGTTCATGAACACCGCCATCGACCAGCAGGTCGAGCGCTATCTGAAGGAAGACCCGCAGCGCTGGGCCGAAGCGCAGAAGGCCATCGACAAACTGTTCGAAGGCCGCCGCCGTCCGCAATACCACGGCGAACTGCCGCCCACCAACAACGGTCTGGGCCTGGGCTTGCTCGGCGTGACCGGCGAACAGGTGGTCGATGCCGACACTTACGCGCGGATCAAGGCGCAGACGCTCAAGACCGTGCGCGGCACCGTGCAGGCCGACATCCTGAAAGAGGACCAGGCGCAGAACACCTGCATCTTCAGCACCGAATTCGCCCTGCGCATGATGGGCGACATCCAGCAGTACTTCGTCGACAACGGCGTGCGCAATTTCTATTCGGTGTCCATCTCCGGCTACCACATCGCCGAAGCCGGCGCGAACCCGATCAGCCAGCTGGCTTTCACCCTGTCCAACGGTTTCACCATCGTCGAGTACTACCTGGCGCGCGGCATGAAGGTGGACGACTTCGCCGCCAACCTGTCGTTCTTCTTCAGCAACGGCATGGACCCGGAATACACCGTGATCGGCCGTGTCGCCCGCCGCATCTGGGCGCGCGCCATGCGCGAGCGGTACGGCGCCAACGAACGCAGCCAGATGATGAAGTACCACATCCAGACCTCGGGCCGTTCGCTGCATGCGCAGGAAATCCAGTTCAACGACATCCGCACCACGTTGCAGGCGTTGTACGCGTTGTTCGACAACTGCAATTCGCTGCACACCAACGCCTACGACGAGGCCATCACCACGCCGACGGAAGAATCCGTGCGCCGCGCGGTGGCCATCCAGATGATCATCAACAAGGAGCTGGGCCTCAATTTCATCGAGAACCCGTGGCAAGGCAGCTTCGCCGTCGATTACCTGACCGACCTGGTGGAAGAAGCCGTGTACAAGGAGTTCGAAGCCATCAGCGAGCGCGGCGGCGTGCTGGGCGCGATGGACACCATGTACCAGCGCGGCAAGATCCAGGAAGAGTCGTTGTACTACGAGCACAAGAAGCACGACGGCAGCCTGCCGCTGGTCGGCGTCAATACCTTCCTGCCGCGCGAGCACGGCGGCGAGGTGACCACCGAGATCGAGCTGATCCGCTCCACCGAGGAAGAGAAGGGCCAGCAGATCGCCAACGTGCTGGGCTGGCAGCAGTCGCGCAACGCGCTGGCGCCCGACGGCGAGACTTCGCACGGGCATGTGGTGGAGTCGGAGGACGTGGAAGTCCACGATGGCCACGGGCTGGGCTATCTGCAGCAGGCCGCGCGCGATCGCCGCAACGTGTTCGAAGCGCTGGTCGAAGCGGTGAAGACGCATAGCCTGGGTCAGATCAGCCATGCGCTGTACGACGTGGGCGGGGAGTACCGCCGCAATATGTGAGGCGTTGGGAGCGGGCCACTCGTGATGGCCCGCTGTCCTGGCATGGCCCGCTTCATCGTTTCCTAAGGCAGGCAATGCCCGGGGTGCGTCCATGAACAGGTTGTCCCGTCTTCACGCTGCAATGTGCCTGGTCCTCGTCGGTTTCGCGGCAAGTCCGCAGGTCCGGGCCGACGTGGTCACCGACTGGAACCGTACCGTTACCCAAATCGCCGCCGACGCCAAGCTGCCGCCGCCGCTCTCCAATCGCGCCATCGCACTGGTGCAGACCTCCGTCTACCTCGCGACCAATGCCATCACTCATCAGTACGCGCCCACTGGCGTTGCGCTGTCTGCGCCCGCCGGCGCCTCGGTGGACGCCGCCGTTGCCGCAGCCAACCACGCCGCTCTGCTCAAGCTGATGAGCGCGCAGCAGGCCGCCATCGACGCTGCCTACGCCACCGCCTTGGCGAAGATTCCCGAAGGGCAGGCCAAGCGCGATGGCATCGCAGTGGGCGAACAAGCCGTGGCCGCCGTGCTGGCCTCGCGCACGCAGGATGTGGTTGCGCCGGTCGAAAGCTACCGGCCGCTCACCCAGGCCGGCGCCTACGTGCCCACCACGCTGCCGGCGGTGCCGCAGTGGCCGCAGCGCACGCCGTGGCTGATGCGCGAAGCGGCGCAGTTCCGTCCAGGTCCGCCGCCGGCGCTTTCCAGCCAGACTTGGGTGCGCGACTACAACGAAATCAAGGCGGTCGGCGGCAAGACCGGTTCGCGCCGGACCGCCGCGCAAACCGACATGGCGCGTTTCTGGGAAGCCACCATGCCCATCATCTATTACGGCGTGGTGCGGTCGGTCGCCGACCAGAACGGGCGCGACGTCACCCGCAATGCGCGCCTGCTGATGGCGGTGTCGCAGGCGATGGACGATGCGTTGATCGCGGTGTTCGACGCCAAGTACCACTACAACTTCTGGCGTCCCATCACCGCCATCCGCAATGGCGACCTGGACGGCAACGACGCGACCGAGCGCGAAGCGTCCTGGGTTCCTTTCATCGAAACGCCCCTGCATCCAGAGTATCCGTGCGCGCATTGCATCGTGTCCTCGGCCATGGGCACGGTGCTGAAGGGGGAACTGGGCACCGGAACCGTTCCGGTACTGACCACCACCAGCTATACCGCCGACGGCGCTCGCCGCGAATGGACCACGGTCGACGATTTCGTCAAGGAAGTCTCCGAGGCGCGCATCTACGACGGCGTGCATTTCCGCAACTCCACCGAGGTGGGCGCGGCGATGGGCAGACAGATAGGCGCCTTGTCGGTGGCGAAATACCTGCAGCCCGGGCAATAGGTCGGCGCTCCCGGAGACCGCGGTTATCATGACCGCGGTCTCTTCGGTCCATGGTTCGATCCACATGCGCAATCCCCTGCAGGAACAACTGCTCAAGGCCGGCCTGGTCAAGAAGTCCAAGCTCGCCGAGGTGGCGCGCGAGCAGGCCAAGCAGCGCCACGGCAAGGCGCCGCCCGCGCCCAGCGCCGAGCAGGCCGAGGCCGAACGCGTGCGCCAGGAAAAAGCCGAACGCGACCGCGCCCTGGCCGCCGAGCGCAACGCGCAGGCGCGCCTGCACGAACAACGCGCGCAGGCGCGGCAGATCGTCGAGCAGAACAAGCTGAAGCTGGTCGGCGAGATCGCCTACGGTTTCACCGACGAAGGCGTCATCAAGAATGTATTGGTCGACGAAACCGTGCGCAGGCAACTGGCCAGCGGCGCGCTGGTGGTGGTCCGCCACGATCAGGGTTATGCGGTGATTCCGCGCGCCGCCGCCGACAAGGTCTACGCCCGCGAGGCGGCGATGGTCGTGCTCGACCACGGCAAGCCGGGCGATCCCGGCAGCGACGGCGCCGACGACGATTACTACAGCCAGTTCAAGGTGCCGGACGATCTGGTCTGGTAAAGCCCCGCCTTCGTAGGAGCGGCTACAGGTAGGCGTAGGTGGGCGTAGGAGCGACGTGAGTCGCGAAACCAAAAGAACAACCGACCTCACGTGCCACATCCGACAATCCGTGTCGGGATACGGTGACGGTTTGAAGAGAGGGTCCTTCGCGACTCACGTCGCTCCTACAACGCACCGCGCCCCTACAACAGGCTTTGTGCCGTCAGATCCAGCACGCTGATCTTGCCGCTGGCCACTTCCACCCGCACCGCTTTCAGATGCGGGCCTTGCGCTTGGGTTTTTTCATCCGTCGCCGCGGGCGGTTCGCTGCCCAGCAGCAACAGGTCGTTGTCCTTGCGCATCACCGCGTGCAGCTGATCCATCGGCAGCGCAGCGCTCCACACCGGTTTGCCGGCGGGGCCGGAGACGCGGGTCAGCCGCAGGCGGCCTTGCTGGCCCAGTTGGTCGCTGTGCAGCACCAGCACGCTGTCCGGTTGCCGGTACCACAGCGCTTGTTCCGGTTCGCTGCCGTCGCGCAGCAGGCCGGCGCGCAGGAATTGCGGCGATTCGGGCAGCACGTGGTAGTCGCTGAACTGCGGCCGTTTGCCCCAGCGGTCCGGCAGCTGGCGGGGCCAGTCTTGCGGCGCGGCCGACACCTGGATCATGCGCGCGCCCCACAAACGGTATTGCTGCGGCAGGGGTTCGTTGAGCGGGGCGGGCACGTGGTTCCGTTCCAGGTACTGCTGCATCGCGCCGGGGCGTTCGTTGGGGTCGCGCCCGGGGACGACGGGTTTGTTGCCGTAGAACTCGGCTTCCTTGTCCGTCATCACCCCCAGCCAGCGTTCGCCGATGGGCAGGGCGCGGGTGAGGAAGGCGGAAGACGGTCCGCTACGCGCCGGCGGCACGATGCCTTTCGGGTCGCGTACGGGCGTGTCGCGCGGGGCGGCGCTCAGGTCGCTGGCGTCGATGCGCCACTGGCTGGCGTCGTTCAAGGTGAGTTGCAGGCCGTGCCGGCCGAAGGCGAGGTAGCCCAGGTCGTTGACGCGCTTGCCGGCCATGGCGGGATTCTTGGCGTCGATGCGCGCGCCGTCGGCCACCACGCTGCCGTCCACCAGCGACACGCCCAGCGGTCCGTCCAGCGTCAGCCACAGGGTCTTGCCGTCCACGCCCAACAGGTCGAAGCCGCGTAAATCGCGGCCCGCGCGTTCCTCACCTTCGTAGGTGCGCAGGCGTTTGCGCCAGGCCAGGGTGCCGTTGCCGGCGTCGATGGCCCACAGGTCCACATGCAGCAGGTCGCGGCGGGGGCGGCTGCTGGTGCGGCGGCCGAAGGAGAGTTGGGTAATGGTTTCGGATTGGACGCCCAGCAGGTAGACGCGGTCGGCGCCGCCCTGGTCGGTGCGCAGCGGGGCCGATTGGAACAGGGCCGGCTGCAGTTCGCGTACTTCGCCGGTGGTGAGCAGTTGGTGCAGGTCGTCGCGGCCGCCTTCGCGCAGGCTCCACAGGCCGGCCACGCCCAGCAGTAGCAACAGGAACAGGGCCAACGAGGCGAACGCTTTGCCGACGTGGTTCATGCGGGTGGCCTGCGATGGCTTGAGGGCGGTGATTGGGCGTAAGTCGTCTGCGTACAGAACGCGGGCGCCCGGGGCCACAGGCCAGGTTTGCAATGAGGGGGTGGCTTGGGCTTAATGCAGCGAACAACGATGGGGGATTGGCTATGTCGTCCGATCAGTTGATTGCCGTGGCTACCGATGCTTTGCGTGGGCTGGTGCAGGCGGCGGTGCCGCCGGGGACGCCGGTGTTGGTGGGGCCGCCTTCGCCAGAGGGCGAGGAGTTGTCGGGGTTGTCGGTGCATCTGTTCCGGGTGGGGGTGCTGCCTTTGGTGCGGGCGGTGCCGACGATCGGGGCGGATGGGCGGCGGGTGCGGCCGGAGTTGGGCTTGCAGTTGGATTATCTGATCAGCGGCCTGGGTGGCGAGGCGCTGCAGGAACTGGGCTTGTTGGGCACGGCGTTGCAGGCGTTGGCGGATGCGCCGGTGCGCGAGCGTCAGTCGATGGCGGCGTTGTTGTCGCAACCGGATCGGTTGTCGGCGATGGCGGCCGGTTCGGTGACGGTGCAGTGGCGAATGTTGGATCTGCCGTTGGATCAGGTGTCGGGGGTGTGGTTGGCCAGTGGCATGCGGCAGCGCGCCGGGGTGTTCGTCAGGGCCGAGGCGGTTTGGCAGGTGGCGCCGGCCTGACGCGGGTTCGGTCTGTACTTGCCGCCTTCACGTCTTCGTACGTGCGCGGCCGTTAACAAGCGTGTTCGGGATCGGGCGAGGGCGTTGCCATGGCTTTGTCGTTGCGCTGCGAGTGCGGGCGGGTGCAGGGCAGGGTGGAAACGGACCAGGTCTATGTGCGGGCCAAGTGTTATTGCCGGGATTGCCAGGCTTATGCGCGTTGGTTGGATCGGCCGGGGGTGGTCGATGCGCAGGGCGGCACGGATATCGTGGCGATGAATCCGGCGGCGGTGCATATCACTTCGGGCGATGAGCAGATCGCTTGTATGTCGCTTAGCGAGAAGGGGTTGTTGCGCTGGTATACGGTCTGTTGCCGCACGCCGCTGGGCAATACGCCGCGCGATGCGAAGGTTTCTTATGTGGGGATCGTCACTACGGGGCTGTCGCCGGCCTGGGAGATAGATCAGGCGTTTGGGGCGCAGGGGGAGGTGGTGATCAATGCGGGGTCGGCGGCGGGGAAGGTGAAGGCGACGCCGGTGGGGTTTGTGGTGGGTGGGTGGCGGATCTTGCGCAATATCGTGGGGGCGCGGTTGCGGAAGCAGGGGCCTACGTTGTTTTTCGATGGGGAGGGGCAGCCCATTCGGAAGGTGGAGGTGTTGAGTGCGGCTGAGCGTGCGGCGCTGGGTGGTAACGACGCTTAGCAGATCGTACAGCGAGGCTTGTCATCCCCTGTCGCGTTCCTTCCCGTTTGATCTTTCTCGTCCGAGAGCTATCTGCTCGCCTACGCTAACTCCTTAACGAAGCTGGAGGAAACGTAAATAATTCACATGCTTCGGCGATCTGAAGCCATGATTGCTGGTCGTTCCTGGAAAAGCGTACTCTCGCCTCTGCTCCGACGGCTTGTCTGGTCGCAGAGTTGGGTGGGGAGGCGTTGCAGGAGTTTGGGGCTGTTGAGGATTGCGTTATACGCGCTGGCCGACGGACGATGCGTGAGCGTCGACTGTTGCCTAGTGCGTTGTCGCAACCGGACTGGTTGTCTGCGTGTTTGGGGGCGGTGACGGTGCAGAGGCAGCCAGCGAGTGGAATGTGGCTGCGTGGTCGTTATTTGCCAGTGCTGAGGTGGTTTGGCAGGCTGTGTAGGAATCAGATGTCGGGTGTTCGCGAATGAAATAAATTTGTGGAATATAGCGGCGGAACGCTGCCATGTGCGAATAGTGGAGCGATGGAGATCGCATAGGATTGGTCTCTCAGTCATGCGTTATAAGGTTTATGCGGAATATCAAAGGAATAAGCGAGAGCCAATATGCAGAGTCCGCTGAATGCAGCTGCCCCAACGGCAGGTTCTTTAATGTCGACCTCAATGTTCGAGGTTCCTATCTACCAACGAGAGTACGCTTGGACATTGGAGGAGGTTGAAGATTTTTGGAACGACATTGATGAAGCTCTCAGCGCGGAATCATATTTTCTAGGCCTATTAATCCTCACAAAGGAAGGTAATCGATATCACGTAGTCGACGGCCAACAGAGAATTCTCACTTTGACAATGTTGGCGGCGGCTCTTCGTGATGAGGCTATCAAGAATGGGCGAAAAGCACTCGCGGACAAAATTCAGTCCGACTTTCTGAAAACAATCAACTACAACACTGATGCTGCTGAGTCCAGGGTCGTGCTATCTGATGTGACAGATAATGAAACGCTGCAGAAAATTATTGAAGGATCATTTGATCCTGAAGATGAAGCGGTTAGTGGTGAAGTGTCGGATCGAATCAGAAATGCTTATCGGTTTCTATGCCTCAAATTGCGCGCTGATATAGCGTCTGATCCATTTAGAAGGCTCGGCATTTGGACGGAGTTCATAACAGATAAGCTCTATTTCGCTGTCTTCGTCCATCCGGATGCAAGATCAGCTTATCGCGTATTTGAAGCGATCAATACTCGAGGCAGGGATCTGACAACTGCTGAGTTGCTGAAGAATTTCGTATTAAGTCAGACGGCAGGTGATCAAAAGCAAGCTCTATACAGCGAGTGGCAGTCAATCGCGCAGCAATTTCAAAGTGACGGAGCGAATTCATTCGTTCAGTACATTCGGCATGTCGTCACGGTAGAGGTCGGCCATATTCTGCCAAAAGATTTGTTTGATTTGGTCGCAGGTCGCGGTGCGTTTGTTGGTTCTCGGGACAGGCCAAGCATTCAACGGCTAATGGAGCTGCTGAGGTCGAAGCTTCCGCTTTACGTTCAGATGATAGATCCGGGTGTTCCCGGGCCAGCTGATGGGGAGGCGCTTAGCATCTTCAGTGCGCTGAATAGTCTTTCCGTGATATCTGTCCGGCCGATACTGATGGCCCTGATTGAAACGCAAGACGACCCGATTGATGCCATGCGTGACGTACTTCGTCTCGTGGTCAGAAGAATAGTTGTTGGAAATCTTGGGACAGGCAATGTCGAGCGCAGGTTTGGTGAGGCTGCGAAGTCAATCCGACAAACTAGAGACTGGGTTCGTGTGAAGCAGGATTTGGCCGATCTTGTGCCAAGCAGGGAGGATTTTGTCAGTCAATTGTCGCGTCGTTCCTTGAACAAGCAGACCCTCACTTTCATGCGTCGGTCGATTATTCATAGGACTATGTCGCCCGAGAGAGAGGGTCACTTCCATTTGATCAGGCCAAAACAAGCCTACGAATGGTTAGGTTTGGATCCGGAGGAAATAACCTTCTGGACAAATACTATTGGTAACTCGTTTCTGGCGACTACCGAAAGACGCAGTAGATTGGCAAACACCTGGGAAGGCTTTAAGCAAGAGATGCTCGATGAGGCCGCTGATGGCGAGTTAAAGGAACGCTTGAGAGAGATCGATGACTGGGATGCGGAAGCTATTGAGTCAATGGGTAGCTTCCTGGCGGAGGCGGCGGCAAATGTCTGGTACTGATGCTGCTAACGACATTGAAGGGATCCTTCTTCGGCTAGAAGCAATGCTACGTCGAGACGCTCCTATTAGCGCCTTTAAGCAACTGGCCTCCAGTTTTCAGGCCTCAAGGGCCGTAGAAATTCGGTTTGAAAACTTTGCTATTTGTCTTGATTCGTGCGTACTCATAAATCTCTCAAAGCGAAAAGATCTTGAGGATATATTTGACTATTTTTCGACAAAGCATCGGGCTCCGCTCATTGTTTCTGCGCAATCGCTTCTCGAATTTTGGAACAATCATATCTCTTCCGTTGAAACTATAGCCTCTGCATTAGAAAAGAGGTTTTCTGAACTGGAGAAAGAAGTCTTAAAGGTTGATGGCGATTTCGGCTCCTATTCAGATGAGTTCAAAGGATTGCTTGGCAGGTTCAAAGATGATTATGGGCATGTGCATGACAAAGCCATAAGAAGAAGTTTGGTTTCACTTGTGCAGCGCCTCTCAGAAGTGGCAAGCGTGCACGAGATCCCGAGATCCAGGTTCTATAGATTCGCCAGCAGCCGCCAGAGTACAAAGACGCCGCCTGGATTCAAGGATTCCGGCGACGGTGACTATTTTGTATGGATGGATTTTCTGTTCGGCCTGGCCAAAGCGAAGCAGAGTGGTGAGAAAATCGAGAAGGCCATCATGGTGACCGATGATCGGAAGTCGGATTGGTCAAAGGGTGGTGTGCCACATCCGGTCCTGGCGGCTGAGGTGGATGCATGTATTGAGGTTCCTTTCGAGACTTGGTCGTTGGAGCAATTGGCGCAAAGAGTAAGGAGCCAAATTGATGACGTGGAAGTCGCCGAAGCTCCTGGCTCGACAGCATGAAGCCACTGTTGCGATGGGCGGGCAGTAAAGCTCAGTTGCTGCCTGAGCTTAGAACGTTTTGGCGAGAAGAGTATCAGCGATACGTAGAGCCTTTTTGCGGTTCTGCGAGTCTTTTTCTCAGCTTAAAGCCCAAGGCAGGCTTGCTTTCTGATATCAACGAAGAGTTGGTAATCGCGCTGCAACAAGTTCAACTCAATGCGCCAACGTTGGTTGAGTGCATAAGGCGAATGCCAATATCTGAGAAGAATTATTACAAGGTGCGAGCCACCCGGCCGGATACCCTTTCTCCAGCATTGAGGGCGGCTAGATTCATCTATCTCAATGCTCTTTGCTTCAATGGACTGTATAGAACAAATCGTGCTGGGCAGTTCAATGTCCCGTACGGATCAAAACTTAGAAAGACCGTGCTTGATGAAGAGCATCTGCATGCTGTCAGTAGTGCACTGCAGTCTGCGGAAATAGTTTCTGGCGACTTTGAGAGTTCGGTTCTAAGAACTGGTAGTGGCGATTTCTTGTACGTAGATCCGCCTTACACAACTAGTGATGTACGGATGTTTACAGAATATAGCGGTTCTGGTTTTGGAATATCAGATTTGCATAGATTGCTTGAAGCTCTCGACGACGTAGCAAGCAAGGGTGTTGCTTTTGTGTTGTCGTATGCAGATGTTTCAGAGGTGTCTTCTTTCGCAGAAAAATGGAAGAGTAGAAGAGTTAGCGCGCGTAGAAATATTGCGGGATTTACAGGTAGTCGGCGTACTGTCCAGGAATTGATCGTTACTAATTGCGAGTAAACCAGCATGGCAACGGCACTGTTAAAAGAGATAGACGTAGATCTGATTGATAGAAATCCAGAGAACCCGCGGGTGGTATTTAGGCCTGGAGAAATGTCGCAGCTCATGGATTCTATCCGCAGGCTTGGTGTGCAGGTTCCGATTTCTGTTTATAAGGAGGGGGGGAGATTCGTTTTGATTGATGGCGAGCGTAGGTGGCGCTCTTCAATCAAGCTGAATAAAAAAACTATCCCCGCAATAATTCAAGAGAAGCCTTCCTCGCTTCAGAATCTGCTGCTGATGTTTAACATCCACGCTCTGCGAGAGCAGTGGGATCTCCTAACGATCGCATTAAAGTTGCCTAGAGTCATATCTCTTCTAAGGGAAGGTCTTGGCAGAGCCCCTAATGAAAAAGACATCTCAGGTGAGACCGGTCTCTCATTGGGAGTTATCCGGCGGTGCAAGCTCTTAATAGATTTACCAGACCGGCATAAGCAGATAATTCTCAGAGAGCTTAGGAAGCCAAAATCGCAACAAAAGCTAACTGAAGATTTCTACATAGAAATGGAAAGGGCGCTAAAGACGGTAGAGCGCGCTATGCCGGATGTTTTCCCAAAAGGCGGCAAAGAGACTGTCCGTAACATTTTGATAAAGAAGTACTCTGACGGTGTAATAACAAATCTTATTCACTTCAGGCAAATAGGCAAGATTGCACGCGCGAAGAACGTAGATGCTGATGAAGAAGATGCCCGAATTGCCCTTACGAAGCTTTTCACTGAGCCGAGCTATTCGATTGAGCAGGCGTATGGAGATTCCGTTTCTAATGCCTACATAGAACGAGATTTGGCAACCAGAGCAAATGGACTTGCTGATTATCTAAGTCAGGTTGAATCCGATACGATCGATGATGATGCATTAAAGGCTTTGGAGCATTTGTTTGAAACCCTCCACGAATTCTTGGAGGGCGAACAATGAACTTCCGAGTATTGCCAGATCACCTTCACGATCTAGCGCGAGGTGCCGTCAAATACTTTAGCAAGAATTATGGCGTCAACGGAATGAAAGCAGAGGAAGAGGTTGATCCACTAGTTGAGTTTAGGCCAACTCTTCATTCAACCTTGACGGATAAATCCATTATTTGTATTGAAGTTACTGAGAACGCATCATCCTCAGAATTAAATGAATTTGTACTTGAGTGCAGAAACCATGTAGTTCCGGTCAAGTTGTGGGTAGCAATTCCGAAGGTGGTGGGGGTTCTATCAACTAAGGATCTTGCGTTTGCTAAGGCGAATGGTATAGGAATCATTGAGTTTGATGAGCAAGGAAATGGCAGGCAGCTAGTAGGCCCTCCACTGTCACAGTCTTTGACCGGATTGAGAGCTATTGATTTTTCAGGTTTCCCTTCCCGTTACAAGGAGCCATTACAAGCAGCATTTGAAATGTTCAAGAATGGGAATCCTGCGAAGGCATGTTCTCTTGTTTACGATGAGATTGAAGCATTAACTCGAAGAATAACTAAGAAGTGCGTAAGTAAAAGATGTTTAAAGAAAGATCCGCAGTTTGATGTTGATAAGGCGAGTTGGAGTAATGTTCTTGAGTTCTTAAAAACGAACATAGATCCCACTCTTTCGGGTTGCCCTGCGTTGAAAGGTCCGCTATTCAGTCGTCTTATCGGATTAACGGAGTACCGAAATGATGCTGGGCATAAGCCGAGCTCTACAAAAAAGCTGATTGAGAGGGATAAGCAGCTTAGAACGCGATTTGAATCCGCCGTGGACGAACTTAAGACCCTTATAGATGCATCGAAGGCTATAAAGCCTTGAGGTAAGTAGAGTAGGTCGCGACAAAGGTTTATCTACTTTGTAGAGCGGGTGGTTGTCACTTACTCCGTGGAGAGTTGATTAATGGAGATGCTGGCATCTCAGAAAGACACTAGAGTGCAGTATCACGGACATGCTGGCATGACTCAATCATGCCTTTCTGCAATCGTTGGCGTGATCCAATCAGGTGAGCGGATAGAGCGCGCTTACATTTTGACCGCGTTTGAGCGCCACGGGTTTGCGATAAAGCTAGAGGTAGACGGGATTATTTTCGTCAAGACTGGTTTTACATCAGGCTACCCTGGTGAAGGTCCAGCGGGCTTGGCGAGTGCGCTTCATCTCCTTCGGAGACATCGAGTGGATATCGATGAGATTAATGTTTCCTCGCTATTTCTCGATCGCTTAGATGGGTGTCGACTTACTGTGTCTGATCTTAGCGCGGTCACTCCGGAGCAGGTGATTCGTCCAGCTCGATACGGCGACTATATGTATGGGCCATTCGCCAGGGAGACAGGGGAATCATACGCGATGCGAAAGTTGTATCCGCCCATAGTTCCTTTCGGCATCATTGATGACAGGATCGTCGATCTGGCGGTGAGTCTATCTGAGAATGCAGATTCTGCATTGATGACGGCGTACCGTAGGCTTGAAGAGATTGTCGTGAAGCGGTGTGGTCTGGCCGGCGTATCTGGTGCTCGTGTCTTTTCAAAAGCCTTCCAAGCCGATGACTCAGTTCTTACTTGGGATACCGCCGATCCAGCGGAAGCGAAAGGCAGAGCCGCATTGTTTTTCGCATGCTTTAGTGCTTACCGGAATAGACGAGCACACAAGGAACTCCAGCACTCTGATGCAGACGTGCTCCGGGAGTTTCTACTTCTGAATGAACTTTACGTGCTGGAATCCGAGGCGATCTTGCGCGAAGAAAGATCAGCGTAGGGTGAGCTTCAACGAAGCTCCACTTCTAGCTGCTTCACGAAGGTGCTAAGACGAACCCCGCATGCCTCGCAGTAGTCCCGCAATTGCAGAAGGTCCATGCGCCGAACCCCGCGCTCTACGTCGCTGACATAAGACTGGGAGTGTTCCAGCGCTTCGGAAAGTTCGACCTGGGTCAGCCCCGCGCGGGCACGGATATCCCGCAGCATCTGAAGCAACGTTTGGTACTCGGCTTTATGGATGGACTTGGCGGGCATGGAGCGGTCGCATTGGCGATTCCGCAGCCAAGCTATATCTAGTTTTCAAATATCTGAAAAACAGATATAGTCGGTGCGTGACTGGTCGACAATGGGCCATATCCATAGCGCCGTAGACGCGGTGTGTGCTGGCCTGCCTGACTCGACGGTCACGGAAACCATGGGAGCGCCTCGCGCGCATCACAGACCAAGGAAGCCGTCGCCATGACAAACCCCGAATTGCGCAAAGCAGTCGACAAACTCGCCTCACTCACCTTCGCCGACATCCCGCCCGGCCTGGCCGAAGGCCCAACCCCGCTGGAAACCCTGCTCAACCTGCTGCCAGGCGGCGGGGCCTGCGTGCTGGCCGACCCCGGCATCGCCGCCTACGACCCCCAAACCCTCGACCGCATCAGCACCACCGCGGAACTCGAATCCGACCACTGCCTGGACCGCGCCCACTGCCTGCTGGAACTGCTGCACGCCACCCTGGCCACCGACCCGCCCGCACTTCCCCAAGCCACCGCCATCGGCGCCCTCCGCCACCTGACCCGCTTCCTCACCGACCACCAACGCTGGCACGTCCTGGCCGACAACGCCGCCTACTACCGCGACCACCCCGAAATCGCCAACCAGATCGCCGCCCACCAGCACCCGGCCTAACCCCGGTGTGGCGACTCGGAAGGGCGGCGTCGCCCGCGTGCGGCGAAAGAGAGGCAAACCAAGCCCCGGAAAGGCCGGACCGCAAAGCAAAAAGGCTTGCGCGCAAACCTTTGAAGGTTGCGCGCAAGCCTTGGAACCTTGCCGGCAAGCCTCGGAAGGCGAGGCTTGGCCCTTTTTGCTCTGCGCGCAAAGCAATCTGCTGCGTTCGCAAAGATCAGAGCCTTGCGCACGGGCGACTGAGCCTTGCGCAACCGCCATTACAGCCCGCGTGCGAGCCCCGCGAACCCAATGGCAAGGCTTTTTACCTTGCGCGCAAAGCTGACCAGCTCGCCGCGCAAGCCTATTAGGGAGGACCGCAAGGCTTTTTTCCTTGCGCGCAAAGCACAACAGCATCAACGCCGGCCCTCGCAGGCTTGCGCGCAAAGCAAATTGCCTTGCGACCCCGGTCGCAAGCTCCGGCAGAGCAGAACCAAACCAATCATCAGGCCGTCATCCCGGCGAACGCCGGGACCCAACTTCCAGTGCACGCGGGCTTGGGTCCCGGCGTTCGCCGGGATGACGACAGGGAAGGGGGGCGTCATCTGCCATCTGTTGCTTCAGCGGGTCGCTACTTTCCGGAGCGAGCAGTCTATGCTTGCGCGGAAATAATCAAACTAGTCCTCATTTGGGTCCCTGTCACCCTTCCATTTGTCTCGAATGCTTTTCACGTTGTCGAAAACTGGGCTGAAAGCAAATGCCAGTACGAACAGCAAAATAAATGCAGGCGCGACCAGCCAACTATCTATGTACTCCAGGTACCACACGATACACATGCCACAAAACAACAAGAGCACATGCCTTATCGATCTAACTGCCTGCGGTCTCACTAGTTGCAACTCCCAATCGCGCTTCGACTTGGCAACCCTGAGTAGCTGCCGCCGCTATCATTTAAACCGAAAACAGACCTCGTAGGGTGGGCCTTGGCCCACCACTGCCATGGATCGGATTGCATTGACGTGGGAGCCAAAGACGGTGGGCCAAGGCCCACCCTACGGGGCCTCCGGTAGAGCAGAACCAAACCAATAATCAGGCCGTCATCCCGGCATGCGCCGGGATGACGATCCCTGGGGGCGACGCCAACGGCGTGTAGTGGCGTTCTTGGATCGAGCCGGTAGGGTGGACCGTTGCGGCCGATGATCCGCTTCGCAGCGCCGCATTCAAAAAAAGATATGGCGCGCTCCTAACAATTCATTGGATATGACACGACGCGCTGCCTATGCTTGGCCTCGAAGTCGATCCATGACATTTCGTGACACAACGGCAGCAGCCGGCAGCGTGAAGCCCCCACTTCGATACAAGAAAAGATGCGATCACTTTCAATCACGGCGATGCTGGCGGCCCTACTGGCTTGCGTGCCGGCCGTTGGCTTCGCCGAACCCAAACAACGCCTGATCGTCCTCAGCGATATCGAGGCCGATCCCGATGACAGCCAGTCGCTCGTGCGCTTGCTTCTGTACGCGAACCAGATCGATATCGAAGGCATCGTCGCCACCACCTCTACGCATCAGAAGTCGCGTATCGCGCCGGAATCCCTGCAGGCCATCATCGATGCCTACGGCCGGGTACAACCCAATCTGTCGAAGCACGAACCGGATTTTCCGAAAGCGGAGGCGCTGAAAGCGGTGGTGCGCTCCGGCTCGCAGCTGTACGGCATGCAAGGTGTCGGCGACGGCAAGGACTCGCCGGGATCGGACGCCATCCTCAAGGCCTTGGAGAAAAAGGATGCGCGGCCCCTCTGGGTGGCGGTCTGGGGCGGCGCCAATACACTTGCGCAAGCGTTGTATCGGATTTCCCACGACAGGACGCCGGAGCAGGCCGCTCGCCTGGTAAGCAAGTTGCGTGTCTACACGATCTCCGATCAGGACGATTCCGGTTTCTGGATACGCACCCAGTTTCCCGAACTGTTTTACATCGTCAGCCCCGGCGGCTATGGCAATGGCACTTGGACGGGCATCCACACGGCCGAGCCGGGCTTCGACAGCACGGAAGTGAGCAACCACTGGATCGCCACGCATATTCAACAGGGGCATGGACCGCTGGGCGCGATGTATCCGGATGTCTCTTTTGGCATGGAGGGCGATACGCCCTCCTTCCTGTCCTTGATACCTAACGGCCTGAACGCCCCCGAGCATCCGGACTGGGGCGGCTGGGGTGGGCGCTACGAGTGGTACACGCCAGCGTTGGAGACTACCAATCCGGAAGGCTTCACCGGCAACGTACCCGTATTGCAAGAACCTCGCGCCATCTGGACCAACGCCGTGGATAGTTACAGGCCGATGGTCTACAACGACTATGGCCGCAACGTGCGTGCCCACGATAAGGTCAGTACTGGGTACAGGACCACGATCTGGCGTTGGCGCAAAGAATTCCAGAACGATTTCGCTGCTCGCATGGATTGGAGCACCCAGCCATACGAGGGGGCGAATCATCCGCCAGTGGTAAAGCTAGGCCATGGCGATCGGCTGACCGTCAAATCCGGCGACGGCTTCATGATGAGCGCCGCCGGCAGCACCGACCCCGATGGAGATAGCTTGAGCTACCTGTGGTTTCAGTATCCCGAAGCGGGCAGCTACAAGAAGGAGATCAAGCTGGGGTATGCGGAAAATCACCATACCGTTTGGGGGCAGGCGCCGGTGGTAAGCAAAGCGGAGACCGCCCACTTCATCGTTCAGGTGACCGATAAAGGCAGTCCGACGCTGACGCGCTACCGACGCGTCATCGTCACTTTCACTCCGGGGGACGGAGGGAATTAAGGCCGCGTAGGGCGGAACCCGCGTAGCGGATTCCGCCGCATGTCTAACCGTCACTCGTCCAGTCGAGCGTAGTCGAAGCAGCCCAATCCACGGGATACCTGCCTCTGTCGACAAAACTGCGGAAACTGGAATGCGGCCAATCGTTCGGCCGCGCCGCATGGCCATGCTTTACCGGATTGAAGTGGATGTATTCCACATACCGGATCAATTCGTCGGCGTCGCGAATCTGCCGCTCCCAGTAACGTCTTTGCCAAATGCCGCGTTCGCCGCGCGCAATCCGCACCGCTGATCTGCGTTCGGCCACCGGTAATCCACGACTGAAATCCGTCTTGATCCGCCGCCAGCGCGTGGAGTAATCCGCGTCACTCTCCGGCAACCGCCATATCCAATGCATGTGCTCGGGCAATACCACCCAAGCCAGGATCGAGAAAGGCCGCCGTTGCTTTTCGGCCAAGACGCATGCCCGCAGCCGTTCCATCTCGCGCACCAGCAGGTCGTTGCCGTGCCGTTCCAACAGGTTGACCGTGAAGAACCAGGTGGCGCCGGGCGTATCGGTGCGTCGGTAGTTGGGCATGTCATCAATCCTTTGATGAAGGGGTTCCATGGTGCCTTGGTAACGCGAGCGATGAAAGACATGCGGCGGAAACGCCTTCGGCGGTTCCGCCCTACGTGGACTACGTGAACTGGTGCAGTGCCGCATTCGAAAAAGATATGGCGCGCGCTGAACAATTCATTGGATATGACACGACGGGCTGCCTACGCTTGGCCTCGAAGTTGATCCATGGCAGTTCGTGACACAACGGCAGCAGCCGGCAACGCGAAGCTCTGTTTCCCCTGTACACCTCAATGGCTGAAGTTATGCGCGACTACAAATCCTGCCTTGCCGGGTTCAATGCACTCTGGTTTGCGTCATGCCTGGCATTGAGCACGCTCGCTCACGCGGCGGAACCCGCGACTCGCGCCAAACCTTTTGAATGGAAATCCAGCGAGCCCCTGATCAAGCCTCCCGCCGATGCCAAGCATATCCATGGCGTCAAAGACCCGACCATCGTCTACCACGACGGTCGATACCACGTTTTCATGACCACGGCGGCGGCGACGGGCTGGGGGTTGGCCTATACGAGCTTTGCGGATTGGGACCAAGCGCCGAAGGCGCCCCTCTTCATGCTCGACCAGTCGCCCATCGGGCCGGGTTACCGCGCAGCGCCGCAGGTTTTCTATTTCGCGCCGCAAAAACTCTGGTATCTGATCTACCAAGGCGGCGACCCGTTGTATTCCACGACCAAGAACCTGGCCGACCCCCGGTCATGGACGCCGCCGCAGCCCTTCTACGCGACCATCCCGGAAAGCGTCAAAGACGCCGAGGGCAAGGCGGCCTGGCTGGACTTCTGGAATATCTGCGACGACAAGAAGTGCCATCTGTTCTTTACCGACGACAACGGTAGCTTCTTCCGCGGTGAAACAACGCTGGAGCGTTTCCCTCACGGCTTCTCCGAGCCTGTCGTCGTCATGAAGGAAAAACGCGAGGACATGTTCGAAGCGAGCAACACCTACAGGATTACCGGCACCCAGCAGTATTTGACGCTGATCGAGGCGATCGGGGCCAACGGCAGGTATTTCCGCGCCTGGAAAGCCGATCGTCTGGACGGCAAGTGGCAACCCATTCCCGGCGCCAGGATGAACCTGTTCGCTGGCGCGGAAAACGTCAAGTTCAATGGCCGGATCTGGTCCGAAGGCGTCTCCCATGGCGAACTGATCCGCGACGGCGTCGACCAGACGCTGAGCATCGACCCCTGCCAGCCGCTGAGATTCCTCTACCAGGGCCTGGATATGGAAAAGGACAAGCAGTACGAATACATCGAACTGCCGTATCGGCTGGGCGTGATAACCGCCACCGCCCCCAACGCCATCAGCGTCTTGTGCAAGAAATGAACGCCCGCGCGACCGCTCTCGTTCTCTTGTCCGTGTTGGCTGCGCTGCCCGCGACCTCATTCGCGCTCAACCCGGTTATTCAGACGAGGTATACCGCCGATCCGGCCCCCGTGGTCCATGACGGCACGCTCTACCTGTTTTCCGGCCACGACGAAGACGTCGGAGAGATCGGCAACTTCAACATGAAGGACTGGGTGCTCTCCACGACGACGGACTTGGTGAACTGGACCCAGCACGGCGCCATCGCCTCCCTCCGGGATTTCCCCTGGGTCGCCAAGGAGATCTCCGGCGGACCCGGTTTTGAGAATGGCGCCTGGGCCCTCCATGCGATCGAGCGGGAGGGCAAGTGGTATCTCTATTGCCCGATTCAAGGCAAGGGCATCGGCGTGCTGGTGGCCGATAATCCCCTCGGGCCCTACACCGATCCTCTGAAAAAACCGCTGATCGGCGGTAACTACGACAGCATCGATCCGACCGTTTATATCGACGACAAGGGCCAGGCTTATCTCGCCTGGGGCAATCCCAATCTGTGGTCGGTGAAGCTCAACAAGGACATGATTTCCTACGACACCAACGTCGGGGAGAACGGCATCATTCGCCATCCGATGACCGTCAAGGCCTTGGGCGCGCGCATTCCTGCGGACGAAAAACGCGGCACGTCCTACGAAGAGGGTCCCTGGCTCTATAAGCGCAAAAATCTCAATTACCTGTTTTTTGCAGGTGGTCCCCTCCCTGAGCATCTCGCGTACTCCACCGGCCCCACACCCGAAGGTCCGTGGACCTACGGCGGCGTGATCATGGCCCCGCAAAGCGCCTTCACCAACCACCCGGGCGTGGTGGATTACAAGGGCAAGACTTACCTTTTCTACCACGACGCCGCGCTTCCGGGAGGCGACGGCTTCAAGCGTTCCGTGCGCGTCGATGAGTTGAAGTTCAACCCGGATGGCTCGGTCCCGATGGTGCAGCCGACCAACGAGGGGCCGGCACCGGTCGCCACCCTCGATCCCTACAAGCGCGTGGAAGCCGAGACCATCGCCTGGTCTTCCGGCGTCAAGATCGAGCCCAGCAGCGCCGGCGGCCAGAATGTGCGCGACCTCCACGACGGCGACTACATCCGGGTGCGCAATGTCGATTTCGGCACGCGCGGCGCGCGTGCCTTCATGGCCAGCCTCTCCAGCACGGCCATGGCGAAGCAGGCCACCGGGGCGAAGATCGAGATTCGTTTGGGCAAGCTCGACGGCCAGTTGATCGGCACGCTGCCGGTCTCGGGAACCGGCGGCGAATGGAAGCCGCAGTCTGCCCGTATCTCCGGAGCCTCCGGCATCAACGATCTGTTCTTCGTGTTCCGCGGCGCGGCCGGCGAAGAAGTGTTCAAGTTCGATTACTGGCAATTTTCCCAGCGCGACCTGGCCGCGGACAGTGCCTCCGTCGCGTCTCAATCCCTTCCAGCAAAACAGGCGGATTCTGCCCACAATCCCCTTATCTGGGCCGACGTCCCGGACATCGCGGTCATCCGCGTAGGGAAAACCTATTACATGAGCAGCACGACGATGCACATGAGCCCGGGCCTTCCGATCATGAAGTCGACGGACCTGGTCAACTGGAGCATGGCCTCCTACGCCTATCAAACCCTTGCCGACAACGAAGCGCTCCGCCTCGAAAACGGCAAGAACGCCTACGGGGCCGGCTCCTGGGCCAGCAGCCTGCGTTACCACGATGGCGTGTTCCATGCGTCGACGTTCTCCGCCAATACCGGACGTACCCACCTCTACACCACGCGCGATCCGGAGCGCGGCCCGTGGAAAGAGACGAGTTTCGAGCCCTTGCTGGGCGACCACAGCCTGTTCTTCGACGACGATGGTCGCGTCTACATGGTTTACGGCGGCGGTCGCATCATGCTCACCGAGATGAAACCCGACCTCTCCGGAATCAAGCCCGGCGGCGTGAACAAGGTCATCGTCGAAAACGTCAACGCCCTCTTCGGCGCCGACCAGGGCGGGCTGAAGGGCGAGGGCTCGCAGCTCATCAAGATCAACGGCCGCTACTACCTCTTCAACATCGCCTCGCCCGGGAGCCGCTGGGCGCGCACCGTCATCGTCCACCGCGCCGATGCAATCACCGGTCCCTACGAGGGTCGCATCGCGCTAGACGATCGCGGTATCGCCCAGGGCGGCCTCATCGATACCCCGGAAGGCAAGTGGTATGCCTATCTTTTCAAGGACAACGGCGCCGTCGGTCGCATCCCTTACCTCGTGCCCGTGACTTGGAAGGACGGCTGGCCCGTGCTCGGCATAGACGGCAAGGTGCCCATGACGCTCGACCTCCCCGCCGGCGGGCAGGGCGTCTCCGGCGCCTCCGGCATCGTTGCCTCCGACGAATTCGACCGCCAGCCCGGCGAACCCGACCTGCCTCTCGCCTGGCAATGGAATCACAACCCCGAGCCTCGTGATTGGTCGCTCACCCAGCGCCCGGGTCACCTGAGCTTCGTCACCAGCCGGACCGTTCCCACTCTGCTCGAGGCCCGGAATACCCTCACCCAGCGCACCTTTGGCCCTCGCAGTTCGGCCACCACCAGCATTGACGTGAGCGGCATGAAAGACGGCGACTGGGCCGGCCTCGCCGCTTTTCAGAAACAGTATGGTTTTGTTGGCGTCAAGATGAGCGACGGCGCCAGATCTCTCGTCATGGTGAGTGCTGAATCGGACAAGCCCGAGGAAATCGCCTCCATTCCCCTCTCTGGCAAAACCGTTCACCTCAGGGTCGACTGCGAATTTCAGCCCGCGCCTGAGGTTGCCCGCTTCTCCTACAGCCTCGACGGCAAATCCTGGACTCCCATCGGTCGTCCCTCGGCCCTTGCCTACACCTTCCCGCACTTCATGGGTTACCGCTACGCGCTCTTCTTTTATTCGACCAAGACCGCCGGCGGCCGTGTCGACTTTGACTATTACCGGATCGGGCAAAGCGGTGGCTCCCGCTGACTTGCGCAAGGATCTTGTCGAAGCGCTTTATCCACCTCGCCGGTAAAAATAAAAGCGCCGGACAACGGCACGATAATTCACATGGAAAACTATCAATGCGCCTTCTGATATCCGCGGCCGCGATCGCTGCTGCCCTGATGCTGCCTTTCGCGGTCCATGCCGCCGATGCACCGGTCCAGGTAACACTCGATGCGTCCAAGCCCGGCGCAGTGATCGACCGCCATCTCTTCGGCCAGTTCGCCGAGCATTTGGGCAGCGGTATCTACGGCGGCATCTGGGTCGGCAAGGATTCCAAGATCCCAAACACACGCGGCATCCGCAACGATGTCGTAGCGGCGTTGAAGGCGCTCAAGGTTCCCAACGTCCGCTGGCCGGGCGGCTGCTTCGCCGACCAATACAACTGGCGCCGCGGCGTCGGCCCTGAGCGCAAGCCGGCCGTCGGCGAGCCCAACACTTTCGGCACCGACGAATTCATGGACTTCGCCGATCAGATCGGAACCGAAGCCTATCTCTCGGTCAATCTCGGCTCGGGCACTGCAATGGACGCCGCCGAATGGCTCGAATACATGACCTCTTCGACAGACAGCGCCTTGGGGGTCGAGCGCGCCAAAAACGGCCATCCGGAACCGTACCAGGTCGCCATTCTTGGTCTCGGCAACGAATCCTGGGACTGCGGCGGCGCGATGTCGGCGGACTTTTACGTCAATGAGATGAAGCGCTTCTCGCACTTTATCCGTAGCTACAGCGCCACCTCCAATCAGCCGATGAAGCGCGTGGCCGTCGGCCCGAGCGGCGCCGACACCAGCTATACCGAAGCCGTCATGAAAGCGTGGAACGGACGTTCCTGGTCTTGGGATATCGAAGGTCTGTCGCTGCATTTCTATGCGACGGGCGGCTGGCCGCCGCATATGTCGGATATCGGCTTCGACGAAAAGGACTATGCCGTCCTGCTGAAAGACTCGCTCCGGCTGGACGACGCGATCAAGACGCATTCGGCGATCATGGACAAGTACGATCCCGAAAAGAAGGTCGCGCTGGTGGTCGACGAGTGGGGCACGTGGCTGGCGCCGACGCCGGGGTCGGACCCGGGCTTCCTGGTGCAGCAGAACAGCCAGCGCGACGCCGTGGTGGCCGCGCTAGGCATCAACATCTTCGCGCGCCATGCCGACCGCGTGCGCATGGCCAATATCGCGCAGATGATCAACGTCCTGCAGGCCATGATCCTGACCAACGAGGACAAGATGTTGCTGACGCCGACCTATCATGTCTTTCATATGTACGTGCCGTTCCAGGACGCGACCTTCGTACCGCTGACCTTCGACGCCGGCACCTATACGACGGACGGCATCACCCTGCCACGCGTCGATGCCGTCGCGGCCAAAGACAAGGCCGGCAAGGTATGGATCGCCGTCACCAATCTCGACGCGAAGTCGCCCGTGACCTTAAGCGTTTCCCTTGCCGGTGTGAAAGCCACGAAGGCGTCGGGCCAAACTCTTTCGGCGCCGAAGGTCGACAGCGTCAACACCTTCGACGCACCCGATACCGTCGCGCCCAAGGCATTGTCGGCCAAGGTCGCGGACGGCAAGTTGAACATCACCGTCGCACCGGCATCGGTGGCGGTGCTTGGGCTGGAATAGTGACGTAGCCCGGGTAGAGCGTAGCGAAACCCGGGGTCCTGGATCAGACGTGCAAGTGCCCCATCTGGTTCCCTCACTTTGGTAGATATCTTTGAAACGGTGGTTGTTCCCGCCTCGGCATCCTGGGTTTCGCTGCGCTCTACCCAGGCTACGATACTGCGCATCGATCCGCAGACCGGGGATATCCGGGCCGACAGTCCCAGCCCCATGCCGGACGACAGCGACGGCGCGCGCTTTATCTGGTCGGAATAGAAAAGACCTCGTAGGGTGGGCCTTGGCCCACCATTGCCATGGATTGGATTGCATTGACGTGGGAGCCAAAGACCGTGGGCCAAGGCCCACCCTACGGGGCCTAGGGGCGACGTCCTGCTTGGGTTTGAATGAATTGCTAGGTTGCTACCAGGTGGGCCATAACCGTGATAGCTCCGATCTGGACCGCCGCCACGATCAGGCTAACGGCAAATCCACGCCATAGGCTCGTGCCAAGGATAAGCGTAAGTAGGATGGTCCCAAGCGCCGTGGATATTGCCGCCGAAAGGATCGGGTTCGAGACGAAACTATCAAGAGCAAACGACAGTATTCCCAGGCAAACCGCTGCCAGGAATGCGGTGTTGAAGCCAGTGTTCTTGGCCTTGACGATGCGAGCGCCGAGCATGATGGGAAGAACGCCGAGCAAAACGACCGCAGCTATCACTATGACTAGAAACATGGGTTCCCCAGCAACCTAACGTCTGAATTGAGCCGAGCCGCAAAACGGCTTCGGCTTGGATGAATTGTTAGGCAGCAGGCAGTTAATGGACAAGATCTCCATCCTGCGGGGTGGCTGGATACGTGTGTATGACCACAACGACGCCGTCCAGAAGTGCCTGCTCGAAATAGGCCACGCCTTCCGGGGTTGCCTCCTCAAGGTCAGCACGAGTGAGCAGGTACGTCTCATCTACAGCCTGAAGCTGCCAACCAGCCTCAGCAATCTCACGCGTCGCAAGCGCTACCGCAGCGTGCTCAGACAACTCGGTCGTATAGACATTGATTGTTGCTCCGCCGTACTCGGCGAAAACCGGTGTACCTGGTTGTGGCAATGCGTCCACCGTGACAAGCCGAACTGTTTCCATGCCGCCTACGCCTGAATTAAGTCAACCCGCGAAGCGGGTTCGGCTTGAATGAATTGTTAGGCATCACTCTCGTCGAAGTGGCCACACAACTCAAGAAACTGGTGATGTCTGTTGCGACCAATGCCATCTCTCTGGTCAGCGGCAAGCTCGTGCTCCGCGGATCCTGGGAAGGCAAAGAATGGGCGGCTCTTTGCGTTTTGGAACTCAATCTCAAGAGCCTTGCCAGTAATCTCCGGAAAGCCGGGAATTGTATTGGCCAATGAGCCCACGGCCTTGATGCCTTGAGCCAGTTCGTTGCTGTAGTTGTCTAGGTAAAAGTCGTGAGTTGCCTTTGGCACCTCAGCCCATACTCCCCAGGCAAACTCGCCCTCTTGGTGAGTGAAGGGAATCCTGAGTAGGCCACGGATGAAGAAGCGACTCTCATCAAGGGAGCACAGATCCGTGTTTGAACGAGTCCGGCGATACTTGTCCAAATAGGACAGCTCAAAGACCTCGTCGGGGAGCATGAAGCCCCAGTCCGTTGGCAGTCCCTCGTGAGTCTTGCCGCAACTAGAGCAAACGTAGCTCTGATCTGTCATGTGATGCCTAACTACCTAATAAGGGGACCCTGGGTCCGGTTATGCAACTGCTCTTATCCCTGATCGGATGGCTGTAACTCTCTGATTCCGTTGCAGCTTATCGATCTTAGGTACGGCTAACAAGCTGATGTTTAACCCGACGCGCCAGAACAGCTCAACCATGACAAAAGGCATCTAAAGGGGACGGAGGCAATTAATACGACTTGATTGCCTCCGTTCCTTTTAGTCGCTGTTCAAAGATCGAATCAGGCGCCGGATCACGCGCGCGCGGAGCGCTTCAGCTCCGAGAGCTGACGGCCGGCGATGATCGCCACGCACAAGCCGACCAGCACGCTGGTCCACGTCGCGCCGGCATTGCTCCAGAACGCCAGCACCCAGGGCGCGATCAACAGCCACACACCAAACCAGAGACTGGTCTTCTGCGCGCCAGGCGAAGGTTTGACGATGGCGGCGCCTGCGGCGCAGGCAATGACGCCGCCGCAGATCACCGCGTTCCAGAGAATCGCAGTGCTGCCGCCCAGCGCGAGCCAGGGTGAAGCGATCAGAAAAAGGCCCAGCGCCAGGTTGGTCCAATCGAGCCAAGGATTCGTTGCAGCGGAAGTGTTCTTGGAAGTGTTCACGTTCATCGGTGTTCTCCAGGAAATCGGACGGGGGATACGACGCGCTGGACGGGGCACCTGAAGCCACCCCCGTCGCAGGTTCGCGACGTGGCGCCACACTAGCTACCCGAACTTGCCGCCGGAAGATCTCATCCGGTCCCACGATGTTGTGTGCGCGGGAACAATTACCGCGTCTTGTATCCGTCCCACTTCTCCCGTCGATGCCATACAAAAAACGCCCCGGGGAAACCGGGGCGTTTTCGTTTGCAGTGCGCGGTGGAATCAACCGGTCTTCAGCGTAAGCCCATAGGCCGTCAGGATCGGGTTGACCGGCTGGAAGTAGCTGCGGGTGCGGTTGTTCGGGAGCTTGCCCTTGCAGCTGCCGCTTCCTCCCGAAAGCACGCCCTGCGCCTGGCCGGGACCGGTGATGAACGAGCCGCCGGAGTCGCCGCCTTCGGAGCAGGCCGTGGTGCGGTTGACGTGCGTGATGGTTTCGCCGGTGCTGTAGTTGACGCTCACGTCCACCTGGTCGATGGTCCCGCACTTCCAGCCCGAGGTGCGGCCGGAGCGGCAGATCGCCGTACCGACGCCGCCGGCGGTGCTGCCCTTGACGACGACATCGGCGGTGGTCCAGCCGTAGACGCTCGCCACCTGCGTATTGGCGCCGGAAATCGTGACGTAGGCGTAGTCGGGGCCGGACTGGCCGGAGCCCGGGAAGCTGGAGCCGGAGAACGCGCCGACCTGCGGACCGAGTGTCCACTGCGGGCCGGTTCCGGCAGAGCCCTCCAGATAAACCGACTCGCCCGCATCGCCGCAGTGCCCCGCGGTCACGTAGACCGGCGTGCTGCCCTTGAGGGCGTTGAAACCGATCGAGCAGGCATACAAGTAGCCGTCGCCTGGATTGCGCAGGTAGCCATGGCCGCCCTTCAGCGCGGCGCGCTTGCTGGCCTGCTCCTCCTCCTCGACGAAGCGCACATAGTCGGCATTGGCGCCGCTATTGGCGACGAAATCGATGCCAGCGTTCTGCTTGCCCTTGCCGATGCCAACCACCAGGGTGTTGCTCGGCAGGTCGACATACCAGCTGTAGACGCCGTTCGGCACCTTGCCACCGCGCTCGACCATCGTGTCGAGCTGGGCCTTGGAGGCGGCGAGATCGGCGAAGGTGTGGCGCGCGGTGCGGAATTCGATGTCGGCGGGGCCCTTCTGCGGGAAGCTGGAGGTAGTCGCGACTACCAGCTTGAAGGTGCCATCGGCTTGGCGCTCGATCCAGCTGCCGGCGAACTTGCGGCCCTGCGCCGTGGCTAGCTGCTTGGACTGCAGCTCCGAGAGACGTTCGATCTTCAGGTACTGCGACAGCTGGGCCGACGTCAGGCCGAGGTCGCGCTGCATCGCCGCACGAAGGGTAGGAGGCATGTTGTCGGTGGGTCCGACCGCTGAAGCAGCCATGGCGAAAACGAGCGGAAGCGGGGACAGCACGAACAGGCCGCGTTTGGCCCAGGAAGCGAACTTGCGCATCTGCAGATCTCCAGTCGGGTGGATTCAGGGTGCAGGACCTGTCGCCCGCCGACAGAGGGGGTGGCAGCTCGCGAAGTGGGCCTGTTCGGCGGATGCTTGCATAGATGGGAAGGAGGGTTGTTAAAGGTTTTTTCACGGCCCGTCAATGCGATTCGCGTGTCCGTTAAACGACAGGAAACAGACGCCTGCTAATCGGCTGATGACGCTGGCCGCCGATTGAGCGAGCCCGATCCGATTGATCGGATTCACCGGTACACGTCCGTAAAAGACCGGACCGCAAAGCAAAAAAGCCGCGAACGGACGATTGCTGGAATTTGATTCGACTAAGCGGCGAAAATTCCTCCTGGTCGAAAAATCTTAGACCTTGTGGCGTAGACCTTGACCCACCATTGCCATGGATCGGATTGCATTGAGGTAGGAACCAAAGACGGTGTGCCAAGGCCCACCCTACGGGGCTTGAGCCTGCCCTATGATCCAGGGTTGAGATAGGGTGGGCTCAAGCCCGCCGTATGAAGGGGGCGACAAAGCGATGCCCATCACCTTCCGTGGGGACGGAATGAACCGATCGAAGAACGTAAGCAACCGCCGCGATGATGCATTGACGCGGGTAGGGTGGGATCGGCTGGAGACGATGCTGGCCGATTACTATCGGGCGCAGGGCTGGAGCGTCGACCATGTCGGCACCGGCGCCAGCCATGCCCGGTTCGATGGCGGCATCGATCTGAAGTTGCGCAAGGATGGCGAGTACGTCCTGGTGCAATGCAAACACTGGAACGCCAAACAGGTCACCCACAACGCCGTGCACGAGCTACTCGGCATCAAGGTCAACGAGAACGCCACCGGCGCCGTCGTCATCACCAGCGGCGAGTTCACCCAGGCCGCCCGCGAAGCCGCCACGCGCCAAGACCATGTCCACCTCATCGACGGCGACGCTCTGCGTGCCATGCTCGGCCCGCAGCTCGACGCCCTCGCATCCGCCGAGCCACCGCCGTTGCCAGCAGCGCCGGCCTACCGCCGAAAGCACAAGGAGATGTCGGTTCGCCGACGCTCCTCACTGCTGTTCGCTGCGCTGATGTTCGCAGGGCTAGTCTGCTATGGCCTGTTCCGTCTTCTCACCTGGCCCATGAACCACACTATCGAGGTGGATCTGCCTCAAAGGAGCGGCTCGCGCGCCCAACAGGCCCCCGCGCCATACGCCACTCCCGTGCAACCCGCATCGGAAACCCAGGCCAAAGCACCGCCGCGTATCGAGCCGGCCATGACCGATGCCGAACTGGAAGAGTGGAAAAAGAAGAACGCGGAGTCCATGCGCATCCTGGAAGAGAACGAAAGGGCAGAAGCGCAAGAGGCGAGCGAGTAGCCATGTCGCCCGACAATCCCTACAGCGCTCCAGAAGCTTCCGTTGAAATACCTGTGGCGCCTCCGGGGCCGGCGCGCTTGTGGCGCATACCGCTGTGGGGGACAGTCATATTCGTCTTCGTTGTGCTGATCCAGGCCGTCGGCCGCTCCTTGCTGATGAACGGGTCGCCAGATCCTAGTGTTGAAATTCCATTGGTTCTGAAGATATTGGCGCTCAATTTGGCGGCCTCCGGAGCTGCTTTCATCCTCTATATCGTTTTCCTGCACGGGACGGAACGTCGCCCCTTCTTGCAAATTCTGGGCGTCTTCCTGTTTTTACAGCTCATGACTATTCCACTCGCCATGTTCATGGGTAGCCCATTGAAAGGTCTGATGTCGGTCTGGACTTTGGCATGGAACCTGGCCGTTTGTCTGGCGGCCTATGCAGCTTGGTCCCTCTATCCCCGCAAATCCCGCAAGATCGCTAGCGACTAAAGATCGCCAGCGGCGGAAGAAACACGAATGACTACTGAAGACCCATACAGCGCTCCGCTAGCTGCAGTTGAAGACCGGGCCGCTCCCCAGCGCTCACCGCGGTGGTGGCGTGTGATTGCATGGGGCGTGCTTGTATTTGTCGTGGGGTCGGCGATTCACTTCATCGGGGGATTGACCATGGGCAACTGGGAAATCTACGGAGACACCATTGAAGAAGCCATCGTCAATGCGCGCTGGACGAGGAGGATCGTGGCCTCCGCAGTGGTCTTCGTCCTATACCTGGTCTTTCTGCACGGCACCCCGCGTCGCCATTTCCTGCAGCTGATGGGCGTTTTCGTCGTCGCGCAGGTGGTGGACCTTCCGTTGACCTTCGCCATGACCGGCTCGCTCGAGGCCCTGGTGTCGTTCTCGACTCTGGGAAGAAACCTGCTGGTATGCCTGTTAGCTTATGCAGTCTGGTATTTGAACGGGCGAATCAAATGATGATGCCGACCGGTTCATGGTTCACCATAGCGAGCTATTGGGACTTCCATGATTTCCCGAGGTTCATCTTGGCTACCGATCAAGAGTCGAAATTCTGGATTCTGGACTGCGGCTTCGATGACGAGCTAGACGACTACTCGGCCAACTACGACGTATATTTTGTGGGGCGTGAGCTAGAACAAGCTCGCGCAGCTTGTGAGCTTCACGCCAAGGGTACTAAAGGATCGGCGGTGGGAGTGGTGCACAACACCCAGCTTGAATTCGATCCGACCAAGCGGCAGAAATTCCTCTTGGTCGATAAATGCTAGGACGAATCGCCTCCGTCTCCTCTTGTTCGTCACCCCGGCGCATGCCGGAAGCGCTTTTCAACAGCCGAATGGCTGGTCATCCCAGCTGATGCGCGCGTTGAGTTGGGTCCCGGCATGCGCCGGGATGACGACCCTCGGGGTGGGGTGATCAGCTGACTGGCGCTCACGGTCCAGGCGCACGCATGTCGATTCCGCCCTTCGCCGTTCGACGCCTGGAGAGAGCAGCGCGAAGGTCGCACGGCTCGCGTGCCCACAACAGGAGGCTAGACCATGCGATTTCTTTCCATGATCCGGGTGAACGAGAACACCAAGATGGTTCCCAGCGAACAGCTCATGGCCGACATGGGCAAGTTGATGCAGGAGATGACCCAGGCCGGCGTGCTGCTGGACACCGCCGGCCTGCGCCCCACTTCGGAAGGCACGCGCATCCGCCTCAGCGGCGGCAAACTCAGCGTGACCGACGGCCCGTTCACCGAAAGCAAGGAAGTGATCGGCGGCTATTGCCTGTTCCAGGCCAAGACCCGGGAAGAAGCGATCGAATGGGGCAAGCGCTTCCTGAAGATGCACGGCGACGGCTGGGACATCGAATGCGAGGTGAGGCAAGTGGATGAGGAAGCGTGCCAGCCGGGGTAGGGCAGACGGCACGGCGATGCCCAGCATCGTAGGAGCGGCGTAAGTCGCGAACCCTCTACGTTTGACGAAAAGACTTCGCGACTTACGTCGCTCCTACGGCGTTGACGGTACGGCGCTGTTGGTGCAGTGCCGCATTCAAAAACGATATAGCTCGCGCCGAACAATTCATTGGATATGGCGCGACGCGCCTGCTTATGCTCGCGTCGAAGTTGCTCCATGACAGTTCGCGACACAACGACAGCAGTCCGCAACACGAAGCCCTGGAACGCCGCGTGATGGCGTAGTGGAACCGGAGGGAATGCCGGAACCGGATCTCCGGGGCAGCAGCAAGCAAGCGCCTGAGATAGCTACTCCTTGCGACGGGACGTGGGCTCAATCGACACGCCCCCTGCATTTCATTAGCCACATTGTGTTGGTCCAAACCAGGAGGGTTTATGTCTAATCGCACACCTTTCGCTGCGACATGGCAGAAGTCGCGGGCGCTTTTCGCGTCGCGGACTTCATCCATTCGCTCGATCCGATCCAGATTGATCAAACAATTGTCGATGTTTAGCGTGATGGCGTTCCTGCTTGCAGGACCTGCCTTCGCCCAGCTTCCACCGGCCCAGCAAGTCGCGGACCAGATCCGGATCGGCTGGAATGTGGGCAACACCATGGAAGCCATCTGCAGCGAGACGGCCTGGGGCAATCCCGCCATCACCCAGCAGCTCATCACTTCGGTGAAAGCCGCTGGCTTCAACGCCATCCGCATTCCGGCGGCTTGGGACTGTCACGCTAACCAGGCGACGCAGACCATCGACGCCGCGTGGATGGCGCGCGTCAAACAGGTGGTGGACTACGCGTACAACCAGGACATGTACGTGGTTTTGAACATCCATTGGGATGGCGGCTGGCTGGAGGAGCATCCTCTCTACTCGTACCAGGTCGCCAATAACCAGAAACAGCGCAACTATTGGACCCAGATCGCCAATACGTTCCGCAACTACGACCAGCGCGTGCTGTTCGCCGGCACCAACGAAGTCCACGCCAATTACGACACGCCGACCACCGAGAACAACACCGTTCAACAGTCGTACAACCAGACCTTCGTCGATGCCGTGCGCGCGACCGGCGGCAACAATGCCTCGCGCACGCTCATCGTGCAGACTTACAACACCAACATGCAGCACGGCATCAACTTTTTGAACATGCCGTCCGACTCGATCGCCAACCGGCTCATGGTCGAGGTCCATTTCTACGATCCGTACAACTACACGCTGGATCCGGCCGGGAGCTGTTTGTATTGGGGCTCGCCGTATCCGCCGCAGAGCGCCTGCTCCTGGGCCCAGGAGAGCTATGTCGACAGTCTCTTCGCCCAGGTGCGCTCCAAGTGGGTGAACAACGGCATTCCGGTCATCATCGGCGAATACGGCGTCGCGTTTCGCTCGGGCATGAGCCGGCCGTCGCGCGAGTATTACTTGGAATACATCAACCGCGCGGCCCGCGTGAATGGCTTGAAGACCTTCTACTGGGACAACGGCGTGGCCGAGTTCGCCTTGTTCAACCGCTCCAATGGCGCGGTCGTCGACTGGGGCGCGATCGACGCGATCAAGCGAGGCGCCGATCCCGGCCAGATCATCGCGAACGGTACGTATAAGGTGATCGCCCGACACAGCAGCAAGGCGCTGGACGTGAGCGGCGGCAATACCGCCGAAGGCGCCAACGTCGTGCAGTGGACCTATGGCGGCGGCAACAACCAACGCTGGACGTTCACTCACCTGGGAAACAACGTCTACCGGATCACTGGCGTTCAAAGCGGAAAGGCTTTGGAGGTAGCGAGTACCTCGACCGCGAATGGGACCAACGTGGACATCCGCACCTATACCGGCGCCAATAATCAGCGCTGGATAATCTCGGCGACGAGCGGGGGCTTCTATCGGCTGACGCCCGTCAGCAGCACCGGCTCCGCGCTGGATGTCGCGGGCGTCTCTTCGGCCAATGGTGCCAACGTGCATCAGTGGGCTTGGACGGGTGGAAACAATCAACAGTGGGCGATCCAGGCCCCCTGACCGCCCTGGCGAACGCCGGGTTCGTGAATGAGTGTGGCGGTCACGGCTAGCGCCGTGACCGCCTTTTTTGTTGGCTATCGAAGTTCGCCCAGCTAGCGTAGGGCGGGCGCTCGGTCCGCAGGTGAGGTCAGGCCGCCGCGGTGTGAGGTGCCTGCGCTTGCCGCGGTCGCCAGCCAAGCAGGCGGGCGGGTAGGAACAGCAGCGCCTGCAGGAACGCGAACAGGGCGGTGAAGGTGATGCCTACCAATCGGAACGGCAGGGCGAGCAGCCAGAAGAGCGGCCAGAGCACCAGGACCAGCAGGGCGAGCGGCCAGCACAGGACGAAGAGAATGCACCAGGCAACCACGGCAATCAGTGTCTTCAACTCAGAGCTCCTAAACGCTTCAGGGACGCTGCCAAGGTGGCAGCGGAGAGCAGGTTGCGACCCTCGGAGGTGGGTCCGCAACTGGCGTACGACAAAACGCCACAACCGCCGACCAAGCCGGAAATAGGGCGACGAAAACCCCTCCGCGTCGCTGTGAAGGTTCTGCCCGCTGGCCGCTTCCGCCGCCGCGTCGCGTTGAGCCACGTGCGACCAGCCGGACAGGGGCGACGGGTCACGCCATGCGGGCTTCCGCATGGCCCGTCCACTGTGGAGGTCTCCATGAATCGTCTATACGCAAGCCTGTTGTGCCTGTTGCTGGCCGTCGCCGCCGCTCCGGCCATCGCCCAGGAAAGACCTTATGCCGATGGTCCCGTCGTCGTCGTCAGCGCCATCAAGATCCTGGACGGCCAGTTCGAGAACTACATGGCCTACTTGAGCAAGACCTGGCGGCCGGTCCAGCAGGCGTCCAAGGAAGCGGGCCTCGTCACCGAGTACCACGTCTACAGCGCGACGGCGCACAACCCGAACGAAGCCGACCTGTACCTGGTCGTGAACTATCCGAACATGGCCGCGCTCGACGGGATCGACGAGAAGATGGATCCGATCATGGCCAAGGTCACCAAGTTGAACTACAAGCAGGCCGATGAAGCCTCCGGCAAGCGCACCGTGATGCGCACGCTGCTGGGCCAGGAACTGTTGCGCGAACTGGTACTCAAGTAAGCCCCGAGGTGCGTTCGCAAGGCGGAACCCGCGACCCGGGTTCCGTCCTGGAGGTCCCCTATACTGGCCGTCCTTGCACACACCTCAGGATCTTCCATGCTCGGCACCACCCTGACGCTGGCCGCCATTGCCGTGGCCGCCCTTATCGGCATCTCCCTGTTCTTCTGGACCATCGCCCTGCGCCGCGTGGTTCCCGTCAACGAAGTCCACATCGTCCAGACCCGCAAGAACACCGTCTCCTACGGCAAGGGCTTCGCCAGCAACACCTACTACGAATGGCCCTCGCGGATTCCGATGATCGGCCTGGTGCGGGTGACGCTGCCGGTGTCCAACTTCTCCATCGACCTGCCGGACTACGCTGCCTACGACAAAGAGCGGGTGCCGTTCCTGGTGCATGTCATGGCCTTCTTCCGCATCAGCGATTCCAACACCGCGGCCCAGCGCGTGGCCTCGTTCGAGGAACTGAAGGAACAGCTGACCGCCATTGTGCAGGGCTCCGTGCGCACCGTGCTGGCCGCGCATGAAATAGACCAGATCATGCTGGACCGCAGCCGCTTCGGCGAAGCCTTCACCAAGGAAGTGACGCCGCAGCTGGGCGGGTGGGGCGTGGAAGCGATCAAGAACATCGAGCTGATGGACATCCGCGACTCCAAGGAAAGCGAAGTGATTCAGAACATCATGGCCAAGCGCACTTCGGGCATCGAGCGCGAATCGCGGCTGGTGGTGGCGGACAACACACGCCAGGCCGAAATGGCCGAGATCGCGGCCAAGCGCGAGATCGAGATGTCGCGCCAGCAGGCCTCCGAACAGGTGGGCCTGCGCACCGCCGAGAAGGAGAAGAACGTCGGCGTGGCCAATGAGCAGTCTTCGCAGCAGGTGAAGGTGCAGCAGCGCGAAACCGCGGCCAAGGAAATGGACGTGGTGCAGGTGAAGAACGTGCGCGGCGCCGAGATCAACCGCGAAGTGGCGGTGATCACCGCCGCCCAGGCCAAGGAGGTGGCGATCGTACAGGCCGATGCGGCCAAGCAGGTGGCCATCGTCTCGGCCGAGGGCAGCAAGCAGCAGACCGTGCTGACCGCCGAAGGCAAGCTGGAAGCGGCCAAGCGCAACGCCGAGGGCATCGCGGTGGAAGGCAGCGCGAAGGGCTCGGCGGAAACCGCGATCCTGATGGCGCCGGTGGACGCGCAGATCAAGCTGGCCGAGAAGATCGGCAGCGACCAGGGCTACCAGACCTATCTGCTGGGCATCCGCAACATCGAAGCCGCGCAGGCGGTGGGCACGGCCCAGGCCGAAGCGCTGAAGTCGGCCGACGTGAAGGTGATCTCCAATGCCGGTACTCCGAGCAAAGGGTTGTCCAGCGTGATGGATCTGTTTTCCGCCGACGGCGGCACCGCGATCGCCAGCATGCTGGAAGGCCTGGCGCAGTCGCCGGAGGGCAAGAAACTGCTGCAGAAGTTCGCCGACAAAAAACCGGAGTAGGCCCCGATCCGCGTAGGAGCGTCGTAGGAGCGCTGTAGGAGCGACGTAAGTCGCGAATGAAAAATGTCGGGCCACTTGAATCGGTCCGGTTCGATCCATTCGCGACTTACGTCGCTCCTACGGCATTGTCGGCGCCGATGTTGTTCACGGCGAGAATCGGGCGCGTCTGGCTTTGATCCAGCGTGGGCGGATCCACTTCCACAGAATCGCTGTCGATTTGCGGTGCCCAGGATCGTCGTAGAGACGTGACCCCAGTCGAGGAACCCCGCATGTCCCTGCCCAAGCCCATCACCCCGCACCTGTGGTTCGACACCCAGGCCAAAGAGGCCGCAGAGTTCTATTGCTCGGTGTTTCCGGATTCCAGCATCCAATCCGTCGTGCAGATCCGCGACACCCCGTCGGGCGACTGCGATGTGGTGTCTTTCGAGCTGAATGGCCAACCCTTCATGTCCATCAGCGCCGGGCCGCATTTCAAGTTCAACCCCTCGGTGTCGTTCTTCGTCCACTTCGATCCCTCGCGGGAAGCGGACGCGGTCGCGCGCCTGGACCGCACCTGGGCCGCGCTCATCGACGGTGGGCAGGCGTTGATGCCGCTGGACGCGTATCCCTTCAGCCCGCGCTACGGATGGGTACAGGACCGCTACGGCCTGTCCTGGCAGCTGTTCCAGACCGATCCCTCCGCCGAGCCGCGACCGGCGATCGTGCCGGCGCTGATGTTCACCGGCGAGGTCTGCGGCAAGGCCGAAGAGGCGGGCGAGTTCTACCGCTCGGTGTTCGAGGACTCGCAGACCGGACAACTCGTGCGTTATGCCGAAGGTGCGGCGCCGAACCAGGCCGGCATGGTCATGTTTTCGGATTTCCGGCTGGGCGAAGCCTGGTTCATCGCCATGGACAGCGCGTATCCGCACGGCTTCGCTTTCAACGAAGCCATCTCTTTCATGATCCATTGCCGCGACCAGGCCGAGCTGGACCGCCATTGGGCGCAACTGTCCAGCGTGCCGGAGGCCGAACAATGCGGCTGGTGCAAAGACCGCTACGGTCTGTCCTGGCAGATCGCACCAGCGGTGATAGAGGAATTCATGACGTCGGGCGACCGCGAGACCATCGACAGGGTGATGCGCGCCGCCCTGAAGATGAAGAAGGTGGACGTCGCGAAGATAGAAGCGGCGGGGCGGGGCAGATAACGGACCGCGCCGAAGATATCGCCGCAGGCCGGGTCGATCCGTTCGACCCGGCCCCGTTGCGATCACCAGGTATTGGAAACGCCGTGGTCGTCCACCGGCGTGGTGGTACCGGTGTAGGCGTTCAAGGTAGCGTCGTTGGCGTAGGTATCGGTGTTGAAGTAGATGCCGGTGCCGTCGTAGTAGAGCTTGTTGTAGCCGATCCGGTTCTTCTGCACCAACGCACCTCCCTTGCCGCCCAGTCCGGCGGCGATGCCGGTGGTCTGCTTGAAGATGCTGTTGCCTTCGATCAGGTTGTCGCGCACATCGGCCGAGGCGTAAGGGCCGGTGGGGCAGCCGCCGGTGAACTGCGGAATCATCGCGATCCCGGCATAGCCGTACTCGAATTTGTTGCTCTTGATCGTGTTGTCGCGGCTGCCGCGCAGCACCAGGCCGGTGTTTTCGATCTTCAACAACTGGTTGCCGCGGACCTGGTTCTTGCCGCTGCCGTCCAGAAGATGGATTCCGTAGTCGCGGATGCCCTGCAGTGTGTTGTTCTTGAGCAGGTTGTCGGAGTTGGCGTGGCCGCAGATGAAGATGCCACCGACGCTTTCCAACACCAGGTTGTCGGCGATGGTGTGCGCGCCGAGCACCGACCGGCTGGCGCCGGGGTAGGCGAAGATGTACACGCCCCAACCGTTGATGTTGCGGAAATCGTTGCCTTGCAGAAAGGTGCCCAGCGTGTCGCTGGCGATGATGCCGGCGCTGGTGTTGTCGAAGTCCACGCCTTGCACGGTGAGATAGTCGGCGCGGGTTGCGTTCACGCCGGTCCAGAAACCGGTGATGCGGCCCGGGCCCAGGATGCGCACGTTGCTGGCGGTGAAGACGGAAACGCCTTCCAGACCGATGCCGCCGCTGATGGTGTGGCCATTGAGGCGCAGGGTAACGCCGCCGACGGGCATGTAGAGCGCGTTCCAACCCGTGGTGCAATGCAGATCGGCGGTAAGGGTAGTGTCGCTGCTGAGGGTGTCGCCGCAGGCCAGGGCGTGGGCGTTGGGATGCCAAGCGAGAAGGGCGGCCAGGGCCAGGGTGATGAATGCTTTCATTGCTGCTCCTTTAGGCAACGGCGGGGGCCGCTGTCTTTCCTTCAACGCAGGACGCGGGGGAAAGGTGCCATGGGGCAAGACGGATCGGTCCCCGTCGCCAGAGCAAGCGAAGCGCATCGCATCGCGGCTCCTTCCGGAGCTTGATGTGCCTGGCCTTGGACTTGAAGGCTACGCCGACTGACGGTTCCTATTTCTATTTCGCGCGCGGACCTGTTCCTTCACCAGACCCTCGATCCTAAGCCTGACCTCGTGCCTGCGCTTTTCGGTCGGCAGGCCACGCTGCACCGAGTCGGCCTCTCCGCTAAGCCATTGCCGGAACTCGCGCCCGCTGCATTCTCTGCGCATGCGGGGCAAGTGCGTCTCCAATTCCGTCAACACTTGCTCGACCCAGGCGGTCGAATAAGCGGGCGAATTGCGGTCGCTGAAGTCTCGTCCAAGAATCTTCATGCGCGCATACTGCACGCCACGGCGTTAAGTTACGGCACTGTTCGGCGTGAAAGCTCTGCACATCGGGTGAACAAAAACGCTTTACGGAGTGGGGCCTGAGCCCATGCGTCGCCATGCGGCGCTCACGATCAGCGTCGCGTCTTTCCATTTCAGCTGTTCGCCTGTGGGCAGTTCGCGATAGAGAATCTCGAGTTTCGGCAATAGTTCGACCAGCCTCTCTCTGTGGTGGAGCAGAAAGGAGTCGTACCCGAACTTGAACGTGGGTATGTAGGTCTTGAAAGGAATATGGCTGCTGTAGAAGCTGCGGTGGGGATAGCAGCTTTCCCAGTAGGCGAGCTCGGCGACGATGTCCAGCAATACATTCGGCGCCAAGCGCTGTATGCGTTCAGCGGAAAACATGGGATACGACCTGTGGCCTGGGCCACGCGCGCCGCTCTAACCGTCAGCGGCTAGGTCCGTTGTACTCCTAATCGGAGCTCGCGACCGATTGCGCGAAAGTAAGCGACCAAAGGTAAGCGCTCCCCAGCCGTCCTGTTCACAGGCGTTCGGCGACGCCGGATTGCCGCAGCATCCTGTTCAGCTGGTTGCGAACGTAACGGCCGTCTTCGCGGCTGACGGCGCCATCTTCGATCACCTCCGCTTCGTCGGCGAACGCCGGCCAGAAGTCGTCCTCGTCCTCGGCGTCGGCCAGCATGCTGGGCAGGTCGGCCCGGAGCTTCTGCAGCCGCGCGTCTATCTCGTTTCTATCCATTATCGTCTCCAGCGACGGGAGACGGCAGAATCGAACGCCGCTGTCTCCTGGGTTGCGACAAGAACCCGGGGTTGATGCAATAGGTCTACACTGCTTCGCATGAACATGGAACTGGTTTGATGGCGCACGCACCGCCGCCGCTGGAAGTCGCACGTGGCTTGCTCGAGTACAGCCTGCAAGCCCTGGCGAAAGTGGCTCCCGCGATGATGGCGGATACGCCGGAGTGCGATCGATTGCAGGCGTACGCGGCGACGGCCGATATTCTTTGGGCGCAGGCTTGCGAAGCGGACAAGGTCTATGTACGCAGGCGCTTGCAGGATATCTATCGCGATGCCCACGATACTTCCGGGTATTACGAGCCCGGCCCGTAGTCGCGCTGTCGTCGAATAAGCGCGTAAGGCGCGATACGTTGCGCCAACGGTAACGCGATCGGCTTCACACTACGAAGATCGGAAATCCATTCTTTACGGTCCGCTTACTTGAATTTCACGACCCCGCTTCCGGACTCCGTGTTCGAATCGATGCGTTCGAATCGATATAGGGAGAGGAAAATGAAAAGAAGATATTCCATCGCCATTGCTTTGGCGTTTCTGCTACCCATCGGCTCGGCTATGGCCGCCACGGTATATGTCAGCGGCAGCGGTCAGAGTTACGACCCCGGCATAGCGCTGGAAAATGCCCGCGCCGATGCCGTCGCCAAATGCGCGGCGCAAGACGGCACTCCCATACAGGAGGTGTACAACCATCTGACCCGTGCCAATCTCTGGATCGCTTCTTCGATCTGGACCTGCGAAGTGCCCTGACTGGCACAAAACGGGCTTGAACCCGCTCCGGTCTATGCGGATGCGATAAATGATGGCGTGTGCTGCGACCTCCGGCGTCGTCGCGCCTGCACTCAACCGCGCCTTCGCTCAACCGTGCCTTCACTCAGCATCTCTTCTGGAAGGTCGGCGGAGGCTGGGGTAATCCGGCGCGCGAAAGCGCGGCCAGCAAGCGCGCGTGAAGCCGGCTTCTTTCCTTGATGTCCGCCGAATTCCTCGCCACCGACTGGACCTCGCCGCAGAACCAGCGCCAGAAATCATCTTCCGACGAGGAACGCATCCACATGCTGGGGATGTGGCCGGCGATCTCGTTGGTCATCGCGCCCAGGTCGTGCCGCTGCCGACGCGGGGTTCTTCGCTTGGAATGGTCGCGGGCCATGGCTTTCATGACTCTATCTTGCGGCAGGCGCCGTTAGACGGAGATACGCGAGCCGGCAATCGACGGATGCGCGGGCTTAACACTCCGTTTCCCATCGGTTCACGCTTGCGGATTCATTTACCTGACTCACGACCGTGGACGCGAGACGAAGTCTTGGGCGTAGGGAGCGAGCGTGGCGGCGTTCTCGATCCCCGTGGCATCTGTGGGGCCAAGCCGGGCCTCGATGCTAAAGTGCGTCGCCTTTCCCTGACGCCACGACCAAGCGAGCGACCCGATGACGACCGACGCCTTCTATCCCATCGGCACGCCCGGCCAACCCTGGGGTCCCGCCGAAGTAGCGGATTGGCGATCGCGACAGGTCCGCCGGCGCAGCTACGATGTGGACGTGCTGCGCGTGGTGGAGGACCTGCGCTCGCGCTTCGACGTAGTGGAGTACGGCCGCCTGGACTACGGTGCCGAGGTCTATCCGCTGTTCGCCATCGAGAGCAGAGACTGGAAGGACGAACTTCCCTGCGCGCTGGTGACCGGCGGCGTGCATGGTTATGAAACCAGCGGCGTGCATGGCGCATTGCAGTTCGTCGATGCGCATGCGTCGCGCTATGCGGGCCGGGTCAACCTGATCGTGGTTCCCTGCGTCAGTCCGTGGGCCTACGAGCGCATCCATCGTTGGAACCCGGAGGCGGTGGACCCGAACCGTTCCTTCCGCGCCGATAGTCCGGCCCAGGAATCGGCCGCGCTGATGCGTCTGATCGCGCCGCTGCGCGAGCGCATCGGCCTGCATATCGATCTGCACGAGACCACCGATACCGACGAATCCGAGTTCCGCCCAGCGCTGGCCGCTCGCGACGGCAAGGCTTACGTTGCGGGTGAAATCCCCGATGGTTTTTATTTGGTCGACGATAGCGAGAACCCGCAACCCGAGTTCCAGCAAGCGGTGATCGCGGCGGTGGCCAAGGTCACCCACATCGCTCCGGCCGATAGCGACGGCCAGATCATCGGTTCGCCGGTGGTCGCGCCGGGCGTCATCAACTACGCGTTCAAGCGGCTGGGCCTGTGCGCGGGCGTCACCAACGCCCGCTACACCACCACCACCGAGGTCTATCCCGACAGCCCCCGCGCCACCCCCGAGCAATGCAATGCCGCGCAAGTGGCGGCGGTGTGCGCGGCGCTCGATTTCATGCTGGCGCACGCCTGATTCGCAAAGGGGGCGTGAGGTGGGGGTAGCCCCGCGTTGACATTCTCCATTTATCTGACTAAAGTCAGATAAATGGACGAAAGCCAAATCCAGCAAGTCCGCAGCTTCAACCGGGCCGTTACCCAGCGGATCGGAGTGCTGTCGGACGACTACCTCAGTCGCGGCCGTCCGCTGGGCGAATCGCGGCTATTGTTCGAGATCGGCAGGAGCGGCGCGGACTTGCGCGATTTGCGCGCACGGCTGTCCTTGGACTCGGGATATCTCAGCCGGATGCTGCGTTCGCTGGAGGCGCAGGGTCTGGTGGGTTCGCAGCGCGCCGCCGAGGATGGCCGGGTGCGCCGGGCGGTGCTGACGCGGAAGGGGTTGCGGGAATTCGACGCGCTCGATCGCCATTCGCAGGATTTCGCGACTTCGTTGCTGGCTTCGCTAGGCGCGACGCAGCGCGAGCGCATGATCGCGGCGATGGCGGAGGTGGAGCGGCTGATGCGCGCGTCGGCAGTGATTATCGAACCGGCCGATCCCGCCAGCGCGGACGCCCGTGCATGCTTCGAGGCGTATTTCCGAGAACTGGAAGAACGCTTCGAGACGGGGTTCGATCCGGCGCGCACCGTGTCGGCCGATCCGGAAGAACTGGTGCCGCCGGCGGGGCTGTTCCTGCTCGCGCAACTGGATGGGCGTGCGGTCGGTTGCGGCGCGCTGAAGGTGAAGGGGCGCGGACTGGGCGAGATCAAGCGCATGTGGGTGGCGCCCGACGCGCGCGGTCTGGGCATCGCGCAGCGCCTGCTCGATGCGCTGGAAAAGCACGCTGTGCGGATGGGCTTGGATACGTTACAGCTGGACACCAATCGCGCCCTGAAGGAAGCCCATGCGCTGTATACCCGCAACGGCTACCGCGAAATTCCTCGCTACAACGACAATCCCTATGCGGACCATTGGTTCGAGAAGCGGGGGCTGAAGCGGGGTGTCGAATCGGACTAAGAGAAGTTGGTTTTCTCCAGCCGCCCGAAAATCCGTCGTCCAACTCCTACGCCTGCATGCTGCCAACGTCCGTCGTGGCGTCTCTCCAAGCCGCCCGCCGGCACCCCGCAGCGTAAATAGTTCACAGCTGAGGTAGACAGCCTTGGACGGCTCCAGGAGCCATAAGGAAGCGACCGGTTCGACTTGAGCTATGCTTCCAGCCCCGGGGAACGGAGCAGGTGGCAGGACGCACCATGCAAGAAGACAGCTCCAACAATCTTTCGCCAGAGCTGCTCTCGCAGCTGGCGCTGTGCGGGGATGCCAAGTGGTATGGCCGGAACGAGCTGCTGATCGAGGAAGGCGCCGTCTCCGACGCGCTCTATATTCTTATCGCCGGACAGCTCAAGGTCTTCACCCAGGACAGCAAAGGCCGTGAGCTGGTCTACAACATCCTGCAACCCGGGGAGTTCTTCGGAGAGCTTTTCCTCGACGGCGGGCTCAGATCGGCATCGGTGAAAGCAGTCGTCGATTCGCAATGCATCGTGGTCGATCACCTGGCTATCCGCGGCTTCATGAAGACCTATCCGGAGTTCGCGGAATGCCTGGTCTACAAACTGATAGCGCGGTTGCGCCATGCCACTCAGCTGAGCAAGAGCCTGGCGCTGCATGACGTTTACGAACGCACGGTCGACCTGCTGAATCAAGTGGCGTTGAACGAGGGAGATACCCGCGTGGTGCCGCTGACCCTGACCCAGCAGGAGATCGCCGATCGAGTGGGCGCCACCCGGGAGATGATCAACCACATTCTTCGCGACCTGATACGCGGAGGATTCCTGGCGAGAGACGAACAGAAACGGCTGGTTTTCTCCAAGATGCTGCCGAAGCGCTGGTAGGTCGGGAGGCGGGAGCTGCGCGCAAGCCCTGCTTTCGGTGTCCGTTGCCTCCACGCCAGCGCGTTGGAGTTCTTGATGGCCGTCCCGGCCGATCCACGGAGATCTTCGACATGGGCCTTACCCGACGCAGTTTCCTCACCGCGCCCACGGCGCTGGCCGCCACTTCGTTGCTTCCGGCCGGACTGCTGTCCGCGCTCGCGGCCGAAACGCCCGCCTCGCCGGACCTCTCCGACTGGGACAAGGTGCGCGCGCAGTTCGTGCTGGATCCGGCCTATATGCACTTCGCCAGCTTCTTCATCGCCAGCCATCCGGCGCCGGTGCGCGAAGCGATCGAAGGCTACCGCCGCGCCATCGACGCCAATCCCTTCCTGGTGATCGAGCGCGGACTGTTCGAAGACGACGCGCACAACATGCCGCTGCAAGTACGGACCGAGATCGGCCGTTACCTGGGCGGCCGCGCGGAGGACGTCTGCCTTACCCCCAACACCACCACCGGCCTGGCCCTGGTCTACCACGGTCTGCCGCTCAAGCCCGGCGATGAAGTGCTGTGCACCACGCATGATCACTATTCGCACCACGAATCCATTCGCCTGGCCACCGAACGCGCCGGCGCCAGCATGCGCAAGATTCCTTTGTTCGCCGATGCGGCCAGCGCCAGCACCGATTCGCTGATCGCCGCCTTGCTGGCGGGGATAGGCCCGAAGACGCGGGTGGTGGGCCTGACCTGGGTGCATTCCAGCAGCGGCATCCGCCTGCCCATCCGCGAGATCTCCGCCGCCTTGCGCGCCCGCAACGGCGCGCCGCTGTTGCTGGTGGTGGATGGCGTGCACGGCCTGGGCAGTACCGACGAAACCATCGCCACGATGGGTTGCGACTATTTCTGCGCGGGCACACACAAGTGGATGTTCGCCCCGCGCGGCACCGGGCTGATTTGGGCCAACGCCGACAACTGGGCGCGACTGCATCCGATGATTCCCAGCTTCAGCGATTGGGACCAGTACACGGCGTGGGAGAAGAACGAAAAACCCGCTTCGCCCAACAACGCCAACCGCATGAGCCCAGGCGGCTTCGTCGCTTACGATCACCAATGGGCGACCGCCGCGGCGTTCCGTATGCACCAGCAGATGGGCCCGGCGCGGGTGGCGGCGCGCATCCGCAGCCTCAACGACCAGTGCAAGACCGGTCTTGCCGAGAATCCGCGGGTGAAGATCCACACGCCGAAGTCCGGCGATCTTTCCGCCGGTCTGGTCTCCTTCGAAGTGGAAGGCGTCAAACCCGCCGACGTGGTGAAGCAACTGCTGGCGCGAAACATCGTCGCCAGCACCAGTCCCTACGCCATCACCTACGCGCGGCTCGCGCCGAGCCTGGTGAACACGCCCGAGGAAGTGGAGCGCGCGGTGCGGGCGGTGCGTGAGATCTCGGGGTGAGCACTGCTGTCCCGCTACTCGAGTGGAATGTGCACGGCTTGAAGAGTCCGCAGGAGTGATGCCATCCTCACGTCATGAACCAACCGTGCCATGTGCTCTACGAACGCGAACAGACGCTCGGCGTCGATGAATTTCGACAGGTGCTGGCGCACTCCGGATTGGGAGCCACGCGACCGGTCGACGACGAGCCACGGCTCAAAGCGATGCTTTCCGGGTCCAACCTGATCGTGACCGCGCGGCTGGATCGGCCGGGCGCACCGCTGGTGGGCGTGGCCCGCTGCATCACCGACTTCTCCTGGAATTGCTATCTCTCGGAGTTGGCGGTGTCCGCCTCGGCGCAGAAACTCGGTATCGGAAAAGGGCTGCTGGACGAAGTCCGTCGTCAGCTTGGACCGAGCGTCAGTCTGATCCTGGCATCTGTGCCCGATGCCGTCGGGTTCTACGAACGGGCAGGCATGACGCGGCTGCCGGATGCGTTCTGGTATCGACGGGAATATTGAAGGCTTCCCGCGGAGCGCAGTCGGGCGCTCCGGACCGTCATGTCATGGCTCGCCCAGCCAATGGAGCACCGGCTGCGGCCGCCCGAACAGATAGCCCTGGCCGTAGTCGCATCCCATCGCCGTCAACACCTCGCGCTGGTGCTGGGTCTCTATGCCCTCGGCCACGATCTCGACGCCCAGCGCGTGGCCCAGGGCCAGGATCGCCCCGATCACCGCCGAACTGCGCGGAGAGACGCCGTCTGCGAACGGAGCGATGAAACTGCGGTCGATCTTGATCATCTTCAGCGGGAAGCGATGCACATGCCCGAGCGAGGAGTAGCCGGTGCCGAAATCGTCCAGCGCCGCTTCGATGTTGGCTTCGCGCAACCGCTTCAGCACCGCCACCATGGCTTCGGGGTCCCCGAGCAAAGTGCCTTCGGTCACTTCCAGCCGCAAGTACTTGGGATCGAATCCGATGTCCAGGGTCAGGTCGAGCAATTGCCGGTCGAAGTCTCCCTGTTGGAACAGGCGCGGCGAGACATTGAGAGTGATGTAGGCGCCATCGCGGACCAGCTCGCGGCTGCATTCCAAGGCCAAGCGGAACATGCGCCAGTCGATGGCTTCGATCAGCCCGCTGTCCTCGGCCACCTGCAGGAACTCGCCGGGCGCCAGCACCCCGCGTTGCGGATGCCGCCAACGCAGCAGCGCTTCGTAACCGACCACGACGTCATCGGCCAGGCGCACCAACGGTTGGAAGTAGGGCATGAACTCGTCGTTGAGCAAGGCATCGCGCAGCGCCTGCTCCAGGTCTAGCACCCCCATTGCGGGATGCTGCATGGCGTCGTCGAACAGCACGAAGCGATTGCGCCCCGCCGCCTTGGCCCGGTACAGGGCGAGGTCGGCATCGTGCAGGATGCGGTCGGCGGAGTCGTAGCTGTCGTCGATGATCGCAATGCCAACGCTGATGGAAACCTGTAGTTCCCGATCGCCCGCGGTCATCGTCGACCGCATCGACTGCAGCACGCGTTGCGCGATCTTGGACGCCGTTTCCGGCAGTTGCACCTGCTCGATCAGAATCGCGAATTCGTCGCCGGCCAGGCGCGCGACCATGTCCGGCTCGCGCACGCACCCCGCCAGGCGCCGGGCGACTTCCACGAGCACTTCGTCGCCGGCAAGGTGTCCCAGGCTGTCGTTGACCACCTTGAAGCGGTCGACGTCGATATACAGCAGCCCCAGCCGCTGGTTCGGATCGCGGCGCAGGCGGGCGATGCCGCGTTCGAGACGGTCCCGCATGTAGACGCGGTTCGGCAATCCGGTCAGCGCGTCGTGCATGACCTGATGCTGCAATTGCGCCTCGACCTGTTCGCGCACGGCGATCTGTTCGCGCAACTCGCCGGTCCGTTTCTCCACCCGCTGTTCCAGCGAGGCGTTGGCTTCCTTCAAGGCATCGGCGGCCATGCGGCGCTGGATGCTGTTGGCCAGCTGGTAGGACACGAAGGTCAGCAGTTCCGCGTCGCGTTCGTCGAAATTCACCTCGGCGTCGTAACTCTGCACGGCGACCACGCCTATCGGGCCCTCCGCTCCAAGCAAGGGGGCGCCCAGCCACATGAGCGTGGGTTTGGCCGTCATCCCGGGTTCGATTTCGCCGGCCTCGATCAGGGCCTGCACGCGGGCGACGTCGACCAGTTGCGGTTTGCCGGTGCGCAGGACGTACTCGGTCAGCCCGCGCCGGTGCGAGCGAGCGCTCCAATCGTTCTCCTGCTGGTCTTCCGCATAAGGGAACGACACGGTGTTGCCGTCCTCGGAGGCCAGCGCGATATAGAAGTTCCTGGCATTGATGAGCTCGCCGACGATCGCGTGCACGTGCTGGTAGAAATGGGTGCTGGTGTCTTCGGCATTGGTGAGCGCGGCGATCTGGTACAGGGCCGCCTGCAGGCGTTCGCCGCGTTCGCGTTCGATCACCTCGCGCCGGAGTTCGAAATTGGTTTCGGCCAGCTGCCGCGTGCGTTCCTCGACCCGGCGTTCCAGCTCCGCCTGCGAGGTCTTGCGCTCCAACGCGGTGAGGACGTGCTCGGCGACGAACGCCAGCAGGCTCATTTCCGCCGTGGTGTATTGCGTTCCCTCCAGGTAGCTCTGCACGACCAGCGCCCCGCGCACGCGCCCTTCGCGCATCATCGGCACCCCGAGCCAGTCGTTGCTGTCGGCGCCATGCAGGCGCAACGGGCCGGAGACCTGGGTGCTCAGCTGCTCGGCCGAACCCATCAACGGCTTGCGGTCGCGAACCAGGTACCAGGTCAGGCCGCGTTCGATCTGCGTCAGCGGAATTTCCTCGTCGGGGTCGAGTTCCTGGGTGTCGACCACATCGGCGAAATACAGGAAGCGCAGACTGTCGCGACCGCTGTCGTACAGGGCGATGTAGAAATTCTCCGCGTACATCAGGTCGGAAACGATGCGGTGCAGGCCACGCAGCATGTCCGGCATGTCCAGGTCGGAGCCGGCCATGTCGGCGATCGCATACAGCGAGCGTTGCAGCATTTCCGCCTGTTCCAGCAGCTCCACGCTTTGCTGCATGCCCAGCAGCGTCAGCACTTCGCCGAGCCGGCGTGCGGCCGGCTCCAGCCGGTCGGGACAACCGGCCGGGCAATGCAGCACCGCCACCATCTGGTCGCCGTCGTCGTGGAGAACGCGCAGGTGGGCCGGCAGCAAGCCGTCAGCCCGCGCCTTGAGCACCGCATCGGCCGCCTCGGCCAGGATGGCGTCGTCGGGTACGGCCGGGTGGTAGGTGATATCGCGCGGCCAGTGCGTCGACCACAGCACGGTAGCCTGGCGATCGATTCGCAACAGCACGTCTGCGACCTCGGCGGGTGTCGAAGCCTGCAGCAGTCGGCTGGCCTGTTCCTCGGTTCGCGCGGACGCGGCGGCCGCATCCGCGGCTTCCGCCATACCCGACCTTAGCCTGGTCATCGCACGCCTCCTTGTCGCTTGATGGAGCTGTCGCTGTTGTCGTCGCCGATAGGGGGAGGAACAGCGCTGGATTTCATGGCGGGCAGGGGTAGGACATATTTCATCCAGCGTACGGGGAGCCGGCCTCGCATACCGTGACGGTAATCGCCTTCGTCGCAGGGGTTCAGGCTAAAGAGTGCGGACAGGCGGCCTCGTCAGCGCGGGCTGGGGTAGGGCGCTACGGTGGATTGGCGCGTAACGCGGGCATCAGCGCCTGCGGAAGGCGCCCTCTGGCAGCGCAATCCGACCGCAGAAAAACCACTTGCGCGGCGTGCCGAAATACCGTATGATGATCGTCATATGAAGAGAACCGCTGCCAGATCCAAGGAAGCTACCCACGATCGCATCGTCGACGCTGCGGCGCGCGCCATCCGGCGCAGCGGCTACAACGGCACCGGCGTCGCCGACATCATGAAGGCCGCCGGCCTGACGCACGGCGGCTTCTACGCCCATTTCCCCTCGCGCGAAGCGATGCTCGCCGAGGCCGCCGACCGTGCCGGCGGCGAAGCCGTGGAGATGATGGAGCGCATCGCCGCCAGCGTGCCGCCGCAGCAGGTGCTTCCGGCCATGATGCGGGCCTATCTCTCGAAGGAGCATCTGGAAGCGATTGAGACCGGCTGCGCTACCGCCGCGCTTGGGTCTGAGATGCCACGCCAGGCGCCCGAGGTCAGGCGCGCCGCCACGCGTCGGATCAAGGAGATGATCGACCTCGTCGCTCGCCAGTCGCCCGACTGGGGGCAGCCGGGCGCACACGAGCGCGCGCTTTTCACCGTCGCGACGATGGTGGGCGCACTGGTGCTGGCGCGTGCCGTCGACGAGCCCAAACTTTCCGATGCGCTGCGCGAAGCGGCGCTGAAACAGCTCGCCCCGACCTTGGGCTGATCCCGAATTGGAACCCGTCTATGCGTTTGATCTTTAATATGATGATCATCATAAAAAATACACGAATGCGTCTCCGCTCCGCCCCGACGATCGCCACCGTATCCGCGTTCGTCCCCATCCACTGAAGGCACTCATATGAAAACCAATACATCCATCGCCCTCGTCACGGGGGCTTCTTCCGGTATCGGCCAAGCCACCGCGCAGCGGCTTGCTAAGGCCGGTTACAAGGTCTATGGCACCAGCAGACGCGGCGCACAGGAGGGCCAGCGATCGTTCCAGATGTTGTCGCTCGACGTGACCAGCGACGAATCTGTCGAAGCCGCGGTCAGCCAGCTGATCCGGTTGGAAGGCCGCATCGATCTGCTCGTGAACAACGCCGGCTTCGGCGTCGCGCCCGGCGGTGCGGAAGAGAGTTCGATCGAGCAGGCCAGGGCGATTTTCGAGACCAACTTCTTCGGGCTTATCCGCGTGACCCGTGCCGTCGTGCCGCACATGCGACGCCAGGGAAACGGCCGCATCCTCAACATCGGCTCGGTGCTTGGTTTCCTTCCGATGCCCTACGGGGCTCTCTATGCCGCCACCAAGCATGCGGTCGAAGGTTATTCGGAGTCGCTGGATCACGAGTTGCGCACACGGGGCATCCGGGTTTCGGTGATCGAGCCGGCCTATACGAAAACGCAGTTCGACGCGAACTTTATGGCTCCCGACTCGAAGCTCGATGAGTATCGCGAAGATCGCGCGCTCCTGGACAAAGTGCTAAAGGAGGTGATGGCGACTGCCGACGATCCGACAGTGGTGGCCGATGTCGTGCTGAAGGCAGCTAGCGCCGTGCACCCCAAACTCCGATATACGGCCGGCAAGCTCGCCGGGCGCTTGCGATTGCTGCGCAGGTTTGCGCCGGCCGCCCTGGTGGACGACGGGGTCAGAAAGAGCTTGGGACTCGGTAGCAGGCACAATGCCGACACGCACAAGCTCCAGCAAACCTCTGAGAAAACATCATGAAGGCATTCATCATTGATCGGTACGACAAGAAGGATCCGATGCGGTTCGGCGAAACGCCAGCGCCTGAGCTTCGGGACGACGACGTGCTGATCGAGGTTCACGCTGCAGGCCTGAACGTGCTGGACTCTAAAATAAAAAGCGGCGAGTTCAAACAGATCCTGCCTTACCGTATGCCGCTGGTGCTGGGTCATGACGTGGCTGGGGTCGTGACCCGAGTAGGGTCGCGAGTTCGGCAATTCAAAGTGGGAGACGAAGTCTATTCGCGCCCACCCGACCGCCGCATCGGCACGTTTGCGGAGTTCATTGCCGTGAATGAAAACGATGTCGCGCCCAAACCCAAGAACATCACCATGGAAGAAGCGGCGTCGATCCCTCTGGTCGGCTTGACGGTCTGGCAGGCCTTGGTCGAAAGATGCGGTCTGAAGACGGGGCAGAAGATCTTCATTCAGGCGGGGTCCGGCGGCGTCGGAACGTTCGCCATTCAGTTGGCCAAACATCTGGGAGCAACGGTAGCCACCACCACAAGCAGCGCCAACCGCGACCTGGTGAAGGGCCTCGGGGCAGACATCGTTATCGACTACAAGAAAGACGATTTCGAGAAAGCGCTGCAGGACTACGATGTGGTTCTGCACAGCCAGGATGCGGCGGCGCTGGAGAAGTCCCTACGCGTTCTCAAACCCGGCGGAATGCTTATTTCGATTTCCGGACCTCCCGATCCCGCGTTCGCCAAAGGAATCCGGGCGCCGTGGTTCGTGCGCCTCATCGTCCGTCTGCTGAGTTCCGGGGTCCGGAAAAAGGCCGCCCGTCGTAACCTGAAGTATTCGTTCCTCTTCATGCGGGCCAACGGCAACCAGTTGCGCGAGATCACCCGCCTCGTCGAGGCCGGAGCCATCAAGCCCGTGATTGATCGGGTCTTTCCCTTCGAGTCCAGTAACGAGGCTCTGGCCTATGTCGAAGCAGGCCGCGCGAAGGGAAAGGTCGTCGTCAAGATCAAGTGAGTCGCCATCTATCGCGACTCCGGGCACGACGATTGGAAAACTGATAGCGCCGCTGCGTCGGCAAATGACTATGCAGAGCAGCGGAATCTCGATCGTCCGCAGGTTACTCATGCGACTATATCGGAGGCGATTCGCGTTTACGCTAAGTCGCTCGGCGTTGCTAAATAATGTCGACGATAGTCTTCATGATCTCTGTCCCAAGCGATCGCGTAGGAATTCGATGAAGCGTTGTGTCTTCGCGGGCAGTAGGCGCGTCTCGGTGATGGCATAGACAGAAACCGTGGTGGCGTTCCACTGCGGCAGCACGCGGCGCAGACGCCCGTTGGCCAAGTCCTCGGCGGCAATCTCATCGGCCAGGACAGCGATGCCGAGATCCTGTTTGGCAAGACGCTGGATCATGCCGATGCTGTTGAGCCGGAAGCGGCCGCCGACCTCGACTTCTACCGCCTCGGTTTCGCGACGCAACGTCCACGTGTTGGCCTTCGCAGCGTAGAAGCGCAAACACTCGTGTTGGGCCAGATCGTGTGGCTGGCTCGGTTCGCCGGAAAGTTCGAGATAACGTGGCGACGCGTAAAGGCTTTGCGGTAGACGGCCGAGCTGGCGCGCGATCAGGTTCGAGCTCGGCGGCTCTCCCATACGGATGGCGACATCGAAAGGCTCGGTCACCAGATCGACCCGTCGTGGCGTGAGGTCGAATTCGAAGCTGATGCCAGGGTAGCGCTGGGCGAATTCTGCGATCAACGGCGCCAGGAAGATATTGGCGAAATCCACCGGTAGCGACGCACGCAATACGCCGCTCGGTTGCGCCAACATTTCGCCGAGTTGCTCATGCGCGAGCCTCGCTTCCTCGACGATGCGTTTGCTGCGCTCGTAATAGAGCTGTCCAGCCTCGGTCAGCTCGATCTTGCGCGTGGTGCGGTGCAAGAGCCGCAGCCCGATCGCTTTTTCCAGGGCGGTGATCCGTCGGGACAGGGACGAGTTAGGCATGCCGATCGCCTCGGCAGCACGGCGAAAGCTCATGGCTTTGACGACCTCGACGAACAAGGCCATGTCGTTCAGTAGCTCCATATCGATTGCTCCACTGGTGGATCAATTATTTCAATTCTGCCATCTTTATCCCGCGTGTGGACCGGAGGACCATGCTTCCTAGCATTCACCCAGGAGAGCGGCATGAGCCAACTGTTCACCCCCGTCCGTATCGGGCGCTACACCTTGCCTAACCGCCTGGTTATGGCCCCGATGACCCGTTCGCGCGCCGACGGCGACGGCGTTCCCGGCGACCTGACCATCACCTACTACGCCCAGCGAGCCAGCGCCGGTCTGATCATCTCCGAAGGCGTGTTCCCGTCCGCCCTGGGCAAGGGTTATGTGCATACGCCCGGCATCGAAACCAAGGCCCAGGTTGCGGCCTGGAAGAAGGTGGCCGAGGCCGTGCATGCCAGTGGGGGCCGCATTTTCATGCAGTTGATGCATTGCGGCCGGGTCTCGCATCCGTCACTGCTCGATGGCGCAACGCCCGTAGCGCCATCGGCCATCAAACCCGAGGGCCAGGCCTGGACCCCCGCGGGCCAGGTCGACTTCGTCACCCCCCGCGAGTTGAGCCTGGCCGAGATTGCCGGCGTCATCGACGACTATCGCCAGGCGACGCGTCGTGCCATTGAAGCTGGCTTCGATGGCGTGGAATTGCATGGGGCTTCTGGCTACTTGCCCGAACAGTTTCTCTCGTCGGGCAGCAACCAGCGGCAAGACCCCTATGGCGGTTCGGTCGAAGGCCGTGCCCGCTTCATGTTGGAAGTGCTGGCCGCGATGGTGGCGGAGGCCGGGGCCGACCGCGTCGGCATCAAGATTTCGCCGGAGATGAACTACAACAGCATCACCGATGCTGCGCCCCAGGAAACCTACACCTATCTCGTCGACAAGCTGCGCGGATTGGGTCTGGCTTATCTGCATGTCGCTCTGTTTGGCACGAAGGTCGACTACCACGCGCTGTTGCGCCCGCGCTTCGACGGCGCGTATCTGATCGGCAGCGGTCTGACCCAGGACAGCGCCCAAGGGGCGCTGGTGGAGGGCAGGGCCGACGCTACGGTGTTTGGCAGCGCCTTCCTCGCCAACCCCGACCTGCCTGAGCGTTTCCGCCAGGGCGCCGCACTCAACGCGCCCGACCGCAGCACGTTCTTCGCGCCGCCTACCGCCCAGGGATACATCGATTATCCGGCGCTGGCTGTAGCCGAAGCCGCCTGAGGCCGACGGTCATGACCACCATCGCCCGAATGCAGCGTGCCAACCGGGGAAGCCATTTTCGAGCCTATCGGCTGGATAGCTCCGATCCCGCGTTGATCGATCCTTTCCTGGGAATCGATCACGCCTGGATGAGCGCTCCCACGTTCCCGCCGCATCCGCATGCAGGCTTCTCCGCGGTGACTTATCTGTTCCTCGATTCGGAAACGGGCATCGCTAACCGCGATTCGCAGGGCAACCGCATGCTGATCCAACCGGGCGGTCTGCATTGGACCGCCGCCGGGCGTGGTGTGATCCACGAAGAGAATCCTACGGTGACGGATAGCACCGCGCACCTACTGCAAATCTTCGTCAACCTTCCTCGGGAACGGCAGAACGCGACTCCGTTTGCGCTGAGTCTTGACCCGCAAGAAGTGCCCGTGATTGAGCGCCCCGGCGTACGGGTTCGCGTTCCGTTTGGCAACTTCGGCGGCGTGCAGTCCCCGCTGACGCCGCCGACCGAAGTCACCTTGCTGGACATCTCGCTGGAGGCGGACTCTGAGCTGGAACTGCCGTTGGCCGCAGGGCAGCGCGCCTTGGTCATGCCTATCTTCGGCGGCGCGGAGATCGATGGCGTGAGCTTCGGCCTCGACGATCTCAGCGTCCCGATACTTCCCGCTACGACCGAAGCGGCGACGTACAAGCTCGTCGCCAAGGCTGGCGGAACCAAAGTCGCTGTATTCATCGGGGAACCGTTGCGCCAACCCGTGTTTTCGAACGGCCCCATGGCTTTTGTGAGCCAGGAGAACTTACTCGCTGCAACCGCCGCTTACCAGCTTGGCGGATTCGGACGGCTGTAACCCGTCGCCACCTACCGGGACACGCGTCCCATCGACTCAGGAGATACATGATGAAATCCGAACGATTCACTGCCGACAACACCGTCTTGCTACTGATCGACCACCAGGTCGGCACGATGCAACTGATCAAGAATATAGACCGAGAGCTCGCTGCGAAGCAGTCGATTGCCCTGGCGAAGATGGCGAAAATACTAGGTATCCCGACCGTGATCACGTCCAGCCAGGAAGACCACGCCCAAGGTCCGATTCTCCCGGAAATTGCCGAGATCCTACCCAAAGAACATGCAGCACGGATCAGGCGCCCCGGCGTGGTCAATGCCTGGGCCTATCCCGACTTCCGCAACGCCGTGCTCGCCACGGGGCGCAAGAACCTGATCATGGCGGGTGTGACCACCGACGTGTGTCTGATCTTCCCGTCAATCGATGCTGCGCTCGAAGGCTTTGCCGTACAAGCCGTGATGGATGCCTCGGGATCGCCCAGCGATCTTTCCGAAGAGTTTTCCCGTCAGCGCATGCACGATGCGGGCGTTGTGCTCACCGCCACCAACACGCTGATGGCAGAAATCGCGCAGGACTGGTCCACGCCCGCCGGGCAACAGCTGATCGGTTTGTTGTTCAGCGATGTCTTTCCAGCCCTTGGCGCCGGCATCGTTTGAGCCAGGCCTGAAGACGACTGTGTCGTGCAAGAAATACCTATGGATGCCGGCTAGTCGCGAGAAAAACAGTGCCGCCGGCTCCGCCGATGAACTATGCGGAAGCTGGCGGTATCCCCGAGGTTTCGCCAAGAGCTGAAACTCTCAAATCTATAATCCCTTGGAGTGCAACTGTGATGAGCAGCGAAAGCGATATCAAGAAGCGCAGAACGAAGGCCATAAACACCCCTTCGCCCCTGGGTACGGATGCCGTTCGCGACATCTCAGGCGAGCTCAATGCGTTGCTCGCCGACATCTTGGCGCTGTATCTGAAGACCAAGAATTTCCATTGGCACATGTCCGGACCGTACTTCCGCGACTACCATCTGCTGCTAGACGAGCAGGCTGATCAGATCTATGCGACGGTGGATCCCATCGCCGAACGCGTGCGCAAGCTCGGCGGCACTACCTTGCGTTCCCTCGGGCATGCCAAGCGGCTACAGCGCTTGCTCGATAACGATGCCGACTATGCCACCCCCGACGACATGTTGGCCGAGTTGCGCGAGGACAACCTTCAGTTAGCTGCCTATATGCGCGCTACTCATGCGCTGTGCGACGAGCACGGCGACGTAGCAACCGCAAGTGTGCTGGAGAACTGGATCGACGAGGCCGAGAACAGGGTGTGGTTCCTTTTTGAAACCAGTCGACGCGCCTGAGAGAGGTCGGTCTAAAACGGCGTGGTTTCGCGACGCGAAGCCTCACACTGCACCGCATTACGGAGGAAACGATGGACCCGGCTCAGCTTCTGGATCTTGAGCGACGTCTCGGGATGGTTGAGGACGAACTCGCCATACGCAATCTCGCCGCACGGTTCACCGACGCCGTCAACGAGCGCGATGTCGACGCGTTCCGCCAACTCTGGACCGACGATGCGGTCTGGGAGATCGGCCCGCCTACATCGGTTAGAGCTGACGGAGTCGACGCGATCACAAAGCTGTGGCTCAGCTTGCTCGAACCCAAGACCTTATTCATCCAGCTCACGCATTCCGGCGTCATCAACTTCACTGGCAGCGACAGTGCCACGGCTCGGTTCACGGAGCGCGAGCGTGGAAAGGGCGAGCACGACTATTACGAAAACCTTGCGATCTATCGGGATGAGCTCGTGCGAACCCCCAATGGCTGGAGGTTCAAGAGTCGAAAATATGAGTACCGCTATCTCGACACGTCTGCTTTTTCGGGTGATGTATTCGCCCCTGCCTCAAAGAAGGAGGCAGGGGCATGACATGGGGCGAAGATATTATTTTTAGAAGGTGTACCGCGCCGCGCTCATCCACGGGATGGGGCGGGCTTCGGTGCCCAACATGATCTGGGACACGCCCGGAAAGCTTTCGGTATCGGCGTGGGAACGCGTACGGCTGGTTCCCTACTGGACGGGACGCGCCGGACGACAAATCGGTTCGCTCGCGGGCGAAGCCGAAGTAGCGTCGTATGCCTATGAACGGCCGGACGGATCCGGTTACTACCGCGAGACCAAGGCGGGCGGCATTCCGATCGAAGGACGCATCCTTGCGGCCGCCACGGCGTTGGCCTCGCTATGCGTCCAGCGGCCCTGGCGCGATGCATTCGCCGACGACGCCGCAGAGTCACTGCTTATGGCTGAAGCCGCTGCAGGACGCTACGATGTCGACGTCGCCCGTGCCCTATTGAACAAAAGTCGATCGATCAAAACCAAGCTGCCGCCCGCGCCGCTGGCCAGTCTGCTTACCGAGCGCGAGCGGGACGTATTACGTTGGATAAGCCATGGCGCGAGCAACAAGGTGGCCGCGCAGAAACTGTCCATCAGCCCAAGTACCGTGCGCACCCACATCGAGAGCGTGTTCCGCAAGCTGGAATGCTCAACCCGAGCGGCGGCCACGCTGAAAGCTACGCAATTGGGCTTGCTGTAGACGCAGCTGTCCGTTCCCGGCTGTAGGCCGCGCAGTGCATCCAACTCGCTGTCAGCGGGGGGAGCCAGAGTCGCGATCGGTCACGACTTCGACGCCGCGCTCGGTTTGGCGCGAACCTTGTCGCCCGCGCCCAGCAGCGCGTTCGGCGCCAGGATCACTGTGTCGCCGGAGGAAATCCCCGAGAGCACTTCGATCTCATTGCCGAGATTGCGGCCCACGATTACGTCCCGGTATTCCAATGTGGAGTCCTGGCGCAGGGTAGCTACTTGCGCCCCCGTGGCGCGTTGAATCACCGTCGAAATCGGCAGGATGACCGCTGGCGCCGGTCGGGTCAGATGCATGCGCACCGTGCCCACCATGCCTGCAGGGATACGGCTGTCGGGATTGGGAAGACGCAGTTCCGTGCGCATCACGCCCGAGTCTCGGGAGAGCGCGCGCGCACTGCGCGCCACCTGGGCCTTGAAGGTTTCGCCGGGCAGTTCCGGGAAACTGACTTCAGCCTCGACGCCGGGCTGGATCTGCAACGCCACATGCTGCGGCACGTCGACCACGACCCGCAGCGGATCCAGGACGTTGATTTCGAACAGCGGCGCCGCCGCAGCGGCCGAATCGCCCACGACGCGATCGCCGCGTTCGACATTGCGTGCGACGACCACGCCCGAGAATGGCGCACGGATCGTCTGGAACGCCTGGCGCTCTCGCGCAGACGAGAGCCGCGCTTCTGCTGCGGCCCGCGCCGCGACGGCGACGTCGTTGTTGGCCTTGCGATCGCTATACAGTTCTTTCGAGATCGCACCAGAGCTGACCAGCGTGTTGGCCCGGTCGAAATTGACCCTGGCCAGGTCCTGGTCCGCCTTGGCCTGGGCGAGCTGCGCCTGCGCCTCGCGCACGGCCTGGTCGGCTTCCGGCGCGGAAACAACCGCGAGCACCTGACCGGCGGCGACCTTGTCGCCCAATTCGACGCGGCGTTCGCTGATGAAGCCGGTGGCGCGCGCGAAGATCTGCGCCGATTCGCCGGCTTGCGCGCGCGCGGGCAGGCTGAGGTCGTAGGCGCTGTCCGCGGCCTTGGCCTGGATGGTCAGCACTTCCGGCACGGCGGCGGTCGCGTTCGGCTCGGCATCGCCGCGGCTGCAGGCGGTCAACGCCACGAGAACGGCTGCGAGCAGAGAAGCGCGCACGAGGTTCGCTTGAGAGAAGGTGTTCACGGAGCTACTCCTGTTTCGGTGCCGATGACCGCGGTGTGGGCTTGTTGCGCGGAAGAGCGTTTGATGCGTCGGCCCAGGACGGCGAGGATGGACGGAACGAGAATCAGCGTGGCGGGCGTGCCGAACAACAGACCGCCGATCACGGCGCGGCCCAACGGCGCATTCTGTTCGCCGCCGTCGCCCAGGCCGATCGCCATGGGTACGATGCCCAGCACCATGGCGCTGGCCGTCATCAGCACCGGACGCAGACGCACCGCGGCGGATTCGTAGGCGGCCAGTTCCGGATCGTGGCCCTCGGCGATCAAACCGCGCACAAAGCTGGTGACCAGCACGCTGTTGGCCGTGGATACGCCGATCACCATCATCACCCCCATCAATGCCGGTACGCTCAGCGGCGTACCGGTGACGAACAGGCCCACCGCCGCGCCGGCGATGGCGATCGGCAGGCCGGACATCGCCACCAGAGGTTGTATCCAGGACTGGAAATTGATCACCAGCACCAGGAAAACCAAAGCCGCCGACATCGCCAGACCCGCAGCGAGTTCGCCATAGGCGCTCTGCATTTCACCGGCCTGGCCGACGATCTCGATGCGGTTGCCCGGCTTCAACTTGCCTTGCAGCTCACCGGTGATGCGCGTCAACTTGTCGTATACCGATCCCAGATCGGTGCCTTGCACATTGGCCAGCACGCTGATCGTGGGCGCCAGCGTCGTGCGCGCGACGCTGGCAGGCACCCTGCGCGGCGTCACCGTGGCGATGTTCCGCAACAACACGGCTTGTCCATCATTGCCGATGCGCAGCGGGGCGTTGAGCAATTCGTCGATGCTGGTCATGTTGGCCGGCGGCGCCTGCACCTGCACGGTGTAGGCGATGGCGTTGACGGTGTCGGTCCAGTACACCGGCGACACCGTACCTGCCGAACCCAGGATCGCCAGCACCGCACGCGCCGCCTGTTGCGGGTCCAGCCCCAGCTGCGCGGCGCGGGTGCGGTCTATGCTTACCTGGTACTCGGGCAGATCGAGCACCTGGCGCAAGGCGATATCGACCGCGCCAGGCACTTTGTGCAGACGCTGTTCGACTTCGCGCGCCAAGGTTAAATTTCCGGCGTTGTCGCGGCCAATGATGCGCACCTCGAAGGCCGCGGCGGCCGAGCCGGCGAGGGTTCGGCTGGTCGCATCGGGCGGACGCTCGAACAGCTTCGCCTCGGGGAAACGTTCGGCGATGCGTTGGCGGATTTTCACCAGATAGTCGTGGCTGGAGGCATGCGGTGCGCGCAGCTGCAGGAAAATCTCGGCTTCGAAGGAACCGACCACCGCGCTGTCCACCAGCGACAGGTTGACCGCATCGGGAACGCCGATCTGTTCGTAGACCGTCTGCAGCTCGGCTGGGGGAATGATCTTGCGGATCTCACGCTGGATCTCGGTCAGCTTGGCTGCGGATTCCTCCAGGCGCGTGCCGCTGGGCAACCGGATCTGCATGCGTAGCTGTCCCGCATCGACCTGCGGGAAATATTCGCGCCCCAGCGAAAGCGCGGATACGACGCCCGCGCCGAACAGCAGCAGCGCCGCCAAGGCGAGCACGCCGCCGTGGTGGCCAAGTCGTAACAGCAATGCATGGTGGCGATCGCGCAGCCTGTCCAGCACGGCCTCTACGCGGTGATTGACCGCTAGCAATAGGCGTTCGGGCTTCCAGCGCGGGTTCTTGCGGCTTTGGATGTCGGCGGGAAGCAGCAGGTAGCAAAGCACGGGGATCAGGGTGCGCGACAACAGGAACGAAGCGATCATGGCGAAGATCACCGCCAGCGCGAGCGGCGTGAACACCCAGGCCGATAATCCGGTCATCAGCAGAATGGGAGTCAGCACGATGCAGATGGCCACGGTGGAAACGAATTCCGGGAATACCACTTCGCGCGCGCTGTCCAGGATCGCGGTGGGTACATCCTTGCCCAGTGCGATGTTGCGATTGGTGTTCTCCACGTCGACCACCGCGTTGTCGACCAGGATGCCGATCGCCAGCGCCAGTCCGCCCAGGGTCATCACATTGAAGGTGTAGCCCAGCACGCTCAGCATCGCCACCGAAGCCAGCAACGCCAGCGGAATGGCCGACAGCACGATCAGGCTCGAGCGCCACGAGCCGATGAACATCAACACCACTAGCGCGACCAGCAATCCGACCAGGATGCCTTCATGGCGGATCGAGCCGATCGCGTTGTCGACGAATACCGACTGGTCGAAGATCGCCTGGATGCGCGTGCCGGGTGGGGCGGAGGCTTCGATTTCCGGCAAGCGCGCGCGTACCTGGCGCACGATCTCCACCGCAGAAGAGCCGCCCAGCTTGATCAACGCCACCGACACCGCGCTGGAGCCGTCCATGCGCGCCACATTGGTCTGCAACGCGCCGCCGTCGCGCACCGAGGCGACGTCGCGCACGTAGATCACCACGCCATTGCGCGAGACCACGGGAATGTCCAGGAATTCGGCGGCGGTCGCGGGGCTGACGTTGAGCGAGATCTGCATCTCGCGCGCACCTTCGCGTATCGAACCGGACGGCAATGTGGGGCTGCCCCTTTCCAGCGCACCGGTCACGTCGGCGGGCGTCAGGCCGTAGGTCTGCAATGCGGCCGGGTCTAGGTCGACCATGATCTGCCGTGCGGCGCCGCCGTAGGGTAGGGTCATGCGGATGCCGGGGATGGTCTGTATCTGCGAGCGCAGCTGCAAGCGCGCGTAGTCGTAGAGCTGGGCCTCGGTCAGCGAGTCCGACGACAGCACCAATTGCAACACCGGTGTACTGGAGACATTGTTGCGGATCACCAACGGCGGCGAAGTGCCGGGCGGCATGCGCCGCAGGATCGCTTGCGATACGGCGGTGATCTGCACCAGCGCACGGTCCAGGCTGACATTCGGCTGGAAATCGATACGGACGATACTGGCGCCGCTGATGGACTCCGAACGGACTTCCTTGAGGTCGTCCACAGTATTGAGGATCGCCGCTTCCGAGAACGAAGTAAGCTTCGCCGCCATGTCAGCCGCCGGCAGCCCGCTGTAGGTCCAGACCAGGTTGACCGAAGGAATGCCGACTTCGGGCAGAATGTCGGTCGGCATGCGCCGCGCTGCCAATACGCCGAACAGCAGGATCAGGATCGCCAGCACGCCGATCGTATAGCGCCGGTTCAAGGCGTATTGAACAATCCACATCTTGATTTTTCCGCAGGCTTCGTGGGGGATGCCCTACACGCGGATCGGCGCGAAACGCTCAAGACACTCCGGCTGCAGGCAGGAGCGTCTGGAGGGTCATGCGATGTGCCGGGGGAGGGCAGGAGCAAGTTAGCCCCCAACACCCAAGAGTGTTAAGCACATTACTGCCGGAAACTTGCCTATTCCTGCAATTTCACGGGATTAGTGCACTATGTCATCCAGTCGGGCTGGATAATCCACCGCTCGTAATTGCACGTCGGAAACCATGAATTCCAGCACTTCTACCGAATCCATCGCCCACACGTCCGGCTGCGCGGCGCAGGCCGAGCTGGTCGAGCGAATTGCCCGATTTACGCCTGGCGACGGAGTGCACCTTACCCCCGTGCGGCAACTGATGCTGATCCGGATCAGCTCGCCGACGGAATGCACGCCTACGGTCTACGAGCCGCGGCTGGCCCTTGTCGCCCAGGGCAGCAAAGTCGCGACTCTTGCCGGGGAAACCTATCGCTACGACCCGCTCAATTATCTGGTGGTGTCGGTGACTTTGCCGATGATCGGCCAAGTCATCGAGGCCACCCCCGAAAAACCCTACTTGAGCCTGCGTCTGGACATCGACCCGGACGAGATTGCCGAATTGCTGATCGATGCCGGCCAACCGCACGCAGACAACGGCGTCGATCTGGGCCTGTATGCCGCTCGTGTCAACGCGCCGCTGATGGATGCGGTGCTGCGCTTGATGCGGCTGCTGGACACCCCGCAGGACCTGCCGGTGCTTGCACCCATGGCGTTGCGGGAAATTTTCTACCGCGTGCTTGGCGGCGACCTGGGCCATCGCCTGCGCGCGCTGGCGGTCAACGACAGCCGTTCCAGCCGCATCGCCAAGGCCGTGGCGATACTGCGCCAAAGCTATCTGCAACCCCTGAGCATCGACGATCTGGCCCAGAGCGTGCACATGAGCACCTCGTCGCTGCATCATCAATTCAAAGCCGTAACCGCCATGTCGCCGCTACAGTTCCAGAAACAACTGCGCCTGCACGAAGCGCGCCGGCTGATGATGGCCAATGGATTGGAAGCCATCGCCGCCGCGCATCGTGTGGGCTACGAAAGCCCATCTCAGTTCAGCCGCGAATACAAACGTCTGTTCGGCGCTCCGCCGCGCTCGGAAATCGGATTGGCGAAGGCGACGTTCGAAAACTGACCCCCCGGGCGTGCCGGGTCGTCCCACCGGCGTTTTTTTTAAGGGGAAGCGGCCGGCCGCTGTCAGCCCGGCACGGCATGCAGCGCCACGTTCAACCGGTCCACCACCATCGCCCAGTCGGCATCGTCCTGGCGCTCCTCGCGCAGCAGTTGCGACTGCGCGGGCGACCAGAACGGCGCGTCCTCCAGGCGCATGCCGTCGGGCATTGGCGAATGGGTAGCGAGGAAGCGCTGGATACTGGCGTTGTCGTTGGCCAGCCCCAACTGGGCGAACAGTTCGGAGAAGGGGTGGACGGTCAGTTCCATAAGGCGCTACTCGAAGTTGCGATAGCGCCAGCCTAACGATGCGCAGGTTAAGCCGCTGCTAGGCCACGCCACGCGGACGTCCGTCATTTCATGTGTAACTGAAAGCGACGCTTTGCCTGACCGCCGCGCATGCGTTAGCTTGTCGCCCTCGCGGAATAGTGGGCTCGAAAATGAAGACAAGGCATCGTAAGGCCGACGACGCGCCGCTGTTGGCGCTATGCGACGGCGGGCAACGCACATGAGCGTGCGCAGAGGCTCGCCCATTCCCCTGCAGGACTCGCTTGCGGGCATGGAAACGAGGTCTGATACCGGCAGCCTATTCTTCTGCGTATTTCCTGAGCCCGCGGCCCGCGAAGCCATCGCTGCCGAAACCGACGCCCTGCGCGTCGAGCACTCTCTGGCCGGCCCTGCTATCCGGCCCAACCGGTTGCACGCCACTCTGCACTACCTGGGCGAGCACCTGATCGACCGTGCCGACATCGTAGACGCGGCGACGACGGCGGCCGCCCGGGTCCGGCATGCGCCGTTCGAAGTGACCCTGGCCCGCGCCTCGAGCTTCTCCACACGCAACGACAAGCATCCCTGCGTATTGCTGTGTGCGGAAGAGCGGCCGCCGATCCACGGTTTGTGGCGCGAGCTCAGCAACCGCCTGATGGCGGCCGGATTCGGGCGTTATCTGAAACGGGAATTCACCCCGCATGTCACCGTGCTCTACGACACGCGTGTGCTGACCCCGCACGCCATCGAACCGATCCGCTGGCAGGCGCGCGATTTCGCGCTGGTACGCAGCTGGCAGGGCGAATACGACGTGATCAGCAGCTGGCCGCTGCGCGCGTCATAACGGATCGGTCGCACGCAGGCCTTCCAGCATCGTTCGATATTGCGCGTGTGCCGTTTCGTCCTTACCCGCGACCAGCGCCAAGGCCTGCTGTAGAGCGCGGCGGGCGCGCCGCGAATTCCCCATCGCTGTGTAAGCGCGGGCCAGCCCGAGGTAGAACCGGTGTTCGTCGCCATACAGGCGGATTGCGTGCTGGTAACGTTTGATGGCCTGGTCGTAGCTGCCCTGCCGCTCGAATTGCACAGCGAGCAGGAACTGGTGGAAAGGATCCCTCGATTGCACCTTGTCCAGCCGGCGCTGAAACTGCGCTTCGCGTTTTTGGTCGCCATTGCGCTTGTACAAGGCCACCAGATTGAACAGGGCGCTGGAATGCTCGGGATCCAGCGACAGCGCGGTGGCATAGGCGTGTTCGGCGCCGGCCAGGTCGCCACTGTGCAAACGCAACACGCCGGTGTTGCTCCAGGTGTTCGGATAAGTGGGGTCCAGTTCGATGGCGATGTCGGCATGGGCCAGCGCCGTGGGCAGATCGTCCTGGAACATAAGTTGCGCGGCGCGATTGTTGTAGTACTGGGCTAGCAGGCGCTGTTCGCTGATGATATGCGCCGGATGGCGTCCGATCACGAAGCTGCTGCCCACGTCCACCACGTAGCGCTGCGCGCCGAGCCGCACCGCGGCGTTGACGTGGTTGCTGCGATAGACGATATCCCCGCGCTGCTGCCAGGACAGCGTTTCGTCGATCTCCTGCGGGTACGCATCCAACCCCGCCTCGCGCGCCAGCGCCAGGAACACCAACGTGTAGGTGAGACAATTGACCCGCCGGTTGAGATAGGCCTGTTCCACGGTCTGGGTGGCGTCGTCGTGGTACTCCAGGCGCAGTCCTTCCGGACTGATCGACATCAGGTCGATCAGCCGCCGCAACCGTTGCGATTGACTGCGGCCTGGAGCGTTGACCTGCTTCAGCACCAGCGCGTGAAGATCGGGCGGCACCGCCATTATCTGCGCGGGGTCGGGCGGAGCGTCGCCGCTCGCAGCTGGGGACAGCGCCATAGCCGCCGCAAGCGCCCAACCGATCATTGCGGACCCTCCCATGGCAAGCGGCCCATGCCGTTCGCGACGAGTCTAGACCCTCGTCCGTGCGATGCCTGTGCGCAGTCGGTCAGCCTGCGGACGCCGGAGAACCTGGTGTCCGCGGGTTGTACTAGTAGGACGAGGCAGGGCAGGTGAAATCGACAATCGCCGTCACCCTATCGTTCATTCCGGCGGGGTTATCCTCGCCCCCCACACGTACCTCAACAGGAGGCCACCATGGCTACCGGCTGGGCAGGCGACGGCGCCGTGCAGGACCAGATCGACGCTACCGTGAAAGACGGCATCAAGCGAGCCCGCAGCCAGTTGCCGCAGGGGCCGAGCCTCACCCACTGCGAAGAGTGCGACGCGCCCATACCAGAGCCCCGGCGCAAGGCCGTGCCTGGTGTGCGCTTGTGCGTTCCTTGCCAGGAGGCGCGCGACGAGGAAGACGGCGGGCACAGCGGCTACAACCGCCGCGGCAGCAAGGATAGCCAGCTGCGCTGAGCGTTCGAACGCCGGACGTTTTCGTTCCCATCATCGCGCCGCGATCGACAAGCAACCCGTTACGGCAGGTACTCCACGCGCAGCTTCGCGGTCGCGCCCTTGTCTATCCACAAATAGTTGGTGGAAGTGGGATTGCCGCTGAAGCGCAGGCGCAACTGGGTACGGCCGCCACGGTTGATCGCGGACAGGCCGGCGCTGGCGAATGCGTTGCTGGTCTGGCTGCCGCCGCTGAAGCTCAGCAGTTGCGCCACCGCGCTCGCGCTCGCAGCCGCTGCATAGTCGCCAGTCTCGATCACGCATGCGCCGAAACAGCCGTTGTTCACGTCCACGACCAAGGTATTGCCGGCGGGATTGCCCCATGGATTGCCCGACGCGCTGCGGTACGCCACGGTGACCGTGGCCGACACTAGAGTGGCGCCGTCCGGCAACGACGAAGTATCGAACGACAGCACGCTGCGGTTGAACTTGCCGTCGGTGCCGCGCCCCAGAGCCAGGCCGGAATAGGCTTCCAGCGTGCCTACTGCCGGTGCGCTGCCGTCCGCATTGGCCTTCACGTAACCGTCGTTCGCGTCCTCGTTGGAGAATTCCACCAGCAGCGGCGTGCCGCCACCGGAACCTTCCAGTACGTTCACCGTGACCGAGGCCGAGGTGCCCACGTTGTCCGCCAGGTCGAATGCGCGCGCCTGCAGCGCGTGGTTGCCGGTGCTGGCGGTGTCCGAGTTCCAACTGATCGAGTACGGCGCGCTGGGATCGCTGTCCAGCAAAGTGCCGTCCAGCAGGAATTCCACGCGGTCCACGCCGATGTCGTCGCTGGCCGCTGCGCTGACCGTGACCGTTCCGCTGAGGTTGGCTCCGTTCGCAGGCGCGGTAAGGCTGACGGTGGGCGCGTTGCCGTCCAGGTTGTCCAGACTCCAGAAATGGCCGATGTAGTAGCTGGAGCACAGGTTCACGTCGAGGATATAGGCACCCGCCGTGCCGCACTGGGTTTCGCCGGTGCCCGGATCGACCGGCGTCCCATGACCCATGCCGGTGATGGTGTAGGTCTCCACCCGCGGCGTACCGCCTGCGTCTTTGTAGACCTTGTGCGGAAAGCCGCCTACGGTGTCGCTGACGTCCGCGGTCTGATCGATGCCGTGCACATTGGTCCACTGCTGCATGCTTTCGGTGAGGTTGGCCGGACGCACCACATAGTCGGCGTCGCCGTGCCAGATCGAGACGATGGGCCAGGCACCGGTGTGGCTGCTGGCCGCGCGTACTTTGTCGCCCCATTGCGCCGGGGTGAGGTCGGTGCCGGGATTCATGCAGCTGAAAGCGGCCGACTGGCTGGTGGCGCAACGATAGGGCAGGCCGGCGACAATGGCGCCGCCGGCGAAGACTTCGGGATACGTGGCCATCATCACCGAGACCATCGCACCGCCGGCCGAAAGCCCGGTGACATAGACGCGCGCCGGGTCGCCGCCGTGATCGACCTGCATGCGGTCGACCATCTGCTTGATCGACAGCGCCTCGCCGGATCCGCGCGCGGTATCGCTCGCCTCGAACCAGTTGAAGCAGGTGCTGGAATTGTTGGCGCTCTGTTGCTGCGGCAGCAACAGAGCGAACTGCCAGCGCTGCGCCAGCATTTGCCAGCCGGTTTCCGCGTCGTAGCTGGCGGCGCTCTGCGAACAGCCGTGCATGGCCACCACCAGCGGCGCGTTGGCCGGCAGGCCGGGCGGTACGTATTTGAACATGCGCAGGTTGCCGGGATTGCTGCCGAAGCCGGTGACCTCGGTCTGGGCGAAGGCGGGCAGGCATAGCAGTCCCGCCATCGCCAGGAAAGCCGCGGCTTGCCAGCGCAGCCTGCGAATACGCGGGCCGGGACGAGAAGACAATGGAATGCAGTCGGGCAGGACGGACATGTGTTCGACTCCTTGGACGGCGGGCAAACCGCAGTAGCGCACGCAGCCGGAGGCGTCGCCATCGTCCAAAGGGGCAAGCTGCGCTGCAGCATGGCTGCGCCTATGCGCGGCGCGTCAGTCCAGGCCGGTGTTCGCGCAGGCAATGAAAAACGCCCGGCACTTGCCGGGCGTTCTGTTTTCAACTTCGTGCGGCGGGTCAGTGCAGCAACTGCAGGCCCAGGATCACAGCCAGGATGGTGGCAGTGATGGCGTAATCGCCGTCGCCGCTGCGGCGACCGTAGCGGTAGCGGCCGTAGTAGCCATCTTCGTAACCGCGTTGGAAGCCCTGGCGGAAATAGTAATTGTACTGGTCCTGGCGGAGGTAGTAGCCGTTGTAGCCGTAGTTGGCGTCCTCGTAGGCATAGCTGTTGCGGTAGTCGCTGCGCCAACCGTCCTCACGGTCGGCTCGGCCGGCGCGCAGACCTTCCTGGTAGCCATAGTTCACGGCCTGTGTCATCAGGTCGCGACCGTAGCGGTTGGTTTCGTAATAGCGGCCGCCGTAGTTGTAGCGGTAGCTGGCGGGGGTGTAGTAATACGGATCGTTGTAGTAGTTGTAGTTGCGCGAGCTGAAGCGGATCTGTTGCTGGCGCAGGCGGTCGTAGTACTGCTGCTGGTAGCGGTACTGCGAATTGCGGCGCTGCTCGCGCAGTTGGCGGGCGTAGCGCTGTTCCCAGTCGTTGCGGTTGCTGTAGCGCCGGCGTTCCTCTTGCTGGAAGCGTTCGGCGCGCTGGCGCTCCTCGCGGATACGGCGCTCCTGCACTTCGCGGCTCAGACGGTTCTGCTCGTTACGACGGTCGTCGTCGCGACGGTCGTCGCGGCGGCCCGGCTGGTTGCCGCCCATGACGCGTTGAGGCTGGCTGGAGGTCTGACGTTGCAGCTGCTGGCGGGCAGCGGCGTCGCGGATTGCCTGTTCCTGTTGGCGCAGGCCGCCATCGCGTCGCTGTTCGCGGATGCGCTCGCCTTGGCGCGCGGCCTGCTGGCGCTGCAACTGTTCGCGCTGCGCATTCTGGCGGGCTTCGTTCTGCTGGCGCAGGGCGCGCTGTTGGTCTTCGTTGCGGCGCTCCAACTGCTGACGCTCGCCCTGGCGCGCGGCCTGCTGGCGCTGCAGCTGTTCGCGCTGCGCGTTCTGGCGGGCTTCGTTCTGCTGGCGCAGGGCGCGCTGTTGGTCTTCGTTGCGGCGCTCCAACTGCTGGCGTTCGTTCTGACGCGCGGCCTGCTGACGGGCAGCTTGTTCGCGCTGGATCTGCTCACGCTGACCATCTTGCTGGCGCATGGCCTGCTCGCGCTGCTGTTCCTGGCGGCGTTCCTGCTGCTGGCGGGCGGCGTTCTGGCGCGCTTCCATCTGCTGACGCTGGGCATCGTCGTTGCGACGCTCCATCTGCTGGCGTTCGCCCTGACGCTGGGCCTGCTGTTGGCGGGCCTGTTCCTGGCGGGCTTCGGCCTGCTGGCGACGCTGCTCCGCACGGGCTTTGTTGTCGTCCTGTTCCTTGTCTTCGCTGTCGCGGTTGCCCCGGTCCTGCGCGGTGGCGACCGTACCCATGCCAAGGGCGAGGGCGGCGCCTAGCGCAACGGACCAAAGCGTCTGTTGGCGGTGAGAGAGTTTCATGTCGGTTTCCTGTTCGGACTACCAACGGTGTAGTTGGCCTGTGCGTAGTTGGCGGCCAAGGCAATGAATGGATTCTGAGGCCGTTCCGCACCATTTAACTGGCGGAAGGCGTAATCGGTTACAGATTTCGGATGGATTTGGAACGCTGCGTATTCCCTTGCGGCAGGTACCCGCACGGCCGGGATCGCGTCGCGCAATCCCGGCCGTGGCTAGCAAGAAATGTAGACATCAGTCAGTCAGCAGCGTGCGCAATCGGCTCCAAGCTTCCAACCATTGAAAGGGTATCTGCCGCAGACAGCCCAGCGCTCCGTCGCGCGACAGGCACGCGTTGCTGCTTGCCGGCGCCGGTGCCGGCGATTGCGCAGCAGCGCTGACAGGCTGTGAACTCTGGGTCGTGTTGCCCGTACCCGGACGTGCTGGCAGCGGACCGGACATGACGCGCGCATCGTCGGAGACGATGGTGCCTGTAGCTTGCGCATCGGCCAACGTCGCTCCCGCCGCTCCGCTGAGAGTCACGGTGAAGGCCTCGTTCGGTTCGCGTTGTTGGTCGCCATTGACCGTGACCACGAAGGTTCGGCTGGTCTGCCCGGCAGGAATGGTTTCGCTGGACAAGGAGCGGGCGACATAGTCGCTGCCCGCAGTCGCCGTGCCGTTGGCGGTGGCGATGTTGTAGCTCACCGCCGCGGTGGACGGACGCGACAAGGTGACGTTGAAGGTCATCCCCACCGTGCCGTTTTTGCCTTCGATCACCGACGCGTCGCCGATAGAAAGCGCCAGTGGCGCCGCGTTGACCGTAAGCGTGCTGGTGCGGGTAACGCCCGCATAAGTCGCCGACAAGGTGCCTGAAGCCAAGCTGTTGGAAGCGATGGTGGTGATGGGGAACGTGGCGCTGGTAGCGCCTTGCGCCACGCTGACGTTGGCAGGAACCGAGAACGCGCTGCTGGCGCTGCTGAGTGCGACCTGTGCGCCGCCGCTGGGCGCGGCAGCGGTGAGCGTGACCGTGCCGGTGGCGGTCTGTCCACCGGTCACCGGGTTGGGCGCGGCGCTGACCGCGTTGAGTGCAGCGGTGGCGACCACAGGTTTCCAGCCCAACTGGATCACTTCGAAGTCGCTGGCCTTGAGCGTGGCGAACGCGGGGTTGAGCGTGCCGTTATTCCAGCGCACATCGAAGGTGCCGGAGATATACAGATCCGAGCCGTTGTCGACCATGATCAGCCCGTACTTCTGCATGGCTCTGAAGATCTTGCGCGAAATCGGATCGCTGGTGCGCAGCGCCGGGTCGACGCCGCCGACGTTGGTCTTCAGACGCAGACGCGCGCCCATGGGTAGCGCGCCTGAGGTGCTGCCCGCGCTATGCGAGGCCGGATACACATGGCCGTTGCTGGCGCGCAGGGTGACGCGCAGGGCATGGGTGATTTCCGGCACGGCCGCATTGGCCGCTTCGTCGTAGCGCACCAGGCCCGGGAAGATCGCCAGGCCCGAGGCATCGGCCGAGGTCCAGCCTTCCGGGCGGCGGCCGTTGGTGTTCAAGTCGAAGAACGCGCCCGAACCGGCGTACCAGCGGTTCTGCGAGGCGTTGTAGTAGACGTTGTAGAGCTCGTAGAGATGGCGATTGGTGCAGTCGATCATCAATAGATGGCGGTCGGAGCTGCCGCGCTGGTCGACATTGCCTGCAGCGCCGCCTTCCACCCAGTGCACCTGGCTGATGGCCTGGGCGGGGATGGGGTAGAACGCGACGCCATTGCCATCGCTCTCGTCGTCGTAGTCGAAGGTGACGGTCTGCTTGGGCTGCGAGCCGTTGACGATGGCGTACGGGAAGCCATAGATGTTGGTGCTGCCCGGGGATTCTTCGCCGCCGAAATCCGGATGCAGCGCGCGGGTGCCGCCGATGAAGGAAATGTAGCTGGCCGAGGACGCATCGACCGGCGCCGCGCTGATGTCGGTGTTCCACCAGTTGTCGGCGGGAAACACCGGAGCGGCCACAGGCGCGCCTTGTACGGGAACGGTGGCGGGGCAGGATTGGGCCAGGACGGCGGGGACGGCAAGGAGCAACAGGGAGGAGGCAAGCAATCGGCACAACAGGGGACAGCGCATGCGTGTTTACTTCTTTCAACTACAGGGGAGCGGCGATGGTCGGGGCGGGGTTAGGGGGTGTCAAACGCGGTCAGGCGAGGTTTTTACCTGAATGGGTGTTGTGCGAGACGCAGGCCACATAAAGCGCTAAATGCGAGGTAAATGCCGGGGAATTGGCCGCGCTCTGACGCCCGGAGCGTCCTCAGCGCGCAGCGCCATGGGCCAGCGCACGTGGCGACCGGGATCAGGCTGGACCAAGGGTTCTGGCTACAGATAGGAGCGGATTTTCCGCTTGATCTGCTCCACCAGCGGTGGCGTCAACCGGCCCAGCAGATTGCGCCTCTCCACCGGGATATGGGCGGCGGGATCCTGATCATTGAAGACGTAGTGATCGAACAATCGCTTCCAGGCCTCGCGCTCGCTGCGGGGCAGCGGTTTCAGCGCGAGAATGGCGTGCATCAGCGCACCCAGCCCGGACTCCGGCATTACGCCTTCCGGAGTGATCGGTTTCCACCAGTAGTTCACCAGCGCGTTCAATCGCTCCAGCGAGGAGACGTGGTGCCACCACAGCGGCGGCATATAGATCGCGTCTCCCGGTTCCAGCTCGGACACCAACGATTGCGCCAACGCCTGTCGCAATCGCGGAAAGCGGGGATCGTCGGGTCGATCCAATCGCGCCATGCTGATGGCCGCACCGGTAGGGGCGAAATCCAGCGGGCCGATGTAGAGGTTACCGACTTGTTCCGGTGCGAACAGGGTGAAGCGTCGTCGGCCGCACACCACCACAGCCAAGTTGTGAGATGCATCGAAATGCGCGGGCGTGGTGACCTGGTTGCCGACCCATAGGCGTGGCTGGATCGCCGCATCCAATAGGGGGAGCGGATGTTGCTGCTGAAAGCCCGGTAGGCAGGCAGGGATCAGCGCGCTCTGCAACGCCACCCCTGGAGTAAGGCCGCCGTGACGGCTATAAGCCGCCAACCGTCGCAGAGCTTCGGTGACCGGGACGCGGAAGTGCCGATAGTTGAAGCCATCCATTTGCGCGTTGTAGCCGATGACGCCGTTTTCCTCGGGCGCCATCAACAGCGTGTCGACCTCGGTTCCGTTGTCGTATCCGGCCAAGCGAGTGGCGAAAGCGGTGTCGGATTCGCGGGCCGCCGCGACTATCGGCCAGTCACGGCACAATCCGCGGATCACCAGCGGTCGTTCGCGGTCGGCCAGGTCGGCCTGGGCGAAAGCGTGATCGCCTGCGTGGAATTCATCGATTGCGGAAGGCATGCATCGGTCCGGTGGTTGAAAGCCAACGGACGAATGCTAACGCGCCCTATGCATCGCGTCGCCGCTTGACCGACAATGCCCCAGGTGCCCCAGTACCGGTAGGCATCGAGCAACGCCGAGGACTTCGTATGCGTAGTTTCGCTCTGGTTTTCTGCCTTCTGGTGCTGTCGGCGGGGCATCCATATCCGGCCCTGGCGCAGGGCAGCGCCGCGCCGGCCATCCGCTATTCCGGCGGCGACGGACTGACGCTCAAGAAGGCCATCGTCGTGACCGGCGCGGGCAGCGCCAGCGAAGGTCTGGCTGCCGAGCAGGAATGGATACGCATCCATTACCCCGACGCAACAGTCGAATCGAAAGGAAGGGTGATCGGCCCGCCGCACTACGACGTGATTACTCTGAAACTGGCCAGCGGCTCACGGCTGGACCTGCATTTCGACATCACCGCGTTTTTCGTGGAATGAACGGCGAGCGGCCTCGAGACTCCAAGGATTCCGCGATGCAGACGATTTCCTGGGGCGATTTCGAGAAAGTCGAGCTGCGCGTGGGGCGGATCGTCGCCGCCGACCCGTTTCCCGAAGCGCGCAAGCCGGCCTATGTGCTGAGAATCGATTTCGGAGAAACGCTCGGCGTCCGCAAGTCCAGTGCGCAGGTCACCGGTCTGTACGCCGCAGAAGAGCTGGTAGGCAGGCTGGTGGTGGCGGTGCTCAACTTCCCGAACAAGCAAATCGGCCCGCTGATGTCCGAATGTCTGGTCACCGGCTTCCACAATGCCGATGGCGAGGTGGCCCTTTGCGTGCCGGATCGTGAAGTGCCTCTGGGCGCCAGATTGCTTTAACCCGCAAGGATTCCGGTCCTGCCGGGAAAACAGGTCTAAGCGACCGGCAATCCTCGCCAGGCAACAGGAATGTTTCTGGCGATATAGTGTTCGCGTGAATCCTGGCTGGAGTCGAGATGTCCGCGCCGCTGACACTGCCCACAGTGATGCTGTCCGAGCTGGAAGCGGCGTATGCGACGCCACTGCGTGCGTACCACAACTTCGGGCATGTGCAGGAAGTGCTGCATCGTTTCGCCGAGGTGACCGTCGGGCCAGGCTGGACGCAGCCGGTAGAGGTCTATCTTGCGGTGCTGTACCACGATGCCATCTACGAAGCCGGACGCAAGGACAACGAGGCACGTTCGGCCGAACTGGCGATGGCGCAGATTACGCGGTTTTTGCCGGAATCGGGCATCGATACGCTACGGGTGGCTGAGCTGATCGGCCTGACCGCGCGCCATGGACAATTCTCGCCGGTGGACTTCGGCGACGATGGTTTCTCGCTTGACACGCGGCATTTCCTGGATTGCGACATGGCCATCCTGGGCGCGGAAGCCGACGTGTTCGATGCCTACGATACCGGCATCGCAGAGGAATACCGCGGCCATGTGCCAGGATTCCTGTTCAGGCTCAACCGCAAGCGCTTCCTGAAAGGATTGCTTGCCCGCGAACGCATCTACCTGAGCGACTGGTTCCATCAGCGCTACGATGCCGCAGCGCGCGCCAACCTGCGGCGTGCCATCGCCGGCTAGGTGCCGCCACCACCGCAATCCAGATGGGTCAGGTACAGACGCAGGTCGAATTCGAGCTGGTAGTAGTCCGGCGCCATATGCGTGCAGAGTTGGTAGAACGGCTTGTTGTGCTCGCTTTCCTTCAGGTGCGCCAGTTCGTGCACCACGATCATCTTCAGGAACTCGGCCGGCGCGTCCCGGAACACGGTGGCGATGCGGATCTCGCGGCTGGCTTTCAACCGGCTGCCCTGCACCCGGGAGACGGTGGTATGGGTGCCCAGCGCGTGCTTCACCACTTGCAGCCTATTGTCGTAAACGACTTTGTTGAGCGGCTCGGCCTTGCGCAGATAGCGGTCCTTGATCTGCAAGGTGTACTCATACAGCTGCTTGTCGTTGCGCACCGCATGCGTTTCGCCGTATTTTTCGCGCAGGATGGCGCCAAGCCGGTCCTGTTCGATCAGGGCGCGCACTTGCTCCTGCAGATGGTCGGGATAGCCGGCGAGGTATTTCAACGGGGGCATGGGGCAACGATACCGGTTCGCGGCGCTAGAGTGAGCGCATGACTATTGCCGACGACCCGCCACCGCAGCGTCCCAGCGAACCGGATCCGGCCGATTGCTGCGGGGAAGGCTGCGCCCGCTGCGTCTACGACGTGTACGAAGCCGCGTTGGCGCGCTATGAGCAAGAACTGGCGGCCTGGCGCGAGCGCCACAAGGGTTAGATGAAGATTCCGTCCTACGGAATCGCCGGAGTGTCGTAACGCGTGCGGTAGATCTCGCGCTCGTCGCGGCAGTATTCGCTGCCCATGGCGAACTTGCGGCAGATGCCGGGGCGCTGGTCGTAGATGCTGCAGCACATGCGCAACGGATCGATCGCTACGCACCAGCCGTCTTCGCCATGGGCCATCACTTCCACGCCATGGTCGTTGCGCTCCACCAGATGGCGCGGAACCTCGTCTTCCGGCATCACCACCACGGTCAGCCGGCAACAGACGGCATCGCAGGCCGAGCAGGACACGGCAGGGTCGACGCCTTCCTGCAGGAACAGGGGAATCATGCTCATTGCAGCACGTTCATTGCAGCGCTCGCGAAGCATTGGCCATGGGTACGCCGCGCCGGTAGCTGAGCAGGCGACCCCGGAACGGTTCGCTGTCCTTTTCATCGAAACGGCTACGTATTTCGGTGACTTCGTACCCCTGCGAGGCCATGGCCCGGGTGAACGGTCCGCTATTGCCGCGGCCAGGATCGGTGACCAGCAATTCGGCATCGGGATTGGCGTGGCGCAGCATCATCGCCGCGATCTGCGCGGCGTGGTCGCGTTCGTACAGGATATCGCTGCCGATGATGAGGTCGAAGCTGCCCAGAGTCGCGTCCGGCACCGCCCAAGGCAGGTCGCGATAGGTCACCGCGGGAAGGTCGTTCAGGCCGGCGTTGTAGGCCAGGAAAGACTCAGCCAGCGGATGGTGGTCGCTGGCCACCACGTTGGCGCCGCGTTGCGCCAGCACCAGGCTGGACAGGCCCAGGCCGCAGCCCAATTCGAGGATGCGCTTGCCGGCCACGTCGAACTGGCTCATGGCCTCGGCCAGCACCCGGCCGGACGGCCAGACTTGTCCGAACAGGCTCCAGAGCGAGGAAGAGATGCCCGCACGCTGCGCCTGTCCGGTGGGGTCGGCGAACTGCTGCAGGTCGCTGAGTGCGCGGATGCGATAGTCGTGTCCGCCCAGACGGACGGTCAGCAAGCGGGTGGCATAGCCCGGCATGGGCGCTCCAGGAATGGCGTCGCAGAGGATCCCGCTGGCGGGAGGGAGGACGCGGGGAAAGGAGCGAAGCGGGCGACTGGAGTACGGCCGGGCGAGACGCGCGAGTGTGACCCCGACATCCTACGCCAGCCTTCCTGAAGGCAGCCGTCTTGCCTGCGCGGCTGTTTTCCCGAAGATCCGGAATCGCCAGACCAGGCGCGGGTCCTGGCCGGAGCCGGCGCACCTAACCGTTTCCCATTGAGTGCACGGGGAATCGCATGCTGCCTGCGAAACGGTCGACGTTCTGGATTTACCTCGCTCTGATCGGCGCCGTGGCGTTGTGCGTGTACTTCTATCGGACCAAGGTGATTCCCGCACCGACCGCATCCGACGGTGCGGTGTCTTTGGCGGTGCTCGGCGATTCGGACAGCCATGCCTACCACGACTCGGTTTTTTTCCCGCCCGGAAGCGCCAAGCGGGGCGGCGCCTATCGTCCGACCACCTGGCAGTGGACCGAGCTGTTGCAGCGTCTGCGCGGGCGGCAGCTGGATCAGGGCGAATGGGGGATTCACGGCACGCGCGGTGCGGTGGCGCGTGCCAACCGTTGGCTGGGACGGGAAGGCCGTTCCCCGCCCAAGCAGGATTACCACTACAACTTCGCGCTCTCCGGCGCCGATTGCAGCGACCTGCTGGAAAGTTATTCGCAACAGACCAGGGCGCTGCTTTCGCTGATGAATCAGGAACCGGCGCGCTGGCGCAATGGGGTGGTGCTGATCCGCATCGGCGTCAACAGCTTCGGCGATGCGCGGGATCTGGAGCAGTTGGCCCAAGACCCTCGGGCGCCAGCGGTGCAGGAGAAGATCGCCGCCTGTGTGCAGGCCATCCAGGGTTCGGTAGCGTTATTGCGCAGCCACCATCCAAGCGTACGCATCGTGCTGGTCGGGATCTTCAACAATGCCGATTGGCCGAATTACCTGGACCGCTGGCACGATCCGGTGCAACTGGCCAACATCGGCGAGGGCCTGGATGTATTCGACCATGCGCTGGCCGGGATGGCGCGCGCCGATCCGCGTATCGCCTTCTTCGACGATCGCGCCTGGTTCGCTTCGCGCTGGGGCTCACGGGACGGAGAGGGGCGCCCCGCCTACCGCGACCTGGTGCTGGGCAAGTTGCGGGTGCGCAACGTGGCGGGCGACGGGCCGGAACACACGGTGCTTGCCGACGGCCATGCCGGCAGCGCATGGAATGCGGAATGGGCGCGCGCCCTGGTCGACCTGATGAATGCGCGCTTCCAACTGGCGGTCGCGCCGATCAGCCGAGCCGAGGTCATTGCCGCGCTCGGCCAGAAAGAGGCGTCTGCGTCAGAAGCTCGACAGGCCGGTGGCCTCGGTAAAACGGTAGCGCCAGTAACGCAGCCGTGAATCATCGGCATAACGGGCATAAGGCAGACTGATCCGGCGTCCGTCGGTATTGCTCCAGCTTTGCTCGAAATAAGCGGCCGCCCGCGCCATCACTGCGGTATCGGCGGCGGCCAGCACACGCACGCTGCTTTCCAGGTTGTAGTCGTCCAGATTGCGTCGGGTGTAGTTGGCAGAGCCTACGATCAATTCCGTTTTCCCTGCGGCGCTGCGCTTGAGCATGAATTTGGCATGGCATTGCTCGCCGTGGGTGTCGCACCAGCGTATGGGCACCCCGGCGCCGTGCAGTTCCAGCGCGGCCTGGCGATTGGGAATGCCGTTCTTCTTGCGGCCGAACGCATCCTCGTTGGGATCCAGCAGCACGCGTATGCGCACGCCGCGTCGCTGCGCTGCCGCGACTTCCTTCACCAGTCCACGGTGGGAGAAGTAGAACACCGCGATGTCCAGCCGTTCGCCCGCTTTGGCGCTGGCGATGCCGGCGAGCAGCGCATCGCGGATACGGCCCTCGGTAACGACCTGCACCTGGATGCCGTCGGCGACTTTGGCGGGGAGGGCGGGCGCTTCGATCGACGCCAACGGCTGCGGCCAACTTGCGCCGGACATGGCCGCTGCAGCACGCTCGCTTTGCAGCAGGTCGAACGCGGCCGGACCGCGGAATCGCACAGCCACATTGCCGTGCGCGCTACTGCCGTCATGCGGGTTGGCGCTGGCTACCAGCCCTACCCAGTCGTCGCCCGAATCGACCACCAAGGTCTTGCGGTGGTTGGCGTTGAGGTTGAGCAAGGCCAGATAGCTACGCAGTGTGACCTCGCCTTGGCCGAACGGACTTGGCAGCCAGCCACCGCTGTCGCTATTGCCCAGCCATCGGCAGCACAGTTGCCAGAGTCCTGACCATGCGGGATTGGGCGCGCGGATCCGGGCCAGATCGGTGACCACCACTTCGATGCCCGCCGCGCGCAAGGCGTCGACGTGCTTGGATTTCATTCCGCCGTAGAGCGTGTTGATGGGGTCGGTGATCATCACCACCTGCAAGCTGGGCACCGCCCGTTTGCGTTCGACCAGCGCCTGGGTCAGCTGAGCGCTCAGGGGACGCAGGACCGGCGCGGCATCTGCCCCGGTGAAGTCGTTGAACAGGAACATGTCCACCACGACCACGCGTTGCGCCTGTCCGATCAGACGAAGGACTTCATCGAACACCTGCTGCTCGCTATGGCGCACGCCGACCGCATCGACATAGGTGATGTCGGTGAGCAATGCCACGTCATAGGACGGTGCGAGGGGAAAGTCTCGGCCGATGCCGGCGGGCAGGGGCTTGTAGACCTGCCAGAGGGCCGAAACCAAATAACAGGCGAAGAATGCCAGCAACAGGCGCTTGCATCCGCGCAGGAAGCGACCTTTTGCGGCCTCCGAGGAGACGATGGTTCCGTCCAAACTGCCTACCCCATGGAATCCGTTGCGTCGACGGACGGATGTTACGGGATGGCGAGCACTTCCCGTAGGATGGATCGGTACCCTTAGCGATCCACGGAGGAAGTCCCATGATCCAGCGATTCGAAATCGGCAAGCGTCTTTCGGAGATGGCGGTCCACAACGGCACCATCTACCTGGCCGGCCAGGTCCCCGAAGACACCAGCGTCAATATCCAAGGCCAGACCAAGCAGGTGCTGGAATCCATCGACGGTTTGCTGGCGCAGGCCGGCAGCGACAAAAGCAAGATCCTGCATGCGCAGATATTCCTGCCCGACCTAGGCGATTTCGCCGCGATGAACGAGGTCTGGGAGGCCTGGGTAGTGCCGGGACATACGCCCACGCGCGCCACCGTGCAGGCCGCGCTGGCCAATCCCAAGTGGAAGATCGAGGTGGTGGTAACCGCCGCAGTCTAGAAACTCGTGGGAGCGCCGTCCCGGCGCGAGCTTCTGCTCTTTGTCGATCAAGTCAAGGCTGATCAAGTCAAGAGCTCGCGCCGAGACGGCGCTCCCACGACGGCGGTATGCCCATCAGGGCATTATTTGCTCTTTTTCTTTTCCTGCTTCTCGGCGCGCTTTTCCTTCAGCGTCTTGGTCGGCGCCTTCTTCTCGCTTTTCTTCTGGTCCATTCCCTTGCTCATGGCAAGCCTCTCGTCGGTAGGTGGGTGATTGTTATTTATTAGGCAGAGTTATTAGGTAGAAGCGGGGGCTGCGGCGGCGAGGCCAGCGCAGCGCTTAGTTTCGGCATCGGGATGCGTCGCCGTCAATCATCGCAAGCGTGACCGCGGTTGCGTTAACAGCAAACATTCAGAAGCGTTCGCCGACCGGAAGGTAACGCCATTCGCCGACCGGCATCTTGCTCAGCGGGATACGGCCGATGCGGATGCGGCGAATGGACAGCACGTCCAACCCTACCTGCCCGCACATGTGCCGCAACTGCCCCGGCCGCACCGCTTTGATCGCAAAGCGCAGGCGGTTCTCGCTCTGCCAGCTGACTTTGGCGCGGGGCAGGGCGCGGCCCTGGTAGAGCATGCCGTCGCACAGGCGCGGCAGGCCGTAGGGGGCGAGTTCGCCGTCCACTTCCACCACGAACTCCTGCTCGATCATGTCCGCATCCTCGCTCAATCGCCGCCAGACGCGCCCATCCTGGCTCAGCACCATCAGCCCGCTGGCTTCGGTATCCAACGGCATCAGCGGAGTCAGACGCGCGAAATGGCGCTTGAGCACGCGAACCTCCGGGTCGTCGCCTTCGGTGCGACTGGCGGGAGTTGCCAGTTTGGGCGTGGCTTCGAACTCGATGCCTGCCGGTTTATGCAGCAGCAGGGTCGCCGGTTCTGCGGCTTCCAGGTCGGCTTCCGGGTCGATCAGCACGGTTTGGGTGGTGATGGGGTGTTGAGGAGCGTCGATCACTTCGCCATCCACGGTCACCCAGCCGCCCTGGATGTACTGGTCGGCCTCACGTCGGGAGCAGCCAGCGATTTCGGCGACGCGTTTGGCCAGACGGACGGGTTCGGACATGGGAAGGCGTGCGGTTGCGGGCGTGCAGTGTAAGCGCTTGCCTGCAAACGGTCCGTTTTCTCCGGTTCGGGCCGCCGGGCAGGCACAATGGGCGCCCCCACTGGCCGAACCCCGCACTGGATGAAGACCCCGCAAGGCCTGCAAGCGCTGATCGATGACGGCGTGATCGACGAAGTGATGCGCCCGCTGAAGAGCGGCAAGGAAGCTGCCGTGTACGTGGTGCGCTCCGGCGACGATGTGCGCTGCGCCAAGGTCTACAAGGACATGGCCCAACGCAGCTTCAAGCAGCGCGTGCAATACCAGGAAGGCCGCAAGGTGCGCGGCAGCCGTGAGGCCCGCGCCATCGGCAAGGCCAGCAAGTACGGGCGCAAGCAGCAGGAAACGGCCTGGAAGAACACCGAGGTCGATGCGCTCTACCAGTTGGTCGAGGCCGGCGTGCGCGTGCCGCAGCCGTTCGGGTATTTCCACGGCGTGCTGGTGATGGAACTGGTCACCGATGCGGACGGATTCTCCGCGCCGCGGCTGGGGGAAATCGACCTGAGCCCGGAAGAGGCGCGCGATTACCACTCCTTCCTCGTTCGCCAGGTGGTGCTGATGCTTTGCGTTGGCCTGATCCACGGCGATCTTTCCGCGTACAACGTCCTGGTCGGCGCGGAGGGACCGGTGGTCATCGATTTCCCGCAGGTGGTCAGTGCCGGCGGCAACAACGCGGCGCGCGCCATGCTGTTGCGCGACGTCAACAACCTCACCGCGACCCTGGGCGCGTTCGCTCCGGATTTGCTGGATACCTGGTACGGCGAGGAGATGTGGGCCTTGTTCGAGCAGGGCGACCTGCTGCCGGATACGCCGCTCACCGGCAAGTTCGTGCACGACGAGCGCAGCGTGGATCTGGATGGCGTGCGCGACGCCATCAACGACGCCCGCGAGGAAGCACTGATTCGCCAGCAGGGCCGCGAGGCCGCCGCCGAACAGGATTGATCATTCGCATTGTGCGGGTAGGAGCGATGTGAGTCGCGATGAAACCTACCGCGAAATCTACATCGCGACTCACGTCGCTCCTACATCCATTTCAACAGGAATAAAAATGACCATTCTCCTTTACGCTGCTTCCGTTCCGGTATTCCAGCAACTGCTCGGCAGCCTGGACCAGCTGCTGGCCAAAGCCGAAGCGCACGCGGCCGAACGCAAGATCGACCCGGACGCATTGCTGCAGGCGCGTTTGTTCCCCGACATGTTCCCGCTGGCCAAACAGGTGCAGATCGCCTGCGATTTCGCTCGCGGCGTGTCCGGCAGGTTGGCGGGGGCCGAATTACCTGTCTTCGACGGCGAACAGAAAACCTTCGCCGATCTGCGCACGCTGGTGGCGGCAAGTCTGGATTTCATCGGCGGTTTGGACCCTGCGGCCTTCGAAGGCGGCGAATCGCGCGAGATCGTGCTGCGTCCCGGCACCCCGAAAGAGCGCAAGATGGAAGGGCGGAACTACCTGTTGCACTACGGTTTTCCGCAGTTCTTCTTCCACGTTACCACCGCTTACGACCTGCTGCGCCACAATGGGGTGGAAGTCGGCAAGCGCGACTTCATGGGCAATTACTGAACCGGCGCCTTACCGAATCGAGACCACCAATGACCAACCGTTCACCGAAACCCTGGGACCGCAAAAATCCCTTGAGCGCCGAAGCGCATACCAAACTGACGTCGGAACAGATCGAGCAGGCCAAGGCGCGCGCCGCAGCGGCCGGGCGCAGTTATCCGAACCTGGTCGACAACATGTACGTCGCCGCCCAGGCGCGCAAACAGGGCAAGCGGAAAGCATCGGCCTGATGTTTTCCGCGAGCGATTGTTCTCACTTACTTCGATCGGGATAAGAAAATGAGCTGGCTGGGAATGCTGCTGATCGTGCTGGGCATTTACCTTGCATTGAAGGTCGCGGGCTTCGCACTGAAGCTTGCGCTGTGGGTGCTGGTGATCGCCGGCGTCTACTGGTTGCTTGCGCCGTATTTGGGGTTGCCGGTTCCCTTCTGAACACATCACTCAGTGTCATGAGAGTGACGCGGAAACCTAACCGAATTTCAACACGGCGATGGATATTCTTCCGCCACGTCCGCGATCGTCGCGGGCAGGGATAAATTCCTTGCCGGGCCATGGCGGACGACCAGATCAGGACGGCATCGACGCCTTCAGCCAAGCCACCGCGCCTTCACCGGCGCGGTGGCCGCTGGCGAAGCAGGCAGTCAGCAGATAGCCGCCGGTCGGCGCTTCCCAATCCAGCATTTCGCCTGCGCAGAACACGCCGGGCAATGCTATGAGCATCAATCCGTCGTCCATCGTCTCCAGTCGTACGCCTCCGGCGCTGCTGATGGATTCCGCCAGTGGACGCGGACGTTTCAGCGTCAAAGACAGTCGATGGATGGTGCGCGCGAGCAGCGCGGGATTGTCGAGCTGGGCTTTGTCCAGCATCTCGTAGATCAGCGCAGCCTTGACTCCGCTGATGCCCGCCTGGCGGCGCAGGTGTTCGCTGACGCTGCGGTGGTCGCGGGGCTTGGCTAGTTCCTGCTGCAGGCGTTCGAGACTGCGTCCCGGCGCCAGGTCGAGTTGTAGGGTGGCGTGGCCGTTGCGGGCGATGGCTTCGCGCAGTTCGGCGGATAGGGCATAGATCAGACTGCCTTCGATGCCGTCGGCGCTGATCACGCATTCGCCCTGCAGTTCGTGTTCGCGGCCCTCCGCATCCCGCCAATGGGCGATCACGGGTTTCAGCGGCGTGCCGGCATGGCGCGCGGCCAGATGTTCGCTCCAGTCGATATCGAAGCCGCAGTTGGCCGGCTGCAAGGGCGCGACATCGATGCCTCGTTCGGCCAGCAGCGCCTGCCACGCGCCGTCGGATCCCAGCTGCGGCCAGCTGCCGCCGCCGAGCGCGAGCACCACCGCATCGGCGGTTACGTCGGCCTCGCCATCGGTGGTGGCGAAACGCAGGGCAGCGCCGTTCCAGCCCAGCCAGCGATGATGCACATGGAAGCGCACTCCGCTTTCGCGCAGGCGGCGCACCCAGCCGCGCAGTAGCGGCGCGGCTTTCAAGTCGGAAGGAAACACGCGTCCCGAGCTGCCGACGAAAGTCCCCACGCCGAGTCCACTCGCCCATTCGCGCAGGGCGCCTGCGTCGAACTCCCTCAACCAGGCGCCCACTTCGTCCGCACGTTCGCGAAAACGCTGCACGAATGCGGGCGTCGGCTCGGAATGGGTAAGGTTGAGCCCACCCTTGCCGGCGATGAGAAATTTGCGCCCGACCGATCCCTTGGCCTCGTACACATCGACTTCGATACCCGCCGCGCGCGCGACTTCAGCGGCCATCAGACCCGCGGGGCCGCCGCCGATCACGGCCAGGCGCAGAGAGGTCGCAGCAGGAGCAGAGGTCATGGCGGATCAGTGCGGCTTGACGGCAAGTAGCTCGACTTCGAATACCAGCGACGCATTCGGCGGAATCACGCCGCCCGCGCCATCGCGGCCGTAGCCGTAATCGGAAGGAATCAGCAAGCGCCGCTTGCCGCCGACCTGCATGCCGGCGACGCCGTCGTCCCAGCCGCGGATCACCTGTCCGGCGCCGAGCAGGAAGGTGAAGGGCTCGCCGCGATCGACCGAGCTGTCGAACTTTTCGCCGCGCATATCTTTGGCTTTCTCGTCGTAGAGCCAGCCGGTGTAGTGCACGGTGACATCCGAGCCCGCGGTCGCCGTAGCGCCGGCACCGGGTTTTTCGTCGATGCGTTGCAGCTCGGCGACGCTGCCGCCGGACGGCGGGCCGGGATCGGCGCATGCGGAAAGGGCAAGCAGGGCAAGCAACGGAAGTGCGAAACGCATGGGGATTCCTGATCTCGGGGCGCGCAGGGTAGCGCATGCGGCCGCTTTCCTGCTTCGCGGCTATCATGTGGTCATGGCCAAACTCCTGCTCAACCTGCGCAACGTGCCCGACGACGAAGCCGAGGAAGTGCGTGCTTGGTTGACCGAAAGCGGCATGGACTTCTACGAAACCCAGCCCAGCCCCTGGGGGATCTCGTCGGGCGGCATCTGGATGCGCGAGGATGCGGACATCGTTCGCGCCAAGGCCTTGATGGCCGAATACCAGGCCAAGCGGCTGCGGCAAGCCAAGGCCGTCCAGGCCGCCGCACGCGACGACGGCAGCGCGGAAACTTTCGGCAAACTGTTCAACCGGCGTCCGTTGTACGTGCTGGCGGTGCTGGGGGCCATCGTCGGCATCGTGGCGTTGACGCTGGCGCTGCCGTATCTGTTCCTGGGCTAGGCGGGAAGTTTTTGCCCGTAAGCACCCCGGTAGGCGCCGGGGCGCGGCTTTCCGGCCAAGTTATGGAATGATCTTTTCGTACTCGGCTTCCAGACGCGTATGCGTGTCCCAGAAACCTGCCGGTTCGCGGCCTTCCAGCTTGTCCAGCAGTATTCCCAGGTGCGTATGCCAACCACCGGCGACGCTGAGCATCTGCTCGCGGTCGGGCAGGCGGCTATGCACGAGGATCAGCTGCACCGCATCGCCGCGTGGAATCAGCTCGAAACGGACGTGCGAGGTGGCTTCGCCTTCGCCTTCGCCCCAGTCGTAGGCCAGCAGTCGCGGCGGCTCGCAGGCGGTGATGCGGCCGCGCATGCGGCTCTCGCCTGCGTGCGCCGCGTACTTCGGGGGCGGAGTGCCGTCATGTCCAGTCAGCTCGGAATTCCGGAACACGTGTTCCACCGAACCGCCTTCCTTCAATTCCATATCACCGGCCGCCAGCCATTGGCGGCGCTTTTCCGACTCGGTGAGATACGCCCAGACCCGTTCTATCGGACCGGGCAGGGTACGTTCGATGCGTACGGTGAGGGGAGCGATGACGGTTGCGTAGGAAGCATTCATGGTTGTCCCTTGTGTCGTGGGGTCAGAAAAGCCCGGCGAGCGCGTCGAGCATGGTGTTCCAGCCATCCTGCGTGCGTTGCGCGTACTCGGCCCACTTCGCATCCATCGTGTGGACGAGGGTGAGCACGCTGCCGCTGCTGGAGGCGGCGATATCGATCCGCACCTGGCTGGGCGCGTCGTCCGAATCGCCTTTGATCGCCCAGGTGAAGACGAGGCGATGCGGACGGTCCATTTCCAGATAGGTGCCGATGTGGTCGACCAGCTCGCCCTTGCGTTCGACCTTCAGCGAAAAGCTGCCGCCTACGCGCGGATCCACGTCCAGGCGCACCACGTTCTCGTCGCGCACACGCGGGCCGAACATCCATTGCCCCAAGGTGCGCGGCACCAGCCAGGCGTCGAACACGCGTTCGGGCGGGGCATTGAAGTAGCGGGTGATGCTGACTTCGACGGGTAGGGTGGGACTCATTTGTTCTTTCCTTTGGCGGGCTCGATGGGTTCGGTGCGCAATGCGAGTTCCAGCGCATCCAGGCGTTCGCTCCAGAACTGCTGGTAGTACTGCAGCCATCGCTCGGCTTCGGCCAAGGCTTCGGCGCGCAGCTGGCAGAGGTGGGTGCGTCCTTGGATCCGTCGTTGCACCAGCCCAGCCCGCTCGAGCACCTTGATGTGCTTGGAGGCCGCGGCAAGAGAAATCTGGAAGGGCGCGGCCAGCTCGCCCACGCTGCGAGGCTGCATGCTCAGACTGCGGAGCATGCGGCGACGGGTGCCGTCGGAGAGGGCCTGGAACACCGAATCCAACTGCGGGGAATCCAGCTGTGGAGAGTCATATTCAACCATGGGGTTGAATATTAGCCGTTGCCGCTTGACTGTCAACCATTTGGTTGAATGTTTTCTTTGCGCGGGTTGGCGGCATTTACAATGGCGTCCATGATTCTCAATACCGCCGCCTACCATTTCGTTCCGATCGCCGATCCGCCCGTCCTGGCCGCGCAGGTACGCGCGTGGGCGGAGCTGGGGCCGTTGCGGGGTACCGCACTGATCGCGCCGGAAGGGGTGAACCTTTTCCTGGCGGGAGAGGAGCAAGCCATCCGCGCCTTCTTCGATCAGCTCATGGCCGATCCGCGATTCGCCGAGCTGCGGGTCAAGTACAGCCGTAGCGGTACGCAGCCCTTCGCGCGTCTTAAGATCAAGGTCAAACCGGAAATCATCAGCTTCCGTCGCGACGAGACTTCCCCCTTGGCCGGACGCGCGCCGGCAGTCGCTCCGGCGACGCTCGCGCAGTGGTTGCGGCAGGGCCATGACGACTCAGGCAAGCGCGTGGTGCTGCTGGATACGCGCAACCGACAGGAAGTGGAGTACGGCACCTTCGTCGGCGCGTTGACCTTGCCGATAGACAAGTTCACCGATTTGCCCGCGGCGATCGAGCCCCATCGCGACGGACTGGCCGATGCGACGGTGGTCAGCTTCTGCACAGGAGGCATCCGCTGCGAAAAAGCCGCGCTGTGGATGCAGGCGGCTGGCATGGACAACGTGCTGCAGCTCGACGGCGGCATCCTGGGCTATTTCGAGCACGTGGGCGGGCAGGGCTACGACGGTCATTGCTTCGTGTTCGACGAACGCGTCGCGCTGGACCCCGAACTCAAACCGCTGGTGGACGCGGCCTGACAGGACGTCGTGTCGAGCTGCATATCCGTGAGAGCGGCGTCCCGCCGCGAGCTCCTAACTGGTGCCCACACAACAAGCACGATGACTTCATCGAAAGTGGAAAGCTCGCGGCGGGACGCCGCTCCCACGTCGGTCGATCGAGTGCGTTGGGCTATGATCGGTATGCGTCGATGACGCGTTCTCCCACTATTTCGAGGAAACCATGGTCGCTGTCCATCACCTCAACAATTCCCGCTCACAGCGCGTGCTCTGGCTGCTCGAGGAACTGGGCCTGGACTACAACGTGATCCGCTATCAGCGCGATCCCGAAACCATGCTGGCGCCGCCGTCGCTGCGCAAGATTCACCCGTTGGGAAAATCGCCGGTGGTGGTGGACGGCGAGAATACGCTGGCCGAATCCGGCGCGATCCTCGAGTATCTGGTGGAGCGCTACGATACCGCGCGCGATTTCGCTCCATCGCCAGGTACGCCGGAAAGCCTGCGCTATCACTATTGGATGCATTACGCGGAAGGCTCGGCGATGCCGCCATTGCTGATGAGCCTGGTGTTCTCGCGATTGAAGAAAGCGCCGATGCCGTTCTTCGTCAAATCGGTAGCAAAGGGAATCGCGGACAAGGTGATGAAGACCTTCGTCGGGCCGCAGGTGAAGCTGCACCTGGATTACATGGAAAACGAGCTGGGCAAGTCGCGCTGGTTCGCCGGCGACGAGTTCAGTGCGGCCGACATCCAGATGAGCTTCCCGGTGGAAGCGGCCGCGGCTCGCCATGGATTGGAGGACAAGCCCAATCTGAGCGGATTCCTGCAACGCATCCACGCCAGACCCGCCTATCAGCGGGCGCTGGAGCAAGGCGGACCGTTCGACCTGCTTTCCTGATCCGCTTCATTATCTGCAGTGGCGGGCGGCGCCCGCCCTACGTAAGTGTGGTCGATATTCCATCCGCTCATGACGCTGTGACGCGGCTGGTGGCTATGCTTCAGCTTTCGATGACATGGAGTTGCGATGTCTTACGTGCGTGCCTTGCGCGGGCTGGGATCGGGCATCGAATATCCGCCGGATGTGCCGATGAACCTGGATCCGGTGGATGGACGGCCCGTGGAAATGGTGCTGGATCTCGACCGGCTCGCGGCCGAGCGGCCGAACGCGGCCTGGTACCGACCGCAGCGTCGCGATCTATGGCGTTTCGGCGCGCTGATGGCCCTGGATATCGAATCGCCCGTGGACGCTGCGCACATCGTCACACTGGGCGAGGGCGCCACGCCGTTGCTCGATTACGCGCATCATCCCGTCGCGCGCCGGGCCGGCATCGCGCTGCAGCTGAAGGACGAGGGTAGGGCGCATGTCGGTTACGGCGCCAATCCGACGCAGAGCTTCAAGGACCGCGGCATGGCCATGGTCGCCGCGCAGGCACGCCGGCTTGGCCTGAGCAAGCTCGCAGTGCCGACCCAGGGCAATGCGGGCGATTCGCTGGTGCGCTACGCGCTGGCCGGCGGGCTGTCGGTGGTGGTGGCGATGCCGGAAGACACGCCGCTGCCGATTCTGGGCAGCGTAGCCGCGGCGGCGCTGCGCTTTCCGGGCCGCATCATTCTCGAACTCGCCGGGCCGACCATTCGCGAGTCCGGTGCGTTGTTGAAAGAGAAATACATTCCGCAGCGCTATTTTTCCGTGGCCACGTTCCAGGAGCCGGGCTGGCGCATCGAAGGCAAGAAGTCGTTGGGCCTGGAGCTGGCCGAACCGTCCCATGGCGAAACCCAGTGGTCGCTGCCGGACGCGGTGATCTACCCCACCGGTGGCGGCACCGGCGTGCTGGGCATGTGGAAAGCCTGGGACGAGCTGCAGGCCTTGGGCCTGATCGACAGCCGCCGCCCGCGCATGCTTTGCGTGCAGAGCGAAGCCACGCCGCCGCTGGTCCGGGCGTTCGACGCAGGCGCGGACGACACCACCGCAATGACTGCAGGGCAGACGCTGGCCGTCGGCCTCAACGTGCCAGGAGGCGTAGGCCATTTTCGGGTGCTGCAGATCATCCGCGCCAGCGCAGGCGCGGCGGTTGCGGTGAGCGAGGCCGAGATCGCCGCCGAATTCTCGCGTCTTTGGCGCGAGCAGCCGGCGTGGATCGGCTCCGAAGGTGCGGCTTGCCTGGCCGCGTTGCCACAATTGCTGGATCGCCGGTTGATCCAACGTGGTGAACGCGTGGTCGTGGTGAATACCGGCTCGGCCGAGAAATACCTGCCGCAGCTACGCCATCTGATGTGATCGCGCAGGCCGCACACGGAATGCAGCGTCCCGCATCGGTGCGCTGGCAATGCGGCGTCACCGACCCAACGTAAATCGGTACCTTCGTCTGGAACGACCGTTGCCATGGTTCCCTTTTCCATCCTCGACCTTGCCCCCGTCTGCGAAGGCAGCGACGCCGCCCATGCTTTCCGCAACACGCTGGATCTGGCGCAACACGCCGAAGGCTGGGGTTACCAGCGCTACTGGCTGGCCGAGCACCACAACATGCCGGGCATCGCCAGCGCCGCCACCGCAGTGCTGATCGGTTATGTCGCCGGCGGCACCAAGACAATTCGCGTGGGCTCGGGCGGCGTGATGCTGCCTAATCACGCGCCGCTGCAGGTGGCCGAACAGTTCGGCACGCTCGCTTCGCTCTATCCGGGCCGCATCGATCTGGGCTTGGGCCGCGCGCCGGGTACCGACCAGCCTACGGCCAAAGCGCTGCGTCGCTATTTCGACAGCGCCGAGCAGTTCCCTCATGACGTGCAGGAATTGCTGGGCTACTTCGCGCCGGTGCAGCCTGGCCAACTGGTGCGTGCCGTTCCTGGCGCCGGGCTCGACGTGCCGGTCTGGTTGCTGGGCTCGAGTCTGTTCAGCGCACAGCTGGCCGCAGCGTTGGGGCTGTCGTTCGCCTTCGCCTCGCACTTCGCGCCCGACGCAATGGATCAGGCGTTGGCGGTTTATCACCGCGACTTCCGTCCTTCGCAATACCTCGCCAAGCCCCATGCGATGCTGGCGTTGAACGTAGTGGCCGCCGAGACAGATGCTGAAGCCAGGCGTCTGTTCACCACCGCGCAACAGAGCTTCGTCAATCTGCGTCGCGGCAAGCCGGGCCTGATCCCGCCTCCTATCGACGACATCGAAACCTATTGGCAGCCGCATGAAAAACTGGGCGTCGAGAATGCGCTGGCCTGCAGTGTGGTCGGCAACCCGGAGACGGTGAGGCGGGGCATCGCCGCTTTCGTCGACCGCCACCGGCCGGATGAACTGATGCTGGTCGCCAATGTGTTCGAGCACGGGGCGCGGCTGCGCTCGTTCGAAATAGCTGCCGATGCGATGAGGAAATCGTGATCGTAGGACGTAGGAGCGACGTGAGTCGCGAAGTTTTATCTTGTTTGTAGGGACCACCGTTTTCAGTCGCGACTCACGTCGCTCCTACGCCTCACACCGCATTGCCTGCGGCGTGGCCCGAAGCCCACGCCCACTGGAAGTTGTAGCCGCCAAGCCAGCCGGTGACATCTACTACCTCACCGATGAAGTACAGGCCCGGAACCTTCTTCGATTGCATAGTGCTGGACGACAGCTCGTCGGTATCCACGCCGCCCAGGGTGACTTCGGCGGTGCGATAGCCTTCGGTGCCGCTGGCGATCAGCGGCCAGCTCTGCAGCTGCGTCGCGATCTCCCGCAACTGGGGCTCGTTGAATTGTTTCATCGGCTTGTTCGGCAACCACAGCTCGCACAGGCGCTGTGCAAAGCGCCGCGGGAGAAGATCAGATAGCACCGTCTTGAGTTCGGCGGCCGGACGCGAAGCCTGCTGCTCGCGTAGAAGCCGCAAGGCATCGCTGTCGGGCAGCAGGTCGAGGCGCAGATCGTCGCCGGGCTGCCAGTAAGAAGAGATCTGCAGAATCGAAGGCCCGCTCACACCGCGATGGGTGATGAGCATGAAATTGCGGAAGCTGCGGCCATTGCAGGTCGCCTCGACCGGCAGCGCCACGCCGCTCAGGTCTTGCAGGTGTTCCTGATGCTTGCCCGTGAGCGTGAGCGGTACCAATCCGGCGCGCGTCGGCAGCACCGCGTGCCCGAACTGGCGCGCGAGTTCGTAACCGAATCCACTGGCGCCCATGCTGGGAATCGACAGGCCGCCGCAGGCGACCACCAAGGACGGCGCGGACAGGCTGCCGCGCGTCGTGCGCAAGCGGAAACCCTCATCGGTGCGCTGCACGTGTTCAACGCTGCAACCGGTTTCTATGCGCGCCCCGACTGCTTCGCATTCGTCCAGCAGCATCTTCACGATTTGTTTGGAGGAGTCGTCGCAGAACAGCTGTCCCAGCTCCTTTTCGTGGTACGCGATGCCGTGGCGTTCCACCATCTGGATGAAATCGAGCGGCGTGTAGCGCGCCAGCGCCGATTTGCAGAAATGCGGATTGGCCGACAGATAGTTCGCAGGCGTGGTGCCGGTGTTGGTGAAGTTGCAGCGCCCGCCACCGGACATCAGGATCTTCTTGCCCACGCGGTTGGCGTGTTCCACCACCAGCACGCGAAGCCCGCGCTGGCCGGCCGTCAACGCGCACATCAGCCCGGCCGCGCCGCCGCCGATGACCAGCACGTCGTGGCTGTGGCTCATGCGGTTACTGGCCTTGCGTGGCCGCCTGGCGCACCACGGGCTTGATGTCGATGGTGACGTCGCCGCCCAGCACCTGCAGCTCGCCGTCCTGGATCATCACGTTCAGGCGCATGCCGCGCACCATCATCGCGGTGAGCTGTTCGACCACTTCGATCGGAATATCGATCACGGTCAGGTTCCGGCTGCGGGCGAGCGAGGCGGCGTTCTTTTCCCACCAGATGTCGGAACTGCGCCCGCCGTAGGTGAACAGCACCACCTGCCGCGAGCGTCCGCAAGCCTTGCGGATGCGGGCTTCGTCCGGCTGGCCCAGATCGATCCACAACAAGATCTCGCCGGTCAGCTCCTTGAGCCACAGGTCCGGTTCGTCGTCCTGGCTCAGGCCGCGGCCGAACTCCAGGCGTTCATCGGCATACATCGCAAAAGCCAGCAGACGCACCATCAGGCGCGCGTCGGTTTCGGAGGGGTGCTGGGCAACGGTCAGGTTGTGGGCCGCGTAGTAATGGCGATCCATGTCGCTGATCTGCAGCTCGGCTTTGACGACGGTGGACTTGAGCGCCATGGAGGTGTCTGCCGTTGAGGTGCTTGGAGAAAAGGTCGGCCATGATACGGCCTTGTTCCGCGGAGGCCTCGCTTTGTCCGTTCCCCGTTCCGATCCCGAGCTCGATCCCGCCGAGGCGGTCGCCAGCACACTGCAACTTCCGCCCGGCGCCTGGGCGACCTTGCTGGACGGTTTGTGCGCGCGCTTTCCGCAGATCGGACGCACCTGCTGGCTGGAGCGGTTCGCGCGCGGGCGGGTGCTGGATTCGGCGCGGCAGCCGCTGACCGCCGATGCGCCTTATCGGGTCGGCGCGACGATCCACTATTTCCGTGAAGTGGCGGAGGAACTCCGGATTCCGTTCGAAGAGACGATCCTGCATGTGGATCAAGATTTGGTGGTGGCCGACAAGCCGCATTTCCTACCAGTAGCTCCCACGGGCGCGCACGTGCGCGAAACGCTGCTGACCCGGCTGGTCGACCGGCTGGGCAACAAGAACCTGGTCCCGCTGCACCGCATTGATCGCGGCACGGCGGGGTTGGTGCTGTTATCGGCCAATAAGGACAGCCGGGGCGCCTACCAAGCGCTGTTCCGCGAGCGTCGGATCGAGAAACACTACGAAGCGGTAGCGCCGGCATTGCCGGGGCTGAGGTTCCCGCTGGTGCGCGAGTCACGCATCGTGAAGTCGGAACCTTTCTTCCGTATGCGGGAAGCCGAGGGGGAAGCCAATTCCCGAACCCGGATCGAGGTGCTGAGCTCGGACGGGGAATGGTGGCGCTATGCGCTATTCCCCATCAGCGGCCGCAAGCACCAGCTGCGGGTGCATATGGCTGCCCTGGGGGCGCCGATCCGGCACGACCCTTACTACCCGGATCTGGCGGACCAGGCTCCGGACGACTACAGGCGCCCCCTGCAATTGCTGGCGAGGGGCCTGTCCTTCGTGGACCCTGTGAGCGGGGTCCAGCGGACGTTCGAGAGCCTGAGGGTGCTGGAGAACCTCGATTAGCGGCCGCCCGACTAGTGGCCGCCGGATTAACGGCCGCCGCCGGACGAGTCCGACCCGGCGGGCGGGGTGTCTTCGGCCTGGCCAGGCTCCCGCGTAGCCTGCTTCTTGGCCAGTTTTTCGTCCTGCTTCTTCTTCTTGGCCAGCTCACGCTGCTTCTTCTCGAACGAATAATTGGGCTTCGCCATGGGCTTCTTTCCGGTAGGGGAGGCCAGTTTAGGGCAAACCACCCCTCTGCCGCTTATCTGCGGTTGGGCGGGGGATTGGCTTTTCCCGGAAAGGTGTGTAGTGTGCACGGCACTGTGTTTGCTTGGGTCACCGTAAATCGTGGCCTGATGCAGTCGATCCAAAACGATCAGCTACATCTTTCCGCTTTGCTTAACACCTGCAACTCAGTCTCGGCCCGGGGTCCCCAGGTCGTGATTTTTTTCATCCGTTTCAGGAGTTTCAAAGATGTCTGACCGTCAAACCGGTACCGTCAAGTGGTTCAACGATGCCAAGGGTTTTGGCTTCATCACCCCGCAGAGCGGCCCGGACCTTTTCGTGCATTTCCGCGCGATCCAGGGTTCTGGCTTCAAGTCGCTGCAGGAAGGCCAGAGCGTTAGCTTTGTCGCCGTGCAGGGCCAGAAGGGTATGCAGGCCGACGAAGTCCAGCCGCTCTAATAGCGACTGTATCGTTGTCCGAAACGCCGGGGCTTGCCCCGGCGTTTTTGTTTGCGCCGCTTCAACCGCGGGCGCGTAGCCTGTGCCGATGAAACCGCTGACCTTCGACAACCGCTTCGTCACCGACCTTCCCGGCGATCCGCAGCAGGGAACGGGCGTACGCGAAGTCCGCGCTGCGTTGTATTCGCTGGTGAATCCGACTCCGGTCGCCGCGCCACGGCTGCTGGCCTGGTCGCGGGAAACGGCCGCCCTGCTGGATCTGGAAGAAGGCGACGTCGCCTCACCGGAATTCGCCCAGGTCTTCGGCGGCAACGCCCTGCTGGAGGGCATGCGGCCGTTTGCGGCCAACTACGGCGGCCATCAGTTCGGGCATTGGGCGGGGCAATTGGGCGACGGACGCGCCATTTCCCTGGGCGAAGCGATCAACGCTGCGGGCCAGCGCTGGGAACTGCAGCTCAAAGGCGCCGGCCCGACGCCTTATTCGCGCACTGCCGACGGACGCGCGGTACTGCGTTCGTCCATTCGCGAATTCCTGTGCAGCGAAGCCATGCATCACCTGGGGGTGCCCACCACGCGTGCGCTGAGCCTGGTGGCGACGGGCGAGCCGGTGGTGCGCGACATGTTCTACGACGGTCACCCCAAAGCCGAACCGGGCGCCATCGTCTGCCGCGTCGCGCCTTCCTTTCTGCGTTTCGGCAATTTCGAATTACCCGCCTCGCGTGGCGAGCTGCCCTTGCTCAAGCAGTTGGCGGACTTCACCATCCGCCGCGATTTTCCCGAACTCGAAGGCGAGGGCGAAGCGCTTTATTCGCGCTGGTTCGCGCAAGTATGCGAACGCACCGCGACCATGGTGGCGCACTGGATGCGGGTCGGCTTCGTGCACGGAGTGATGAATACCGACAACATGTCGATCCTGGGCCTGACCATCGATTACGGCCCGTATGGCTGGATCGACGACTACGACCCCGACTGGACACCCAACACCACCGATGCGCAGGGACGGCGCTACCGTTTCGCCTGGCAGCCGAAGATCGCGTACTGGAACCTGACCCGGCTGGCGGGCGCGTTGTCTTCGCTGTTCGCGAGTCCCGAACCCTTGCAGGAGGGACTGCAGCGTTATCGGGAAACCTATGCCGCCGCCGATCAAGACAACATCGCGCGCAAGCTGGGCCTGGCCGAGTGCCGTGAGGAAGATGCCGCACTGATGGAAGACCTGCAGTCGCTGCTGCATGCGGGTGAAGTGGATATGAGCATCTTCTTTCGCGGTCTGGCCTGGGTGGATCCTGCAGCGCCGACCCTCGATCCCCTCAATGGGGCTTTCTACGATGCCAGCAAGCGCTCAGCCACCGAGCCGGCGCTGATGGACTGGCTGCGGCGCTACGCGGCGCGGATCGGCTCCGATCCGCTCGATTACGAAACCAGGCAAGCGCGCATGCGCATGGCCAATCCTCGATTCGTGCTGCGCAACTATCTGGCGCAGCAGGCGATCGATCGCGCCGAGCAGGGCGATGAGGAGGGGATTGCAGAGCTATTGGACGTCATGCGCCATCCCTACGACGAACAGCCGGGTCGCGAAATCTTTGCGCAGCGTCGCCCGGACTGGGCACGCGATCGCGCCGGCTGTTCGATGCTTTCCTGCAGTTCTTGATCGGATATCCGGCGCCGGGGGTGTGGCCCCGATCTACAATTCGGCTGAATCAAGCGCGGAGAGCTCCGCGCAACCTTTCCCCCGCTTGCGGGGGAAAGTGCCGAAGGCGGACGCCCCGAAGGAAGTACCCTTGGGGTATGGGGGCGCTCTTGGCGCAGCCCATCCAATCAAAGTAAAAGCGTTTCGCGCGTTGCGCGAGTCACTTTTCTTTGAACGGCAAAGAAAAGTAACCAAAAGAAAGCCGCCCTATGGTGCGCCCAACGATGAAGCCGTTGGGTTCGCATGCGAATCGGGAATTTCCGTAAGGCGCATCCTGCGCCTCCGGAAACGGCGCACATCCTTGTGCGCCGCCCTTCGGGTTTACCCAATCCGCATGCCGCGCCTCACGGGTTGTTCCGGCAACAGCAAAAGCGAACGCTCAAATTTTACGGACGCGGAAATTCTTGCCCTTGATCCTGCCCTTCTCGAGCCGCGCCAGCGCGTTGTTGGCCTGGTTGCGCGCGATGGCGACATAGGAACGCGTGGCGAAGATGTCGATCTTGCCGATGGCGCTGGCGGGCAATCCCGCATCGCCGGTGAGCGCACCCAGGATGTCGCCGGGGCGAAGCTTGTCCGTGCGCCCCGCATCGATGCGCAGCGTCGCCATCGCGGCAGGCGGCGCGCTGCGCGCCGCGGGCGCCACGGCGACCGGCTTCTTCCAGCGCAACGGCGAACCTTGCCTTTCCTCGATCACGTGTGCGCGCGATATCTCGCGGGGAGTGACCAGGCTCAGTACCTGGCCGCCCTTGCCCGCACGCCCGGTTCGGCCGATGCGGTGCACGTACACGTCCGGATCGGTGGGCAGTTCGTAGTTGACCACGGTAGCCAGCTCGTCGATATCCAGCCCGCGCGCGGCGACGTCGCTGGCGACCAGCACATTGCAACTCCGGTTCGCGAAACGCACCAGTACCTCATCGCGGTCGCGTTGCTCCATGTCGCCATGCAGGGCCAGCGCGGTGAAGCCGAAGTGCTTCAGCGATTCGGCCACTTCGTCTACATCGCGGCGCGTATTGCAGAAGACGACGCAGGATTCAGGGCGTTGTTCGAACAACAGCCCCGCCAGCGTGGTCTGCTTGCGCGACAGATCGACTTCGTAAAAGGTCTGCTCGATCGCCGGCTGTTCGGTGACGCCGCCCGCGGTGACCTCCAGCGGGTCGCGCATGGTATTGCGGCCGATATCGCGGATGGCCTCGGGAAAAGTGGCCGAAAACAGCAAGGTCTGCCGCTCTTTCGGGGTCTTGCCGATGATTTCGCGAATCGCTTCCTCGAAGCCCATGTCGAGCATGCGATCGGCTTCGTCCAGCACCAGCGTACGCACACCGGCCAGGTGCAGGGCTTTCTTGCGCATCAGCTCCTGGATGCGGCCGGGCGTGCCGACCACCACGTGGGGATCGTGGGTCAACGAAGCCAGTTGCGGCGCCAGCGGCATGCCGCCGGTCAGCACCAGCACCTTCAGGTTGGGGATGCCGGTGGCCAGCTTGCGCAGCTGCTTGCCCACCTGATCGGCCAGCTCCCGGGTGGGGCAGAGCACCAGCGCTTGGGCACGGATCAGCGCGGGATCGAGCCGGTGCAACAGCCCCAGGCCGAATGCGGCGGTCTTGCCGCTGCCGGTGGGCGCCTGCGCAATGACATCGCGTCCGGCGAGGATCGCGGGCAGGCTTTCGGCCTGGATGGGGGTCATTTGCGCGTAGCCGGCCGCCTCCACGCCCTGCTGCAGTCCGGGCGAGAGGGAAAGGCTTTCGAAGTCCGTCGGTTGGTCGCTCATGCGCCATGATCGCAGCATCGCGCTGAACTGCGTAGCCTCGCGCCTCGCGGAGCGGCGAACGCTCAGTCCTCCAGTGCGACGAAATCCCTTTCGCGCAGGGCCAGGAACGCCCAGAACGGCACGTCGCGCTCGGCCCAGGCGCGGTTGCATTCGTCCAGAATGCTGACCAGCGTGTCGAAGTCTTGCTCATCCACGTAATGCAGTTCCCCTGCGCCATCGAACAGCAGCACATAGCCCTGGGCCGGCATCCAGTTCAGGTCGCGCAGGCTGTCGGAAAGCGCATCCCAGTTGCGGCTGGAAGTGGTGGGGAAATCCATGGCCACCGCGATCCGCAACAACAGGGTCGCCTTGTTGCCGCAACCCATCAGATCGACGAGGCACGGCAGCAGGCCGGCGTCGTGCGCGGCGGCGGCGAGCACGTTGAGATCGTCGCCGGTGACGAAGAAAACCCCGGCGCGTGTCGGGTCGTCCAGACCCAGTTCGAAACCGGATTCAGTCATCGCGCGACCTGGAAGCTGCGGAATGAGTCGTAATGGTCATCGGTGTAGTAATACATTTCCGGTGGTTTCCCTCCGGTGATGATACGGCGGGCGCCGCGATGGCTCAGACCGGGCGTCTCCACGGTGTATTCGCGGTAATAGCCGCGCGGCTTGGCGGGAAGGCGTTTTTCGCGGTTGCCGAACACGCTGCCGTCCTGCGGATGGGGGAAGGGTCCACCGCGGGCGATCAGGGTCAGGGTGTCGCGTGCTTCGGTGGGCAGGAAGGCGGGCAGGGGACCCTGCTTCGCTGCGTGCTGCCGCAATACGTCCGCGGGCGGTATGGCAACGCCCGAACCATCGGCGACACCCATGCTCTGTCGCAGCCACCACCCGCTGGCAAGCAGCAAAAGAAGTAGAGCTATGGCGGAAAGCTTTCGCATGCGGGTTCTTTTATCGATCCGGCCCGGAATAGTAGCGACAACGCATACCCGTGGGAGCGGCGTCCCGCCGCGAGCTTTTTCAGGGTAAGAGAAATCAGGAGCCCGCGGCGGGACGCCGCTCCCACTATTTCCCGGCCGGATAAGCCTCACGCACGGGACGGTCGGGTCCTGGGTTAGCTATCGAACCCAGGTGCAGTTCGGCGAGCAGTCCGAAATGGTCCGAAGCCCATACGCCTTGCGTATCGGGGCGATCGAAAAGGATAGTGGCGCTCACCGGAGCGAAGGCGTCACGCTGGAAGAAAACATGGTCGATGCGCTTGGCCGCGAAATACTTCAGGTTCAAGGTGCTGCTCGAGACCGCGTCGGCATCCGGATGCCGGTTGCCGTAAATATCGACGAAGCGTTCGCGAAGCGCCGCTAGTTCCGGCGAGTCCGCTGTCGAATTGAAATCGCCGGCCACCAGACTCGGAACGTTCTCCGAAGTCTGGTCGACGTACTGCATCAAATCGGCGACCTGTCGGCTGCGAATCGCTCCGCCCTGGTCGGTCCAGTGCAGGTGGGTGGCGTAGACGTTGAGCAACCTACCGTCCAGATCGATGCGCACGAACGCTGCGGTACGGCTGTCGTCCAGCGGCTGCAGGGACTTCTGGCCGCGTCTGAGGATCGGGTGGCGGGTCAGGATCGCATTGCCATAGCGTCGCGGGTTGCCGACTGGATCGGTGCTGACGAAATGCCACTGATAATCCAGCTGCGCCGCCAGCCATTCGGCCTGGTTGGTCAGCGTTTCGTGCTGGAGCACTTCCTGCAGCGCTATTACGTCGGGCCGCAACTGCCTCAATTTCTCCACGATCTGTACGCGGCGCTTCGGCCACTCGTCCTTGTCGTGATAGAGGTTGAGGGTGACGACTCTCACGGTCTTCTCCGAGACGCCGTCGGGGGATCCGACGGCGTATGCAGGCAGCGAGAAAGCGACCAGCGACAGCAGCAGGCACAGCGCGAGCGTCTTCATTCCATTGAAACTCATGCGAGGATCAGCGGGGAACAGTAGCGATGCGCATCACCGGGTACAGGTTGTAGCGTTCGTCCCATGAGGAATGCAATCGATAGAAGAACTCCAGGCGCGCCTGTGGATTCTGGGCGAAAGCGGCGTCTTCGCGGATGCGCTTTTCGAACCGCGCCTTCAGCGCCGGGTCCTTCGCCAGCATCGCGCGCGCGACTTCCTCGGTCACGTAATCCTCCATGTATTCCTTGCGCTCGAAGGCGTTGTTGAATTCGCCCCATGCCACCAGCGAATCCGGCGCCAGCGGTTCCAGGAGCGACATGACCAGACGCGACTTGGGTTGCGCGATCGGCACGAAGAGCGCACCGGCGCCGAGATCGCGCTTGTCCGCCTTCCATTCGCCCTTGACGACCATGCGCTGATGGCCTTCGGAAGGCTGCGCGGCGGGCGTCGTCTCGCTGGCGCGGAAGCTTTCGACCGCCAGCCCGGCGCGCGCGTCGAGCGTGCGGAAGTCGATGCCGTGCTGTTTCAGCTTCGCGCCCACCCAGGCGGCATGCGCCGCGGGCACCAGATAGCCGCCGCCCGGCGCGGCCACGCTGAGGCTGGGCTGCAGATTGTCGCGCAGCGGAATCTTCCAGATCTGCGGCTTGGTCTCGTCGTAACGCGTCATCAGCGCGCCGGAAATCTCGGAGGGCGTGCGCGTGTATTCGTAGCCGCGGAAATCGACCAGATGCGATTCCTTGCCGGCCGCATAGGTCAACGGCACGGGGCGTCCTTTCAGCTTGCTGGCGCGCGCGTCGGCCTGGTGCGCCAGCTGCAGCCATTGCCGACCGTTCTTCGCGACCTGTTCCAGTACCGAGACCACGGTATTGCGCGTAATGCGCACGCGCACCGGATAGGTCTTCCAGGAATGGGTTTCCACCAGCATGCCCAGGCGATTGCGCAGCCAGAAGTAGCCATGGGAGAACCGCGGCGGCGGCACGCCGTCGTCGAAGCCCGAAGTGGGGTCGTCGGAAACCGCGAAAGAAGGGTAATAGGGCAGGGGCAACGAGCCCTGGCGGCTCAGATCGGCGATCACGCCGTCGCGCCAGGTACGGCCGGCCTTGCGTAGTTCGCCGTCGCCGGCATGGACCGGTTCCACCTGGATGGACACGTCGTGTTCGAACTTGGCGCCATCGGTGACGTGCAGATCCACTTCGGCCAGCGGGTCCCACTCGTTGACCAGGGCCAGCATCGCCTGCATCTCCGGTGCGTCGGCTTTTACGTAGTCGCGGTTGAGGTTGTAGCCCTGCGCGGTGGTCCGCCAGCCCATTTCCTCGGGACCGCGCTGGTTGGGGCGGTTCCAGGCGCCGAAGCGCTCATGGCCGTCCACGCTGAATACCGGCACGAAGACCCACACGAGTTTGTCGAGCGCGCCCTTCGCCGCTTTGCCTTCCAGGATTTCGCGCAGCGCCAGGAAACCCGCGTCCTTGCCGTCGATTTCGCCCGCGTGGATGCCGCCCTGGATGAGCACGACGGGCAGGCCGCGTTTGCGCGCCGTCGCCGCGTCGAGCGCACCGCTGGTGGAAGCGACCAGCGCCTTCATCTGCCGGCCTTCCGGAGAGGTACCGAAGTCGATGCAGCGCACCGCATCCGGATAGGCTTTGGCGAACGAGTCGCACAGGGCGACGACCTCTTCGTAGCGTCCGGTCTTTAGGAAGCCGGAGCGTTCGGCGACCGTGGTCAACGACGCATCGGCGGCGGAGGCGGGCATGGCGGTGGTGAGCAGGAATACCGGAGCAAGCAGAAGCAATGATCGCATGGAGTCGGTTCTCGCCTTCAAAAGGCAATGATGCACGTTGCGGGCCGGTATCGCATTAGCCGGAAACGTCGATTCGCGCACGCTTCCTGGGTTACCCTTCCCGGAACTATTCGCTGGAATACCGGATGAGCACCACAGCCACGGCGCAATCGGCACGCCTGCCGCGACAGGTTCCCTACATCATTGGAAACGAGGCTTGCGAACGCTTCAGTTTCTACGGGATGCGCAACATCCTGGTCCAGTTCCTGGTCAGCAGCGTGATCCTGGCCTATATCCCGGAAGCCGATCGCGAAGGCGCAGCCAAGGATGTCTTCCACAGCTTCGTGATCGGCGTGTACTTTTTCCCGCTGCTGGGCGGGTGGCTGTCCGACCGCTATTTCGGCAAGTACAACACCGTGTTCTGGTTCTCGCTGATCTACTGCGCGGGCCATGCCTGCCTGGCCGCATTCGATGACAACAAGACCGGCTTCTACACCGGCCTGTTCCTGATCGCGCTGGGTTCCGGCGGCATCAAGCCGCTGGTGGTGTCGTTCGTCGGCGATCAGTTCGACGAGTCGAACAAGAGTATGGCCAAGATCGTGTTCGACTTCTTCTACTGGACCATCAACTTCGGCAGCTTCTTCGCTTCGCTGCTGATGCCGCTGTTCCTGCGCAGCTACGGGCCTGCGGTGGCTTTCGGCATTCCCGGCATCCTGATGTTCATCGCGACCCTGATCTTCTGGCTGGGGCGCAAACAATACGTACGAGTGCCGCCGACGCATGGCGACGACCCGGATTCGTTCTACAACGTCGCCCGTACCGCGCTGACCCGGCGCGAAGAAGGACAGGGCAGGCCTGGTCTGTCGGTGGCCCTGGCCGGTGCCGTGCTGGCGGCGGCGATGCTGCTGTGTTGGGCGGTCAAGCCCGGCTTTTGGCCGGTAGGTTTCGGTTTCGTCATTACCGCCTGCCTGGCACTGGGCGCGTTGATCGCGTTCGGCGGCATCGGCGTGTCGATGCAGCTCGAACGCGCCCGCGGCCGGCATCCGGATTCGGCGGTGGACAGCGTTCGCGCTGTGCTGCGCGTGATCATCGTGTTCGCGCTGATCACGCCGTTCTGGTCCTTATTCGACCAAAAAGCTTCCACCTGGGTACTGCAGGGCAAGACCATGATGGTGCCGCACGATCTGTGGTGGTGGCCCAGCTGGCTGGTCAAGGAGGCCGGACAGATGCAGGCGCTCAATCCGTTGCTGGTGATGCTGATCATCCCGTTCAACAATGTCGTGCTGTATCCGCTGCTGCGGCGCATGGGCTTCGAGCCTACCTCGCTCAGACGCATGGGGTTCGGCATCGCGTTCTCCGGTGTGGCATGGATCGCTGCCGGTGCGATCCAGTTGTGGATCGATGGCGGCGATCCGGTGTCGCTGGCCTGGCAGATCCTGCCGTATCTGCTGCTGACCTTCGGTGAGGTGTTGGTGTCGGCCACGGCGCTGGAATTCGCCTATAGTCAAGCCACGCAGGCCATGAAGGGAGTGATCATGGCGCTTTGGTATCTCTCCGTCACTTTCGGCAACGTCTGGGTGTTGCTGACCAATGTCAGCGTCCGCAATGAAGCGGTGATTTCGCGCATCGCCAGCACCGGGCTGAGCGAAAACGCTTTTCTGATGTTCTTCTTTGCCGCATTCGCCTTCGTCGCGGCCCTGGTATTCGCACTGTACGCCTGGCGCTATCCCATGCAGGACAACTATCGCGCCGTCGGAGCCGTTTGATGGAAACCCCCGTTACCTATGCCTTGATCGCCATCACCTGCCTGGTGTCTTGGATCGCGTTCAACAACCGCAAACTGGCCGACCGGTTGATCCTGTGGCCGCCGGCGATCGACAAGCACAAGCAGTACGACCGGCTGGTGACCTACGGCTTCATCCACGCCGATTTCATGCACCTGCTGTTCAACATGCTGACGCTGTTCTTCTTCGGACCACAGATCGAGTCGTTGATGGGCGACGTGGGCGTGTGGGTCTATCCGCTGTTCTACGTTTCGGCGCTGGTGGTGTCCATCCTGCCGACCTATCTGAAGAACCAGCACAATCCCAACTACCTCAGTCTGGGTGCGTCGGGCGCGGTGTCGGCGATCCTGTTCGCCTACATTCTGGTCAGGCCGTGGTCGATCATTGGCGTGTTCTTCATTCCCATGCCGGCCATTTTGTTCGCCGTGCTCTACGTGGGCTATAGCATCTGGATGGACCGGCGTGGCGGCGATCGCATCAATCACAGCGCGCATCTTGCTGGCGCCGCTTACGGTGTGTTGTTCATGCTGGTTATGGAGCCGCGCGTGCTGGGTCATTTCCTGCGCCAATTGCAGCAGCCCTCGTTCGGAGGCTGAACTCCAGGTCAACACGATCACCGTATCTGAATGTTTTGCGTGTTATCGAGTAACCGCAGGATTCAAAAACGGAGATCGTGAGCGATGGCTACCCCTAAAGCCGGCAAGACACCCGCCAAGACATCCAAGGTCGCCAAGAAAGCGGCCGCAAAGAAGAAGGCTCCCGCCAAAGTCGCAAAGAAGGCGACCAAGGCTGCGATGAAGAAGCCCGCAGCCAAGAAAGCTACCGCGAAGAAAGCAACCAAGTCGGTTGCGAAGAAGACGGTTGCGAAGAAGACGGTTGCGAAGAAGACGGTGGCGAAGAAGACGGTGGCGAAAAAGTCCGTGGTCAAGAAAGCGGCGAAGACGGTCGTCGCCAGCAAAGCAGCGACAAAGAAGATTCCGGCGAAGAAGGCGGCGACTACGGCAAGAAAAACGCCCGCCAAACCGGTTCCAGCGAAATCCGCCGCTGGTTCCGCACCCGCCAAGGGCGTGGGTAAGCCGCAAGCTCCGCGCAAACCCACGCCGCGGCAGGCGTTGGCCGTGACCCGGAAGCTGCTGGAACAGAAGCAGGCGCACGATCGCGAATCGCAGCCCTGGCAGTTGCTCGACCCGCATCACACGCCGGTCTTGGATCCGGGATTCCAGTCCAACGAAGCGGCTGAGAAGGCGTTGGAGCTGCATGCCGCCGAAAGCAGGATGAAGGCGATACAGGGCAGTTCCGGCACGCAGGATCGGCGCAACCAGGGCAAACGCGACAATCGCTGAGGCCGTCGACGCGGTTTTATTTGTCGCAAAAAAATGACGCAGGTGACCCCCGTCACCTGCGTCCGGACCTGTGGACAGGTCGTCTTGTTGTTGTGCTTGGAACCGTTGTTGTTTCGGTAACGCGCTGCCAATACGGCAGGAAAACTTTAGTCGACCAGATTCAGCGGATTAGCAGCCACGTGCATGCCCATGTCGACGCCACCGTTGTAGGAAGACAGCAGGCGCTCGTACACGGCGTTGTTGAGGCGCTCGAATTCCCAGTCGTCGGTGTGGCCGGTGACGGCAAGCTGGTACAGACCTTCCAGCAGGGTGAAGTCGCTGGATGCGTTGTTGCTGATGGTTGCGTCGTCGAAGTTCATTGCCGTTCCCCGTGTGTTTGCTCTTGGGAGGGATAAAGCAGTTATCGTGCCAACTATCGGCGGCCGTCTCGAAAGCGTTGCAGGACGGGAACAAGAGGCGCCAGATCGCCCGAATGTGACGCGCCGCGTCCAGTTTTGCCGCCGCTTGAACCGCCCACGGCACAATGCAGCCGCCGAGCATCCACCCATTGGAGAGACCTCATGTCCCTGCGTATCGACCACGATCCCGGTTCCCGCCGTTTCGCTACCCAGGTGGACGGATACGAGGCGGAGTTGATCTATCGCCGGCAGGGCGCGCGCATGATCATCGACCACACCGGCGTGCCCGAAGCCATAGGCGGTCGGGGCATCGCCGGGGAACTGGTCAAAGCCGCACTGGACTATGCCCGGGCCGAGGGTCTGCGGGTGGTGCCGGCTTGTTCCTATTCGGCCGCCTATGTCCAGCGCCATCCCGAGTACGCCGACCTGGTCGATTAGCGAATCGCCGCACCCCGAGAACCCGCTGTCATGCTGCTGCGTCGCGGCATAAACTGTGTGCATTCCCTGGAAGGAGTCTGGTCGTGCGATCCGTGTCGAAATTCCCCCTGTTGTTTCTGCTGGCCCTGGCCCTGGGCGCATGCAAGCGCGAAGCCGACACGCCCGCCGCCCCCGCGCAACCCGACACCGCACCGGCAGGGACGCCCGCCACAGGCACGGCCGCAGCGCCCGAGCTCAAGGACGTCATCGAAACCAACGACGCCTATGTTGTGGGTATCAGCTATCCGCCGACGCTCAACAAGTATCCGGGCCTGGCCCAAGCCGTCGCCGCCTATTCCGATGCGGCGCGAGCGGAGCTGATGCAGGCCGTGGCCGGCTTCGGCAACGACAAGCCCTCGGCGCCGTACGAACTGTCGCTCAGCTTCGAACAGGTCGCCGAAACGCCGGAACTGGTGGCCGTCGCCGCCGACGGCAGCCGCTACACCGGCGGCGCGCATGGCGAACCGTTGGTGGCGCGTTTCGTGTGGCTGCCTCTGCAGAACAAACTGCTTACCGCCAATGAGCTGGTGCCCAAGGTGGAAGGTTGGGCGGTCATCGGCGCCTATATCCGGGAACAACTGCACACCAGCGTGTCGGTACGGGCCGACGCCGACGAACTGCCGCCGGAAGAGCGCCTGCAGTTCGTGCGCAGCGCCGACAAGATGATCGACGAAGGCACCGAGCTGGACGTCGATAATTTCAGCCAGTTCCAACCGATAGTCGGCGCCGACGGCAAGATCACCGCCTTGCGCTTCGTGTTTCCGCCCTATCAGGTGGGTCCGTATGCGGACGGTACGCAGACGGTGGACGTGCCGGCGGTGATATTGCTGCCCCACGTTGCGCCCGAATACACCGGCCTGTTCGCCAAGTCCTCATAACCGAACCATAGCCATGCCGCAGCAGCGCTTCCAACGACGGGTCGCCGATCTGCTTGAGAGTGCCGATGTGCGGATCGGCAGCGACCGTCCTTGGGATCTGCAGGTGCACGATCCCCATTTCTACGCGCGGGTGCTGGGGCAGGGATCGCTGGGGCTGGGCGAAAGCTATATGGAAGGTTGGTGGGATGCGGAATCGCTGGACGGGTTCCTGTTCCATGTGCTGCAGGCCCGGCTGGAGCAGCGCGTGCACAGCGCCGGCGAACTGTGGGATGCCCTACGCGCGCGGCTGCTGAACCTGCAGAGCCGCAACCGCGCCCGGGAAGTCGGCGAACGCCACTACGACCTGGGCAACGATCTTTATGCCGCCATGTTGGGCCGGCGCCTGGTCTACAGCTGCGCTTACTGGACGCAGGCCGATGGGCGCGTGCTGGACGGACTGGACGCGGCGCAGGAAGCGAAGCTGGATCTGATCTGCCGCAAGCTGCGCCTGAAGCCGGGCATGCGCGTGCTGGACATCGGCTGCGGCTGGGGCGAGGCGCTGAAATTCGCGGCCGAGCGCTATGGCGTCAGCGGGGTGGGAATCACCATCTCGAAAGAGCAGGCCGACTATGCGCGCGAACTGTGCGCCGGCCTGCCTATCGAAATCCGTCTGCAGGATTACCGCGAGCTGCACGAACCGTTCGATGCGGTGCTGTCGGTCGGCATGTTCGAACACGTCGGCGTCAAGAATTACCGCGGCTATTTCGAAGTAGCGCAGCGCTGCCTGCCGCCGGGCGGCCTATTCCTGCTGCATACCATCGGCACCAACCGTTCGGTCAACCATACCGATCCCTGGATCGGCCGCTACATCTTCCCCAACTCCATGCTGCCGTCCACGGCGCAGATCGCGCAGGCGGTGGAAGGCCTGTTCGTCATCGAGGACTGGCACAACTTCGGCACCGACTACGACCGCACGCTGCGGGCCTGGCGCGACAATGTGGAGCGCGCCTGGCCGCCGGATCCGCGCTACGACGAACGCTTCCGCCGCATGTGGCGGTATTACCTGAGCGCGTCCATGGCGACTTTCCGTACGCGCAATTCGCAGTTGTGGCAGGTGGTGCTGTCCAACGGCGGGGTGAAGGGCGGTTATCTGGCCCCGCGCTGATAAGGGGTTTTTCATGGTGCGTGAAGGTAGGGGGGATTACGGTCGGGCCATTCCCCCAACTGGAGCCGCGTCATGAAACGCGTTCCCCTGGTTTTCGCCGCGCTCATCGGCATCGCCGCTGTGCCGACGCTGGCGCAACAACTGCAGCAGCCCACGGTGCCCACCACGAAGCCGGTCACGCCGCCGACCAATAGCGGCATCGGCCCCAAGCTCGATCAGGTGCAGCCTACGCAGGTGCCCAAAGTGGCCAGCAATCCCAACCAGCGCCCGCAGGCGCCTACTGCCATCCCGAGTACGGGGCCGGCCCGGGAAGTGCCGACCGGCACTGCCGCGCCTGGCGCCCGGAAACAGCCGACCAACCTGCTGGACGCGAACGGCAAGTCGGTCAACGGCATGATCCAGGTCGCTCCCAATCGCGTGTACGACCCGGCTACCGGTCGCTATCACTGGACCGAAATGTCGGGCGATCAGCAGAAGCTGGTGGACTAGCTACGCGGGTTCGTCCGGCGGACCGGCTAGTCGCCGTGCACATCGCCTTCTCGGGTTGTCGAACCCGGCGCCCTGTGTTGCACGGAATCCTGGGATAGCCGCATCGTTTGTTGTTTGTCGCGCTGCGCTAATCCGATCAGGGTCACGGGATGTAAGTCATTCGGTAAAGCCGCTGCAACCTGCGCATTCGAGGCTGGCCGCGTCGGCTTGAGGGGGGAGGTCGGCATCCGACTTTCCCGAAAAGGACGAACCGATGAACAAGAGACCGAATTGCATAGCGCTTGTCCGTGCGTTATCCGTGTGCGCCCTGCTCTCAATGGCCGCGATCGCTTCCGCGCAACAGGCGGTGGGGCTGCGCAAACCCGACCAGCAGCAAGGGCAGGCCAAACAAGGCTTGATCGTTATCGCCCATCGTGGCGCCAGCGGTTATCGCCCCGAGCACACACTGGCGGCCTACCGTTTGGCCATCCAGCAAGGGGCCGACTTCATCGAACCCGATCTGGTCGCCACCAAGGACGGAGTATTGATCGCGCGCCACGAGAACGAAATCTCAGGCACTACCGACGTCGCCGCCCATCCCGAATTCGCCGGCCGCAAGACCACCAAACGGGTCGATGGCGTTGCGATGACCGGCTGGTTCACCGAAGACTTCACCCTGGCCGAGATCAAGACGCTGCGTGCGAAAGAGCGCATTCCGCTGGTCCGCCCGGACAATACCCGCTTCGACGGTCAATACGCCATTCCGACTTTCGCCGAAGTGTTGCAATTGGCCAAACGGGAGAGTCGCGGTGGGCGCCGCGTCGGCGTGTATCCGGAAACCAAGCATCCGACCTATTTCGCCAAGGAAGGCCGACGGATCGATGGCACTCCCATCGGCGTGTCCCTCGGTGCCAAGCTGATCGAGACCCTGGTGGCCGAGGGCTTCACCGATCCGGCGCGGATCTATATCCAGAGTTTCGAGTTCGAGAACCTGATCGAACTGGAAAAGCGCTGGATGCCCGCGGCCGGCGTCGAGCTGCCGCTGGTGCAGTTGTACGACGACTTCTACACGGCCAAACCCTATGACGTGACCTATAACGTCAGCCATGGCGCCAACCTGGTCGCGCTATACGGCGGCTTGATCGGGCAGGTCGAGGGAGGCTTGAATGCCAACACCTTGTACGGCGCGTTCGCCACCGAGAAGGTTCTGCAGTGGATGAAGGCGAATTACGCCAGCGGTGTCGGCCCTTGGAAGGGCAGCCTGCTGCCGCGCGAATCGCTGGCGTCGAAGGTCGACGCTAACGGCGATGGCAAGGCCGAATTGGCCGGCCAGGGAACCAGTCTGGTCCATCCCATGCTGGGTTGGGCGCTGAAGGCCGGATTGCAGGTGCATCCCTATACCTTGCGCGCAGAGGAGTCTTATTTGGCGCAGACGCCGGGCGGAATCCCGCAGTCCGTGATCGCCGAGGCCGTGCAGTTATACGGTCTGGGCGTGCAGGGCTTCTTCATCGATCAGCCGGATCAGGGCGTGGCCGCGCGCGAAATCTTCCTGGATTTGAGCCGGCCTTTGCGCGATCGCTGAGTTCATTCCGCGACCAGCGCATAAAAAACGCCCGGAGAAAATCCGGGCGTTCTAGTTTTTTGCGGTTGGCGCTTCTTATTTCTTGCTGGCCTCCGGCGACGGGATCGGATCGGTGCCGTCGGCGACTTCCGCCACCAACCCGCGCTTCTTCAGCAACGGCTCGATCTTCGGCGCGTGGCCGGCGAAATCCTGGAACAGCTGCAGCGCGTCCTTGCTGCCGCCGCGCGAGAGCAGGGTCTTGCGGAAGTGGTCGCCGTTCTCGCGCTTCAGGCCGCCGTGCTGCTCGAACCATTCCACGCTGTTGGCGTCCAGCACTTCCGACCAGATGTAGGCGTAATAGCCGGCCGAGTAGCCGCCCATGATGTGGCTGAAGTAGGGCGTGCGGTAACGCGGCGGAACCGGCGCGTAGTCGGTGCCGTCGGTTTTCTGCGCGGCGGCTTCGAACGCCATCACGCCGGCCGCGGCGGGCACCTGGTCGGCGCTGATCTGGTGCCAGCGCTGGTCCAGCATGGCCGCGCCCAGATACTCGGTGGTTTTGAAACCCTGGTTGAACTTCGCGGCAGCCACCACTTTGTCCAGTAGTTCCTGCGGCATCGGCGCACCGGTTTCATGGTGCTTGGCATAATTCTTCAGGATCGACGGCCAGTCGGCCCACATCTCGTTGACCTGCGACGGATATTCGACGAAGTCGCGCGGCACGCTGGTGCCGGTGAAGTAGGGGTATTCCACGTTGGAGAACATGCCGTGCAGTGCATGGCCGAACTCATGGAACATGGTCGTCACCTCGTCCCAGGTCAGCAGGGTCGGCTTGCCGGCCGGCGGCTTGGGGATGTTGAGGTGGTTGGCCACCACCGGCAGATAGCCGGTCAGGCCCGATTGCGACACGTAGGAATTCATCCAGGCGCCGCCGCGCTTGGATTCGCGCGCGTACATATCGGAGATGAAGATCGCCAGCTGCTTGCCGTCGGCGTCGAACACGTCGAACACGCGCACGCTGGGCTCGTACACGGGCAGGTCTTTGCGTTCCTTGAAAGTCAGGCCGTACAACTGGTTGGCGGCGTAGAAAACGCCGTTCTGCTGCACGCTGTCCAGTTCCAGGTACGGCTTGAGCTGGGCTTCGTCGAAGTTGAATTTTTCCTTGCGCACTTTCTCCGCATAGAAGGACCAGTCCCACGGCGCCAGCTGGAATCCGCCGCCTTCCTTGTCGATCATCTTCTGCAGGTCGGCCGCCTCGCGTTTGGCGTTGGCCACCGCGGGCGGAGCCAGCTTGCCCAGCATGTCGTTGACGGCTTGTGGGGTCTTGGCGGTTTCGTCTTCCAGCACATAGGCCGCGTGGTTGGGATAACCCAGCAGCTTGGCGCGGTCGGCGCGCAGTTTCATGATCTTGCTGATGATCTCGCGATTGTCGAACTCGCCGCCGTGGCTACCGCGCGCGATCGAGGCTTCGTGCAGCTTCTGGCGCGTGGCGCGGTCGGTCAATTCGGATTCCGGCGGCTGGCCGGTGGTGTTGAGCAGGGCGATGACGTACTTGCCGTCCAGTTTGCGCGTCTTGGCGGCAGCGGCAGCAGTGGCGATCTGCTCGGGCGTGAAGCCGTCCAACTGCTTGGCGTTGTCGATGACTATGGCCGAGGCGTTGACGTCGCCCAGCACGTTCTGGCTGAACTTGGTGCCCAGTGCGGCCAGTTCGCCATTCATCGCCTTGAGCTTGGCCTTGTCGGCATCGGATAGCTTGGCGCCGCCACGCACGAAATCGGTGTGGTAGCGCTCGATCAGGCGCACGCCCTCGGCGTCCAGGCCCAGGGTGTCGCGCTTGCCGTATAGCGCGTCGATGCGCGCGAACAGTTTGCCGTTGAGCGCGATGGCGTCGCTATGCGCGGCGAACTTGCCGGAGTAGTCGCTGCGCAGCTTCTCGCGCGCGGGGTTGGTGTCGGCGCCGACCAGGCTGAAGAACACGGTCTGGGCGCGGTTCAGCACCTGACCGCTCTTTTCCATGGCCAGGATGGTGTTGTCGAAGGTCGGCGCTTCGGCGTTGTCGGCGATGGCGTCGATTTCCTTCAACTGTTCGGCCATGCCGGCATCGAAGGCGGGGGCGAAATCGTTGTCCTTGATCTTGTCGAACTGCGGGTAGTGCAGCGGCAGCGGACTTTCGGAAAAGAACGGGTTCGAAGCCTTGGCGGCTTCGGTGCTCGCCGGTGCGGCGGCCTGGGAATAAGCGGGCATGGCAAGTCCAAGGGAGGCGGCAAGCGCCAGGGCAAGACGGGTGGTCATTCTGCAGCTTCCTTACAGAGTTGGACTTTACAGGCTAACCGATGAGGCCATTGCCGCACCTGTGACGAAAGACAGGGGTCGCCACGGCGGTGCTGGGATAAGCTCCCGGCGGCCGCTTTCTGGCCTGCCGCTCACTTCCCATGGAGATTCCCGGATGAAGCATGTCCTGTGCCTGTCCCTTGCATTGTTCCTTGCCGGTCCGGCAGCGGCGGCCGAAACCATTCGTTATGTGGCCTTGGTCGACGGAGGAAAAAAGGCCGGCGAACAGGTCGTGCGCAAGGACGACGACGGCACCACCCATGTCGATTTCATCTTCAAGGACAACGGCCGCGGACCGGAATTGAAGGAAGAATACAAACTCGCCGCCGACGGGACCTACAGCCAGTACAAGGTCACCGGCACGTCCACTTTTGGGGCCAAGGTCGATGAAACGTTCTCGCGCACGGGCGACAACACGGAATGGAAGTCGACCTCGGACCAGGGCAAGCAGCAGGTTTCCGGCACGGCGCTGTACTCGACCCTAGGCGGCACGCCGGAAGGGTTTTCGGTGGCCATGTCCGCGCTGGCCAAGCGCAGCGACGGCAAGCTGCCGCTGATTCCCAGCGGCACGTTGACGGTGCGCAAGGTCGCCGACGCCGAAGTGAACCATGGCAGTGAAAAGCGTGCGGTGCAGCTGGTGGCGATGACCGGCGTGGGCCTGACGCCCACGTTCGCATGGGCGACCACCGGCGACAATCCGCGGCTGTTCGCCTTCATCTATCCCGGGTTCCTGCAACTGATAGAGGAGGGTTGGGAGTCCAACGCCATGGCGCTGGAAACGCGTCAGAAGCAGGCCGAGGGCGAAGTGCTGTTGGGCATGGAACAGCGCCTCGCGCATCCGCTGACCGGGACCACGCTGATCCGCAATGCGCGCGTGTTCGACAGCGAGAAGGCGACCTTGGGGGCGGCCTCGGACGTGTTGATCGGCGACGGCAAGATAGTGTCGATCTCCAATGGCGGCGGCGAAAAAACCAAGGCCGACAACGTTATCGACGCAGACGGAAAAGTCCTGCTGCCTGGCTTGTTCGACATGCACGCGCATTTCGGCCCGTGGGACGGCGGCCTGCATCTGGCTGCCGGCATCACCACCATCCGCGACATGGGTAACGACAATGCCACCCTGCAGCAGCTGATGGCGCAGCTGAGCGAGGGCAAGCTGCTGGGCCCCAGCGTGGTGCCCGCCGGTTTTATCGAAGGCGAGAGCAAGATGTCGGCCCGCAACGGTTTCGTGATCAAGAACCTGGACGAAGCCAAGAAGGCGGTCGACTGGTACGCCGAACACGGCTATCCGCAGGTCAAGATCTACAACTCGTTTCCGAAGGACATCCTGCGCGAAACCGCCGCCTATGCGCACCAGCGCGGCCTGCGGGTCAGCGGCCACATTCCCGCCTTCATGCGCGCGCAGGATGCGGTGGACCAGGGTTACGACGAGATCCAGCACATCAACCAGCTGATGCTGAACTTTTTCGTCACTCCGGAAACCGATACGCGCACGCTGGAGCGTTTCTACCTAGTGGCGAAGAAGACCGCCGGTCTGGATTTCGATTCCAAGCCCGTGCAGGACTTCATCGCCCTGTTGGCGAAGAAGCAGATCGTGGTCGATCCGACTCTGGCCACTTTCGAATTCATCCATCAGCGCGAAGGCGAGCTGTCGCCGATCGTGGCCGATGTGGCCGACCATCTGCCGCCGGACATCCAGCGCAGCCGCCGGGTCGGCGAGATGAATATTCCTGACGACGCCACCGAGTCGCTGTACAAGAAGTCGTTCGATAAGCTGGTCCAGTTCGTCGGCCTGATGTACAAGGCCGGCGTGCCGATCGTGGCCGGTACCGACGAGATTTCCGGCTTTACCCTGCAGCGCGAACTGGAGCTGTACGTGAAGGCCGGCATCACTCCGGCGCAGGTGTTGCAGATCGCCACCTGGAACGGAGCCAAGTACACGCGCACCACCGAGGATCGCGGTTCGGTGGCGGTGGGCAAGCGCGCGGACCTGATCCTGGTCGACGGCGATCCCACGGTGAACATCGCCGATATCCGCAAGGTGGCGCTGGTGATCAAGCAGGGCAAGGCGTACTACCCCAGCGAGATCGACGAAGCGCTGGGCATCAAGCCCTTCGCAACGCCCGTGCAGGTGCGACCCGCGGCGCGCTGATCGCGGACGTCGCGGTCGGTCAGAGCTGAAACGCTTCGTAGCGCCGCAAGATCCAGGACAGTTCGTATAGCAGTGCCGCCACGGCTAAGGTGCCGTGGTAGTGCCGGTTGCGGGTTTTCATGGCGACCAGGCTGGCGACGATGTAGCCGGTGTTGCGGAAGAGATATTCGGGACCCAGGTGGTGGAAGTAGTCGGCTCCCTTGATAGCGGTGTCAACCACATCCACCGCGAACATCACCGCCAGCAAACCGAAAAACCAGTGCCTGCGGGAATAGAAGTAGTCGCGGTAGTCCTGGTAGTCGTCCACGCTTTCCGGAAAGACCAGCGCGCACAGCAGGTACAACAGCAGCGCGTAGACGGTGACGAACAGGTAGAGGTTGAAGTTCCATTGCGTCCGGTGCGAGAGGGAGAATTCCCACCACCAGAAGTGCAGCAGGTAGACGAACATGAACATCGCCCACACCAGGTGCACCCAGTAAACCCGCCGCGCCTTGGGACGTTCGACGATGCGCGCCAGATGCCGTAGCAGGTGGGTCAATCCCAGGCCAACGATCATGCCCAGCAATATCCGGACGTGGATGTACAGGGTAGCTAGGGAATTGGGGTCGGAAGTTGTCTGCATGGGCGTGGAGTGTTCTGCTCTAGCACTTCAAAGGCAATTCGATCCGTGTGTCGGCGCACAGATCTCTAGGAAATTCATAAGCTCCCTCTCTTCTTCTCTTCCTTTTTGCTGCATGGCGAACGGCGAGAATGACCATGTTGCGTTCGCCTATTGTGACTTATAGAGCATTACATCGCGGAGCATTGATTTGTATCCAAGGGAAGGACAATCTTCGCCCTGCCGCAAGGTGGCGGTATCAGCAATGACGAGAATCAGCATTACAATTCTGGTCGGTTTTTTGGCTCTAGGCTCGCTTGTTTGTTTGAACAAGGCATTTGCTAGTCAATCGGTAGTGGTTAACGGCAATACTTTTGTTTGTCGGACTTCATGCGTAGTCTCTTCCAATCCCAGTGGGCAGTTAAGTGCTAGAGATAGCGCATACGGCTGGATATCGATGATCGTTAAGGGTCCTGGAATCATCAAGGTTCCCGAGTAAGCAGACATCGCTAATCGGATAACTCATGCACAAGACAAAAATAGTCTTCGTTCTAGCAGTCCTGGCTGCAATCGCGATCATTTGCGTTCTTGCAACGAATACATTGAACATCGGAAGTACGCTGTTCGGTGTAAAAACAGAGTCTTCGCCAGAGGCAGCTTCTGTGGTCAGCTCAGCTAGAGTAGGACAGAGCGATTCAGATTCTAGCGACGATGGATTATCGGCCAGTACGGCGCAGGCTCAAGCCTCCGGGAATGACAGCACTGCCGCACATCTCATTTCGACGGAGAAGGTTCGGCCAGTAGAGTCGTTGCTGGTTTCTCCGGGTGGATTAAGAGTCGGATACATCAATGCGATCATCGGCGTGGACGAGTTCAATCGAGTCTTAAACAGGCTGAAATCCGAAAGCTATACCGACCCGGACGCTACTGAGATAAGCCGGGTCTACGAGGAAAATCTAAAGGCCGCCCTGAAAACATCTGGTGCTGGGGTTTCGCTGGATAAGCTTGCCTGTGGTCTGACTGCGTGTGCAGCTTCTTTTAATGGCAAGCTCCAGGATGAAAGAAGCTTTACGACTATGTTGCTGGGAGCGGGGAGCAATGGAGGCGTAGGCATATATTCGGCAATAGTTCGATCTTTCCCCCCTTCTATCCCAAATGGTCTTGCTACTTATCGGGTGGTCTTCTCCACTGATAAGAACAACAACGCGATCACGGTGAATTGAATTTATCTTCGTAGGGTTACAACCTCACTTGTCTGACCTTGTGGTACAAAATTTAAGTTTCCAGGGGCTTGCTCATTCCGGGCATCGGGTGTCTGATAAGGCATTCTCCGGAGCGCAACCATGACCACCGCCTACGAATTCGAAGCCACCGACATCGATGGCAAAAACGTGCCCCTGGCCGACTATCGCGGCAAGGCCCTGTTGATCGTCAACGTGGCTTCCAAATGCGGTTTCACCCCGCAGTACACCGGCTTGGAGAAGCTCTGGCAGGACTACCGCGACCGCGGACTGGTGGTGCTGGGCTTCCCTTGCGACCAGTTCGGCAACCAGGAGCCGGGCAACGAGGAAGAGATCAAGAACTTCTGCTCGCTGACCTATGAAGTGGACTTCCCCATGTTCGCCAAGATCGAGGTCAACGGCGCCAACACCCATCCGCTGTGGAAATGGCTGAAGAAGGAAAAGGGCGGACTACTGGGCATCGATGCGATCAAGTGGAACTTCACCAAGTTCCTGGTCGGCCGCGATGGCAAGCCGGTCAAACGCTACGCGCCCACCGACAAGCCCGAGTCGATCGCCGGCGACATTGAAGCAGCGCTTGGCTGAGAAGAGTCGACTTGGCTAGGCCCCTGCCGGGCGCTTGAGCACTTCCTCAGGCAGCAAGTCCATGATCTCGGCGATGAAGCCCTCAAGCATCTCTTCCGAATAACCGCGATGCACGTGGGCTATTTTGCCGTCGCGGTCGATCACGAACATGTTGGGAAGCGAGTTCACCCCGTATTCGTCGCTGGCGATGCCCTTGCCGTCGTGGACGTAATTCATGTCCAGCTTGCGATTGGCGCGTAACACGTTGAGGAAATCCGATCGTGGTTCCTTGAAGTTCACCGCGATCACCTCCAGCGCGTCATGTCCGATCACTTGCTGGAAACGCGCCAGCACCGGCAGCTCGCGCCGACACGGTCCGCACCACGACGCCCAGAAGGTGACGATAACGACTTTGCCGCGGTAGTCCGCCAGGTTCACTTGGGTATTGCCGCCATGCAGCTTGCCCAGCATGGGTGGCGGAACCTCGCCGACCTTGGGTTGCGGTTTGAGTTCTGCTGCCATGCCGGCCAGCGCGCAGCCGCAAAGGGCCATACCCCACAGGATCTGTTTGATCATCGGACTCCCCTCCGTTTGCCGGAAGGCTAGCACGCGAGATCTATTTTTCGACGAAGGCGCGTTCGAAGACGTAATGGCCGGGAGTGCCTATCCGTGGCGCAGGAGCAAAACCCCGCGCATCCAGTATGCCGCGCAGGTCGGCCAGCATCTGCGGGCTGCCGCAGATCATGGCGCGGTCGTGCGCTGGGTCCAGTGCGGGCAGGCCTAATGCGTCGGTCATGCGGCCGCTGTCCAGCAGCTCGGTCAGGCGGCCTTGGTGGGTGAAGTTTTCGCGGGTGACGGCCGGGTAGTAGAGCAGCTTCTCGCGGATCTGTTCGCCCAGGAATTCATGCTGGGGCAGTTCCTTTTCGAAGTAGTCGCGGTATGCCAGGTCGTGCTGGTGACGCACGCCGTGGGTGAGCACGATGCGGTCGAAGCGCTCGTAGGTTTCCGGATCCTTGATGATGGAAAGCCACGGTGCCAGGCCAGTGCCGGTGCCGAGCAGGAACAGATTCCTTCCCACATGCAGGTCGCTGATCAGCAACGTGCCGGTAGGCTTCTTGCCGACCAGCACGGTGTCGCCTGGCTTGATGTGTTGCAGACGCGAGGTCAACGGACCGTTGGGCACCTTGATGCTGAAGAACTCCAGCTGTTCTTCCCAGTTGGCGCTGGCGATGGAATAAGCGCGCATCAGCGGCTTGGGCATGCCGTCCGCTTGCTGGCCCTGCAGGCCGATCATCACGAATTGGCCGTTGTCGAAGCGAAAGCCGTCGTCGCGCGTGGTGGTGAAGCTGAAGTAATCGTCGGTCCAGTGGCGGACGTCGAGCACCGTCTCGGTGCCGAAAGCGGAAGACATGGGGGATATCAGAGGCGGTAAGTCAGGTGTGTATTGTAGCCGACGCGATCGCGCGCCTTTGTAGGAGCGACGCGAGTCGCGAAGTCCTCAGGCTATCCACTGTCCAGAGCTTCGCGACTCGCGTCGCTCCTACAGAAAAACAGGGCGCTTTCGCGCCCTGTTTCAATTAGCCCTGACCGCCGCCGCGCGGACCGCGATTGCCGCCGCCCGGCGGGCGGCCTGCGCCACGCGGGCCGCCGGGACGCGGACCGTTCGGACGCGGGCCTGCGTTGTTGTTGGGACGATTGCCGCCCGGACGCGCGCCTTGCGGACGCGGCGGGCGCGGCTGCTGGCCGTACGGATTGTAGGCACCGGGGTTGGCGTGATCGGAAGGAAAGCTGGGCGCGTTGCCTGGATGTCCATACGGACGCGGCGCGCGCTGCTGGCCTTCGCCCTGGCCTTGTCCACCCTGACGCGGACCCTTCGGCCCCGGGCCGCGCGGACCGCGGGCTTCGTTGCCGAAATTACCTTCGCTGCGCGCGGCATAGGGACGATTGCCGCCCGCACCTGGGCGACCACCCGCGCCGCCACCAGGACGGCCGGCACCGGGGCGACCCGCACCCGCGCCCGCGGGACGCGGACCACCGGGCCTGGCGCCGTAGGGCTTGGGCGGACCGGCATTACGGTGACCGGTTGGGCCGGTGTCCACGCCTTCGGGCACATACCAGCTGCGGAACGCAGCGGGATTGCCATCGGGCAGCGGCTTCGGGCCTTTGGTGGGACGCGACTTGAATGGTTTCTGCGATTGCTTCGCCGCCGCTTCGCCGCTGACGGTCAGGCCGCCATGTGGCTTCTTGCTGCCGAAGCGGCCACGGCCGCGGTCTTCGCGCACGTGATCGAAGCGGCGCAGTTCGCGTCCTTCGTCGGCGGTGTTGTGGCCGTTGACATAAGCCTGGCCTGTCGTGCGACCGCCGCCCACATGCACGGTGGCCTTGGCCGCCTTGCGTTGGCCGATCACCGGCTGCAGGGTGAGTGCGGGCGGAGCGCCGGTTTCCAGACCCAGCTCGGCGCGCAGTTTTTCGACCTGCACGTCCGGCAATTCCTGCGACTGGCCGCGCAGCAGCGGCTGCGGCAGCGAGATCTTGCCGTAGCGCGTGCGCTTGAGGCGGCTGACCTGGCAGCCCTGCGATTCCCACAGACGGCGAACTTCACGGTTGCGGCCTTCCTTCACCACCACACGGAACCAATCGTGCGAGTCGGTGCCGCCGATGCGTTCGATCACATCGAACTTGGCCGGGCCGTCTTCCAGGGCGACGCCGCGGGCGAGGCGGTCGACCAGATTGTCGGGAACCGTCTCCATGCCTTCCGGCGCGCGCACGCGGCAGACGTATTCGCGTTCCACTTCGTAGGACGGATGCATCATCGCGTTGGCGAGTTCGCCGTCGGTGGTCAGCAGCAGCAGGCCGGTGGTGTTGATGTCCAGGCGGCCGATGGCGATCCAGCGCGCGCCTTTCAATGCGGGCAGCGCTTCGAAAATGGTGGGGCGGCCTTCGGGATCTTCGCGCGTGGTCACTTCGCCTTCGGGCTTGTTGTACAGCAGCACGCGCGCCGGTTCGGTCAGGGCGCTGGCGACGAAGGTCTTGCCGTCCAGTTCGATGCGGTCGCCGCCCTTGACCGACATGCCGGTCTGCGCGACTTCGCCGTTGACCTTGACCAGGCCGTCGGCGATGCGCTGCTCCAGCGCGCGGCGCGAACCCAGGCCGGCCTGCGCCAGCACCTTGTGCAGGCGCTCGGAAAGTTTAGCGGTGTCGCTGGCCTCAGCGGCGTCGCCGCGCTTGAGGGAGAGTTTGGAGAGTTTGTTCTTTGGGGGGGTGTCGCTCATTGTTTCTGCTCCGACGAGGCCTGGCTGTCCGGATCGGCGCCTTCGGTTTCGTCCTGGTTTTCTAAGGAATGTTCTTGATGGGGAATCGCTTCGGAAGCGTCTTCTTCCGAAGCGATGTCTTGTTCGTCTTCCGTCGCGTGGTCCGCGTCGGTGTCGAGCTGTTCGTCGTTGGCGGCCCGCATTTCTTCGTCGTCGTCGACGGTGCCGCCTTCCTGCGCGGCTTCCGGACCGGGAAGGCCGACCGGCACCGGCGCTTCGTCCATGAACAACTGCGGCTCCAGTTCGCCGATGTCCTTCAGTTCCGACAGCGGCGGCAATTCGTCGAGGCGCTTCAGGCCGAAATAATCCAGGAAAATCTTGGTGGTGCCGAACAGCGCCGGCTTACCGGGCACGTCGCGATGGCCGACCACGCGGATCCATTCGCGCTCTTCCAGGGCCTGGATGGTGTTGCTGCTGACCGCCACGCCACGGACCTGTTCGATCTCGCCGCGGGTGATGGGCTGGCGGTAGGCGATCAGCGCCAGTGTCTCGAGAGTGGCGCGGGTGTACTTGGTCTTGCGCTCGGTCCACATGCGCGAGACCCAGCCGTGCACTTCTTCCTTCACCTGGTAGCGGAAGCCGGAAGCGACCTCCACCAGCTCCACGCCGCGTTCGGCGCAGGCGTCGCGCAATTGTTCCAACGCCTGCTCGACGCTATCGGGCGGGGCGGGTTGTTCTTCGGGGAACAGTCCATGCAGCTGCGCCAGCGTCAGCGGCTGGTTGGCGGCCAACAGGGCGGCTTCGACGATACGGGTGATGAGCGCTTGATCCATGCGGTGCTTGGCTTCTGGGTGTCGGTCAGTTGTCGTTGGCGGCGTCGCCGTCGTCGAATTCGCTGGAGAACGCCAGCGGTTCGTTGGTGTTGTTGAGGGCCAGCGACTTCAGGTAGATCGGCGCCAGCGGCGCTTCCTGCACGAAGTCGAGCAGCTGTTCCTTGGCCAGTTCCAGCATGGCCAGGAAGGTGACCAGCACGCCCTGCCGGCCTTCTTCGGGCGTAAACATGGATTCGAAGCGGTGGAACTTGCCGTCCTCCAGCCGCGTCAGCACATCGCCCATGCGCTGGCGCACGCTGAGCGCATCGCGCTTGATGGCGTGACCGGTGAACAGGTCGGCACGCTTGAGCACATCGTGCAGGGCCAGCAACATCTCGCGCAGGTCCACCGGCGGCGGCAGACGGACCACGGCGCGTTCCGGCACATGCGCCTGCACCGGGGTGGTATCGCGGTCCAGACGGGGCAGGGCGTCGATGTCTTCGGCGGCCTGTTTGAAGCGTTCGTATTCCTGCAGGCGGCGCACCAGATCGGCGCGTGGGTCGCCTTCCTCGCCTTCCTCGCTGACCGGGCGGGGCAACAGCATGCGCGACTTGATCTCGGCCAGGATCGCGGCCATGACCAGGTATTCGGCCGCCAGCTCGAAGCGCAGATCCTGCATTACGCCTATGTACTGGACGTATTGGCGGGTGATCTCGGCCACCGGGATGTCCAGGATGTCCAGGTTCTGCCGGCGGATCAGGTACAGCAATAGGTCCAGCGGGCCCTCGAACGCGTCCAGGATCACTTCCAGCGCATCCGGCGGGATATAGAGGTCCTGGGGAATCTGCAGCACCGCTTGCCCATGCACCATCGCCAGCGGCATCTCATGTTGCTGAGGGGCCGGCTGTTGGGGCTTGAGCGTATCGATTTGCGGATTCGCGTCTTGCGCGAGGTCGGAAGTCATCTAATAAGCCATGAATTGCAGGCACCACGCGGCTGGGGCCGACGTGCTTGGGTCTTGCGGCTGAACAGTGCGTCGCAGTGCGATCGCATTCCCACACATCAAGCAGGCAATGCACGCCAAGGGACAGGGCGGCAGACAGCGAGAAGGTCGTTGGGCCCGGGCGGGTGGGGGCAGCGAATCGGTCGACGGGACTGCTGGCAAATGAGCCTGAAGGCGAATGAGCCGGGTCCGGGCGGGCCGCTGCTTCCGGCCGTGCAATAGATCAAGAGTAAGCGGTGGCGAGGCAGGTGTCCAGCGCCAGGCTTGCGGCCCCACCGTACAATTCAGGCTGGACAGGATCCAGGAGAGATTCAGTGTGGTATGCGATTGAAGGTTATGACGCGGTCGACGCCCTGCCCAAACGCACGGCTGTGCGCCCCGCGCACTTGGCGCGGCTGACCGCATTGCGCGACGAAGGCCGGCTTTTGCTGGCGGGGCCATGCCCGGCGATCGATGCCGAGGATCCAGGTCCGGCCGGTTTCAGCGGCAGCATCGTGATCGCCGAATTCGACTCCCTGGAATCCGCGCGTGCCTGGGCCGACGCCGATCCTTATGTGGAGGCAGGCGCCTATGTCCGCACCGAAGTGCGTCCCTTCCGCAAGGTCCTGCCTTGAGTAGCCGGCTCGCCCGCATCCGCGAGGCGCTCGAGGCCGCCTTCGCGCCGACGCGGCTGATCGTGAACGACGATAGTCACTTGCATGCCGGGCACGCGGGTGCTCGAGACGGCAGGGGCCACTACAGCGTCGAAATAGTCAGCGCCGCCTTCGCCGGCAAAACCTCCCTGGCCCGGCACCGTGCGGTGTATGCGGCATTGGGGCAGATGATGACGACCGACATCCATGCGCTGCAGATCCAGGCCCGGGCGCCGGGCGAGCCGGACTGACTTCACGAACTGTTGCGCTGCGTCTTACACGCTTTCCTGAAAACGTTTACATTTGCCCGCCTGAAATCTGGAAGAGGGAGCGGGAAATGAAAGCGACGCATCGAAAGGGGAATCGTGGAGGGCGTGCCCGGAGTTCCCTGGCGCTGTGGGTAATGGCCTTGGTGCCCTTTGGGGGCCTGACCGCCGAAGCGACAAAACCCTCCGATAGCGCGGAAACGGCTTTCGTCGAGTCCCTGCTGGCGCGGATGACCCTCGAGGAAAAGCTGGGGCAGTTGAACCAGCCGCCTGGCATCGGCAATGACACCGGCCCCAAGGCGAAAGCCGCCGGTACGGAGCAGGTGCGCAAGGGTCAGGTGGGTTCGTTCCTGGGCATGCAGGGCGTAAAGCTGACCTGCGATATGCAGCGCATCGCGGTCAAGGAATCCAGGCTGGGCATCCCCCTGCTGTTCGGCTTCGACGTGATCCACGGCTATCGCACCGTGTTCCCGGTACCGTTGGGCGAGGCGGCCAGCTTCAACCCGGTCGCCGTGGAGAAGGCTGCCCGCGTGGGTGCGGTAGAAGCCACCGCGCACGGTATCAACTGGACGTATGCGCCGATGGTGGACGTAGCGCGCGATCCGCGCTGGGGTCGGGTGGTCGAGGGATCGGGCGAAGACACTTATCTGGGCGAAGTGATGGCGGTAGCGCGAGTGCACGGCTTCCAGGGCAAGGACTTGCGCGCCGCCGACAGCGTCCTGGCCACCGCCAAGCATTTCGTCGCCTATGGCGGCGCCGAAGCCGGCCGCGACTACAACACGGTGGACATCTCCGAGCGCACCCTGCGCGAGGTCTATCTGCCCCCCTTCCACGCAGCGGTCGACGCGGGCGTAGGATCGATAATGGCCTCCTTCAACGAGATCGCCGGCGTCCCGATGCACGCCAATGGCCCGTTGATCAACGGCGTGCTGCGCGGCGAATGGGGTTTCGATGGCGTGCTGGTCAGCGATTACACCGGCGTGATGGAACTGATGAACCATCGCATCGCCGCCGATCCCACCGAGGCAGGTAGGCGCGCGCTGGAGGCCGGCGTGGATATAGACATGGTCAGCGACATCTACCGCAAGGACATGCCCAAGGCGGTGCGCGCCGGGAAACTTCCTGTAGCTACGGTCGATGACGCGGTGCGCCGTGTGTTGCGCGCCAAGTACCGGCTGGGTTTGTTCGATAACCCGTACCGGAATTGCGACGAGTCGCTGGAAAAAAGCCAGACGCTCACCGCCGACCATCGCGACGCCGCGCGCACCATGGCGCGCGAATCCATGGTGCTGCTGAAGAACAAAGGCAATGTGCTGCCGCTGTCCAAACAGGTTCGCACGCTGGCGGTGATCGGGCCGCTGGCCGACAACCCGCGCGCGATGCTGGGCAGTTGGGCGGGCATGGGCCGTCCCGAAGATGTGGTGACGCCGCTTGCCGGCATCCGCGCCGCGGTCGGACCGGAAACCAAGGTTCTGTACGCGCGCGGCACCGACATCAACACTGCCGACACCACCGGAATCGCCGAAGCGGTGCGCATCGCCGGACAGGCCGATGCCGTGCTGCTGATGCTGGGCGAAGCCGAGGACATGAGCGGCGAAGCCAACAACAGGACCTCGCTCGATCTGCCGGGCGTGCAGGAGCAACTGGCGCTGGCCGTGCAGAAGAGCGGCAAGCCGGTGGCAGCGGTGCTGTTCAATGGCCGGCCCTTGTCGATCAATAGTCTGCAGGAACAGGTGCCATCGATTCTGGAGGCGTGGTTCCCCGGCGTCGAAGCGGGCCATGCGTTGGCCGATGTCCTGTTCGGCGACTACAACCCAGCTGGGCGCCTGCCTATCACCTTCCCGCGCAACGTCGGACAGGTGCCGATCTACTACGCCCACAAGAACACCGGGCGCCCGCCGCGCGAAGAGGAACGCTATTCCTCCAAGTACCTGGATGTGTCGTGGAAGCCGCTGTACGCCTTCGGACACGGGCTCAGCTACACCAGCTTCCGTTACGACGCGTTGCGCCTGAGCCGGAAAAAGATTCCGGCCGACGGCACGCTGCAGGTGGAAGTGACCGTCACCAACACCGGCGCCCGCGCGGGCGACGAAGTAGTGCAGCTGTACCTGCGCGACGACGTGGCCAGCATCACCCGTCCGGTGAAGCAGCTGCGCGGGTTCCGCCGTGTCCACCTCCAGGCCGGGCAGTCGCAAACGCTGACCTTCACTCTGACCGCAAATGACTTGAGCTTCTACGGGGCGGACATGAAGCCGATCGTGGAGCCGGGTAGTTTCACGGTGTTCGCGGGTGGCAATTCGGTCGACAACCTTGAGGCGAAGTTCGAGGTAACCGCGCGATAAGCGGTCGCGTCGGACAGGATTGGCCGGTGGGACGAGGGTCCACCGGCGGTTGAAATATGTTGCGTTGCGTCACTTTTTCGACCGAATTATTTTCTGCAAGCGATTGAAAAATAACGAATTGTCTGCAGGACTTATGAAAGCTTTACATATGCTCCTGGAAACGTTTACAGTCGCCGCCACTTAGTACAGTCGTAACCGCGGAGGGGCGGTGAATGGCTCGAACCAATGTCACCATCAAGGATGTTGCACGTGAGGCGTCGGTATCCGTCGCCACCGTGTCGCGCGCACTGAACGGACATGAGAATGTCGCCGAAGGCGTGCGCAAACATGTGACGGAGATCGCAAATCGGCTCCGCTACCAGCCGCACGCCGCCGCCCGCAGCCTCAGCAGCCGTCGTACTCAGACCATCGGCGTGGTGCTGCCGGATCTGTACGGCGAATTCTTTTCCGAGCTGATCCGCGGTATCGACGTGGTCGCCCGCGCCCGTCGCCAGCATCTGCTGGTCTCCAGCTACCACGGCCACCCGGAAGAGCAGGGCGAGGCGTTGCGCGCCATGCGCGGCCGCGTCGATGGCCTGCTGGTGCTGTCTCCTTATGCGGATCGTCCCGGGTTCCTCACCGACAACCTTCCGACGGCGTTGCCGGCGGTATTGATCAACACGCATCTGCCCGATGCCACCTATCCGGTACTGAGCATCGACAACTTCGGCGGCGCTTCGACCATGGTCAAGCATCTCGCGGAGGCCGGGCACCAGCGGATCGCCTTCATCTGCGGCCCAGAAGACAACTTCGACGCCAGCGAGCGTTTGCGCGGTTATCGCAGCGCGTTGGCGGAGCATCTGCCCGATGCCGAGGCCATCGAGTTGCCGGGCGATTTCGACGAGTCCTCCGGCTATGAAGCCGGCAAGCGGATCGTCGCCTCCAAGCAGCGTCCCGATGCGGTGTTCGCCGCCAACGACATGATGGCGCTGGGTTGTCTCTACGCTTTCAACGAAGCGGGCGTGAAAGTTCCGGCAGATATAGCGCTTGCCGGCTTCGACGACATTCCGCTTGCGCGCTTCGTTCACCCTACCTTGACCACCATGCGGGTCAGCATTGCGGAGTTGGGTGGGTTGGCGCTTACCCGCCTGCTGCAGTCGATCGAGTCCGACGACGTGCAGCCGTCGACGCAGCAGACGCTGGTGCCGGAACTCATCGTGCGCGAATCCACCATCCATGCAACACGCCGGACAGCTAAATCCGATAGCTCTTGAGCCGAATATTTTTTGCCGACGATGTAACCGATTCCAACCGTTTTTCCAATTCTAGTTTGCATACCCTGGGAGGGGAGAGGTCATGAAGAACCGCAAGCCACGCAACATCCGTCCCACACGCACGTTGCTTACCTGCGCCCTGGCCAGTTGCTTGACGCTGAGCATGGCCCCTGCCTTCGCCCAGTCCGCCAACGCAACGTTGCGTGGTAACGCGCCTGTCGGGGCCCAGGTGACAGCGAAGAACACCGCCACTGGTGCGACCCGACGGGTCATGACCAATGCCGATGGCTCCTATTCGCTGGTAGGCCTGCCGCCAGGTACGTACCAGGTCGATGCCGGTCCCGGCACCGAGAGGACCGTGACCCTGGCCGTCGCTACTTCCGTCAGCCTCGATCTGAACGCTCCTGCGGCGGCTCCCACGGGAGACGCAACGACGCTCGATACCGTGACCGTGACCGCCCCGCCGTTGACGGAGGTCAAGACTTCCGAGGTCGGCACTAACGTATCGCTCAAGCAGATCAATACGGTTCCCCAACTGACCCGCAACTTCCTCGAATTCGCCGACACCGTTCCGGGCATGCAATTCACCACCGACGGATCCGGCCACAGCGATATCCGCGGCGGCGCGCAGACCACCAGCGCGGTGAACGTCTACATCGACGGCGTCGGCCAGAAGAGCTATTTGTTCGGCGGTGTGTCCGGTCAGCAGCAAAGCGCGGGCAACCCGTTCCCGCAGTTGGCGATCGGCGAATACAAAGTCATCACCTCCAACTACAAGGCCGAGTTCGACCAAGTTGGCTCGGCTGCGATTGTCGCGGCCACCAAGTCGGGTACTAACGAGTTCCACGGTGAGGTGTTCGGTCGGCATACGGATTCCGGTTGGCGTACGGAAACCGCTGGTGAAAGAGCACCCGGCAAGGAAAAGCAGAAGACACATCAGAACGAGTACGGCTTTGCATTGGGCGGCCCGATCATCCAGGACAAGATGCACTTCTTCTTCAGTTATGAAGGAAAAGGCTTCGTCATTCCTGCGGATCCTATCGTCCCGGGCACCAATGTCGGTATCGGCCAGTATCTGCCGGCAGACGTTCAAGGCAAGTTGGGACCGGTGACACGGCCGTTCCAGGAGGATTTGTACTTCGGCAAGATCGATTGGGAGATCGGCGACAACGACAAGTTGGAGTTTTCCGCCAAGGTGCGTGACGAGGACAGCCGCGACAGCGTTGGCGGCATCACCACGGCCGACGCCGCGAAGAACAACAAGAATACCGAAGAGCGCTACGACCTGAACTGGGAGCACTACGGCGAAAGCTACTTGAACGAACTGCGCGTCACCTATGAGGACGTGTTGTTCAATCCGACTGCCTACTCCATCGGCAACCAGTCGGTCTATACGCTTGGCCTGGACCAGAATCGGGTCATCCTTTTCGACGATGCGACCAGCGGCCTGGCTATTCAGCGCAAGGGTCAGAAAGGTCCGGCCATCCAGAACGACATCACCTTTAATGGCTTCGAGTGGCACGGCGACCATGTCGTCAAGGCGGGCATCAAGTACAAGCAGGTCGATCTGACCCAGAGCGAGAATTCGACCGAGAATCCCTCGTTCTACTACGCCGTCAACGATGGTACGCAAGCGGGGTTGCCGTTGGGCACCGGCGACATTCCGTACCAGGTCAGGTTCAATTTGCCGTTCGCGGGCGCCACGCCTTCCGTCACGACCAAGTCCAAGCAGATCGGCCTGTATATCCAAGACGACTGGAACGTGACCGACAAGCTGCAGCTCAATCTCGGCCTGCGTTGGGACTATGAGGAAATCCCGTCCTACACCGACTTCGTCACCCCGCCGGAAGTCGTCGCTGCATTGACCGGTCCGGGCACCAATCCGGCTATCACGGCGACTTACGCGGAGCAGTTGGCGCTTGGCGGCATCGATCTCGACGACTACATCAGCAACGGAAACAATCGCAAATCCGACAAGAACAATTGGGCGCCGCGTCTCGGCTTCTCCTATGACCTCAACGGCGACGAGCGGCACGTGATATTCGGTGGCGCCGGCCGCAGCTACGATCGCAACTTGTACGACTACATGGGCCTGGAACAGGTCAAGTCCGCGCTTTCCGGATATACGATTCGTTTCTCGGATACGACAGGCTGCACGCCGGCACCGGGCAGTTGCGTGGCTTGGGATCCGCGCTACCTCAATGGCTCCGAGGAGCTGGCGACGCTGGTGACCTCGAACGTCCGCAACGGCGAAATCGACCTGCTCAACAATGACCTGGTGACTCCGTATTCGGACCAGTTCTCTTTGGGCATGCGCAACAAAGTGGGCGAATGGAACACTTCGGCCACGGTAGCCTATATCCACAGCAAGGAAGGATTCGTCTTCACGCTCGGCAACCGTTATCCCAACGGCGACTTCTTCCAGGACGGTTCTCAGCCTTGGGGCCACTCGCCGCCGGGTTTCGGCGCATTGATCATCGGCAACAACGGCATCGAGACCAAGACGACCCAGCTGTTGCTTTCTGCGGACAAGCCCTACACCAAGGAATCGGGCTGGGGTGTTTCGGCGGCGTATACGTTCTCGCACGCCACGGGCAACCGGGGTGGCGATGAGCATTACGCCTTCGATGCCGCGACCATCGAGGATTACGCGTTCATCGATCTGAAGGCTGTGCCTAAGCATCGCTTGGTCGTGACCGGCATCTACGACCTGCCTTGGAACATAACCGCATCGGCCAAGCTGACCCTGGCCACTCCGGCGCCGTTGAACGAGATCGTGGGTTTCTATAATTATGGCGCGCCGAACACAGTGCTCCCGCGCGCGGTGGCGGTGGATGCGCCGGGGACTTTCGGCGTCAAACAGCTGGATCTGTCTCTGTCGAAGGACTTGCTGGTGACGGAGAACGTGACAGTGCAGGTGCGTGGCGATCTCATCAACGTCACCGACGCGGATAACCTCAGCCAATACAATGTCAACTGGGGCAGTGGTGGAGTCTACAGCCCGGACGTCAGCTTCAATCAGTACGGCTCCCAGTACACGCCGCCGCGCACGCTGTTCATGAGCGTCCGGGTGATCTGGTAACCGCAGTTGTAACAAGAGCGGCAAAGACAAGGCCCGCGAACGCGGGTCTTGTCTTACGATAGGACGGAAGCGTTGGAAATGGCTGGAATGAAATGACGAATTTGGGCCGTCATTGCGCGAAGAGCGTAATCCGATGAGCGAAAACGCGATCAAGAATATCGTCATCGTCGGAGGCGGCACCGCCGGCTGGATGGCGGCGGCGGCGCTTTCCAAGACGCTTGGCGACGCGTGCTCGATACGGCTCATCGAATCGGAGGCCATCGGTACGGTCGGTGTGGGCGAGGGCACGATTCCCCATATCAGGCTGTTCAACAGCCTGCTGCAGATCGACGAGGCCGATTTCGTTCGCAATACCCAGGGCACGTTCAAGCTCGGCATCCAGTTCAACGACTGGAACCGGCTCGGCGATTCCTACATGCATGGCTTCGGCAACGAGATCGGCCGCGGCCTGGGCATGCTCCCGTTCCATCAGTACTGGATCAAGGCTTCCCAGTCCGGAAAAGCCGCGGACATCAGCGCCTATTTGCTGAGCGCGCTGGCTGCACCGCGCGGGAAATTCATGGTTTCCGCTTCCGATGTGCCTCCGGCTTCGCCGCTGGCCAACATCGCCTACGCCTATCATTTCGACGCAGGCTTGTATGCGCGTTACCTGCGAGGCTATTCCGAGAAGAAGGGAGTGCAGCGCACCGAAGGCATCGTTGCGCGGGTGTTGCTCCACGCCGAACGCGGTTTCGTGGACGCGGTGGAAATGGAGGACGGCGAGGTTATCCGCGGCGACCTTTTCATCGACTGCTCCGGCTTCCGAGGCCTTCTGATCGAAGACACACTCAAGACCGGCTACATCGACTTCACCCACTGGTTGCCCTGCGATCGTGCGATGGCCGTGCCCAGCGAGAACGTCGGGCCTGCCGCCCCTTACACTCGCGCCAATGCGCGCGAAGCGGGATGGCAGTGGCGTATCCCGCTGCAGCACCGCACCGGCAACGGCTATGTCTACTCGAGCGCGCACATCAGCGACGACGAGGCGGCGGCGACCCTGCTGCGGAACCTGGAGGGACGCGCGCTGGACGATCCGCGTCCCTTGCGCTTCACCACCGGCCGTCGGAAAAAGTTCTGGAACAAGAACGTCGTTGCGCTTGGGCTTTCCAGCGGCTTCATGGAGCCGCTGGAAGCGACCAGCATCCATCTCATCCAGGTGGGAATAATGAGATTGCTCAGCCTGTTTCCGCGGGCGGGCGTCAACGATGTCCTGGTGGATCGCTACAACGCCCAATTGAGCTTCGAGTTCGAGCGGATCCGCGATTTCCTGATCCTGCATTACCACGCTACCGAACGCGACGACACCAGGTTCTGGCGCGAATGCCGGAAGATGTCGATTCCGCCCGAGCTGCAGGCCAACATCGATCTGTTCCGCGACAGCGGCCGTTTCTTCCGCAATGGCGAAGAGATGTTCGCGGAAATGAGTTGGGTCCAGATCATGATCGGGCAGGGCATCCTGCCGCAGAGCTACCATCCCATGGTCGATCAGCTGCCGGATGAAGATCTGGCCCGTTATGTCGCCAGCATAGGACGCACGATTTCCGATTGCGTCGATGCCATGCCGATGCAACAGGCCTTCATCGACCGATATTGCGCCGCCACGCCTCCATCGGGCATGTAGAAAAGCTTGGGTGGATTGCGCGTCAGCGTGCGATCAGATCCACGACCTAAAATGAAAACGTTTACAACGGACCGCTAGATGAATTCAGGAAATTTTAAACTTGGCCGCACGATCGCACTGGGTGCATTGATCGCCCTGGCGGCCGCATGCAACAAGGCGCCGCCGCCTACGGCGGCGCCGAAGCCGGCGGACAAGCCGGTCGCGGCCGTGCCCGCCAAGGACATCAAGCCGGAACTGCCGCCGCTGTTCCGCGACATCGAGCGCCGTACGTTCCAGTTCTTCTGGGACACCACGAATCAAACGAACGGACTTACGCCCGACCGGTTCCCGTCGCGTCCGTTCGCCAGCATCGCCTCGGTCGGTTTCGCGTTGACCGCCTATCCGATCGGCATCGAGAACAATTGGGTCAGCCGCAATCAGGCGGTGGACCGCACCTTGCTGACGCTGAAATTCTTCCGCGACATGCCGCAGGGACCGCAGCGGACGGGCAAGAGCGGCAACAAGGGTTTCTACTACCATTTCTTGGATATGCAGAAAGGCCAGCGTTACGACAGCTGGGTGGAGCTTTCCAGCGTCGATACCACCTTGCTGATGATGGGCGTGCTGTTCGCGCAGTCCTATTACGACCGAGACGATCCGCGCGAGAAGGAGATCCGCGACGTCGCCGAAGAGCTTTACCGACGCGTGGACTGGAACTGGATGCAGCAGAACAAGCCGCTGATCTCGATGGGCTGGTATCCGGAGAGCGGTTTCATCAAGCACGACTGGGCGGGTTATAACGAAGCCATGATGGTCTACATCCTGGCGCTGGGCTCGCCTACGCACCCGGTCAGCCCGGATGCGTGGGAAGTGTGGACGCGCACCTACAACGATGTGTGGGGCGTTTATCAGGACCAGGAGTTCCTGGCTTTCGGCCCCTTGTTCGGCCACCAGTACAGCCACGTCTGGATCGACTTCAAGGGCATCCAGGACGACTACATGCGCGAACGCGGCATCGACTACTTCGAGAACAGCCGTCGCGCCACGCTGGCGCAGCGCTCGTACGCCATCTCCAATCCGATGAAATGGAAGGACTACGGCGAGAACGTGTGGGGTCTGACCGCCAGCGACGGCCCGCAGCAGACCCTGCAGGACTATCGCGGCGAACAGCGCGAGTTCCGCCATTACTCGTCGCGCGGCGCCGGCTTGCGCGAGAACTTCGACGACGGCACCATCGCTCCGACCGCCGCTGTCGCCTCCTTGCCTTTCGCTCCCGAGATCGTGATACCCGCGACCGTGGAAATGCACGATCGTTATGGCGAATACATCTATTCCAGCTACGGTTTCCTGGATTCGTTCAACCGCAGCTTCGACTACGACATCCCGCTCAAGACCGGGCGACTGGTGCCGGGCGAGGGTTGGGTATCCAGCGATTACATCGGCATCGACCAGGGGCCGATCCTGACCATGATCGCCAACTACCGCAACGGATTCGTCTGGAACGTGATGAAGAAGAACGAGCACATCCGCGATGGCCTCGAGCGTGCGGGATTCAAGGGCGGATGGCTGGCTCCGGAGGGCGAGCCGGTACCGGCGGCGAAGGGCGATCCGAAAGCGGCCACCGCGCGCGCGCTGGGCAACGCCGAATCGCGTGCCGGCAACCCCGACGGCCAGCAAGAGGCGGCGCCGAGGCCGCAGCAGCCGCAGTAAGCTGTGCGAATGTCGAGCCGGAACGAAATGGACGAAGCCTGGGCCTGTCTCCATGTCGGGCCGCATAGCCACGCTCCGTCATCCCAGCGAAAGCTGGGATCCATCTTGATTTTTCCATCAGCTGGCCAGGATGTCTCCACTTCAACAGCAAAATGGATCCCAGCTTTCGCTGGGATGACGGCGGACGGGACTTGGGGTTGCGGACGACAATGACGCTACGCAGACTTCTCGCGATCGCTGCGTTGTTCACGCTGGCGGTCGCCTGCGCCCGCAAGACCGACGACCGCGAAGTCGTCACCTTCTGGGCGATGGGCTACGAAGGGGAGGTGGTCGCCCAGTTGATACCGGAATTCGAGCGCCGCAACCCCGGCATCAAGGTCGATCTGCAGCAGCTTCCCTGGCTGTCGGCGCACGAAAAGCTGTTGACCGCCTTCGCCGGCGAATCGCTCCCCGATGTCTCGCCCATCGGCAATACCTGGATTCCGGAATTCGCCGCGTTGGACGCATTGCACCCGTTGGACGAAGAAATTGCGGCGGCCAGCGATTTCGATGTGCCCGACTATTTTCCCGGTGTTTGGGACAGTGGAGTGGTGGAAGGAAAGATCTATGCGGTGCCGTGGTACGTGGAAACACGATTGCCGTTCTACCGGACCGATCTGCTGAAGGAAGCCGGCGTCGGCAAAGTGCCGCAGAGCTGGGGCGAATGGCGGACGGCCATGATCGCCGTCAAGCGAGAAGTGGGTCCTGAGCGTTACGCGATCTTGCTGCCGCTGAACGAGTTCGAACCATTGCTGAGCTTGGCGATCCAAGAACCGGAACCGCTGTTGCGCGAGGGCGGGCGCTACGGAAATTTCCGCAGCGCAGGCTTCAAGCATGCGCTGGGCTTCTACAAAGAGATCTTCGACCAGAAGCTCGCACCGGTGGTGACCAACAACCAGATTTCGAACGTATGGGACGAGTTCGGCAAGGGCTTCTATTCGTATTACATCTCCGGGCCCTGGAATATCGCCAAGTTCAAGGAACGTTTGCCGCCACAGCAGCAGGACGACTGGATGACGATGCCGCTGCCGGGACCGAATGGACCGGGCGCATCGCTGGCCAACGGCACCAGTTTCGTGGTCTTCCGCCAATCGCAGCACAAGGCTGCGGCGTGGAAGCTGATCCAGTATTTGTCCTTGCCCGAGACGCAGGCGAAATTCCATTCGTTGACCGGCGACCTTCCGCCGCGGCGTTCGCCCTGGCAGACCTCTGCACTGGCTAACGACCGGCATGCGAAGGCTTTTCGCGAGCAACTGGAGCGCGCAGTAGCCACGCCAAAAGTTCCCGAATGGGAGCGCATCGCGCAGGAAATGCGGGTGATAGGCGAGGAAGTGGCCAACGGCCGCATGAGCGTGGACGAAGCCGCCGAGGAGATGGACAGACGGGCGGACAGGTTCCTGGAAAAAAGGCGCTGGATGCTCGACCAGGCGAAAGGCAAGGCAGGGGCGCCATGAAACCGTCGACCGCAGGCTGGATGTTCGCGGCACCGGCGCTGACCGTGATTGGCTTGTTCTTCGGCCTGCCGGTGATCGCGGCGCTGGCGCTGAGCCTGACCGACTTCGACATCTACGCCCTTGCCGACCTGAATAACCTGCGGTTCGTCGGCTTGGGCAACTATGCAGGCCTGTTGCAGAACCCCTTGTTCTGGAAATCGCTGGGCAACACCCTGTATTTCGTCGTGGTGGGAGTGCCGCTGTCGGTGGCGATGTCGCTGGGGGCGGCTTTGCTGCTGCATTCCAAGGCGGGGCGGTTCAAGCCTTTCTTCCGTACCGCGTTCTTCGCGCCGGTAGTGACCACTGTAGTGGCGGTGGCGGTGATCTGGCGCTATCTCTTCCACACCAAGTACGGACTGGTGAACTGGGGCCTGTCGTCCGTCGGCATCGATGCGATTGATTGGCTGGGCGATCCACACTGGGCCATGCCGACCATCATCCTGTTCGCGGTGTGGAAGAACTTCGGCTACAACATGATCATCTTCCTGGCTGGTTTGCAGAGCATTCCGGAAGATTTGTACGAAGCCGCGCGCATCGATGGCGCCGGCACCTGGAAGCAATTCCGCCATGTGACTCTGCCGATGCTGGGGCCGGTGCTGCTGCTGGTGAGCATCCTGACCATGGCCGGTTATTTCCAGCTGTTCGCCGAACCATACGTGATGACCCAGGGCGGGCCGCTGGAGAGTACCAAGAGCGTGCTGTACCTGATGTACGAAGAAGGCTTCAAGTGGTGGAACCTGGGCAACGCCTCGGCGGTCGCGTTCCTGTTGTTCGTGCTGATGGTGGCGACGACCAGCGGATTGCTGTGGTTCGCGCGCCGCAAGGGCGTCGAATGAAGCGCCGCCTGCTTCCGTCGCTGGTCGTGAACGGACTTCTGGGGGTGGTCGCCGTCGTCAGCCTGGCGCCGCTGCTGTGGATGCTGTCGGTGTCGTTCATGCAGACCGGCGAAGCCGGACACTTCCCGCCGCCACTGCTGCCGTCGCAGGCCACCTTCGCCAACTACCGGGAACTGTTCGTGCGCGCGGGCATGGGCCGCTTTCTGTTCAACAGCTTCCTCATCTCCACCTGCGTGATGCTGTTGTCGGTGCTGTTCAATACGTTGGCGGGATACGCCTTCGCCAAATTGCGCTTCAAGGGCCGCGACCGGACCTTCCGTGCGCTGCTGGCCGCGCTGGTCATTCCCGCGCAGGTGGCGATGATGCCGTTGTTCCTGCTGCTGAAGCAGATGGGGCTGGTGAATACCTATATGGGCGCCATCGTGCCCGGTATGGCCGCGATCTTCGGTATCTACCTGGTACGTCAGTACGCGCGCACCATTCCCGACGAATTGCTGGAAGCTGCGCGCATCGATGGCGCCGGCGAATGGCGGATCTTCTTCCAGATCGTGCTGCCGGCGCTGAAGCCGATCCTGGTGACGCTGGCTATCTTCAGTTTCCTTGGCGCCTGGAACGATTTCATGTGGCCGTTGATCGTGTTGAGCGATGAGAGCCTGCAGACGCTGCCGGTGGCGCTGGCCTCGCTGTCGCGCGAACACGTGATGGACTACGAATTGATGATGGCCGGCTCGGTGGTGACCATCCTGCCGGTGCTGTTGCTGTTCCTGGTGTTGCAGCGCTACTACATCCAGGGTTTGTTGTTGGGAAGCGTGAAGGGATAAAGAAGGGTTGAAACACCGATGAAAATGAAATCGTCATTCCCGCGAAGGCGGGAACCCAGCGACTTTGCTTCACCAAGGAAGCTCAGAAGCGCAAGTCACTGGGTTCCCGCCTTCGCGGGAATGACGAGATTATTTCTTTTGGCTGCTTGCCTAGGATTGGTCGCAACCACCGCAAACGCGCAAAGCAGGTCCCGTATCCTCGACGACTTCAGCGATGCCTCCACGTGGCGGGTGGTCACGTCCAACCAGGTCACCGCCGCTCTTCGCCAGGTCGAAGGCGCGCAAGGCAAGGCGCTGTGCCTGGACTACGACTATCACGGCGTCTCCGGCTATGCAGGCATCCAACGTACCTTGCCACTGGAGTATCCGCAGAACTACCGGTTCGATTTCCAACTCCGTGGCGACTCGCCGCGCAACGACCTGCAGTTCAAGGTCACCGACGCCAGCGGCGACAACGTGTGGTGGGTCAACAAGCCCAGGTACGAGTACCCGCACCAATGGACCGGCGTGCGCTACCAGAAACGGCATATCGACAAGGCTTGGGGTCCAGATCCCGACCGTGTCCTGCGCAAGAGCGCAAAACTCGAATACACCGTCTACAACAACGAGGGCGGCAAAGGTTCGGTGTGCTTCGACGAGTTGACCTTCACTCCACTGGCGCCGGAGGACCGTTCGCCGCTCGCTGCCACGGCCAGCGCATCGGCAGCCAATGGCAGCGGCGTGGGCGGCAATGCGTTGGATGGCGATCCGGAGACGGCCTGGTATGCGGACTTCGCCGCCGCGAAACAGCCGCAACTGACCCTGGATCTGGGCAAGCAGCGCGAGTTCGGCGGCCTGAAACTGGTGTGGAAACAAGGCGAATCCGCCTCGGACTATCTATTGCAGCTCTCTGAGGACGGCGCGCATTGGCGCGACGTGCGCACCGTGGTGGGCGGCGACGGCGGCAGCGACTATCTGGCGCTTCCCGAATCCGAAGCGCGTTATTTGCGTTTGAGCGTGGGCGCTGGACCTGGGAAATCGTTCGGGCTTGCCGAGGCGGTGATAGAGCCGCTGCAGTTCGCTGCGACGCCCAATGATTTCATCAAGTCGGTCGCTGGCGAAAGTCCGCGCGGCTGGTTTCCGCGTGGCTTCGTCGGCGAGCAGCCGTACTGGACCATCGTCGGCATCGACGGCGGCCACGAGCAGGGCCTGATCGGCGAAGACGGTGCGATCGAACTCGGCAAGGGCGCGCCCAGCATCGCGCCCATGGTCCTAGTCGACGGCAAGCTGGTCACCTGGGCCGACGTCGAGTTGAACCAGTCCTTGCAGGACGGGTATCTGCCGATTCCCAGCGTCGACTGGAAGCATGCCGATTTCGGTTTGCGTGTGACCGCGTTTGCCGAGGGCGAGCCGGGCGATGCGAAGCTGGTGGGACGCTATCGGCTTACGAACACCGGCAAGCGCACGCGCGACTACGTGCTCGCCTTGGCGGTGCAGCCTTGGCAGGTCAATCCATCCAGCCAGTTCCTCAATACTCCCGGCGGCATCAGTGCGATCACCGAGCTGCAGCTGACCCCAACCCACCTCTGGATCAACAACGATACCGACAGGCCCGATACGCTCCAGCATAAGATCGTGGAAGCCGTCGAGCCAGCGGATGCGATGCTGGCGACGCCTTTCGACGCGGGCATGATCGCCCGGCGATTGCAAGCGGGCGACGATCTTTGGAGCAGCACGGACGCCAAGCTAGCAAGAGTGGAAGAGGATTCGACAGGACTGGCTTCCGGTGCGTTGCTGTACCGGATCAAGCTGACGCCTGGGGAAAGCCGCGAAGTAGCATGGCTACTGCCGCTGGAAGGCGGCATCGCCTATGACCACGTCGCCACCACCGGTTTCGATGCCCGCACCGCCCAAGAACAGGTCGCCGCGCAGTGGCGCGGAAAACTGGATCAGGTGCGGATCAAGGTTCCGCCGCAGGGCCAGGCACTGGTCGATACGTTGCGTACCGCCACCGCACACATGCTGATTTCGCGCATCGGCCCGCGCCTGCAACCGGGCACGCGTTCGTACGCGCGCAGCTGGATACGCGACGGGGCGATGATCTCTGAAGGCCTGCTGCGCATGGGCCGCGAGGAAGTGGTGCGCGACTATGTCGAATTCTATGCGCCGTACCAGTTCAAGGACGGCATGGTGCCGTGCTGCGTGGACGACCGCGGCAGCGACCCGGTGCCGGAGAACGACAGCCACGGCGAACTGATCTACAACATCGCCGAGCTGTACCGCTACGACGGCGACAAGGCGTTCCTGGAAGAGATGTGGCCGCATGTGCTGGGTGCGTACGAATACATGGAGAAATTGCGCCTGAGTGAGCGCACCGAGGCCAACCGCGCGCTCAACCCTGCCTTCTACGGAATGATGCCGGTGTCGATCAGCCACGAAGGCTATTCGGCCAAGCCGGTGCATTCGTACTGGGACAATTTCTGGGCGCTGCGCGGCTACAAGGACGCGGTGGACGTGGCCCTTTGGCTGGGCAAGGACGAAGACGCCAAGCGCTTCGCCGCTTCGCGCGACCAGTTCCATGAGGACCTGTACCTTTCTTTCCAGGCTGCGGTGCGGCAGCACGGCATCGACTTCCTGCCGGGCTCGGCGGAGCTGGGCGATTTCGACGCCACCTCGACCACCATCGGTCTAGCCCCCGGCGGCGAGCAGGACAGGATGCCGAAGCAATTGCTGGATGCGACCTTCGAGCGCTACTGGAAAGAGTTCGAGAAACGCAGCAACGGGACGCGCGAGTGGAAGGATTACACGCCTTATGAATGGCGGAATGTGTCGGCCTTCGTGCGCCTGGGCTGGCGCGAGCGGGCGTGGGACGCGGTGCAGTTCTTCTTCAAGGACCGTGCGCCGCAGCCCTGGAACCAGTGGGCGGAAGTCGTGTCGCGCACGCCGCGCAAGCCGTTCTTCGTCGGCGATCTGCCGCATGCGTGGGTGGCGTCGGATTTCGTGCGTTCGGCGCTGGATATGTTCGCTTATGCGCGCGAGTCGGACGACAGCATCGTGCTGGCGGCGGGCATCCCGACGGACTGGCTGGAAGGGAAGGGCATCGCCATCCGCGACCTGCGCACGCCGGAGGGCAAGCTGGGTTATTCGTTACGTCGGGTGGGCGGCAAGCTGGAGCTGCAGACCGATGGAGGCCTCAAGCTGCCAGTGGGCGGATTGGTGCTGCCATGGCCGTATCCGAGCGCGCCCGGGAAAACGACCGTCAACGGACAACTCGCGGAGTGGAAGGACGGTGAGCTGCGCGTGTTGAAGTTGCCCGCGCGCGTGATAGCCGAGATGCCCTAGAACAATGTCGATTGCCGTAGGAGCGACGTAGGTCGCGAATACATCTTCTTCCGGCAATCCTTCGCGACTTACGTCGCTCCTACGGCATTCCGGCTAGTCGGTGTTCCGGATGGAACGTTGGTCGGCATGGCGTACCACTACAAGAAGCTCTGAACAGCGGACTACGCCCCACGTACCTCGGCAACGATGGCAGCAGCCTTCGCCGAACTGGCAGTAACCTTGTTCCACTCGCCGGCCTCGATCCAGTTCTTCGGCACCATCCACGATCCGCCGATGCAGACCACGTTGGGCTGTGACAGATAGTCGGCGGCGTTGTCTTCGGTAATGCCGCCGGTGGGGCAGATCTTCAGGTCAGAGAGCGGGCCAGCCAGGCCTTTCAACATCGCCAGGCCGCCCACGGCACTGGCGGGGAACAGCTTGCACACGCGGAAACCGCGCGCCATCAGCGACAGCAGTTCGGTCGGCGTCGCCGCACCGGGGACTACCGGGATCGGCGCTTTGGCCAAGGCGTCGGCCATTTCCGAAGGCGTGCCTGGCGTGACCAGGAAGTCGGCGCCGGCGGCGATGGATTGCTCCATCTGCTCGATGGTCAGCACGGTGCCCGCGCCGATCACGATATCCGGCAGTTCTTTCTTCAGCATCGCCAGTGCTTCCATCGCCACCGGCGTGCGCAGGGTCAGCTCGATCGCCGGCAGGCCGCCCTTGAGCAGCGCCGCGGAGACTTTGCGGGCTTCGTCCAGCGTATGCACGGTGACCACGGGCAGGATGCCGGCGGCGCGGAGGAGTTGTTCGGCTTTCTGTTGATGCTGGGCGATGGTCATGTTGGTTCCAAGTGAGCGGTTCCTTCTCCCATTGGGAGAAGGTGGCGCGCAGCGCCGGATGAGGGAATGGAGGGAGTATCGGTTTGTAGTGAAAGTCTGTCGTGACGGAGAGAGCACGCCCTCATCCGCCCCTTCGGGGCACCTTCTCCCGGTGGGAGAAGGAAGAGCTAGGCGTCTTTGGCTTCATGCGGAGCTCCGGCCGCAGCATGATCGTGCCCCAACTCGTATTCCGCATCGTATTCCCAACCGCCTTCGGGCGAGGGCGGGCCGCAGGAAATCGACAGCGCGCCCTGGTCGGCGGGAGTCACCAGATTGCGGCTCCAGGCGAACAGATTGCGGCCCAGGTCCTGCGCGGCGGGCGCGGTATTGGGCGCGTGCGTGCGTGCGTTCCACTCATCCGCATCGATGAGGACTTCGAGGGTGCCGGCTTCGGCGTCGAGACGGATCATGTCGCCTTCGCGCAGTTTGCCGATCGGGCCGCCACGCGCCGCTTCGGGCGTGAGATGGATCGCCGCGGGAATCTTGCCGGAGGCGCCGGAAAGGCGGCCGTCGGTGACCAGCGCCACGCGCCGGCCCTGGTTCTGCAGCAGGCCCAGCAGCGGCGCGAGCGAATGCAGCTCAGGCATGCCGTTGGCGCGCGGTCCCTGGTAGCGGACCACGGCGATGAAATCCTGCGGCAACACGCCTGCCGCATGCAGTTTGTTCAGTGCGCGTGGATCGTCGATGACCACGGCCGGCGCTTCGATGCGGTGGTATTCGGACTTCACCGCCGAAATCTTCATCAGCGAACGGCCCAGATTGCCGCGCAGCAGGCGCAGACCGCCGTGCGGGTCGAAGGCGTCGCTGACCGGACGCACCACCGCTTCGTCCGCGCTCTTGGCCACGCCCGGCGTGTAGTCCAGTTTGCCGTCGGTCAGTCGCGGCTCATCGCAGAAAGCGCGCATGCCGCCGGCAACGACGGTGGCGATATCGCCATGCATCAGGCCCGCGTCGATCAGTTCGCGGAACACGAATTGGGTGCCGCCGGCGGCCGCGAAACGATTCACGTCGGCGTCGCCGTTCGGATACACGCGCGCCAGCAGCGGCACGATCTGGGAAAGTTCGTCCATGTCGTCCCAGGTCAGCACGACGCCCGCGGCGCGCGCGACGGCGATCCAGTGGATGGTGTGATTGGTGGAACCGCCGGTGGCCATCAGCGCGACCATGGCGTTGACGATGGCGCGCTCGTCGATCAGATGGCCGATGGGGCGATAGTCGTTGCCCAGGGCGGTGATGCGCAAGGCGCGTTCGGTGGAGGCGCGGGTCAGCGCATCGCGCAGCGGCGTGCCCGGATTGACGAAGGAAGTGCCGGGGAGTTGCAGGCCCATCGCTTCCAGCAACACCTGGTTGGAATTGGCGGTGCCGTAGAAAGTGCAGGTACCGGCGGCATGATACGAAGCCGCTTCCACTTCCAGCAGTTCTTCGCGGGTCGCTTCGCCGGCGGCATAGCGCTCGCGTACTTCGGCTTTCTTCTTGTTCGGAATACCCGGCGTCATCGGGCCGGCGGGCACGAACATCGCCGGCAGGTGACCGAACGCGAGGGCGCCGATCAGCAGGCCGGGCACGATCTTGTCGCAGACGCCCAGGTACAGGGCCGCGTCGAACATGTCGTGGCTCAGCGAGATGGCGGTGGCCTGGGCGATGTTGTCGCGCGAGAACAGCGACAGTTCCATGCCCGGACGGCCCTGGGTGACGCCGTCGCACATCGCCGGTACGCCGCCGGCGACTTGCGCGGTGGCGCCGAGCTCGCGAGCCACCTGGCGCACGATCTCCGGGTAATGCTCGAACGGCTGATGCGCCGACAGCATGTCGTTGTAGGCGTTGATGATGCCCAGGTTGGGGGTGACATCGGCGCGCAAGCGACCCTTGTCGGTCTTGCCGGAAGCGGCGAAGGCGTGGGCCAGATTGCCGCAGCTCAGACGCGTGCGGTTGGGGCCTTCGCGATGGGCGGCGTCGATGCCGGCCAGGTAGGCGCGCCGCGAATCGGCGCTGCGCTTGCGGAGACGTTCGGTGATTTCGTGGAGGCGCGGATGCAGGGTCATGGCGGAGGCTGGGTCTGCGGAAGGGGCAGGGAACGAAGATCCGCTGCCACTGAAGGCCGGCGGATGCAGAGCAAGACCTTTCCGCTAACAGACCACAACAATACCAATTATCTGAATGGGTCTGGGAAAGCGCTCCGCCCGACTGAGTTTAGCCGTTCTGGAGTTTCGTTTCTTGGCTATTTTGAATGCCAGTCAAATACCACTGCGTACCAACCCCGCACGAGCGCTGCGGGGGTTACTTCACGCCGAAGCTTTCCACCGCGAAGGCGGCCGCGCCTAGCAGTCCAGGACGCGGATGCACGACGGCCAGGGTGGGCACGCGCGACATGGCCGGCGAGAAACGGCCCTTGTGTTCGAAGCGCTGGCGGAAGCCAGAATGCTGCAGCGACGACAGCAGCTTGGGCACCAGTCCGCCGGTGAGGAATACGCCGTCCCAGGCGCCGGCGCTCAACACCAGATCGCCGGCGATGGCGCCGAACACCGCGCAGAACACATCCAGGGTGCGCATGCAGCGGCGATCGCCCGCCGCGGCGCGCGCGGTGATGTCGGCCGGTTGCATCGGACCAGGGTCTTCCCCCGCGATCTCGCTCAGGGCGCGGTGCAGGTTGACCAGGCCGGGTCCGCAAATCAGGCGTTCGTTGGAAACGCGGCCGAACTGCGCTGACAATTTCTCGAGTATCTCGATCTCTTCCGGCGTGCCGGGCGGAAAACTGACATGGCCGCCTTCGGTTTCCAGCGGATAGCGACGGCCGTCGCGCACGATCAGGCCGCCTACGCCCAGCCCGGTGCCCGGGCCGATGACGGCGTAGGTCTTGTTCACCGATGCGGGCGCGGGCGACCAGCGTGCGCCGCCGATCGGCACCACATCGGCCGGAGTCAGCAGCGACACCGCCATCGCCTGCGCGGCGAAATCGTTGACGAGCTTGATGGCGTCGAAGCCCAGTGCGCTGCGCGTACGCGACAGCGAGATGACCCAGGGATGGTTGGTGATGCGGGCCTCGTCGCCATCGACGCGGCCGGCCACCGCGAACACGCCGTTCTGCGCTGTCGCGCCGGTCTTGTCCAGGTAGTGCTGGGCCGCATCTGCAAGCGAAGGGAAATCCGCGACCGCGAATTCGCCGACGCTATCGACGATGAGCGGCGTTTCCAGCGAGGTATCGGCCAGCGCGAAGCGCGCATTGGTGCCGCCGATATCGGCCAGCAGTACACGCTCTATAGATGCGCGCTCTATAGAAGCACGCTCTGCGGGAGCAGGGGGCGTGGCGGTCATGCGGAGTACTTCAGGCGATGGTTACAGAGAGTATTCCGCGGCATCCGACTCAGTCGTCCTCGTTGCTCAGCGCTGCGCCGTGAGTGGCGACAACTTTCGCATAATAGCGTGCGCTGTCCTTCGGTGTGCGGGTCTGGGTTTCGAAATCCACGTGGACAATACCGAACCGTTTGGAATAGCCCAGCGACCACTCGAGGTTGTCCAGCAGCGACCACACGAAGTAGCCGCCGATGTCGCAGCCGGCCTCGATCGCCGCGTGCACTGCACGCAGATGTTGGCGCAAGTAGCTGAGACGCAAGGGATCGCGCACGCGGCGGGCCCCCGAAGAGTTCGTTTCGGATTTGGGCGGATCGAAGAAGGCCGCGCCGTTCTCGGTGATGAAAACCTTGGGGTTGCCATAGCGTTCCTTCACCCACACCAGCGTGTCGGTCAGCCCTTGCGGGAATACCTCCCAGCCGGTTTCTGTATACGTATGCTGGTTCTGCCGGACCGGTGCGACCTTCAGCGGCCAATTCAGTTCGTCGTGCTTGGCCACGTTGCGGGTGTAGTAGTTGACGCCGATGAAATCCAACGGCTGCTTGATCAGGTCCATGTCGTCCTGCGACCACTCCGGCCAGGCTTCGCCGAAGATCTCGCGCAGTTCTTCCGGATAGGTGCCGAAGAACGCCGGGTCCAGGTATTGACGGTTCATGTAGGCTTCGGCGCGACGGGTCGCAGCGAGATCTTCAGCGCTATCGCTGGCCGAGTACTTGGGCTCGATGTTCACCACCAGCCCGATCTCGTGCTTGCCCACTTCGCGGTAGGCTTTCACTGCCGCGCCATGCGCGCGCATCAGGTTGTGCGAGGCGATGGGCGCTTCGAAACGGTTGCGGTGGCCCGGCGCCAACGCACCGTGCAGATAACCGCCATCGGTGACCACCCAGGGTTCGTTGAGGGTGGCCCAGCGCTTGATGCGGCCGTCCAGCCGCTCGAACATCAAACGGCCGTAATCGGCGAACCAGCCGGCGATATCGCGGTTCAACCAGCCGCCCTGGTCGTCCAGTGCGGCGGGCAGATCCCAGTGGAAGAGGGTGGCGACGGGCTGGATGTCGTTCTCCAGCAGGGTGTCGACCAGGCGTTCGTAGAAATCGACGCCTTTCTGGTTCACGCGGCCCTTGCCCTCGGGCAGCACCCGGCTCCAGGAAATGCTGAAGCGGTAGGCCTGCATGCCCAGCTCTTTCATGATCGCGATGTCTTCGCGCCAGCGGTTGTAATGGTCGCAGGCTACGTCGCCGGTATCGTTGTTGAGCATGCGGCCCGGCGTATGGGCGAAGCGCTGCCAGATGCTGGGGCCGGCGCCATCGGCGAGCGGGGAGCCTTCGATCTGATAGGCGGCGGTGGCGCTTCCCCAGACGAAATCGTCCGGGAACTGGTAAATATTCGACATGGCCCCTCCGGCGGTGTCGTGGGTGTATCAACAGGATTCGGGATATTGCGTTGTGAAAACGGTTACATGGCAGAATACCGTAAGCCTTCGGTCAGCGGAACCGGTCAGAGGGCTGAAATAGAAATAAAGCCAACTGCATCCCGATTGCCGCACGCGGCAATCGGGATGCATGCCAGCAGTCACCGGGAGGGCCGGCGACCGTCAGTACTTCATCGCCGGAGAGATGATGGCCAGCGTTCAACTAGATAACGTCCGCAAGATATACGACAACGGCCAGGTGGCCGTGCACGGCGCCAGTTTCGAAGTCGCCGACGGCGAACTGATGGTGCTGGTCGGGCCCTCGGGCTGCGGCAAGTCCACCTTGTTGCGGATGATCGCCGGCTTGGAAGACATCACCGCCGGCACGCTTTCCATCGGCGAGCGCGTGGTCAATGAAGTGGTGCCGAAGGACCGGGACATCGCCATGGTGTTCCAGAGCTATGCGCTGTATCCGCACATGACCGTGGCCGAGAACCTCGCCTTCGGGCTGAAGCTGCGCAAGTACGACAAGGCCACCATCGAGAAACGGGTCGCGGCGGCGGCCGAGACCCTGGGCCTGACGCTCATGATGGACAAGCTGCCGGGGCAGATGTCCGGCGGCCAGCGCCAGCGCGTGGCGCTGGGCCGGGCGCTGGTGCGCGAACCCTCGGTGTTCCTGCTGGACGAGCCGCTCTCCAATCTGGACGCCAAGCTGCGTCATTCGGTACGCACCGAGATCGCCCGCCTGCACCGGCAACTGGGCACGACCATGATCTACGTCACCCATGACCAGGTCGAGGCGATGACCTTGGGCCAGCGCATCGTGGTGATGAAAGACGGCGAGGTGCAGCAGATCGACACGCCGATGGCGCTGTATCTGAAGCCCGCCAACTTGTTCGTGGCTACCTTCATCGGCAGCCCGAAAATGAACTTGTTATGGGGCGAACTGCAGCAACGCGATGGCTTGCGTCTGGTCATCGCCGAGGGCGTTGAGTTGCTGTTGCAACCGCAACCCGCCATGGAAGCGATCTTGCAGACCTACGTCGGCAAACAATTGACGATAGGACTGCGGCCTGAAGACATGCATCTGGGGCCGCCAGGGGCGGGTCGCTTGCCGGCCAAGGTGGAAGTGGTCGAGCCGGTGGGCAACGAAGCCTTCCTCAATCTGGGCTGCGGCGGCTGCGATCTGGTGATCCGCCTGCCGCCCTACGATCTACCGGTAGTCGGTGGCCAGGTCCACCTGGGCTACGTCTCCGAACGCATGCATTTCTTCGACCCGGACAGCGGAATCCGCGTCGAGCCGGCTTAAGTCTGTCGTCGGAAGCGGCCCGCATCCGTGCGCTTTTGTCCGTGCTTTAGGGGACAGAGCTTGCCCGGCTGCCTTGCCACCAGGATCAAGAGCAGCCGCGCAAGCTCGGCCCCACAAGACAATGGCTTGCGACGGGAGGCGCTCACGCCCTGCGGCCCGTTATACTCCTTGGTTGGTGCTTTGTTCGCAGACCACCTTCGCAAGTTAAATCAGTAACTTGGCGTCGAAATATAATCCCGATTACTAAATGTGGCAGCGCGCCGGCCAATCCGGCCGCGATGCCCGGAAGCAACCGCCGCATGCGCCTTTCCACCATCAAGCTGTCCGGTTTCAAATCCTTCGTCGATCCGACCACCCTGCATCTGCCCACCAACATGACCGGCGTGGTCGGTCCCAACGGCTGCGGCAAATCCAACATCATCGACGCCGTGCGCTGGGTGATGGGCGAGAGCTCGGCCAGCCGTCTGCGCGGCGATTCGCTGACCGACGTGATCTTCTCCGGCTCGGCCGCGCGCAAGCCGGTGTCGCAGGCCACGGTCGAGCTGATCTTCGACAACAGCGACCACACCATCGCCGGCGAATTCGCCGCGTTCAACGAGATCTCGGTCAAGCGTCTGGTCAGTCGCGACGGCACCAGCAACTACTACCTCAACGGCACCAAGTGCCGCCGCCGCGACATCACCGACCTGTTCCTGGGCACTGGGCTGGGCCCGCGCAGCTATTCGATCATCGAGCAGGGCATGATCAGCCAGATCATCGAGGCGCGCCCGGAAGACCTGCGTATCTATCTGGAAGAAGCGGCCGGCATCTCCAAATACAAGGAGCGCCGCAAGGAAACCGAAACCCGCATCCGCCATACCCGCGAAAACCTCGACCGCTTGGGCGATCTGCGCGAAGAGATCACCAAGCAGCTGGAACACCTCAAGCGCCAGGCCCGCCAGGCCGAGCAGTACCAGGCGTTGCAGGAAGAACGGAAGATCAAGGACGCCGAGTGGAAGGCGCTGGAATACCGCGGCCTGGACGGCGAATTGCAGAAACTGCGCGAAGGCCTGTCGCAGGAAGAGACCAAGCTGCAGCAGCTGATCGCCGAACAGCGCGAGGCCGAACGTCAGCTGGAAACCGGTCGGGTCGGGCGCGAATCGGCCAGCGACGCCTTGAACAAGGCGCAAGGCGAGGTTTACCAGGTCGGCAGCGCGCTGGCCCGCATCGAACAGCAGATCCAGCACCAGCGCGAACTCGCCGAGCGCCTGCAGAAGGCCCGCGACGAAGCGCAGAACGCGCTCTCCGAACTCGGCCAGCACATCAGCGGCGACGAAACCAAGCTCGCCGTGCTGCGCGAATCCGTGGCCGAGGCCGAGCCGCAACTGGCGCAGTTGCAGGAAGACGATCAGCACAAGCAGGAAGCCCTGCGTGAAGCGGAAACCAAGCTCTCAGACTGGCAGCAGCGCTGGGAAGGCCACAGCCGCGAATCCTCCGAGGCCGCGCGTGCCGGCGAAGTCGAACGCACCCGCGTCGACTACTTGGACAAGCAGTCGCTGGAAGCCGACCGTCGCCGCGAGATCCTGACCAGCGAACGCAGTGGTCTGGATCTGGACGCGCTGGCCGCGGCTTTCGAACAGGCGCAGTTGCAGCACGAAACCCAGAAGGCGTCGCTGGACGGGCTCAATACCGATCTGGAAACCCGCAAGCAATCCGTCGGCGCATTGCAGGAACAGCAGCGCGGCGCGCAGTCGGAGCTGGCGGAAGTCCGCAAGAACACCCAGGCCGCGCGCGGCCGACTGTCCTCGCTGGAAACCCTGCAGCACGCGGCGTTGGGCCAGGAGCAGGGCGCGGCGGTGGCGTGGCTCAAATCGCGAGGGCTCGATTCTGCTGCGCGCGTCGGTGAAAAGCTGACCGTCGAATCGGGCTGGGAAAACGCCGTCGAAGGCGCGCTCGGCCAGCTGATCGAGGGCGTTCTCGTCGATGCCCCTGAAACGCTGGTCGAAGCGCTGGGCGAACTCGGCGAAGGCCGGATCGCACTGGTGTCTTCCGATGACGACGGTTCTTCCTTCGCGCCGACTTCGCTTGCGGCGAAAGTACAGGGCCCACTGGCGATCCGTCGCCTGCTCGCGCGTTTGCACGTCGCCGAGGACCTGGCCGAAGCACGCCGCCTGCTGCCGAAACTCGGCGAGGGCGGGCATACCGATCAATCGGTCATCACCCGCAGCGGCGAACGCATGGGCGCCGGTTGGGTGCGCGTGTTGCGTTCGGGCGCGGCCAAGCAGGGCGCCTTGCTGCGCGAGCGCGACATCCAGTCGCTGCGCGTGGAAATCGAAGCGTTGCAGAAGCGCGAAGCCGAACTCGACCAATTGCTGACCAGCTTCCGCGACCAGTTGCTCGCCGCCGAACAGCACCGCGAGGACGCGCAGCGCGCGCTCTACATCGCCCACCGCGGCGTTTCCGAACTCGCCGGCCAGTTGCAGAGCCAACAGGGCAGGGTCGAATCCGCACGCAACCGCATCGACCGCATCGACGGCGAACTGCTGCAGCTGCATGAAACCCTCGACAACAGCCGCGAGCAGGCCCGCGAGGCCCGTTCCAGGCTTGAGGACGCCATCAGCCGCATGGCCGAACTGGAAACCGCACGCCAGTCGCTGGATGCCGAGCGCCGCCAGTTGGCCGAAGCGCGCGACGCCGCGCGCGATGCGGCCCGCAGTTCTCGCGACAGCGCCCATGCGCTGGCGCTGACCCTGGAATCCCAACGCACCCAGATCGTGGCCTTGAGCCAGGCCTTGGAACGCATGAGCGGCCAGCGCGGCCAGCTCGATTCGCGCCTGGGCGAACTTTCCTCGCAGTTGAGCGCCGGCGACTCTCCGGTCGAATCGCTGGAAAACGAACGCCAGGCCGCCCTGGAGCAACGCGTGCTGGCCGACCGCCAGTTGGGCGAAGCGCGCGCGGCGCTGGAGGGTATCGACAACGACCTGCGCAACTTCGAGCAGGTGCGCCACCAGCGCGATGAGCAGTCGCTGACCCAGCGCGAGGTGATTTCGCAGCGCAAGCTGGACCAGCAGGCGCTGAGCCTGAAGGCCGAGCAGCTGTCGGGCGCCGTGGTCAAAGCGGGATTCGTGCTGGAAGACGTCATCAACAGCCTGCCCGAAGTCGCCGCCGTGGCCGACTGGGAGCAGGCGGTCGGCAACATCGACGGCAAGATGCGCCGGCTGGAGCCGGTGAACCTGGCCGCGATCCACGAGTACGGCGAAGCCTCACAGCGCTCCGAATACCTGGAGGCGCAAAACGCCGATCTGACCTCGGCGCTGGAGACCCTGGAAGAGGCGATCCGCAAGATCGACCGCGAGACCCGCGGCCGCTTCAAAGACACTTTCGACCGGGTGAATTCTGGCGTGCAGGAACTTTATCCGCGCCTGTTCGGCGGCGGCCACGCCTATCTGGAGCTGACCGGAGAAGATTTGCTGGACACCGGCGTGGCGATCATGGCCCGTCCGCCCGGCAAGCGCGTCTCCAATATCTCGCTGCTCTCGGGCGGCGAGAAGGCGATGACCGCGGTGGCGCTGGTATTCGCCATCTTCCAGCTCAATCCTGCGCCGTTCTGCTTGCTGGACGAGGTCGACGCCCCGCTGGACGAGGCCAACGTCGGCCGTTTCACCGCCATGGTCAAGGAAATGAGCGAGAAGGTGCAGTTCCTGTTCGTCAGCCACAACAAGTCGACCATGGAAGCCGCACACCAGCTCAGTGGCGTTACCATGCGGGAGCCTGGCGTCAGCCGTCTGGTCTCGGTGGACCTGGAAGAGGCCGCACGCCTGGCCGGCGCCGCCTGATTTTGGGCGACATGGCCTTGGGCGGCACGACCCTTGCAAACAGGACCCTGAAAAGCGCGATCTTGATAAGCACGGCTTTGACAAGCACGATCCCCTCAGCGACCCCCGCGCGGAGAAACAGATAAATGTCCGACATGGCCTTGCTTAGAATCGGCATCCTGATCGCAGGCGTGCTGCTGATCGTGGCGATCGTCTTCTTCGGCCGCCCCAAGAAATCGAAACAGGGCAAACGCATCGAGCCCGGCGAACGCGATGGCGCGCGCACTGAGCCCAGCCTGGCCGGGGACCTTTCCGCGGACGGTTCGGGCCTGGATTACAGCAGCGATGCGGTTTCCCAGCCGGAACTGGGCCTGCCCGGCGGCGCCATCGAAAGCGATCTGGGCAAGCGTCCCAGCCAGGATTTCGACAAAATCGTCTCGCTCTACGTCGCCGCGCGTGCCGGCCATACCCTGCGTGGCGAGGACATCGTCGTCGCCGCGGAAAAAACCGGCCTGACCTTCGGCCATATGAACGTGTTCCACCGTCTGGTCGAAAACCATCCCGAGCGCGGCCCCATCTTCAGCATGGCCAATATCCTGCAGCCCGGCAGTTTCGACATGGCCAACATCCGCGAACTGGAAACGCCGGCCATCGCTTTCTTCCTCACGCTGCCGGCGCCGCTGACCGCGTTGGACGCCTGGGAGAAGCTGCTGCCCAATGTGCAGCGCATGGCCGAGCTGCTGGACGGCGTGGTCCTGGACGACAGCCGCAACGCGCTGGGCCGCCAGCGCATCATGCATATCCGCGAGGAGCTGCGCGCCTACGACCGCCAGCACGAAGCGCCGCCGCTGACCAAGTCGCCGCGCTGGTGATTGAGCCCCTCTCCCTGCGGGAGAGGGGTTGGGGTGAGGGTACGGCGAAGCCATGATGGTTACGACGACACTGACTCCGCCGTACCCTCATCCGGCGCTACGCGCCACCTTCTCCCGAGGGGAGAAGGGCTCGAAAAGCCGCTACTGCATATGACTAACCCAGCCACCCGCGCCACCAAACTCCGCCAACAGCTCGACGACGCCAGCTACCGCTACCACGTCCTCGACGAACCCAATATCCCGGACGCCGAGTACGATCGGCTGCTGCGCGAGCTGGACGAGCTGGAGGCCGCGCACCCGGAGCTGGCGACGCCCGATTCCCCGACCCAGCGCGTCGGCAATGCCCCGTCCTCGAAGTTCGCTGAAGTCCGCCACGCCATTCCCATGCTTTCGCTGGGCAATGCCTTCAGCGAAGCCGAGGTGCGCGACTTCGTGCGCCGCATCGAGGAAAAACTGAAGCGCCCAGTGCTGGAATTCTCGGCGGAACCGAAACTCGACGGCCTCGCCATCAGTCTTCGTTACGAAAAGGGCCGCTTCGTGCAAGGCGCCACCCGCGGCGACGGCGCCAGTGGCGAGGACGTCACCGCCAATCTGCGCACGGTGAAAGCCATTCCGTTGCACCTGCGCGGAAAAGGCTGGCCCGCGATCCTCGAAGTGCGAGGCGAGGTGTACATGCCGCGCGCCGCTTTCGAGAAATACAACGAGCAGGCGCGTCTGCACGGCGGCAAAGTACTGGCCAATCCGCGCAACGGCGCCGCGGGATCGCTGCGCCAACTCGACCCGCGCCTGACCGCGCAGCGCCCGCTGGCCTTCTTCGCTTATGGCGTCGGCTTGGTCGAGGGCGGCGCGTTGCCGGACACGCATTCGGCGACGCTCAAGCAGCTGCGCGAATGGGGGTTCCCGGTCAGTTCGGAATCGAAAGTGGTCGAGGGCGTCCAAGGCCTGCTCGATTACTACGGGCGGATCGGCGGCAAACGCGATGCGCTGGCCTTCGACATCGACGGCGTGGTCTACAAGCTGGACGACAACGCCGGCCAGCGCGAGATGGGTTTCGTCTCGCGCGCGCCGCGCTGGGCGATCGCGCATAAGTTCCCCGCCCAGGAACAGTCCACCACGGTCGAGGCCATCGAGATACAGATCGGCCGCACCGGCGCGGCCACGCCGGTCGCACGCTTGAAGCCTGTGCAGGTCGCCGGTGTGGTCGTCACCAACGCGACCCTGCATAACGCCGACCAGATCGCGCGACTGGACGTGCGCGTGGGCGATACGGTGATCGTGCGCCGCGCCGGCGACGTGATCCCGGAAGTGGTCAACGTGATGCTGGAGCAACGGCCGAAAGGCGCCAAGCCGTGGAAGATGCCTGCGGCTTGCCCCATCTGCGGTTCGGAGATCGTGCGCGAAGAAGGGGAAGCGGCTTGGCGCTGTTCGGGCGAGTTGAGTTGTCCGGCGCAGCGCAAGGAAGCTATCCGCCATTTCGCCTCGCGACGGGCGATGGATGTCGACGGCCTGGGCGACCGTTTCATCGAGGCACTGTCCGACCTGGGTTACCTGCAATCGGTGGCGGACCTGTACAAACTGACCCTGGAAGACCTGCTGGAAATGAAACGTCGCGCGGACGAGCGCGATGGCACCACGCCGGAGACGGTCAAAGCGGGAAAAGTCGCCACCAAATGGGCGGAGAACCTGATCGAGGCCGTCGATCGCAGCCGCAACACCACGCTGGAGAGGTTCCTGTTCGCTCTCGGCATCCAGCATGTCGGCGAAAGCACCGCCAAAGCATTGGCGGCATGGTTCGGCGATCTGCAAGTGATCCGGCACCTGCCATGGCCTTTGTTCAAGCATGTCCCGGATGTCGGCGGCGAGGTCGCGCGTTCCATCGGCCATTTCCTGGACCAGCCCGGCAACCAGCAGGTCATCGACGAGTTGCTGGCGCGAGGGGTGAAGATTTCCGATGCGCATCCGCCGACCGCGAAACTGCGCGAAGGCCTGGACGTCGCGACATTGCTGGTGGACCTGGAAATTCCCAAGGTCACCCGCGTCCGCGCCGAACAACTCGGCAACGCCTTCGGCACGGCGCAGGCGCTGGTGGATGCGCCTGCGCATCAGTTCGTAAGCGCTGGCTTGCCTTCCGAATCCGCCAATGCGTTGGCGACGTGGCTTGAGGTACCGGACAACGCCAGCCTGTTGCTGCGAAGCGGTGATGCCATCGGCCAGCTGCTGGCCGCAGTTCCTGAAACGGAAGCCATCGTCGCAGGGCCGCTGGATGGCAAGACCGTGGTCTTGACCGGCAGCCTGTCCTCGATGAGTCGCGACGAAGCCGGAGAGAAACTCGAAGCGCTGGGCGCCAAGGTCGCAGGCAGCGTTTCCAAGAAGACCAGCCTGGTGGTGGCAGGCGAGGCGGCCGGATCCAAGCTTGCCAAAGCAGAGGAACTCGGGGTCGAAGTATGGGATGAGCAGAGGTTGTTGGATTTTCTGGCAAAGCATTCATGACGCAAAGGAAGCAGCGTGCCACGCCGCCTGCCAACCTCGATGCGCTGCGCCTGCGCGCGGCGGTCAACGCGCTGTTCCGCCTGTATTTCGCCGAACGCGACGTGTTGGAGGTGGAGACGCCCATCCTGTCGGAGGCCGGCAACACCGAACCCAATATCGAAAGCTTCACCACCCACTTCACCGGGCACTCCGAAGCGGGCGCGCGTACGCGCTGGATGCGCACCTCGCCCGAGTACCCGCTAAAACGTCTGCTCGCCGCGGGCGTGGGCGACTGTTATGAGCTGGGTCGCGTGTTCCGCAACGGCGAGGCGGGCGGACGCCATAACCCCGAGTTCACGATGCTCGAATGGTATCGCGTGGGCTGGGACCACCTGCAGCTGATCGAGGAAACCGTGCAACTGGTGCAACGCGCACTCGGCCTGATCCGCCGCGAAGCCGAAGTGGTTTCCTGCACTTACCTCGAGCTGTTCCAACAAGGGCTCGGCCTGAATCCGTTCACTGCTTCCGACCAGCAACTGCGCGCGCCTTTGTCCGCACACAGCATCGACGCAGAGGGGCTGACGCGCGACGACTGGCTGGACCTGCTGATCACCCACCTGCTGCAACCTGCGTTCCCGGCGGACCGCATTACCGTGGTCCGCGACTGGCCCGCGTCGCAGTGCGCGTTGGCCAGAATCCGCCCCGGCGATCCGCCGCTGGCCGAACGCTTCGAGTTGTACTTGGGCAGTCACGAACTGGCCAACGGGTACCACGAACTGACCGATGCGACCGAGCAACGCCTGCGTTTCATGCGCGATCTGTCGGTGCGCGAGTCGAGGATCGCGTCGCTGCCGCCAGTGGACGAACGCCTGCTCGACGCCATGGCCGGTGGGTTGCCCGCGTGCGCGGGAGTAGCGCTGGGCGTGGATAGATTGCTCATGGCCATGATGGGCACCGACCGCATTGCCGATGTGCTGGCTTTCCGATTCAGGGAAGCCTGAATGGATATCGGCGGATCGGGCGTTGAGGCGCCTTATTTTTCATATTCGTTAACGGGATTCGTGTGACTCTGTCGCTGGCGTTACGGGGGCAAGCATGAAACTCCTTTCGAAAGTCTGCTTGGTGCTGCTGCTGGCATGTTCGGCCGATGCGTTCGGCGAACCGCCAACGGCCAGCGGCATGCGTTTTCGTTGCGAATCCGACCGCACCGAGCAGCACTACTGCGAGGTGGATACCGACGAAGGGATCACTTTGGTCAAGCAGTTGTCGAAAACGCCCTGCATGCAAGGGCGTAACTGGGACTACGATCGGCACGGAGTCTGGGTGTCGCACCGTTGCCGCGCCGAATTCATTACCGGCAAGTCGGTCCCGGTAGAGGACAAGGTCGACGGCACGCTGGTGCGCTGTGAATCCCGGGCCAATCGTGTGGAACACTGTCTCGCGGAAACCCGCAATGGCGTGCGCCTGACGCGGCTGTTGTCCGACTCGGATTGCGTCGAAAACCTGGACTGGGGCTACGACGAGACCGGTATCTGGACAGCGCGCGGGTGCCGGGCCGAATTCAGGGTGGGCAAAACCGACGCCACCGCGTCACCCATAGAGACCCGTTCGACGAAACTCCTGTGCGAATCCGATGACAGGCAGCGGAAGCGTTGCGAGGTAACGGTGGAAAAGGGAGTGGACCTTTTGCGCCAGCTGTCCCGGACGCGCTGCGTGAAAGGAACCAATTGGGGCTGGGACAGCGCGGGTATCTGGGTCGACAAAGGTTGCCGCGCGGAATTCGGCGTGTATTGAGCGCAACGCTTCGCTTACCGGCGATGATTTAAACTTGAGGCATGGAAAAAGATATCGACTATGCCCGCTACGACCGGATTCGCCCGATCCTCTGGACCGGGGAAACGCTTGATCTGCTGGACCAGCGCAAACTGCCTTTCCAGGTCGAACATCTCAGTTCCCGCAGCAGCGATGAAGTAGCCGCCGCGATCCATTCGCTGGCGGTCCGTGGCGCGCCGGCCATCGGCATTGCCGCGGGCTGGGGGGTGGTGCTGGCGGCACGCGAGATCGAGGCCGCCGATGGCGCCGAGGCGGCGCTCAAGCTGGAGCCGGCCCTGCAGAGGTTGAACGCAGCCAGGCCGACCGCGGTCAATCTGGCTTGGGCCTTGGCCCGCATGCGCCGGGTGCTGCAGCCCGCCGGTGCGGACTGGCAACAGGTGCTGGAGCGCGAGGCGCAGGCTATTGCGGAGGAAGACCTCGCCGCCAACCGCCACATGGGCGCGTTGGGCGCCGGCTTGATAGAACCCGGCAGCGGCGTGCTGACCCATTGCAATACCGGTTCGCTGGCCACGGCGGGCTTCGGTACCGCGCTCGGCGTGATCCGCGCCGGCGTCGCGCAGGACCGCATCGCCCGGGTATTCGCCGACGAAACCCGGCCCTGGCAGCAGGGCGCGCGGCTGACGGTCTGGGAACTGCAACAGGACGGGATCGACGCGACCCTGATCGCAGATTCCGCGGCATCGCACCTGATGAAGACCGGAGCGGTGCAGTGGGTAATCGTCGGCGCCGATCGGATCTGCGCCAACGGCGACACCGCCAACAAGATCGGGACCTACCAGCTGGCCATCGCCGCGCGCCATCACGGGGTCAGGTTCATGGTGGTGGCGCCGTCCTCGACGGTGGACATGGACACCGCCACTGGCGATCTGATCGAAATCGAGGAACGCGATCCGGGCGAAATGCTAGGCATCGGCGGGGTGCGCATCGTCGCTGAAGGCATCCGCGCCTGGAACCCGGTCTTCGACGTCACCCCGGGTGAGTTGATCGATGCCATCGTCACTGAGAAGGGCGTGATAGAGCAGCCGACCGCAGAAAAGATGCGGGCTGCTTTCGGTCATTGATTTTCCCTTCTCCCGGACGGAGAAGGAAAGACAGGCTACGGGAGCTGCAAGTGCTTGTTTTTCTGGAAAATACGCCTGCAGAAAAGCCCTGTTTTGTGGTACACTTTTCAGGTTGAAAATCCCACCGATTTCCGGCCCGCCGAACCTGCTTCGGCAGCCCGGTCTTTGGCCGTAGAAATAACCAGAAAACGGAACCCGAATGGCAGAACTCGCCAAGGAAATCATCCCGGTCAACCTCGAAGACGAGATGCGCCGCAGCTACCTGGACTACGCCATGAGCGTGATCGTGGGGCGCGCGCTTCCCGACGTACGCGATGGCCTGAAACCCGTGCATCGCCGCGTCCTGTTCGCGATGAACGAACTTGGCGCGCACAGCAACAAGGCCCACTTCAAGTCGGCGCGTATCGTCGGCGACGTGATCGGTAAGTACCACCCGCACGGCGACCAGTCGGTGTACGACACCCTGGTGCGCATGGCCCAGCCGTTCTCGCTGCGCTACCTGCTGGTGGACGGGCAGGGCAACTTCGGTTCGGTCGACGGCGACTCCGCCGCCGCCATGCGTTACACCGAGGCGCGCATGTCGCGCCTGACCGACCAGCTGATGGCGGACATCGACAAGGAAACCGTCGACTTCCAGCTCAACTACGACGAGAAGGAATACGAACCGACGGTCATGCCGACCCGGTTCCCGAACCTGCTGGTCAATGGCTCGGCCGGCATCGCGGTGGGCATGGCCACCAACATCCCGCCGCACAACCTCACCGAAATCATCGACGGCCTGATCGCGCTGATCAACGACCCGGAAATCGACGTCGATGGGTTGATGCAATACATCCCCGGCCCCGATTTCCCCACCGCGGGCATCATCAACGGCACCAGCGGGATAGTGGCTGGCTACCGCACCGGCCGTGGCCGGGTGCGCATGCGCGCCCGCGCCACCATCGAGGTCAACGACGACACCGGCCGCGAGTCGATCATCGTCACCGAGATCCCGTACCAGGTGAACAAGGCGCGGCTGATCGAGAAGATCGCCGAGCTGGTCAAGGAAAAGAAGCTGGAAGGCCTGAGCGAGCTGCGCGACGAGTCCGACAAGGACGGCATGCGCATCTACATGGAGGTCAAGCGCGGCGATTCGGCCGACGTGGTCCTCAACAACCTGTACCAGCAGACCCAGATGGAGTCGGTGTTCGGCATCAACATGGTGGCGCTGGTCGACGGCCGTCCGCAGACGCTGAACCTGAAGCAGATGTTGGAGGCGTTCATCCGCCACCGCCGCGAAGTGGTCACCCGCCGCACCATCTTCGAACTGCGCAAGGCCCGCGCCCGCGCGCACATCCTCGAAGGTCTGACCGTCGCGCTGGCCAACATCGACGAGATGATCGAACTGATCAAGACCTCGGCCAATCCCGGCGAAGCGCGCGAGCGCATGCTGGCCAAGACCTGGGAGCCCGGCTTGGTCGGCGCTTTGCTGGCGGCCACCGGCGCCGATACCTCGCGGCCGGAAGATCTGCCTGCTGGCGTCGGCTTCCTTGACGGCGCGTATCAGCTGACCGAGATCCAGGCCACCCAGATCCTGGAGATGCGGCTGCATCGCCTGACCGGTCTGGAGCAGGAAAAGCTGACCGAGGAATACAAGGAGCTGTTGGAAACCATCGGCGGCCTGATCCGCATCCTGGAAAACCCGGATGTGCTGCTGGAGGTGATCCGCACCGAACTGCTGAACATCAAGGAAGAGTTCGGCGACGCACGCCGCAGCGAAATCCGCCACAGCGAAGAAGACCTGGACATCCTGGACCTGATCGCGCCGGAAGACGTGGTGGTGACCCTGTCGCATGCCGGTTACGCCAAACGCCAGCCGGCCAGCGCCTATCGCGCCCAGCGCCGCGGCGGCCGTGGACGCAGCGCGGCGGCGACCAAGGAAGAGGATTTCATCGATCAGCTGTGGCTGGTCAACACCCACGACACCCTGCTGACCTTCACCAGCAGCGGGCGCGTGTTCTGGCTGTCGGTGTACCAGCTGCCGGAAGCAGGCTCCAATGCGCGAGGGCGTCCGATCATCAATTGGATTCCGCTGGAAGCCGGCGAACGCGTGCAGGCGGTGTTGCCGGTGCGCGAATACGCCGAAGGCCAGTACGTGCTGTTCGCCACCCAGGACGGCACAGTCAAGAAGACTCCGCTTACCGAGTTCGCCTACCGGCTGTCGCGCGGCAAGATCGCCATCAACCTGGACGAAGGCGACGCGCTCATCGGTGTGGCCCTGACCGACGGCAGCCGCGACGTGATGCTGTTCGCTTCCAACGGCAAGGCCGTGCGTTTCGCCGAGAAGGAAGTGCGCAGCACCGGCCGCAACACCACCGGTGTGCGCGGCATCCGTCTGGCCAAGGGCGAGCAGGTTCGCAGCCTGATCGTGGTCGAAGGCGACGGCGACATCCTGACCGCCAGCGAGCGTGGTTACGGCAAGCGCACTCCGGTCGAGGACTATCCGCGCAAGGGTCGCGGTACCCAGGGCGTGATCGCCCTGCAGACTTCGGCGCGAAACGGCCAGTTGGTCGGTGCGGTGCAGCTGTCCGACCACCACGAAGTGCTGCTGATTTCCGACGGCGGCACTCTGGTGCGTACCCGCGCCGCGGAAATATCGCAGGTGGGCCGCAATACCCAGGGCGTGACCCTGATCAAGCTGGCCAAGGAAGAAACCCTGCAGGCGGTGGAGCGTCTGGATGCTTCGCTGGACGAGGACGACGACGTGGTTGCAGATAGCGCGTCACTGCCGAGCCTCACCCCGGAAGCCTGAGCGAAGTAACCCCCCTTTGCAAAAGGGTGATCGAGGGGGATTTGCTTTTCGCGCCAAGAGCAAATCCCCCGTAGCCCCCTTTTCCAAAGGGGGCAAAGCAGAGTCGATCAACAATTGTCGAGGGACAAGAATTCGCCCTCGCAGAATCTGAGTTGACTTGACCCCAAGCGGACCAGATTTGCGTTCTATACTGCCAATACAATCTGGGCAGGGAAATGCAAATGGAATCGGCATCTCGGGCAAAGTCGAACGCGCGTAACCGCTGGGTACGCGCGTTTTTCGTTTCGGCATTGATGCTGTTGGCGCTGGGCGCCTGCAAGCGCAACGAAACCGGGCAGCTTCCCGAGCCGAGCGGCGAACCGATCAAGGCGCAGAAGGAAGAGATCAAAGGCTTCGCGCTGGCCAGCATCTATCCGGACGAGCACGACGGCGATCTCTCCATCGCCCTGGAATTCAGCCGCCCGTTAGTGGGCTCGCAGAACTTCGACGATCTGCTGGTAGTGACCGACGACAAGGGGGCCATCGTCAAAGGCAGTTGGGTGCTGGACGAAAAGGGCCTGATCCTGCGCTTCCCGTACGTGGAGGCGGCCAAGGACTACGAGGTCCTGGTGCGCGCCGACCTGCTTGCCGCCGACGGCAACCGGCTGGGCAAGGAGCTGAAGGAGAAAGTCCATACCGGCCAGCTCGATCCCGCCGTGGGTTTCGCTTCGCAGGGCAGCGTGCTGCCGGCACGCGAAAGCCGCGGACTGCCGGTGGTGTCGATCAACGTCAAGGAAGTGGACGTGGAGTTCCTGCGCGTCAGCGAGAAGAACCTGCCCAAGTTCTTTTCCGAATACCAGCGTGGCGGCAGGCGCGGCAGTTGGGACCTGGATAGCGAGTACAACGACAACACGCCGATAGGCGAACTGGCCGAGCCGGTCTACGTCAACCGCTTCGTGCTGGGCGGCAAGCCCAACGAACGCATGCTGACCTACCTTCCCATCCAGGACATCAAGGAGCTGCAGGATCCCGGCCTGTATTTCGCGGTGATGAAGCGGACCGGCAAGTTCTCCGGCGATTTCGAAACCGCCTTCTTCACGGTCAGCGACATCGGCCTGCATGCACGCGCCTACAAAGACAAATTGTTCGTGCACACGGCCTCGTTGAACAATGGCGATGCCATCGGCGGCGTGGAGCTGAAGATCCTCGACCCCCAGGGCGAGGTGTTCCTGAAGGGCGAGACCGACAGCAACGGCAACGCGCTGCTCAACTACAAGCTCGATGCGGGACAGGTGCTGATCGCCAAGCGCGACAAGGACGTGTCCATGCTGCCGTTCAACCAGCCGGCGCTGGATCTGTCCGAGTTCTCGGTCGCGGGACGCGAGGCGGCCTGGTTCGATGTTTTCGCCTGGTCCGGGCGCGATCTCTATCGTCCGGGCGAAACCGTGCGCATCAATGCGCTGCTGCGGGACAACGACGGCAAGCCCACCAAACCACAGCCGATTTTCCTGCGCCTGAAGCAGCCGGACGGCAAGACCTTCCGCGAGACCCGCATCCAGCCGGGCGCGCAGGGCTATTTCAGTTTCGAACAGGCCATCCCGACGGAAGCGCCGACCGGACGCTGGCAGGTCGAATTCCGCACCGATCCGGCCAGCAAGGAAGCCGTGCAGGGCATGACCCTGCGCATCGAGGAATTCCTGCCCGAGCGCATGAAACTGGATCTGGAAGCCGCCCAGCAGGTGCTCAAGCCGGGCGAGCCGTTCAAGCTGAAGGCAAAGGCGGCGTATCTGTACGGCGCGCCGGCCGACGGCAACCGTTTCACCGCCAAGCTCGCGGTCGCAGTGGAGCAGCATCCGCTGGAGCAATTGCCCGGTTATTTCTTCGGCGATCCCACCTTGAGCTTGCCCAAGGAAGCCAAGGACATCATCGACACGACCTTCGATGCCGAAGGCGTCTACGAGGAAGACATCGCGCTGCCCGCCGAAGCCAAGCCCACCAGCACGATCGCGGCGGTCGTTTCCGGCAGCGTCTACGAAACCGGCGGCCGCACCGTCAACCGCACGCTCAAGCGCGTGCTGTGGCCGGCCAATGCGCTGGTCGGCGTGCGTCCGCTGTTCGACGACAAGGACGGCGCCGACGCCAACAGCAATGCGCGCTTCGAGCTGGTGCGCGTGGACGCTGCCGGCAAGCCGCAGCCGGCCAAGGGCCTCAAAGTCACGCTGGTACGCGAAATCCGCGACTACCACTGGAACTACGACGAAGATGATGGTTGGGATTACGACTTCACCCAACGCTTCGAGAACAAAGAAGTGAAGACCATCGACATCGGCGCCACTGCCGCCAAAGTCGATTACCCGGTGGAGTGGGGTGGGTACCGGCTGGAAGTATTCGATCCGGCGACCGGCCTGACCACGCGCTATCCGTTCAATGCAGGCTGGAGCTGGGACGACGAGAACCGCGGGCTGGATGCGCGTCCCGACAAGGTGAAGATCGCGCTGGACAAGACCGGCTACAAGGCCGGCGATACGCTCAAGGTCACGGTCACTCCGCCGCATCCCGGCAAGGGTCTGCTGATGGTCGAGAGCGACCGCATGCTTTACGTGCAGGAGATAGACGCCAAGCCGGGCAGCACTTTCGAGATCCCGGTGACCAAGGACTGGGAACGCCATGACGTGTACGTCACTGCGCTGGTATTCCGCGGCGGTTCCGTGCCCAGCAAGATCACTCCTGCGCGTGCCGTGGGCGTGGCGCATGTGCCGATGGATCGCAGGGCGCGCCGGGTCTCGGTAGGACTGGTCGCGCCGAAGCAGATGCGACCCGAGCAGGACCTGCCGGTCACCGTCAGCGTGCCCGAACTAGCCGGAAAGCAGGCGTTCGTGACCGTCTCGGCGGTGGATGTCGGCATCCTCAACATCACCCGCTTCCCGGTGCCCGACGCCAACGCGCAGTTCTTCGCCCAGCGTCGCCTGGGCGTGGATGCGTACGACGTGTACGGCCGCGTGATCGAGAGTTTCGAAGGCGATACCGCCAAGATCCGTTTCGGCGGCGACATGGCGCTGGCGGCGTTGCCGCAGGCCAAGCGCCCGACCTCGCGCGTGCAGACCGTGGACTTGTTCGCTGGCCCGGTGCAGTTGGATGCGAAGGGCAATGCGCGGGTCAAGTTGAAGGTTCCGGATTTCAACGGCACCTTGCGGGTGTCGGTGCTGGTGTACTCGGAGGATCGTTACGGCAACAAGGATCGCGAAACCCTGGTGCGCGCGCCCATCGTGGCCGAAGCCAGCCTGCCGCGCGTACTGGCGCCGGGCGACAAGAGCACGGTGACCCTGGATGTGCAGAATTTCACCGGGCAGCCGGGCGATTTCAAGGTGCAGGTGGATGGCATCGGTCCGTTGTCGATCGCGCAGGCTTCGCGCAGCGCCAAACTCGGCAAGGACGCCAAGACCACGCTCAGTTTCCCGATCACCGCGGGCGAGGGCTACACCACTGCGCAGGTGCGGGTGCGGGTGGACGGAGGCGGCTTCAAGGTGGACCGCAAGTACGACGTGCCGGTGCGCGCCGGCTGGCCGTCGGTGCTGCGTTCGCAGACGCGGGTGCTGGACACGCTGGCGCCGGTTGAACTGGGAAGCGGTTTCGCCGATGGCCTGATGACCGGTTCGGTCAACGTACGCATGATGGTCAGTGCGCTGCCGCCGATCCCGTTCGCCAGTGCCTTGCAAGGCGCGCTGGAGTATCCGTACGGTTGCGCCGAACAGACCACCAGCAAGGGCTATGCCGCGTTGGAGCTGGACGATGCGACGGCGAAGATGCTGGGCGTGAAGGGCCTGGATCCGAAGAAACGCCGCGAACGCATGGAGGGCGCCTTCGGTCGTCTGGCTTCCATGCAGGTGTCCACCGGCCATTTCTCGATGTGGGGCGATGACGGCTACGTCAATCCGGGCCTGACGCCTTACATCGTGGAGTTCCTGTTGGATGCGAAGGAGGGCGGCTTCGCTGTGCCGGATACGGTGCTGCAGAAAGCCTTGACCCGCCTGAGCGAGGACCTGCTGGCCGGCGGTGCGCAGTTCTATGGCTACGATTCGCGCGACCATCTCAAATTCGCCAGCCAGGCCTATTCCGGTTATGTGCTGGCCCGGGTGAACCGCGCGCCACTGGGCACGCTGCGTGCGCTATACGATAACGAGCGCGGCAAGAGCCTCACCGGACTGCCATTGGTCCACCTGGGCATCGCGCTGTCGCTGCAAGGCGACAAGAAGCGAGGCGAGAAGGCGATCGCCGATGGCTTCGCCAAGGCCGGCGACCGTCCGGGCTATCTGGGCGACTACGGCAGCCGCGTGCGCGACGACGCCTTGATGATCGCGTTGGTGCACGAGCGCAAGCTGTCCAAGCCGGCTTACGATGCGCGTTCGGTCGCGCTGGGCCGGGAACTGGACGCGCGACGCAACAGCGGCTGGATGTATCTCAGCACGCAGGAGCAGGTGGCGCTGGCGCGTCTGGGCAAAGCCTTGATGGCGGATCAGAAGAAGCTCGTTTCCGGCAGCTACAGCGTAGGCGGCGAAAGCGAAAGCATTGCGCCGACCAAGCTGTTCGGCCGTGGGTTCGACTACGCCACTCTGGCCAAGGGCGTGAAGTTCACCCCGGAGGGCGCGCCGCCGCTGTTCGCCAGCTTGGAAATCGCCGGCATTCCGCGCAGTGCGCCGGCTTTCGACAACAAGCAGATCGGTATCGAACGCAGCTATTACACGACCGATGGCAAGGAGTGGAAGGGCAGCACCTTGAAGGAGGGCGAGGCATTGATCGTGCGGGTCAGCATCACCGCCAACGTAAGCATGCCCGACGCTTTGTTCACCGATCTGCTGCCGGCCGGTCTTGAGATCGAGAACTTCAACCTGGGCGACGCCAAGCAGTGGGCGGACGTAGTGGTGGACGGCATCAACATCACAGACCGCTCCGGCTCGGCCGACGTCAAGCACGAGGAGTACCGCGACGATCGTTACGTGGCCGCCTTGAAGCTGGATCGCGGCGACGCCGCCAAGGTGTTCTACCTGGTCCGTGCGGTCACCCCTGGCACCTACAGCGTGCCGCCGCCGCTGGTGGAAGACATGTACCGCCCGGATATCCGCGGCGTGGGCAAGTCGACGCCGGCTTCGATCACGGTGGTGCAGCCGTGATCGGTGGTTGGCAGGATAATTAACCGACGTCATCCCGGCGCAAGCCGGGATCCATCTTGATCTTGCTCCTGGTTCTCTCTTGTCCGGATGGTTCAAAAGCAAAATGGATTCCAGCTTGCGCTGGAATGACGGTTGGCTACGACGACGTGGACTGCCTTGGCTGCGCTGGGGCACGGTAATCCTGTTGGTGACGATCCTCGTCCTGGATATCACTTTCCCGCCACCACTCCCCAAAGCCCGCGATACCAGCACTCTGGTAGTGGCGCGCGACGGAACTCCGTTGCGCGCCTTCGCCGATCGCAATGGCGTCTGGCGCTACCCGGCCACTCCCGAAACCGTATCGCCGCTCTACTTGCAGGCGCTGCTCAACTACGAAGACCGTTGGTTCTGGAAGCACCCCGGCATCAATCCATGGGCGCTGCTGCGCGCAGGCGGGCAGTGGCTGCGCGGCGGACGCATCGTTTCCGGCGGTTCCACCCTGACCATGCAGGTCGCGCGCATCCTTGACCCGCACTCGCGCACGCCATGGGGCAAGGCCAAGCAGCTGTTGCGCGCGCTGCAGCTGGAAGCGCACCTGTCCAAGCGCGAGATCCTGCAGTTGTACCTGGAGCGCGCGCCTTTCGGCGGCACCATCGAGGGAGTAGAAGCGGCAAGCTGGGCCTATCTGGGCAAGCCGGCGTCGCGTCTGTCGCAGGCCGAAGCGGCCTTGCTGGCGGTATTGCCGCAATCGCCCAGCCGGCTGCGCCCGGATCGGCATCCGCAAGCTGCGCGCATCGCACGGGACAAGGTACTCAAGCGCATGGTCGCGTTGGGTGTCTGGCCGCAGGCGGAGGTGGACGATGCCCGCGTCGAATCGGTGGTCGCCCGTTCCCTGAAACCGCCGCTCAGCGCCGCCTTGCTGGCCGAACGCCTGCATCAGGCCGATCCCAAAGCCGCGCGCATCGTCTCCAGTATCGATCCCGAGCTGCAGCGCACGCTGGAGGAACGCGTCTCCGCCTATTTCTCCAATCTGCCCGAGCGTACTTCAGCGGCGCTGCTGGTGGTCGACAACGCCAGCATGCAGGCGCGCGCCTACGTCGGTTCGGTGACTTTCGGCGACAAGCAGCGGTTGGGCCATGTGGACATGGTGCAGGCCTGGCGCTCGCCGGGTTCCACGTTGAAGCCTTTTCTCTACGGTCTGGCGCTGGACGACGGGTTGATCCACTCGGAGAGCCTGCTGATCGACGCGCCGCAGACTTTCGGCGGCTACCGTCCGGGAAACTTCGATTCCGCCTTCAACGGCCCCATCGGTGCGGCCGAAGCTTTGCGGCTTTCTCTGAATGTGCCCGCGGTGGATTTGCTGGATCGTGTGGGGCCGTCGCGTTTTTCCGCGCGACTGGCCAACGGCGGCATCGAGTTGAAATATCCGCGCGGCGGCAAACCCAATCTCTCCATGATCCTGGGCGGCACCGGTGCGCGGCTGGAAGACCTGGTGGGCGCGTTCGCCGCATTCAATCGCGACGGTCTCGCCGGACGCGTGCGTTATACCGATGCCGATCCGGTCATCGACCGTCGCATGATGTCCTCGGGAGCGGCCTGGATATTGCGCGAAATACTCGAGGCCAATCCAAGGCCCGGTTACGGGCTGGGCACTTTCGACATCGGCTCGCGTCCGCGCGTGGCATGGAAGACGGGCACCAGTTACGGGTTTCGCGATGCGTGGGCGATCGGCGGCACACGCCGCTACACGGTCGGCGTGTGGGTGGGTCGGCCGGACGGTACGCCCTTGCCGGGGCAGTACGGTGCGGTCACCGCATTGCCGCTGATGTTCGAGGTGATCGACAGCCTGCCGCGAGCACGCAGCGATGGCGTGCCGGCGCCGCCGCCCGCCAACGTCGCCGAGGCGGAAATCTGCTGGCCGTTGGGCCTGCCTCCTGAAGCAGACGCCCCGCAGCTATGCCAGCGACGGATGAAGGCATGGACGTTGGACGGAGCCATTCCACCGACTTTCGCCGAGCGCGATGCCAGGCTCTGGAATACGGGACGCGAGCGCTTCGAGGTGGACGCGAAAACGGGGTTGCGGCTCTCGGGCGAATGCGCGAAGCCGCATGAGTCGCGCACCGCGCAAATCGCGCGTTGGCCGGCGCTGGCTTCGCCCTGGCTGTCATCGCAGGTGCGGCAGCAGTCCAGGCTTCCGGTGCTGTCTCCCGACTGCGTTTCGGATGGGCGCGAGGCTTCAAGCGAATTGCGGATCGAAGGTCTCAACGATCGGGCCACGATCGCGCGTGCGCCCGGCAGCGCGCATGGCGCACGGCTGCAGCTACGCGCCTTGGGCACGGACGCCAAAGTGCAGTGGTTACTGGATGGAAGATGGATCGCCGAGACGAACGGAGCGCAGGCGTTCCAGCGCGATTACGGCGAAGCGGGCGAACACACGCTGACGGCCCTGGCCGAAAGCGGCGCCTGGACGCGCATCAGTTTCCGGGTACTGTTGTAGGAGCGATTTAGGAGTGCGTAGGAGCGACGTGAGTCGCGATTGGACATAGAACCCTCGGCTCAGCGGTCGAGGGTTCTTTGGTTTCGCGACTTACGTCGCTCCTACACGCTCCTACGCTAGTTGCCGATCCAGCCGTCCAGCAGGTCCGAAAACTCGTCGGCATGCTCTTCTTCCTGGGCCAGGATCGATTCCAGGATGCGCTTGGTCGTAGTGTCGCGGTCGCCGATGTAGTTGATCATTTCGCGATAGCTGTCGATGGCGATGCGCTCGGCGATCAGATCTTCCTTGACCATGTCGCGCAGGTCGTGGCCGACCTTGTATTCGGCATGCGCGCGCTTGGTCAGCGTGTCCGGGTCGAGGTCCGGTTCGCCGCCCAGCTGCACGATGCGCTCGGCGAGCTTGTTGGCGTGCTCGTGTTCCTGCTGCGCGTGCTCCAGAAATTCGGCCTTGATCGAGTCGGCCAGCATGCCCGAGGCCATGAAGTAGTGGCGGTAGTAACGCAATACGCAGACCCATTCGGTGGCCAGCGCCTCGTTCAAGAGCCGGATCACCACTTCCTTGTCGGCGCCATAAGTGCTGGTGATTGCGCCGTCTTCGATGTTCTTGCGCGCGTTGGCGCGCAAGGTGGCGGTGGCGGTCAAAGGCGACTTGCCGGCAGTGGAAGCTTTCGGCGGCTTGGATTTGCTGGCGGGCTTGGACATTGGCTGGCCTTGTGGGGGAGGGGAGGGAATCAGTTCGGCAGGTTTTCCAGCACGTGTTCGGCCGAAGACACGTTGAACTCGCCAGGGGATTCGACCCACAGCTGCCTGACCACGCCGTCTTCCGCATACAAGGCATAGCGCTTGGAACGCACGCCCATGCCGTAGCCGCTGGCGTCCATTTCCAGACCCAGCGCGCGGGTGAAATCGGCATTGCCGTCGGCCAGCATCTGCAGGCCTTCCGGCACTTCTTGCGACTTGCCCCAGGCCTGCATCACGAAGGGATCGTTGACCGACACGCAGTACACGTCTATGCCGCGCTTGCGGAATTCGTCGAAGTGCGCGATGAAGCCGGGCAGGTGACGTTCGGAGCAGGTGGGCGTGAAGGCGCCGGGCACCGCGAACAACACCGCGTTGTGGCCTTGGAACAACGTGGGCGTGTCCACCGTTTCCACTCCCTCGCGGATGCGCTTCAGGGTGATTTCGGGGATTGCATCGCCGGTCTGGATGGTCATGGAGACTCCTTGAGAATGAACGAAGGGTAGGCGGTGGAATGGTAAGGCCGCGTCAAAGGTACTTGAAACCGGCCGCTTTACTCCTATCTCTTGGCCATGGCGGCCGAGTGCCGCTCCTTACCGGAAACAATATTCAGGAGTCACATCATGCATGCCGTTCGTTACCGCCATTGGCCGCGCCAGGTCGCGCGCCAGCAGCAGATCAACCAGTTGTTCGAGCACTTCTTCGACAAGGCCGCCGCCAACGCTCCCGCAGAAGCCCAGTGGGTGCCGCGTGTGGACGTGCGCGAGGAAGCGGAGCGTTTCGTGATTCTGGCCGACCTGCCGGGCATCTCCGCCGACGCGATCGAGATCCAGATGGACAAGGGCGTGTTGAGCATCAAGGGCGAGCGCGCCAATCCGGCGCTCGGTGAAGGTGAGAAATACTCGCGCACCGAGCGGCGCCAGGGGGCGTTCCACCGCGAGTTCGCTTTGCCGGACAGCGCCGACGCCGAAGGCATCGTCGCCAAGGGCGGCAACGGCGTGCTGGAGATCAGCATTCCCAAGAAGGCCCAGCCGGCTCCGCGCCGCATCCAGGTCGGCGAACCGACTGTGCAGTAAGCAACATGGACAGGGCGCCGGCCTCGGCAGCGGCGGCCGTCCTAGTAGAATCGGCTCGCAGTCGCAGGATTGCGGGCCGATTGTTCATGAGGTAAGCGATGCAGTTCAAGGATTACTACCAGGTGCTCGGGGTCGAACCCACCGCGGGCGATGCCGAGATCAAGACCGCCTACCGGCGGTTGGCGCGCAAGTACCACCCCGACGTCAGCAAGGAAGCAGGGGCCGAAGAGAAGTTCAAGGGCGTCAACGAAGCTTATGAGGCTCTGCGCGATCCGCAGAAGCGCCAGGCCTACGACCAGTTGCGCGCACAAGGTTACCGGCCCGGCGAGGAATTCCGCCCGCCACCCGATTTCGGACGCGGCGGCGTTGGCGGCGGCCCGGGCTTCGACTTCGAGGAAGTGTTCGGCAGCGACGGCGCGGCAGGCGGCGGCTTCAGCGATTTCTTCGAAGGCTTGTTCGGGCGCCGCGCGCATCCGGGCGCCGGCGCGCGCGGACCGCGTCCTCCCGGCGATACGCGCGCGAAGGTGTCGGTGCCGCTGCAGGCGGTCTACGACGGCGGCAGCGTGCGTTTGGGGCTCAACGGCAAGCAGCTGGATGTGCGCGTGCCCAAGGGCGTGCGCCCCGGTCAGGTGATCCGCCTGGCCGGACAGGGCGACGGCGGCGGCAACCTGCTGCTGGAAATCGAGTACGCCGCGCATCCGCAGTTCGAGGTGGACGGGCGCAACATCATTTATGTGCTACCGGTGGCTCCTTGGCAGGCCGCACTCGGGGCGACGGTCAGCGTGCAGACCCTCGGCGGTCCAGTGGAGCTGAAGATTCCCGCCGATTCGGAAGCGGGACGCAAGCTGCGCCTGCGTGGACGCGGACTGCCCGGTACGCCTGCGGGCGATCAGATCGTGGAACTGGAGGTCACCGCGCCGCGTGCGGTCAACGAGCGCCAGCGCACCATCTATCGGATGCTGGCGAATGCGTTCGAGGGAAACGAAAACGACGGGTAAGCACCCGTCGTTTTCATGAGTCGCCCGACTACTGGCGTCAGGCTGCAGTGGACGGCGGCATTTCGCTGGTGCTGAAGATGCGCTCGATGACTTCGGCCAGTTCGTCTTCCGAGAACGGCTTGGTCAGATAGGCCTTGGCGCCCTGGCGCAGTCCCCACATGCGGTCGGTGTCCTGATCCTTGGTGGTCACCAGGATCACCGGGATGTGCTTGGTGGTGGCTTCGCGACTCAAGGTACGCGTGGCCTGGAACCCGTTGAGGTTCGGCATGACCACGTCCATCAGCACCATGTCCGGAAGTTCGCGCTTGGCGACTTCGACGCCTGCGGCGCCGTCTTCGGCGGTGAGTGATTCGTGGCCAAGTTTTTCGACGATCCGCTGAATGCCCAGCAGCTGCGAAGGTGAATCGTCGACGATCAGAATGCGCGCCATGCTTTACCCCAAGTTGTCCCCAGTGCCGATTGTAGTGTGACTTTGTGTCAACGGAAAATGGGGGGTGTCCGCCCGGCGTGACCGGGTTCGCGTTTAGCCGATTTTGACCAGGGTGCGGCCGAAGGATTTGCCCGACAGCATGCCATTGAAGACCTCAGGAAGGCCGTTTAGCGTCGTTTCCCGCGTGCAAATGGCTTCCAGGCGTCTCGGTTTCCAGTCGTCGGCCAGATGCCGCCAGATATCGTCGCGTAGGTTGCGGGCGGTTCCGGCCGAGGCCACGCCCAGCAACGAGACGCCGCGGATAATGAAAGGCATGACTGTGGTGGGCAGTTCGTGGCTGGCGACCAGCCCGGCGGAGGCCACGTTGCCGTAGGGAGCCGTCTGTGCCAGCAGGCTGGTCAGCATGCTGCCACCCACGTTGTCCAGGCCGCCTCCGAAGCGCATCGATTCCATCGGACGGGTGGTGGCCAGCGCGTCGCGTCCCAGCACCTGCGTGGCGCCCAGCGACCTCAGATAGTCCGCCTGGTCGGCCTTGCCGCTGATGGCATGCACCTCGAAACCGGCACTGGTGAAGATATCGACCGCCAGAGACCCCACGCCGCCAGTGGCACCGGTCACGGCCAACGGCCCTAATGCGGGCGTCTGCCGGTTGTCCAGTATCCGGTAGAGCGCCAGTGCGGCGGTGAAGCCGGCCGTGCCCAGAATCATGCTCTCGCGCAGGCTCAGGCCCGCAGGCAGGGGGATGACCCACTTCGACTCAAGGCGCGCATAGGCGGCGTAGCCGCCGTCGCGGGTTTCGCTCAATCCGGATCCGGTAACCAGTACCGCATCGCCTTCCTTGAAAGCAGAGTCGGTACTGGCCACCACATGGCCGGCGACATCGATGCCGCCCACCAACGGGAACTTGCGCAGGATCTTGCCTTCGCCGGTACCGGCGAGCGCGTCCTTGAAGTTGACCGAGGAGTAGGCGGTCTTGATGACGACTTCGCCGGGATTGAGATCGTCCAGCGATATCGATTCGATGCCGGCGCGGTAGCCGGCGTCGTCGCTGTGGATGCGGAAGGCGGGGAAACTGCTGGGGATGGTCATGAAAAGTCCTCGTCATCCCAGCGGAAGCTGGGATCCATCTTGATCTTGTTCTGAACCGATTCAAAGTATTTCGGAATAAAGATCGCGCCAATCTGGATTCGACTTCTCTACCAGCTCAATTTTCCAGAGACGCTTCCAGGCTTTGATCGCCTTCTCGCGCAGGATTGCAGATTCCATGACCCCATGCACCTCATACCAGACCAAAGTATGTATCCGGTACTTCTTGCTGAAGCCATCCACCTGGTCGTTCTTGTGCTGCCAGATGCGGGTGGGGAGGTTGGAAGTGACGCCGACGTACAGAGTGCCTCGCGGTGCACTGGCTAGGATATAGACGCAGGGAATGCGTTCTCGTTGCATTTGGCTGTCCTTAGCCTGTAGTTGCACAGAAATAATGAATCGTCATTCCAGCGAACGCTGGAATCCATTTTGACTTTGATCTTGGCGTGGCGATTCACATTCATTCGGTCGAGTCACGCGATTGACCGGACTCCCGCGAAGATCAAGATGGATCCCAGCTTTCGCTGGGATGACATCGGTAAGAATGTTTTGAGCATCTAATTTGCTGGTATCGCATGCGGCTCCACTCACCGCAATGCGGTCCGCCTCTTCTCGTCGATCCATTTCGAAGCCTGCGCTGGCTGGTAATCGCGCATCCACTGCAGCATCGCGGCGATGTCCTCGCCGTGCCACAGGTCCTGACGTTGTTCCGCGTGCAGGAAGCGCTCCTCGACCATCCGATCGATCATGCCGATCAGCGGCGCATAGAAGCCGTCCACGTCCAGGAAGGCGCATGGCTTGTTGCCGATGCCCAACTGGCGCCAGGTCAGCATCTCGAAGATCTCTTCCATGGTGCCGAAGCCGCCGGGCAGGGTGACGAAGCCGTCGGCGAGATCGAACATGCGCGCCTTGCGTTCGTGCATCGAGCCGACGATTTCCAGTTCGGTCAGGCCGCGGTGCGCGACTTCCCAATCGGCGAGCTGCTGGGGAATCACCCCGGTGACCTGGCCGCCGGCCTCCAGCACCGCGTTTGCGACCACGCCCATCAGACCGACGTTGCCGCCGCCATAGATCAGACGAAGCCCTTCCTTGGCGATGCGATCGCCCAAAGCTGCGGCGCGCTCGGAATAGATGATCTTGCTGCCGGCGTTTGAGCCGCAATAGACGCAAATCGATTTCATGATTGCTCTTGCTTCCTTCTCCCACCGGGAGAAGGTGGCGCGCAGCGCCGGATGAGGGAGGGGGAATGACGCGCCATGAAGCTGACACTAATGCCGACAGCCCATGCCCTCATCCGCCCTGCGGGCACCTTCTCCCGGAGGGAGAAGGACGAGAGATCAATTGACTTTATGGATCGATCGCTTGGCCACCGACATCGCCGCATCGTGCACGGCTTCGGACAGGGTCGGGTGTGCGTGGCAGATACGGGCCAGATCGTCGGCCGAGCCGCTGAACTCCATGGCCAGCACGCCTTCGTGCACCAGTTCCGATACGCCGACTCCCACCAGGTGCATGCCCAGGATGCGATCGGTTTCCTCGTGCGCGATGACTTTGACGAAGCCCGCCGGCTCGCCCATCGCCACCGCGCGGCCCAAGGCGGCGAACGGGAAACTGCCGGTCTTGTAAGGAATGCCTTCGGCCTTGAGCTGCTGTTCGGTCTTGCCGACCCATGCGATTTCCGGCTCGGTGTAGATCACCCACGGAACCGTGTCGAGATTGACGTGGCCGGGCAGGCCGGCGATCAGTTCGGCCACCGCAATGCCTTCCTCGAAACCCTTATGGGCCAGCATCGGGCCGCGCACGCAGTCGCCCACGGCCCAAACGCCGTCGACACCGGTGTGGCAGTGTTCGTCCACTTCCACCTGGCCGCGTTCGTTGAGCTTCACCCCGGTGCCTTCGGCCAGCAGGCCTTTCGAGGCGGCCTTGCGGCCCACGGCCACCAGCAGGCGGTCGACGACGAGGGTCTTCTCGCCTTCGGCGTCGGTGTAGGTCACATGCACCTCTTTCTTCTTAACTTCGGTCTTGCTGACCTTGGCGCCGAGGCGGATGTCCAGGCCTTGCTTCTTGAATTCCTTCGCGGCCGTCTTCGAAACTTCGGCATCGGCGGCCGGCAGGAAGTCCGGCAGCGCTTCCAGGATGGTGACGTCAGCGCCCAGGCGCTTCCACACGCTGCCCAGCTCCAGGCCTATCACGCCGGCGCCGATCACCGCCAGGCGCTTGGGCACGCTGGTGAAATCGAGCGCGCCGACATTGTCGACGATGTATTCGTTGTCGAACTTGGCGAACGGCAGCTCGATCGAATCCGAACCCGCGGCGATCACCACGTTGGTTCCCTTCAACTCGATTTCGGTGCCGTCGTGCTGCTTCACCTTGACGATGTTGCCGGGTTGCAGCTGGCCGAAGCCGTAGTAGGGCGTGATCTTGTTGGCCTTGAACAAGAGGGCGATGCCGCCGGTGAATTGCTTCACGATCTTGTCCTTGCGGCCGATCATGGTGCCGACATCGATCTTGGCATCCTTGGCGGTGATGCCGTGGTCGGCGAACAGATGCTGCAGGTTCCAGAACTGGCGCGAGGAATCCAGTAGCGCCTTGGACGGAATACAACCGACACGCAGGCAGGTGCCGCCCAGGGCGGGCTTGCCGTCCTTGCCCAGCGCGGCGTCGATGCAGGCGGTTTTCAGGCCCAGCTGCGCGGCGCGGATGGCGGCGTGGTAACCGGCGGGGCCGGAGCCTATGACGACGACGTCGAATTGTTCTGCCATGTTCGGATTTTCCTTTGCCTTTCCCTTCTCCCTTTTGGGAGAAGGTGCCCGTAGGGCGGATGAGGGTACGGCGGAATAGAAATGGTGCCGCTAGCAGGGGATTAAAAGGGGCCGATCGCTACCTTCTTGGGTCATCGGCGCTACTCCGCCGTACCCTCACCCCAACCCCTCTCCCGGTGGGAGAGGGGCTTGAAGCATCACATCCCAAGCAGCATGCGGCTGGGATTCTCAAGTTGGTTCTTGATGTCGACCAGGAACAGCACCGCGTCCTTGCCGTCGATGATGCGGTGGTCGTAGGACAGGGCGATGTACATCATCGGCGCGGCGATGACGACGCCGTTCTCGACGATGGCGCGTTCCTTGATGGCGTGCATGCCCAGGATGGCGCTCTGCGGCGGGTTGACGATGGGCGTGGACATCAGCGAACCGAAGGTGCCGCCGTTGGTGATGGTGAAGGTGCCGCCCTGCAGGTCTTCCAAGGCCAGCTTGCCGTCGCGCGCCTTCTTGGCGTACTCGCCGATGCCTTTTTCGATGTCGGCGAAGCTCTGGCGTTCGACGTTGCGCAGCACCGGCGTGACCAGGCCCTTGTCGGTGGAAACGGCGATCGAGATATCGGCGTAACCGTGATAGATGATGTCGTTGCCGTCGACCGAGGCATTGACCACGGGGTGGCGCTGCAGCGCGTTGGCCGCGGCCTTGGCGAAGAAGCTCATGAAACCGAGCTTGACGCCGTTGGCCTTCTCGAACGATTCGCCCAGCTCCTTGCGCATCGCCATGACCTTGCCCAGGTTCACTTCGTTGAACGAGGTGAGCATGGCGATGGAGTTCTTGGACTGCATCAGGCGCTCGGCGATACGCGTACGGATGCGTGTCATCGGTACGCGCTCTTCCGGACGGGCGCCGCCGGAAACGCCGGCGGTCTTGCCGCTGGCGTAGTTGATCAGGTCTTCCTTGGTCACCGCGCCCTTGCGGCCGGTGCCTTCGACGTTGGCCGGATCGATGCCTTCGGTGACAGCGGTGAAGCGCGCGCCGGGCGGCAGGCCGTCGGTGGAAGCCACGGGCGCCGGCTTGGTGGAAGCGGGGGCAGCCTTTTCGGCCTTGGCGGCTTCGGCTTTAGGTTGGACTTCCTGCGCGCCAGCGGCCGGTGCGGCCTCGGCCTTCTTTTCCGCGCTCGGGGCCGCTGCGGCGGCGCCTTCCTCGATGATCGCCAGCAACTGCTGGCTGGTCACCGTGGCGCCTTCGGCGAACTTGATTTCCTTCAGCACGCCATCGACCGGCGAGGGCACTTCCAACACGACCTTGTCGGTCTCCAGGTCCACCAGGTTCTCGTCGCGCTTGACCGCGTCGCCGGCTTTCTTGTGCCAGGTGGCGATGGTGGCATCGGAAACGGATTCGGGAAGAACCGGGACTTTTACTTCGGTGGCCATGTTGGAAAGGCTTCCTGTTTGGATGGGTGCAATTCGAATGGAATTATTTCGAATGGAATTATTCGGCGACGATGACGTTGCCGAACTCGTTGACCAGCGCGTCGGCGACCAGCTTCAGCTGTTCCTCTACGTGCTGGGCGAAATGACCGGCGGCCGGCGAGGGCGAACGCGCACGGCCCGCGTAATACAGTTCCTGCTTGTCGGTGGTGCAAGCCTTCAAGTGGTGTCGTATCTGGTACCACGCGCCTTGGTTTTGCGGTTCTTCCTGGCACCACACGACTTCCGTGGCGCCGGTGTAGCGCTTGAGTTCGGCGGCCAGCAGTTCGCGCGGGAACGGATACAACTGCTCGATACGCAGGATCGCCACGTTCTCCTGGCCGCGCTTTTGCTGGTCTTCCAGCAAGTCGTAGTAGACCTTGCCCGAGCACAGCACCACGCGCTTGACCTTCTTCGCATTCGCGGCAGCGTCCGGAATCAGGTGCTGGAATTCGCCGTTGGCCAGCTCGTCCAGCGACGACACCGCCAGCTTGTGGCGGAGCAGCGATTTGGGCGTCATCACGATCAGCGGTTTGCGCGTGGTCATGCGCAGCTGGCGGCGGATCATATGGAAACACTGGGCCGGCGTGGTGGGTACGCAGACCAGCATGTTTTCCAGCGCGCACAGCTGCAGGAAGCGCTCCAGACGCGCGGAACTGTGCTCCGGGCCCTGGCCTTCGTAGCCGTGCGGCAGCAGCAGGGTCAGGCCGCTGATGCGGCTCCATTTGGCCTCGCCGGCGGCGATGAACTGATCGATCACCACTTGCGCGCCATTGGCGAAATCGCCGAATTGCGCTTCCCAGATGTCGAGCGTGTTGGGATCGGTGGTGGAGTAGCCGTACTCGAACGCCATCACCGCTTCTTCGCTGAGCAGCGAGTCGATGATGGTGGCGTCTTCCGGGTTGTCGACCAACTGGCGCAACGGCAGGTAATAGCTGTCGGTCTTCTGGTCGTGCAGGATGGCGTGGCGGTGGAAGAAGGTGCCGCGTCCGGCGTCCTGACCGACCAGGCGCAGGCGATGGCCTTCGGAAAGCAGGGTGGCGTAGGCCAGGTTCTCGGCGAAGCCCCAGTCGCCCGGCAGCTCGCCCTTGGTCATCTTCACGCGGTCTTCGTAGATCTTGGCCACGCGCGGATGCAGGGTCACGCCCGCGGGAATGGTGTTGACGATCTTGGCCAGCTGGTCCAGCGTCTTGCGCTTGACCTTGGTGTCGACCGGATCGGTGACCTTGCCGGACAGGTATTTCGACCAGTCGATCGCGAGCTCGTCGGGTTTGGGCTTGGCCAGCTCGGTGGTGACTTCGCCGGAGTCGAGCTTGTTGCGGTAGCTGTCGACCAGCGCCTGCGCCTCGCCCGCAGCGATCACGCCTTTCTCTTCGAGCTGCGCGGCATAGAGTTCGCGCGTGGTCTTGTGCGCGCGGATCACCTGGTACATCAGCGGCTGGGTCGCCGCCGGTTCGTCGGCCTCGTTATGGCCCCAGCGGCGGTAGCAGACCAGATCGATGACCACGTCCTTCTTGAACGCCTGGCGGAATTCGTAGGCCAGGTTCGCGCAGAACACGACCGCTTCCGGATCGTCGCCATTCACATGCAGCACCGGCGCGCCGACCATCTTGGCCACATCCGTGCAATACAGCGTGGAACGGGCGTCGTCGCGTGCGCTGGTGGTGAAGCCGATCTGGTTGTTGATGACGATATGCAGGGTGCCGCCGACCGCGAAACCGCGCGCCTGCGACATCTGGAACAGCTCCATCACCACGCCCTGGCCGGCGAAGGCGGCGTCGCCATGAATGATCACCGGCAAGACCGCCTTGCGCTCGTTGTCGCCGCGGCGTTCCTGCCGCGAGCGCACGCTGCCGGCGACCACGGGGTCGACGATTTCAAGGTGGGAAGGATTGAAGGCCAGCGCCAGATGCACCGGATTGCCCGGGGTGGCGATGTCGGCGCTGAAGCCCATGTGGTACTTCACGTCGCCGGTATGGGCGCGGTCGTCCTCGAGATGCTCGAACTTGCCTTCGAACTCGTCGAACAGCTTGCGGGGCGATTTGCCCAAGGTGTTGACCAGCACGTTGAGGCGGCCGCGGTGGGCCATGCCCAGCACGATGTCCTTGACCCCGTCGGTACCGGCGCGGCGAATGGTCAGGTCCAGCAGCGGGATCAGCGCGTCGCCGCCTTCCAGCGAGAAGCGCTTCTGGCCGACGTACTTGGTATGCAGATAGCGCTCCAGACCCTCGGCCGCGGTCACGCGCTCCAGGGTGCGGCGCTGAGCTTCGACATCCAGACCGTAATTGCCGCCGGCCGCCTCCAGGCGCTGATACAGCCATTGGCGCTGCTCGACGTCGGTGATGTACATGAATTCGGTGCCGATGGAGCCGGCGTAGGTGGCCTTGAGCCGCGCCAGCAGGTCGCGCAGCTTCATGCGCGGCTGGCCGGCGACGCCGCCGGTGCTGAATTCGGTGTCCAGATCGCGGTCGGACAGATTGTGGAATGCCAGTTCCAGGTCCGGCGAGTCCTGGCGCGGGGTCAATCCCAGCGGGTCCAGATTGGCGGCCAGATGGCCGCGCGAGCGGTAAGAGGTGATCAGACGGCCGACGTTGCGTTCACGCTCGTCGCCGGCGCCGGTGGCCCCGGCTGGAGCGCTGGCGTAGCCGTTGTTGGCGGCGTGGCGGGCGGCTTCGGTGATCTGGGAGATGATGGCCGAATGCGGCACATCGCCGGCCTCGCGGCCCTTGAAGCCGTCGAAGTAGGTCTTCCACTTGGGACCGACGCTATCTGGAGAGACCAGGTACTGCTCGTATAGGTCTTCGATGAAGGAGGCGTTGCCGCCACCGAGTTGCGAGGATTGCGCAAACTGCTTCAGGAGGTTGTCCACGATGGCGTAGGTTGGCTTTGTCGGGCTGGGCCGGTATCCGGCCTGGGGGTTACCGACGGGTGCAGATGCCACCCGTGCGGGCTATATGAATACGCGGAAATTATACGCGCATGGTGACAGGGGCGCGTAAGCGTCTAGGACTAAAGGCGCAGATCGTGCGCGGGATCGATGGCTCCCGGGACGGCGCGGGGACAGCGGCCGGGACAGGGGCCATCAGATGCCCAGGGCCCGGAATTCGGTGCAGGGCCGCGAACGTTCCCAAAATCGGCCGAACTCGTCACACAATTGCCGTGCGCGGCCTGCGCCCTGCAGATCGGCTTCGCCATCGAAACGGTGGCCCAACGTGCGGAAGTAATAGCCCCCCATGTCGTTGGCGATGAAGGCCGAGGCATAGGCTTTGTCGACGGGCTCGCGCACCTCGCGGAAGGCGAACACGCTGGGCAGACGCTGGCTCAGGGACAACAAGGGCGCCAGCGTGCGCTGTGGGGTGGCCGCATCCTGCAGCAGGACCTGCACTTCGCCACCGCGTTTGCCGGTCGAGAACCGGCGCAGCGCTTCCAGCACGCTGCTGTTGTCGAGCAGGCCCGGGTCCAGTTCGCGGCTGTAGATCCGCAAGGTACGACGTGCATGCGAGACGACGGCGACCACCGCTGCGATAGCCCCGGCCGCATTCTCGACCGCCGTGGGGCCGTGCAGCGCGCGGCGCATGGACTGGTGCTCGATGCCCGCTTCCCAAAAACGCTCCCCGTAGGGAATGAACCCCTGGCGTGCGTAGAACGTCTCGGCCGACACCTGCGCGTTGAGCGAAACCGCCGGCCATCCGAGCTTGCGGGCTTCCGCCATCAACGCCGCCAGCATCGCATCGCCGACGCCCAGGCCACGCCAGTCGCCGAGCACCGCCATGCGCCCGATTTTGTGTTCCGGTGTGAGCCGGCCGGTGCCGATGGGCCGGCCCGCCTCGTCGCGGGCGATCACATGCCGGCACAGCGGATCCAGCGCGTCCCATTCCTCGGCGATGGGCACCTGTTGTTCCTGCACGAACACGGTTTCGCGCACCGCACGCAGTTCGGCCAACCCGCTGGCGTAGTCGATGGGTTCTACGTGGAATGCGCGAGCGCTCATTCGTTTTCCTCATCCAACAGCAGCTGGTAATGCCCCTGCGAATAAAGATCCATGGCCACGTCGCGGCCTGCGTCGGACAGGCTGGCGTAAGCAGCGCAGTCCAATGCTTCGGCGGCCGCGAGTTGCTGCGCATCCTTGACGGGCAGCCTGAACTCCAGGCCGCTGCAGAAAAGCGTGGCCATGCGGCCGCTTTTGCGCCAGGCCAGTCGCGAGAAGGGATGGCGCTGCAATAGTGCGCCCTGTTGCAGATCCCATTCGATCTCTATCCGCGAACGCGAATCGCCGCCAGCAACCACTTCGCCGCCTGCGCGGTAGGTAGTGATGAACCGCCCGAACCAGTCGCCCAGCTTGTCCGGGTCGTTGAGGCGCAGGGTGTTCAGCGCCTCCACCGCGCGTGCCATCGCCGCGGCATCGATTTCGTTGGGGTCTTTCGGTGGCGCGAGGTCCGGGTCGTGATAGCGCATGGACTCGTCAGCCTCGGCGATCAGGTTGTCCAGGTAATCGCTTACCAGTTCCGCGGAGGAAGGCGCGCGCATGCCGACCGAGAAAGTCAGGCAAGGATTCACCGCCACACCGTGGTGCGGCACTCCAGGCGGCAGATAGAGCATGTCGCCGGGTTCGAGTATCCAGTCGTGGCTCGGGCTGAATTCACGGAGCAGCTTCAGCTCGACGTCGTCGCGGAAGTCGGTGGGCGGATTGGGTCCCGCGTCGATCTGCCAGCGCCGCTGTCCCTGCGCCTGCAGGAGGAACACGTCGTATTGGTCCACATGCGCACCGACCGAACCGCCGGTGGCGGCGAAACTCACCATCACATCGTCGATGCGCCAGCGCGGCAGGAAGTCGAAATGGTCCAGGATTCCACGCACGTCCACATCCCACTTATCCACATCCTGCACCAGCAGGGTCCAGTCGTGGTCGGGCATGCTAGGGAATTCTTCCTCAGTAAAAGGCCCGGTGCGCAAGGTCCAGACATCGCGCTCGCGGTCGTGCGCGACGATGCGCGATAACGCCAGTTCCTCGCAGGCCAGACCGGCCAGATCTTCGGGTTCGATCGGCGACACGAAACCTGGAAACGCATTGCGGATCAGCAGCGGCTTCTTTTGCCAGTAATCCCGCAGGAAGGTTTTGGCCGGCATACCGAGCGGTTGGTTCTTGCTGGCGTCGACTTCGATCATGGGGGCGATCCTGCGCTTTCCTTGGTGATTCTGGCGTCCAGGTTGCGGCTGGCGGTGGCGGAGTAGCGGCGACAGGCAGCCGGGTCGATCAGCGGCGCGGTGGCTTGCGGTCCCAGGCGCGACCACAGGTTACTGGCGTCGGGATGCGGGGTGATCAGAATATCGCAGGGAAGTTCGGCGACGGTGACGAGGGTTTTACGGAACGCCGCCAGTACGCCGGGATGCCGCGCTTCGTCGCTGTAGCGGTAGACCTTGTCGGAGAACGCGCTCAGGCTGTCGGCATAGACGATGCCGAGACAGCGATCGGACTCGCAGGACTTCCAGGTCCAGCTGGTGCTCCCCTGGGTGTGGCCTGGAGTGGCATGCGCTGTCAGCGATAGGGAACCCAGTGCGAGGGTTTCGCCATCGACGATGCGGCGCACGGACGCGACCGGCGGAAAGGGATCGACAGACAGATATTGGGGATCGCTGCGGTCGCTTTTTCCTCGTTCGAGAATGGCGGCGGCCGGGCCGCGGGCCACGACGGTCGCGCCGCTGTCGCGCTGCAGTTGGGCAATGCCGCCCGCGTGGTCCAGGTGTTCGTGCGAATTGAGTATGTAACGGATGTCCTTGAGATCGAAGCCGAGCGTGCGGATGTTTTTCTCGATCAGCGGCGCCGCCTTTTCGGTGGCGCCGTCGATAAGCATATGGCCTTCGGGCGAAGTGATCAGGATCGCTGAGATACCGCAGGTACCGACATACCAAGTATTGCCGTAGATGCGCCGCGGCTGTGCAGGTTCGTTCCAATCCGCATCGGTCGCGCAGGCCTTCGTGTCCGCAGGGGCGGGAACCTCAGGAAGGGATTCGGCATGGGCGCCGGAAGCGATCAAAGCCAGGAGGAAAAGGGATAATCCGTATCGCAAGCGCAAAATCCTCATGTCGTTATTTCGTCGTAGCCGCGGCCCAAGAATTGCAGCAAGCACCATCCGTGCCCGAAGGGGTCGGCGATCTGCACGATGCGTCCCCAGTTGGCTTCGCGGATGTCGCCTTCCTGCAGCGCGCCTGCCTCCAGTGCGCGGGCGAGCGCGGGTTCGAGGTCGTCGACCACGATATCGATATGCAAGGGCATCCAGTGGCGTCCGTACTTGCGAGCGTCGTCGCCGGCACCGATGCTGCCGGAGGCTTTCTGCAGCAGATAAAGCGGCGCTGTGCCGCCGAGCATCTCCAGCACTTCGCTGCCGAGGCGACGGCCCCCATGCAACCCGAATGCTTCGCTGTAGAAAGCCTCGGCTGCGTCAAGGTCAGGGACATCGATATTGATCAGCTGCTTCATGCGGGGATCACCTGGGCGAAGCGGAGGCCGAAGCCGGCGGGATCCACCATTACGAAATCGCGGAGCCCGTAAGCACGATCCGCGATCGGATTGCCGATCTTCAGCTGCAGACCGTTCGCCTTGCGCCATAGCGCGTCCACGTCGTCGACCATGATCCGCAGGCTACGCCAGCATTCGGTGATCTGCGCGTCCGGGTTGCCCGCCAGGAACAGCCGCGTGCCCTGCCAATGAACCACCGCGAATTCGCCGCTGCGGCGTTCCAGTTCGAAGCCCATCGAGAGATAGAAGTGGAGCAGGGCGTCCACGTCGGGGCCGACGATCTCGACCACGCCCTGGGATTCGGTTTCGGCAATCTCGATTTTCATCATTCACTCGTCATCCCAGCGTTCGCTGGGATGACGTCGCTTATATTTTGCGGGCCAGGGAGTCGGCAAGACCGATGTAACTTCCCGGAGTCAGATCGAGCAACCGCTGCTTCGCATCCGCAGGCAATTCCAACGAACCGATGAATTCCCGCATCGACCGCTCGGTGATGCCTTGCCCGCGAGTGAGCGCCTTCAGTTGCTCATAGGGGTTGGGCAACCCATGTCGGCGCATGACCGTCTGCACCGCTTCGGCCAGGACTTCCCAGGCGGCATCGAGATCGGCATCCAGGCGTTCCGGCGCCACGGTCAGCTTGCCCAGGCCCTTGGCCAGCGAATCCAGCGCGACCAGCGTATGGCCGAAGGCGGTGCCAAGCGCGCGCAGGACGGTGGAATCGGTGAGGTCGCGCTGCCAGCGGCTGATCGGCAGCTTAGCGCTGAAGTGTTCGAACAAGGCGTTGGCCAGGCCGAAGTTGCCTTCCGCATTCTCGAAGTCGATCGGATTGACCTTGTGCGGCATCGTGCTGGAGCCGACTTCGCCTTCCTTGAGGGTCTGTTTGAAATAACCGAGCGAGATATAGCCCCAGATATCGCGTGCCAGGTCGATCAGGACGATGTTGGCGCGGCGGGCGGCGTCGCCGATCTCGGCCACGTTGTCGTGCGGCTCGATCTGGGTGGTGTAGGGGTTGAAGACGATGCCCAGTTTTTCGATGAAGGACTGCGCGAATGCCGGCCAGTCGACCTCCGGGTAGGCGATCACGTGGGCGTTGTAGTTGCCGACCGCACCATTGATCTTGCCGGTCAGCTCCACCCCGGCTATCTGCCTACGTTGGCGCTCCAGGCGGGCGACCACGTTGGCGATTTCCTTGCCCAGCGTGGTCGGCGATGCGGTCTGTCCATGGGTGCGCGACAACATCGGCTGCGCGGCCTGGGCATGGGCCAGCGAACGCAGGAGCGCCGCAACCTTGTCCAGCGCCGGCAACAGCACTTCGCTGCGCGCCTGCTCCAGCATCAGCGCATAGCTCAGATTGTTGATGTCTTCGCTGGTGCAGGCGAAATGGACGAATTCCAGCGCCGGGCCCAGCTCGGCATCGTCCTTGAGCTGTTCCTTGATGAAATATTCCACCGCCTTGACGTCATGGTTGGTGGTGCGCTCGATTTCCTTGACCCGCGCCGCATCGTTGGTGGAGAAAGCGGCCGCCAGCGAGCGCAGGCGCTGGCTCGCGGCCGCGCTGAAGGGCGGCAGCTCGACGATGCCCGGGGCGTCGGCCAGCGCCAGCAGCCATTCGACTTCCACCTTGACCCGGGCCTTGATCAATCCGTATTCGGAGAAGATCGGACGCAGGGCGTCGACCTTGCCGGCGTAGCGGCCATCGAGCGGTGACAGGGCTAGCAGGGCGGAGTCGGACATGTAGGCAAGGTTGAGGCAGTGGGGCCGACATTCTAAACGTTGCGGGCGTATCCTTCAGAAAACCGATTTTCGTCATTCCCGCGAAGGCGGGAACCCAGTGTCTTCCGTGAAGATATCGCCATCTGTACGAAAGTCGCTGGGTTCCCGCCTTCGCGGGAATGACGATCGAAAGATATCTGGTAGCGGAGACCGTCATGAGTGCTTCCTTTCGTACCGAACACGACAGCATGGGCGAGCTACGCGTGCCCGCCGAGGCGCTGTGGGGCGCGCAGACCCAGCGCGCCGTGCAGAACTTCCCCATTTCCGGCCGACCGATACCGCGCGGTTTCATCCGTGCGCTGGGCCTGATCAAGGCCGCGTCCGCCAACGTCAATGTCGGCCTGGGATTGTTGCCGAAAGGCGTGGCCAAGGCGGTCAGGGCGGCGTCGCTGCAGGTCGCGTCCGGCGAGTACGACGCGCATTTCCCGATCGATATCTATCAGACCGGCTCCGGCACGTCGTCCAACATGAATGCCAATGAGGTCATTGCCAATCTGGCCTCGGCAGCGGGCAAAGCCAAAGTCCACGCCAACGACCATGTCAATCTGGGCCAGAGCTCCAACGACGTGATCCCCACGGCGATCCGCGTGTCGGCGCAGCTCGCGGTGGTGGAGAACCTGCTGCCGGCGTTGAAGCATCTGCGCCAGACCATCGATCGTCGCGGCAGGTCGCTGGCCAAAGTGGTGAAGACCGGCCGCACGCATCTGATGGATGCGATGCCGCTGACTTTCCAGCAGGAGTTCTCGGCCTGGTCGGCGCAGTTGAAATCGGCGGAGGACCGCCTGCAGGACAGCCTGAAGCGCCTGCGGCGCCTGCCCTTGGGAGGAACCGCGATCGGCACCGGCATCAACGCCGACCCGCGCTTCGGCGCCAGGGTGGCACGCGCGCTGTCGACGATGACGAAGTCCCGCTTCGAATCGGCGGCCAACAAGTTCGAGGGCCTGGCCGCGCAGGACGACGCGGTGGAACTCTCCGGCCAACTGAGCGCGCTTGCGGTGGCCCTGATCAAGATTTCCAACGACTTGCGCTGGATGAATTCCGGACCGCTGGCGGGCCTGGGCGAAATCGAGCTGCCCACCTTGCAGCCGGGCAGTTCGATCATGCCGGGCAAGGTCAATCCGGTGATCCCGGAAGCCACGGTGATGGTGTGCGCGCAGGTCATCGGCCACCACACCGCGATTACCGTGGCCGGGCAGACCGGCAATTTCCAATTGAACGTGACCCTGCCGCTGATCGCCGCCAACCTGCTGGATTCGATCAACCTGCTAAGCAATGTGTCGCGCTTGCTGGCCGATTCGGCCATTGCCGGACTCGGTGTGCGCCAGGCGCATATACGGGAAGCGTTGGACCGCAACCCGATCCTGGTCACTGCGCTGAACCCGGTGATCGGTTACGAAAAAGGCGCGGCCATCGCCAAGCAGGCCTACAAGCAGAACCGCCCGGTGCTGGAGGTGGCGATGGAGGTCACCGGGCTTCCGGAGAAGACGCTGAAAGCGCTGCTGGACCCGGCGCTGCTGGCCAAGGGCGGCATCCACGGCAAGCCGGGCGGCGGCGCGGGATAGAGCAATTTTGATTCAGCCCTCCACATTTCAGACCTATACAAAGCTCGTCATCCCAGCGAAAGCTGGGATCCATCTTGATCTTCGACTTGGCGCATAAAGCAAAAGCAAAATGGATCCCAGCTTTCGCTGGGATGACGAAGAAATTTCGTCTCCAATTGACCGGCAACCAGATATCAGCGTTTCTGTGTCTGGCCGTCAGCAGCAGCGGCATCCGCCTGGGCAGCCGCATCGCCGGGTTCGGCGGCCGCTTCGTCGCCTTTGACCGCTGTGGCCTCATTGCCTGCGCGGTAGCTGACCTTTTGTTTAGATCCGCAATCATCGACGTCCGACGCGTCGATGGTGGCATAAGGCTTGAATGCGGGAAGCTGGTCGGCGAGCGCGTCCTGGGAAACCTTGATGGTCACCAAGCGCTGGCATAGCCGCATCGCCTGTTGCTCGATTTTCTCGGCTTCGGCTTCTATTTTGGCGTCGATCTGGTCGCCATCGCCGTTGATCGCGCCCTTGATGGCTTCGCTGACCGCAGTGCCCGCCAGTGCGGCGCCTTGTTTGCCGATGGCGATGCCGTCGGCGGTCATCGCATTCATCTCCTTGAGGTAGCTCTGCAGCAGCGCACGCTGGGCAGGGTTCACCGCGACCGCCTTGCCGTCGATGGTCAACTCGCCGTCGGCGGAAATTTTGGCGTCGGGCTGTCCGTTGGCGCGCAAGGTGATGACCTTGCCGTTGCTGGTGACATTGCCGTTGTCGGTGGAGACATGCGTGCCAGGCTGGCAACCGGCGATCAATGCGGCCAGGGCAAGTACGAGCAACGAAGAATGCATGATCTTCATGAGGGTCTCTTGGATAGGAGTCAGTTGTCGCTCGGCACGCTGACGCGGCCGTCGATGCGATTGTGGTTCACCGAGCCGCTGCCTTTCGACTGGACGGAGAGGTCGCCGCGAATGTCCTGCACGTCGACGTCGCCCGATCCCAGTGAAGCCACCCTCACACTGCCGGAAACGTCGCTGACCGTGGCGTCGCCGGAGCCGACCGAACCGATTTCGACATCACCTGATGCGCCTTTCAGCTCGAAGTCTCCCGAGCTGATGCTGCCGACTTTGGCGGGTCCGTGCACCTTTTTGGCCGAAAGATCGCCGGAACTGACCGAAATGACATGCAGCGAACCGATGTCTTCCAGAGTGATATCGCCGGAGCCGACCGTTGCCGCCACCAGGCCACGGATGTGCCGGGCTTCCACGTCGCCCGAACCGACGTCGGCGCTGAGCAACGAGGCGCCGGTGACCACGGCATCGCCCGAACCCACTTTCAGCTGCACCGTGATGTTGTCGGGCAGCGTTCCGGCGAGTTTCAGGTAGGCGTAATTGTTGCCGAAGGAGATACCGCCGAAAGCGCCTTCCCGCCGGGCGGTGACGTACAACTTGTCCCCCGCCTTGTGCTGAGTCAGTTTGAGTTGTTGCAGGTAGTCCTCGCTGGAAGCGCAGGCCTTGCCGCCTAGTTCGGCCTTGGCACCGGCCGAGGCGTCGATGGTCAGGTCGTTGTTGGCGATATCGAAGACCACCGCCTTCACGCCGGTCAGGTCCAATTTGAGATCGCGGGGCTGCGAGTGCTTGCATTCCGGTGCCGCCGCGAAAGCCGAAACCGGCGCCAGCAACAACAGGGTCAACAGGGATAGCTTGCGCATAGGGAACTCCAGTTCAAACCAGTGCAGGAATTTGTCGCCAGGCTGGTCCGTGAGGATCCAGCCTGTTGCCACGCTTTAGTGGTGCAATCGAGTCCGGACGCCGATCAATCGGCCAGTTCGCGCCAGCGACGCAGGTAGATGGCGCCGATGATGCAGGCGACTCCGAACACCACGCCGATCCAGATGTCCGCGGTGGCGAAGGCCTGCCAGCTGGTGGTCAGGTCGACGGCGCTGGCCAACTGGTCTGGCGTATCGATGTGGACGTTGGGGTCGATGGCGCCATGCTCCAGAGTGGGGTACCAGGCGCCAGGCACGACGCTCAGCAGACCACGGTAGACCAGGGTGTACCAGACCAGATCGTGGCGGACGTCGATGCCCGGCAGGATCGAGGTCATGCTGGCGATGACGCAACCCAGCACCGGCAGCAGTACGGCCCACAGGAACGGCTTGCTGCGCGCCCATGCCGAGCACAACATCAGCCAGCCCACCGTGGGCAGGGCCCACATGATGTAGACGGGCAACGAACCCAGCACGCCGCCGATGATGCGCAGCGGATGCGAATCGGTGAACACTGCGGTGCCCGCACCCAGGCCATTAACGGTCAGGGTCAGCGCCGAAATGATCCACAAGACCACACCGATCAGGATGCCGACGGCCACGGCCACGATAGGCGCCAGCAACAGGGCCCATGCCGCCTTGGAAAGCACCATGCGCGTGTCCGAAACCGGCAGCGATTTCCAGAACAGCACGCTGCGATCGCGGCGGTCGTCGTACAGCGAACCCAGCGCGTAGAAGAAGACCACGAAGGCCAGCACGACCAGGGCCAGCAGCACACCCGCCAGCAGCACCCCGTCGCCGAACGCGCCGATGGCTTTGGCGACTTCCTCATGCGAGCCGTTGATGACGAACCCGTCGGCTCCCGCCGACCTGCGTCCGGCGATGCTGCCGATGATGGCCATCAGCAGGTAGAGGAAGGAGACGATAGCGCCGGTGATCACCGGCGCCCACAAGAAACCACCGCGGTTTTCCCAGTATTCGCGCTTCAACAGCCACTTGAAATTGTTGGTTTTGTGCGTGGTCATGCTCGTAGTGGCGGGGGCGTTCATGCGTAGGTTCCTTTCATGATGGCCACGAACAGGTCGGCCAGACCGGGGTTGCGCGTTTCGCCCAGAGCGGCGAGTTGTTGCCGGGGTACGCCGTCGAAGAGCATCACGGTCTTGCCGAAGGGCAGGGCGCGTTCGTCGATGGGCTTCAGGGCGCGGGCTGCGTCGACGTGTTCGGCCGATGCCAGCACTTCTGTGTAGCGGTCCGCGACTTCGTCCATCGGCGAAGTCAGTACGATCCTGCCGTCGCGGATGAACATCACGTCGGTGAGGATGTTCTCGATCTCTTCCACCTGGTGGGTGGTGATGATGATGGTCTTCTGTTCGTCGAAGTAATCCTCCAGCAAACGCTGGTAGAACTGCTTGCGGTACAGGATGTCCAGGCCCAGGGTCGGCTCGTCCAGTACCAGCAGCTTGGCGTCGATGGCCATCACCAGCGCCAGGTGCAACTGCACGATCATGCCCTTGGACATCTCGCGAACGCGCAGGTTGGGGTTGAGCTGGGTATTGGCGATGAAGCGCTCGCACTTGGCGCGGTCGAAGCGGGGGTGGATGCCGTCGACGAAATCGATGGCTTCCTTGACCTTGATCCAGCGCGGCAGCACGGCGACGTCGGCGATGAAACACACCTCGTTCATCAGTTCGTCGCGCTGCTTGCGAGGATCCAGCCCCAACACTTTCAGGTCGCCATCGAAGGGCACCAGCCCCAGGATCGCCTTGAGCGCAGTGGTCTTGCCGGCGCCGTTGGGGCCGATCAGGCCGATGATCTTGCCGGCTTCGATCTGGAAGCTGGTGTCGTTCAAGGCCAGCTTGTTGCGATATGCCTTGCGCAGGTTGCGCGCGGTGATCACTGTGTTGGCGACAGCGCTCATTTGGCACCCCCCTGGCGCAGCAGTTCTTCGGTGGACAGGCCCAAACGGTTGATGCGCTCGGCGACCGCCGGCCATTCGTCGTGCAGGAATCGTTCGCGCTCGCTAACGAGCAGTTTCTTCGCGGCTTCGTCGGTGACAAACATCCCCAGTCCTCTACGTTTTTCGACGAGTGCCTCGTCCGCCAGTTCCTGATAGGCGCGCGAGACGGTGATCGGGTTCAGCTGGTACTCGGCCGCCACTTGGCGGACCGAGGGCAGGGCGTCACCCGGCTTGAGTACACCGTCCAGCATCATCGCGATCACGCGATCCTTCAGCTGGCGGTAAATGGGAGCGCCGTCGCTCCACTGGATTGAAGTCAGAGTCATCATGGTTCAGCCCCGCGGGCGCAGTGATTGAGCGAAGGAGAAATAGGGCATCGACAGCGAGGAGCGGCTGCGACGGTGTTTGCGCTCAACCGGGGCCACCACTTCTTCGGTCGCCTGCACGGCGCCGGTTTCGATGGATTCGACCAGCGGGCTGTCATTGGCCAGATTGTCATTGGCATGCGCCGGAAGGCGGCTAGCCTCGCCGTTTGCCATCAGCCCCACGGCCAACAGCGCGGTGCTGATGGAGAGGCTGGACAGTGTGGTGAACAGTTTGTGGTTCATGGGACCCCCGCTGCGTTGGGTGAGTGGTGTTGTATTGAACTATAACACCTAATCACGGCGCGTCAATAGGTCATGTCAACTTTGTTACCCAACTAAAGGCATACTGCGCTCCGGCTTCCTTCCAGGTGTTCTTATAATGTCTAAGGCATTGAAAACGTTTATTTTTATTGGATTCTTGGCGGTGGGGCAGACTGCATTCGCCCAGGATTTACTGGACCAGAACTACCGGGCGCTGGCCGGGAAAACCGCCGTGAACCTGAAGGAAGCCTATGGCGGCGACGTCATCTTGGTGGTCAATACCGCAAGCAAGTGCGGTTTCACCCCTCAATACGAAGGTCTGGAGGCATTGCAGCGGAAGTATTCGGCACGCGGTTTCACCGTTCTGGGCTTTCCTTCCAACGACTTCAAGGGCCAGGAGCCGGGCGAGGAGGCGCAGATCAAGGAGTTCTGCACGCTTACCTACGGGGTGAAGTTCCCGATGTTCGAAAAAGTGCACGTCAAGGGCGAGGAAACGACACCGCTGTATCGGGAACTGGAGAAAGCGACCGGCGTGTCGCCCGGCTGGAATTTCCACAAATACCTGATCGCACGCGACGGCACGGTGGTGGCGAACTTCCCAAGCAAAGTCAAGCCGGACGACGCGGCGCTGGTGGCTGCGATAGAACGCGAACTGAAGGCCAAGCGCCCCAGCAAATAAGCCCCGCGTCATCGTCGCCGTGCATGCGACAATATTCGCATTGCGCCGGATATGGGCGTGGGTTCCAAATTTTTTTCCAGGAGTTAGCAATGAAGCGGGCGATGCGCGGCGTAGCCGCATTGATGGCGGCGACTTTGGCAATGATGGGAGGCAACTTGTCGGCACAGACCGTGGAAAAGGGCGGCAAGGCCGCGCTGGTGACGGAGAAGGATAAGGTCAGCTACGCGGTGGGCATGGACGTGGGCAGGTCTTTCCAACCTGTCGCCGAATACATCGACATCGCCGCGTTCGAACGCGCTGTCGGCAATGTCTTCGCCGGCGGGCAGCCGCTGATTACCGAGGCCGAAGCCAAGGCGACCGACGAAGCGCTGCGCATGAACCTAGCGGTGAAGCAGGGCGCGCCCGTTCCCGGCATGCCGCCGGGCTCGCAGCCGCCGGCAGTGGCCAAGGATAAAGTGGGTCTGATGCTGGGCAGCTTCGCCGTGGGCCCGTCGCTGGCGCCGCTGAAGGACGAAATCGATCTGCCGGTGCTGATCCAAGCGGTGCGCAGCTCGCTGGCCAAGAGCGCGTTGCTGATGACCGAACAGGAAGCGCAGGCCACCATGCAGGCCTACATGACCAAGAAGCAAAGCACCGCCGGTCAGAAGAACCGCGCGGAAGGGGCCGCTTTCCTGACCAAGAACAAGAACGAGAAGGGCGTCATCACCACGCCGTCCGGCCTGCAGTACATGGTGTTGCGTCAGGGCAGCGGCGCGCGTCCCACACCGCAAAGCCGCGTGCGGGTCAACTACGAGGGCAAGCTGCTCAATGGCACCGTCTTCGACAGTTCCTACCAGCGCGGTCAGCCGGCCGAGTTCGGCCTGAACCAGGTCATCGCGGGCTGGACCGAAGGCGTTTCGCTGATGCCGGTGGGCGCCAAGTACCGTTTTTGGATTCCATCCGGCCTGGCGTACGGCCCCAATGGCGGCCAGGGCCCGATCGGTCCTGACGCAACGCTGACATTTGATGTCGAACTGATGGGTATCCTGCAGTAGTCCTTTTACTGAGTCAGTGAGTCCCCCATGCGGATAGCGATTTTTGGAACCGGTTATGTCGGTCTTGTCACCGGCACTTGTCTCGCGGAAGTAGGCCATGATGTGATCTGCGTCGATATCGACGCAGACAAGGTGCAAGGCCTGAAGCAGGGCGTGGTGCCGATTTTCGAGCCGGGCCTGCAGCCGATGGTGAAAGCCAACTATGCGGCCGGCCGGCTGGATTTCACCACCGACGCCGCCCTGGCCATCGCCCACGGCGAAGTGGTCTTCATCGCGGTGGGCACACCGCCGGACGAAGACGGCAGCGCCGATCTGCAGTACGTGCTCAAGGTGGCGCGCACCATCGGCCAGCACATCGACAGGCCGGCGCTGGTGGTCAACAAATCCACCGTTCCGGTGGGAACTGCCGATAAAGTACGCGCCGCCATCGCCTCGGAATTGCAGGCGCGCGGCGCCGAAGTGGCCTTCGACGTGGTTTCCAACCCCGAATTCCTCAAGGAAGGCGATGCCGTCAAAGATTGCATGCGCCCCGACCGCATCGTGATCGGCGCCGATGGCGCACGGGCGGTCGACAAGATGAAGCGCCTGTACGCGCCGTTCAACCGCAACCACGACCGCATCGTGGTGATGGATGTGCGTTCGGCGGAGCTGACCAAGTACGCGGCCAACGCCATGCTGGCGACCAAGATCAGTTTCATGAACGAGATCGCCAACATCGCCGAACGCGTCGGTGCCGATATCGAGCATGTGCGCCATGGAATCGGCTCCGATCCGCGCATCGGCTGGCATTTCATCTATCCCGGCGCGGGCTACGGCGGCTCGTGCTTTCCGAAGGATGTGCAGGCGCTGGCACGGACCGCGCAACAACATCATTACGACGCACGCCTGCTCAACGCGGTGGAAGCGGTCAACGAATCTCAGAAAGGCCATTTGTTCGAACTGATCCAGCGCCACTACGACCTGGGCGAGGACGAAGGCGTGCGCGGCAAGACTTTCGCGGTCTGGGGGCTTTCCTTCAAACCCAACACCGACGACATGCGCGCAGCTTCCAGCCGCCGCCTGCTGGAGCAGTTGTGGCAAGCCGGCGCGCTGGTCCGCGCCTACGACCCGGAGGCCTCCCATGAAGCCCGTCGCATCTTCGGCCAGCGCGATGATCTGGTGCTTTGCGACTCGGCCACGGCGGCAGTGCAAGGCGCCGACGCGCTGGTAGTGGTCACCGAATGGAAGCAGTTCCGCAGCCCGGATTTCGCGCGGTTGCGAGCGGCGCTGGGCGATGCGGTCGTTTTCGACGGCCGCAACCTTTACGAGCCCGTCGACGTCGAGGCCGCGGGCCTGGCGTATTACGGCATCGGCCGGGGGAGATCCGTGCGTGCAGAGTGATCCGAAAGCGCTGGATCCGGCGCTGGAACAACGCCTGATCGAGCTGGAAACCCGGCTTGCCTTCCAGGAACACGCGCTGGGAGAGCTGAGCGAAGCGCTCGCCGACGCGCGTGCCGAAGGCAACCGCACTTCCGAGCTGATGCGCAGCATGCTGTCCGATCTGCGCAAGGTCCGCACCGAGTTGTACGCCGATGCCGCGGACGAACCGCCGCCGCCGCACTATTGATACGCTGCTGATACGCTGCGCGGCTCTACTGGTTCCTTTCTCCTGGCTCCAGTAGATACTGGAGCCAGCGACTCTCCCCACTGATCCACGATCATGACCGATTCCCTACGCGACCAACTCCTGGGGCTCGGCTTCAAGCCGGCACCGAAGCCCGAAAGAAAACCCGAACGCAAGCCGGAGCGCAGGCCCGACTCCCGGCCGGACAACCGACATGCCAGTGGCAAGCCTGCAGGCAAACCCGCTGGCAGGCCGGGCCAGGGTCCTAGGCCGAACAATGCGCCGCACGCGGCGCAGGCCAGGCCTGCACGCTCGCGCGAGGAAATGGACCTGGCCAAGGCTTACGCCATCCGCGCGCAGAAGGAAAAGGACGAACGCATCGAAGCCGAGCGCGTGAAGCAGGAAGAGGCGCGCGCGCGTCGCGAAGCCAAGGCCCGCGTCGAGGAGCTGCTGAAAGGCAAGCCGTTGAACGATCCGAACGCGGAGATCGCCCGGCATTTTCCTTACGGCGGAAAGATCAAGCGCATCCACGTCAATGCAGAACAGTTGAAAGCGCTGAATGCCGGCGAACTCGGCGTCGTCCAGCAGAACGGCCGCTACTTGTTGGTCACAGCGGCGCTGCTAGCCGAAGCCGAAAGCATCTTTCCGGCTTGCGTGGCGCTGAAGGTCGATCCGGATGCGCCGGCGGGCGACGATCCGTACTCCGATCCGCAGTATCAAGTGCCTGACGATTTGGTTTGGTAGCCAGGAACGATCAACGGCTTATTGTCTGCCTGCTGCCCGGGCTCGATGGCATCGGTCGACTGTATGGCCGTCTGGCAACGGACTTGTCGGGCGATTTCGACGTGCGGATACTCGACTATCCGGTCGACGGATTCGATGGTTACGAAGCGCTTGCCGAAACGCTGGCACTCCGCCTACCGCGGGACAGCTCCTTCCTGATCGTAGCGGAATCCTTTGCCGGCCCGTTGGCGGTGCTGCTCGCCGCGGCACGGCCACCAGGCCTGAAGGGTGTGGTCATCGCGGCATCGTTCCTTCGCGAACCGATTGCGCGGGCGGGCTTGCTGTCTCGAATACTGCGATTCTTGCCTGCATCGGTAACGCCGCCGCTTCCCGTGCTCGAGGCAGTCTTGATGGGAGGCTGGCAAGGCGCCGAAGTTAGACGCGAGCTTGAATCGTCATTGCGTCTAGTCGAACCGAGGGTGCTCAAGGCGCGTCTCATGGCGACGCTGCAGGTGGACGTCAGAGAAGAATTCCAGCGAATAACCGCGCCCATACTGTACCTGCGGGCCAGCCGCGACCGACTGCTTCAAAGCGGCGTCGAGAAAGACTTCGCTATGCCCGGAGTGTGGCGTAGCGACATCGATGCGCCGCATTTCGTATTCCAAGCTGTAGCTTCTCAAGCTGCTGAAGCTATACGGAATTTCCTGCGCGATCGCGATATCTGGAACGGGTGATCGACGACGCTGATCTGCCGTAGGAGCGACGTGAGTTGCGAATGGACAACTGAACGCGCGCAGATTGGAATAATTCGCGACTTACGTCGCTCCTACATCGCCCTACGGGGCGTGTCGCCTCACCAGCCAGTACCACGCTATGACGGCGGCTAGCAGCGCGAAGCAACCTGCGGCCAGGAACGCGACATCGCCGCCGAAATGCCAAAGCTGTCCGGCGGCCAGCGCACCGGCCACGCCACCGACGCCCGACGACAGGCCGTAGAAGACTCCTTGCCCGTGGCCGTTCATGCGTCCCGGAAAGAAACGCACCAGCAATTGCATCACCGCGGCGAAGAACGCGCCGAAGTTGAGGGCGTGGGTCAGCTGCGCCACCATCATCAGGGGAATATTGTCGGGCCAGAGCGCCGTCGCCCACCATCGTAACGCCGCGCTCAACAGGGCGAACGTCAACACCTTGCCGGCATCCCATCGTCGGAAGATGCGGCTGGAGAGAAAGAACACCCCGATCTCCGCCAACACGCCCACCGTCCAGAACACGCCGAGCATGGTCGCCGAATAGTGATGCTCGGTCAGATAGATCGAGAAGAACGTGTAGTACGGACCGAACGAGATCTGGGCAAGGAACGCAGCCACGAAGAAGGCGATCACCTGCGGGCGCTTCAGGCGCGCCCCGAACCCTACGTGGTTCTCGTCGTGTATCTCTTCGACCGGATGCGCGTAGCGATTAGCGAAGGACGATGCCAGCAGCCCCGCCAGCAACGGCAGCATCAGCCAGGGCAGGGTGCCCACGCCGAAACGATCGAGCAGCACGCCGAACAACGAAACCACCACGATGAAACCGATAGAACCCCAGACCCGGATATGCCCATAGCGATCGCTGCGCGCGCCCAGATGCGACATGGTGATCGATTCGAACTGCGGCATCACCGCGTTGTAGGCGAAACAGAACGCGCACATCACCGCGAACAGGCCGACAAAATCCAGCGGGAGCAGGAAAGCGGAGAAGCTCAGCAGAGTCAACAAGCAGCCCAGGCGCAGCCAGCGGATGGGATGCGGAGAGTGCGCCGCCAGCGTGGTCCAGGTGCTGGGTGCAACGATGCGGGTGGCGTACCACAGGCTCATCAGCACGCTGATCGCCGCAACGTCCATGCCGCGCGCCTTCAGGTACAGGCTCCAGTACGGCGTGAACGCTCCCAGGGCGGCGTAGTAGGCGAAATAGAAGCTGGACAGACGGACCGCAGGTACATGCGGTCCAGCTGCCGTTCGCTGCACGGGGTCAGCCATGGCCGTAAATGCTCAGAGCAGGTCCTCGACGGGCGTGTTGAGCAGCTCGCTGGCTTCGTGGGCGAAACGGCGCAGACTCGAAATGCCGAGGTCGCGGATCAGCGAATGGGTCTGATGCGGAAGCACCGAGTCATAGAGATCCTGCGGCGCGATGTTCTTGCCATGCACGCCGGGAATGAACTCGACGCCGGCCGCCGCGTAACAGTGCTGCACCATCGCCGAACAGTACAGTGCGCCTTCTTTGGCCAGCAGGTTGTCGCGTTTGCGCAGGCGGGTGCTATGCATGGCGAACAAGGTGCCGACCAGTTCGCTGAGCGAATAACTCGAGAGTCCCGACAACAGATCCAGTCCAGCAATCTGGACCTGCCGGGTCTTCGTTTCATCCAGCCCGAAATCCAGAATGGCCAGGTTGGGAAATAGCTCGTCGTCGAAATAGCGGTCGGCGCGATTTTCCTGGACTCCCAAGCGTATCTGCCGATAGCGCAGGTCCAGATCTGATTCCAATACCCACCAATGCCCGTCGAGGCGTTGTTCGCTGAAAACGAAAGCATGCGACCACAGGCTGCGATGCCCGTCGTTAGTCAACGGCGCCTGCGCCTTGCGGATGATCTTGTTGATCCAATCCCGCCCGCCGCACAGGCCGATACGGCCGGGCGCGGCATGTTTGCGTATGAAAGCGGCATTGGCGCTGTTGGTGGTGGCGTCCATGCGTGGATCCCAGGTCTAATATCGATTGATGGAAGGTAGATCAACCCTATCCTGTTCGTGGTTCCAGGTTTGTTGCCTACTTATTCCGGATCGTAGTCCAGATTGGAGGCCAGCCATCGCTCAGCCTGCACCAGCGTCGCGCCCTTGCGCTTGGCGTAGTCCTCGGCCTGTTCCTTGGACACGCGGCCGACCACGAAGTACTGGCTCTGCGGATGGCTGAAATAGTAGCCGGACACCGCCGCGGTAGGCAGCATGGCGAAGCTTTCGGTCAGCGTCATCCCGGCATTCGCGCCTGCGTCCAGTAGTTCGAACAAGGTGCCCTTCTCGCTGTGTTCCGGGCAGGCGGGATAACCCGGGGCAGGGCGGATGCCGACGTACTTCTCCAGAATCAGCGCTTCGTTATCCAAGGCCTCTTCGGCCTGGTAACCCCAGAACTCCTTACGCACGCGTTGGTGCAGCCGTTCGGCCAAGGCTTCGGCCAGACGGTCGGCCAGCGCCTTCAGCAAGATGGCGTTGTAGTCGTCGTGATCGGCTTCGAAGCGGGCCACGTGTTCGTCGATGCCTATGCCGGCGGTGACGGCGAAGGCTCCGATCCAGTCTTGCTTGCCGCTCTCCTGCGGCGCGATGAAGTCGGCGAGGCAGAAATCCGGGCGCTCTACGGGTTTGTCCACTTGCTGGCGGAGGAAGTGCAGGGTTCGCGTAGGAGCGACGTCAGTCGCGACTGACGTCGCTCCTACGCCTTCGACCACGACGTCGTCGCCTACGCTGTTCGCCGGCCACAAACCGAAAACAGCCTTGGCGGTGAGCCATTTCTCCTCGACGATCTTCTTCAGCATCGCCTGCGCATCGCGGAACAGCTCGCTGGCCTGCGTACCGACCACTTCATCGGTCAAGATCGCCGGATACCGGCCCGCCAGCTCCCATGCTTGGAAGAAAGGCGTCCAGTCGATGAGTTCCACCAGCTCGGCCAGCGGGTAGTCATCGAATACGGTGATGCCCGGCTTATTGGGCGTCGGTGGCGTGTAACTATCCCAGCCGCCCTCGAACTTCTGCCCGCGCGCCTTCGCCAGCGGCACCAGCCGCTTGGCGTCGCCACGGTTCTTGTGGCGTTCGCGGATCTCGGCGTAGTCGGCGTCGTTGGCGGCCATGAACGGGCCGCGCAGATCCTTGGAGATCAACGACTGCGCCACGCCGACCGCGCGCGAGGCATCCTTGACCCAGACCGTCGGCGATTTGTAATGCGGATCAATCTTCAGCGCCGTATGCGCTCGTGAAGTCGTCGCTCCGCCGATCAGCAGCGGCATGGTCATGCCCTGGCGCTGCATCTCGCGCGCCACATGGGTCATTTCCTCCAGCGAGGGGGTGATCAGACCGGACAGGCCGATCAGATCCGCATTCTCGGCCCGCGCCACGTCCAGGATCTTCTGCGTCGGCACCATGACGCCGAGATCAACCACGTCGAAGTTATTGCAGGCCAACACCACGCCGACGATGTTCTTGCCGATATCGTGCACGTCGCCCTTGACCGTGGCCATGATGATCTTGCCGTTGGACTTGCCGACATCGCCGGTGCGCAGTTTCTCGGCCTCGATAAAGGGCAGCAGATAGGCCACCGCCTTCTTCATGACCCGCGCCGACTTCACCACCTGCGGCAGGAACATCTTGCCGGCGCCGAACAGATCGCCGACCACGTTCATGCCGTCCATCAACGGGCCTTCGATCACGTCCAGCGGACGCGTGGAAAGCTGGCGCGCCTCTTCGGTATCGGTTTCCACGTATTGGTCGATGCCGTGCACCAGCGCGTGGCTCAGGCGTTCGCGTACCGGCTTGTCGCGCCAGGCCAGGTTCTCGACCTGCACTTCGCCCTTCTTGCCGCGGTAGCGCTCGGCGATTTCCAGCAGGCGTTCGGTGGAGTCCTTGCGGCGGTTCAGCACCACGTCCTCGACGCGCTCGCGCAGGTCGGGTTCCAGATCGTCGTAGATCGGCATGCCGCCGGCGTTGACGATGCCCATGTCCATGCCGGCCTTGATGGCGTGGTACAGGAACACCGAATGGATCGCCTGGCGCACGGGCTCGTTGCCGCGGAACGAGAACGATACGTTCGATACGCCGCCGGAGACATGGCAGTGCGGCAGAGTCTGCTTGATGATGCGGGTGGCTTCGATGAAGTCGACCGCGTAGTTGTCGTGTTCCTCTATGCCGGTGGCGATGGCGAAGATATTGGGGTCGAAGATGATGTCCTCGGGCGGGAATCCCACCTGCTCGGTCAGCACTTTGTACGCGCGCGTGCAGATCTCGACCTTGCGCGCGCAGGTGTCGGCCTGGCCGTCCTCGTCGAAGGCCATCACCACCGCGGCGGCGCCATAACGCAATACCTTGCGCGCGTGTTCGACGAAGGCTTCCTCGCCTTCCTTCAGCGAGATCGAATTGACCACGCTCTTGCCCTGCAGGCACTTCAGGCCCGCCTCGATCACGCTCCACTTCGATGAGTCCACCATCACCGGAATGCGGGCGATGTCGGGCTCGGACATGATCAGGTTGAGGAAGCGCACCATCGCTTTCTCCGAATCGATCAGTCCTTCGTCCATGTTGACGTCGAGGATCTGGGCGCCGTTGGCGACCTGCTGGCGCGCGACTTCCACCGCTTCCTCGTAACGCTCTTCCTTGATCAGCTTCTTGAACTGCGCGCTGCCGGTAACGTTGGTGCGCTCGCCCACGTTGATGAACAACAGATCGGGAGTGATGACCAGCGGCTCGAGGCCGGACAGGCGGGTATGACGGATCTCGGTGCTCATGCGGCGTCGGCCAGCTCCAGATCGGCGGGAAGGCGGCGCGGCGGGATGCCGCGCACCGCTTCGGCGATCGCCTTGATGTGCGCAGGGGTGGTGCCGCAGCAGCCGCCGACCAGATTGAGCAAGCCGGATTCGGCGAACTCCTTCAAGGTCGCAGCCATTTCTTCGGGGGTTTCGTCGTATTCGCCGAACGCATTGGGAAGACCGGCGTTCGGGTGCGCGCTGACATAGCCGTCGGCCACGCGCGCCAGCGTTTCCACGTGTTCGCGCAGGTCTTTGGCGCCGAGCGCGCAGTTCAGCCCAACCGACAGCGGTCGCCCGTGCGAGATGGAGGCATAGAAGGCCTCGGCGGTCTGTCCCGACAGGGTGCGGCCGGATGCATCGGTAATGGTGCCGGAGATCATTACCGGCAGACGGCCGCCACGGGCTTCGAATACTTCTTCGACCGCATACAACGCGGCCTTGGCGTTGAGCGTGTCGAAAATGGTTTCCACCATGATCGTATCGGCGCCACCGTCGATCAGTCCTTCGATCGCTTCGCGATAGGTGGTGCGCAGTTCGTCGAAGTTGGTGTTGCGGTAGCCCGGGTCGTTGACGTCAGGACTGATCGAGGCGGTGCGGCTGGTGGGGCCGAGCACACCGATCACGAAGCGCGGTTTGTCCGGCCGGCCTTTACCAGCCTCGGCGGCTTCCACAGCATCGCAACAGGCGCGGGCGACGCGCGCACCTTCCTTGTTGAGTTCGTAGACCAGGTGTTCCAGGTGGTAATCGGCCTGGCTGACGGAAGTGGCGTTGAAGGTGTTGGTCTCGACCAGGTCGGCGCCGGCTTCCAGGTATTCGGTGTGCACGCCGGCGATCACTTCCGGCTTGCTCAACAACAGTAGATCGTTATTGCCCTTCAAGTCGTGGCCGCATTGGCCGTCGTGGACATGCGCGCTGTCGAAACCGTCGACGAAACGCTCGCCGCGATAGTCGGCTTCCTCCAAACGATGGCGCTGGATCATCGTGCCCATGGCGCCATCGATGATCAGGATGCGTTCGGACAGCGCTTTCTGCAGGGCATTGGCACGCGCGGGATTCAGCCAGGGCAGCGTTTTCATGGTTTGACTCCGATCAGCGAGATCACTTCGAAATGCGGTGGACGGCGCTCACGGGTGACCGTGCCCAGGTTCGAGACCTGCAGGCCGGCTTTTTCGGCGAACTTGCGCAGTTCCTTGTCGCCGAAGCCCAAGTTGAGATGGCCATAGGCCTGCACCGCGGCCTGATGTTCGTGCTTGGCGAGGCTGCTGAGCAGCAGGCGTCCGCCACGGCGCAGAACGCGCGCCGCCTCGGACACCGCCTGTGCGGGCTTGGAGGAGTAAGTGAGGGCGTGCATCAGGACCACAAGGTCGAAGCTGTTGTCCTTGAAGGGCAGGGCATGCATGTCGCCTTCGCGTACTTCCACATTGGGGAAGCGGCGAAGGCGCTCGCCCGCGGCCGCCACCACGCGCGCGCTGGTATCGATGCAGACGTAGCGCTTGGCGTGCGGCGAAAGCAGTTCGGCCAGCACGCCGTCGCCGGAAGCGATGTCCAGCACGTCGCCGGTTTCCAGCAGGGGCAACGCGGTGCGCGCCAGTGCTTCCCAAGTGCGTCCCGGGGAGTAATGCCGTTCCATGTCGCCCGCGACGCTGTCGGCCCAGTTCTGTTCGGCCGCACGCGCGGCCAGCACCGAGGGCACGCGCTCGGCATCCTGGCGCAGCAGCGGATCGTCGCTGCCCTCCCGCAGATTTCGCCAGAGCTCGCGTTGCGCTTTGTCCAGATTGTCTTCGTCGAAACGGTAATAGGCCGATACGCCGGCGCGACGGTCGCGCACCAGGCCGGCTTCCTTCAGCTTGGCCAGATGGGTGGAGACACGCGGCTGGGCCAGCTGGGTGATGGCCGAAAGCTCGGCCACGGTCAGCTCTTCGGAGGCCAGCAACACCAGCAAACGCACGCGGGTGGCATCGGCGAATACCTTGAGCCGGGTAGACCAGGCTTCCAGATCCATACATATCTTCCTATCGCGATATAAAGATATTGTCCGCCCGGACGGGCGCCGGGTCAAGCCGCGTACGCCCGCGCATGGTGGCCCGGTACAATGGGCGGACATGCTTACAGGAAGGGGTTTGCCGTGGATTTCGGATTTACCGAAGAACAGTTGATGATCCAGGACGTGGCGCGGCGCATCGCGAAGGAGAAGATCGCGCCCAGCGCCGAACACTTCGACCGGGTAGGCGAATTTCCGTTGGAGAACATCCGCCTGCTGGGCGAGAACGGCCTGATGGGCATCGAAGTGCCCGAGGAATACGGCGGCGCCGGCATGGATCCGATCGCCTACGTGCTGGCCATGATCGAGATCGCGGCCGGCGACGCGGCCCATTCCACCATCATGTCGGTCAACAACTCGCTGTTCTGCAACGGCATCCTCTTGAATGGCACGGAGGAGCAGAAGCAGAAGTACGTGCGCGCGATTGCCGAAGGGCGCGAAATCGGCGCCTTCGCGCTGACCGAGCCGCAGTCGGGCTCGGACGCGACCGCGATGCGTTGCCGTGCGGTCAAACAGGCCGATGGCAGCTACGTCATCAATGGCAAGAAGAGCTGGATCACTTCCGGCCCGGTCGCCAAATACATCGTCCTGTACGCCATGAGCGCGCCGGAACTGGGTGCGCGCGGCGTCACCGCTTTTCTGGTGGACACGGCCAAGCCGGGTTTCCATCGCGGCAAAACCGAACCAAAGCTCGGCATCCGCGCTTCGGCCACCTGCGAAATCGAATTCCAGGACTACGTGGTTGCTGCAGAAGACGTGCTGGGCGCCGAAGGGCAGGGCTTCAAGATCGCCATGGGCGTGCTGGACGCCGGACGCATCGGCATCGCCTCGCAGGCCATCGGTATCGCCCGCGCCGCTTATGAAGCGACCCTGGCCTACGTCAAGGAGCGCAAGGCTTTCGGCGTGGCCATCGGCACCTTCCAGATGACCCAGTCCAAGATCGCCGACATGAAATGCAAGCTGGATGCCGCTACGCTGCTCACGCTGCGTGCGGCTTGGGTGAAGGGGCAGGGCCAGCGTTTCAGCAACGAGGCCGCCATCGCCAAGCTCACCGCGTCCGAAGCGGCGATGTGGATCACCCACCAGGCCGTGCAGATCCATGGCGGCATGGGTTACTCGAAGGAAATGCCGCTGGAACGGTACTTCCGCGATGCCAAGATCACCGAGATCTATGAGGGCACGTCCGAGATCCAGCGTCTGGTAATCGCCCGTAACGAGACCGGCCTGCGCTGAGAAGGACCGATACGCCCGCATACGCCGCTGCATGGCGGTGTATGCGGATCCGACACGGTCGACGACTTGTCGTGTCTTGTCCGGCTGGCGCTTCTGTGCGATCGACCCATCTTTAGTAATGAGACGGGCCTGTACCTGGTCCGCTAGAGTTCTCTGATGCGGGAGTCTGTCTCCCGCATCCACCCTGGAGAACCCGATGCGTAAAACCCTGATCTTCTGTGCTCTCGCACTGGCCCTGACCGCTTGCGACCGCGCGGCTTCGCCCGAAGCCGGTACCGCCTCGACGCCGGCGACCTCCTTCTCGCAAGCCGATGTCGCCGCCGAAACCGAACGCCTCAACCAGTGGTTCGAGAAGAAGTACGAGGAACAGCTGCACTTCAGCCCGATCCAGCTGACGTTCCAGGGTCGCAAGGACCTGTACGGCCAGTTGGACGACATGTCGGAAAAAGCGCAGCTGGACCAGGTCGCCTGGCAGAAGGCCAGCGTCGAGGAAATGGACAAGACCTTCGACTACGACAAGCTCAGCGACGAGGGGAAGTTTTCCTACGACCTGTGGAAGCTGCAATACGAGAACGCGCGCGATGGCGTGCCGTTCCTCGGCAATGGCTACGCGTTCGACCAGATGAACGGCGCGCAGAGTTTCCTGCCCACTTTGCTGATCAGCTTCCACAAAGTGGAAGAGGAGTCGGACTACACCGCTTACGTTTCGCGAGTGAAGGCCGTAGCGCAGGCATTCGACCAGTTGCTCGAGCGCGCGCGCAAGTCGGCCGGGCAAGGTATGCGTCCGCCGAAGTTCGCCTATGAGGGCGTCATCGAGCAGTCGCGCAAGGTCATTGCCGGTGCGCCGTTCTCCGCGGGCAAGGATTCGGCGATCTGGGCCGATGCGCAGGCCAAGGCCGACGCCCTGGTGAAGAGCGGAAAGGTCAGCGCCGAGCGCGCTACCGCGCTCAAGGAAGAAGCGCGCAAGGCGCTGCTGGAACAGTTCAAGCCGGCCTATGAGCGTGTGATCGCGTGGTCCGAGGAAGAACTGCCGAAAGCAGCGGTCAATGCCGCCGGCGTGGGCACTACCCAAAGCAACGGCAAGGCGTACTACGAGTACCAATTGCGCCAGATGACCACCACCAACATGACGGCCGAGGAAATCCATGCGCTGGGCCTGAAGGAAGTCGAGCGCATCAAGGGCGAGATGAACGCACTGAAGGACAAGGTGGGCTTCAAGGGCGACCTCGACGCTTTCTTCGCCTTCATCGATTCCGATCCCCGGTTCAAGTATCCCAATACCGACGCCGGCCGCCAGGGCTACATCGACGATGCATCGAAAGCCATCGCCAACATCAAGAAGGAACTGCCGAACTATTTCGGCTTGCTGCCGAAGGCGGATCTGGTGGTCAAGCGCGTGGAGGCCTTCCGCGAGCAGGACGGCGCGGCGCAACACTATTTCCCGGGCACGCCGGACGGCTCGCGGCCCGGCGTGTACTACGCGCATCTGTCCGACATGAATGCGATGCCGAAACCTTCGCTGGAAGTCATCGCTTACCACGAAGGTCTACCGGGCCATCACATGCAGATCTCGATCGCGCAGGAACTGACCGGCGTGCCGAAGTTCCGCACCCAGGCCGGGTTCACCGCTTATCAGGAAGGCTGGGGTCTGTATTCGGAATGGCTGGCCAAGGAAATGCCGAACACCTACCAGGACCCGTATTCGGAATTCGGCCGTTTGAGTTCGGAAATGTGGCGCGCGATCCGGCTGGTGGTGGATACCGGCCTGCATGCCAAGGGCTGGACCGAACAGCAGGCGGTGGAATATTTCGACGCCAACAGCGCGGTGCCGCTGGCGGCGATCAAGTCGGAAGTGCGGCGTTACTTGATCATGCCGGGGCAGGCCACGGCCTACAAGATCGGCATGATCCGCATCCAGCAGCTGCGCAAGAAAGCCGAAACCGAACTGGCCGACAAGTTCGACATCAAGGGCTTTCACGACACGGTGCTGGGCGGCGGCGCTTTGCCGCTGACCCTGCTGGAACGTCGTGTGGACCAGTGGATCGCGGGGCAGAAAGCGAAGGCGGTTGTTGCGGCGAAATAGCTTCGTCGAAACCAGTCCGGTTGATAGAGAGAAAAACCCCGGCCAAGCCGGGGTTTTTCATAGGCCGACGGTTGGTTTCAGGGCGACTTCGAGGCAGGCGCGAAACGGTCGCCGAAGAAATCGCCCTTGTTCCATTTCGGTCTTTCCGCTGCATCGCCGACCAGCGTGCCGATGCGCGCATTGAGACGGGCCAGGCGAGCCGCGTCTTCGTATTGAATGGGTTGCGATGCGTCGTCGCAGGGTTGGTGATAGCAAGTGCGCAAGAACTTGTCCAAGGCCTCTTTCGGACTCGCTCCGCCCGCGGAGGCGGGCTCCACGCCGCCGTCCAGATAGACGGCCGGGATGCCCGCACGCACGAAGGCGTACTGGTCGCTGCGCACGAATACCACCTCTTCCGGAAACGGATCGGCCGATAGGCCCACGCCGATTTCCTTGGCCGCCGTGTCCAGCGCGGTCTTCAGCGTCGAATGCTCCAATCCGATCGGCACCACGTCCTTGCCGGGCACCAGCAGCACCGGCATGTCCATATTGATATTGGCCACCAGATCGTTCCTGGGCACGGTGGGATGCGAGGCGAACCACTCCGCGCCCAATAATCCCTTCTCTTCGCCGGTCAAAGCGATGAATAGCAGCGAGCGTTTGGGTTTGGTCGCGGCATCGGCCAATTCCTTGGCCGCCTCCAGCATCACCGCGACGCCCAGCGCATTGTCCAAGGCGCCGTTGTAGATGCTGTCGCCATTCACCGCGGCGCCTACGCCGATATGGTCCAGATGCGCGGTGTAGGCGATGAATTCGCGGGCCAAGGCGGAGTCGCTGCCGTCGAGCCTGGCAACGACGTTGCGCGACTCGGCGGGTTCGACGCGGGTTCGCCCGGCCAAGGTCAACGTGCCCGGCAGATCGAATGCCTTCAGCTGTCCGTCGGCGGCGGCCTTGAACAAGGCGTCCGCTTCATGTCCACTGCCAGCGAAGACTGTCTTGGCGGCCGCCGCGCTGACCGAGGCGCCTGCTTTGAGCTGCGGAAAAGTATCGATGCCGGTGCCGTCCTCGGCGCGCAGACGCATGCCGGGCATGCTCCATTTGGCGGCATAATTGGCCCAGGGGCCGCGTTCCTCGTGTTCCGGAGTGCCCACGAACACGACCCCAACCGCGCCTTTCTCGGACAGCGTACGCAACTTTTGAGTGCCGGAAGAATAGAAAGCGCGACGGTCGTTGTCGAACCGCGCGGGCGCGCCTGGGAACAGCACCGCGATCTTGCCGCGCACGTCGATCCCGGCGAAATCGTCCTGCCCCAGCTCCGGTGCGTACACGCCCTGGCCCACGAATACGGCCGCTGCGGTCAGCGAATGCGAGGGCGCGTTGTAGTTGAGGCTGGGCAGGAACTCGTCGCGGAACGTCAGCGACACCTTGCTGCCGTCGCGGTCGATGGTGAATGCGGCGCCCTGTTCCTGGCGTAGCGCTTTCAGCAGCGGTACGCGCTGGAAGAAGGTTCCGTCGTCGCCTGCCGGCTTCAGGCCCATTTCGGCATAGCGGCGGGCGACGTATTCGGCCGCAAGGTCGTAGCCAGGCGTACCGGTATCGCGTCCCTCGAGCTTGTCGTCCGCCAGGTAACGCACGTCGGCTTCGATGCGTTTGGCTTCGTTGGAGGAGGCGCTTGCGGAAGGCGCCTGCGTTGAGGTTTCCGGCGCCGGGGCCGGATTGGGCTTGCATGCGGTCAGGCAGGCAAGCGCCAGGATCAAGGAAATATTCCGGGGCATTGGGAACGGCTCCATCGAAGGAGCCGGAACCCTAACATGCTCATTGCGGGCCCACCGAGTGCCGTCGCGCACAACGCCCAAATACCGACAACTCCCCGACAACTCCGGCGACAGTCCGTGGACCATCGCCGGATGAGGCGTCAATGCGGCGTCGGCGTCACCGTGGGCAGCGACGGTTCCGCATCGTCGTCTTCGGCCTGCGCATGCGCCTTGCTGTGGTCCTGGGCAAGGTACAGATAGAACGCCGGCAGCACGAACAGGGTGAACGCGGTGCCGATGGTCATGCCCGAGGCGATCACCATGCCCATCGAGAAGCGCGCGGCGGCGCCGGGACCGCTTGCGATCAGCAGCGGCACCATCGCGAATACCAACGCCGCGGTCGTCATCAGCACCGGGCGCAGACGGATGGCGGTCGCTTCCTCGATCGCCTCCCGCTTGCTCAGGCCTTTCTCGATCTGCAGCTTGTTGGCGAACTCCACGATCAGGATGCCGTGCTTGGAGATCACGCCGACCAAGGTCACCAGGCCGACCTGGGTGTAGATGTTGATGCTCATGCCCGGGAAGGCTTCGATGCCCGAGAACCCGAGTATGCCGCTCAATATCGCCAGCACGTTCAGCACCAACAGCGCGCCGCAGATCGCCATCGGTACGGTGATCAGCATGATGATGGCGTCGCGGAAGCTCTCGAATTGCGCCGACAGCACCAGGAAGATGATGATCAGCGCGAACAGCAGGGTGACCAGCATGGTCGCGCCTTCCTGCTTGAACTGCCGCGACTCGCCGGCATAGTCGACGCTGTAGCCCTGCGGCAGCACTTCCTTCGCCGCCTGGTCGAGGATCTCCAGCGCCTCGCCCTTGCTCACGCCCGGACGCGGCGCGAAGGTTATGCCGACCGCGTTGAGCTGCTGGAAGCGTTTGAGCGTCTGCGGTTGCGCGCTTTCCTTCAGGGTGACGATGGTCGACAACGGGATCAGCTCGCCGTCGCGGGTGCGGGTGTAGTAGTTGCCCAACTGCTCGGCGTTAAGCCGGTCGCTGCGCTGCACCTGCGGGATCACCCGGTAAGAACGGTTCTGCATGGCGAAACGGTTGGTGTAGCCGCCGGAAAGCATCGCCGCCATATCAGCCGACAGGGTCTGCATGTCGATGCCCAGCGAAGCCGCCTTGTCGCGGTCGATCTGCACTTCGATGCGCGGCTTGTCGATCTTCAGGTCCTTGTCCAGGAAGATGAAGCGCTTGCTGGCCATCGCCTTGGCGAGCACGGCGTCGGCCAGCTCTTGCAGCTGCTGCAGCGAGCCGATGCCGCCGATGATGAACTCGCCACCGCCGTCGCCGCCGGCGGTGGGCAACGCTGGCGGAATCAGCGCGAACACGTTCAAGCCGGTGACCTCGGAGATCTTCGGCTGCAGCTCCTGCTCCAGCACCTGCTTGGTCGAACGCTCGCGCTCGCTCCATGGCTTGAGCACGAAGCCGGCGATCGCGCTGTTGCTGGCGCCGCCGCCGCTGCCGAAGCCGCCGTTGAACAGGAAGTAGTTCTCCACTTCCGGTACGTCCTTGGCGATCTTGGTGATCTCCTCGGTGTAGCGCTCCACGTAGTCCAGCGTGGCGGATGGATCGGCGCTGCCGATAGAGAAGATGAAGCCCTGGTCCTCGGCCGGCGCCGGTTCCTTGGGCGAGCCGATGAACAGGAAGATGCAAGACACGAACACGATCGCGCCGAAGATGGCGATCACGCCCTTGGTTTCGAGGGCGCCGTGCAACTTGCCCTGGTAACCGTGGCGCAGCCAGTCGAAGCGCTCGTCGAGCCACTTCTCCAGCTTGCCTTTGCCGCCTTCGCTGTGCGGTTTGAGGATCTTCGCGCACATCATCGGGGTCAGGGTCAGGGCGATCACGCCCGACAGCAGCACCGAGCCGGCCAGGGTGAAGGCGAACTCCGTAAACAGCACGCCGGTCAGCCCGCCCTGGAAGCCGATCGGCAGGTATACCGCGACCAGCGTGGTGGTCATCGCCACCACCGGCCAGGCGAGTTCGCGCGCGCCGCGGATCGCGGCGTCGTACGGCGACATGCCTTCTTCGATATGCCGGTGTACGTTCTCCAACACGATGATCGCGTCGTCGACCACGATGCCGATCGCCAGCACCATCGCCAGCAAGGTCAGCAGGTTGATGGTGAAGCCCATCAACAGCATCAGGAACAGCGCGCCGATCAGCGACAGCGGCACCGTCACCGCCGGGATCAGCACGCTGCGGAACGAACCCAAGAACAGGAAGATCACCACGATCACGATGATCACCGCCTCGACGATCGTGCTGATGACCTCGTTGATGGCGTCCTGGATCGCCTCGGTGCTGTCGTAGGGAATCGTGGCTTTCATGCCCTCGGGCAGTTGCGGGACGATCTCGCTGTCCCAGGCCTTGCGCACATCCTTGATCACGTCCAGCGAGTTGGCGTCCGGGGCGACGAAGATGCCCATGAAGGTCGCCGCGTCGCCGTTGATGCGCACCGAGGTGCCGTAGTTTTCCGATCCGAGCGCGACGTCGGCGACGTCGCCCAGGCGCACGATCGCGCCATCCTGTTCGCGGACGACCAGCGCACGGAACTCCTCGGGCGTACGCAGGTCGGTGCGCGCGGTCAGGTCGATGGCGACCATCTCGCCCTTGGTCGAGCCCAGCGCCGACAGCACGTTGTTGGATTGCAACGCCTTGCTGACGTCGCTGGCGGTGACCTGCAATGCGGTCATGCGGTCGGGCTTGAGCCACACGCGCATCGCGAACGAGCCGGCGCCGAGGATGTCGGCGCGCTGCACGCCCGGGATCGTCGCTAGCTTGGGTTGGACTACGCGGGTGAGGTAATCGGTGATCTGGTTGTTGTTGAGCACTTCGCTGGCGAAGGACACGTACATCGCGGCGATCTGCTGGCCTTGCTGCAGGTCGATCACCGGATCCTCGGACTCCTGCGGCAGTTCGCCGCGCATCTTGTTGACCTTGGCGGAGATCTGCGTCAGCGCCTCATTCGGGTCCTGATCGAGACGGATGTAGGCTTGGATCGAGCTGATGCCAGCGGAACTGGAGGAAGTCAGGTACTCGATGCCGTCGGCGCTGGCGATCTCGCGCTCGAGCGGGGTGGTGATGAAGCCCTGGATCAGGTCCGCATCGGCGCCGAAATAGGTCGTGCTGACGTTGATGACCGCGTTCTGCAGCTCCGGATACTCGCGCACGTTGAGCGAGGTGAACGCGCGCAGGCCGAACAGCAGGATGAACAGGCTGACGACGATCGCCAGTACCGGTTTGTTGACGAAGATGTCGGTGAATTTCATCCGTTTTCTCCCCCTCTCCGGCGTGGGAGAGGGTTGGGGGTAGGGTGAGCGCGCATCTGCGCGTTCAGGACGCTAGCGACCGTGTGCGGCGTCAACGGTTTTCCGGCGTCGGCGTTTCGCTGGCCGCCGGTTGCACCTTGTTGTTGATCGTCACTTCGGCGTCGTTGCGCAGCTTCAGCAGACCGCTGGTGACCACGCGTTCGCCGGGCTTGAGGCCCTCGGTCACCGCGACCAGATCGCCGCGGGTGGCGCCGGTTTTGACGAAACGCTGTTTGACCAGGAGCTTGGAACCGGTAAGCGGCTTGCCCTGCATGTCCTTTTCGTCCTTGCCGCGCGGCACTTCCGAGATCACATACACCGAGTTGCCGTAAGGGTTGAAGCTGATCGCCGTCTGCGGGATCACGATCACCTTCTGCTCGGCGCCGGTGTTGAAATTGACGTGCGCGAACGCGCCCGGGCGCAGATTGCCTTCGGCGTTGACCAGGGTGGCCTGGGCTTTGAAGTTGCGTGTGTTGGTGTCGATCTGGGGTTCGACAGCGGTGATCCTGCCCTCGAACGTCCGGCCCGGCATCCCATCGACGGTGGCGCGGACCGGCAGGCCCAGGGTGACTTCACCGATACGCTGTTCCGGCAGCGAGAAGTCGAGGTAGATCGGGTCGAGCGCCTGCAGGCTGACGATCGGATCGCCCGGATTCACGAACTGGCCCAGGTTGACCCGGCGCAAGCCGAGCACGCCATCGAACGGGGCGCGGATGGTCTTCTGCGAAATCAGGGCGCGTTGCGCATCGGCGTCGGCCTGAGCGCTGGCCGCGGCGGTGGCGCGTTGCTCCACTTCGTCCTGCGATACCAGTTTGTCCTTTCCCAGCGTGCGCCAGCGGTCGCGTTGCACTGCCGTCAGCCTGGCGGTGGCTTCCAGCGATTTCAGCGTCGCCAGTTCGTTGGCGGTATTGAGCCGTACCAGCACGGTGCCGGCCTTGACCGGCTGGCCGGCCTCGAAGGTGAGTTCCTTGACCACGCCGCCGGCTTCGGTGGTGACGTCGGTGCCGTTGATCGCGACGAAGGTGCCGACGGCTTCCTGCGCGTCGGTCCATTGCTCCTGCTTGGCGGTATAGGCCGTCACCGCAGACGCCGGTTGCGGCATGTTGTCGAAGAACTTGTTGGTCTCTCCGCCAAGGAATGCCTTGACCCCGAATACCCCGCCGAACACAACCAGCGCTCCCAACAGCATTAGGGACAAGCGGAGGGGAAACGAGGCGGGCTTCTTCTGCTTCTCTTTCTGGACCATGGGGTAACCTCAGGGCAAGGGGCAGGCAGGGTCGTGGCGACCGTGCATAGGATTTAGCGGGGCAGGACCCGGGCGTTGGACGTCATCTCATCCGCAACCGGTGTGCGGAAGACAGACGGACGAATGCAAGCATGGCTGGGGGAAGCGCTGAAGGTGAAAGATACCGAACCCATGAGTACAAGAAAAGCCCCCTGATTGAGTCAACGCATCGGAATCATCGTGGACGTACGCAGTCGCATGGACTGCGACATGCCGTGCGACTCTGCCGGACTGAAGCCCGCGACGGGTCCGAACTCATCAGAGACACGTGGATCGCACTGGCTTCCTTCAACGACGAACCGAAGCGTGCTGTTTCGACATCCACTATGCATTTCCATAGCACTGGCTATCCTTTGCCTCGATTGGCGGCTTGCCGGCTTATCCGCCCGGCATTGTAACTGTCGTTACGGCGGCAATCTCTTCGTTCTTAAAAATAAAAACCCCGGCACGATGCCGGGGTTCTTATCGTCCACGCACGAAGATCAGCGCGGCGCAGGCTGCTGCTTGTGTTCCAGATATTCCTTCGAGGGCTCATCCAGCTTGTCGCCCAACATGCGGCGCACCACCACGAAGAACACCGGGATCAACAGCAGGCCGATGAAGGTAGCGAACATCATGCCGCCGATCACGCCGGTACCGATGGCGTGACGCGAATTGGCGCCCGCGCCGGTGGAGATCGCCAGCGGAATCACACCCATGATGAAAGCGAAAGAGGTCATCAGGATGGGGCGGAAACGCAGGCGGCAGGCTTCGACTACGGCTTCGCGCAGGGTCTTGCCTTCGCGCCGCTGTTCGACGGCGAACTCGATGATCAGGATGGCGTTCTTGGCCGCCAGGCCGATCACCGTGGTCATGCCGATCTTGAAGTACAGGTCGTTCGGCAATCCGCGCAGCATCGAGAAGGACAGTGCGCCGAGGATGCCGATCGGCACCACCAGCATCACCGCCAGCGGGATCGACCAGCTCTCGTACAGCGCGGCCAGGCACAGGAACACCACCACCAGCGAAAGCACCAGCAGCAGCGTGGCCGAGTTGCCGGCGATGATCTCCTGGTAGGACATGCCGGCCCAGTCGTAGCCATAACCCGTGGGCAGCTGGTCCCTCACTATCTCCTCCATCGCGGCCATCGCTTCGCCGGAGCTGCGGCCGGGCGCTTGCGCGCCGACGATGTTGACCGCCGAATAGCCGTTGTAGCGAGTCAGCGCGGGCGGGTTGGTCACCCATTCGCTGCTGACGACGTTGCTCAGGGGAATCATGCTGGTGGTACCACCGTTGTCCGCGGCCAGCGTGCTGGGCGTGTAGAAGCGCGATAGCGACTCGGGACCTTGCCGGTACGGCGCATCGGCCTGGATGTTGACCCGTTTGATGCGGCCTTCGTAGAAGAAGTCGTTGACGTAGACCGGTGCCAGCATCAGCTGGATCGCGCTATAGATGTCGGTGACCGACATGCCCATCGACTGTGCCTGCACGCGATCCACGTGCAGCTGCAACTGGGGAGCGTTCTCCAGGCCGTTCGGCCGCACGCCGGTGAGCACCGGGTTCTGCGCGGCGGCACCGAGCAGGGTGTTGCGTGCCTGGGTCAGGGCTTCACGGCCTGCGCCCGCGCGGTCCTGCAGCCACATGTCGAAGCCGCCGAACTGGCCCAGACCCTGCACGGTCGGCAGGTTGACCACGAAGATCTGCGCTTCCTTGATGCTCGAGAACGCGCCGTTGGCCTGGCCGATGAAATCGGAGGCGACTACGTCGCGCTCATCCCATGGTTTGAGCCGGATGAAGGCCATGCCGACGTTCTCGCCGGAGCCGACGAAACTGAAGCCGGCGATCTGCAACATTCCTTCGATCCCCTCCATGCCGTCCAACTTGCCGCGCATTTGCTCGAACACCTTGTTGGTGCGCTCCAGGGTCGCACCCGGCGGCAGCTGCACGATGGCAAGGGCATAGCCCTGATCCTCTTCCGGCAGGAAACTGCCCGGGATGCGGGTGAACAGGAAGCCGGTCAGTACCGCCAGTACCGCGAACAGGATCATCCAGCGCGGCGCATGCTTGACGGCGCTGGTGATGTGGCCGACGTAGGTGTGCTGCACCTTGTCGTAGTACTTGTTGAAAATGCGGAAGATGAAGTTGGGCTTCCTGTTCTCGTCGTGGTGCTCGGACTTCAGCATGGTCGCGCACAGCGCCGGAGTGAAACCCAGCGCCAGGAACGCCGAAAAGGCCATGGCGATGGCGATGGTGAGCGCGAACTGCTTATAGATCTCGCCAGCCGCGCCGCCCTGCAGAGCGCTGGGAATGAACACTGCGGCCAGCACCACCGTGATCGCGATCACCGCGCCGGTGATCTGTCCCATGGCCTTGCGGGTGGCTTCGCGCGGCGGAAGCTTTTCTTCCGACATGATGCGCTCGACGTTCTCGATCACCACGATCGCGTCGTCCACCACGATGCCGATCGCCAGCACCATGGCGAACAAAGTCAGCTGGTTGATGGTGAAGCCGATGATGCTCATGCCCAGGAACGTGCCCAGCAGCGCGACCGGGATCACCAGCGTGGGAATCAGCGTGGCCCGGAAGTTCTGCAGGAAGATCAGCATCACCAGGAACACCAGGACCATCGCCTCGACCAGGCTCTTGATCACTTCCTTGATCGAGATGTTGACGAAGGTGGTGCTGTCGTAGGGCGAAAACCATTCCACGCCCTGCGGAAAGCTGGGCGCCAGTTCATCCATTTTGCTGCGTACCGCGCCAGCCACATTCAACGCATTGGCGCCGGGCAGCAGCTGCACGGCGAAGGCGCCGGTGGGGGCGCCGTTGTACCTGGTGTCGTTGCCGTAGCTCTGGGCGCCGAATTCGACCCGCGCCACATCCTTCAGCCGTACCGTGGTGCCATCGCTGTTGGCGCGCAGCACCACGTTCTCGAACTGCTCCGGCGAGCTGAAACGCCCTTCGGCCGAAACCGTGGCGGTGAAACCCTGGCCCTGCGGCTGCGGCGAAGCGCCGACCGAGCCGGCGGCGAACTGCACGTTCTGGCCGCGGATCGCCGTCAGTACCTGGCTGGCCGACATGCCGTAGCCCTGCAGGCGGTCGGGATTGAGCCAGATGTTCATGGCGTATTCGGAACCGAACTGCTGGGTGCTGCCGACGCCGGGAATACGCGAAATCTGCTCCAGTACCCGCGAGCCGATGATGTCGTTGAGGCGGTTGCGGTCGATCGTGCTGTTGGTCGAACGCAGGCCCACCACCATCAGGAAGCCGGCGTTGGCCTTGGCCACCACCACGCCCTGCTGGGTGACTTCGCTAGGCAGGCGCGGCGTGGCCAGAGCGACCTTGTTCTGCACCTGCACCTGGGCGATGTCGGCGTCGGTGCCGGTTTCGAAGGTGAGGGTGATGCTGACCCGGCCGTTGGAGCTGGAAGAAGAGCTGAAGTACAGCAGGTGATCGATGCCGGTCAGCTGCTGCTCGATCACCTGGGTGACCGATTTTTCGGCGGTGTCGGCGCTGGCGCCGGGGTAGGTCGCGTTGACGGTGACCTGCGGCGGGGCGATGGACGGATAGGACTCGACGCCGAGTCCGAGGATCGAGATCACCCCCGAAAGCGTGATCAGGATCGCCACCACCCATGCGAAGACGGGATGGTCGATGAAAAACTTGGACATGGTCTGGCGCCTCGGTCAGTGCTGCTGCGCGGGCTTTTCGCCCTGCTTGGCCGGCGTCTCGCCGTTTGCGGCGGGCTTGGCGGCGCCGGCAGTACCCGCAGCGGGTTTGGCGGCGTTCGGGGCGCCGACCGGGGCTGCGTTCGGATTCCACGGGGTCGCCTTGGCGGGCGAGCCTTCCTTGACCTTCTGCAAGCCTGCGGCAATGACTTGATCGCCTGCGGCCAGGCCGGAGGTCACCAACCAATTTCCCTCGCGCGTACCGGAAGTCTCGACGTTCTTGCGCGCTACCTTGCCGTCCTTGCCGACGACCATCACGTAGGCGCCGATCGTGTCGCGCTGCACCGTCACCTGCGGTACCAGGAACACGTTGTTCTGCTCGCCCAGCGTTGCCTTGAGGGTGACGAAGCTGCCGGGCAGCAAAGCCTTGTCGGGATTCGGCAACTGCGCCCGCAACGACACCGCGCCCGTCTGCGGATCCACGACCACGTCCGAGAAATCCAGCGTGCCGGTTTCGCCATACACGCTGCCGTCTCCGAGGGTCACTTGCACCTGCGCCTTGCCGTTGCCCTGCAACGCCACGCTGCCGGCGCCCTGCGCCTTGCGCAGCGCTTCCAGCTCCGAAACGCTCATCGAGAAATTGACGTATAGGGGATCGATCTGGTCGATGGTGGTCAGCAGGGTCACGTCGCCTTGTCCGACCAACGCGCCCTCGGTGACCTGTTGCTTGCCGGCACGCCCGGAAATGGGAGCGCGCACGCTGGCGTAATCCAGACTGATGCGCGACCCGGTGACCCCCGCTTTGGCGGACTGCACGGCCGCCGCGGCGCTGCGTTCGGCGGCCTCGGCATTGTCCAGGTCCGACTTGGAAATGAACTTCTGCCCGATCAACTGGCGCGCCCGCTCGGCGGCGATATGCGCGTTGGTATAGCTGGCTTGTGCCGAAGCCAGCTGCGCCTGGCTTGAGCTGAGGGAAGCCTGCAGCGGGGCAGGGTCGATCAGGAACAGGACTTGGCCTTCCTTCACGTCGCTGCCTTCCTGATAGACGCGCTTGGTCAGTACGCCGGGCACACGAGCGCGGACGTCGGAGCTGCGGTAAGGGGCCAAGCGACCGACCAGGTCGCGCTGCAGCGGAACCGTCTGCGGCGCGGCGGTGATTACCCCGACCTCAGGCGGTGGCGGCGCGGGTTGTTCCTGCTTTTTGCAGGCAGCCACGGCCATAAGCAATGCGACGCTCAAGGCGATCGGACGAAGAGTGGGGGTCATGGGGGAACTCCGGGTCAAGACTTGGATGCGGAAGGTAGGAAAGCGATAGCAGACCTTGTGGGCGGGGCTTGTGTTCCCGGCGCGAATGCGCGCAAGAAGGCATCGACGGCGAATTCGGCCCAACGCCTGCGCACGGCATCGGTGTCTCGATGCGGTACGGCGAAGCGTTGACGCTCGAAATCCAGGCCGACGATCATGCCCAACAGCAATTCCGCCGCGCAGTGCGGATCGTCATGCCTGAGTTGCCCACGGCGCATGGCCAGATCCAACCATTCAGCCAGGCGTTGCTGCAGGGTGTCGCAGCCGTCGCGGTACAGGGTCCGGGCCTCTTCGGGGAACAGGGCAGCCTCCGCGCTCAGGAGTTGGCAGGTCGTGATCACGTGGGGCTCCGACAGGCGCTGCAGGTGCTCCATCGCGAACGCTAGCAGGGTCGTGCGCAAATCGCCGTGTTCGCCGTGTTGGTCGTCCAGGCGGGCCGTGGCCATGTCCAGGTGTTCCTGCATGACGCTGCGCATCAGCTCCTGTTTGCTGCCGAAATACGAATACAGCGTCTGTTTGGAGCAGCCGGCGCGTGCGGCTACCGCGTCCATGCTGATCCGGAAGCCCTGTTCGGCCATCAACTCCCGCACGGCGTCGTGCACGCGTTGGCGGCGCCGCAAGGCGGGACTAGGGCTGGGGGAGGCTGGCATCTGAATTGGACTATACCGTCCAGTTCAGAATTTGACCAGCCCTGGACGCGAAATCGGAGGGCTCGCTCCGATTTCGGCACAGACGATTCATCGCCAGCGGCAGGGTGCCTTCTCCACGTGATGTCCGATGCGCGCAAGCCGGATCAGCTCCGTTCGCTAGCAGCAACCCGCTGATTCCCTCATGAAGGGAGGTCGATGATTTGCGGCCGCGCAACAAGGCTGTCATCGCCCGCGAGGCTACAATTACCTACTGCCTACAAACACAGAGCCACGGCCTGCATGAACGCTGTTCGCAAACCGAAAAAAACCGCGAAGTCCTCCTCCAAATCCGACCTTACGACCAGCGATACCAAGGCCTCCGCGGCCAAGACCAGCAAGGCCACGGCAGCGAAAACGGCGCCAGCCAAGTCCACCTCTGTGTTCTCGCTCGAACCCATTTTCACCGCCATCCGCAAGCGCTTGCCGGCGGCGCGCCAGGCCGAAGCGAAGGCCTTCGCCGAATCGTTCTACAAGCGCATGGAAGACGACGAATATCCGCACCACGCGCCCGAAGCCTGGGCCGCGCTGGCCTGCGACATGCTGGATTTCGCGCGTGTGCGCAAGCCGGGCACCGCCAACGTGCGCGTGTTCAACGCCACCCTGAAAGCCAACGGTTGGGAATCGCCGCACACCGTACTGCAGATCGTCAACGACGACATGCCGTTCCTGGTCGATTCGGTGAGCATGGCCCTGGCCGAAGCCGGTATCGGCGTGCATGTGCTGGGGCACCCGTTGCTGCGCTTCAGTCGCGACAAGGCCGGCAAGCTCACCGCGGTGGGCGAAGGGCAACCCGAATCCCTGATGTTGCTGGAAATCGACCGTCAGCCGGCCGAGCAGATGCCGGTGATCGAAGCCCGCGTCCGCAAGGTGCTGGGCGAAGTCCGCTCCATCGTCCAGGACTGGACCGCGATGCGCGACAAGATGCTCTCGCTTGCCGAGGACCTGGCCACGCGTCGCATGCCGGTCAACGACGCCGGCCGTCGTGAAGCCCAGGAATTCCTGCGTTGGGCCGCCGACGACCACTTCACCTTCTTCGGCTATCGCGAATACCGGATCGAACGCAAAGACGGCGAACGCATCCTGGAAGCAACCGGGGGCGGCCTGGGCCTGCTGCGTGGCAAGGGCCAATCGACCGCGCGCAACGTGAAATCGCTCGCCGCTCACTACATGCCGCAATCCGGTTCGGTGGATACGCTGATCCTGACCAAGACCAACGCCCGCTCCAGCGTGCATCGTCCCGGCAACATGGACTACATCGGCGTGCTGGAATTCGACGCCAAGGGCAACCCCGTGGCCGAACAGCGCTTCATCGGCCTGTACACCTCCAGCGCCTACAACCGCCGGCCCTGGGAAATCCCGCTGGTGCGCGAGCGTCACGAACACGTCATGCGCCAGTCCGGCCTGTCTCCCAACAGCCATAGCGGCAAAGCCCTGCGCCACATCCTGGAAACGTTGCCGCGCGAGGAATTGTTCCAGTCCAACGAAGACGAACTCAGCCGCACCAGCCTGGGCATCCTGGGCTTGCAGGAACGCGTGCGCAGCAAGCTGTTCCTGCGCCGCGACCGCTATGGACGGTTCTTTTCGGCGTTGGTTTATATCCCGCGCGAGCGCTTCAACACGGATGTGCGTTTACGCATCGAAGCCTTGTTGAAGGAAGCGCTGCACGGCGAATACGTGGATACCAACGTCCAATTGGGCGAATCGCCGCTGGCGCAGCTGCACCTAGTGGTGCGCCCGCACGCGGGCGAGCAAGTCGACGTCGATACCGCCCAACTCGAAGCGCGCCTGGCGCACCTGCTGCGCAACTGGCAGGACGACCTGCGCGAAACGCTGATCGCGCGCCATGGCGAATCCGAAGGCCTCAAGCTTTCCGGCAGCTATGCACGCGCCTTGCCGGCCGGTTATATCGAAACCGTTTCGCCGGATATCGCCGCCAGCGACGTCGAACAGCTCGCCGCGCTCAATGGACCGGACGATCTGCGCCTGAGCCTGCATCTGTCGCGCCGCCAGCGCGAAGGCGAGGGCAGGTTGCGCCTCAACCTCTACCGCCAGCACCGCGACCTGCCGCTCTCCGACGCCCTGCCGTTGATGGAGAACATGGGCCTGCGCGTGATCTCCGAACACCCGTTCCGTCTGGAAGTGGAGGGCACCCCGGTCTATATCCAGGAATTCGAGGTCGAATCGGCCAGCGGCGAGATCGATGTCGAGAACCGCAACGCCGCCTTCGAGGAAGCTTTTGCGCGTATCTGGCGCGGCGACGCCGAGAACGACGGCTTCAACCGCCTGGTGCTGGGCGCCAGCATGGAGTGGCGGCAGGTCGCGCTGCTGCGCGGCTATTGCAAATACTTGATGCAGACCGGCGTGCCGTTCTCCCAAAGCTATGTGGAAGAAACGCTCAATCGCTATCCGCTGCTGGCCAGGCTGCTGGTCGAGCTGTTCGAGGCGCGCTTCGATCCCTGCACGGGCAAGGAGAGCAAGGCCGAGATCAAGCAGGGCCAGGAGCGTTTCGCCCGACAGCTGCGCGCCTTGGCGGGTGGCGATGAAGCCACGCTCAAGTCCCTGCAGTACGTAATCGAGATGCGCGGCGAAGGCCGCGAACACCAGGTCGAAGCCACCCACAAGACTTTGCTCAAGTTGATGGACCGCGTCTCCAGCCTGGACGAAGACCGCATCCTGCGCAGCTTCATGGGTGTGATCGAAGCCACGCTGCGCACCAACTATTACCAGAAAGGTGCGGACGGCCGTCCCGCGCACACGATCAGCTTCAAACTGGACTCGGCGCAGGTGCCGGACCTGCCCAAGCCGCGTCCGTACCGCGAGATCTTCGTCTACGGTCCGCGCGTAGAGGGCGTGCATCTGCGTTTCGGCCCGGTGGCGCGCGGCGGTTTGCGCTGGTCCGATCGTCGCGAGGATTTCCGCACCGAGGTGTTGGGCCTGGTCAAGGCGCAGATGGTGAAGAACACGGTGATCGTACCGGTCGGCGCCAAGGGCGGTTTCTTCGTCAAGCAGTCGCCGGTCGGCGCCGATCGTGATGCGGTGCTGGCCGAAGGTATCGCCTGCTACAAGATGTTCATCCAGAGCCTGCTGGACATCACCGACAACATCGTCGGCAACAAGATCGTGCCGCCGCAGGATGTGGTTCGCCACGACAACGACGATCCCTATCTGGTGGTCGCGGCGGACAAGGGAACGGCCACGTTCTCCGACATCGCCAACGGCCTGGCCATCGCGCACGGTTTCTGGATGGGCGATGCGTTCGCCTCCGGCGGTTCGGTCGGTTACGACCACAAGGGCATGGGGATCACCGCCAAGGGCGCGTGGGAATCGGTCAAGCGCCACTTCCGCGCCATGGGCCGCGATTCGCAGACCCAGGACTTCACCTGCGCCGGCATCGGCGATATGTCGGGCGACGTTTTCGGCAACGGCATGCTGCTGTCCAAGCATATCCGCCTGGTGGCCGCGTTCGATCATCGCCACATCTTCCTGGATCCGAATCCGGATGCGGCGCGCTCGTTCAAGGAGCGCGAGCGCATGTTCCAGGTGCCGCGTTCCAGTTGGGCCGACTACGACGTCAACCTCATCTCCAAGGGCGGCGGCGTCTATCCGCGCTCGCTGAAGGCGATCAACCTCACGCCGGAAGTGCGTGCGGCATTGAGCATCGCCGACGAGGTGAAGTCTATGTCGCCCAACGAACTGATGAGCGCGATCCTGAAGTCGCCCGTGGACCTGTTGTGGAACGGCGGTATCGGCGTTTACGTGAAGGCCAGCAGCGAACAACACGCCGATGCGGGCGACCGCGCCAACAACGCGCTGCGCGTGAACGGCAGCGAGCTGCGCTGCAAAGTGGTGGGCGAGGGCGGCAACCTGGGTCTGACCCAGCTCGGCCGCATCGAGGCCGCGCAGCACGGCGTGCTGCTCAACACCGACTTCATCGACAACTCCGCCGGCGTGGACACCTCGGACCACGAGGTCAACATCAAGATCCTGCTCAACGGCGTGGTTCAGTCCAAGAAACTGACCTACGACGCGCGCAACAAGCTGTTGGCGTCGATGACCGATGAAGTGGCCGATCTGGTCCTGTTCGACAATTATCGCCAGAACCAGGCGATCAGTCTGATGGAGCGGATGAGCGTCTCGCGTCTGGGTTCCAAGCAGCATTTCATCCGAACCCTCGAATCGCAGGGCCTGCTGGATCGGCAGATCGAATTCCTGCCGTCCGATGCCGAACTGGCCGAGCGCAAAGCGCGCGGGCAAGGGCTGACCCGCCCGGAGCTGTCGGTGCTGCTTTCCTACTCCAAGTTGGTGGCATACCAGCAGCTGCTGGATTCGGATATTCCCGAAGACGCCTACCTGTCCAAGGAACTGCAGCGCTACTTCCCCGAACCGTTGCAGAAGAAATACGCCAACGAAATGGAGAAGCATCGCCTCAAGCGCGAAATCATCGCCACCGCGGTGACCAATTCCACCATCAACCGCATGGGCGCGACCTTCCTGTTGCGCATGCAGGAAGACACCGGGCGCAGTCCGGCCGAAGTGGCCAAGGCGTTCACCATCACCCGCGAAACCCTGGATGCGCGCGCGCTGTGGACGCAGATCGACGCATTGGACGGCAAGGTGCCCGAGCCCGTGCAGATCGATGCCCTGCAGGTGATCTGGTCGTTGCAACGTTCGTTCACCCGCTGGCTGTTGAGCCGCCCGGGCGCGATTCCCGATATCGCCACCGCGGTGGCGCGCTACCACGATGGCTACAACGAAATCCGCGCGGCCGATGGCGTGTTGCCGGATTCCCTGCGTCCCGCCTACGAGGCCAGCCTGAAGGATTGGAAGGAAAAGGGCCTGCCGTCGACGCTCGCCGGCCAGCTCGCGGCCTTGCCTTATCTCGAGCCTTCCAGCGACATCATCGAACTCGCGCGTGCGCGCAAGCTCAAGCCGGCGGAAGTGTCCAAGGCGCATTACCGCCTGGGCGAGGCGCTGCATCTGCCGTGGCTGTTCGACCAGATCGACGGATTGCAGGTCGACGGGCGCTGGCATGCGGTGGCGCGCGGCGTATTGCGCGACGAGCTCGCGACCCAGCAGCGCCTGCTTACCGACCAGGTGCTGTCGATGAAGGGGAACGACGCCGATGCCAAGGTCCGCAACTGGATCGAACGCGACGATGCCGTCCTGCGTTTCACCCTGAACATGCTCAACGAACTGGCCGCGCAGAAGACGCTTGACTATCCGACGGCCTCGGTTGCGGTCCAGCGCCTGTCGCAGTTGTCGGCCAAGCATTGAGCGAGCTACAGGAGCGGGCCTTCCCGCTCCTGTAGCGCTGGGTTGAGGTTATGCTGCCGCCATGACTACGCCACGCATCGCCTTTCTCGCCAGTCCCTCTGAAGAAGCGCAGCAGGCGCTGACGCAAATGACCGCGCTTCACGGCGTCTGCGAACCCGAAGACGCCGACGTGCTCTGCGCGCTGGGCGGCGACGGGTTCATGCTGCAGACCCTGCATCGCCATGGCGGCCTGGGCAAGCCGGTGTTCGGCATGAAGCTGGGCACCGTCGGCTTCCTGATGAATCATTACCGCGATGGCGGTCTTTTGGACCGCATCGCCGCGGCCGAACCCGCCAAGCTGCGCCCACTGGAAATGCTGGCGCTCACCGAATCGGGCGCCAGCATCGGCTCGCTGGCCTACAACGAGGTTTCGTTGTTGCGCCAGACCCGGCAGGCCGCGCATCTGAGCATCGATCTCAATGGCCAGACCCGCGTCGACGAGCTGGTCTGCGACGGATTGCTGGTGGCCTCGCCGGCCGGCAGCACCGCCTACAATTTTTCGGCGCACGGCCCGATCCTGCCGTTGGGCTCGCACACCATCGCCCTGACCCCGATCGCGCCGTATCGCCCGCGCCGCTGGCGTGGCGCGATCCTCAAGGCCGACACCGAAGTGCGTTTCCGCGTGCTCGACCCCTACAAGCGCCCGGTCAGCGCCACCGCCGATTCGCACGAAGTACGCGACGTCGTGGAGGTCACCATCCGCGAATCACGCGAGCGCACCGTGACGCTGTTGTTCGACCCCGAGCACAATCTGGAAGAGCGCATCCTCAGCGAGCAGTTCGTGGTCTGACCCGCCTTGACTTGACCGGAAAAGAGGTATGCTTTCGATAGCCGTGAAGTGGGGCGGCTCAAGTACAGACATTCCGATTGGGGGAGGGGTCTCCTATGAAGGGCAAGTGTGCGGTCATGCTGTGCGCGCTATTGGCCGCACCGCATGTTTATGCGTGCGGAATGACCAGCAAGCTGAAGCCGTTCGCGCTGGCTGCGGGCAGTGCGCCGGTCGAAACGGTGGACGGCGAGATACCTGCGCCGGTGGTGGCGGTCACGGAAATAGTCCGCGGCATCGGTCCCAAGCACACCACCTGCGATGACACCGGCCTGCTTTCGGTGGAGGTCGAATGGCCGCGCGGAAAGCACAAGCTGCGCGATGTAGGGTTCGAGTTCAAAGTGGTTTCCAATAACCCGGCCTATGCGATCTTCCCCGAAGGGCCGATCCAGGCTCCCGTCGAGGGACGCAGCAGCGATTTCCTGTTCATGTGGCAGGAAGGCGCGCCTGCGCAGCAGAAAACCATCGACCTGCAGGTCGAAGTACGGGCCGTGACCCGCGACAATCAGCGCGGGCCTCCGACCCGGATCGTGGTGCGCGCGGTTCCCGGAGGCACAAGCTAGCCAGGGCCTTCTCGTCGGATGCGACCGGCATGCGGGATAATGGCGCATGTCTTCCGATAACACCCCCCGCCTGCTGACTGTCGCGGTCACTTCCCGCGCGCTTTTCGACTTGGAAGAAAGCCACGCGCTTTTCGAGAGCGAAGGGGTCGAGGCGTACAGCGATTTCCAGCGGACGCACGAAGACGACGTGCTGGCTCCCGGCATGGCTTACTCGGTCGTGCGGAAATTGCTGGCGCTCAATGAAGGCGCGCCCGCCGATACGCCCAGGGTCGAAGTGATCCTGCTGTCGCGCAATTCCGCCGACACCGGGCTTCGCATCTTCAATTCCATCCAGCACCATCAGCTGGGCATCGTCCGCGCCACCTTCACGTCGGGCGAGCCGACTTGGCCGTACGCGAAGCCCTTCGGCGCGGACCTGTTCCTTTCCGCCAATCCGGAGTCCGTGCGGCGCTCGCTGGAACACGGCATCGCCGCGGCTACGATCCTGCCGGCCAAGGCTTTGCAGCAACGTTCCGACCAGCTGCGTATCGCTTTCGACGGCGACGCGGTGATCTTCGGCGACGAAAGCGAACGGGTGTCGCGGGAGCAGGGAGTGGAAGCCTTCGGCCGGCACGAGCGGGACCGCGCCAAGGAGCCTTTGTCGGGCGGGCCATTCAAGGGCTTCCTGTCCGCGTTGCACGATCTGCAGGCCGCTTTTCCGCCCGGCAAGGACGCACCCATCCGCACCGCGCTGGTCACCGCGCGTTCGGCCCCGGCGCACGAGCGCGTGATCCGTACCTTGCGCGAGTGGGGCGTGCGCCTGGACGAGGCGCTATTCCTCGGCGGCAGGCATAAAGGTCCGTTCCTGGAGGCGTTCGGCGCCGATATCTTCTTCGACGACTCCCAGCACAACATCGACAGTGCGCGCCTGCATGTGGCCACCGGCCATGTGCCGCACGGCGTGGCGAATCCCTGATTTCCTACAAGGGTAAGCGGATGTCGGCCAGCTTCCAGGTCAGCCCGTTGCGTTTGAACACGAACACCACCGGGTCGCCATCCTCGTCCTGCACGGTGGCGGTGAAACGCGACAACGACTCGTACTTATGTGTCGCCGTTTTCAGAGGATCGGCAGGCACGGGTTTGCCGTAGGTGTCGCCATCCACGGTCTCGCCGATGGATTGCTTCCACATGCTACGCCCCTGCAGCAAGGCGCCGATGCCCAGCGGGGTGACCATGGCGTCCACCCCGCTGCCCATGACATTGCTGGCGATCGACAAGGCGAAGGCGCCGAAGATATTCGACCCCAGGTCGCTGCCCGCGCGCCGCGCCAGGGCATCTTCCATCTGCGCCTTGATGCTGACGCGCAGAGCAGGGAAGTCGACATGCCGCTCCAGCTTGCCGGTGTCCTGCTCGGCCAGCGCCGTGCGGATGCCGTTGATCGCAAGGTACGGGCCTGCGGCCACATAGCCGACCAGGGCGATCAACAACACCAAGACCAAAGCGATCCATTTCTTCATGTTCAGAACTCCAGATCCAGGGCGGCGCACAGATAGTCCACGAATGGGGCCAGAGCGGCAAGGTCGGCCGCCAGCGTCTGCCGCAGCTTCGGCCCGGTCATGGTCCCGTTGTCCAGCAAACGCCAGAACACGAAGTTCTTGTGCCTCAGATCGTCGATGAATTCGAAATCGGCCGGAAACCCGCGCGGCGGGCGGCTCAACATCTCGCCTTCTTCGAATTCGAAGCGCTTGCGGAATTTCGGCGCATGAGCGGCGGCCTTCCAGCTGCCGGGATTGTCGACGATGAACTGGCGGATGCGGCGTTGGGTATCGGGTTCCGGATGCCAGAGACCGGCGCCGACGAAACATTCGCCGGGTTGCAGGTGCACGTAGAAGGAAGGTGCGGGCACTTGCTTGCGCCGCTCGTGGTAGAGCCGTGCGCCTTGCCAGGATTTGTAGGGGGACTTGTCGTTGGAGAAACGCGCGTCGCGATAGATGCGGAACAGCGAGCCGCCCACGGTTTTCGGATCCGAGCGGAAATGAGGGCTAACCTGAGCAAGATCGGGCTGCAGGTCGGTCAACAGGCGCAGGAACGGCTGACGCACGTGGTCTTCGTATTTCTGCTTGTTGGCGGCAAACCAGGCCTTGTCGTTGTGCTTGGCCAGGGCCCGCAGGAACTTGAAGCTGGCATCGGAGAAATAGGTAGTCATAGAAAGGCCATAAGCAAAGTTGCAGATAATCGCGCGTAGGAGCGACGTAAGTCGCGAATGAAATCCATCAAGATCCATTCGCGACTCACGTCGCTCCTACGATAGTTGGCGTTCCAACTCTTTACCCCATGCCAGCAGTTGATCCAACAAGACTTGTTTGACGCCGTCTTCCGCGCACTGCAGGCGAAGGGTATCGATCTCCTGATAATAGGATTCGAAGGTTGCTTCCGACATTCCGCTGTCCCTATGAAGTCGTTGCCTGCGGTAATGATTCCAGCGCTCCTGTTCGGGCTGGGTCAACGTGCCGGGCCAATTGCGGGCGCGATAGCGGAACAGAAGTTCCGGCAGGCGCGGGTCCTTGAAGCCGAACTCGCGCTTGTCCAGATGCTCGGGTGGCGTGGCACGGACTTCGGCCATCCTGCGCTTGTCGCCATCGGCGATGAAGCCGTCGTAAAGGGCGGCATCGACGTCGGCTTTGTCGTGCGCTCGCTCACTGCCGAAAACCTGCCGCATCTTCTCCGCGAGCTGCGTGGCGAAAGGACGCAGCCGGTCGGCCACGGCTTCGGCGGCGAGCCTGTCGATCCCCAGGCGGACGTAGTCCTCCTCGCGCAGGTGCGACCATGCGACCAGTGCGGGCGAGCGGTTCAGATGTACTTCCTTCAGTGGCACGCGTTGCTCGCCGGGCGGAAGATCCGCCGCGGGCGTGTAGAGCCGGTCGGCGATATCCCCAGCCTCGAGGCTCAACAGCGCTTCGGGATCGCCATCGAGATCGAATACGATGATGCGGTTGTCGAATCGCGGATGGCGGGCCAGGGGAAGCACAGGCGCTGCGCACATCCGGCTTGCGGGATAACGCTGGGAAATATGTAGGGCCGGGGTCAGCGCCACGGTGTCCAGCAGCGTGGCGGCGAAACGCTTGTCGCGCAGCTTGAGCGCGTAGTCCCACAGGCGTGGCTGGGCGTCGCGGAACTTACGCGCCATGCCTATCGTGGCGTATACGTCGGACAAAGCCTCGTGGGCGTCGCCCTCACGAACGCCATTGGCCGCCGCCAGATGCTCCAGCTTGAAAGAGGTGGCTCCATCCTCGCGTTCGGGCCAGACGATTCCCTCTGGACGCAGCGCATGCGCAAGCCGCATCACATCCAGCATGTCCCAACGGCTATTCCCACCGCGCCATTCGCGCTCGTACGGGTCGTAGAAATTGCGGAACAGTCCATGGCGTACGAACTCGTCATCGAAGCGCAGCGAGTTCCAGCCCAGCGTGCAGGTCTCCGGGCGCGCCATTTCCTCGGCGATGCGGGCGAAGGCTTCCGCTTCATCCACGCCCTCACGCAACGCATGCTGCGGGGCGATTCCGGTGATCAGCGTGGCGGCAGGCGAGGGCAGCAGATCGTCGGCGGGTTTGACGAAGAAGCTGATCGGCTCTTCTACGACATTCAGATCGCTATCGGTGCGTACTGAAGCGAACTGCGCGATGCGGGTGCGACGCGGGTCGCGGCCGAAGGTTTCCAGGTCGTAGAAAAGGAAACTCGCGGCCATCAGGCGGCGTCCACCAGGATGTCGAGGCGCGACATTATTTCGGCATCCACGGCTTTCCAGTCGACCGCCTCCAGCGAGTCCAGCCCGCGCGTCGCCGCGACCAGGATTTCGCGCTGTATCTCGCTACGATGCAGCGCCGTCGCGTACGGAATCAGCATGAAAGTGACCATGGTGTAGTGCGGCACGAAACGCCCAGGATGCCGCTCCTGCAGCACACGCTCAAGTTCCCGCTGCAGCAGGAAATCCGGGTCGTCGACACGGTCCCGCATCTCCAGGTAATTCTCCAGCGCCATCTGTTGGATGGCCGAGGCATTGGGCTTGCGTTCGGCCTCGAATGCAGCGAAGGCATCGGCAAGATCCGCATGCTGTTCCAGCTTCCGCGCCAATACCACGCAATCCTCGAACGCGCAGTTCATGCCCTGGCCATGGAAGGGCACCATGGCGTGCGCGGCATCGCCGAGCAGCACGGCGCGACCGTCGATATGCCAGCGATCCAGGTACAGCGTGGCCAGCAGCCCGGGGGGATTACGCTCCCAGTCCTGCTCCAACCGTGGGATCAACGGTACGGCATCGGCGAAATCGCGTTCGAACAAGGCCCTGGCCTCGGCGCCGGTTCGCAGCGTGGCGAAACTGGGATCGCCCTGGTTGGGCAGGAACAGGGTGACCGTGAAGGTCTTTTCGTCGTTCGGCAGCGCGATGCACATGTAGTGGCCGCGCGGCCAGATATGCAATGCATTGGGTTCGATCTTGAAATCGCCGTTCGCGTCCGGCGGGATTTCGAGTTCCTTGTAGGAATGGTCGAGGAACTCCGTCGTCTCGCCCAAGTCGGATCGTTTCATCATCGCCGCGCGCAACGAAGAGCCCGCGCCGTCGGCGCCCACCAGCGCTTCGAATCCAGCTTCGCTTGCCGAGCCGTCGCGCTCGTCGAGGAAACGCGCGGAACGGGCGTCGAAGTCGACGCTTTCGAGCTTGTGGTTGAAATGCAGACGGGCCCCGGCCTGTTCGGCAAGATCGAGCAGGACGATATTGAGGTCGCCGCGGTGGATCGACCAGATCACTTCCGAATCGTCGCGTCCATAACGCTGCAACTGCTGGCGGCCATCCAGGAAATGCACCATGCGGCCGCGCATCATCACCGCCTGTTCCATCACTTCGTCGTCGGCATCGGCCTGGCGCAAGGCATTACGCCCGCGCTCGGCGAGAGCCAGGTTGATGGAACGGCCGCCTTCGTAGCCTTTTACGCGTGGATCGCCGCGTTTCTCGTATACGTCGACGCGCCAGCCACGGCGGGCGAGCAGGATGGCCAGCAACGCGCCGGCCAGGCCGGCGCCGATGAGTGTGATGGATCTGGCAGTCGTATCAGTCAATGCACCCACCTGTCGTCATTCACTTATTTGCTCGTCATTCCCGCCTTCGCGGGAATGACGATTTTAAAGATGCCGTTTACACGCCCCGCCAAGACTCGACTTCCTCGACGAAACGATAAACGTCCATGAATTTGTTGTAGAGCGGTGCGGGCGAGATGCGAATCACATCGGGTTCGCGCCAATCGCCGATGGTGCCGACGGAGGAAAGGTATTCGAACAGCTCGCGTCCCCGTTCGCGCCCACCGGCGACGCGCAACGAGAGTTGGCTGCCGCGACGTGCCGGCTCGGAAGGCGTGACGATCTCCAATGTTTCGGGAACGCGCGCGCGTATCAGCGCCTCCAGGAAGCCGGTGATCTTCTCGGACTTGGTGCGGATCGCGGCCATGCCGCCGGCCTTGTCGAACACTTCCAGCGACGCCAGCAACGGTGCCAGCGCGAGGATGGGCGGATTGCTGAGCTGCCAGCCATCGGCGCCCGGCGTCGGCACGAACTGCGGGCCCATCTGGAAACGGGTTTCCTTTTCATGGCCCCACCAGCCAGCGAAGCGGGGGCGGCTGGTGCGGGCATGGCGCTCGTGCACGAAGCAGCCGGCGACGGCGCCCGGACCGGAGTTCATGTATTTGTAATGGCACCACACCGCGAAATCGGCCTGGCTGTCGTGCAGCTCGATTGGCACGTTGCCGACGGCATGGGCCAGGTCGAAGCCCGCCACCGCGCCTTGGGCGTGGGCGAGGCGCGCGATTTTCTTGAGCTCGAAAGACTGTCCGGTGCGGTACTGGATGCCAGGCCACAAGACCAACGCGGCACGCGACCCGTGCTCGCCTATCGCACGTTCTATGGCCCCCATCGACAAGGTGCCATCGGCCTGGTCGGGCTGCACTTCGATCAGCTGGGTCGCCGGATCGAAACCATGGAAGCGGATCTGCGATTCGACCGCATGCCTATCGGAAGGGAAGGCGCCGGCTTCGATGATGATGGCGGCGCGTTCGTTGGTCGGACGGTAGAAACTGACCATCATCAGGTGCAGGTTGGCGGTCAGCGAATTCATCGCCACCACTTCCGAGGGCTGGGCGCCGACCACGCGCGCAAGCGGTTCGCGCACCTGTTCGTGATAGGTCATCCATTGCGCCTGACCGGTGAAATGGCCCTCCACCGCTTCGTGGCTCCACTTGTCCAACACCTGCAGCACATGCGCGCGTGCGCCGCGCGGCTGCAGGCCCAGCGAGTTGCCGCAGAAATAGATCTGCTCGTTGTGTTTGTGCTTGGGAATCAGGAATTCGCTGCGCAGCGGACGCAGCGGATCGGCGGCGTCCAGGGCCATGGCATGGGTACGGGAAAGCAGATCGGTCATTTGGCAATCAATCTCTGGAAAAAGCGTGGGTTCTGGTTCATGCGAAGCGCGAGGCCGACAGGCCCAGCCATTCCAGCGCGGTGCCGTGGTACAGGCGCGCCTGTCCGGCCAAATCGAGATTCAGGGCTGCGATGCCTGCGCCCGGCTCCTGTTCGCCTAGTGGGAAGGGATAGTCGGTGCCCAGCATCACGCGCTCGGTGCCCACGGTGTCCAGCAGGTATCGCAACGCGCGGGGATCGGCCACCCATGAATCGAAGTAGAGTTGCTTGATGTAATCGCGAGGATTGCCGGGGTTGTCCGTGGCCACCAAGTCGGGGCGCATATTGAAACCGTGTTCGATGCGGCCGATGGTGTAGGGGAAACTGCCGCCGCCGTGGGCCAGGCAGATCTTCAATTTCGGCAACCGTTCCAGTACGCCGCCGAAGATCAGGCAGCAAGCAGCGCGCGATTGCTCGGCCGGCATGCCTACCAGCCAGGGCAGCCAGTATTTGGGCATGCTGGCCGCGCCCATCATGTCCCAGGGATGCACCAACACCGCGGCTTCCAACTCGGCCGCCGCCTGGAAGAACTCGAAGAGCTCGGGTGCGTCCAGATTCCAGTCGCCGATATGGCTGCCGATCTGCACCCCTTGCAGACCCAACTGGTCCATGCAGCGTTCCAGCTCCTGGACCGCCAGCCGTGGCGACTGCATCGGCACCGTGCCGATGCCCGCGTAGTGGCGGGGGTACTGTCGGCAAGCTTCGGCCGTGTGATCGTTGAGCGCCTGGTGCAGTTCCAATGCCTGATTGGGCTTGGCCCAATAGCTGAACATGACCGGCACGGTGCTGAGCACCTGCACCTGCACGTCGAACCTGGCGTAGTCGTCGATGCGTACCTGCGGATCCCAGGTTTTGGGCCAGATCTCGCGGAAGAACTTGCCATCCTTGTAGATGCGAGCACGCCCGTCATCGCCGTGATGGATCACGGGGAAGCGCTCGTCGTGGTACTTCTTCGCCAGGTCCGGCCAGGTATGCGGCAGGTAGTGGGCGTGGGTGTCGATCTTGAGCATGGCTCAGTTTAGCCGGGCGAGGCGGGCATTGCCTGGCTTCTGCAATCACGGATAGGGAGCGGGCAAAAATCTGACAGGAAAATCAGGATAGTAGGGCGGGCACGGCCCGCCGATGCCGCTAGCCTGCCGGGGATGCCAAACTATCGTCGCGCTCGTGCTCCCGGAGCCTGCTACTCGTTCACCGTGGTCACCGCATACCGGCGGCCGATCCTGGTGCAGTCCAATATCGAATTGCTGCGCGGGATTGTGGCTGGGGTACAAGCCTTATTTCCATTCCAGATAGATGGCTGGGTAATACTCCCCAATCACATACATGCCATCTGGCAATTGCCCGAGGACGACTGCGACTATTCAAAACGATGGGGGCTCATCAAAGCAGGATTCTCCAGGGAGAGCGGGCTATCCCGCAGCGATGGAATCGGTTGCGACGCACGCGTATGGCAGCCCCGCTTTTGGGAGCACCTGATCCGCGATGAATCGGATTGGCGCCGTCAGATGGATTACCTGCATTTCAATCCAGTCAAGCATGGTCTCGTAGAGCAAGTGCGAGAGTGGCCTTACTCCAGCTTTCATCGTCTGGTGAGGCAGGGGTTTTACGACCGGGATTGGGGGCTTGCCAACAATGGCCCAGACTCGGGGTTTGGCGAGCGATGACGGAAAGAGCGGCGGGCAGTGCCCGCCCTACATTCGCATTCCACGTGGCAGATACGGTTTGCTGTGCGCTTAGGTGTCCGGCATTACGTACCGATCGGGAGCCGGATTCAGATGCCCGCAGTTCCCGCAGGTGCGATGTTCGGCCGAGGAATAGAAGCGGTCGAACACGGGCGGGAAATCCTTCTCGATGTCGTGCAGGTGGAAGTATTCCTCGTACACCTTGTGGTTGCATCGTTCGCAGAACCACAGCAGGCCGTCGTCCTCGTGCGGCAGGCGCTTGCGTTCGATGACCAGGCCGATGGAATCGGGCATGCGCTGGGGCGAATGCGGCACGCGCGGCGGCAACAGGAAGATCTCGCCGGCCTTGATCGGGATATCGCGCACCGCCGCATCTTCTTGGATACGCAGCACCATTTCGCCCTCAAGCTGGTAGAACCATTCCGGGCCTTCGTCCCAGTGATAATCGGTGCGCGAATTCGGCCCGCCTACGACCATCACGATGAAGTCGCCGGCATAGATCACCTTGTTGCCGACGGGCGGCTTGAGCAGGTGGCGGTGTTCCTCGATCCAGGCTTGCAGGTTCAGTGGGTTCGGAAGCATCCGGTTACTCCTTGATCGCTGCGACGCACTTCAGTTCGATGGCGATCGGCGTAGGCAGGGCCGTTATGCCCAACGTGGTCCTGCAAGGGGCGGCGGCAGGGTCGGGGAAATGCTCGCCCCAAACCCGATTGTAGGCCTTGAAGTCGCGCGCCATGTCGGTGAGATAGACGGTCACGTCGATCAGGTCTTCCCAGGCAGCGCCGCTGGCCTCAAGCACCGCACGCACATTGGCGAAAACGGCACGCGCCTGCGCCTCGATGTCGTACTTGCGCACGCGGCCATCGGCGAAATACTCGTTGCCGGCGATGCTATCGTCGACAGGGTTGCGCGGACCGATGCCGGAAAGGAACAGCAAGTTGCCAACGCGACGCGCATGCGGATAGCTGCCCACCGGGGCGGGCGCGGAATCCGTACGCACCGCCTCACTCATGGCGATCGCCGTGCGGCTGCACCGCAGCGATGGCTTTCTGGTAGGCGGGCGCGAGTTGCTCGGTGCCGTCCACGTCCATGCCTAGCTGGCGCACGCGTCCGTCGAACAGGCTGTAGACCCAGCCGTGCACCGAAACCGCCTGCCCGCGCGCCCATGCGTCCTGCAGCATGGTCGTCTGGCACACGTTGCTGACCTGTTCTATGACGTTGAGTTCGCACAGACGCGCGTGGCGCAGCGAATCGGTTTCCACCTGTTCCAGCAGAGCGGCGTGTTTCTGCGCGACATCTCCCACGTGGCGCAGCCAGTTATCGGCCAAGCCCACGCGGCGGTTGGTCAGGCTGGCATGCACGCCGCTGCAGCCGTAATGGCCGACGATGAGGATGTGCTCGACCTTGAGCAGATCGACTGCGAACTGGATGGCGCTCAGGCAGTTCAGGTCGGTGTGCACGACCAGATTGGCGATATTGCGGTGTACGAAGACCTCGCCCGGATCCAGTCCCAGGATCTGGTTGGCCGGCACGCGCGAATCCGAGCAGCCGATCCAAAGGTAGCGGGGGGATTGTTGCTGGGACAGGCGTTTGAAGAAGCCGGGATCTTCCTGCTTGATCCGTTCGGCCCATTCGCGGTTGTTGTGTAAAAGCTGTTCGAGGTCGGTCATTCGTCCATTATCCCAGACTAAAGGCAGCAGACTAAAGGCAGCAGACTAAGGCAGCAGGGCCAGGCAGACATTCTTGGGTTCGGTGAAGAAACGCATCGCTTCGGCACCGCCCTCGCGACCCAGCCCGGAAGAACCGACGCCGCCGAACGGCGTACGCAGGTCGCGCATCAACCAGGTATTGACCCACACGATGCCCGCGCGCAACTGCGCGGAGAGCCGGTGCGCGCGATCCAGGTCGCGGGTCCATAGCGATGCGGACAGGCCGTAGTCGCTGGCATTGGCGAGGGCCAGAGCCTGCGCTTCGGTATCGAAGGCTTGCAGCGTGACCACGGGCCCGAAAATCTCTTCGCGGTTGCTTGCGCAGTCGGGCCCGAGCCCTTCGATCACGGTCGGTTCGACGAACCAACCGGCGCGATCTATCCGATTGCCGCCGTACAGGAACCGGCCGCCTTCTTCGCGCGCCCGCTGCAGACAGGCCATGACCTTATCCAGGTGGGCCTGCGAGACCAGCGGGCCCAGCTGTGTTCCCTCAGCCATGGGATCGCCTATTTGCAGATTGCGCACGCGTTCGACCAGGGCATCGCGGAAATCCGCGTAAATGGAGCGTTCGATCAGCAGGCGTGAACCGCACAGGCATATCTGGCCGGAATTCTGGAAAGCCGAACGCACCAAGGTATCGGTTTGGGCGCGCCAGTCGCTGTCGGCGAACACTAACGACGGATTCTTGCCGCCCAGTTCCAGCGACACTTTCTTCAACGCGGGCGCAGCCAGCGAGGCGATGCGCTTGCCGACCGCAGTGCTGCCGGTGAACGACACCGCACGCACCTGCGGATGGGTAACCAGCGGTTCGCCGACTTCCGGCCCCAGCCCGTGCACGATATTCAGCACGCCGTTCGGAAAACCGATCTCGGCCGCCAGTTCGCCCAGCATCGTCGCCGTCAGCGGCGTCACTTCAGAAGGTTTGGCGACTACCGTATTGCCGGCCGCCAAAGCGGGGGCGATCTTCCAGGTGAACAGATAGAGCGGCAGGTTCCACGGCGAAATCGTCGCCACCACGCCTAATGGCGGGCGCAAGGTGTAATTCAACCCCGCCTCGCCGTGATGCGATTCGCTGGCGAACTGGGTCGCCGCATGGGCGAAGAAGCGCAGGTTGGAAACCGCACGCGGTATCTCGACATCGCGCGCCAGCGCGAACGGCTTGCCGCCATCCAGCGACTCTGCGCGGGCGAAGGTATCGATGCGCGATTCCAACGCCACAGCGAGTTTCTCCAGCCATGCGGCGCGGTCGCTGTTGCGCAGAGCGGACCATGCCGGGAAGGCCCTCGCGGCGGCGGCGACGGCGGCTTCCACGTCTTCGGCATCGCCGCGCGCCACCTGCGCATGGGGCTGGGCCGTGCAGGGATCGAATACCTCCAGCCAACCTCCGCTTCTGGGCGGTTGCGCCTGGCCGTCGATCCAATGGTGCAGCTTCTGCATACGCCAAGCTTAACCGCCCGCGTCGAAAGCGTCATCGTTGGCGGAATGGGCGCCGATGGAGATGTATCCGGTGAAGCGTGTTCTCGCGCTAGATCGATTGCATACGCCCGCCGTCCACCGCCAGGCTGACGCCATTGACGTAGGCGGCCGCAGGACTGGCAAGGAAAGCGATGGCGGCGGCGATCTCACCGGCTTCGGCGAACCGGCCTACCGGCACGGTCGACAACATAGTGGCGGCGATCGCATCGCGTGTCTTGCCGGTGGAGGCGGAGCGGTCGTCCAGAATTTGCTCCAGTCGTGCCGTACGGGTATAGCCGGGCAATACGTTGTTGACCGTGATTCCGTCCTGGGCCAGTTCGCGCGACAAGGTCTTGGCCCAGCTCGCGACCGCGCCGCGGATGGCATTGGAGACGCCGAGGTTGACGATAGGTTCTTTCACCGAGGTGGAAATCACATTGACGATGCGGCCCCATTGCGCGCCCTGCATGCCGGGCAGCACCGCCCGCACCAGCATCTGATTGGCCAGCAGATGTTGGTTGAAGGCGTCGAGGTAGGCGCTGGCGTCCGCATCGATCGCGCGGCCACCGGGCGGCCCGCCCGTGTTGTTGACCAGAATATGCACCGGGTTGGCGCTGGCCAGCGCCTGTACGCGCGCAGCCAGCGCTTCGTGCTCGGAAATATCGACGGCTATCCAGTCGTGCCGCTGGCCTGCGGCATTGCGGGGCAGGGAGGACGCTACTGCTTCAAGCGTTTCGGCACGCCGTGCCAGCAGAGTGACGTCCGCACCCAGCAGCGCGAGCTCCAGTGCGGCCGCGCGTCCTATGCCTGCCGAGGCTCCGCAAACCAGCGCATGTTTTCCGTTGAGATTCAGGTCCATGCATTCCTCAGTCGGGCGCGCGACTTGCGAGTCGCTCCCTCATCAATTCCGCGATCTCATGCGACTGCGGATCCTCCAGCTTCGACAGCCCGTCCGCTGCACCCCGCACATTGGCCGCAGGATGGTTCTGACTGAGCTTGAATTTCAGTTCGATCCGTTCGGGCACGAAACGGAACCCCACGATCCCGCGCAACTGGCTGCGGAGCCTGGGGTTTTCGTGCTCGTAGCGCCAATCGCTGCCGACGGCGGTTTCGTGACGGACGCTCAGGCGGTCGACGATGCTGGCAAGGAAAGCCTCTTCGGTGGAAGCTTCCAGCCTGCCGGTCAGGTGCGCTACCGCGTAGTTCCAGGTCGGCACCCGCGCCGCTTCTTCCTTGTCGGTGTACCAGCCTGGGGAGATATAGGCATGCGGGCCGTGCGCGATCATCAATGCGGAGCCGCCATGCGCTACCTGCGGATTCGGCCTGGCCCAATGCCCTTCGATCAGCACGCGCTCGCCGTTGCGCGAATACAGCACGGGCAGATGGCTGGCGAAGGGGATGCCTTCCTCACAGCTGATCAGAGTAACGAAAGGATCGCGCCCCAGCAGCCGATCGAGTTCGAGCAGGTCGGTTTCAACGAAAGCCGAGGGCGTGTACATCGAAGCGGATCAGGCCCGCGCGCCCAGCGACTGCACCATCAGATTGCGCAATGCGGCGTCGTTCTCCGCGCGCGGCGGCGAGACTTCGTCCAGCGAGAAGCCCCTGGCCAACGCATCGTCTTCGTCCAATCCATCGAAAGCCACGAATTCGGCATCGAACAGCGCGGCGCGGGCGGTGTCGTCGCTGTCGTAGGTCAGGGTATTGCCGTCGCTGTCGAAGATTTCCGCGGTGCCCGCTTCGCGCACGCGCAGCCGCGCCCAGACCAAGGTGCGGCCGAGGGACGCTACATACCACTGATAGTCGATCGTTTCGTTCATGCCATCACCAGGGACAGGACCCAAAGCGCGCCGGCGCATGCCAGACCGAAAAAAATGACCAGCAGCGAAACCTTCGCCGGCGTCGCCAGACCGGTCAGCGAACTGTCGTGCGTTTCGCGGTAGCGGCCGCTCAACAGCCAGCCCAATGCGGCCGGCTTGAGGAAAGCCCCGGCGCCGAATTCGGCGGCGAGCGCTTCATGGCGGTCGCGCACGTGCACCAGCGTCAGCGGCCAGAAAATCACGAACGCGCAAAAACCGGCGATGGCGGTGGCGACGAAGAGCAGGGCGAAGAACAGGATCACTAAGAATCAAACCTCAGGAAGTTTTTAACGTCGTCATCCCAGCGAAAGCTGGGATCCATTTTGACTTTGACTTTGTTTTTCGTGCGTCAGTTAAGGCCACCGCGAAGATCAAGATGGATCCCAGCTTTCGCTGGGATGACGATGCTCTTTTTTCTTGGATGCCGGTGACATCAAAACTCAGCATTGCCCGGCGCGCGCGGGTAGGGGATCGAATCGCGGATATTGGAAAGTCCGCAGACATAGACCACCAGCCGCTCGAAACCCAGGCCGAAGCCCGCATGCGGCACCGTGCCGTAGCGGCGGAAATCGCGGTACCAGCCGTAATGCGCCGCATCCAGCCCGAACTGCGCCATGCGCGAATCCAGCACGTCCAGCCGTTCCTCGCGCTGGCTGCCGCCGATGATCTCGCCGATGCCGGGCGCAAGCACGTCCATCGCGGCCACGGTCTTGCCGTCGTCGTTGAGGCGCATATAGAACGCCTTGATGTGCTCCGGATAGTTGGTCACCACCACCGGCCGGCCCACGTGCTGCTCGGTCAGCCAGCGCTCGTGCTCGGTCTGCAGGTCCAGGCCCCATTCCACCGGGAAATCGAACTTCTGCTTGGATTCCTGCAGCAGCTTGATCGCATCGGTGTACTCGATGCGCTCGAACGGCGCGTTGATGAATTCTTCCAGCTTGGTGATCGCGGTCTTGTCCACGCGCTCAGCCAGGAACGCCAGGTCGTCGCCGCGCTCTTCCAGGACCGCACGGAACAGATACTTCAAGAACTCCTCGGCCACGCGCGCGTCCTCGGCCAGATCGGCGAAGGCGATCTCCGGCTCGATCATCCAGAACTCGGCCAGGTGGCGGGTGGTATTGCTGTTCTCGGCGCGGAAGGTGGGGCCGAAGGTGTAGACCTTGCTCAGCGCCAGGCAGTAGGCCTCGACGTTGAGCTGGCCGGACACGGTGAGGAAGGTTTCCTTGCCGAAGAAATCGCGGCTGAAATCCACCTCGCCCTTGTCGGTGCGCGGCAGGTTGGCCAGGTCCAGCGTGGACACGCGGAACATCTGGCCGGCGCCCTCGGCATCGGAGGTGGTGACGATGGGCGTGCTGATCCAGTAGTAGCCGTTCTGGTGGAAGAAACGGTGCACCGCCTGCGCCAGGCTGTTGCGGATGCGCGTCACCGCGCCGAACAGGTTGGTGCGTGGACGCAGATGGGCCACTTCGCGCAGGAATTCCAGCGAGTGCGCCTTGGGTTGGATCGGATAGGTTTCCGGGTCTTCCACCCAGCCGACCACTTCCAGCTCGGAGGCCTGGATCTCGTAACTCTGGCCCTGGCCCTGGGACACGACCAAGGTGCCCGTGGCCACGACCGCGCAACCCGCGGTGAGGTGCTTCACTTCGGATTCGTAGTTGCCCAGCGCGCTCGGGACGACGACCTGGATCGGCGCGAAGCAGGAGCCGTCGCTGACGTTGACGAAGGACAGGCCAGCCTTGGAATCGCGCCGTGTGCGCACCCAACCGCGTACCGTGACTTCGCCGCCGGCCGGGATCTTGCCCGCCAGCGCATGTTCGACGCTTACCACCGTCATGACTTGAATCCTTCGGGAACGCAACCATTAATGGAACGCGGAGTTTACCGGAGCAGCGCCGGGAAAGCCCCGTTCGCAGTCCTATGCAGGTCTATAATTGTCGCCAGCAGGAGATTTGATGGCTATCACCCTTACCCCGGTCGCGTTCCAACGCGTGCAACGCTTCGTTGCCGAGACGGGTGCTTTGGGCCTGCGTTTCGGCGTTACCCGCACCGGTTGCTCGGGTTGGGGCCACGTGGCCGACCTGGCCCGCGAGCAACGCCAGGACGACACCGTGTTCGAGCAGGAAGGCGTGAAGATCTTCGTCGATGCCGATAGCCTGTCCTTGGTCGACGGCACCGAGATCGATTTCGGCAAGCAGGGCCTCAGCGAAACCTTCTTGTTCCGCAATCCCAACGCCACCGCCGAGTGCGGCTGCGGCGAGAGCTTCACCACCGAAGCCGATCTGGCCTGACGCCATCGCAATGTGGCGGGTGCGACCAATGGCACTCCCACCGACCTGACCTCTCCGTATTAAGCTCCCGGTTCGCCGAATCCGGAGTGGTCCATGTTTCGTTCCTTGTTGCTGGCAGCGTTGACGCTTGCCGCCGTTCTACCCGCGCACGCCCAAACCACTGCTCAGAATCCCACGCTGCACAAGCTTTTCGCCGACGAATGGGAGCGCGGCCTGCGCGAAAGCCCAGAGAACGCCAGCTACAACGGCGACCCTCGCTTCAACGACCGTTGGACCGATTTCAGCCTGTCGGCGATCGTTGCTCGCCAGGACGAGGATCGCGCGGCGTTGGAAAAGCTGCATGCGATCGACCGCAAGACCCTGTCCGCGGCCGACCAGCTGGACTACGACACTTTCGAATGGAACCTGCAGCGCAGTATCGAGCGGCAGAAGTTCCGCGAATACCAGCAGCCGATCAGCCACCAGGGCGGGCCGCAGACCGCGGACGGAATCGCGGAGGTGCTGCCTTTCGCCACGGTCAAGGACTACCAGGACTGGTTGAAGCGCCTGCAAGCGTTGCCCAAGACCATCGACCAGATCGTCGTGTTGCTGCAGGAAGGCGTGAAAGCGGGCAATCTGCCGCCGCGCGTGCTGATGCAGCGCGTGCCGGCGCAGATCGCGGGGCAGGTGGTCGATGACCCGGCCAAGAGCGCCTTCTACAAGCCGTTCCTGAAGTTCCCGGACAGCATCTCCCAGGCCGAGCGCGGCAAGCTGCAGGCCGACGCCAAGCGCATCATCGCCAGCGACGTGGTTCCCGCGTATCGCAAGCTGCAGACGTATTTCAACGGGGAATATCTGCCCAAAACCCGCGAATCGATCGCCGCGACCGATTTGCCGGACGGCAAGGCCTACTACGATTTCCTGGCGCGCTACTACACGACGACCGAGCTGAGCGCCGACCAGATCCACGCCATCGGCCTGAAGGAGGTCGCGCGCATCCGGGCCGAGATGGAGAAGGTCAAGGCGCAAGCGGGCTTCAAGGGCACGCTGGGCGAATTCTTCACCTACCTGCGCACCGATCCGAAGTTCTTCCACAAGACGCCGGACGAGCTGCTGACCGCTTACCGGGCGCTGTCCAAGCGCATCGACCCGGAACTGGTGAAGGTATTCAAGACCATCCCACGCCTGCCGTACGGCGTGCGGCCGATCCCCGACAACATCGCCCCGGACACCACCACCGCCTACTACCAGCCGGGCGCCTCCGACGGCACCCGGCCCGGCTATTACTACGTCAATCTGTACAAGCCCGAGGTTCGGCCGACCTGGGAAATGGTGCCGCTGTCGTTGCACGAGGCCGTGCCTGGTCATCACTTCCAGTTCGCGCGCGGGCTGGAGATTCCGGACGCTCCGATGTTCCGCCGCACCGCCTATTTCGTCGCCTATGGCGAAGGCTGGGGCCTGTACGCGGAGCAGTTGGGCTACGAAATGGGGCTATACGACGACCCCTATGACCGTTTCGGTCAGTTGGTCTATGAAATGTGGCGCGCGGTCCGGCTGGTGGTGGACACCGGCATGCATGCCAAGGGCTGGAGCCGGGAGCGGGCCATCGCCTATTTCAAGGACAACGCGGCCAAGACCGATCAGGACATCGTCAACGAGATCGACCGGTACATCGGCACGCCCGGGCAGGCGCTGGCCTACAAGATCGGGCAGATGAAGATCTCCGAGCTGCGGGCCAAGGCCAAGCGCGAGCTGGGGCCGAAGTTCGATCTGCGGGAATACAACGACGCGGTGCTGGAGACCGGTTCGGTACCCCTGGAGGCCCTGGAAAAGCACATCGACGCCTGGATCGCGAGCCGCAAAGCCGCCCAATAAGGCCTCGGCTTGCGGCTAAGTCATTGAGCTGACATAATTTACGGCTTCCTGCGGGCACCCGCTCGTGGGAACCCTTGCCCCACCGCGTCCTTCATCCTCATGTTTTTGGGGGACGGTTCGGGGGGCTGTCCGGTCCGGCTTCCCGCCGGGCCCTCATCCGAAAGGTATACAACGATGCGTCATTATGAAGTCGTGTTCCTGGTCCATCCCGACCAGAGCGAGCAAGTGCCTGCCATGATCGAGCGTTACAAGACGCTGGTCGAGAATGGCGGCGGCAAGATCCACCGTCTGGAAGACTGGGGCCGCCGTCAGCTGGCTTACCCGATCCAGAACCTGGTCAAGGCCCACTACGTGCTGTTCAACATCGAAGTCGAACAGGCGATCCTGGCCGAACTGACCGAAAGCTTCCGCTTCAACGATGCGGTGCTGCGCCACCTGATCATGAAGCGCGATGAAGCCGACACCGAGATGTCGATCATCATGAAGAGCAAGGACGAGAAGGGCGATAAGCCCGAGCGTGGCGAACGCCGCCGTCGCGATGACGACGAGGGCGAGGTTGTCGAAGCCGCCATCGACACCGATTCCGACACTGCCGAAGCTGCCTAAGGAGCAAACCCATGTCCAAGTTCTTCCGTCGCCGCAAGTTCTGCAAGTTCACCGCCGAAGGCGTGAAAGAGATCGACTACAAGGATCTCAACACCCTGCGCCAGTACCTGACCGAAACCGGCAAGATCGTTCCCAGCCGCGTGACCGGCACCAAGTCGCGCTACCAGCGCCAGTTGTCCACCGCGGTCAAGCGCGCCCGTTTCCTGGCGCTGATCCCGTACACCGACAGCCACGACATGTAAGGCGGTGAGGTCGGCAGCTGCGCTGCCTGCAAAGGGCCAAGGGTGAAGTAACAGCCGTTTGCCATTGACACTTCGCAGCCCGCAAGGGCGACTTCACTCTTTACCGTTTACGTCCAATTCGGACAGCCCACCGCTGCGGGATGAATCCCGCTAACGAATACGGAGCAAGACCATGCAACTGATCCTCCTGCAGAAAGTGACCAATCTCGGCGTGCTCGGCGATAAGGTCGACGTGAAGCCGGGCTACGGCCGCAACTACCTGGTGCCGCAGGGCAAGGCCGTGCCGGCCACCGCCGCCAACGTCGCCGAGTTCGAAGCCAAGCGCGCCGACTACGAAGCCAAGGCCAAGTCGATCCATGACGAAGCCGAAGGCCGTCGCGCCAAGCTGGAAGGCGCCAGCGTCACCATCAGCGCCAACGCCGCTACCGAAGGCAAGCTGTTCGGTTCGGTCGGTCCGCGCGACATCGCCGAAGCCTTCACCAAGGCGGGTTTCCCGCTGGAGAAGAGCGAAGTCATCCTGGGCGAAGGCGCGTTCCGCCATATCGGCGAATACGACGTGCTGGTGCACCTGCATGCCGACGTCGAAACCACGGTCAAGGTCGTCGTCATCGCCGACGTCTGAGCCTGATCCGCCGCAATACCGTGACGGGCGCCGAAAGGCGCCCGTTTCGTTTTCGGTATCGCAAGATTTGAGACCGGCAAGGTTTATCAAGCAATCGTACTTATCCACAGGTTGTGCCATCGCGAGCACACAGGCGGAACACCTACGATGGCCGATCAGATCCGCCGAGCGTTGTCCACCCGCGTTCACCTCATCGCAAGCCCTGCACAGGAATCCACCGCACCCATGTCCGCACGCCCAGGTTTCCGCTACGACCAGCACGACGCGCGCATCGAACAACTGCGCGTGCCGCCGCATTCCATCGAAGCGGAGCAGGCGGTGCTGGGCGGGTTGATGCTGGCGCCGGAAGCCTACGACCGCATCAACGACAAGCTCAACGACACCGACTTCTACCGCCGCGACCACCAGTTGATCTATCGCGCGATCAGCGAGCTGGCGGAGAAGAGCCGTCCCTACGACGCGGTGACCCTGGGCGAGTGGTTCGAATCTCAGGGACAGATCGAGCAGGTCGCCGGCGGCGCCTATCTGGTGGAACTGGCCACCACCACGCCGTCGGCCGCCAACATCGTGGCTTACGCGGAAATCGTGCGCGACAAAGCGGTGATGCGGCAGCTGATCGAGGTCGGCACGGCGATCATCAACGACGGCTTCCAGCCCGACGGCCGCGACAGCGCCGAACTGCTGGCCAAGGCCGAACAGGAAGTCTTCGCCATTGCCGAAGCCGGCGCGCGCGGGCGCACCGATTTCACCGCGGTCAATACCGCGTTGAAGGACGCATTCGAAGTGCTGCAGAGCCGTTTCGAGAACGGCGGCAGCATCACCGGTCTGCCCACCGGCTATCACGACTTCGACGAAATGACCGCCGGCCTGCAGCCGACCGACCTGCTGATCCTGGCCGCCCGTCCGGCCATGGGCAAAACCACGCTTGCCTTGAACATCGCCGAGTACGCAGCGATCAAGTCGAAGAAGGCGGTCGCGGTGTTCTCGATGGAAATGTCGGCTTCGCAGCTGGCCTTGCGCCTGATTTCCTCCAACGGCCGGGTCAACGCCACCCGCCTGCGCACCGGCCAGCTGGAGGACGAAGACTGGAGTCGGGTCACCAGCGCCATCCGCATGCTCAAGGAAACCAAGATCTTCATCGACGATACGCCGGCGCTGTCGCCGGACGTGCTGCGCTCCAAGGCGCGCCGGCTCAAGCGCGAGCACGATCTGGGGCTGATCGTGATCGATTACCTGCAGCTGATGGCGGTGCCAGGCAATAGCGAGAACCGGGCCACGGAAATCTCCGAGATCTCCCGCTCGCTCAAGGGACTGGCCAAGGAACTCAACGTGCCGGTGATCGCGCTCTCGCAGCTCAACCGCTCGCTGGAAACCCGCACCGACAAACGCCCGGTCATGGCCGACCTGCGCGAATCCGGCGCTATCGAGCAGGACGCCGACGTCATCATCTTCATCTACCGCGACGAGTACTACCACAAGGACTCGGCGGACAAAGGCCTAGCCGAAGTCATCATCGGCAAACAGCGTAACGGCCCCACCGGTTCGATCAAGCTGAAGTTCTTCGGCGAGTACACGCGCTTCGACAACCTGGCGCATGACGCGGTCGGAAGCTTTGAGTAGGGCGGGCATTGCCCGCCACCTAGGTGCGATGGACGTTCGCGGCGGACAGTGCCCGCCCTACATATTGGCCTTCGGCTTTTCCTGCGTCACCTTGTTCAGCAGCTTCACCGCATAACCGCTGCCCGGTACCACCGCCGAAGCCACTTCCGCGCCCAGCTCGAACATCATTTCCCGCGACATCACGATGTCGACTTTCTCGCGGAACCATTCGCCGTTCTCGATCACCTCGCCAGTGAGGCCGTCGATCTCGATCACGCCCAGCTTGTTGTTCCAGTTGTATTCGAAGGCGAACACCGGGCGGAAATACAGGTGCGCGGTGGTGAACTCGACCGTGTCGCTCTGGATCGAATGGGCGTCGATGGGCTCGGCGGCCAGTTTCGCCTTCACGATCTGCACGGCGGCGTTGAACGGCAGTTGCGGCGGAATGGTGCCGTCCATGTCGAGCTGGGCGCGCTCGGTCGCCTTGTAGCGGTCGATATAGCCCTGCAGCTTGGCCGGTTTGATCCCGCGCTTGAGCCCATCCTGGTGGACCACCGCATCGATCTTGCGGTGGCAGAATTCCTGCAGCTGCACATCGATGCGCGGCTTGCTGCCGCTATTGGGAACGATCTCGAAGGAACTTCCGGCGATCTCGACCTTGCGCGCGTAGGGATTGGTGATCTGCACCGGATATACCGCTTCGTGCAGATAGTCGATCTCGCGACGCGCAACCAGGTGCCAGAACGGTTCGTAGCGCAGCTCCCATTTCGAGAGTTTCACCGTTTCCGCCTTCGGCCGGTTCAGCGGATTGAGCCGCGCCAGCGTACCGAAGGCGGCCAGCTTGCTCTTCTCGGCCTGTTCCTCCGCCGCCCGGCTCGGGTATATCTCTTCGAAATAGAGGATGCGGTAGACCGAGCTGTCCGGAGTGAGCGTGGTGTCCATCTTCGATCCTGGCGCGCCGTGGCTATCGTTATCGATACGGAATCCGGCGACGGCGCAGGCCAATGCGCCGCCGACGGCGGGCTCGCCAACGCGAGGACGCTGCGGACCGTTCGCGTTGCCGCCAGGGTGGGGCGGCTACAATCCGGCGATGTCCGACTCGTCTCCGACCGCCGTGCCCGGTCAACCCAACCCGTCTCGCGCCGAAGCCAGCGACCGTCCCACGCGCATCCGCGTGGACCTCGACGCATTGACCCATAACCTGCAGGCGCTGCACAGCCACACCGGCGTGCCGATCATGGGCATCGTCAAAGCCAATGCCTATGGGCATGGCCTGGTGCCGGTGGCCCGGCACCTTGAAGCGCAGGGGATCGCCCAGTTGGGCGTCGCCTTCGTGGAGGAGGGCCTGGCCCTGCGTCGGGCGGGAGTGCGGATACCGATCCTGGTATTGGGCGGGATCCACGCGCCGCAGGTGACCCAGTTCCTGATCCACGACCTGGAAGTGACCGTCTCCTCCATAGACAAACTTCGCCAGGTGGAGCAGGCCGCTCAATCGGTCGGCCGCAAGGCGGTGATCCACCTGAAGATCGATACCGGCATGGAACGCATCGGCGTGCACAGCGAGAGCGCGGGTGCCTTCATCGAAGCGGCCGTGGCTTCGCGCTGGTGCACGGTCAAGGGCGTCTATTCGCATCTTGCCTGTTCCGACGATCCTTCCTCCGCCATGACTGCCGAGCAGTTGCAGCGTTTTCTGGCCGCCTGCTCGCACTTCGAGCGGATCGGCGCGCCGATGCCGCTGCGCCACCTCGCCAATTCCGGAGGCGTGCTGCATTTTCCGGACACCTGGCTGGACATGGTGCGCCCGGGCATCGCGCTGTACGGGGTGATGCCGGACCCGGCGTCGCGCGCGACCGTGGCGCTGAAACCGGCGCTGTCGCTGGTATCCAGCGTGGTCTACTTCAAAGTGGTCAAAGCGGGCCGCACGGTGAGCTACGGCGCTACCTGGGCGGCGGCGGCGGATACGCGCGTGATCACGCTTCCCATCGGTTATGGAGACGGCTATCCGCGCGCGTTGTCCTCGCGCGGCGAGGTGCTGGTGCGCGGGCAGCGTCATCCGATCATCGGCCGCATTTGCATGGACCAGTTCATGGTCGACATCGGCCCGGCCGGCACCGCCTACAACGGCGATGAAGTGGTGCTGATCGGGCGGCAGGGCGATGCGGCGATCGACTGCGAAGCGGTGGCGCAGGCCGCGGGCACCATTCCGTATGAAATCCTGACTGGCCTCAACCAGCGCATCCCACGCGAGTACCTCGTGGCCAACGCCGCCGGCGCATAGCGCCGCTTCCCGCCAAGAGACGCGCCGGCGCTGGCCGCCTGCCAGCGCAGCGCAACATCCGAACTGCGTTGACGCCCTTCGCCGCCGCGTGCTTCACTCGACGCGGGAGAGGAGAAAACGATGGCAACGACAAAAGCGCCGCGCAAGCCGCGCAAGGAACCCATGTCGCGGGTGGATACGGCATGGTTGCGCATGGAACGCCCCACCAATCCGATGATGATCACCGGCGTGTTGATGCTGGACGAGCCGATGACGCTGGAAACGCTGAAGAAACTGGTCAGGAAGCGCTTCCTGGCCTATCCGCGCTTCCTGCAGAAGGCGGTGGATACGCCCGCTGGCGCGGCTTGGCTGGAAGACGAGCATTTCGACCTGGACTGGCACGTGCGCATGACCGCGCTGCCGGGTCGCAGCGACAAGAAATCCGAGAAGAAGGCCTTCGAACGTTTCGTCAGCCAGATGGCGTCCACGCCGCTGGACAAATCGAAACCGCTTTGGCAATTCCACCTAGTGGAGAAATACGGCGGCGGTTCGGCATTGGTCACCCGTATCCACCATAGCTACGCCGACGGCATCGCCCTGGTGCAGGTGCTGCTGTCGCTGACCGACACCACCCGCAAACCCGAGAAAAGCAGCGAGTTGCGCGCCGCTTGGTTGAAGCAGGATGGGGCCGAAGTGGTGCGCCGCGTCGGCGCCATGGACCGCTACATGAAGATCGGCGGCAAAGTGCTGGACAAGGGCATGGAGATGTACCGCGATCCGACCCTGGCAACGATGCTGGCGAAGGAGGGCGGCGAGATCGGCCGCGAACTGCTGGCGGCGCTGGCGCTGTCCGACGATCCGCCCACCATGCTCCGCGGCAAGTTGGGAGTGAGCAAGCGGGTGGCCTGGGCCGAACCCTTGGACCTGGACGAAGTGAAAGCGGTCGGCCGCGCCTGCGACTGCACGGTCAACGACGTGCTGATGGCGGCAGCGGCGGGCGCGCTGCGGAGCTACATGATCGAGCGCGGCGAAGATCTGGAAGGCGTGACCCTGCGCGCCACCGTGCCGGTGAATCTGCGTCCGTTGGAGCACGCCAAGAAACTGGGCAACCATTTCGGTCTCGTCTTTCTTGAGCTTCCGGTCGGCGAGGACAATCCGATCCGCCGGGTGGAACGCGTCGCCCAATGCATGAATGACTTGAAGAATTCTAGGCAAGCTATTGTTGCATTTGGGCTTTTAGCCGCGCTCGGCATGGCGCCAACGGCAGTGCAAGGGATCGCGCTTGAGCTCTTTAGCCGCAAGGCAACCGCCGTTGCGACCAATGTTCCCGGCCCCCAGCAGCCGCTGTACCTGGGCGGCTGCAAGATGCGGGAGATGATGTTCTGGGTGCCGCAGACCGGTTCCATCGGCATCGGCATCTCCATCATGAGCTACAACAACCGGGTGCATTTCGGCCTGATCGCCGATGCCAAGCTGGTTCCTGATCCCGATGCGGTGATCCAGCGTTTCGGTCCCGAGTTCGAGAAGTTGCTGTATCTGGCGCTGATGGGCAACTGGGACAAGAGCCTGGACTCGGACGCGGCGGCGGCGCTGACCGCTAAGTCAAGCTGAACGAATTACGTTCTGTTTGCGTCTTTTTCACCTGTCTTTAGCTGTCAGACATCCCAAGCTAGGTAGCTTGCCGGTTCTGAACCACCCAGTGGGACACGGTCCCCAAGACAGGAGAAGTCGAATGAAGACCCATGCACTCAAGGCCACCGCAGCTGCACTTATCGCCACCGTTACGCTGGGTGGTTGCGCCACTTATACCGGCCAGACCAACGATCCCAATGATCCTAACCGTACCCGCAACAACGCACTGATCGGCGCCGGTATCGGCGCAGTGGCTGGCTTGCTGAGCGGCGGCAACGCTACCGAACGGCGTCAGCGCGCTCTGGTGGGCGTGGGGGTAGGCGGCCTCGCCGGTGGCGCTATCGGCGCCTATCAGGACCGTCAGGAAGCCGAACTGCGTCGCCAGACCGCAGGAACCGGAATCGAGGTCAGCCGCGATGGCGATGTCATCAAGCTCAACCTACCGGACGGCGTCACCTTCGACTTCGGCAAGGCCAACCTCAAGTCCCAGTTCTATCCGGCGCTCGACAACGTCGCTTCCACGCTGGCCCAGTACAACCAGACCATCGTGGAAGTGTCCGGCCATACCGACAGCGTCGGCAGCGACGCGGCGAACCAGACCTTATCGGTGCAACGCGCCAACTCCGTCGGCAATTACCTGATCGGCAAGGGACTGGTGCGCGAACGCTTCGAGATCGTCGGTTTCGGCGAAACGCGGCCGGTGGCCAGCAACGATACCGATTCGGGCCGTGCCCTGAACCGTCGGGTCGAGATTCGCGTATTGCCGCTGCGTTCGTAAGCCGCAGCATTTGAAGTTCAAGGAAACGGGCCGCGAAAGCGGCCCGTTTTTATTGCCGCTTCGCTCTCGCGGGATTGCCGAACACCGTGGCGCCGGCGGCCACGTCGCGGGTCACCACGCTGCCGGCGCCGATCAAGGCATCGTCGCCGATCGTTACTCCGGGCAGGATCAGCGCGCCGGCCCCGATCCAAACGTTCTCGCCGATGCGCACCGGGCGACCGAATTCCATTCCGGTGCGCCTGATTTCCGGATCGCGTGGATGATCGGCGGTCAGTATCTGCACGCCCGGTGCGATCTGGGTCCTGGCGCCGATGGTTACGGCCACAACATCCAGGATCACGCAATTGAAGTTGAGGAATACGCCTTCGCCCAGGCTGATATTGAATCCGTAGTCGCAATGGAACGGCGGACGGATGACAGCGCCATCGCCCACGGCGGCCAGACGTTCGCGCAGCAATTGGCGGCGAAACGAAGCAGGCTGATCCGCGGCGGCGTTGTAACGCGCCGTCCAGCGCTTGGCCGCGGCCTGTGCGGTCTGTATTTCCGCATCGCCCGCGTCGTACAACTCGCCCGCGAGCATTTTTTGCATTTCGGATGGGGGATTCATCGGTCTCGGCTTATGCGCGGGGTAGCGCAATTCTAGAGTCCGCGCATACGGATGGCGGAAGCAGCCTGTCTTCCACAAAAGAACGGGCCGCTTTCGCGGCCCGTTCTTTCCACTGGATGGTGGAGATGGCGGGAATCGAACCCGCGTCCGAAGGCACTCCATCCCCGGTACTACATGCTTAGCGTTCCGTTAGATCTCGTCCTCGAGCAGCACGGCACGCAAAGCGCACCCGGTGACCAGCCTGTTTTGGTTAAGCCGTGACTGACAGGCAGCCGTCACAGCCGGTTCCGTGATAATGACCCTACATCCACGAGCACGGGCACAAGTGGGTTCGGGGCTTACGCCTTAAGCGGCGAGAGCGTAGTTGTCGTCGTTGGCAACTAGAAGTTTGCTACTGGATTAACGAGGAAAGTCGCCCCCTCGGCATGCACCAGGCAATTTCGCAACCCCCGTCGAAGCCAGTGCATCCCCGGGAATCAGATCTTGCTGATGTCCCCAGTGTAGGGGCGATGGACCCGGGTCACAACTTCTGCGACAGGCGCTGGTTAGCATCGCTTCATCGCTTTCCCAGCGGATGGCCCCAAGCCCGGGGGAAGCGCGTTTCCCATGGAAAAATGGAGGATCGACCATGGCAGCAAAGAAAGGCGGCAAGCGCCCCTCTTCATCCCGCGGCGTCGCGGCAGCGGCAAAGACAACCAAGAAAGTGGGCAAGGCGGCAGCCAAGGCCAGGAAAGCCGCCTCGCCGACGGCCAACCAGTCGAACGCCCTGCAGCGGTCCGATTTCATGGCTGCCGCCCAAGGCGAGGCCAAGACCGTCATATACATCCATGGCATCGGCAACAAGCCGACCTCCGAAGTCCTGCGCTGCCAGTGGGACAAGGCGCTGTTCGGACGCGGAATGGGCGAGCGCACGCGCCTGGCGTACTGGGTCAACCGCGATCGCTACCCGACCCCGGAACCCGGCAGCTGCGGCGACCGCGACGAAGGCCCGACCATCAACCAAGCCGAGCAACGGATACTGAGCGCGCTGGGCGTCGCACCCAGTCGCCGCGATCTGGACGAACTGGCCGATGCGCTGGCCAGTACGCCCGCCGAGAGCGCGATGCTCCACACCATGCTCGATGAAATGGGCGCCACTGGGACGCCGCAACGGGGTCCCGGCAAGCGTGGACTGCTCGACAAAGTCAACGAGATCCTGCTCAAGATGATCTCGGCGGCCTTGCTGCAGGATGTGCATGACTTCTTCTTCGACAAGAAGCGGCGCGAAGCGATGGAACGTAGCCTGCTGGATCGAATGGAATCCGGCGGCGGCCCGTTCGTGGTGGTGGCGCACAGCCAGGGCTCGATGATCGCCTACGAAGTGCTGCGCAAACTCGACCCGGCCAAATACGACGTGGCGCTGTTCGTCACCATCGGATCGCCGTTGGGCCTGCCCAGCATTCGCAGCATGTTCAAGCGTTCGATCGGCAAGAAGAAGCTGCCGTTCCCCGCCTGTGTCCGCCATTGGTACAACGTGGCCGATCGCCAGGATCCCGTTGCGCTGGACGGCAATCTGACCGACGACATCGACAATCCGGGGCAGCGTTTCTCCAACCTGCAGGGAGCCGACATCAATACCGACAGCCCGCGCAACCCGCACTCGGGTTCCGGTTACCTGTCCAACCTGCATGTGCGCGCCAAGGTGCGCGAAGTGGTGGGCGTGGGCTTCGACCAGCCGGTTTCCAACACCGTGCTGATCAAGGACCTGTCCGATCAACTGGAAGCCAACGGCGCCCAGCATCGCCATGAAGTCCTGATCGAGTTGGACAAACTGCCGGCCGGCGAGGGTGGGCGCGAGGCGGCGCGCACCGCGCTGGTCGCGCGCATCCGCACTCTGGTCTCGGCGACGAGCGAGCTCAGGAACGAAGCGCTGGACGATGAAATCTGTCTGGAAGACGGCCTGCAACGTTTCGTTTCGGCCAAATTGACCCGTTTCGAAATCGAATCGCTGCGCAACGACTATCAGACGCTGAGTTTCAAGCGGCTATGGCGCGATGCGGGCAAGCGCGCGCTATTGAACCAGTCGCGCAGCGTGATCCAGGCCGATGCCGCGCAGACGGCTTACCGTGCGCTGGGGCAGAAGATCGGCTGGGCCGTGCTGGATACCGGCATCGCGGCCGGCCATCCGCATTTCTACGAGAAAGGAAAACGCGACGTCGTCGTGGCGCAGTGGGATTGCACCATGCGCGGCAAGCCGAAGAAGCTGCTCCGTGCCGATGGCGTGGCTTTCAGCAAGTTGGACCGCAATGGCCATGGCACCCATGTGGCCGGGGTGATCGCAGGGCAGTGCAGTGCTCCCTTGCCGGGCGCGGATGGCAAGGAAAAGGTGGATTTCACCGGTATCGCACCGCTGGCGCAGTTGTACGGGTTCAAGGTGCTGGATGACGACGGCAACGGTCGCGATTCGTGGATCATCAAGGCGGTGCAGCAGGTCGCCGACATCAACGACCACGCCGGAGAGCTGGTCATTCACGGCATGAACCTGAGTCTGGGCGGTTATTTCGACGCCGAAAGCTACGGCTGCGGCTTCACTCCACTGTGCAACGAACTGCGCCGCCTGTGGCGGCAGGGCGTGGTGGTGGTGCTGGCCGCGGGCAACGAAGGCCTGGCCTGGCTGGTGCAGAACGACGGCGAGTCGTACCCGGCCAACATGGACATGACCATCGGCGATCCGGCGAACCTGGAGGACGCGATCGCGGTGGGCTCGGTGCACAAGGGCAATCCGCACAGCTACGGCGTCTCCTATTTTTCCTCGCGTGGCCCGACCGCCGACGGCCGGCACAAGCCCGATGTGGTGGCGCCCGGCGAGAAGATCATTTCGGCGCACTACGATTTCAAGGCGTCCGATCCGAAGACGTGGATGGTCGAAATGAGCGGCACCAGCATGGCGGCGCCGCATGTATCCGGATTGATCGCGGGCTTCCTTTCGGTACGGCGCGAGTTCATCGGCTTCCCCGATAGGGTCAAACAGATCGTGCTGAGCCACTGCACCGATATCGGACGCGATCCCTACATGCAGGGGAAGGGCATTCCCAACATGATCCAGATGCTGGCATCGACCTGATCGGACGACCTGATCGGAAGCGTCCTGATCAGGCGTCGCGGTTGTGGCGGCGCATCACGCGCTGCTTGTCGCGCGCCCAGTCGCGGTCCTTGCTGGCTTCGCGTTTGTCGTGGGTCTGCTTGCCTTTGGCCAGGGAGATGCCGGCCTTGACCTTGTTGCCCTTCCAGTAAAGCGAAGTGGGCACGATGGTGTAGCCGTCGCGCTCGACCTTGCCGATCAGCACGTCGATCTCGCGTTTGTGCAGCAACAACTTGCGGGTGCGGCGGTCGTCGGCGACCACGTGGGTCGAAGCCTGGATCAAGGGCGTGATCTGCGCGCCGAACAGGAACAGCTCGCCGTTGCGGACCACCGCGTAGGCTTCGGTGATATTGGCGCGGCCGGCGCGGATCGCCTTCACCTCCCAGCCCTGCAACGCCATGCCCGCCTCGTAATGTTCCTCGAGGTGGTATTCGTGGCGTGCGCGCTTGTTCTGCGCAATCGTGCCAGTGCTGTTTGCTTTATCCTTGCCGGGTTTCTTCGCCATGGCGCTATTGTCGCCGATGGTGGAAGTGCAAGCGAGCCTAACCCAGCCAGAGCCCCGTCAACGCATGCAAACCATTCGCCGCAGCGCCCTGGTCGAACACTCCACCGCCCGCATGTTCGACCTAGTCAACGATGTGGCCGCCTACCCGCGGCGTTTTGACTGGTGCAGCGCCGCCGAGCTGATCGAATCGGGCACCGACAGGCTGGTCGCGCGGCTGGACCTGGGACTGGGCGCCTTGAGCACCTGGTTCACCACCGAAAACACGCTGGATCGTCCGCACAGCATCGACATGAACCTGGTCGACGGCCCGTTCCGGAAATTGCACGGGCGCTGGGAATTCCACGCACTGGACGAAAGCGCCAGCAAAGTCACCCTGACCCTGGAGTTCGATCCGAGCAATCGTTTGCTGGGTCCCGCTATCGCGCTGGGATTCCAGGGATTGGCGGATCGCATGGTGGATGATTTCGTGCGGGTGGCCGACCGGGGCGAATGATGAAAATCGAGCTGGTCATGGCCTGGCCGCGCCGACATGAGGCCGTAGCGCTGGATCTGCCCGAGAACGCCACCTTGCGGCAGGCGCTGGAGGCGGCGGGCTGGGCCAGGATCGAAGGCGTGAACGGCTACGCGATCTTCGGCATCAATGCGGAAGCATCGACCGTATTGCACGAAGGAGATCGCATCGAATTGCTGAGACCGCTGCAGATCGATCCCAAGGATGCGCGCAGACGGCGCGCGGCCAAGCCTAGATAGCGAAGATCAGCGACGGCTGCCTTTCTTCTTTTCCTTGGCCAGGTTGGGACCGAACTTGCGCACGTCCTTGGACAGCTGCACGTCGTTTTCCGGGAAATATTCGCCCTCCCACTTGGTCACCGTGTCGCCTTCGAAAAACACCGTCAGGTTCTTGATTTCGGTGGTGCCGCGACGGTTGGTGCGTTCGACGGCGGTATAGTCCCAGCGCTGCGCGTGGAACGGGTCGGCGATCGAAGGCGTGCCGAGCAGGGCGACGACCTGCTGCTTGCTCTGGCCCACGGCCAACTGGTCCGCATTGCTCTTCTCGATCAGGTTGCCCTGGTAGATCGGCTGTTTGTACAGAATGCCGCAACCGGAGACAGCGAAGGTCACGGCGGCGATCAGCAGGAATTTACGCATCGGGAAGGGCACCGCGTTTCGACTGGGAAGAGGACCCGGCGATGATACACTTCCGACGGCCGCCGCAACCCAGCCCAAGGCGGCTGGCGCTAAACCGCCAATGAACGGAGAGGCCATGGAATCGCAGGATTTACGCAAAGTCGGACTGAAGGTGACGCATCCGCGGATGCGCATCCTGGAGCTGCTGGAACAGAGCAAGCCCCGGCACATGACCGCCGAAGACATCTATCGCCATCTGCTGGACCACGGCGATGAAATCGGGCTGGCCACGGTGTATCGCGTGCTGACCCAGTTCGAGGCGGCCGGCCTTGTTCTTAAGCACAATTTCGAAGGCGGCCAGGCCGTCTACGAACTGGACCGGGGCGAGCACCACGACCACATGGTGGACATCGAAACGGGCAAGGTCGTCGAGTTCTCCAGCGAAGAGATCGAAGCCTTGCAGCGGAAGATCGCGTCCCAGCACGGTTACGAGATCGAGGAACACTCGCTGGTGCTGTACGTGCGCAAGAAGCGCTGAGGTTGTGTCTTCCCTTCTCCCCTTGTGGGAGAAGGTGCCCGGAGGGCGGAAGAGGGGCGAGCGAAGTGGTTATTTGTCTGCTTCTTCAACAGTCAGAACAACACGCGGCCTTGCGAATGCGGCTTGATGGCTGCGATCTGATGTATTTTCCTCTCCGTCGGCCCCTCTCCCGGCACGCTCCGCGCGCCGACCTCTCAGCCTTGCACACCCTGCGGGCGCCACGAGGGGAGAGGTAGACAACAGGAGCTACGCCACGTCGCTTAAAAGCCGCTTCGCCGCCGCACGCGCTTCCTTGCTGACTTCCACGCCGCCCAGCATGCGCGCGAGTTCTTCCTCCCGCTCTTTCGCGCCCAGCAATTCCACCGAGCTTTGGGTCATGCCTTCCACCGGCGCCTTACTGACCCGGTAATGCGCGTGGCCCTGCGCGGCGACCTGCGGCAGGTGGGTCACGCAGAGCACCTGACGCTTTTCGCCCAGCGCGCGCAATTTCTGCCCGACGATGTCCGACACCGCGCCGCCGATGCCGGAATCGACTTCGTCGAAGACCATGGTGGGAACCGCATCCAGTCCCAGTGCGGCGACCTCGATGGCCAGCGAGATGCGCGAGAGTTCGCCACCCGAAGCGACCTTGCGCAGTGCGCGCGGCGGTTGCCCGGCGTTGGCCGACACCAGGAACTCCACGCGCTCGCTGCCTTGCGGATCAGGCCGTTCGACTTCATTGGATTCGATGGCGATCTCGAAATGCCCGCCCGCCATTCCCAGTTCGGCGATCAATGCGCTGGTGGCCTTGGAAAGTTTCGCCGCCGCGGTTTGCCGGGTCTTGCCGAGCTTGATCGCGGCAGCGCGCCAGGCAGCGGCGGCCGATCCGATCTCGAGATTGAGGCTGAGTAGGCGCTCGCCGGCGCCGCGCAGACCCTCCAATTCCGTGGCAATGGCATCGCGACGCGCTCCAAGCTGTTCAGGCGCGACCCGATGCTTGCGCGCCAGGTCGTGGATGCGGGTGAGCTTGCGTTCCAGTTCCATGAATTGCGCCGGATCGGCATCCAGGTCGTCGCGCACCTTGTCCAGCACCACCAGCGCTTCGTCCAACTGGATGTTGGCGTTTTCCAGCAGCGAATCGACTTCGCGAAGGCGCGGCTCGTGTTCGGCCATGCGCGCCAGCTCGCTGCGGGTCTGCTGCAGCTGCCGAGAAACCGAAGGCGCTTCCTCGCCCGCCAGGCGTGCGAATGCGGCATTGCAGGCATCAATGAGGCCCGAGGCGTTGGCCTGGCGACGGTGGCTGGCGGAGAGCGACTCGATGTCCGCGGCGGCCAGATCTTCGCGCTCCAGTTCCTTGAATTGATGCTCGAGGTAGTTGATGCGGTCCGACACATCGCCTTGCTGGGAGAGAGCATCGCGTTCGTGCAGCAAGGCATTCCAGGCTTGGGCGGCGTTGCGCACAGCGCTTCGCTCGGATTCGTTGCGCGCATAGGCGTCCAGCAGCTCCAACTGGCTGGCGCGGGACAGCAGAGCCTGATGTTCATGCTGGCCATGGATTTCCACCAACAGGCCAGCGAGTTCGGTCAGCTGGGCCAGGGTGACGCTGCGGCCGTTGATGAAGGCGCGCGAACCGCCGTCGGCACGGATTACCCGGCGCAGTTGGCAGTCCCTGCCGTCGTCGGGTTCGTTGTCGAGTTCGTTGTCGCGCAGCCAGGCCAGGGCGGGGGCGGCGGCGTCCAGGCCGAACTCGGCGGAGAGCTCGGCACGCTCGGCGCCATGGCGCACCACGCCGCTGTCGGCGCGCAACCCGGAAAGGAAGCCCAGGGCGTCCACCAGCAAGGACTTGCCTGCACCGGTCTCGCCCGAAATCACGGTCATGCCCGGGCCGAATTCCAGTTCGGCGGAACGGACGACGGCGAAATCCTTGAGGGCGAGGTGTCTGAGCATGGGTGCGCATTGTAGTGGCATGCGGCGCAATCTCTGAGACGGGCGGCGGGCGTTTGCGCAGGGCGGCTTGCATTGGTCCATCGGGAAGGCTATCTATCCGCAATGTCCACACGCCCCGCCGATCTCGACATCCGCGCCCGCCACCTGCTGCGCACGCTGATATCGCGCTACATCCGCGATGGCGAACCGGTGGGCTCGCAGACGCTGGCCCGGCATGCGGGTCTGGATGTCAGCGCCGCCACCATCCGCAACATCCTGGGCGACCTGGAAGAACTCGGCTTGCTGGCCTCGCCGCACACCTCCGCCGGTCGCATTCCCACCGCGCAGGGCTACCGCATGTTCGTCGACAGCCTGGTGCAGATGCAGCCGCTGGGCGAGGGAGAGGTGGCGCGGCTGCGCTCCGAGCTTCCGGCCGGCGTCGGCACCCAGGCCTTGCTGGGCAACGCGTCCGAGCTGCTCTCGGCGATGACCCATTTCGTCGGCGTGGTCAGCGCGCCCAAACGCGAGCAGTTCGCCTTCCGCCATATCGATTTCGTGCCGTTGGACGGGCGCCGAGTGCTGGCGATCCTGGTGTTCGCCGATAACGACGTACAGAACCGGGTAATCGAGCCGCGCCGCACCTACGATCCTTCCGAGTTGGAGCGGGTCGCCAATTACCTGAATTCCAATTTCGCCGGCCGGCCCCTGTCCGAAATCCGCGCGACGCTGCTGCGCGACCTGCGCAATGCCCAGTCCGAGATGGAAGGACTGCTGGCGCATACCGTGGAGCTGGCCGAACACGCCTTCGTGCCGGCGAGCGACGACATGGTGCTGACCGGGCAGACCCGGCTGATCGGGGTGCAGGACCTGTCGGACCTGGACCGCCTGCGGGAACTGTTCGAAACCTTCGCCCGCAAGCGCGAGATCCTGCAGTTGCTGGAACGCACCCTGCAGGCCCCGGGCGTGCGCATCTTCATCGGCGAGGAAACCGGCCTGGCCCCGCTGGATGGGGTCTCGGTGGTGACCGCACCGTATATCGCGGGCGGGCAGGTGCTGGGTGTGCTGGGAGTGATCGGGCCTACCCGGATGGCGTATGAAAGGGTGATTCCGGTGGTTCAGGCCGCCGCCGATGCGCTGGGTTCCGCCTTGAATCCTGAAGCGCCGACCCCATAGGTTCGTCTTACGCCGCCCGTTACCGAGGACGGCCTGCCACGGAAGCCCGCATGACCCACAGCCAAAACCAATCCGACTCCGCGCCCGACGATGTCTCCGAAGGCGAGGAAAACAATCTTGAAGCCCAGCTGTCCAACGAAGTAGAGCATCTGCGCGCCGAACTGGAACAGACCCGAGCCGATGTATTGCGCGAACGCGCCGATCTGGACAACCAGCGCAAGCGCGTGAGCCGCGACTTGGAGCAACTGCGCAAGTTCGCCAACGAGCGCTTGCTGTCGGACCTGCTGCCGGTCTTCGATAGCCTGGACGCGGGGTTGGCGGCGGCAGGCAAGGAGCCCGGCCCGTTGCACGACGGCCTGGAGCTGACCTTCCGTCAGCTGCTGAAAGTCGCCGCGGACCATGGCTTAAGCATGATCGACCCCACCGGCGAAGCATTCAATCCGGAATTCCATCAAGCCGTCAGCCATGTGGAAGCACCGGGCGCGGCCCCCGACAGCGTTGTTCAGGTGTTCCAGAAGGGCTACCTGCTCAACGACCGTCTGCTGCGGCCCGCCCTCGTGGTGGTGGCCAAGCACGACTGATTTTTTGCTCCTTCCCCTTCAAGGGGAAGGCCGGGAAGGGGATGGTTTTCCGAGCAGACGAGATGAATCTCGGAAGCGGGCAAACACCATCCCCACCCAACCCTCCCCTTGAAGGGGAGGGCTTAAACCCCACATTCCATCCATCAACCCGGCATCGGCCGGTTAAGACTGACCTTTAGGGAGCAAGCAACATGGGCAAGATCATCGGCATCGACCTGGGCACGACCAACTCGTGCGTGGCGATCATGGACGGCGGCAAAGCCCGCGTCATCGAAAATTCGGAAGGCGACCGCACCACGCCCTCCATCGTCGCCTACACCAAGGACGGCGAAGTGCTGGTGGGCGCCTCGGCCAAGCGTCAGGCCGTCACCAACCCCAAGAACACCTTCTACGCGGTGAAGCGCCTGATCGGCCGCAAGTTCACCGACGCCGAAGTGCAGAAGGACATCGGACTGGTTTCCTACGGCATCGTCCAGCACGACAACGGCGACGCCTGGGTGACCACTTCCGACGGCAAGAAGCTGTCGGCGCAGGAAATCTCCGCGCGCATCCTGGAAAAAATGAAGAAGACGGCCGAAGCCTTCCTGGGCGAAACCGTTACCGAAGCCGTGATCACCGTGCCGGCCTACTTCAACGACAGCCAGCGCCAGGCCACCAAGGACGCAGGCAAGATCGCCGGCCTTGACGTCAAGCGCATCATCAACGAACCCACCGCGGCCGCGCTGGCCTACGGCCTGGACAAGGACGGCGGCGACCGCAAGATCGTGGTCTACGACTTGGGCGGCGGCACCTTCGACGTGTCGGTGATCGAGATCGCCAACGTCGACGGCGAGAAGCAATTCGAAGTGCTGGCCACCAACGGCGACACCTTCCTGGGCGGCGAAGACTTCGACAAGCGCGTCATCGATTACTTGGTCGAGGAATTCCAGAAGGACCAGGGCATCGACCTGCGCAAGGATCCACTGGCCCTGCAACGTCTGAAGGATGCGGCCGAGCGCGCCAAGATCGAGCTGTCGTCCTCGCAGCAGACCGAAGTGAACCTGCCGTACGTGACGGCCGACGCCTCCGGGCCGAAGCATCTCAACATCAAGCTGACCCGCGCCAAGCTTGAGGCGCTGGTGGAAGATCTGATCAAGAAGACCATCGAGCCGTGCCGCATCGCCATGAACGATGCCGGCCTGCGCACCAGCGACATCGGCGAAGTGATCCTGGTCGGCGGCCAGACCCGCATGCCCAAGGTGCAGGCGGCAGTGACCGAATTCTTCGGCAAGGAACCGCGCAAGGACGTCAACCCGGATGAAGCCGTCGCCTTGGGCGCCGCGATCCAGGGCGGCGTACTGGGCGGCGATGTCAAGGACGTGCTGCTGCTGGACGTGACCCCGTTGAGCCTGGGCATCGAGACCCTGGGCGGCGTGTTCACCAAGATCATCGAGAAGAACACCACCATCCCGACCAAGGCGTCGCAGACCTTCTCCACCGCCGAAGACAACCAGTCCGCAGTGACCGTGCATGTGCTGCAGGGCGAGCGCGAGCAGGCCCGCTTCAACAAGTCGATGGCCAAGTTCGACCTGTCCGGTATCGAGCCGGCGCCGCGCGGCTTGCCGCAGGTGGAGGTGTCGTTCGATATCGACGCCAACGGCATCATCCACGTCAGCGCCAAGGACAAGAAGACCAACAAGGAACAGAAGGTCGAGATCAAGTCCGGTTCGGGCCTGTCCGAAGCCGAGATCGCGCAGATGGTGGCCGACGCCGAAGCGCACCGCGAAGAGGACCAGAAGTTCCACGAGCTGGTGCAGGCGCGCAACCAGGCCGACGGCCTGATCCACGCCACCCGCACCGCCATCACCGAGCATGGCAGCAAGGTCGACGGCAGCGTCATCGGCAACGTCGAGGCGGCCCTGGCCGATCTGGAAACCGCGATGAAGGGCGACGACAAGGCGCAGATCGAAGCCAAGACCAAAAACCTGGAAGAAGCCGGCCAGTCGCTGTATGCGGCGGTCGCTGCGACGGGACAGGAAAGCGGCGGCGGTCAGGCCTCCGGCCAGAACGCGGGCGAAGACGTGGTCGACGCCGAGTTCACCGAAGTCAAAGAAGACGAGAAGAAGTGATCGGGTAACGATCGTGATTCTGTAGATCCGATGGGGCGGGGCGTTTGCCTCGCTCCATCTTGTTATCCGATTCCTGAAACCTGGTTCCCGATCGACTCATGAGCAAACGCGACTACTACGAAGTCCTGGGCGTGGCCCGCAACGCCAGCGAAGAAGAGCTGAAGAAGGCTTATCGTCGCTGTGCGATGAAGCACCATCCCGACCGCAATCCCGGCGACTCCGCCGCGGAAGCCGCGTTCAAGGAGTGCAAGGAAGCCTATGAGGTGCTGTCCGACGGCGGCAAGCGCCGCATGTACGACCAGCACGGGCATGCCGCGTTCGAGCACGGCATGGGCGGTGGCGGCGCAGGGCCCAACCCGGCCGACATGGGCGACATCTTCGGAGACATCTTCGGCAATATCTTCGGTGGCGGCGGTGGCGCACGCGCTGCGCGCCGTGGCGCCGACGTCGGCTATGTGATGGAACTCGATCTGGAAGAGGCCGTCGCCGGCATCGAGAAGCGTATTGAGATCCCGACATTGGCCGCATGCGAGCCCTGTCATGGTTCCGGTTCGGAGGACGGCAAGACCGAAACCTGCAGCACCTGCGGCGGTCGCGGCCAGGTACGCATGCAGCGCGGCATCTTCGCCATGCAGCAGGCCTGTCCGCATTGCGGCGGCCGCGGGCAGATCATCCGCAATCCCTGCAAAACCTGCCATGGCGCGGGCCGCGTGGAAGAAGAGAAAGTCCTGTCGGTGAAGATTCCAGCAGGCGTGGACAACGGCGACCGCATCCGTCTTGCGGGCGAAGGCGAAGCCGGCCCTGCCGGTACTCCCCCCGGCGACCTTTACGTGGAAGTGCGCGTGCGCGAGCACCCGATCTTCCAGCGCGACGGCGACGACCTGCACTGCGAAGTGCCGATCCGTATTTCCCAGGCCGCGCTTGGCGACACCGTGCGTGTGCCTACCCTGGAAGGCGAAGCGGAAATCCGCATTCCCGCCGAAACCCAGACCGGCAAGCTGTTCCGTCTGCGCGGCAAGGGCGTGAAATCCGTACGCAGCCGCAGCACCGGCGACCTGTTCTGCCGGGTGGCGGTGGAGACGCCGGTCAACCTGACCGCCGAACAGCGCGAGCTGATGGAAAAATTCGAGGCCACTTTCACCGGCGAGGATGCGCGCAGGCACTCGCCGAAGTCGGCGACTTTCCTCGACGGGGTGAAGTCGTTCTGGGACCGGATGACTTCGTAAGGATTCCCCTCGGTCCCATGCAACAATCGCCGCATGCGCAAGGGCGAGGTCACGGCCAACGGTTTGCGGTTCACCTACCTGGAGCAGGGGCAAGGTCCCCTGGTCCTGCTGCTGCATGGCTTCCCGGATAACGCGTACTCCTGGGAGCGCCAGATGCCGATGCTGGCGGAAGCCGGTTACCGGGTCGTGGCCCCTTTCCTCCGCGGCTATCCGCCGACTGAAATCCCCAATGGCGGCTACTTCGATCTGGCCACGCTGGCTACCGACATCAAGTGCCTGATCGAGGCGCTGAACGCTGGGCAGCGCTGTTGCCTGGTGGGCCAGGACTGGGGCGCGGCGATCGGCTATTCGGTTTTGAGCGCGTATCCGGGATGGATCGATCGTGCGGTCATACTGGCGGTGCCGCATCCCAAGGAAGGGCGCCGCACGATCAGGAGATCGCCCAGGCACATCCTGCGTTCGTTTCACTGGTTCCTGTTCCAGTTGCCCTGGTTGCCGGAAGCGCTATGCAAGGCCGGCAATTTCGCCTTCATCGAACTTCTTTGGAAAATGTGGTCGGCGGCCTACGACGACCGCGCGCATGTCCAGCAGGTCAAGCGGATGCTCGCGCAACCCGGCGCGATGGAAGCCACGCTGGCCTACTACCGGGCCATGATGAATCCCAAGAAAGGCGACCCGGCGCTGGCCGACGTCACCGCCAGGCTGGACGACCTCATCGCCACGCCCACGCGCGTGCTGTGCGGATCGCGCGACATACGCAGGGAACTGCTGGGTCGTCAGAGCGATCTTTTCGCCGGCCCTTACGAATGGGACATCGTCGAAGGGGCAGGGCATTTCCTGCATCGCGAGAAGCCTCTGGAAGTCGGCGCGTCCATCATCGACTGGCTGGCCAGGACGGAAGTCTGACTCTGGAAGCGCTACTGAGGCGCTAAGTCGGCCCCCGGACCAACGGCCCGCCCGGCTAACCGGTAAACTTGCCGGATGACGACCTCCATCCAAATCTCCAAGCGCGCCCAGGGCCTCACCAGCTCGGCGATCCGTGAAATCCTCAAGGTCACCGAGCGGCCGGAGGTGATCTCCTTCGCCGGCGGCCTGCCGTCGCCGGACACTTTTCCCATCGAGCGCATGCGCTGGGCCTGCACCAAGGTGCTGGACGAAGCTCCGCAGGCGGCATTGCAGTACGGCCCCACCGAGGGCTATACGCCGCTGCGCGAATGGGTTGCCAAACGGTTGAGCCAGAACGGCGCCACCATCCGCCCCAGCCAGGTGCTGATCACCACCGGTTCGCAGCAGGGCCTGGACCTGCTGGGCAAGGTGCTGATCGACGAAGGCAGCAAGGTGCTGGTGGAAACCCCCAGCTACCTCGGCGCGTTGCAGGCGTTCTCGCTGTTCCAGCCCGCGTTTTCGGCCATGGAAACGGACGAGGACGGCATCGTCACCGACGCATTGACCACGGATCAGCTGGCCGGCGCCCGTTTCATGTACTGCCTGCCCAACTTCCAGAACCCCACCGGTCGTCGCCTGCCGCTGGAGCGCCGCAAGGCGCTGCTGGAAAAAGCCATCGCTGCCGGTGTGCCGGTAGTCGAAGACGACCCTTATGGCGAGCTTTGCTACAGCGGCGACGCGCTACCCAGCCTGCTGTCGATGGCGCCGGAAAACGTGATCTACATGGGCTCGTTCTCCAAGGTGCTGGCTCCCGGCCTGCGTTTGGGCTTCGTGGTCGCGCCCGAAGAACTGCACGGCAAGCTGGTACAGGCCAAACAGGCCGCCGACCTGCATACGCCGTCGTTTTCCCAGCGCATCGTCTACGAAGCGGTGCAGGACGGCTTCCTGGATGCCCACATTCCCACCATCCGTACGCTGTATGCGAAGCAGTGCCAGCTGATGCTGGCTGCGCTGGAGCGTTATTTCCCCTCCGAAGCGAGCTGGAACCAGCCGGCCGGGGGCATGTTCATTTGGGTCAACCTGCCCGAGGGCGTGGACAGCGGCGCCCTGCTGGCCAAGGCCATCGAACAGAACGTGGCTTTCGTACCCGGCGCGCCGTTCTATGCGGTCGATCCGCAGTCCAACACCTTGCGCTTGTCGTTCGTCACCGTGCCCGCGGAGAAGATCGAGATCGGCATGCAGAAACTGGGCGCCTTGTTGAAGACGGAAATCGCCGCTTTGCCCGAGCGCAATGCGGCGTGACTTTGTTTTTTTGCTGTGCCGTAATGCGGGTTCCAGGAGTTGTAAGGTGTGACGCCGGTTGCAGGCGTCGAGGAGTACGGACATGCCTGACCCGATCGTCCCGCGCAGTTTCACGCCCACGTTGCCATTGGATATTCCGCGCCATTGGCTTCCCGGCAATCCCGTTGTCTCATCGATTCTGAATGCCTATACGGTGCTGGTGCCGGCCAACGAGGCGTTCTACATACGCACGCTGAAGCGCTGCACGCCGCGGATCCACGATCAGGCGCTTCGCGACACCGTGGTCGATTTCATCCATCAGGAAGCGCAGCACGGCATCGCCCACAAGCGTTACTGGCGCAATCTGGATGCGCAAGGCTACCGGTTCAGAGGTTTCGAAAAGGCGGTGGAGTTGCTCACTTTCCGCACGATCGAGCGCACCACGCCGCTAGCGCTGCGCGTGTCGCTGGTGAGTTGCGTGGAACACATCAACGCCTATATCGGTCATGAATTCCTGTCGCAGGACTTGCTGGCCGAGGCGCATCCGCAGATGCGCGCGCTGATGGAATGGCATTTCGCGGAAGAAATCGAACACAAGCGCGTCGCCTTCGAGGTGCTCGCCGCCGTTTCGCCGGCTTACGTAATGCGAGTGCTTGGTTTCTTGCTGACCGTGCCGCTGTTCTATCTATTGATCAGCATGGCCATGGTCCGTTTCCTGGCGCAGGACCGACTGCTGTTCAAGATCGGTACGTGGAGGCAACTGTGGCGGCATCTCGGACCGGACCACCACATGTTCGCACGCACCTTGGGTCATCTATGGGCTTATCTGCGTCCGCGATTCCATCCTGACCTGCTCGACGATCGCGAGATGTCGCGCACTGTGATCGCTGGTTATGCCTTGGCGCAGCCACCGTTGGTGGTGCCCACGGCGCGTTCGAAAAGGGCGACGCAGGTTTCTCCATAAGCCCGGATTGAAGCCGGCATCGCTCAGAGGCGGCTTGTTACCGCATGGGCATCGGGCTAGCCTTGGCGGATGAACCGCCCCATTAAATTATTGATCCACGGTGCCTCCGGTCGCATGGGCCAGGCCTTGTTGCGGTTGTGCGCCGAGCAAGGCGACTGCCAGATCGTGGCGGCCGTTACCCGCAAGTCGCCAGCGCAACGTGTGGTGGACGGCGTGCCGTTCTTCGCCGCCAATGAGCTTTCGGGTGCGCCTGCTTTCGACGTCGCCATCGATTTCAGCCTGCCCGAGGGATTCGACCCCGTGCTCGGTCTGTGCGTGGCGCGTGGTGCGGCGCTGGTGTCGGGAACCACCGGGTTGAGCGAAGCGCAACGCGCAGCGCTGGACGCTGCGGCTACCAGAGTTCCGCTGGTCTGGGCCTCCAATTTCAGCCTGGGCGTGGCGGTGTTGACCGAACTGGTGGAGCGTGCCGCGGCGGCCTTGCCCGGCTGGGACTGCGATGTGATCGAAGCCCACCACACCCAGAAGAAGGACGCGCCCTCCGGTACCGCCCTCACTCTGGGCGAGGCAGCGGCCGCCAATGGCGCCAAAGTCAGCTATGCCAGCCTGCGCGCCGGCGACATCGTGGGCGAGCACACGGTCCAGTTCACCGGCCTGGGCGAGCGTCTGGAGCTGGTGCACCGCGCCGGCAACCGCGATATTTTCGCCCGCGGCGCCTTGCACGCGGCCCTGCGCATTGTTGGCAGACCTCCAGCCGCCTACCGGCTCCGGGATTTGCTGGACTGAACGTTCCGGTTCCGCCCGATTCCTGAAAAACGACTGGCGTCCGCGACCCCGCGCCCGTACAATTCTCGCTCGCCTGTTACCCACCGCCACGGACCGGAGAAATACCGAGTTCGCGGTTTCTTGCAGCCGCAAGTTGGAGGGGCAGGGTTCCTTCACCCCCAAGGCGAGCCCAGTGACCCAACCCGCAATCCTCGTACTCGAAGACGGCAGCGTATTCGAGGGCGAATCCGTAGGCGCGAGCGGCCTTTCCGCAGGCGAGGTGGTATTCAACACCGCCATGACCGGCTATCAGGAAGTCCTCACCGATCCCTCGTACGCCCGCCAACTGGTCACCCTGACCTATCCCCATGTCGGCAACACCGGCTGCACCGACCAGGACGACGAAGCGCGCCAGGTCTGGTCCGCCGGCCTGATCGTACGCGACGTGCCGCGCCGTCCCAGCAACTGGCGCAACCAGCAGGCGCTGCCCGAGTGGCTGGCGCAACGCAACGTGGTGGCCATCGCCGGCATCGACACCCGCAAGCTGACCCGCCTGCTGCGCGACCGCGGTTCGCAGAACGGCGCGCTGATGGCGGGTGCGGCTCTCAACATGCAAGCTGATGTGGAAAAGGCCCTGGAAGCCGCTCGCAAGTTCCCAGGCCTGAAAGGGATGGATCTGGCGAAGGTGGTTTCCACCACGCAGAACTATCCGTGGAAGGAAGGGCAGCTGGATCTGGATACGGGGCTTCCCGTCAACGCCGGGGCCAGATTCAAGGTGGTCGCCTACGATTTCGGCGTCAAATTGAACATCCTGCGCATGCTGGCCGAACGTGGTTGCGATGTAACCGTGGTCCCCGCGCAGACCTCCGCTGCCGATGCGCTGGCGCTCAAGCCCGATGGAGTGTTCCTGTCCAACGGCCCCGGCGATCCGGAGCCCTGCGACTACGCGATCGCTGCGATCCGCGAGTTCGTCGCGCAGAAGATCCCGACTTTCGGCATCTGCCTGGGCCACCAGTTGCTCGCGCTAGCGGCAGGCGCCAAAACCCTGAAGATGGGCCACGGCCATCACGGCGCCAACCATCCGGTGCAGGATCTCGATAGCGGCCGGGTGATGATCACTTCGCAGAACCACGGCTTCGCCGTCGACGAATCGACGCTGCCGGCCAACGTGCGCGTGACCCACCGCTCGCTGTTCGATGGCACCAACCAGGGTATCGAACTGACCGACGCGCCGGCGTTTTCGTTCCAGGGGCATCCGGAAGCGTCGCCGGGGCCGCGAGATGTGTCGCCGTTGTTCGATCGCTTCATCGTGTCGATGCAGCGCGCCGGATGATCCGTTGGCGCGCCAATCCGGCTTTCACGCGCTGGTCGCGCCGCGTGATCGTCGTTGGCGTGCTGCTGGGGGCGTATCCGGTCTTCGTGTTGAGCGCCGTGTATGCGCAGTGCCTGGGCTCGGACCTGCCGGGTGGGCGCGACGGTCCGGGCGATGCTTATCGCCACACGCTGGCCAGCGCCATCGTCGCCTACACCAGTTCGCCGCGTTGCGTGGACTGGGTGACGCAGGCAATGGAGCGCGACGCGCAGGAGCGACCCGATCGCGCGATGGACGCGCACAACAACAAGATCGGCGCGCGAATAGGCGCCAGCGCCACCAGTTGGACTTCGATGCAGCAAGCCGTGCTTGCCGCCATCCACGACGGGACGGTCGATGCACGATCGCCCGACCAGATCACCTGGCGCGCGCCCGACGCGTGGCGGGAACGACTTTACTGAGGACGAAATGCCCAAACGTAGCGACCTGAAAACCATCCTGATCATCGGCGCCGGCCCCATCGTCATCGGCCAGGCCTGCGAGTTCGATTATTCGGGCGCGCAGGCGTGCAAGGCGCTGCGGGACGAGGGCTACCGGGTGGTGCTGGTCAACAGCAATCCGGCCACCATCATGACCGACCCGGAGATGGCCGACGCGGTCTATATCGAGCCCATCACCTGGCAGATGGTCGAGAAGATCATCGACAAGGAGCGACCCGATGCGCTGCTGCCCACCATGGGCGGGCAGACCGCGCTCAACTGCGCGCTGGATCTGGCCGACAACGGCGTGCTGGAAAAATACGGCGTCGAACTGATCGGCGCCAAGCGCGAAGCGATCATGATGGCCGAGGACCGCGAGCTGTTTCGCGTGGCCATGGCCGAGATCGGCCTGGAGTGCCCGAAGGCCGAGGTCGCGCGTTCGCTGGAACAGGCGCTGGATATCCAGACCCGCGTGGGCTATCCCACCATCATCCGCCCCAGCTTCACCTTGGGCGGAAGCGGCGGCGGCATCGCCTACAACCGCGAAGAGCTCATCGAGATCGTCAACCGCGGCCTGGAACTCTCGCCCACCAGCGAAGTGCTGGTGGAAGAATCCGTGTTGGGCTGGAAGGAGTTCGAGATGGAAGTGGTCCGCGATACCGCGGACAACTGCATCATCGTCTGCTCCATCGAGAACCTGGACCCGATGGGCGTGCATACCGGCGACTCGATCACCGTCGCTCCGGCGCAGACCCTGACCGACAAGGAGTACCAGCGCCTGCGCGATGCCTCCATCGCGGTGCTGCGCAAGATCGGCGTCGACACCGGCGGCTCCAACGTGCAGTTCGGCATCAATGCGCAGACCGGGCGCGTGGTGGTGATCGAAATGAACCCGCGCGTCTCGCGTTCTTCGGCACTGGCGTCCAAGGCCACCGGTTTTCCGATCGCCAAGGTCGCGGCCAAGCTGGCCGTGGGTTACACGCTGGACGAACTGCGCAACGAGATCACCGGCGGCCTGACCCCGGCGTCGTTCGAGCCGGCCATCGACTACGTGGTCACCAAAATTCCGCGCTTCGCCTTCGAGAAGTTCCCCGCCGCCGATGCGCGCCTGACCACGCAGATGAAATCGGTGGGCGAGGTGATGGCGATGGGCCGTACCTTCCAGGAGTCGCTGCAGAAGGCGCTGCGCGGCCTGGAAACCGGCAAGGTCGGGCTGGACCCTACCGGGCTGGACCTGTCCAGCGCCGACGACCTGGCCACGTTGCGCCGCGAGATGAAGGAACCGGGGCCCGAACGGCTGTTCTACGTGGCCGATGCGTTCCGTGCCGGCATGAGCGTGGAGGACGTGCACGCATTGTCGTTCATCGATCCGTGGTTCCTGGACCAGATCGAGGAAATCATCGCCGAGGAAAAACGGCTCGCCGCCGAAGGACTGGGCTCGCTGGACAAGGCGCGCCTGCGCAAGCTCAAACGCGCCGGCTTCTCCGACGCACGCTTGGCGCAACTGGCCCAGACCGACGAAGGCGCCGTGCGTAATCTGCGCCGTACGCTCAAGGTCAAACCGGTCTACAAGCGCGTCGACTCCTGCGCAGCGGAATTCTCCACCAGCACCGCCTACCTGTACTCGACCTACGAGGACGAGTGCGAGGCGGAGCCGACCGGCCGCGACAAGATCATGATCCTGGGCGGAGGCCCTAACCGCATCGGCCAGGGCATCGAGTTCGACTATTGCTGCGTGCATGCCGCACTGGCGCTGCGCGAGGATGGTTACGAGACCATCATGGTCAACTGCAACCCGGAAACCGTCTCCACCGATTACGACACCTCCGACCGCCTGTACTTCGAACCATTGACGCTCGAAGACGTGCTGGAGATCGTCGAGCTGGAGAAACCCAAGGGCGTGATCGTGCAGTACGGCGGACAGACCCCGCTGAAGTTGGCGCAGGCGTTGGAAGCCAACGGCGTGCCGGTGATCGGCACTTCGCCCGATTCGATCGATCTGGCCGAGGACCGCGAGCGCTTCCAGCAACTGGTGGAAAAACTGGGCCTGAAGCAGCCGCCCAACCGCATCGCCCGTAATGACCAGGAAGCGCTGGTCCTGGCGCGCGAGATCGGCTATCCGCTGGTGGTGCGTCCGTCGTATGTGCTCGGCGGCCGCGCGATGGAAATCGTCTACGGCGAATCGGACCTGGCGCGCTATGTGCGCGATGCGGTCAAGGTCTCGAACGATTCGCCGGTGCTGCTGGATCGCTTCCTGGACAACGCGGTGGAAGTGGACGTGGACATCATCGCCGACAGCACCGGCGCCGTATTGGTGGGCGGGGTGATGGAACATATCGAGGAAGCCGGCGTGCATTCGGGCGATTCCTCGTGCTCGCTGCCACCGTATTCGCTGTCGGCCAAGACCCAGGCCGAGCTGCGCCGCCAAGTCGTTGAACTGGCCAAGGCGCTGAACGTCGTGGGCCTGATGAACACGCAGTTCGCCATCCAGACCAACGACGACGGCGACGACACCATCTTCCTGCTGGAAGTGAACCCGCGCGCCTCGCGCACCGTACCGTTCGTGTCCAAGGCCACCGGCATGCCGCTGGCAAAGATCGCCGCGCGCTGCATGGCCGGCAAGTCGCTGGCCGAGCAGGGCGCGATCAAGGAAATCGTGCCGCACTACTACTCGGTGAAGGAAGCCATCTTCCCGTTCGCCAAGTTCCAGGGTGTCGATCCCATCCTCGGTCCGGAAATGCGCTCCACCGGCGAGGTCATGGGCGTGGGCCGCAACTTCGGCGCCGCGTTCGCGCGCGCGCAGGAAGCCGGCGGCATCAAGGCGCCGCCGGTGGGCAAGGTGTTCCTGTCGGTGCGCGATCCGGACAAGTCCCGGGTACTGCCGGTGGCCAGAGACCTGATCCAGCGCGGCTACACCCTGGTCGCCACCCGCGGCACCTGCGCCTGGCTGCAGCAGAACGGCCATGCCTGCGAACAGATCAACAAGGTGGTCGAAGGCCGCCCGCACATCGTCGACCTGATCAAGAACGGCGAAATCGTGTATATCGTCAACACCACCGAAGGACGCCAGGCGATTTCCGACTCGTTCTCGATACGGCGCGAAGCCCTCCAGCATCGCGTGACCTATTCCACCACCATCGCCGGCGCCCGCGCGCTGGTGCATTCGCTTGAATTCCGCGGCACCGGTCCCGTCTGGGCGCTGCAGGAGCTGCACAAGGAGTTGCAAGAGCAATGAGAGCGCCACTTACTTTGAAAGGCTCGCAGCGCCTGCGCGACGAGCTGGACCAGCTGAAATCGGTGAAGCGCCCGGAGATCATCAATGCGATCGCCGAAGCGCGCGCGCACGGCGATCTGAAGGAGAACGCCGAATACCACGCCGCCCGCGAACAGCAGAGTTTCGTCGAAGGCCGCATCAAGCAGCTCGAAAGCGAACTGTCGCATGCGGAAGTGATCGACGTGACCCAGCTCAACGCGGGCTCGCGGGTGGTCTTCGGCGCGACCGTGACCCTGGCCGACGTGGAAACCGACGAAGAGAAGCGCTACCAGATCGTCGGCGACCTGGAGGCCGACATCAAGCTATCGATGATCGCGATTTCCTCGCCGCTGGCACGCGCGTTGATCGGCAAGAACGAAGGCGACTCGGTGGTCATCGACGCGCCGGCCGGTCAGCGCGAGTACGAAATCGTCAGCGTCGCGTACGCGGGCTGAGCGGGCGGTCAACGACGATGGCATCGGCAACGCTGCTGTTGCCCGCGCGTTCGCGGTTCGCGGGCCGACCGTTGCCGGCAGCGTTCGCCAAGGCGCTGGCGCAAGCCGATCGCGAAAGCAGCGAGGCGGGCGAACCCGGGCAACTGCGCCGCCATTTCCAACTGATTCCGGACCACTGGCCCGTCGCCGCGCTCACCCGGCAACTGGATGCCGGCGACGCGGCGCAATCGTCCTGGCTACGGGTGGACCCCGCGCATATCGCCCCGGACATGGGCGGAGCACGCATGCTCTCGCATGGCGACTCGTTAGGGCTCACCGCCGAGGACAGCGCCCAACTGCTACCGGCCTTGCGGCCGCTGTTCGGCGATGCCGGTTTCGCCCTCGACGCGCCGCGGCCTTCGCGCTGGTACCTGCGCCTTCCCCGGGAATCGAAATTGCCGGCGTTCGCGGCGCCCGACGAGGTGCTGGGCGAGGACCTGTTCGCCCACCTGCCCGAAGGCGACCTGGGACGCCGTTGGCGCGCGCTGCTCACCGAAACCCAGGTCGTTCTGCATAACCATCCCTGGAACGCCATGCGCGCTTCGCTAGGCAAACCGGCGGTCAACTCCCTCTGGTTCTGGGGCGCGGGCGCGCTGCCGGATTTCGTGCGCACGCATTACCGCCAGGTCAAAGGCAACGAGATTCTGCTGCGGGCATTGGCCAATGCCGCAGGAGTGTCGGCGACGACCGCCGACGCGGAGGAAGTCGACGCGCTGGTCGATCTGCGCCATCTGCGCGACCTGGCGCTGGTGGCTCACGAGGCCGTACAGCCGCTGCTGGAAGCGGTACGCAAACGCGAGCTGCAGTCGCTGACCCTCGACTTCGAAGACGGCGCGATTTTCCATCTGCGTCGCGACCAGCGTTGGCGGTTCTGGCGGAAGCCGTTGGCGACGCTGTAAGCATGGCTCAAGGCCCGAGGATCCGTCGCCGCGAGAGCGATACGGTAGGACGCTGGCCGGAGAGCCTTCCGCCGCTGCTGCGCCGCATCTACGCCGGACGCGGCGCGACCAGCCTGGAGCAGGCGCAGCCGAAGCTGGCGCAACTGCTGCCGCCCGAAACCCTGGGCGGGCTGGCCGAAGCGACCGCATTGCTTGCCGATGCGATCGCCGCCCAACGCCATATCGTCGTGGTCGGCGACTTCGATTGCGACGGCGCCACCGCTTGCGCCGTCGGCGTGCGTGGATTGCGCATGCTCGGCGCAACGCGTGTGACCCCGGCAGTGCCTAACCGCATGGTGCACGGCTATGGCCTGTCGCCGGCCTTGGTGGGCGAGCTCGCCGCGCTGGAACCCGACCTGTTGGTGACCGTCGATCACGGCATCGCCTGCCATGCAGGCATCGCCGCAGCCAAAGCGCTGGGATGGAAGGTGCTGGTGACCGACCATCATCTGCCTGGCGAGGTGTTGCCGCCGGCCGATGCCATCGTCAATCCCAACCTGCGCGGCGACGCGTTCCCCAGCAAGATGCTGGCGGGCGTGGGGGTGATGTTCTACGTGCTGCTGGCGTTGCGGAAGCAGCTGCGCGAGCAAGGTGCGCTGGCACAAGGCGAGCCCGATCTTTCCATGCTGCTCGATCTGGTTGCGGTCGGCACCATCGCCGATCTGGTTCCGCTCGACGTCAACAATCGCGCGCTGGTCGGCGCTGGACTGCGGCGGCTGCGTGCAGGGCAGGGGTGCGCAGGACTCCGGGCGCTGATCGAGGTCTCGGGCCGCGAGGCCGCCCGGCTGACCGCTGCGGATATCGGTTTCGCCATCGGACCCCGGCTCAATGCCGCCGGCCGCCTGGAAGACATGGCCATCGGCATCGAATGCCTGCTCAGCGACGACGCCACCCAGGCCTATGAACTGGCGCAGATATTGAATGGGATCAACGCCGAACGCCGCGGTGTGCAGCAGCAGATGGTGGACGAAGCCGAAGCTGCGATCGAACGGCTCGAAAGCGCGGGCAACCAGCAGACGCCGATCGCGCTATGCCTGTTCGATGCGGAATGGCATCCGGGCGTGGTCGGCCTGGTGGCGTCGAAGGTGAAGGAAAAACTGCATCGTCCGGTGATCGCCTTCGCGCCGTCGGAACCGGGCGGCAGCAGTCTGCGCGGATCGGCAAGATCGATTCCCGGTTTTCATATCCGCGACGCGCTGGCCAACGTGGACGTCGCCTATCCGGGACTGATGGGCAAGTTCGGCGGTCACGCCATGGCGGCGGGACTGAGCCTGGAAGCAAGAGAGTTCGCTCGTTTCCAGGCCGCTTTCCTCGAACAGGTCGAGGCGATGATGGATCCAGCCATGCTGCATGCGGAACTGCTGAGCGACGGCGAACTGTCGGCCGAGGAGTTCGTCGCGGCCAACGCCGAGGCGCTGCGCAGCGGCGGGCCCTGGGGGCAGGGCTATGGCGAGCCGCTTTTCGATGGCGTGTTCGAGGTGATCGACTGGCGCGTGGTCGGCGAACGCCATCTCAAGCTCAGCTTGCGAGTCCAAGGCCGCCGGGAACCGCTCAATGCCATCCACTTCGGCGGCTGGCGCGAACAGGAACCCGAATCGCGCCTGCGCCTGGCGTATAGGCTGGTCCCGGACGACTATCGCGGTGGCGCGGCTATCCAGCTGATTGTCGAACATCGGGAAGCAGCAGTCCGGGTGGACGGCGATACTTGAGCCCGAACAGCGGCCGCATCCAATTCATCCGCCTGATGATTTCGTAGCCGCCGAAACAGACGGCGAACGTCAGCACGATCAGCAATGGCCCTTCGAACACGGGCGCAATGCCCAGCGGTTTCAGGTTGTACGCGGCGACCACGATGACGCTCTGATGCAGGATGTAGACCGGGAACACCGCCGGCACCAGATAGCGCAGCGCAGGGCTGTCCGCATGGCGGAAGCGGTAGGCGAAGCCGAAGATGGCGGCGATGCTGCTCCATTGGTTCAGCGCCCACACCGTCCGTTGGAACTGGCGCAAGGCATCCGGCGGTGGGTTGGCGTCGCCAAAACCGCTGCCGTAGAAGTACCAGACGATGAACCCATAGCTGCCGGCGGCCAGGGCCAGCGATGCCCAGCGCAGACGCTGCAGCGCTTCCCAGAATCCGGTGGCGCGTGCCATCAGGAAGCCGAGCAGGAATACACTGAAGTACTGCGCATGGTTGTACCAGTCGTCGACCAGCGCATGGGTGGCTTCGAAGCGTTCGACCAGCGCGATCCGTGCGACCGCCAGCAACAGTACCGGCCACAGCAGTACGCCCCAGCCGGATAGTCGGCCACCCAGCCATTCCCGCGCATGCCGGCAGACGTTTGGCATCAGCCGGGCGATCAGCCAGATCGCCACGGTGTACACCCACAGATAAGCAACGAACCACAGGTGGTTCCAGGTCGGCAGATCCAGGCAGCCATCGTCATCGCAGAACGTCCCGTCGTTCGCCAGATAGCGCCCCCAGAAGGCCAGATAGCCGTCGTGGTAGCCGCCGGGGATGCGCGAATCCATGACTTCGTAGTACGCCTGCGGCACCACGATGACCAGCATCCCGAAGACCAGTGGAACCAGCAGGCGCCAGGAACGCGACTTCAGGAATCCCTGCGGCTGCTTGCCGAACAGAAAGGCGCTGGCGGCACCGGACACCAGGAAAAGCAGCGAGAGCCGCCAAGGACTGCTCAGCAGCATCAGCGGCTCGATGGTTCCGCTGGCGTAGGGACTCTTCACATGCCAGTCCCAGGTCACGTAGTACATGCCCACGTGATAGAGGACAAGCACGCCGAAGGCGCAGACGCGTACCCAGTCCAGGTCGTGGCGACGTTCCATGGCGAATTCCCGTTCTCAGTGAAGATGACGGCCATTGGGACGCCGGCAGTCCTGCGGCGCGAGCGCAAAGGGACGGGTTGCCGGGACGAAGGGACGAACTGCAGTCCCACGGGGACGACCGTTGGCAGGAAATTCCGTGCGCTCGCCTAGAATGCGCCTATGCCCGAATCCGCTACCGATGCCGCCTATCGCCGTTTCCTGCCCTGGCGCCGTACCTTCGAGATCGGCTTCTGGGTATTGCTGATCGGCATCAACTGCGTGGGCAACAGCATCACTACGCTGATGGAAATCCGTCGTGGCCGGTCTGACATCCTGAGCTGGGAGCCGGCGGTGTGGGAGTCCAGCAGCGCGGTGATGTGGCTGGTGGTCTTGCTGCCCGCCATTGTCTGGTTCACTCGCCGCTTCCCGCTGCACTGGGACAACTGGCGGCGACAGCTGCCCTGGTATCTGCTGGCCAGCGTGCTGGTTTCAATATTGCACGTGACGGGCATGGTCGCCCTGCGCGTGCTGATCTATCGCTGGCAGGGCCTGGAATACGACTTCGGCCCCTGGGGCCGGGAATTCCTGTACGAATATCTGAAAGATGTCCGCAGCTTCATGATCATGGTGTTCAGCATCGAGGCTTACCGTTTCCTGCTGCGTCGCTGGCAGGGCGAAGCCAGTCTGCTCGACACGCCTGATGAGGGACCGCCGGTGGAGCGGATCGAACTGCCCGAGCGCTTCTTGGTGCGCAAACTGGGCAGGGAATTCCTGGTCGCAGCCAACGACATCGAATGGATCCAGGCTTCGGGCAACTACGTCAACCTGCGCATGCGCCAGCACGACTATCCGCTGCGCAGCACCATCGCGGCCATCGAGACCAAGCTCGATCCGCGCCGCTTCGCGCGGGTCCACCGCAGCTATCTAGTCAATCTGGACCAGGTCGCCTCTATCGAGCCGATGGATACCGGAGACGCACGCCTGCACCTGAAGGATGGCACCACGCTGCCGTGCAGCCGCCGCTATCGCGCCGACCTGCGCGGGCGAGTGGGCGCGGGAGTGGGCGTGGAATTGGGCACACCCAGCGCCTGAACCCGGCGGCCTGCTAGAATTCGCGGCTGTTTCGCATCCCAATACCCTCATGATCGAACTCAACCCCATCCGCCAGCGCATCGCCGATCTCCAGGAACGGCTGCATTCGCTTCGGGGGTATCTTTGACTACGACGCCAAGCGCGAGCGCCTGGAAGAAGTAAACCGGGAGCTGGAAAGCCCCGACATTTGGAACAACGCCGAATACGCGCAGACCCTGGGCCGCGAACGTTCCAGCCTGGAAAAGAACGTCAACGGCATCGTCAGCCTGGAAGAAGGCCTGACCGGAGCGGTCGAACTGCTGGAGTTGGCCGAAAGCGAAAACGACGAGGAAACCGCCCTGGCGGTGGTCGCCGACGTCGATCGCTTCAATATCCACGTGGAAAAGCTGGAATTCCAGCGCATGTTCTCCGGCGAACTCGATCCGGCCAACTGCTTCGTCGATATCCAGGCCGGCGCCGGCGGCACCGAGGCGCAGGACTGGGCCGAGATGATGCTGCGCATGTACCTGCGCTGGTGCGAATCGCGCGGCTGGAAGACCGAGCTGATGGAGGCCAGCGCCGGCGAAGTGGCGGGCATCAAGTCGGCCACCTTCCGTGTAGAGGGCGACTATGCCTACGGCTGGCTGAAGACGGAGATCGGCGTGCACCGCCTGGTGCGCAAGTCGCCGTTCGACTCGGACAACCGCCGCCATACCTCGTTCACTTCGGTATTCGTGTCGCCGGAAGTCGACGACAACATCGAGATCGACATCAATCCCGCCGACCTGCGCACCGACGTCTATCGCTCTTCCGGCGCCGGCGGCCAGCACGTGAACAAGACCGAGTCGGCGGTGCGCATCACCCACATCCCGACCAATACCGTGGTCGCCTGCCAGACCGGCCGCAGCCAGCACGCCAACCGCGACACCGCGATGAAGATGCTGAAGGCCAAGCTGTACGAGCTGGAAATCCAGAAGCGCAACACCGAACGCGACGCGCTGGAAGCGACCAAGTCCGATATCGGCTGGGGCAGCCAGATCCGCAACTACGTGCTCGACCAGAGCCGGATCAAGGACCTGCGCACGGGCGTCGAACGCACCGACACCCAGAAGGTGCTGGACGGCGACCTGGACGAATTCGTCGAGGCCAGCCTGAAATCGGGCCTGGAAGCCGGTTCCAAACGTAGCGACGCATAAGACGGCAAGAAGGCGGATCGAAAACTGGGCCGTCATCCCCGCGCAGGCGGGGACCCAGCGACTTTCGCTTCGCCGAGCAAAATCAAAGACACTGGGTTCCCGCCTGCGCGGGAATGACGATCAAAAGCAGCGTAGCCACGGCCATCTCCATGACAGAAAACTCCACCCCTCCCGTCGATGAAAACAGCCTCATCGCCGAGCGTCGCGCGAAACTCAAGGCGTTGCGCGGGCAGGGCATCGCGTTCCCCAACGACTTCCGCCGCGTCGACTACGCGGGCGACCTGCAGGCGCAGTACGGCGACAAGGACCTTTGGTCCGCCGAGGCGCTGGAGGCCGCACAGCGCGAAGTGAAGGTGGCCGGACGCCTGATGGCCAAGCGGGTGATGGGCAAGGCCAGCTTCGCGCAGATCCAGGACGAATCCGGGCGCGTGCAGCTGTTCCTGCAATCCAACACCCTGGGCGAGGTCTACGACGCCTTCAAGGGCTGGGACGTCGGCGACATCGTCGGCGTGGAGGGCGGACTGACCCGCACCCGCACCGGCGAACTGTCGGTCAAGGTGACCAGCCTGCGCCTGCTGACCAAGTCCCTGCGCCCGCTGCCGGACAAGTGGCATGGCCTGTCGGATGTGGAGCAGCGCTACCGCCAGCGCTATGTCGATCTGATCGTCACCCCGGAAGCGCGCGAAGTCTTCATCAAGCGCTCCAAGATCATCCGCGCCATGCGCGAATGGCTGGATGCCCGGCGTTTCCTGGAAGTGGAGACGCCGATGATGCATTACATCCCCGGCGGCGCGGCGGCCAAGCCGTTCACCACCCACCACAACGCCTTGGGCCTGGACCTGTACCTGCGGGTGGCGCCCGAGCTGTATCTCAAGCGCCTGGTGGTGGGCGGCATGGAGCGCGTCTACGAAATCAATCGCAACTTCCGCAACGAAGGCGTCAGCACCCGACACAACCCCGAATTCACCATGCTGGAGTTGTACGAGGCCTACGCCACCTACAACGAGATCATGGACCTGACCGAAGGCGTGATCCGCGATGTGGCCCATGAAGTGCTGGCCACCGGCCAGGTGCTGTGGGACGGCGAACGCATCGATCTGGACCCGGCTTTCCGCCGCTGGCGCATGGACGAAGCGGTGCGCCACCACAACCCGGAGATCAGCCTGGCCGACTGCACCGACCGCGAAGCGCTAGTGCGTCACTGCGAGCGCCTGAAGATCCACGTCAAGCCAAGTTACGGTTGGGGCAAGCTGCTGCTGGAGATTTTCGAGAAAACCGTCGAACACACCCTGATCCAGCCGACCTTCATCACCGACCATCCGGTCGAGGTCTCGCCACTGGCCCGTGCCAACGACGACCAGCCCGGCTATACCGACCGTTTCGAGCTGTTCGTCAACGGCAAGGAGCTGGCCAACGGTTTCTCCGAGCTCAACGATCCCGAAGACCAGGCGGCACGCTTCCTGGCCCAGGTCGAGGCGAAGGAGGGCGGCGACGATGAGGCCATGCATTTCGACGCGGATTACATCCGCGCCCTGGAAGTGGGATTGGCGCCCACTGGAGGCCTGGGAATCGGCATCGACCGCCTGGTGATGCTGCTGACCGGTTCGGATTCGATCCGCGACGTGCTGCTGTTCCCCTACATGCGTCCTGAAACCGCGGGCTGAGGCGGTGCTCCAAGTGACGCCATTGGGCAGCTTTTGCCCGTAGATCCCCACTTGCCTTGCCTTGCGTCTCTGGCCGAATGCGCCCCATGAACCTGGGTATCGTTAATATTGTGACGTTCGTCACAATTATTCCCTCAGGGGTTCAGGTAGGAAAAGTGGCACGGTTTCTGCGTTATTCCGGCTAAAGACAGGACTTTTCTCTCGTTCCCCCTAACATGCGGGTGAGGAGTCTCCCAGTTCCGAAGCACCGGTTTGTTCGTCGCCAAGACGAGTTTGCCGGGAGGGGTTGAAGCTATGCTAGATGCCAGCAGGGTCTACACCGGAGTATCCTCACCCGACAGCCACGTTGCGTGGCCTAACGGGGTTGGAAGCGGCTTGGATATCGTCATCGTGGACGATCAGACATCAGCGCGGACGATGCTGCGCCATGTCATCGAGGACATCGCGTCGGAATTATCTGTGCACGACTTCGGCGATCCCGCCGTAGCGCTGGCCTGGTGCGAAGCCAATCGCACCGATCTGCTGTTGCTGGATTACCGCATGCCCGGCATGGACGGACTGGAATTCGCGCGCCGTTTCCGCCGCCTGCCGATGCACCGGGATATCCCGATCATCCTGATCACCGTGGTCGGCGACGAGCCCATCCGCCAGGCGGCGCTGGAAGCCGGCGTCATCGACTTCCTGGTGAAGCCGGTTCGCCCGCGCGAACTGCGCGCCCGCTGCCGCAACCTGCTGCAGCTGCGCCAACAGAGCGAGAACATCAAACAGCGCGCCATGTCGCTGGAGCAGCGGCTGCTTTCGAGCATGCATGAAGTGGAAGAGCGCGAACGCGAGACGCTCTCGCGGCTGGCGCGCGCCATCGAATACCGCGACAGCGGCACCAGCGCCTACCTCGAGCGCATGGCGCATGTCGCCGGTCTGATCGCCGAACAGCTGGGGCTGCCCGAGGACGAAGTGCGCGCCATCGAGATGGCGGCGCCGCTGCACGACATGGGCAAGATCGCCATCCCCGATTCGGTACTGATGAAACCAGGCCCGTTGACCGAGGAGGAAACCGAGGTCATGCGCCGGCATCCGCGCATCGGCCACGAATTGCTGAGCGGCAGCCACAACCGTTTCATCCAGGCTGGCGCCATCATCGCCTTGCGCCACCACGAGCGTTACGACGGCAGCGGCTATCCCGACGGCCTGAAAGGCGACGCGATCCCGCTCGAAGCCAGAATAGTGGCGGTTGCCGATGTGTTCGATGCGCTGATTTCGCCGCGTCCGTACAAGAAGGCCTGGGATCGCGATGCCGCCCTGGCTTATCTGTACGCGCAGCGCGGCCGCCTGTTCGATCCGGCCTGCGTGGATGCGCTGGGCCGCGGCCGGGCCAGGCTGGACGATATCTGCGACCAGTATTCGACCGTGCACGTCCGCCCGGGCATGCAGTAATCCATGCACGCCTTGTCCGCCATGCACGCCTTGACGACCTGGGTCCGGAGCCGGCTCTCCAATCGCCCTGACAGCGAACACGGCCAGGCCCTCGTGCGCCTGACCCTGATATCGCTGATCCTGGCCTACGCGCTGCTGCCTTCTTCCCGCGAGATGCTGGATGTCCGGGAGTATTCGATCGTGCTGACGATCGTGCTTTCGGGTCTGTTCAACGGCATCGGCATCGTCGCCTGGCTGCTGGTTCGCCCCGGCAAGTCCGGCCCCCGCCGCGCGTTAGGCATGGTGGCCGATTACGGCTTGATGGCCGCCGCCATGATCGGCATGGGCGAGCCGCTCGCCTGGGCCTATATCGTGCTGATGTGGGTCACCGTGGGCAACGGACTGCGCTACGGCAACCGTTATTTGATCATCGCAGTGGCGATGGCCTGCGCTAGCTTCGCCGTAGTGCTGGTGATGAGCGACTATTGGGTGCAGAACCGTACCCTGGGCATCGGCCTGCTGCTGGGCTTGATCGCCGTGCCTATGTACCTGTCCGGCTTACTGCGGCAGTTGACCCGCGCCACCGAAGAAGCCCATCGCGCCAACGAGGCCAAGAGCCGCTTTTTGGCCAACATGAGCCACGAATTCCGCACGCCCTTGAACGGCTTGTCCGGCATGTCCGAGTTGTTGGCCACTACGCAACTGGACAGCGAACAGCGCGAATGCCTGCATACCATCCAGGCCTCCACCCGCAGCATGCTGGCGCTGGTAGAGGACGTGCTGGACATCTCGGCGATCGAAGCGGGCAAATTGAAGCTCGATGTCGTCGAATTCTCGCCGCAGGAGCTGATCGACAACATCGGCATGATCCTGTTGCCGCAAGCCCGCGGCAAACAGCTCAACTACGAAACGCGCATCGATCCGGACGTGCCGGCCAAGTTGCGCGGCGACATCCGCCACCTGCGTCAAGTGCTGCTGAATCTGGCCGGCAATGCGGTCAAGTTCACCAATGCCGGATCCGTGAAGCTGGAAGTCAAACGGGTACCTAGCCACGACGACAAGATAAATCTGCGTTTCATCGTCACCGATACCGGCATCGGCATTCCCGCCAGCGTGCGCGCAAAGCTTTTCGAGGCTTTCGAACAAGCCGACGTCAGCCTGTCGCGACGCTACGGCGGCACCGGCCTCGGCACCACGATCGCCAAGGGCCTTACCGAGGCGATGGGCGGCAGCATCGGCTTCGAAAGCGCCGAGCATCGCGGCAGCAGCTTCTGGGTCGAGCTGCCGTTCGAAGCGGTGCAGACCGTCAAGACGCCAGTGGTTCCGGCGTGGATCGAAGAACAAGAGCAGCACAGCGCGGAAAACATCATCGCGTTCTCCGATCCGTTCCTGCGCCATCGCGCACGCGTGCGCAGCCTGCAGATCCTGGTTGCGGACGACCACGAAGCCAACCGTATGGTCGTCCAGCGCCTGCTGCAAAAAGCAGGGCACCGGGTGGTCTGCGTGAACGGGGGCGAGGAAGTGCTGGACGCGCTGGAAATCGCCGACTACGACACCGTCATCGTCGACTTGCACATGCCCGGTATCAGCGGTTTGGATCTGCTCAAGCAGTTGCGCATCATGGAAGCCGGCGGCGGGCCGCGCACTCCGGTGCTGGTGCTGAGCGCCGACGTTACGCCCGATGCCATCTCGCGTTGCGAACAAGCGGGCGCGCGCGCCTTCCTCGCCAAGCCGATCGTGGCCACGCGCTTGCTGGACGTGCTGGCGGAAATCGCCCAGAACGGCCGCGTTACAGCTCCGGTGCAGATCGACCGGCCTCAGCTTCCGGTCTCGGACGACGTGCTGGACCCGAGCGTGCTCAACGAACTCAGCGTGTTGGGCATGGGCGATGCGTTCGAGCGCGAGTTCATCCAACAGTGCCTCAACGATGCCGAGGGCTGCCTGGGTGCGATGGCCCACGCGATGGAAAGCGGCGACGGCGCCCATCTGCGCGAGCATGCGCATGCGCTGAAAGGCGTTGCCAGCAATCTCGGCTTGGTCAAGCTTGCGCGCGCTAGCGGCGAACTGATGCAAGCGGGCGACAAGGAGATCGCCACGGAATGGCGTCAGCGGCTTGCGATGTTGAACACAAGCCTCAGCCAGGGACGCGTGGCGTTGGAAGCGCGCGGACGTACGCGCGATGGCGTCAAAAAGGACAGCGATCGTTCCTGACGGCTGCGCGGCGCAGCCGTTTTCAACCTTTCCCCCTGTGCTAGTCCTTTAGCGGTCTTGCTCCATAACCTACCGTCTTGGCTTAGGCAGCGCGCACCGAAGCGCGTCTTTCCTGGGCACGCACGATGCGCTCCATCATCTTCAGCGACTTATCGCCCAACGCCAACGCGGTATCCACCCAAACCTCGGTGATGCGCATAAGTTCGTCGTAGCCGACCGGCTGCGCGAGATTGCGGCAAGCATTCATGGCCAGGTAGGCGTGCGAGGAGCGCTGCTGCTTGCTGATCAACTCCTGCACCGCCGATGCGCCCTGGCCCTTGGGAACCAGTACATCCACCACGCCCATGCGGTACATCTCGTCGCTGCTGAAGATATTGCCTTCCAGGATGATCTTTTCCGCCAGCTGCGGCGACATGCGCTTGCACAGGAAGGAATAGGCGCCCATGCCCGGGAACAGACCGAACAGCACTTCCGGCAAGCCCATGTCCACGCCTTCTTCGGCGACGATGGTGTGGCAGGAGAGTGCGATCTCCAAGCCGCCGCCCAATGCGTCGCCCTGAATCAGGGCGATGGTGCGCACATCGCCACCCAAACCGGTGTTGAGGTGGTACACGCCATCGATGCAGCGGCGCGCGTAGCTGAGCAGGCGGTCGCGATTGCCTTCGCGGATCAAGTGCGAGAACAGCGCCAGGTCACCGCCGAGATTGAATGCGGAACCTTCGGACGCAACCACCAGGTGACGCAGTTTGCCCGACTGGCGTTGCGATTCACGCAGAGTGATGGAATTCATGAAGCTGAGCACATCGTCGAGCATCTGGCTGTGGAAGCAAGGGCGAACGCCCGGAGCGGCTTCCGCATGCATGTACATCCAGTGGCTATCGCCACTCGGCTCGGAATCGACGCGAAGGGTCTGGTAGGGGCGGCTGCGTAGCAGTTTTTCGACATTGCTCATTTTTGGATCCTCGGCTTGAATGCGTTGTAAGGGAAGCTATGGGGTCTGGACGGTGCTGCGGTCAAATGTGACTGGCGGGGCCGATCCTACACCTGAACACTCCGTTAAAAACCCCTTGCGGCGCCGTGAAGAACCAATGAAGTGGCAGGGTTAATGTCACAGCTTACAAAAGTGTGACGTAGGTCATAAAATCTCCCTGGGGGCTCCGGGGGGATATGGGCACAGGCCAAAAAAAAAGGCCGGCTTAAGCCGGCCCTCGGGCTGCTGGGCTCAGGACTTCTGCGGCGGAGGGTCGCGCAGCTCCTTGCGCAGGATTTTGCCGACATTGGTCTTGGGCAGTTCGGTGCGGAATTCGACCAGCTTGGGCTGCTTGTACCCGGTCAGGTTCTCGCGGCAATAGGCCTTGATCTGGTCGGCGGTGAGGGAGGGATCCTTCTTGACCACGAATGCCTTGACCGCCTCGCCCGACTTCTCGTCGGGCACTCCGATGGCCGCCACCTCGAGCACGCCTTCCATGCTGGCGATGACGTCCTCGACCTCGTTGGGATACACGTTGAAACCGGACACTAGGATCATGTCCTTCTTGCGGTCCACGATGTAGAAGAATCCGTTCTCGTCCATCTTGGCCATATCGCCCGTGTGCAACCAGCCGTCGGCGTCGATCACGTTGGCGGTCTCCTCCGGGCGCTGCCAATAACCCTTCATCACCTGCGGGCCCTTGATGCATAGTTCGCCGACTTCACCCAAAACGGTAAGGGTCACGCCATCGTCGTCCTTCAGGCATACATCGGTGGAAGGAATAGGCAGGCCGATAGCGCCGTTGTAGTCCTTTAGATCCATGGGATTGATGCAAGCCGCTGGCGAAGTCTCGGTCAGGCCGTAGGCTTCCACCAGCGTCACTCCAGTCACTTTCTTCCATTTTTCCGCGACCGCGCGTTGCACGGCCATGCCGCCGCCCAGGGTCATCTTGAGATTGGAGAAATCGACCTGGTCGAAGCCGGGCGTGTTGAGCAAGCCGTTGAAGAGCGTGTTGACGCCGGTGATGGCGGTGAAACGCGTCTTTTGCAGCTCCTTGACGAAACCGGGCATGTCGCGCGGATTGCTGATCAGGTGGTTGAGCCCCCCCAGTTTCATGAACACCAGGCCGTTCGCCGTCAATGCGAAGATATGGTAGAGCGGCAGCGCGGTGATGATGACCTCATCGCCATGGTCCAGGCCTTTGCCCACCCACACGCCGGCCTGCTGCATGTTGGCCACTAGATTGCGGTGGGTCAGCATGGCGCCCTTGGAAACGCCGGTGGTGCCGCCGGTGTACTGCAGAAAGGCGATGTCCTCTCCGTCTATCTCTATCTCGGGCAACTTGTGCATGCGGCCGAGAGTCAATGCGTCCTTGAAGCGAACGGCGCCGGGGATGTCGTAGTCCGGGACCAACTTCTTCACGTACTTCAGCATGAAGGTGATGATCGCCCCCTTCGGGAAGCCGACCAGATCGCCCAGCCCCGTGGTGATGACCTGCTTGAGCGGCGTATCCGCCACTACTTCCTGCACGGTATGGCCGAAATTGTCCACCACCACCAGCGCGCTGGCGCCCGAGTCGATCAACTGGTGCTTGAGTTCGCGCGCGGTATACATCGGATTGACGTTCACTACCGTCAGTCCGGCGCGCAGGATGCCAAAAATGGCGATCGGATACTGCAGGCAATTGGGCGCCATGATGGCGACGCGGTCGCCTTTCTTGAGCTTCAACTCGCCGAGCAGGTACGCCGCGAAATGACGGCTTAGCGCTTCGATTTCGCTATAGGTCAGGGTCTTGCCGAAGTTGGAGAATGCCGGACGACCGTTGAAATTCCGGACTGCGGTATCGAATACCGAAACGATGGACCGGTATTCGTCCAGATCTATTTCATGCGGCACGCCTTGCGGATAATTCTTGAACCACGGACGATCCTGACTCATCTTTCACTCCCTCCCCAGGGCCTTGGTTTGGTCCGGCACGTGCGAAAAGCAGGTGTCGATTGTGGGGTTCCACGATACGAGCATACCGCCCCGGATGGAAAAGGCGAAGACATTGCAGACCTTTCGACGATTGGCCGGGACCGGTTGGCTGCTGCTGGCTCTGGCAGCGCTGGCGGCTTGCGCACGCGATACCCCAGAAGCGGCATTGCGCGCGCAATTGCAGCGTATGCAGACTGCGGCGAGCGAGCGTAAGACATCGGATTTCATGGAAGGCGTGGCCGACGATTTCGTCGGAAACGAAGGAATGGATCGTGCTGCGTTGCACAATCTAATGCGGGCGCAGGTTCTAGGCAATTCGACGATAGGCGTAACCATCGGACCGGTCGAATTCGAAGAGAAGTCGGGCCAGGCCACCTTGCGCTTCACTGCGCTGCTGACCGGAAGCCAGGGTCGCTTCATTCCCGATAGCGCGCAGACCTATTCCATCACCACTGGCTGGCGGCTGGAAGACGGCGAATGGCGCGTTTACTACGCGCAATGGAAGCCGAATTCGTAGCCAGGAACCCGTCACCGTAGGTCGGGGCTACGCCCCGACGCATGTGATATCAATTGCCGCACGTCGGGGACGTAGCCCCGACCTACCTAGGCAGCTTTTCGGGCCGCCAGTTGACGCAGCACGTAATGCAGCAAGCCGCCGTTACGGAAGTACTCCACTTCCTTGGGCGTCAGCAGCAGCACCTTGGCGTCGAACTTCAGCATGCTGCCGTCCGCGCGGGTCGCGGTGAGCGTGGCAAGTTTGCCGGCGCCATCCTGCAGGCCGGTGATGTCGAAGGTTTCCGACCCGTCAAGGCCCAGCGTCTGCGCGTTCTCGCCGTCCTTGAACTGCAGAGGCAGTACGCCCATGCCGACCAGGTTGGAACGGTGGATGCGCTCGAAACTTTCCGCGACAACCGCTTTCACGCCGAGCAGGTTGGTGCCTTTGGCCGCCCAGTCGCGCGACGATCCGGTGCCGTATTCCTTGCCCGCGAACACCACCAACGGCACGCCGTCGGCCTTGTATTTCATGGCCGCATCGTAGATGGCCATTTTTTCTCCGACAGCGTCTTTACCGCTGAAATAAAGGGTATTTCCGCCTTCTTCGCCGCCGAACATCAGGTTCTTGATGCGGATGTTGGCGAAGGTTCCGCGCACCATCACATCGTCGTTGCCGCGGCGCGAACCATAACTGTTGAAGTCGGCCGGTTGCACGCCGCGCTGCTGCAGGAAGCGGCCCGCGGGCGAGTCCTTCTTGATATTGCCGGCCGGCGAAATGTGGTCGGTGGTGATGGAATCGCCGAACAGACCGAGCACGCGCGCGCCATGCACATCGTCGATGGTGCCGACATGCATGGTCATGCCGTCGAAGTAGGGCGGGTTTTTGATGTAGGTGGAAGATTCGTCCCACGCGTAGGACTCGCCATCGGGCGATTCGATCAACGCCCAGCGCGAGTCGCCCTTGAACACGTCCGCGTAGTTCTGCGCGAACAGCTCCGGCCCCACGGTGGCGGCGATGGTGTCGCCGATTTCCTTGTTGCTGGGCCAGATATCGCGCAGGAAAACGTCCTTGCCGTCCGCTCCTTTGCCTAGCGGCTGCGTGGTCAGGTCGATATTGACCGTGCCGGCGATGGCGTAGGCCACCACCAACGGCGGCGAAGCCAGGTAGTTGGCTTTCACTTCCGGATGCACGCGGCCTTCGAAATTGCGGTTGCCGGACAGTACCGAGGCCACCACCAGTTCGTTTTCGGCGATGCCCTTGGACACCGCATCCGGCAACGGTCCGGAATTGCCGATGCAGGTGGTACAGCCATAGCCGACGACATAGAAACCGAGTTTTTCCAACGGATCCAGCACGCCTGCCTTCTTCAGGTAGTCGGTCACCACCAGCGAACCCGGGCCGAGCGAGGTTTTCACCCAGGGAGCCGCTTTCAAGCCCTTGGCCACCGCATTGCGAGCCAGCAGGCCGGCGCCCAGCATCACCGCCGGGTTGGAAGTATTGGTGCAGGAAGTGATCGCGGCGATGACGACCGAGCCATCGTTGAGCTCGGCATCCTGGTCCTGGATGAAGATCTTCGAAATCGGCTTGGCGGCCAGGTGTTCGGCCTGCGGCTGCCCACCGCCTTCGTCGACCAGACGTTCGATACTGCCGTTCTTGGGTTTTCGGCTGGCGATCAACGGAGCCAGGCTTTCTGTGAAGTTCGCGTGTACGTCTTCCAACAACACGCGATCTTGCGGACGCTTCGGTCCGGCCATCGAAGGCCGCACTTCTGCCATGTCCAGATGCAAGGTCGCCGAGTAGGTCGCTTCCTGTTGACCGGGCTCATGCCATAGACCTTGGGCCTTGGCGTAGCTTTCGACCAGCGCGATCAGATCGGCCGGGCGCCCGGAAAGACGCAGGTAGGTCAACGATTCCGAATCGATGGGAAAGATGCCGCAGGTGGCGCCGTATTCGGGCGCCATGTTGGCGATGGTAGCGCGGTCGGCCAACGGCAGGTGCTGCAGGCCGTCGCCGAAGAATTCGACGAACTTACCGACTACGCCGAATTTGCGCAGCATCTGAGTGACGGTCAGCACCAGATCGGTCGCGGTCGCGCCCTCCGGCATCCTGCCGGTCAGTTTGAAGCCCACTACCTGCGGGATCAGCATGGAGGAAGGCTGGCCCAGCATCGCCGCCTCGGCTTCGATGCCGCCCACGCCCCAGCCCAGCACGCCGATGCCGTTGATCATGGTCGTGTGCGAATCGGTGCCGAATACGGTGTCAGGAAACGCCAGCAGTTCGCCGCCAACTTCACGCTCCATCACCACCCGCGCCAGGTTCTCCAGATTCACCTGGTGAACGATGCCGGTATTGGGCGGCACCACCTTGAAATTACCGAAGGATTTCTGGCCCCAACGCAAGAAGCTGTAGCGTTCCTTGTTGCGTTCGAATTCGATCTTGCCGTTGAGGTCCAGCGCGTCGGCGCGGCCGAACACGTCGACCTGCACGGAATGGTCGATAACCAATTCGGAGGGGATCAGCGGATTGATCTGACTGGCCTTGCCGCCGAGCTTGCCTACGGCATCGCGCATCGCCGCCAGGTCGACCACACAAGGCACGCCGGTGAAATCCTGTAATACCACCCGCGCTGGCATGAAGGCGATTTCGGTGTCCGGCTCGCGGGTGGCATCCCATTGCGCCACCGCTTCGATATGGTCCTTGCCCACGGTCATGCCGCCGTCTTCGTGGCGCAGCAGATTCTCCAGCAGGATCTTCATGGAGTAGGGCAGACGGGCGATATCGAAGCGCTGGCCCAATTTGGGCAGGCTGAAATAGGTATAGGACTTGCCATTGACCTGCAGGGAGGTGCGGGTGGCGAAGGAATCACTCATCGGGAGGCTCCTGTAGCTGGGGGAGGGCGCGCGACTGGCGCTTGCTTCGAGGTCAGACCTCATGCCGCGTCGACCGTTCAGTGATTATCCCCAATCGGGGTGTCATCCACCTTACGACCAATGTAGGTCGGGGCTACGCCCCCGACGCTCCGGGTACACGGACTACAGCCAGTATGCGCGCTTGAGTATGGATAATAAAGTACGTATTATTGACGCATACCTGAGGAGCATGCTGATGGAAGCGACCGTCGCCGAACGTGGCCAGATCACCCTGCCCAAGGCAGTGCGCGATGCCCTGGGCCTGACCAAGGGCAGCATTCTGAAAGTGGAGCTGGAAAACGGCCGCATCGTCCTGCGTAAGAGTGTGGACGACGCGATTTCCCGCGCTCGCGGCCGCTTCAAATTGGACGGCTTCGATTCCACCGACGAAGCCATGCGCGCGATCCGCGGCCGGGCGCCGGGCGATCCGCTGGATCCCTGAGACGGCCTTGTCATGATCGCCATCGATTCTTCCGTGCTGGTGGACCTGCTGGCCGACGGTCCGCAGGCCGACGCCGCCGAAGCCTGTCTACGCCAGTGCCTGAGCAACGGACCTGTCGTGGTATGCGACGTCGCCCTGGCGGAGGTCTGCAGCGCGCTGCGCGATGGCTCGGAAGCCTTGAACGTGCTGGAGGAAATGAGCATTCGTTTCGATGCCCTGGAAGCCAAGTCGGCGCTGCGGGCCGGCGAAATGCAGCGCCGTTATCGCCAGCGCGGCGGCGCCCGTAGCCGCGCGGTGCCCGATTTCCTGATCGGCGCCCACGCGCTGCTGCAGTGCGATGGACTGATCACCCGCGACGACAGCTTCTATCGCGACTATTTCAAGGGTCTCAAGCTGATCGTTCCTGCCGCTTGAACCCATTCACTGACAACTGATTTCCCCGGAGACGTATCCATGCTGCAAGCCTACCGCCAACATGTTGCCGAGCGCGCCGCGCTGGGTATTCCGCCCTTGCCGCTGTCGGCGCAGCAGACCGCCGAGGTGATCGAGCTGCTGAAGGCGCCGCCTGCGGGCGAAGAAACCTTCCTGGTCGAGCTGATCACCCATCGCGTGCCGGCCGGCGTGGACGACGCGGCCAAGGTCAAGGCTTCGTACCTGGCGGCGGTGGCGTTCGGCAGCGAGAAGTGCGCGCTGATTTCCCGCGAACGCGCGACCGAACTTCTCGGCACCATGCTGGGCGGTTACAACATCCATCCGCTGGTGGAACTGCTGGACGACGCGCAGCTGGGCGCCATCGCCGCCGAAGCGTTGAAGAAGACTTTGCTGATGTTCGACGCCTTCCACGACGTCAAGGACAAGGCCGATGCCGGCAATGCGCATGCGCAGGGCGTGATCAAGAGTTGGGCCGAAGCCGAATGGTTCACCAGCCGTCCTGAAGTGCCGCAAAGCCTGACCGTCACCGTGCTGAAAGTGACCGGCGAAACCAATACCGACGACCTGTCGCCTGCGCCCGATGCGACCACGCGCCCTGATATTCCGCTGCACGCGCTGGCCATGCTGAAGAACAAGCGCGACGGCATCACGCCCGAGGAAGACGGCAAGCGTGGCCCGGTGAAGTTCATCGAATCGTTGAAGGAAAAGGGCCACCTGGTCGCTTACGTGGGCGATGTGGTCGGCACCGGTTCCAGCCGCAAGTCCGCGACCAACTCGGTGCTGTGGTTCACCGGCGAGGACATTCCTTTCATTCCCAACAAGCGCTTCGGCGGTGTGTGCCTGGGCAGCAAGATCGCGCCTATTTTCTACAACACGATGGAAGACGCCGGCGCGTTGCCGATCGAACTCGATGTCACCCAGATGAACATGGGCGATGTGGTCGAACTGCGCCCGTACGAAGGTAAGGCGCTCAAGAATGGCGAAGTGATCGCCGAATTCCAGGTCAAGTCGGACGTGCTATTCGACGAAGTGCGCGCCGGCGGCCGTATTCCGCTGATCATCGGTCGCGGCCTGACCGCCAAGGCGCGCGATGCGTTGGGCCTGCCGCCGTCCACGCGGTTCCGCCTGCCGCAGGTGCCGGCCGATACCGGCAAGGGCTTCACCCTGGCGCAGAAGATGGTAGGCCGCGCCTGCGGTCTGCCGGAAGGCAAAGGCATGCGTCCGGGCACGTATTGCGAGCCGAAGATGACCTCGGTGGGTTCGCAGGACACCACCGGCCCGATGACGCGCGATGAATTGAAGGATCTTGCCTGCCTGGGCTTCAGTGCCGATCTGGTGATGCAGTCGTTCTGCCACACCGCCGCCTACCCGAAATCCGTGGACGTGAAGACGCACCACGAGCTGCCGGCCTTCATCAGCACCCGTGGTGGCATCCCGCTGCGTCCGGGCGACGGCATCATCCACAGCTGGCTCAACCGCATGCTGCTGCCCGACACCGTCGGCACCGGCGGCGATTCGCACACGCGCTTCCCGATAGGTATTTCGTTTCCGGCAGGTTCTGGCCTGGTGGCCTTCGCCGCGGCTACCGGCGTGATGCCGCTGGACATGCCCGAGTCGGTGCTGGTGCGTTTCAAAGGCGAGCTGCAGCCCGGCGTGACCTTGCGCGATCTGGTCAACGCGATTCCGCTGTACGCCATCAAGTCCGGCCTGCTGACCGTCGCCAAGCAGGGCAAGAAGAACATCTTCTCCGGCCGCATCCTGGAGATCGAAGGCCTGCCGAACCTGAAAGTGGAGCAGGCGTTCGAACTGTCCGACGCTTCCGCCGAGCGTTCCGCCGCCGGTTGCACCGTGCACTTGGACAAGGCGCCGATCATCGAGTACATCAACAGCAATATCGTGATGCTGAAGTGGATGATCGCCGAAGGCTATCAGGACGTGCGTTCCATCAACCGCCGCATCAAGGCCATGGAGGCCTGGCTGGCCGACCCGCAACTGCTGGCGCCCGATGCCGATGCCGAATACGCGGCGGTGATCGAGATCGATCTGGCCGATGTGCACGAGCCCATCGTCGCCTGCCCGAACGACCCGGACGACGTGAAGACGCTGTCCGAAGTCTCCGGTGCGGCGATCGACGAAGTGTTCATCGGCTCGTGCATGACCAACATCGGCCACTTCCGCGCCGCATCCAAGCTGCTGGAAGGCAAGCGCGATATTCCGACCAAGCTGTGGGTCGCGCCGCCGACCAAGATGGACGCGGCCGAGCTGACCAAGGAAGGCCACTACGGCACCTTCGGCACCGCCGGCGCACGCATGGAGATGCCGGGCTGCTCGCTGTGCATGGGCAACCAGGCGCAGGTGCGCGAGGGCGCCACCGTGTTCTCGACCAGTACCCGCAACTTCCCCAACCGCCTGGGCAAGAACTCGAACGTGTATCTGGGTTCGGCGGAACTGGCCGCGATCTGCTCGCGCCTTGGCCGTATTCCCACCAAGGCCGAATACATGGCCGACATGGGCGTATTGAGCGCCAACGGTGCCGAGATCTACCGCTATATGAACTTCGACCAGATCGAGGACTACAGGGACGCAGCCGACACCGTAAGCGCCTGACCGCGATTGCGATGCACAACAAAAACCCGGCTTCTTGCCGGGTTTTTTTATGGGTTCATCGCAGCCATTCGCTCGCCGCATCGGCCATCGCGCGCCGCGAGAACAGAAAATCCCAATAACTGCCGCCGAGTTGCCGCCACAACACCGCCGAACGCACCGCTGCCAGCAGGATGGCGCGGATCTCCGCCACCACGCCGGGCTGGCCCAGATAGTGCGGATTTCCCTGCACCATCACCCGCGGACGCAGGTGACTGATCGTGTCCGCGTACAAAGCGCCCAGTGCGGAAAGCACTTCCGGGTGCGTGCTGCCGGCGGTCTCCGCCTGGGCCGCGATCTCGTTTATTCCACTAGCGACCGCAGCCGCGGTATCGGTTTCGCCGACGAAACGCCTTTCCAACTGCAACACCGCCAGCGCAAGCCGGGGCAGGCCGTCGTCGCCGGTTTCCTTGTTGAAATAATCGCGCAACAGGCGCAGGCCGGGCGCTAGATCGGCAGCGCGGCCATAGACCGCCTGCGGCGTATCGGCATCGATGCGGAACACGCTGTCCAGCACGGTTTGCACCGCGCTGGCGTCGGACTGGCCGGTCTCGGCGATGCGCCGCACCTGAGCCAAGGCCTGGACCACGCCGGCCAGGGCCAGCACGCGTTCGGAAAGGGATCTGCTCAAGCCGCTTGCTCCGCTGATTTCCGCTTCAATTCCTGCTCCAATTTCTGCTCCAAGGGCGCATTGGTGCGCGCGATCACAGCGCCGCCCAGGCATACATCGCCCTGGTAAAGCACCACGGATTGTCCTGGGGTCACGGCCCGCTGCGGACGCGGGAAGACGACTTCCAGCGTGCCATCGTCCGCCACCTTCACCCGGCACGGTTCGTCGGTTTGCCGATAGCGCGTTTGCGCGGTGCACTCGAACTCGTCGGCAGGAGGGTTCCCTTCCACCCAATGCGCGCTTTCCGACCACAGCGCGGTGGATTGCAGGTAAGGGCTGGCCGACTCCTGATCCACGTACAGCACGTTGCTGGCCACGTCTTTGCCGACCACATACCACGGCGCTGCGGCGCGGCCGCGCACGCCGCCGATCTGCAGGCCTTCGCGCTGACCTAGCGTGAAATAGAAAACGCCCGGATGCTCGCCGATCTTCTGTCCGCCGGGGTCCCGCATCTCGCCGGTCTTGGCGGGCAGGTAGCGGCCGAGGAATTCGCGGAAATCGCGTTCGCCGATGAAGCAGATGCCGGTGGAATCCTTCTTGTCGTGCGTCGGCAATCCCGCTTCGCGGGCGATATCGCGCAAATCCGATTTCTGCAGTTCGCCGACCGGAAACAGGGTCGCCGACAACTGGGCCTGGCCCAATTGGTGCAGGAAATAACTCTGGTCCTTGTTGCGGTCCACAGCACGCAGCAATCTGGACACGCCGCGTTCGCTGGCGATACGGGCGTAGTGGCCGGTGGCGATCTTCTCGGCGCCCAGTTCGCGCGCCGCGTCCAGGAAATGCTTGAACTTCACTTCCCGGTTGCACAGTACGTCCGGATTGGGCGTGCGGCCGGCGGCGTATTCGGCGAGAAAATGCGAGAACACCTCTCGCCAGTACTCGGCGGAAAAATCGCGGAAATGGAAGGGAATTCCGAGTTTTCCGCAGACCGCGACCGCGTCCCGGCGATCTTCTTCGGCACGGCAGTCGCCGCTCCCGTCATCGGCCCAGTTTTGCATGAACAAGCCGGCCACCGAGTCGCCGGTCCGTTCGCCGGCCCTCACCAGCTGAAGAGCGGCCACCGACGAATCCACGCCGCCCGACACACCCACGATGACGCGCGGCGCGCTCATGCGATCTGCTGCAGCATCGATAACGGCGAGCGACGTCCCGCCAGATAATCCTGCACCACCTGCCAGACCAACGGACTGCGGTGACGCGCCTGTTGTTCTTGCAATTCCGCGGGAGTCATCCACAAGGCCTGCACGATACCTTCGTCCAGTTCGCGCGCCGCATCGTGGGCGAGCGGCTCGGCCGCAAACGCGAACCGCAGGTAATGGCGGTCCGTTTCGGCTTTCCACTGGTAGGCGCCGATGAACGCGGTCAATTTCACGTCCCAACCGGTTTCTTCGCGGGTCTCGCGCAGGGCCGCTTCGGACAGGCTTTCATCCGGTTCCAAATGGCCGGCTGGCTGGTTGAATACCAGCTTGCCCTGAGCCCGCTCCTCGACCATCAACAACCGCCCGTCGCGCACCACCACCGTGGCCACGGTTACGTCGGGCTGCCAGAAGCGGCCTTCGCGGTAGCTCACCTTAGAGGTCGTCCTGGCCGGGATTGAGTTCGTTCTCCATCTCGTCGGCGAGCTTGATCGCCGCATCGATGGCGTCGTCCAGCTCTTCCTTGCTGGCGTCGGAGGGAATCTTGACCACGAAGGTCGCGTTCTTGCCCTGTTTCACCCAGGCGCCCAGCTTGGCGATGTTGGAAGCCTCCAGCAGGCGATTGGCGACTGGCCCGGGGAAGTCCTCCGTAGCCGACTCGTAGGCCGGCGACCACACCTCGCGTACCGAGTGCTCGCCGTAGGTTTCCACCGCGGACAGGACATATACGACCTGGCTGCGTCCCTCGTCGCCGACTTCGAAAACCAATTTGAAATCGTTGTCGTCGTCCAGTTCGTATTTGTAGCCCAGCTCCGTCAACTGAGCCTTGATGCCCGCATCCGGAACGGTCCTTTCCGTTTCCTGGGCGCTCAGCGGCAGGGATAAAGCCAAGCCAAAGCCAAGGCCGAGGGCCAGCGATAGGGACGTCAAGGGCGATTTCCTGTGCAAAGCGACTCTCCGGTTGAAACGTTAATTGTGCGGGCAGCGATGCAGCCCGTCCAATCCGTATAATTCTCCCATGCCCCGCAATAACGAAAACGAACGCGACCACGGCGTAATGGTGGAAACCAGCAAGCCGGAAGTGGCGCGCCCGCCGCTGTACCAGGTGTTGTTGCTCAACGACGACTACACACCGATGGATTTCGTGGTGCTGGTGCTGCAGCAGTTCTTCGCCATGGACATCGAGAAAGCCACCCAGGTCATGTTGCACGTCCACACCCGGGGTCGCGGCGTATGCGGGGTCTATACCCGCGAAGTGGCCGAATCCAAGGTTTCCCAGGTCAACGAATACGCGCGGATGAGTCAGCATCCATTGTTGTGCACGATGGAAAAGGCTTGAAGGCGGTAAAGAGGCAAGGGTAAAGGGGGGAACAGGAAAAGCTTGCGCCAGCCGCTGCCGTCCGTGTGTTGCCCGATTGCCCCGCTTTTCCCGTTTACTCTTGACTCTTCACCCTTTATCTTCTTTCCGTCCATATCCTGAACACTGAAACCCGAAAGGGTTGTGGAAATCCGCCGGACAGGCCTCATATTGTGGGGAACAGCAGTCGGAGTAACCCATGTTCAGCAAAGATCTAGAGCAAACCATCGGCCAGTGCTACAAGCGCGCCCGTGAAGCCCGGCATGAATTCATGACCGTGGAGCACCTGTTGCTGGCCCTGCTGGACAACGCCTCGGCCCAGGCCGTGCTCAAAGCCTGCGGCGGCGACGCTCCACGCCTGCGCAACGATCTGGAGCAGGCCATCGAAGCCTCGGTTTCGCGTCTGGCCGAGGACGACGGCCGCGACACCCAGCCCACCCTGGGTTTCCAGCGCGTGCTCCAGCGCGCGGTCTACCACGTGCAATCCTCGGGCAAGAAGGAAGTCACCGGCGCCAATGTGCTGGTTGCGATCTTCGGCGAAAAGGACTCCCACGCGGTCTATTTCCTGACCCAACAGGACGTCACCCGTCTGGACGTGGTCAATTACCTGTCGCACGGCATCGCCAAGCAAGGCGAGGAAAACGAATCCGGCAGCCACCCCGAAGGAGAGGGCAAGACCGGTGAGGGTGCCGATGGCGAGGGCAAGGGCGATGCCCTGGCCGAATTCGCCAGCAACCTCAACGAGCTGGCGCGCAACGGCAAGATCGATCCGCTGGTGGGCCGCGCCGATGAGGTGGAGCGCACCATCCAGGTCTTGTGCCGCCGCCGCAAGAACAATCCGCTCTACGTAGGCGAAGCCGGCGTGGGCAAGACCGCGCTGGCCGAGGGCCTGGCCAAACGCATCGTCGAAGGGCAGGTACCCGAAGTGCTGCTCGATGCGACCATTTTCTCGCTGGACCTGGGCGCGCTGGTGGCCGGCACCAAGTACCGCGGCGATTTCGAAAAGCGCCTGAAGGGCGTGCTGTCGGCGATCAAGAAGCTGCCGGGCGCGATCCTGTTCATCGATGAGATCCACACCATCATCGGCGCCGGCTCCGCCAGCGGCGGTACCATGGACGCCAGCAACCTGATCAAACCTGCGCTGGCCTCGGGCGAACTGCGCTGCATCGGTTCCACCACCTTCCAGGAATACCGCGGCATCTTCGAGAAGGACCGCGCCCTGGCGCGCCGCTTCCAGAAGATCGATATCGTTGAGCCTACGGTCGGCGAAACCTTCGAAATCCTGCAGGGTCTCAAACCCAAGTACGAAGCCCACCACCACGTCACCTATGCGGACGACGCGTTGCAGGCGGCGGTGGACCTGTCGGTCAAGCACATCGGCGACCGCTTGCTGCCGGACAAGGCCATCGACGTCATCGACGAGGCCGGCGCGCGCCAGCAGTTGCTGCCCGAAGGCGTACGCAAGAGCCTGATCGACGTCGAGGAAATCGAGACCATCGTGGCCAAGATGGCGCGCATTCCGGCCAAGCAGGTGTCCTCGTCCGACAAGGACGTGCTGCAGCACCTAGAGCGCAATCTGAAGATGGTGATCTTCGGCCAGGATCCGGCTATCGAGACGCTGGCCTCGGCGATCAAGCTGGCCCGCTCGGGCCTCGCCAATCCGGACAAGCCGATCGGCAATTTCCTGTTCGCGGGCCCCACCGGCGTCGGCAAGACCGAAGTCACCAAGCAGCTGGCGCTGCAGCTGGGCATCGAGCTAGTGCGCTTCGACATGAGCGAGTACATGGAATCGCATTCGGTCAGCCGCCTGATCGGCGCGCCTCCGGGCTACGTCGGTTTCGACCAGGGCGGCCTGTTGACCGAGAAGATCGTCAAGACGCCGCACTGCGTGCTGCTGCTGGACGAAGTGGAGAAGGCGCATCCGGATATCTTCAATATCCTGTTGCAGGTCATGGACCGCGGCATCCTCACCGATACCAACGGCCGCGAAGCCAACTTCAAGAACGTGATCCTGGTGATGACCACCAATGCCGGCGCCACCCAGGCGGCGCGGCGTACGATCGGCTTCACCCAGCAGGACCATTCCACCGATGCGATGGAAGTGATCCGCAAGAGCTTCACCCCGGAATTCCGCAACCGCCTGGACGCGGTGGTGCAGTTCCAGGGCCTGGGCTTCGACCATATCCAGCGCGTGGTGGACAAGTTCCTGATCGAGCTGGAGATGCTGCTGCAGGAGAAGCACGTCAGCCTGTCCACTACGCCGGCCGCTCGCGACTGGCTGGCCAAGCACGGCTTCGACCCGCTGATGGGCGCCCGCCCGATGTCTCGTTTGATCCAGGACAAGGTCAAACGTCCGCTGGCCGACGAACTGCTGTTCGGCAAGCTGGTGGGCGGTGGTCGGGTCAGTATCGACGTGAAGGACGACGACCTGGTGGTCGTCGCCCAATCCGAACCCGAGAGGTTGTTGCCGGCAACGGTCTGACCATTGCCGGCGATCGCCGGGTCAACGCTGCCTGCGAACGTACTTTTCGTACTCGTCTTGGTCGACGCGCACCACCTCACGCGCCGAGCAGCTATCGCGCTTGCCCGAGACTTTCGTATCCCGCGGACACAGGCGGTTGGCCTGGCCGTCGGTGCTGATCTTCACGGCGGGGGAAACCGCGATAGCGCTGCAACTGCCGTTGAAGCCGAGACGGTAGTAATTGTCGCCGTCCTTAACCAGCAGGTACTGGGAACCGAAGCGCGCGGCCTGGTAATCGGCAGGCAGGTCGACGCAATCCGCCAACTTTTCATTGTCCTGCCGGGCGTGGGCTGCGGTCGCGAAACCCGCTAGCGCCACGAGTAGCAATGTCGATTTGAGCTTGAACATCTGAGCTTGACCAGGATGACAGCCCGGAAGTGGGCCGACCTCAGGTTAGGCAACCCAGGGCAGACACGAATCTGCTTGAAGTGTCGGTGACCAATCGCACGTGTTCAGGCCAAAGCGTGCAAAGCCGGTAGCGGCGGTTAGGCCGCAAGCGCCGTAAAAACAACAAAGGCGACAAAAGTCGCCTTTGTTATCAATGAGTTGATGAAATTATTTCATCCGGTACGTGATGCGACCCTTGGTCAGATCGTAGGGGGTCATTTCGACCTTTACCTTGTCGCCGGTGAGGATGCGGATGTAGTTCTTGCGCATGCGGCCGGAGATGTGGGCGATGATTTCGTGCCCGTTCTCCAGTTTGACCCGGAACATGGTGTTGGGCAGCGTCTCGGTGACGGTGCCTTCGAATTCAATTGAGTCGTCTTTCGACATGTAAACCTGTAGGTGTAGCGAGCGGCGTGGGCCGTAAGAGCGGGGATTCTACGCGTCGGCCGCCGCGCATGCAAAAAATGCGTTAATCAGACCTGACTTCGGCCAGTGCGGCGGCCTCGATGATACCGAAGCGCTGGCTCCAGTTGCCCGGCGCTTCCGGGAGGCCGGTGAGCAGGTCGATGTTCTCCAGGAACGCGGAACGAGGCCAGCTTTCCGCTCCCAAGCTGGACAGGTGCGGATTTTCCACCTGGGCATCGATCAGCGGCCATCCCCATTCGCGCAAACGGAACGCCAGCGCAGCGAGCGCGACCTTGGAACCCCCGGACTCTCCGCTGTACATGCTTTCGCCGAAGAACATCCGGCCGATCGCCACGCCGTAGATGCCGCCCACCAGCCGGCTTTCGCCCGAAGGGTCGACGTCGAACACTTCGACCGAATGCGCATGCCCCAGCCGATGCAACTCCAGGTAAGCCGCCCGCATGTCGTCGGTGATCCAGGTTCCGTCCTGGCCAGGTCGAGGCGTGCCGGCGCAAGCTTTAATCACACTGCCAAAAGCGGTGTCGGCGCCGATCTGCCATGTGCTTCGACGCAACTCCCGCCGAAAACGCGAGGATAGCCGCACGCCTTCCGTACGGAACACCATGCGCGGGTCCGGCGTCCACCACAGGATCGGTTGGCCTTCGGAATACCAAGGAAAGATGCCGTGGCGATAGGCGTTGAGCAGCCTTTGCGGGGAAAGGTCGCCGCCCACGGCCAGCAGGCCATCGGGTTGGCGCAATGCGGCATCGGCCGGCGGAAAAGGCGAGTCGGGATCGGGCGAGAGGAATGCAGGGCGTCGCATCGTTGAAGGTTAACCGGTGCGGCCTACGAGGTTCCTACGGATTTGAACGGAGAATGCATGGCAAGCGTCGCCGCATAGCGCTTCACCGATAGAGTTTCCTCGGCGCACCAACGCCGCAGCGCATCGGCGAAATCCGCATCGGCAATCCAGTGCCGGCTACGCACATAAGCGGGCAGGAAGCCGCGCGCCAGCTTGTGCTCGCCCTGGGCGCCGGGCTCGAAGACCTTCAAGCCCTCGCGCAGACAGTATTCGATGCCCTGGTAGTAGCAGGTTTCGAAATGCAACCCAGGCGAAGTTTCGCTCGCTCCCCAATAACGGCCGTACAAGGTGTCGCCACCACGCAGGCATAGGGCGCCGGCGATCGGAACCCGCCGCTCATGGTGAGCCTGTTGAACCACGCGTTCGGCGAGGAAAACGACCAGGTTGCGCGGCATGGTCCGAGCCAGATGACGCACGAATTCCAGGGTCAGCGCAGGTGAATTTCCGTAGTCGCGGAAAGTCAGCAGGTAGAAGGCGAACATGGTCGCGAGATCTTCGTCGCTGGCCTCATCGCCATGCACGACACGGAAACTGATACCGGCACGTTCGACCTTGGCGCGTTCCTGGCGGATGTTCTTGCGATGCTTGTGGTCGAAGGCGGCGAGGAACCCGTCGAAGTCCTTCCAGCCGGCCTCATTGCGCCAGTGGTATTGCACGTCGGTACGGGACAGCCAGTCGGGGCCGAAAGCGGAATCTTCCTCAAGCGTATGGAAATTGATGTGGGCAGAGGAGACGCCGTCGTTGCGGGCTTGTCCGATCACCGCGGCGAGCAAGGCTTCTTTGTGCGCTTCCGTACGCGCCAACAGGCGTGGGCCGGTGACGGGCGAGTAGGGCACGGCTCCCAGCCATTTGGGGAAGTAGTCGCGTCCATACTGCGCGTAGGCGTGCGCCCAGGCGTGATCGAACACGAATTCGCCATGCGAGTTGGTCTTCAGGTAACCCGGTGCCGCGGCGACCAGTTCGTCGCCTTCCCACAGGGTGACGTGATGCGGGGTCCAACCCCAGTCGGGACGCAGGCAACCGTGCTGCTCCAGGCCGGAGAGAAAGGCGTGCGATACGAATGGATTGCCGCTGCCGTGCAGGGAATCCCATGCGGTCGCGGGCACACCCGCCAGGCCGCCGACGATGCGAAGCTGGGTCATTCCGGTCCGCTTGCGGCGCGCCGATACACGTCCGGATCGTGTTTCTGCATATGCTGCCCCGGGTGGCTCAATTCGGTGAAGCCGACCTGGGCGTACAGATCCTGCATGTCGCGGGTCACCAAGTGCCAGCGGCGCAGGCCCTGCAAGCGGGAATCCGCCATCAGAGCACGCACGATCTCGCGTCCATAGCCCTTGCCGCGCTGATCCGGTACCACGAACACATCGGCCAGATACGCGAACGTGGCTTGGTCGGTGACCGCGCGGGCGAAAGCCACCTGTGCGCCGTCGAGATAGCCGCCATAGCAGAGGGAGTTGGCCAGGGCGCGGTCCAGGGTGGCGCGGGGGATGCCCGCGGCCCAATACGAGCCACGGGCAAGGAAATCATGGATCAGCGCGACATCCAGCTCGGTCGGGTCGGCACTGATCCGCAGCATCAAGCGTCCTTGTCCAGGTAGCGCTCGGCGTCCAGTGCGGCCATGCAACCGAAGCCGGCCGAAGTGATGGCCTGGCGGTAGACCTGGTCGGCGACATCGCCCGCGGCGAACACGCCCGGCACGCTGGTGACGGTGGCTTCGCCTTCCAGGCCGGTACGGATAGTGATGTAACCGTTCTTCATCGCCAACTGGCCTTCGAACAGGCTGGTGTTAGGCGTATGACCAATGGCCACAAACAGCCCATGCGCGATGATGTCGCGCGTACTGCCGTCCTGCACCGACTTGACCCGCACACCAGTGACGCCGGCTTCGTTGCCCAGCACTTCGTCGACTGCGTGATGCCAGACCAGCTCGATCTTGCCAGACTGGACCTTGGCGAACAGCTTGTCTTGCATGATCTTCTCCGCACGCAAGGTGTCGCGGCGGTGCACTAGGTAGACCTTGCGGGCGATATTGGAAAGGTAAAGCGCTTCCTCGACGGCCGTGTTGCCGCCGCCGACCACCACCACGTCCTGGTCGCGGTAGAAGAACCCGTCGCAGGTGGCGCAGGCGGACACGCCGCGGCCCTTGAACAGCTCTTCCGAGGGCAGTCCCAGGTACTTGGCGGTCGCGCCGGTGGCGATCACCAAGGCATCGGCGGTGTATTCGCCGTTGTCGCCGATCAGCTTGAACGGCCGCTGGGCCAGGTCCACGGTGTGGATATGGTCGAAGATCACTTCGGTGTCGAAGCGTTCGGCGTGGGCCTGCATGCGCGTCATCAGGTCCGGGCCCATCAGGCCATGGGCATCGCCCGGCCAGTTGTCCACTTCGGTCGTGGTCATCAGCTGGCCACCTTGCTGCAGTCCGGTGATCAGGACCGGCTTGAGGTTGGCGCGCGCGGCGTAGACGGCGGCGGTCCAACCGGCGGGGCCGGAACCCAGAATCAAGAGACGGCAGTGTTTTGAAGTGCTCATGTATACTCAAAATGAAGGTGGGAAAGGCGATGCGGCTGCGTTTTCGCATCGCTTCGGCGAACGCATAGAGTGGCGGTGGGGCGAAGTCGAATCAAGGCGTGCCAATGGAATGCGCTGGTGCGTATTGGTTTGTGGCGATCTCATAGCCCCGTTCGTGGTGAGCCTGTCGAACCACGCTCTTGGCGGGTTAACAGCGAATATTGAGCCCGTCCGCAAAAAGCGTGGTTCGACAGGCTCACCATGAACGGGATATTGAATCGCTACAGACAACTCCGATGGCATCACAATAACGTAAGAGCTACTGAAATCCCCATTTGATTCGTTTATTATCAAAGACTAATGCAGCATTCTTAAGGTCTGGTCGATAGGTGGCAAAGCAGCTTCCGGAAACTTCCAAAGCCAAGGGCGCCAATTCGGCCGCCCGTAAGCAGGCGTCGACGGTCAATCCGCGTCGCCAGCGCCTGTGGCGCGACCTCGCGCTCATCGCTATCGCGCCTTTGTTGCTTTATCTGCTGGCGAGTCTGTTCACCTATTCGCCCGACGATCCCAGCTGGACGCAGTCCGGCAGCCTGACCACGCCCATCCACAATCTGGGCGGCAGGGTGGGCGCCGTCGTCGCGGATCTTCTCTTGGCCTTCTGCGGCTACATCGCTTTCCTGCTGCCGATCATGCTGGGCGTGGTGGCGTGGATCGCGTTGTTCGGCATGGACAGCGATGGCGATGGCGAGGCCGACCTGGGTCCGGCGCTGCGCCTGATCGGCATCGTCGGCTTCCTGATTTCATCGACCGGGCTGCTGTTCATGCGGGCGGTACCGGCCGCCGATTTTTCCGCAGGACCAGGCGGCATCCTGGGTCGCCTGGTGGGCGGCTCGCTCAATAGCCTGTTCGGCAGCCTCGGCGGCAATCTGTTCCTGCTGGCGCTGTTCCTGGTGTCGGTGACCCTGGCCACCGGCCTGTCCTGGTTCGCGGTGATGGAACGCATCGGCAAGGGCGTGATGGCGCTGCCTGCGCTGTTCCGCCGCGGCACCCACCAGGCAGCCGAATGGCAACAGACCCGGGTCTTGCGCGAGGAGCGCGAGGAAGTGCGCAAGGTCGACGCCGTGCAGCGCGCCCGTCGTGAGCCGGTGCATATAGAACCGCCCCCGGCGCCGGTCATCGAAAAGAGCGACCGCGCCAAGCGCGAGCAGCAGATACCGCTGTTCCACGGCACCGGCGGCGACGATTCCGGCATTCCGCCGTTGTCGCTGCTGGACGATCCCAAGCCGCAGACCCGGGGCTATTCCGAAGAAACCCTGGAAACCCTGTCGCGCCAGATCGAATTCAAGCTCAAGGACTTCCGTATCGATGTGCAGGTGGTCGGCGCCTATCCGGGGCCGGTGATCACCCGTTTCGAGATGGAACCGGCACCGGGCGTCAAGGTCAGCCAGGTCAACTCGCTGGACAAGGACATCGCCCGCGGCCTGAGCGTGAAGTCGGTGCGCGTGGTGGACGTGATTCCCGGCAAGTCGGTGATCGGCCTGGAAATCCCCAACACCAGCCGTGAAATGATCTACCTCAGCGAGCTGCTGCGCTCCAAGGAATACGACAAATCGCCCAGTCCGCTGACGATCGCACTGGGCAAGGACATCGCTGGCCGGCCGACGGTAGCCGATCTGGCGCGCATGCCGCATCTGCTGGTCGCCGGCACCACCGGTTCGGGTAAATCCGTTGCCGTGAACGCCATGGTGCTGAGCCTGCTGTACAAGGCCAGCGCCAAGGATGTGCGCATTCTGATGATCGATCCGAAGATGCTGGAACTGTCCGTCTATCAGGGCATTCCGCATCTGCTGGCGCCGGTGGTCACCGACATGAAGGAAGCCGCCAACGGCCTGCGCTGGTGCGTGGCGGAAATGGAGCGCCGTTACAAGCTGATGAGCGCGGTAGGCGTGCGCAACCTGGGCGGCTTCAACAAAAAGGTGAAGGACGCGCAGGACGCCGGGCAGCCGTTGATGGACCCTTTGTTCAAGCCCGGCTCTAATACGGGATTCGCCGATTTGGGCGATGCGCCGATGCCGCTGGAAACGCTGCCTTTCATCGTCATCTTCATCGACGAATTCGCCGACATGATGATGATCGTCGGCAAGAAGGTGGAAGAACTGATCGCCCGGCTGGCGCAGAAGTCGCGCGCCGCCGGTATGCATCTGATCCTGGCCACTCAACGGCCGTCGGTGGACGTGATCACCGGCTTGATCAAGGCCAACATCCCCACCCGCATCGCCTTCCAGGTCTCCAGCAAGATCGATTCGCGCACCATCCTCGACCAATCCGGAGCAGAGACGCTGCTTGGCATGGGCGACATGCTTTATCTGCCGCCCGGCACCGCCATGCCGGAACGCATCCACGGCGCCTTCGTCAGCGACGAGGAAGTGCATCGGGTGGTAGAACATTTGAAAGCGACCGGCAAGGCCGACTACATCGAAGGCGTGCTGGAGGAAATCCAGACCATGGGCGACGGCACCGTGGTCGGCGCTACCGGCCTGCCGGAGGCCGCGGCCGGATCGGGCGATGCCGAAAACGATCCGCTGTACGACGAAGCGGTACGCATCGTCACCGAAACGCGCCGCGCCTCCATCTCCGGCGTGCAGCGCCGGTTGAAGATCGGCTACAACCGCGCAGCGCGCCTGGTCGAGGCCATGGAAGCGGCAGGCGTGGTGACGCCGCCCGAGCACAATGGCGATCGCAGCGTGCTGGCGCCGCCACCGCCACCGCCACGCGGATGATGCTGCCTGCAGCAGCTATGCCCCCGCAGCAATCCCTCGAATAACCGGAACCACGCATGCAACGAATCGCTGCACTGCTATTGATCGTCTTTTCCCCTGTCGTCTGCCTTGCGCAGGAGCCTGCCAGCACGACTCAGACGACTCCTCCGGCGGAACCGCAGCCGGCCGCAACGCAGGAGCCCGTCAACAGCTTCAGCTTCGTCCGCTACCGCGCCGACTACGAAGTGAAGGCGGACGCCACCAGCGTCGAGACCAACGAATACGAAATCCTGATCAAGACCAAGGCCGGCGTGGACAACTTCAGCCAGGTGCGCCTGAGCTACAGCGAGAAGATGGAGTCGCTGGAAGTCATCGCTGCCTACACCATCGCTCCCGACGGCACGCGCCACGACGTGCCCGCCGACAAGATCTACACCCAAGAAAGCTATTCCAGCGCCTCGGCCGCCATGTATGCGGACCGCAAGGTCAAAGTCATCGTTTTTCCCAACCTCTCGCCCGGCACGCGACTGGTCTATAGCTACCGGCAGAGCCAGAACACTCCGTATTTCCCCGGTTATTTCGGTCTGTGGGAAAACCTGAGCCTGTTCACCCAGTACGACGACGCGAAGATCACCCTGACCGCGCCCAAGAACCTGCCCATGCACCTGTACACCCGCGACGTGCAAGGCAGCGACCGCCCCAGGATCGAAGGCGATACCGCGCGCTGGTCGTGGACCTACAGCCGAAAAACGCCGATGCAGAACCAGAACTGGACCGCGGCCGGCTGGGAATACGGCCCCACCGTCATGGCCAGCACCTATCCCGACTTCTCGGCGATGGGCCGCGCCTACCAATTGAAGGGCGCCGAAGCGGCCAAGCTCACGCCGAATGTTCAGGCGCGTGCCGACGACATCACCAAGGGCATCGGCGATCGTCGCGCACAGGCCTCCGCGATCTACGAATGGGTCGCCAAGAACATCCGCTACGTAGCCGTCTATCTTGGTAACGGTGGACTGGAACCGAATTCGGCGGAAAGCATCCTCGCCAACCGTTATGGCGACTGCAAGGATCACACCGTGATTCTGGAAGCGCTGCTGGCCGCCAAAGGCATCGCCAGCACGCCGGTGCTGATCGGGGCCGGCGGCGGCCCGACCTTGCCGGCGATCGCGGTACTGGGCCGCTTCAACCACGCGATCAACTACCTGCCGGAATTCGATCTGTATCTGGATTCCACCAGCCCCTATGCACGCTTCGGCCAATTGCCCGCCAGCGACTTGGGCGCGCCGGTCGTGCACACGGTGGACGGAAAGCTCTCTCGCACGCCCCCCAATGGGCCTGCCGTCAATGCCTATCGGGCAGATAGCGTCTACACCTTCGGCGCCAACGGCGATGTCAGCGGACGCACCCGCCAGGACGGCAGCGCTTCCGGCGAAATCGGCCTGCGCGGCATGTTCGCGCAGCTGACCTCGCAAAACCGGCCGCGCGTCGAAGAATCCATCATGTCCGCCTCCGGCTTCAACGGCGTAGGACGCCTGAAACTGGAAGGAGATGTCGACGACCTGCGCAAGCCATTCGGTTATTCGTTCGCCTTCGACGCCACCGACTACGTCGATTTCAGCGTGGTCGGTGGAATGACCCTGCCGGATCCGCCGGGCGCCGATTCCATGCGCGGCATCTACGCCACCGCTTCCAGCGAAGCTAACGCCACTCCGTTCTATTGCAACGACAGCCTGCGGGAAGAGACCTATACCCTGAAATTTCCAGCGACGGTCCCCATCATCGCCATTCCGCGCAGCAGCCGCTTCAGCAACGCGGCGGGCGAATACGAGGCGAGTTGGAAGCGGGAAGGGCAGGAGGTGATCGCCACGCATCGCCTCAGCCTCAACGCCATCCACGGCGCCGACAAGCTGTGCCTTTCCAGCGACTATCCCGCGTTCCGCGAGCTTTACCAGTACGTCCGCCGCGGATTCCGCGCGCAGATCGTGTACGGGGACTTGAAAACCGCGCAGGTGGTCAATGAAGCGCCGTAGCGTCGACGCCTGCCGTTGCACGGCCGGGTTTTGCGGCCCCGCGATTCTGCGCGGTTCAGCGAAGATCGGGCGGATCGGCACGTGTTCAGCTTCATCTCGCGACACTGAGCACCAATAGTCATCCAAGGACTCCCCATGAAACAGTCCCTCCAACTGCTGTTCCTCGGCACGGCGCTGCTCGCCGGCAACGCGGTCGCCGGCGCCCGCGACGAACTCAAGTCCTTCGCTTCCGGCCTCAAGGGCCTGGACGGGCAGTTCAGCCAACAGGTCTACGACGCCAAAGGCAAGCTCAAGGAAACCTCCAGCGGTCGGGTGGCGCTGTCCGCACCGCGCCTGTTTCGCTGGGAATACGCCAAGCCGTACCCGCAGTTGATCGTCGCCGACGGCAAAAAAGTGTGGGTCTACGATCCCGATCTGCAGCAGGTCACCGTGCGCGATCAAGGCAGCGAGGAGCAGAACAGTCCGCTGTCGGCGCTGATCGATCCGGCCAAACTGGATCAACAGTTCAACGTCAAGGAATCCGGCAACGCCGACGGCCTGCAGTGGCTGACCCTGACCCCCAAGAGCGAAGGCGACGCGAGCTTCCAGTCCGCACGCTTGGGCTTCGGCAAGGGCGGATTGAGCCGGATGGAAGTGCTCGATGCCGTCGGACAGAGCACCAAGATCAGCTTCAGCGGTTGGAAACGCAATCCGGCATTCGCCGGCACCACCTTCAAGTACACCCCGGCCAAAGGCGTGGACGTAGTCGGCGATATCTAACCGTTTAAGCCTTCTCCCCTTGCGGGAGAAGGTGCCCGAACAGCCTGCCCCGCACTTGATACGAGAGGGCGGATGAGGGGCGAGCGGAGCGACGACCTTTCCGCGCCAAACCCGTCGGGGACGTGGCCCCGACCTACGGCCTTCGCGTCGCCTGCGACTCCCTGACGGCTAGAATGTCCGGGTGGCGAAGCCCAAGACCAAACTGACCGACGAGCCCGATCTGCTCAGTGTGGACCGCACTGCGATGCGTCCGCTGGCCGAGCGCATCCGGCCCCGTACGCTGGACGAAATGGTCGGCCAGCGCCGATTGCTCGCCCCGGGCAGCGCGCTGCGCCGCGCGGTCGAGTCGGGCCATGTGCATTCGATGATCCTGTGGGGCCCCCCGGGTTGCGGTAAGACCACGCTGGCGCTATTGCTGGCCAAATACGCCGATGCCGAATTCAAGGCGATCTCCGCGGTGCTGTCGGGGTTGCCCGAAGTGCGGCAAGTGCTGGCCGAAGCCGCGCACCGTTTCGCCGAGGGGCGCCACACCGTGCTGTTCGTGGACGAGGTGCATCGTTTCAACAAGGCCCAACAGGATGCGTTCCTGCCGCATATCGAACGCGGAACCATCATCTTCGTCGGTGCGACCACCGAGAATCCTTCGTTCGAATTGAACTCCGCGCTGCTCTCGCGATGCCGCGTGCATGTGATGGAATCGGTGTCCAGGGACGACATCATGGAGGCGATGCGCCACGCCTTGAACGACGAACAACGCGGGCTCGGCGGGCAGGGTATCGAGGTATCCGAAGACTCTCTTCGCGAAATTGCCGGCGCCGCCGACGGCGACGTGCGTCGCGCTTTGACTCTATTGGAAATCGCCGCCGAACTGGCGCTGGGAGAAGGCGGCCTGATCACCGAGCAAACCCTGCTGCAGGTGCTCGCCGACCGCACCCGCCGTTTCGATAAGGGTGGCGAACAGTTCTACGACCAGATCTCGGCGTTGCACAAATCGGTGCGCAGCTCGAACCCCGATGGGGCCTTGTACTGGCTTACCCGAATGCTGGATGGCGGCTGCGATCCCGGTTACCTGGCCAGGCGCATGACCCGTATGGCGGTGGAGGACGTCGGCCTGGCCGATCCGCGTGCGCTGCAGATGGCTATCGAAGCCTGGGAAACCTACGATCGCCTCGGCAGCCCCGAAGGCGAGCTCGCCTTGGCGCAATTGGCGATCTACCTGGCCAGCACCGCCAAGTCCAATGCCGGATACGTCGCTTTCGGCGCGGCCAAGCGCGACGTGCGCGAATACGGTACCCAGGACGTGCCCATCCATCTGCGCAATGCGCCGACCAAGCTGATGAAGGAACTGGGCTACGGCAGCGGTTATCAATACGATCATGACGCCGAGGGCGGCATCGCTCTGGACCAGACCGCGTTCCCCGATGCGATGGGCGAACGTGTGTACTACGAACCGGTGGAGCGGGGCATGGAGATCAAGCTGAAAGAAAAGATCGACCGCTTGCGCGCCGCTCGCACCGAAGCGCAACGCGACAGCGTCCGCAAGCCGCGCGGCGGCAAGAGGTCCGACGCATGAGTACGCCTTTTATGCAGGCCGTGGCGGTCGCGGTAGGTGGCGCCGCCGGTGCGCTGTTGCGCCATGGCGTGAATCTGCTGCTGCCCAGATCGGCGCAGCACGCGTTTTCCGTTTCCACTTTGACGGTGAACGTCGTCGGCTGTTTTTTCGCCGGCCTGGCGCTGGTCTGGATCCTGCAACGCAACGAAACCGATTTCTGGCGTGCCCTGCTGCTGACGGGCTTGATGGGTGGCCTGACCACCTTTTCCGCGTTCGGATTGGACTTGCTGCATCTGGTCCGTGCGGAACGGTGGGCGTGGTTGGGGCTGACCGTTTTCCTGCATGTGGCGCTAGGCCTGATCGCCGTATTGGCGGGCTGGCGGATAGGCCAATCGGCCTGGCCGCTGCCGGGTTGAGGCTGCGCAATCGGGCGTGTTTTCCGGCCTGAAACATACCTAAAAAGCGGGCGCTCTGAATTCGCACCCCGACTTTTTTGTTAACCCCGATGAGCCGTCTTTTCGATGTCGTTTTTTAGGATTTTCCGCTGCGTTTGTCCGGTGGCGGATTTTTGCTGCGTTATTGGCAAACTTTTATGTAATCGCGAATACAAACCGCTGGACCAGCTTTTCGCAGTCTTCAATCATTAGTTTTTCTTCACACATTGCAAGCGCACTCATAACAAATCGCGTTGTTAATGCGACGAACCGTCGCTTTATTGACGCCTCCCCTGGGTGTCAGGCCGACGTGTCAGGAGAATGGAGATGAGTACGAAGAAGACCTTGATCGCAACGGCGGTCGCGCTTGGCCTGGGATTGGGCGGTCAGGCGTTTGCCGCGGAAAACACCGAAAACGGCGCTGGTGAAAATGTGCAAGTAGCGATCGACACGATCACTCTTACAGACAACAGCGATAACAGTGACAACAGCGACAATAGCGACAATAGCGATAACAGCGACAACAGCGCGAATGGCGTCGCTTATGCGGACGGTTACGGCACAGCCGCCGCCAATAACGGCGGAACGGCCACAGCCACCTTCTCGAATTCCTTCAACCACAGCAAGGCCATAGCCACGACCAAGCTCAATGGTTATGTCACCGATGTGCGCGTGCACGATATCGGCAATGTCGCCAACAATTGGGGCGACGCCAATGGTGCCAGAGGCGGCGCAGGCGGTGACGGCTACGGTGGTGAGGGCAACGGTGGCGATGGCTACGGTGGCAATGGCGGAAACGGCGGAGACGGCGGCAGCGGCGGCTCCGGTGGCGATGCCAACAACGGTAGTGCATCGGCTGGCGATTCCAGCAATGGCAGCGCCTGGATCGGCGATGCGAACGCGGGCAACGGCGGCCGTGGCGGTCGTTCCGATCACAACGATAGCGGACGCGGCGGCGACGGCGATGGCGACGGCGGCGATGCCGGCAGCCTGAGTGCAGCGGGCGGCGGCGACGGCTATGCCGGCGGCGGCGATGGCGGCGGTTTGAGCGCAGCGGGCGGCGGCGATGGCGGTGCTTGGAGTGGGCGAGTGCGCGAACGCGGTGCGGGTAGCGCCACGAGTGGCGATGCCACGGGCACCGGCGGCGACGGCACTTCCGGCGATGGCACCGGTACCGGCGGATCCGGCACGGCCAGCGGCGGCGCGGGCACTGCTGGTTCGGCGACCGCTACCGGCGGCGATGGCACGGGCACCGGCGGCAACAGCGGTGACGTGGCCAGCACGGCGGGCAACGGCGGCGACGGCGGTTCGGCCACCAACGGCGATGCCACCAACGGCGGCGCGTCCTCAAGCGCGACCAATGGCGATGCGACTGCCGGCGATGGCGCAGTCGGCGCGATGGGCGCCGAAGGCGGCGTGGGCGGCGACGGCAACGGCGGCACCGGCAACGGCGGCGTCGGCAACGGAGCGGTCGGCGGTGCGGGCGGAAACGGCGGATCGGTCGCCAACGACGCGGGCGCCTTCGACATGTCCAACAACATGACCAGCGTTGGCCAATCGGCGGCGGGCATCATGGTAGCGGCGCAGAACAGCGGCGCAGCTTCGCTGATCCAGCAAGGCCTCACCGTGCAGGCCAATCTGACCGTAGGTCCGTAAGCGCTTCGCAGCGATGCACCGGGCCGTTACGGCGGCCCGGCGCATCACGCGCGACCGCGCCGGTAGAGGCGGCAAGCGCGTGCGGAACGCATGACAAGGATGGCAAGGGAGGAATCACCATGCGCATCAATCGCTTTATTTCATTGCTGGCTTGCGCCGTGGCGGCTAGTCCATGCGTTGCCGGCACCATGGAGGCGTCTGTACAGGGGCATGACGCCGCTCCGCTTCCGGCGACCTACACGGACGCCGGCACGATCGTATTCGCTAACGCCATGCTTTTCGGTGAAGAACCCATGCCGGCGGCGTCGACCGAAGCCAGCGACACCGGTATCGGAATTCCTGTCGATGCCGGAGAACTGGAACGGCTGCGAGGCGGAGAGAGCACGGTCGACAACGACGTGCTGATAGACGGCACCGTCGAAGGCAACACCGCCGACCATATCGTCAGCGGCGCCAATGCCATCAGCGATGGGGCTTTCACCAACGCCAACGGCATCAACACGGTGATCCAGAACAGCGGCAGCAACGTGCTGATCCAGAACGGAATGGTTGTGAACGTACAGTTCGTGGCGCCGCCGTCGCCATGATCAGGATCGGATCCCTGGTCATGGGCACGGTTCTATCGTTGGCATGGGCCGTGCCCGTGCTTGCGGGTGGAATCGATGTACGCGCACCGTACGGCGGCAGCTACGATTTGCGTATCACCAGTTTGAAGGAGGCACGGTTCAGAACGACCGTGCCTCAACGATACGATTTCAGTTGCGGATCTGCGGCCACGGCTACGCTGTTGAGCTATCAGTACGGAGTGCCGGTGAACGAAGAGCAGGTCTTCGTGAAGATGTACACCCATGGCGACCAGGTCAAGATCCGCAAGGAAGGCTTTTCCATGCTGGACATGCGGCGTTACCTGCAGTCGCAGGGTTTCGAGGCGGACGGATTCGAGTTGCCGCTGGATAAGCTGGCCGAAGAAGGCGTACCTGCGATCGTATTGTTGAACGACCGCGGCTATCGGCATTTCGTCGTGGTCAAAGGCCTGCGCAACGGTCGCGTGCTGCTGGGCGATCCGGCGCGTGGCACGCGCGCGATGTCGCGCGCACGCTTCGAGGCCTTGTGGGACAACCGGGTGCTGTTCGTGATCCACAACCGGCGCGAGATCGCACGCTTCAACCAGACACGCGATTGGCGCACCGCACCACCAGCTCCGCTGGACATGGGCATCCAGCGCGAAGGGCTGCGCAATATCGCCATGCCCCGACGTGGACCGGGAGACATCTGAGCCATGAACACGATCGCCGGTTTCGTTTCTTTATGCGCGCTCTCCGTAAGCGCGTGCCTGCCATTTTCCGCAAGAGGGCAGGTCAGTGCCGAGTCGCCCACTCTTCTCGGCGACGAATGGGTGCCCGTGGATCCGGCGCGATTGGCGGATATGAGGGGCGGCCTGTTGATGCCGTCCGGACTTTCGCTTTCGTTCGGCATCGAGCGCCTGGTCTACGTCAATGGGCAACTCGTCGCCAGCGCCACCTTGCAGATCCCCGACCTGGGACGCATGACCGCCGACCAGGCCAGTGCGCTGGCTGCCATCAACGAAGGCAGGGTAGTGCAGATAGGGGAAGGCAACCGTATCGGTCCTGGCGCCGGCGGCAACGCGCTGGTGATCCAGAACACGCTCGACGGACAGGACATCAGCGCTCTGACTACGTTGAACGTAGGCGTGGACACCTTGGGAATGCTGCAGGAACTCAACAGCTACGACGCGTTGCACAACGCACTCATCACTTCGCCAGGATCGCCCTGAGCGCCCACTACAGGGGACAGCGCATGAAACGAAAGGAATTGACTCATTTTCCGCTACTGCCCATGGCCTGCTTGGCGATGGCGATCTGTGGATCCCTCCGGGCACAGGAGCTGGTCGCGGCAGGCGATGAGTCGAAGCTCGACGGGCTACAAAGGCAGATCAACGAACAGTCGCGCCAGCTCGACGACATGCGCAATTCCATCGAGACGCAGGAGCGGAACCTCTCGCAGCTGCAGCAGGCGCTGAATGAGGAGCTGCTGGCCAATGCGCGCGCCCGTGGCTTGCCTGCACCGGCGCTTTCGGCGGGAGCCATGCAAGTACCCGCCTATGCGCAGTCCAGTGCGCAGCAACCGGCTCGGCAACCTGTGGGGCAGGCGCCCGAATCTCAGAGCAGGCCGCCCGAGGTGGCGCAGATCTTCGATCAACCCGGTGTGCTGACTCCCTCCGGCACGCTGGTGCTGGAACCCGGACTGCAGTACGGATACTCTTCCAATGATCGCGTCGCCCTGGTCGGTTACACCATCATCCCGGCCTTGCTGATCGGCTTGATCGATGTGCGCCAGGTGAAGACCACCTCGGCGACCGCCGTGCTGACCGCCCGCTACGGCATGGGCAACCGCTTCGAGATGGAAGCTAGGCTGCCTTACGTCTACATCAACAGCGATACGGTTAGCCGCGAGATCTTCACCGGTACGGCGGTGGATCGGGTGTTCAATGCCAATGGAAGCGGTATGGGCGATGTGGAAGTGACCGCCCGCTACCAACTCAATCAAGGAGGCCCGGACAAGCCTTATTACGTCGCTTGGCTGCGTTACAAGAGCCGCACCGGCACAGATCTGTTCGAGGTGACCACCGACTGCGTCACCCGCTGTATCGGCAATACCACCGGCACCGGTCTTCCCATGGAACTGCCCACCGGAAGCGGCTTCAATGCCCTCCAGCCGGGCATTACCTGGCTGTTTCCGTCCGACCCCGTGGTCTTCTTCGGCAGCCTGAGTTACCTGCATAACTTCAAGCGCAGCGATGTCTCGCGCACGGTCATAGGCGGGCAGAAGGAATTCCTGGGCGATGTCGAAGCCGGCGACATCATCGGTTTCAACCTGGGTATGGGCCTGGCGCTCAACGAGAAGGCCGCGATCAGCATAGGCTACGACCAGAACATCATCGGCAAGACAAAACAGAACGGCGAAGACGTGGCGGGCGCGGTACGCGTCACCCTGGCCACGCTGTTGCTGGGAGGAACCTATCGTTTCAACGATCAGGTGTCGCTGAACGTCGCCCTTGGCGCAGGCTTGACCCGCGATACCCCGGATCTGAATTTCACGGTGCGCGTCCCGGTGACGTTCTGAGCCGAAGAAGGAAACTACCGATGGCGATCATGATTCGCCGGATCGCTTGCCGGCAAGCTTGCGCGCGCGTTGCGCCTTCGCCTGCTTGGCCATGTCTTCGTAGCGCTGACGCAGGCGATCCAGCTCGGCTTCTTCCAGCTCTTCCAGATCCAGCAGCTCGTTGTTGGCCATCCGGCTGACGAAGATCAACTCGTCCAGCTTGATCTGCATGGCTTCGGTGTCGCGGTTCTGTGTGTTCTGGATCAGGAACACCATCAGAAAAGTGATGATGGTCGTGCCGGTGTTGATCACCAACTGCCAGCCTTCGCTGAAGTCGAACAAGGGGCCGGTGAGCGCCCATATCAGCACCAGCGCCGCAACCAGGCAGAAACACAGCGGATTGCCGGTGAATTTGGCGGTGGTCTGGGCCAGCCTGTTGAATGTCTTTGCGAGTTTCATCCCTGCGGCTCCTTGGAAGAATGCCTCGCATGATGCGCGGCTTTGAGAAACCGCGGGTGAAGCAGAATCGCGCTTCCTCACGCTTGTATAACGGCCGCAGCGGTATCGATTCCTGGTTGGCTTGAGTACCTGCGAGCCGTTCTTCAAAGGAGACCTCCATGGCACGACCCATCTGGACCGGCACGCTATCTTTCGGCCTGCTCAACGTCCCGGTCTCGCTGATGTCCGGCGAACGCAAGGTGGACCTGCATTTCCGCATGCTGGATTCCCGCGACAAGAATCCGATACGTTTCGAACGCGTCAATGCCGAGACCGGCGAGGAAGTCCCCTGGAAGGACATCGTCAAAGCCTTCGAGTATTCCAAGGGAAACTACGTCACCGTGGAAAAGGAGGACATCCAGTCCGCGGCTCCCGAAAGCCACGAATCGGTGGAGGTGGAGGCGTTCGTGGACGCTGGCAGCATCGACCAGCGCTATTACGAAAAACCCTACGTCCTGGTTCCAGGCAAGAAAGCGGAGAAGGGCTACGTGCTGCTGCGCGAGACCCTGAAGGCGAGCAATAAGATCGGAATCGCGCGCGTGGTCATCCGCACCCGCGAGTACTTGTGCGCGGTCATGCCCGAGGACGATGCGCTGGTATTGATCCTGCTGCGCTATCCGCAGGAGCTGGTGGATCCTGCGGACTACAAGCTGCCGACTGGCAAGGCCTCCCAGTACCGGATCACGCCCAAGGAAATGGAGATGGCCAAGCAGCTCATTTCTTCCATGTCGGGAAAATGGTCGCCGGACGACTACCACGACGAGTTCCGCGAGCGTCTGCAGGCCATTATCCAGAAGCGGGTGAAGTCGAAAGGCGCCACCACCAAGATCGTCGAATCCAGCGCAGAACCGGAAGACGCGGCCACCAATGTGGTGGATTTCATGTCGCTGCTGCAGAAGAGCCTGGATAGCAAGAAGCGCACACCAGCCAAGAAGGCAGCCAGAAATACCAAGATGCCTACCAAGAAGCCTGCCAAGAAGGCCGCGGCCAAGGTTCCGGCCAAGAAGGTGGCCAAGCGCAAGTCGGCTTGATCGATGTCGCTGCGCGATTACCACCGCAAGCGCCGCTTCGACGACACGCCTGAGCCCGACGCAGAATCGGGCGGGAGGAACGCAAAGGCGCGGCGCCCGATCTTCGTCGTGCAGCTTCACCACGCACGGTCGCGGCACTACGACTTCCGCCTGGAAGCCGACGGCGCCCTCAAGAGTTGGGCGGTGCCGAAAGGCCCGTCCTTCCGCCTGGGCGAAAAGCGATTGGCGGTGGAAGTGGAGGACCATCCGTTGGCCTATGCCACGTTCGAAGGAGATATTCCGGAAGGCAATTACGGCGCCGGACATGTGGATGTCTTCGATCATGGGACATGGGCCAGCGAAGGAGATCCGATGGAAGCCATCGCCGCAGGCAAGCTGGACTTCGTCCTGCATGGCGACAAACTCAACGGCGCGTGGAAGCTGGTACGCACCAACCTGCGCGGTAAACAGAAACAGTGGCTGCTGATCAAGCGCGACGACGAATACGTTGCCGATCTCGATGCGGACGAACTGGAGGCGGGAAAGAAACCGCCACCGACCGCACGCAGCCGCGTCAACACCAGCACCGGCAAAGCGAAAAAGAGCCCAAAACCTGCCGGCAAAGCACGCTGGTCGCAGCGCGCGCTGCTCATCGAAGGCGCGCGCAAGGGCGACTATCCCACCGGATTCTCTCCACAACTCGCCAGCACCCGCGAAATGCCGCCCACCGGTGAGGACTGGCTGCACGAAATAAAATGGGATGGCTACCGAATGATGGCCGACCTGGTCAAGGGCAAGGCCAAGCTGCGCTCGCGCGGCCAGCTGGACTGGACCGAAACCTTTCCCGAAGTGGCCCACGCTGTCGAAGCGCTGCCGGTCAAGGAGGTACGGCTGGATGGCGAGCTGGTAGTAATAGACAAGCAGGGCCGTAGCGATTTCAGCGCGCTGCAGCGCGCCATAGACGGAACCTCGAAACAGCCGCTGCGCTACGTGGTGTTCGACATGCCCGGCATCGAAGGCGTGGATCTGAGCCGCTGCGCGCTGGTCGAACGCAAGCGCCTGTTGAAGGAACTGGTCGGTAGCGAGCCGGGCGTGCTGGCTTTCAGCGAACACATCCTGGGCCATGGCAAGGAAGTGTTCGCCGCGAGCAAAGAGAGAGGACTGGAAGGCATCGTCAGCAAGCGCATCGATTCGGCCTATAGCCAGTCGCGCAGTCCGGCCTGGGCCAAGGTCAAGCACGAGGACACCGACGAGTTCGTCGTGGTTGGCTATACCGCCCCGAAGGGTTCGCGCAACGGATTCGGCTCTCTGCTGATGGCCAAGCCGGAGCATGGCGCGTTTCGATATGTCGGCAGGGTGGGCACCGGGTACGACGATGCGACGCTGAAATCGCTGGAGGCGACCCTTTCCAAACTGCGGACGCGCGAGGCGTCCATCGAACTGCCGCGGCATGTACCGTTTTCGGCACACAGCGTGCACTGGGTCAAGCCAGTCGTGGTCGTGGAAGTCGCCTTCCGCGGCTGGGCCAAGGAAGGCCTATTGCGACAGGCGAGTTTCAAACGATTGCGAGAGGACAAGCGGATGAAGGATCTGGACACAGGCAGCGGCGAGGTGAACATTACCCATCCCGAACGCGTGGTCTACAAGAAAGAGAAGATCAGCAAGGGGCAGGTGGCCGACTATTACCGACAGGTGGGGCGCTGGTTATTGCCCGAACTTGTGCGGCGACCGCTGTCGCTGGTGCGTTGCCCCGACGGGGCGCAGGGAGAATGTTTTTTTCAAAAGCACCACAGCGATGCGCTGGGCAAGTCAGTGCGTGCGATTTCTCTCAAGCAAAAAAGCGGCAACGAGGATTACCTGTACATCGAGGACCTGGCGGGACTGCTGGAACTGGTGCAAATGAATTCCCTAGAATTCCATCCCTGGGGCTCGCGCGTGGAGGCGCCCGAAAAGCCGGACCGGATGGTGTTCGACCTCGATCCGGGACCCGGCGTGACCTGGCCCCAGGTCAAATCCGCGGCGCGCGACATCCGTAAACGCCTGGAACAGGCAGGACTGCAAAGTTACTTGCGGCTCTCGGGAGGCAAGGGCTTGCACGTTGTCGTACCGATCAACCCGGCGCCGGGTTGGGACGAGGTCAAGGACTTCTGCGGCGCCTTCGCCGAAGCGCTGGCTGCCCATTCGCCGGAAAAGTACGTGGCGACGATGAGCAAGGCCAAGCGCAACGGGGTGATCTTCGTCGACTGGCTGCGCAACGGGCGTGGAGCTACCAGCGTGTGTTCGTGGTCGCTGCGCGCGCGCGAGTTGGCCACGGTCGCCATGCCGCTGCGCTGGGAAGAACTCGCCAAGGTCGACGCGCCCGGCATGTACACGATGGCGCGCGCGCTGCAGCGCGCGGCCAGGCTGCGCAACGATCCATGGGAAGGAATGGATCAGGTCAGCCAGGACCTGCCCGGGACCTGATCGCACGGCCTATTTTTTCCGCTCAGCGCTTGAAGCGGTAGTGGGCCACCATCCATTCGTTGCCGTTGTCGTAGCCGAACAACTCCGCGCAGGCCATCCAGAACATGCGCCAGCGCTGGTACCACACTGGCGCGTCGACCATGCCGTAGACGCCTTGCAGCACGCGCATCACCTGCTCGCGGTTGTTATCCTGATTCTGCAACCAGGCATTGGCGGTCTTTTCGTAATGTTGGCCGGACAACAGCCAACGTTGTTCGATCGAAATTCTGTCCTGGAAGTGCAGCAAGGTGTCGGCCGATGGCATCAGTCCGCCGGTGAAGAAATGCCGTCCCATCCAGTTGCCTTCGCCCTTGGCCTCGAACAGGTACAGCAGCTCGCGGTGGCAGAAAAGATGCACGAACAACTTGCCGCCAGGCACCAGCCAGCCGGCGATGCGCGACAGTAATTCCTGGTAATTGCGCATGTGTTCGAACATCTCCACCGACACCACGCGGTCGTAACTTGCGTCTTCCATGCGCAGGCTGTTCACGTCCGCGGTGACGACTTCCACGTTGAAGATGGCGCGCTCGCGGCAACGGGCCTCGATGAATTCGCGCTGGATCTTCGAATTGGAGACTGCGGTGATTTTCGACTCCGGATACTGCTTGGCCATCCACAAGGTCAGCGAACCCCAGCCGCAGCCCAGCTCCAGGATGCGCTGGCCGTTGGCCAGTTCGGCGCGCTCGCCGTACAGGCGCAGCATGTGGTCTTCGGCCATGTTCAGGCTGGTGGTGGCTTCGTCCCAATAGCAACTGCTGTATTTGAGCTGCCGACCGAGACACAGCTGGAAGAATTCCGCCGGCAGTTCGTGATGCGGGCGATTGGCGGTCTGCGTCTCGGTGGCGATATCGCTGTTGCGCAAGCCTTCCAGCCAAGCCTGCTGACGCGCGAACACTTCATCCGCACCGCCTTTGCGTTCGTCTTTCAGACGTTGCGCGCATTGACGGCGGATGCCCATGCGCAGCAGGTTGTCGGGGAGGCGACCGGATTCCGCCAAGCGAGTGGCAAGACTCTCCTTTTCTTCGAAATCGGCGGCAAAAGGGGTGGGTGTGGACATGCGGGCTCCAGGGGATGGATATCAACGCTCCGGGGGAAGCGGCTTCGGGGGAAGCGGTACACAAGGGCTGTGGTGCGGCTGGCACCCGGCATGGTCCTGAGGCGCTCGCGCCTCCGCTGGGAATGACCAGTCACGCTTTTTACGGGGCGCAGCACGGCGTAACTGAACAACCCCATGACCGCTCCCCAAAGCGCACTCAACGTTACCAGCACTAGTACCAAAGAATCTGTGAAATGGACCGCACCCCGGCCATGCGAGGCGGCCCGGCAGGAATGCGCGCTCGCGATGCGGGGCAGGGCGCTTGCCGCCATCGCCTACCGATATGAGGGTGAAAGTCCTACGGATCCGGCCCAACAATCCGCATCAGCGTCAGCTTGGCGCTTCGATAAAATTGCCAAGCGCCTACGGACAGGCGATGCAGACTGAGGAGCAGGACATGCGTGCCGCAATTCTGTCGTTGTTGTTTTTCATCGCGCCAACGGGCAATGCGCAGCAGGTTCATAAATGCGTCAAGGGCAGGGAGGTGAGCTATCAATCCGCAGCTTGCAACGCTGGCCAGCGCCTGGTGAAACAGTGGGATGCCGTACCGGAATCCGAGCCCGTGGCGGAGCTTGGCCATAATCAGGAAAAACGTCGACAGGGCGAGGTGAAATTCGCGCAATTCGGACGTGCGGCAAGCGAGCGTCGAGCACATTCCGGCAACCGTGGCGGAAAGAGATATACGATCGATGCCGCCGACAAGAGATGCAATGCCGCCAAAGCGCGTCGCGAGGCCAAGCTGATCTCGGTAGGACTGAAAAGGACGTTCGATCTTCTGCGCAAACTGGACGACGCTGTCCATGAGGCATGCAAGCCATGACGGGGCTCTACCCGATTAGCCGGTCCCATTCCGGCTCTTCGCCGAAGCGGGCAGCGAGGAAATCCAGGAAGCTGCGCACTATCAATGGCATCTGCCGTCTAGACGTATAAACGCCGTAGATGCCCATGCTATCGACGGCGTAGTCGGGCAGCACGACCACCAGTTCGCCCCTCCTGATCAACGGCGAGACCAGATAGGTCGGCAGCATGGCGATGCCCGCGTCGGCCCTTACCGCTTGCAGCAACGCGGTGGCCTCGTTGGCGCTGATGTTGCCGCCGACCGCAACCGGCGTGGTCTGGCCGGCCCGTTCGAGGTGCCACAGGCTTCTGCCGACGTAATGGTGGGTCAGGCAGTTATGCATCGCCAGATCTTCGGGATGCAGCGGCACGCCATGCGTACTGAGGTAGGCCGGCGAGGCGCACAGCACCGAGCGGCAGACAGAGAACTTGCGCGCGATCAGCCCGGAGTCGAGCTCGCCGCTGATACGGATCGCCAGGTCGATGCGCTCCTCGACCAGATTCACCGCGCGATCCATCAGCATCATGTCGACCGCTGTGCCGGGATAGCGCGCCACATAGTCGGCTACCGCCGCCGCCAGGTGGCTGAGGCCGAAAGAGGTGCTGCAAGTGATGCGGATCCGGCCGTGCGGCGCATCGTCTGGATCGGCTAAGGCGGCACGCATGTCTTCGCCCAATTCCAAAATCGTACGGCAACGCGACAGTGCCGCTTCCCCGGCGGGGGTCAGGCTGAGACGGCGGGTAGTGCGGTGGAAGACCCGCGCGCCTAGCCAATTCTCAAGTTCGGACAGGTAGCGCGACACCATGGCGCGCGACATGGAGAGCGCTTCGGACGCGGCCGTAAGGCTGCCGCGGTCGGCGACTTGGACGAAGACAGTGATGGCGGTGATCCGGTCCATTTGATCGATTTACGCAACAGTTAATCGACTTATACGCGGTTTTTAGATCTATTTCATTCTCTTATTGTGGTCGTCCATCTCCGTAGACCTAACCCCAGGAAAAGACCATGAAAGCTCGTCCTTCAAGCGCAGCTATTGCGATCGCCATTGCCATCGCCCTCAGCGCATGCACAGCAAAGACTCCCGCCAATGCTGAAGCCGAAGCCACGGCCGCGGTGGCCAGCGCGCCCGAACCCGTCCTGCAACCGCTGAAGACCGAGGTCTATAATCCCGGTGCGAATGGCATCTTCGAGGTGTCCTCGACGCTGATCACCGGCGCCAACGATGCGGTGCTGGTCGATGCGCAGTTCTCCACCGTCGACGCGCAGAAACTGGTCGATCTGATCAAGGCTTCGGGCAAGCGCCTGACCACGATCTATATCAGCCACGGCGATCCGGATTTCTATTTCGGCCTGGTGGCTTTGACTACCGCGTTCCCGGAAGCGAGGGTGCTCGCCACCCCGCAGACCATTGCCCACATCAAGGAAACCTCTGCAGGCAAGCTGCAGTTCTGGGGACCGAAGCTAGGCGCGGGCGCGCCCAGCCGGATCGTCGTTCCCGAGCCGATCCAGGGCAACCAGATCGAGTTGGAAGGGAACCAACTGGAGATCATTGGCCTCGATGGCCCCACGCCGGATCGCAGCTTCGTCTGGATCCCCTCCATCAAGACCGTGCTCGGAGGGATTTCCGTCTTCGCCGGCGAGTACGTCTGGATGGCCGATACGCAGACGCCGCAGTCGCACGCCGACTGGCTGGCCACGCTGGACCGCATCGCCGCATTGAAACCAGATGCTGTGATTCCTGGCCACTTCAAGCCAGGCTCGCCGCAGAACCTGGATGCCGTGCGTTTCACCGCCGACTACATCCGCGCCTTCGATGAGGAAACGGCAAAGGCCAAGAACGCCGACGCGCTGATCGCAGCGCTGAAGCAGCGGTATCCCGACTTGGCTGGCGTGTCTTCGCTGGAACTGAGCGCCAAGGTCGCCAAGGGTGAGATGAAATGGCCTTAGGCTACGGCTCGTGAGGAAAATCTAATCCTGCTTTCGCCACACCGAGACCGGGATGCCTCCGTCAGGACGCGGCGGCACCTGGTAGCTCAGTACGCCATCCTTTAGGGTGTACTTGCGCTTTTGTACGGTGCCTTCCCAATTAGGGAAAGAGGCCGACTCGATCGCGAAGGTGAGAATGCCTTCGTGCGCATCGACTGCCACAGTCCCGTAGTGAGTACTGGAGCCCATCACCGCGGCCTTGAATTCGGATTCTCTGCCCGCGGCCTTGTCCGCTGCCTCGAAGCGCGGGCGCTCCGACTTGAATATCTGCAGGGAATAGCGTCCGTCTGCGTCGACCATCAGTCGGCCCTTGGGGTTGTCGCCGTAATCGCGCACCTGCTCGCCGTTGGACAAGATCCGATCCGCCGCCACCAGCGTCCAGGTGCCTTGCAGAGGCGATTCGACCGTCGCTTGAGCGGCCATTGCCAAGCCGCTCAGGCCGGCCAATGCGCTTAGACCAATACCTATCGTGCTCATAGTCGGTTTCTCCCTAAATGCGAGTGCGGGTAGTAACCGTAGTGCATCTCCTATCATTTGAATATGGCATTAGTGTATATATCAATCATTGCAAATCCTTATCTTTGTAGCCCATGAAAACCTTGGACGTAGCCGCGGTCAGGGCGTTCGCGCTCACCGCAGAACTGCAAAGCTTTACCCGCGCCGCGGACGTGTTGGGCACCACCCAGTCCGCGATCAGTCTCAAGTTGCGGCGGCTGGAGCAACAGCTCGGCCGCCGGTTATTGGAGCGCACGCCACGACAGGTACGCCTGTCCGCGGAAGGATTGGTCTTCCTGGAAGCGGCCCGCGAGCTGGTGGCGGCTCACGACCGGGCCACCGCCGCATTCGAGGTCGAGCCTCGTCGGCTGGCCATCGGCATCAGTCAACAGCTGGTGGGTGGCGAGCTACCTGCATTGCTGCGCCAGTTGAAGGACCGTGATCCCGCTCTGCTGATTGAGCTGCGCATTGCCGGGACGCGCGAATTGATGCAGGCCTACGAGCAAGGCGAGATCGACGCGGCTCTGGTACTGCGCCCTGATGATGGGCGCAAGCGGGGTAGGGCCGTGTTCGCCCAATCCTTCTCTTGGTTCGCGCTGCCAGGCTGGACGCCCTATGCCGGCCAGCCGCTGCCGCTCGCGACGCAGGGCGAAAGTTGCCGCATCCGAACCATGGCGGTGCGTGCGCTCGACAAGTCCGGTATTGCCTGGAGCGAAGTTTTCATCGGTAAAGGCGGCGCTGCCGTGGGCGCTGCGGCGGCCGCAGGCCTGGCCGTGGCTTTGCTGGCGAAAAGTACGGCACCGGTAGCCACTGTGGATGTCGCCAGCAACCTTGCGCTACCGCCTATCCCTGACCAGGAGGTGATGCTCTACAGCGCCCTTAACGACTCCAGGTCCCGCGATGCGCTACGCATCCTCACCATGGCCTTCCGGTGAACCTAAGTGATCAAAGGGCAGGGCTTCCTTCGAAGGCGAGGGGCGCCGCGCCGGGCAAACGGAAAGCCCAGGCGTAAGCGTTGGCCGTCTGTTTGCGCAGCGATGCCGGGATCTCGACCACGGTGGTGTCGCCCTCGCGACGCCACGCCAGCCGCGCGTCGTCGCCGAGCAGCTTCACTTCCGCGCCGCCGACGGGTGCGGGGCCAGGAATGCGCAGCGTCGCCGGCAACTTCTTTTCATTGGCGTCGGGGAGGTAGAGCGCGTAAACGGTGCCGTCCTTCAGCCGCGTGTAACGGAACTTGCCGTCGCGGTAGGGGGCGACGGATCGGCTGGCGTAGATCGCTTCGCCGTTGACCTTCATCCACGTGCCGATTTCGTGCAGGCGCTGGACCGCGACCGGAGGAAGTTCACCGTTGGCGTCGGGACCGACGTTGAGCAGATAGTTGCCGCCCTTGGCGACCACGTCGACCAGCATCTGCACCACGCTGCGCGAGGATTTGTAGTTGTCGTTCGGTGTGTACGACCACGAGTCGCCCAGGGTCATGCAGGTCTCCCAAGGGTACGGCAGCGGTTGGTCGGGGATTTTCTGCTCCGGCGTGCGGTAGTTCTCGTAGCGCCCGCCCACCGCGCGGTCGACGACGATCAGGCCGGGCTGGTTCTTACGCGCCATCGCAGCCATGCCCGGCATATCGATGTCCTGCGGCCACGGCACGCCGGCGTTACCCTCCGCAATGTTGTCCATGGTGTCGGTCGGGCGCACCCAGCCGCCATCCAGCCACAAGATGTCGAGCGGACCGTACTGCGAAGTCAGTTCGCCGACCTGCGCATGGGTGAAGTCGGTGAAGCGTTTCCAGAGGTCCGGATGCTTGCGCGTGTCGTAGTTGTTGTGGCGGTTCGGCGTGGCCCAGCGTGGTGACCAGTAGTCGTCGCTATGCCAGTCGGGTTTGGAGAAATAAGCGCCGATGCCGAAGTCCTGCGCGCGAAACGCGTCGAATACTTCCTTGGTGATGTTGGAGCGCGGGTTGCTGTGGAACGGAACATTCGGCGCGGTGATCCTGTAATCGCTCTGCCGTGTGTCGAACATCGCGAAACCGTCGTGGTGCTTGGTGGTGAAAACCACGTACTTCGTGCCGGCGTCCTTGGCGATGCGCGCCCACAGCTCCGGGTCGAACTTGACCGGGTTGAATGTAGTCGGCAGTTGTTCGTAGCGCTTGACGTAGTCGACGTAGGGCTCGCCCTCGGGACGTTTGCACCAGTCCACGTCCTCGGAGCAGATCGACCACGACTCGACCACGCCCCACTGGCTATACGGACCCCAATGCATCATGAAGCCGAACTTCCAGTCCTGCCATTGCTCCAGTTTGCGCACCACCAACGGGTCGGTTTCCGGCACGTAAGCGCCATGGTCTTCGGCGTGCACGGCGGACAGTGGCGCCGCGCACAGCAACGCGGCCAATACGAGTCGTAGCGGTTTCATTGGTTGTTCTCGATGGGGAGGTTGTTTTCGCTGCCGGGCTCGATTGGCCGGGCAACGGGAGCAGTGCTAACGTGGACGTCTTCGCGAGCGAATGCCATTGGCGATGGCATTCTCGCAATCCGAACCAGAATAGGGAGCCGGCAGGTAGTGAAAGGAGCATCAGCGGAACAGCAACGCGCCGAGGCGAGCGCGCCGTACGTCCTCGAAATCGCCGCCAACTCGCTCGCCTCGGCGCTGGCCGCGCAGGAAGGGGGCGCTTCGCGCATCGAACTATGCACGGCGCTGGAGCTAGGCGGCCTGACTCCGTCGCCGGCGCAGATCGCACTGGTGCGCGAACGCTTGTCCATCCCGGTGCATGTGCTGGTGCGGCCGCGCGCTGGCGACTTCGCATACGGAGACGAGGAGCACGCGACCATGCTCTCCGATATCGCCCACTGCGCCGCCGCCGGTTGCGATGGGGTGGTGGTCGGTGCACTGACCGTGGATGGCGACGTCGACGTGACGCGTTGCCGGGAACTGGTCGCCGCCGCCGACGGGGTCGATCTCACCTTCCACCGTGCAATCGACGTCTGCCGCGACCCGATGGCAGCGCTTGAGGCGGTCATCGGCCTCGGGTTCAGGCGCGTGCTCAGCTCCGGCGGCGCAGCCAGCGCAATAGAAGGCAGCGCCAACCTGCGACGGTTGATCGAACAGGCCGCCGGCCGCATCGAGATCATGCCGGGCGCGGGCATCGACGCCGACAACATCGCAACGCTCATGGCCGCGACCGGCGCACGTGAATTCCATGCCTCGGCCAAGCGCGCATTGCCTTCGCGGATGCGATTCGCACCGGCGGACGCATTAGGCATGGCGGGTGGCGAAACCCGCAGCGATGCCGCCGAGGTGCGTCGCCTCGTCGAAGCGTTGCGCTGCGCCGCCAAGCGGACATGAGCGATGCCTCTCTCGCCACGAATGCCGACGGTATAAACGGCAGCGGCGAGGCGGCCGGCTCCATCTAGGCTTCCACCGCCGCTGCGCCGAGCAGCGCGATCGCTTCGGCATGCGTCGGCAGCGCCGCGAACGCGCCATGCCGGGTCACTGCCAGCGCGCCGCAGGCCGAGGCGTAACGCAGACAGCGCTCGAGTTCCGTCGAATCGGCGAGGAACGCATCGAACGTGCGCGTATCGACCCCTTCGCGCTGAAGCTGCGACAGCAGACCGCCGATGAAAGCATCGCCGGCGGCGGTGGTGTCCACCGTCTTGACATCGATCGTCGGCAGTTCGCCGCTGCGTCCGCGCGCGTACCAGCGCATCGGCGCGGCGCCGTCGGTGATCAATACCAGACGCGCGGTGCGCAGCAGGCGGGCAACGACGTCGTCGTCGCCGAAGCGGCCTTCTTTCAGATATTCGAGCTCCTCGCGCGCCAGCTTGATCAGATCGGCGGCCTCGAGCGCGCGCCAAAGCACGGGCAGAGGCGGCGCCGCGTCTGGCCACAGCGCAGGACGCAAATTGAGGTCGAAGCTGACCAGCGCACCGGCGGCACGCGCGCGGACCATGCCCGACAGCGTCGCTGCGGCGATGTCGGCATCGGTCAGGCTGTTGCTGCAGGCATGGAAGATGCCGGCTGCGGCGAAGCAGTCGGGGTCGAAATCCGCGTCGCGGAACAACAGGTCGGCGGCGGGCGGACGGTAGAAGTTGAAGCTGCGTTCGCCGTGCGCATCCAGCGAGACGAAGGCCAGCGCGGTATTGGCCGCAGCGGTGCGGCGCACGTAGCGTACGCCGGCGCCGGCGTCGCGCAGGCTGTGCAACAGGAAGTCGCCGAACATGTCCTCGCTGAGCATGCCGACGAATTCGCAGCGGCCGCCCAGTTTCGCCACCGCGACCGCGGCGTTGGCCGGTGCGCCGCCGGCGAACTGGCGGAACGTGCGTGCTTGGCCTTCGACGGGCTCGCCGGCGAGGAAGTCGATCAGCGCTTCGCCGAAGCAGAGGATGGTGTCGTTGGCGGCGCTCATCAATCGGTTACCACTCGTTGCGGATCGCGGAACTCAGGCGCTGAGCGCATGCGGGGTACTCTCTCGTTCGGTCAGCTGCACGGGCACGATCACCGATTGCCGCGGCGACGACGGCGCCGCAGCGCGCTGCAAAAGAAGTTCGGCGGCCTGGCGCCCGCGCGCGCGCGGATCGGCGTTCAACGTGGTCAGTGGCGGAACGCCGACTGCGGCTTCGGGGATATTGTCGAAACCGGTAACGGCGAAGTCGACGCCCGGTTGGCGACCCAGGCGGGCCAGCCCCAGCATCAGACCCAGCGCCACCGCGTCGTTGTAGCAAACCGCCGCGGTGGGCGCCGCATCGACGGCGAACAATGCGTCGGCATGCACATTGGCTTCGAGGCGGGTGGGCGCGGTTTCGATCATCGAGGACGGATCGACCTGGATGCTCGCCGCGCGCAACGCGTCCTGGTAGCCCAGACGGCGTTCGCGGCAGGAACTGGAATTGGCGTGACCGCCATAGAAGGCGATACGGCGATGTCCCAACTCCAATAGCCGCTTGGTCGCCACGCGCGCGCCGGCGCGATTGTCGAGGCCAAGAAAGTCGTATTCGAAACCCGTATCCGGCGTGCCGGTCAGTTCGCGGTTGAAGACCAGCAGCGGCGCGTGCCGGCCGATCGTCATTTCCACATCGGTGACGTCGCTGTTTTCGGCCGGCGACAGGATGATCCCGGCCGGATGATGCTCTATGAGCGATCCCAACAGCTGACGCTGCCGCGCAGGCGACTCATTGCTGCTACCGAGCAGGGTGACGTAGCCCTTCGCGCCGAGCGCCTCGTCGACGCCGGTAGCGAACTCGGCGAAGAACGGATTGGACAAGTCGTTGATGACCAGCGCCACCGTGGTGGACACGCGCTGGCGCAGGTTGGCGGCGGCGCGGTTGTAGACGTAGCCCTGACGCTGCATTTCCGCCTCGACCCGGCGGCGCATATTGGCGTGCACCAACGGACTGCGACGCAACACCAGCGACACGGTCGCGCGCGAAACCCCACAAGCGAGCGCAATGTCGTTCAGGGTGATACGGCGCGGTTTATCCAAGGCGTCACCAATCCGATTTAGATCGATCCAACAGTCGTATCCTGCGACAAACGGGGCACACCTGCAAGTCGTGACGTCTCGTTTGCCGCACTTGGCGGCGGCTGCCGCCAACGGCCAAATCGACTGTGCGTGGTTGAGGCCCGGACCGCCAAAGCATAGCCGTTCGACCGTGGCGCAAGTGCCGGTCAGGTACCGTTTCCTGGACCAACGCGAGCTCACAAATGAGTTTTGTGAGCCGCTGATCACAAATCGCCGGGCTGGCCGCACAGGTAAGGGCTTTTCAACAGCCGTTGGCTCGTCAAAGTGACGTCCTCGGCAGCGCGTAAACCATCAATTCCTAAGCCATCAATTCCGATGATCCGACAATCCCCTGCTATGGAGACGGCAGCAAGCGTGGATCCAGCACCACGTGCTTGATGCGCTGGCGCTTCCAGGTGTAACTGATGTGCACCAGTCCGTCGCGGGTCTGGATGACTGCCGGATAGGAGAACTCGTCCTTGGGACTGTCCTCCAGCGTCAGCACGCGCCGCCAGCGCATGCCGTCATCCGACAGCGCCACCGCCAGCACACCTCGACCCTCCCACCAGTCCTTGCCGGCCAAGGTCGGGTTATAGACCAGCAACGCGCGGCCGTCGCGCAGCATCACCGCATCGGTGCCGGAGTTGGGATTTTCGATGTCCAGCAAGGTCATCGGCTCCCAAGTGGCGCCATCGTCGTTGGAGAAGACGCTGAACACATGGTTCTGTTTGCTGCGTCCGAGCGCCTGCAGGCGGCCGTCGCGATGGCGCAGCAGGCTGGGCTGGATCGCCCCGATATGCGCAGGATCGTTGAGCGCGCCGCCACGCCGCCAGTGCAGCCCGTTGTCGTCGCTGGTTTCGATGTGCGCGCGCCAGCCGTCGGTCTCGTCCTCGCTGCTGCTCGGGGCGAGAATGCGGCCGTTGGCCAACTGCAGCGGCTTGTTCTTTATCGGACCGAGAATGCCGTCGGGCAGACGCCTAGGCGCGGACCAATGCGCGCCGTCGTCGGAGGAGAGGGTGAGCAGTCCCCACCATTGCCGCGGATTCGGGCCGACCTTGTAGTACAACTGCAATGGACCCTGCTCGGGTTGGAATAGCACCGGATTCCACGCCGGCTGCGGCCGGCTGTTGTCCTGCATGTTGTTGCCCTGGGCGCCGTCGGCCACGCGTCGCGGCGATTGCCAGTGGTCTGCATCGCGGCGAGCAAGCCAGATGCCTACATCCGCCGCGCCTTCGTGTTCGCCGCCAAACCAAGCGGCGAGCAAGCTGCCGTCGCGGGTTTCGACCAGGGTGGACGCATGGCTTTGCGGCGTCGGCGGCCGCGTGGCGATGAATTCCTCCAGCACCACCGGCGACCGTGCGGGTAAGGCTCCGCACGATGTCACGGTGGCAAGCAACGAGAAGGCGAGTAGGGCATTGGTTCGTGGAAGACGCATGGATGAGGATACGGGCGCTCACCGCGCCGCTGCTACGCCTTTGCCGGTGTTGAACAATTGGAACTCGCGGATGTGCGCGGGATCGGAACTGGACAGGATGTTCAGGCGTACTCGCGAGGTGGTCACCGGCGCGAAACGATCGATCTTCATCCGTCCGATCGCCTGCGCCTGCGTCAGCCGCACCCACCGACCGTCCTGCCACGCCTCCACCGCGTATTTCTGCACGCGCTGGCCGGCGTTGATCCATTCCATGCTCAGCGCGCTGTCGAAAGTCACCGGCTGTTTGAAAGTCAGCTCCAAGGTCGCATGGTGCGAGCCCTCGGGCGCACTCCAGAAAGTGTCGCGGTCGCCATCGGCCGCCGCGGCACCGGTACCTGCGCTTTTCAGACTGCTCGGCACCAAGTTCTTGGCAGGTCCATACAGCGCCTGGATCGCTTCGCCCAGCTCGCGCAGCCGCCGTACGTCCGCTTCCGGCAACAGACCTCGGGTGTCTGGCGCGATCCCCAGCACCAGCTGACCGCCCAAGCCCACGCTCTTCTCCCAGATCTCCACCAGCTCGTCCAGGCTCTTGAGAGTCTGGTCGCTGTTGGGATGCCAGAACCATTGAAAACGATGCAGCGGCGTATCCACTTCCACCGGCCGCCAGCGCAGGAAGCCATGACGATCGATCACGTTCCAGTTCTCGCCCACGATGAAGCCGTCTTCGTTGCCGACCCAGCGGATGTCGCCGTACTCGAACAGCGCCGTGTCGGCGAACACCATCGCGTTCGGCTGGTAGGTGCGCAGCTCCTCGATGTATTTGTCGAAGTCGTAGACATGGCCGGCGCTGCCGGCACCGTCCAGCCACCATTCGGTGATCGGCCCGTAATGAAGCGCCAGGTCCACCAACTGCGCGGTATAGAACTTGTCGTAGGCCTTGGCGTCGGCGTACTTGGGTTCGTGCCGGTCCCAGGGCGACAGGTAGATGCCGAAGCCCAAGCCTTCCTTGCGAACCGCTTCGCTGGTCATCCTGACCAGGTCGCCCTTGCCTCCCAGCCAGGGACTGTTCTTGACCGAATATTCGCTCTGCGCGGTCGGCCATAGGGCGAAGCCGTCATGATGCTTGGCGACCAGGATCAGGTATTTCGCACCGGCTGCCTTGGCCGCGCGCGCCCATTGCCCGGGATCGACCTGATCGGGATTGAACACCGACGGACTGGCGGTGCCGTCGCCCCATTCCTGGTCCAGCCAAGTGTTGGGATTGAAGTGCACGATCACGCCGAACTCCATCTCCTGCCAAGCCACTTGTTGTGGCGATGGCCGAACCTCGGAGAAGTTCTGCGCGGCGGCCAGCGGCAGAGCCAGAAAGGACAGCGTGAGCGCGGCCAGGCGAAGGATAGGAAAGCGAAAGAGGCGGGTCATCGGGATACCTTGCAAGCGATGGCACGGCCATTGGCCGCGCGGATCGGGAACGGTGGGGAAGGGTTTGATCCAGCGAGCATGCCGCGAACCTCAGTCATGTCCGTGATTGCTCCACAACGGCTCCGTGGTGCCGCGCACGCTGGCGTCGTCGACGCTGTCCAGATCGAACACCACCAACGGATTGTCGCCTTGCCGTTGCCACGGCGCCGGGAAGTACAGCGTGCGCTGCGGGCCGATGTTCCAGTGGCGACCCAGATTGCGGCCGTTGGCCCAGGCGAAACCCTTGCCGAACGCAGCCATGTCGAGCCAGACGTCGGCCGGAGCGGCGATGCGCAAGCTGCCGCGGTGGAACGCCGGACCTTCCACCTTGGCTGTGGTCCAGCCTCGCAGCGTGTCGGGCGAACGCATCGGCAACGGGAACGCCTGCCAACCCAGCAAGCGTTCGCCGTCCAGCAACACCGGATCGACCAGTCCGGCGCGGCCGTCGGCCATGCGCGGGCCATAGTTGATGCGCCCGCTGTTTTCCACCAGCACGTCGAGCGTGTGTTCTCCAGCGGGTACGTCCAGCGTCACCGATACCTGTTGCAAACGGCGTTCGACGCTGCCGGCTAGCTTGCGATCGAGATAGACGCGCGCGTAATCGCGCACTTCGCCCAAATACAACTCGCCCTTGCGCGGCCCGGTCACGGTGGTGCGGTAAAGGATGTAGCCGTAATCCTGGCCATAGGCTTCCATTGGCAATGGGGTGTCGCTGGCGACCGGCTCGGGCAGGTTGTCCCATAGCGACGCCGATTCGCGCAGCGCGACCCGCGGCAACGCGGCGAAGCGCACCGGCGCCGGCAGCGGTGGCGGCTGCACTCCGGTCGAACGTGCGATGGCGTCGCGGAGCAACGCGAACTTAGGCGTCGGCCGTCCGGCCTCGTCCAACGCCGCGTCGTAGTCGTAACTGGTGGTCTGCGGCGCGTAATGGTCGCTGGGATTGCCCTGCAAGTTGGCGCCGTTCATGAAGCCGAAGCTGGTGCCGCCGACGAACATGTACAGATTCACCGAATGGCCCTGTCGCAGTATCCATTCCAATTCCTCGGCCTGCTGTTTGGCGTTGGTGCTGGCGTGCGGCTTGCCCCAATGATCGAACCAGCCCGCCCAGTATTCGCCGACCATGCGTGGCCGGCCTGGCTGGAACTTCTCCAGCTTCTCGAACGCGCTTTTGGCTTCGCCAGGCGCGAAGTTCACCACCGCCAGCGTGTCGGGCGACGTGCCGTTTACGAGCGCGCCGTTGGCGAGCATGTCGGCGCCATCGGAAGTGAACAGCAGTGCCTTGTCGAAGCCGGCCTGCACGAACAACTCGCGATTGGCCCGCATATAGGCGTGATCGTCGTCGTAGGAGCCGTACTCGTTCTCGACCTGCACCGCGATGATCGGGCCGCCGTTGCCGTTGAGCAACGGACCCACCTGCTCGGCGACGGCTTTCAGGTACGCGCCGCTGGCGGCGAGGAAACGCGGATCGCGGCTGCGCACGCGCATGCCCGGCTCCGCGAACAACCAGGTCGGATAGCCGCCGGCTTCCCATTCGGCGCAGACGTAGGGGCCGGGGCGCAGGATCACGTTCAGTCCCTGCGCGGCAGCCTCGCGTACGAAGGCGGCGACGTCGTTGTCGCCCTGGAAGTCGAACTCGCCGCGTCGCGGCTCCACCAGATTCCAGAATACGTAAGTCTCCACCGTGTTCAGACCGAGCGCGCGTGCCTTCTGCAGACGGTCCTTCCAATACGCGCGCGGTATGCGCTGGAAATGGATCGCGCCGGAGACGATCTGGTAGGGCTCGCCGTCGCGGGTGAAATGGGTGGCTTGGGTCGAGAACACGGGCCAGATGTCTGCAGCGATGCCTGTGGTCGGTGCCGTCAGCGCGAGCGTTACGACGAGTGATGCGAGGAGGTTGCGCAGCATGTGGGTCTCTTCAGTGTGTTGCATTGGTGACGGATTGCTTGCTCGGGCCTTTTTCCCTTCTCCCACCGGGAGAAGGTGGCGCGCAGCGACGGATGAGGGAGTGGAGTGTCCGCGTGCAGCAAACTCGATGGCACGTCATTGCCATTCCCTCATCCGCCCTACGGGCACCTTCTCCCGGAGGGAGAAGGGAGAAGCCAATGCTCTGGCGATTTCCAATTCCCAACTTCCTGCTTCAAATAAACGACGGTGGCAAATCTTCCAGACGACTGCCGAAATCCCGATTGGGTTCCGGCCCCATCTCGAATTCCAGGGTGCCGCCCGCGGCCAGGTCGGCGTGGCGTATCCAACTGCGCGCATACGGTTTGCCGTTCCAACGCACGCGTTGCACGTAGACGTTCCGTGCGCTGTTGTGGCGGGTGACGATGCGCAGGGTGCGGCCGCCGCCGACATCCAGTTCGGCGCGGCGGAAGAGGGGACTGCCGAACACGTAATTGCCGCTGACCGGATCGACCGGGTAGAAGCCCAGCGCGCTGAGCACGAACCAGGCGCTCATCTGCCCGCAGTCTTCGTTGCCGGACAGACCGTCGCGGGCGTCGCGGTACTGCTCGCGCAGCAGTCGGCGCGCCATGGCCTGAGTCTTCCAGGGTTGCCCGGCGTAAGCGTAGAGATAGGCGACGTGGTGGCTGGGCTCGTTGCCGTGCGCGTACTGGCCGACCATGCCATCGATATCCGGCGGCGCGCCGGCCGGCAGCTCGGAGCTGGTGCTGAACAGTTCATCGAGCTTGCGCACGAAACCGTCGCGGCCGCCGAACCGTTCCATGTAGCCGTATAGGTCGTGCTGATTGAGGAAGGTGGCCTGCCAGGCGTTGGATTCGGTGAAGTCGTGCCAACGCTCCGAGTGGCCGAGCGCGCGCGGGTCGAACGGTGCGGCCCAGCTGCCGTCTTCCAATCGCGGCTGGATGAAGCCGCTGTCCTGGTTGAACAGGTTGCGATAGTTGCGCGAGCGGGCGAGGAGAGCGCGGTAGTCGTCCTCGGCGCCGGCCGCGCGCGCCAGATGCGCGCAGGCCCAGTCGTCGTAGGCGTATTCCAAGGTGCGGCTGGCCGCTTCGTTGACCTTGTCGCTGGGGATGTAGCCGAGTCGGCGGTAGTAGGGCAGGCCATGCGAGTCGTCGTCCATCGCGCGCTTGCGGTACAACGGCCAAGCCGCGGCGTAGTCGATGCCCTCGAAGCCCTTGGCGTGGGCTTCGGCCAGCGCCACCACCGAGTGGTAACCGATCATGGTGCCAGTCTCTACGCCCTGCAGCGGCCAGATGCCGACCCCATCCGGGCATTCGGCCGCGCCGCGCACCAAGCCCTGGATCAGATCGGGAACGCGTTCGGGCTGCACCAAAGTCAACAGCGGGTGCAAGGCGCGATAGGTGTCCCACAGCGAATAGGTACTGTAGTTGCGGTAGCCCTCGGGCAAGGTATGCACCTGCAGGTCCATGCCGCGGTAGCGGCCATCCACGTCGCTGAACAAGGTCGGCGCCAACAGCGAGTGGTACAGGCTGGTGTAGAAGATGCGCCGCTGCGTGCCGTCATCGGTATCGGGGTCGTCGGTATCGATGCGCACCCGCGCCAGTTCCTTCTCCCAGGCGGCGACCGCCTCGGCGTGCACGCGGGCGAAATCGAAATCCGGCAACTCGGCATCGAGGTTCGCCAACGCATTCTCGGCGCTGACCGCGGAGATGCCGACCTTGATCAGCAGTGGCGCGGCGTCGGCATCCGGGAAATGCAGCGCCGCCTTCAGCCGGGTGCCGTCGGCCTGGCGCGCCTGTTCGGCCAATGGCTGGTCGTCGCTATACAACTGCACTTGCGCGAACGGACGCGACAGCCGCATCGCGAAGAACAGATAGCGGCCCTTCGCCCATTGATAGACGCGACGGCCGCCGGTGACCGTGCGTTCGTCGACGATACGCAACTGCGCGTCGCTGACGCGGGTCGGAGTGGATGCGTTGTCCTGGAAGCCGTGGCTCAAGTCCAGCAGCAGATGACCGGGCTGGCCTTGGGGGAAGCGATAGCGGTGCAGGCCGGCGCGCGCGGTAGCGGTCAGTTCGGCGTGGATGCCGGTGTCCTTCAGCAGCACCCGGTAATAGCCCGGAGAGGCGGCCTCATCGGCGTGATCGTAACGCGATCGATAGCCGGTCTCCGGGGCGTTCAGCGGACCGGGCTGCAGTCTGACTTCACCCGTGCGCGGCACTATCAGGAAGTCGAGCATATCGCCGATGCCGGTGCCGGACAGATGGGTGTGCGAGAAGCCCATGATCGAACCGTCGGACTCGTGGTAGCCGCTGCACGCATCCCAAACCGCGTTGTAGGTGTCCGGGCTGAGCTGCACCATGCCGAACGGCAGCGTGGCGCCGGGGAAGGTGTGGCCGTGACCGCCGGTACCGATGAACGTATCGACATGGCGGGTCAGGTCCGCGCGCACGCGGGCATCGGCGGGCAACGCGAAGTTTCCGGCAAGCGCGCGCGCCGGTCTGGCCTGTCCGCCCACGCCGAACAAAGCCAGCGCAATGGCGCTTTGCAGGAATCCGCGTCGTGTTGGCATGCATGCTCTCCGTAGTGCGTTCTCCCGCAAGCGGGAGAAGGGATAGGTCAAACTTTGCGCAGCAAGTGCGGTTTGCGCTGCGCCAAATCGATAACCAGTTCGCCGAACAGGCTGTTGGCCCAGGCGAACCAATCGCGGGTGAACTTCGCCGGATCGTCCTGATCGAAGGCCTCGTGCATGAAACCGGTGCCCGCGTGGGTGGTCTTGAGCCAGTGTAGGCACCGACTGATTTGCGTATCGTCGTCGCTGGCCAGCGCGTATTGGATGATCGCCATCGGCCAGATCGTGCGCAGGCCGCTGTGCGGGCTGCCGACGCCCTCGGCGGCGCGGCCGCGGCAGAAATAGGGATTGCGATCGCTCCAGGCCAACTGACGGCTGCGCAGGAACACGGGGTCGTCGCGCTCGCAGCAGCCCAGATAAGCCAGGCTCAGCAGGCCGGGCGCGTTGGCGTCGTCGATGAACAGTTGGTTGCCGTATCCGTCCACCTCGTACGCCCAAAACGCTTGACCATCGGCGTCGCGCATCAAACCGTGCTGGCGCGTCGCCTTTTCCACTTGCTCGGCGAGCGCGCTGCACTCGGAGGCGAAGTCGCGGTCGTGATGGATCGTCCGGCTCATCTGCGCCAGTTGCCGCAGCACCGTTACCGCGAACAGGTTGGCCGGCACGAACAGCGGATACACGCAGGCGTCGTCGGACGGCCGGAACATCGAATGGATCATGCCGTTGGGCCGGGTCGGCTGGCCGTAGCCTCCCAGCACCAGAGTTTCGGTGGCGAGCGATGAGGGCCGTTGGAAGGTGTAGGGACCGCGGTCGTGCAGGCGCTGCTGCTCGCGGAAAGTGCGCACTACGATACGCATCGCCTCGCGCCAGTCGTCGTCGAACGGCGCGGTGTCGCCGGTGGCGCGCCAGTATGCGTGCGCCAGTCGGATCGGGTAGCACAGCGAATCGACTTCCCATTTGCGTTCGCCCACACCGGGCTTCATCTCGGTGATGTCGTTCACCGACCACTTCAGACGCTGGGTCGCGTCATCGGGCAGAAAGGCGTTGGCATAGGGATCGAGCCGGATGCAGAACGACTGCCGCCGGATCAGGCCATGCAGCATCCGCCGCAGCGCCGGGTCCTGTTTCGCCAGAGGGATATAAGAATGCACCTGCGCGGAGGAGTCGCGCAGCCACATCGCTTCGATGTCGCCGGTGATGACGAAGGTGTCCGGCTTGCCGTCGCGGGTGCCGGTCTGCACGGTGGTGTCTAGCGTGTTCGGGTAGCAGTTCTCGAACAACCAGGCCAGTTCGGGATCGCCGACCTGCGCCTTGATTCGGGCCAGCTGGCGTTCCACCGCAGCGCTGACGAAGCCGCGCCGTGCCTTGGGCGGACGGCGGCTGGTGAAGGCCGCACCGTCGGCGGCAAAGCCGGGCAGGGCGGTGGCCAGCAAGGCGGCGCCGAATACATGAAGGACATCGCGGCGGGTGGGCATGTCGAATATTCCTGATTCGTCTTCTGGGTGTGGACCGCGCAAGGGCGGCGCCGATCCGGGTGTTTCCATGGCGCTTGACGCCTCCGTCACTTCGGCATCGGCATCCGACCCTGGATCGAGAACGCCGCTTCGCCACCCGGCGCACCGGTGCCGGGCTGGCCGCCGCCGACGAATACGCGGTAGTTGCCGGCCTCGACCGCGCGCTGGCCGGCGCGGTCGACGTCGCTGAGCTTGCGCGCGTCCAGTTCGAAGTTCAGTTCACGCGATTCGCCTGGCTTCAGCGTCAACCGCTCGAATCCGACCAGACTGCGGATCGGCGATTGCGGTCGCTGCGGATACTCGAGATAAACCTGCACCACCTCATCGCCGCTGCGGTCGCCGCTGTTCCGCACCCGCACGCTTACACGCAGCGGTTCGCCAGCCTTCAACGTCGGCGTCGACAGCCGAGGCGCGTCATAAGCGAAGCTGGTGTAGCTCAGGCCGTGACCGAACGGATACAGCGGCGTGCCGGTGAAGTAGCGGTAGGTGCGGCCCTTCATGTCATAGCTGATGTAGGCCGGCAGGTCCTTGGTCGAGTGGTAGAAGGTCACCGGCAGTCGGCCGCCGGGATTGAAATCGCCGGCCAGGGCCTGGGCGATGGCGGTGCCGCCGGACTGGCCGGGGTACCACGCGGCGAGGATGGCATCGGCATGTTGCTGCGCCCAGTTCAACGCCACCGCGCTGCCGCTCATCAACACCGCGATCAGGGGCTTGCCGCTGGTCTTGGCGCGTTCGAGCAGCGCCTGCTGCATCGCCGGAAGACCGATCGCGTTGCGGTCGCCGCCGTCGAAACCGAGCACGTCGACCTTCAGTTCTTCGCCCTCCACATCCGGCGACAAACCGACGAAAGCCACCACTGCGTCGGCCTGCGCGATTACGCGCTCGGCTTCGGCCAGTTGCGCCTCCGCCGGCGCCAGCCATTCCAGGCGTAGGCCCTGATCCTGGCCTTGGTGTTCGATCTCCAGACGGAGCCGCCGTGGTCGCGTGTCCTCGAAACGGATCTGCGCCTCGACGTTGCGGCCGTCGGCGTTATGCACACCGGTGGCAACGCGCTTGTCTTCGGCGTTGCCTGCGATCACCAGTTCGTCGTCGATGTACAGGCGCACCGGATCGTGCCCGGTGCAATCGAAGCAGCGCGCCACGCGTACCGCCAACGTGTAGTCGCCGGGACCGGGCGGCAGCAGTTCGCCGGTCCAGCGTACCGAGTAACGATTCTTGTCTACGCCGGAAGCCGGCGCCACCTGATCCCAGTTGAAGCTGATCACGCGATCCTGACGTACCAGACGTGGAGTGCCGGCCAAGTCCGGATTGTCGAAGTACTCGCCCTTCAGGCCCACTTTTCCGTCGTTGCGCAGTGCGGTTTCCGGAATCATCACCGGCACTCCGGCAGACAGCGGCGCGCCTTGGGCATAGCTCACGCGCTGCTGACCGAAGCGTTGTCGCAAACCCACCAAAGGCGTCACCGGATCGACCGAGGTGCCTTGATAGTTGGCTTCCAGTGCGGCAAGAGCGTCGGCGTTCGGGCCGATCACCGCCAGCCTGGTGTCCGGCTTCAGCGGCAGTGTCGCGCCCTGGTTCTTCAACAGCACCAGCGACTGCAATGCCGCTTCAAGCGCCAGCTTGCGGCCGGCGGGTGCGCCGATGTCGTCCGCACCCAATCGTGCGTAAGGATCCTGTCGGGGTCGTTCCAGTTCACCCAGGCGGTAGCGTGCGGCGAACAGGCGTACCAGCGATTGGTCCAGCAGCGCTTCGTCGGCCTCGCCACGATCCAGCGCCTGCCCCAGTGCGCGATAAGTGTTGCCGCAGTTGAGATCGTGCCCGGCCTTCAGCGCGGCGGCGGCGGCACCGGCTTCGTCGGGACGGAAGTAATGGAAGTGAAGCATGTCGTAGAGCGCATCGCAGTCGGAGACCACGAAACCCTTGAAGCCCCAGTCGCCGCGCAAGCGGCCATCGAGCAGCCAGTCGGCAGCGCAGGCTGGCAGGCCGTGCAGCGAGTTGTAGGCGCACATCACCGCGCCGGCATGGCCCTCGACCAGCGCGGCGCGGAACGCAGGCAAATAGGTCGCCTCCAGGTCGCGCGGGGAGACGTCGACGTCGAAGCCATGGCGGCCCGGCTCCGGACCGCTGTGCACGGCAAGGTGCTTGGGGGTGGCGATCGTGCGCGGGTGTTGCGGGTCGTCGCCCTGCAGGCCGCGAATGAAACCTACCGCCAGTTCTCCGGTGAGGTAGGGATCTTCGCCGTAGGTTTCCATGCCGCGGCCCCAACGCGGGTCGCGAAAGATATTGATGTTCGGCGACCAGATGGTCAGACCGTCATAACGCTTGTGATCGCTGCCAGGGCCGCCTGCAATGTTGAACTTGGCGCGCGCCTCGGTCGAGGTCACGGTACCGACTTGCTCGAGCAGATCGGTATTCCAACTCGCCGCCAGCCCGATCGCCTGCGGGAACACCGTGGCATGGCCGCTGCGGGCGACACCATGCAGACCCTCGTTCCACCATTCGTAGGCCGGCACGCGCAGCCGCGGAATCGCCGGAGCGGCGTTCATGGTCTGAGCGATCTTCTCCTCGCGCGTCATCTTCGCCACCAGCGCGGCCGCGCGGTCCTCGGCTTCGTCGGCGCGGACGGGAGCGGATGCGATGGCAAGCAAGGCGACCAGCATCGTCATCCCCACCCAGGCGAGGACCCAGCGATTTTGGGCACGGGAAGAACAAAAGGCACTGGATCCCCGCCTGCGCGGGGATGACGGATTACTCATCGTTTCGCCTCCGCAGGTTCAGCCGGCGCACCAGCGAGTGTCGCCGCGAGGTCACGGATCTGCAGCGACGCCTGCAGTGTTTCCAATGTCGAGGCGCTGCGTACGCGTACCGTCAGCGGTTCGCCCGGCAACAAGTCGAAGGCGTTATCGGAGACATGCACGTCCAGATCGCCGAACGAGAGCCAGACCTCGCGCGCCAACGCGTCGCTGGACAAGGTCAGCGCGAAGCCGTCGCCGTCGGCCTTCCATTCGCTGCGGACCTGTACGGCAGGCAGCGCGAGATGCTTGGCGGCATCGAAGAACACCAACTGGCGCGACAGTACGCGCTCACCATCGAGCAGTTCGAACACCGCAAAGCTTCGCTTCCGATCGGCGCGGCCGAGCAGTTGCGCATCGCTGAATTGGCCGATCGGGGTGCTGCTCAGTGGCGGCAGCGTCGCTGTCTTCTCGCGGCGGCTCAGTTCCTTCCCGTCGAAATCCATTACGCGCAGCCGCCAGCGTGCGGCAAGCGGTGCGGTGCGGTCGGAAACCAGGGAAAGCGTCGTCTTGCCGTCCTTGCGCAGCGCGGCGGCCAGCTCCGGCGCGTAGAAATGACGGGCGTGGTAGTTGAGCGCTTTCCATCGTCCGTAGTAGTCCACGCTGGACCACGATGCGCCCGGCCACACGTCATTGAGTTGCCAGTACAGCGAACCCATCGCCTGAGGACGCGACGCGCGCAGGTGCGAGGCGGCCAGACCGATGCCTTCGGCCTGCATCAGTTGGCTCAGGTAGACGAAGCTTTCGAAATCCTTCGGTTCGCCGAACTCGCGGCGGATGTACAGGAGCAGGCGTTGATTGCCGTTGCCGTTGTCGTACTTCTGATGCGCGCGCATCACCGGTGATTCCGGTTGCATGTCCTGTGGGCCGGCGAAGGCGCGGAGAGTGCGCATGTCCGGAAAGGACTGCAGCCCGTATTCGGACAGGAAACGGCTGTCGACGTCCAGGTAGGCCTCGACCGGCTTGGCTTCGCCGCCCCAGACCTGCCAGTAGTGCATGTCGCCATCGTCGCTCAGGTCCGCGCCGCCATCGAAATCGGTGCCGGGCGAGGTCGCCCAGTACGGCACGTCCGGATCGTGCACGGCGACCACCTCGCGGAACACTGTGCCGAACAACGTGGTCATGCCGCGTTCGATTCGGCCGCGTTCCTCCGGATCGATCGACTGTTTGAACTTGACCCGGTCGCCCCAGTGATCCCAACCGGTCTGCACTTCGTTGTTACCGCACCACATCACGATGCTGGGATGGTCGCGTAGGCGCTTGACCTGTTCGATCGCTTCCTGCCTTGTGTTCTCGCGGAAAGCCACGTCGTACGGCGGAATAGCGCCGCCGAACATGAAGTCCTGCCAGATCATGACGCCCAGTTCGTCGGCGAGCTCGTAGAAGCGGTCGTCCTGGTAGTGGCCGCCGCCCCACATGCGCAACATGTTCATGTTGGCTTCGCGTGCGTCGAGCAAAGTGCGGCGCATGCGCTGCTCATCCACACGGGTGGGGAAGCTGTCCAGCGGAATCAGGTTGGCGCCCTTGGCGAAAATCGGGATGCCGTTGACCACCAGTTCCATGCTCTTGCCCCACTGGTCCTTCTCGCGGCGCAGCTCGACGGTGCGCAGACCGGTGCTGCGCTGGACCGCGTGCGTGTCGCCACTGGCATCGCGCAGCGTCGCGACAAAGGTGTAGCGATCCTGGGCGCCGTAGCCGAACGGGAACCAGCGCTTGGGGTCGGCGATGCGCAGCGGCATATCGATGCGATTACGGCCGGGATCGACCACCGCATCGCGTTCGAGCCGCGTGACCAAGGCGCCGTCCGGGCCGCGCACTTCCAGCGCGACCTGCACCGGCCCGCTGGCGTTGGCCTCCAGCTCGATCTGCGCTTCCAGCTGCGCCGCTCGCGCGTCCACCCGTTGCTGTGCAATGTGCAGGTCCTCCACGCGCAGCGTGTCCCAGGCTTCCAGACGCACGTTCTTCCAGATGCCGGCGGTGACGATGCGCGGCCCCCAGTCCCAGCCGAAATGGTAGGGCGCCTTGCGGACGTAGGTGGTGCTGAGCCGGGCCTTCGGCTCATCGCCGAAGGCCGAGTCGTAGCCGCCCGGCAGCGCATACGGCTGTTGCGCCAGCCACGGCTGGATCTTCTTGATCGGCGAGCGCAGGATCACTTCAAGCACGTTCTCGCCGCGCTTGAGCAGCGGTTTGGCATCCACGCGCCAACGCCGGAACATATTGTCCGCGTCCAACAGCGGCTTGCCGTTGAGGCGAACCTCGGCCAGCGTGTCCAGCCCGTCGAATACCAGTTCGACGCGCTCGCGCTTCAAAGTCGCCGCATCGATTTTGAAACGGCCGCGGTACTGCCAGTCGCTCAGGCCCACCCATTGGATCGCGCCCTCGTTGCTGCCCAGGAACGGATCGGGCACCAGTCCGGCCGCCATCAGATCCGTCTGCACCGTGCCCGGCACCTGTGCCGGCAGCCACGCCTGCGCTTGCGGATGCTCCTTCGCCTGCGCCTGTCTCGGCAGTAACCGAACTTGCCAACCCTCATCGAGGCTGAGCGAGGTTGGCGGTGCGGCCCAAGCCGGCATTGCCAGAGCCGTGCAAAGCAGTGCGGCCCAGTAAGGAAAGCGGCAGGAACGCAAGCGGAGGTAGGGCGAGAACATGCAAAGCTCCTTAAGGTGAATCAGCGCTTGGGTGGCGACTGCGCGGTGGCCTCGATCAGGTGGACGGCCCCGATCGCGTACAGCGGACCTTCGATGGGCGCAGTGAAGCGCAGGCACAGATCATGGACGCCTTCGCGTGGCGGCAGTGGCGCTTCCAGAGTGAATTGTTCGCCCAAAGTGGCGCCGGCCGGCAGCGCCACTTTGGCCAGGATCTCGCCGTCGCAACCGCTCAACACTTCCAGTTCTCCCTGCGGTGAGCTCGGAGGATACTGATGCACCTTGGACTGATCGTGCGCCAGCCCATAATTGCGCGCCAGGCGCACGGCGTCGACGCGGATTCCTGTAATACCGTCCAACCGCGCCTGCGGGTAGGTCCAGCAGGCGTAGAACAGGTCGACGTTGTACACCGGCGTGTCGGTGCCCGGCATGTCCGGCAACAGCGGTACGCGCAGGCCCAGCGGACCTCCGTCGTGGCAGTTGCGCAGGCCCTGGGTGTCGACGCTCAGCAGCGCGTCACGGTCGAGATGGCGGCTACGCGCAGCGGCCAGCGGCTGTCCATCCTCGGTGAATACCGCGGCTTTGACCGTCACCGGCAGCGTGACCGCGAACGGCGCGCCGTAGCGCGAGGATTTCAGGGTCGGCTCGCTGCCGTCGATGGTGTAGCGGATCTGGCCGATGCCGGTCTGATTGCCCAACGCGATCTTGGTCGGGCCGCCGTTCAATACCGTGTTAGTCGATACCTTGTTAGAGCTGCCGTCGATCTTGATATCGGCGGCGAAGGCGCCGTCGCTGTAGTCGATGCCCAGCGCGCGATAGCGCTGCAGCTGTGCCGGCAAGCGCGCGAGGAAACCGTCCCAACTACGCGCGGCCATCGGCGACCAAGCCACCTCGGCCACTGCGGCTAGGCGCGGGAACAGCGCGTGGTCGACGTGGCGGGACGAAGGAATGTATTCGCTCCACAACGCGCCCTGCGCGCCGAGCACGTGCCGGGCCTGGTCAGCGGTCAACCCCGCCGGTACCGGATCCAGTTCGTACACACGCGACAGCGGCAGCATCGCCAGGCGGCCGTTGGGCTCGTCGCTGCGATCGGTCTGCAGATTGTCGAGATACATCCAGCCGGCCGGCGCCAGCACCACGTCATGGCCGAGTTTGGCGGCGGCTACGGCGCCTTCCACACCGCGCCAGGACATCACCGAGGCGCTTTCCGGCAGGCCGCCTTCCAGGATCTCGTCCCAACCGATCAGACGCCGGCCCTTGCTGGTCAGGTACTTCGCCAGTTGCGCATTGAACCAACCCTGCATCGCATGCGCGTCCTTCACTCCGAGCTGTCGCATCTGCGCACGGACCGCCGGCGACGTTTCCCACTGATCCTTAACCGCTTCGTCGCCGCCGATGTGGATGTATGGCGAGGGGAACAGCTCCAGCACTTCGTCGAGCACGCCTTCGATGAACTTCATGCTGCGTTCGTCGGTGTCGAACAGGTAGGGATTGACGCCCCAATCCACTGCCACCGCTGGGCGTTCGCCGGTCACGCCGACCTCTTCCGGATAGGCCGCCACCGCCGCCTGTGCATGGCCGGGCATGTCGATCTCGGGCAGGATGGTGATGTGGCGCTCGGCGGCATAGGCCACCAGGTCGCGGATCTGTTCCTGCGTGTAAAAGCCACCATAGCGCTGCGGCGTACCGTGGCGGCCCGCGCCCGGTGGTGTGCGCCAGGCGCCGATCTCGGTGAGCTTCGGATAGCGCTTGATTTCGATGCGCCAGCCCTGGTCGTCGGTAAGGTGCAGGTGCAGCACGTTGAGCTTGTGCTGGGCCATCGCGTCGATCACGTGTTTGACCGTGTCCACGTCGTGGAAGTGGCGGGCCACGTCGAGTAACTGGCCGCGCCAGCCGAAACGCGGCCAATCGCGGATCGTCACCGCCGGTATTTCGAAAGCACCGTGCTTGGCATCGGCGCTCGCCAGTTGCCATGCGCTGATCGCACCGTAGAACAGGCCAGCAGCGTCGCGCGCGCGAATGCGCAGACCCTGCGCGTCCACATCCAACGCATATCCCTCGGCCTGGGCAACCGGCGATTTAGAGTCCAGTTGCAAGCGGATGCTGGCAGGCGAGGATACAGGTTCCTCACGCACGCTCAGGTCCAAGCCGCGCGCATCGCGCAGCAACTCGACTAAATGGTTGGCCGCGTCGCGCGCCGGAACATCGCCTGGCGGGACAGAAACGACAGTCTTGGCAGTGATCTGCAAGCGACCCTCGCCACGCTCGACTTGGGCCGGTGCGGGAATCAGCGGCAGCACTTCGGTGCGCGCGGCGGCGGTGACCGGAGCTGTGCGCTCAGCGCAGCCGGACAGCGAGAGGCCGGCGGCCAGCAGCAGGGAGAATGCGCGCATCAGCGTGCCGGTGCGTACGAAACGGACGGATGTGGTGATCATGCGGTCGCCTTCTTCATCGTTCTTGTCGAGGCCGGTCGCCTGGCAGCGATCCGCGCTGGCATCGGTCTCGCGCGCCAGGCGCTCGCGTTGGTGACGGTGGCCATGTATGCCGGAGGAACAATAACGTGGTCGTGGTCTGCGCAGCAGACGACTCTGTCACGGCGGAGAGAAAAGAGGGGAGTGCGTGCGGCCGGCGGTGCCGGCGTTCGGCGTGCGGCTCCAGCGTGGCGGCGGAATGGAGCTGCGTGGCAGCGGCTTTCGGGCGTCATGGGGAACGGCACTCCTTGCGAAAAAAGTTGCGGGGCCGCTGCCGCGGCCCTGCAAAAAAAGGGCAGGCCATCGTGGAGGGAACGATGGCCCGCCCATACCACACCACCTTAGAACTTATAGGTGAAGGCCAACTGGTAGTTGCGTCCGCTCTTGTATACGCCGAGCGGGGTGCGCTTCTGGGTGTCGTACCAGTAGTAGGTTTCGTCGAGCAGATTGGTGGCGCTGAAGGTGACGCCGAACATATCGTTGATCTGATAGCCGGCGATCAGGTCGAGTTGCTTGTACGCATCGGCGAACACGGTGGATTGCTGGCGCCCGATCTGATTGAAGTACTCCGAGCGATAGCTGTAGTTGACGCGTACGTTGAACGGACCTTTTTCGAAGTAAGGGGTCAGCGTATAGGCGTTCTTCGAGACATACGGCAAGAACAGATCGGTACTGCTGCTGGTGTCGGTATAAGTGTAGTTGGCGTTGATGCCAAAGCCGTTTTCGAACGCCTGCTGGTAGTTCAGCGACAGACCAGTAGCCGTGGCATCAGCAACGTTGATCGGGCGGCTGATGGAATAGACGCCGGATACACCCGAGATCGGATTGGTCAGCTGTTGCTCGGTGGTGTTGGTCACGACGTAGTTGGTGATATCGCGCCGGAACAACTCGGCCGCCAGCATGCTGCTCGGGGCGAAGTACCATTCGAACGACACGCCGTAGTTGTTGGCCTCGTAGGGTTTCAGATCTACGTTGCCGCCGCCGCCGGTGAAGTTCTGGTCGTTGAGGTCCAGCGTTCCGGCCAACTGACCATAACGCGGACGGGCGATCACCTTGGCGGCGGAGAAGCGCGCCACCATATCGTCGTTGAGCTCGTAGGCCAGATTGAAGTTGGGCAGCGGCTTGTAGTAGCTGCGGTTGGCCAGTGCTTGATCGTAACCGCCCGAGCCGTTGCTGACCCAGTACAGCGACTTGTCGGAGGTGTCGACATAGCGCACGCCCAGGTTGCCGCGCCACTTGCCCGACTCGAAGTTGGCCTGTGCGTAGAACGCGTTGGTGATTTCCTTGACCGCGAAAGACGGGCCGTAGTTGTAGTTGTACGGGCCTCGCGGCGTCAGCGTATTGAAATAGGCGATGGCTGCGCCCAGATCGGCCGTCGTCCAATCCGTCAAGTCTCCGCTGGCTCCCAGGCCGTCGTACAGTCCGCCCGGCGACATGCCGCCCATGATTTCGGTCAGGTTCAAGGCCGTGACCACGTCCACCGCATTGCCGCGCGAAGACACGCTGTTGTCGTGGTTGGTGTACTTGTAGCCCATCTGGATCTTGTTGATCGGACCCCATTCCACATCGTGCTCGGCGTCGAACTGGAAGTAGCGTTCCTTGTCGCGGCTGGTTTCGTAGTATTGGCCGCCGTACTGCTGGCCCGGGGCGAGGCCCCAGTTGGACGCGTCGTTGTTGTCGTAGTTCACGATGGTGTGGTTGGCGTCGTACTCGAAGTCGAATCCGCCGCTGAGCAGCAGGGTCTTCATCAAATACTCGGGATCCTTGCCGCCCTTGGCGCTGGTGGTGCCCGCCTGGGTGGTGAACACCCAGTTGTCGCCATAGTAGTCGTGACGCAGGTTCAGGCTATTGGTCTCGACCTGGCTCTTGCGCAGGTTGAAATCGTGCTGCGCATAGGCGTCGCCGTCGACGTCGGCGGCGACCACGTAGCCATCCTGGATGGTGGCGCTGGTGATCTGGCTCAGGCTGCAGGCCGGGCAGACATAGCGCGCCTGGCTAAAGTTGTCGTACTTGCCCTTGACGTAGAGGCCGGTCAGGTTGAACTCGTTGCGGTCATTGGGCTTCCACTGCAGCGCCGCCTGCAGACCGTCACGCTTACGGTCCTGCTGGAAGTAGGAGCTGCTGATGCCGACCGGCAGCTTGGCCGCGGCCGGGTCGCCTTCGCCGGTGATCGTGGCGGTGGCGGGCAAGCCGGTGACGTAGCCCCAATACTCGATGCCGGCGCGTGAAATGCTCTGCTCATCGTGCGTGCCCGTGACCAGGAAACCGAAGTCCTCGGCATCGTTCTTCCAGCTCCACAGCAACGAGCCACGCGGGTTGCCGTCTTCCGAGCGGTCGTTGTAGTTGTAGCCGAGCGAACCGCGGATGGTGTTCTTGGGCAGGTCCAGCGGCTTGCGGGTGTGCACGATCACGGTGCCGCCGATCGAACCTTCGTCGATGCGCGCTTCCGGGGTCTTGTACACCTCCATCAGGCCGATGATTTCCGGCGAGAGCAAGGTGTAGTTGAAGGTGCGGCCGCTGGTGTCGGTGGGATTGCCGCCCCAGTCGCCGGAAGCGATGGTCTGGCCGTTGATCAGCACCCGGTTCAGCGCCGGGTCGGTGCCGTTGATGCTGACCTTCTCGCCTTCGCCGAACTGGCGGTCGACGGTGATGCCGGGCAGGTGCGACAGCGATTCGGCGGCGTTGGTGTCGGGGAACTTGCCGATGTCTTCCGCGCTGATCGCGTCGACGATGGAATTGGCCGAGCGTTTGACCGCCTGGCTCTTTTCCAGAGAGAGGCGGTAGCCGGTAACGGTGACGGTGTCTAACTGCGTGGCCTGCTCATTGGAACTGGGCGCCTGGCTGGCTTCTTGCGCATGGGCGCTGAACGCTATGCTGGCGACGATGGCTGCCGATAGTGCTGACTTGCGGTACTTCATGCCACTCTCCCGATCAGTCTGTTGGTTGCTGCGGTGGTTGTTCTGTTGCCTAGTTGGTTGTGTTGTTGCCGAGCTGTTGTTGCTCCATGGATTTCCACCCCGGACGCCGTATACGTCCACTCCGTGTCTTTGATCGCGGTTGCGAAAGTTCGTGTTCTCTAGTTCAGATACCAATGTGCTGCGCCGACCACGCCAAGCTGTCCGTGCTCGACCAGACGCACGGGAATGCGCTCCAGCGCTGGGCGCATCGGTCCCTTGTTGAGGTAGCGCGCGACAAAGTCGCTATTCGGAAGGAAGTCGCGGATCTGCGGCAAAATGCCGCCGGCCAGGCGGATGCCGCCCTGCACGCCGTAGGTCAGCGCCATGTCGCCGACCACGCTGCCAAGGAAACCGCAGAAAACTTCGAGGGTTTCGCGCGCCAGCACGTCATCGCCGGTCTGCGCCGCCGCGGTGATCTGGCTTGGTTTTGACAATACGGGTTTCGCGCCGCGCAGCACCGCCAGCGCGTTGTACAAGTTGAGGATGCCGGGACCGGACAGCACATGTTCGATCGTCACGTGCGCATGCTGTTTCAATAGTTGCGCCAGCAGCGCCAGTTCGAGTTCGTTGTTGGCCGCCAGCGAGGCCTGGCCGGCCTCGGTGGCCAACACGAAGGGACGATCGCTGCGGGGAATCCACACCGCCGCGCCGAGGCCGGTGCCCGGGCCCAGCACCAGCATCGGGCCGTTGACCGTGGACTCGTACGGTCCGGTGATATGGGTGGTTTCCAAGGTGGGGAGGGCGGCGGCGGCGTAGGCCACGGCCTCGAAGTCGTTGACCAGGCGTAGGTCGGCGAAGCCGAGGTGCTCGCGGGTTTCCCGAATCGACAGCGGCCACGGCAGATTGGTGGTGATGACCGTGCCGTCGTCCAGTGCGTAGCCGGCGCTGGCGACCACCCCACGATCCACGCCGCGGCCGTCGTGCGTGGCGAGGAACTCGATGATGAAGTCGACGAGCGACGTGTAGTCGGTGCAGTCGTACTTGTGGAAGGCCAGCACCTCGATCGGCTGCCCGGCGGAAGCTCCGGCACGCACCAGAGCCAGGCGAGCGTGGGTGCCGCCGACATCTGCAGCGAGGAAGGGCATGCCCTTCGCCAGTGAACTCGTTGTGGCTCGATCGATCATTGCGAACACACTTCTCTCATGCCCCCGTATCCGCCCATGGCACCCGGCAAGGTGCCCCTGTGATCCGAGTTTGGATCGATCTAAACAACGATGTCAATGACCTGTCATCGGTTTCTGTTAAAGACGTCTTATAAGAAGCAGAAACGCCTGTTCATATATGCAAAGTCCTGGATTACTTGCAAATTTGTTGATATTTTGCCGTATTAGAACGTTCTAATGCGCCAAACTTCTGGGGCAAGGCGGGCACCAAAAGGCGGTCGTTGAGGTCCTGGAGGGGATGCCGGAGCGGGCGCAATCGAGGAACGTATGACAACGCAAGCCATCACGCGCAGATCCACCATTAAGGACGTCGCCGAACGCGCCAAGGTCTCGTTGAAGACCGTGTCCCGGGTGATCAACAACGAGCCTTCTGTGACGCAGGGCACGCGCGCACGGGTAACCCAGGCGATCACCGAGCTCGACTACGAACCCGATCCGTCCGCCCGCAATCTGCGCAATGGTTTGTCGTTCGTGATCGGCTTGGTCTACGACAATCCCAACCCGTACCACATCATCGCGGTACAGAAGGGCGTGCTCGCCGCTTGCCGCGAGACCGGCTACGGCTTGCAGATCCAGCCAGTGGATTCGACGTCGCCGCTGCTGGCCGACGAACTGGTCGACTTCGTGCAGCGCTCTCGCTTGGCCGGACTGGTGCTGACCGCACCCATGTCCGAACGCAAGGATCTGATCGATACGTTGGCCGCGCGTGGCATCGCGCTGGTACGCATCATCGCCGCGACCGAAGACCCGAACGACGGCCTGCCGTGCGTCTACGTCGATGACCGCAACGCCGCCTACGAGATCACCGAGCACCTGATCCAGCTCGGCCACCAGCGCATCGGTTTTCTGTGGGGCGGTCCGCAACACCGTTCCAGCGGCGAGCGCTACACGGGCTACGAACAGGCGTTGAAGGATTACGGCATCACCGTCGACGAGCAGTTGGCGGTGCCCGGCGATTACACCTTCGACGACGGCTTCCGTGGTGCGCGGTGCCTGCTCGCCCTGCAAGAACCGCCGACCGCGATCTTCGGCAGCAACGACGAGATCGCCGCTGGCGTGCTGGCGGCGGCGAAATCCGCCGGCATCGACGTGCCCTACGAACTTTCCATCGCCGGTTTCGAGGACAGCCCGTTCTCGCGCCAGTCGTGGCCGCCGCTGACCACCGCCAAGCAAGCCACCGAGAGCATCGCCAAGCAGGCTGCGCGCCTGCTGATCGGCGGCCTGCGCCAGCACGCCCACGCCGACAAGCCGACGCCGCTGCGCAATCAGGGCTTCGTGCCGCAACTGGTGGTGCGCGGATCTACCGCGCCGCTGCGTCTGCGCCCGCCTGCTATCCCGGACAACCTTTAACCGACACTACGCTCAACGAAATACGAGGGCGTCATCCCAGCGAAAGCTGGGATCCATTTTGATCTTGCTTCTAGCGCAAAGCTCCAAAGTCAAGATGGATCCCAGCTTTCGCTGGGATGACGATTCCGGCTTGGGTACACCTTGTCCGGCTCAGACCGACGATTGACGCAGTACCTGCAACACGTCGTAGCACGCTCCCATCGTGTGGTAATCGGTCTTGCCGGCGGGACTCTTCTCGTTGCTGTACTTGCGGTTGTCGCGATCCAGGATGCGGTACCAGGCCCCGTGTTGGTGATCGACAAAATGCCGCCACGAGTAGTCCCACAGTTTGTCGTACCAGTCCCAGTAACCGCTGTCGCCGCTGCGTACCGCCAGGCGCGCCGCTGCCGCGATCGACTCGGCCTGCACCCAGAAATACTTGTCGTCGTCGCAAACGCTTCCGTCCGGTGCGAAGCCGTAGCAGAGCCCGCCGGATTCGTCGTCCCAGGCCCGTGCCACCGCGGTATCGAACAGGTGCCGTGCGGTCGGTAGCGGCCAAGCCTCCGCAGTGCCGCGCGCTTGCAGATGACCGTCGAGGATCACCAGCAGCTTCGCCCATTCGGTCAGATGGCCCGGCTGGAAACCCCAGGGACGGAAAAGGTGCTTGGGGTCGTCGCGGTGGTAATCCCAGTCGACGTTCCAATCGCGATCGTAGTGTTCCCATACCAGGCCGCCGGCTTTCGCCGCCTGGCGTCGGGTTATGTGGTCGGCTAGCGTAAGCGCGCGATCGAGGTAGCGGGGCTCGTCACTGGCCTCGTAAGCCGCCAGCATCGCCTCGCACATGTGCATGTTGGCGTTCTGGCCGCGGTAATCGCTGAAGCGCCAATCGGCGTCGGCTTCGTCGCGATACAACCCGGCGGCCGCATCCCAATAGCGCGATTCGAGCAGCTCCCAGGTTTCGTCCATCCACGGCGCCACTTCATCGATGCCGGCCTTGCGCGCGGTCGCGTAAGCCAGCAGCACGAACGCGACGCCATAAGCATGATTGGTGCGGTCTTCGGCGAGGCCGTCGCGGATCGTCCAGACATAGCCGCCGTTGCGCGGATCGAGATGTACTTCGCGAAGGTAACGCAGACCATGGCGCGCGGCGTCGAGGTATTCCTGCCGCAAGGCTGCATCGCTGCCGAACTCGCGTGCCGCCATCGCGTAGTTGAAGACAAAACGCGTACTGCTGACCAGGTGCCGGTGGGTGGCGTCGTAGACCGTGCCATCGTCGCGGAAATAATGGAAGAAGCCGCCGCTCGGGTCGATCACGCGCGGATGGTAGAACGCCATCGTGTCGGCGATGTGCGCACGCAGGAAATCCTCGGTGCGGAAATCCTGCTTGCCGGAAAGATCGGGACTCATAAGTTCTGCTCGCAATAGGTGGTTGGCGTTGGCAAGGCCGCGAGGGCTGGAGATGTGGGTTGTCGTTCAGTGGTCTGCATACTCATGGTGTTCGCTGGCCGCTGTCGATGATGGGAGGACCTGTCTGATCTTTTGCCGACTTCGCAGGCCCGGAGCTATCTAAGTGACAGCCGCATAGGGTCGAGCCCTGTTACTTCTGTGAGGGTGCATGAGAGTCTCTCGTTAGCCCAACCAAGTCGTTAAGAGAAAATAATGTCTATGAATATCAATTAGTTGAATTCAAATCGTCGATGCGCGACACATTGCGACTTGTATTGTTCAAATATGATATGCATATTCGCATATAAAATCATGGCGTCGGTAGCATAGTGGAGCCCTCTGCCCAAGCTGCCGCCGCCATGGTTTCCAACTCCCTGGGAGGGGACGCCATGTATAGCCCCCTGGTCCGTCACCAGAAACGCTTGCCGCTGCAGCTGCGATTCGCCGAAGAGTGAAGCGAACAATGTCCGCAGCCACCGAAATCGCTGAACGCCGCTTGGGCGCCACCGATGTGCGCCTGCCGGTACTGGGCTTCGGCGCGGCGCCTATCGGCAACCTGTACACCGAAGTGACCGACGATGAGGCGATGCGGGCGATAGGCGCCGCGCTTGAGAAGGGCATCTGTTATTTCGATACCGCGCCGTACTACGGCTATGGCCTGAGCGAATCGCGCTTGGGTCGGGGGCTGAAGGGCGTGCGCCGCGACAGCGTCCATATCTCCACCAAGGTGGGGCGGCGAATCTACGAAGACGCCACCCGCGAGCCGGGCTGGGAAGGCTTCGCCGTCGCCGGCCGCAAAGCGGAGTTCGACTACAGCCGCGACGGTGTGATGCGCTCGTTCGAGTCCAGTCTGCAGCGCTTGGGAACCGATCGTGTCGATATCCTGCTGCTGCACGACATCGGTCGGCTTACCCATGGCGATAATCATCCGATCATGCTGCGGCAGGCGCTGGACGAAGCGCTACCGGCGATGGCGGAACTGAAATCCTCCGGCGCGTGCGGCGCGATCGGCATCGGCGTCAACGAAGAAGACATCGCCGTCGAACTGATGCCTTTGTTCCCGCTGGACTGCGTGATGCTGGCCGGCCGCTACACCTTGCTGGAACAGCACGCATCGCAACGGATCATGCAGGAAGCGCAGGCGCGGAACGTCGGCATCCTGGTCGCGGGTCCTTACAGCTCAGGGTTGATGGGCGATGCGCGGGCGCCGGGCAGCACCTACAACTACGCGCCGGTGGAGCCGAAAGTCCTGCAACGCGCCCAGCAGATCTACGCCATCTGCGCAGAACATGGCGTGGATGTGGGCGCTGCCGCTTTGCAGTTTCCGCTGGCCCATCCGGCGGTGATCAGCGTGGTGGCCGGAATGCGCAACGCGGATGAAGCGATGAGCGCGTCGCTGCGCTACCGCGCGGAACTGCCCGCAGAATTCTGGCAACAGCTGCGCGCCGAGGGATTGACCCAGGACTGGGCGAGAACGCCGTGAGGACCGTCGATTCGCATCTGCACTTCTGGCAGCTCTCGCGCGGCGACTATCTATGGCTGACGCCGGAGTTTTCCGCGCTGTACCGCGATTTTCTTCCGAGCGACATCGATGCGACTTTGAGGGCATGCCAGGTCGAGTCGGTGGTGGTGATCCAGGCAGCGGCGACCGAAGCCGAAACCCACTATCTCCTCGATCTCGCGCGCCAGCATCCTGTGATCGCAGGCGTAGTCGGATGGGCCGACTTCGAAGCCGACGATGCGTCGCAGCGGATAGCATCGCTGTGCCACGCCGCACAGGGTCGTTTGAAAGGATTGCGGCCGATGGTCCAGGATATTCCGGATACGCAATGGTTGCTGAGGCCGGCGCTGGATCCGGCGTTCAAAGCGTTGATAGACAACGATCTGTCGTTCGATGCCTTGGTCGCGCCTGTGCACTTGCCGGTACTTGCCGAGCGGCTGAGCCGTCACCCCCAACTGAGGGCGGTGCTCGACCACGCCGGGAAGCCGGATATCGCCGGTGAGGGGTTCGACGGCTGGGCGCAGCAGATTACGCGCCTGGCCGACGAAACCAACGTGCTGTGCAAATTATCCGGTCTGCTGTCCGAAGCGAGGCGCTCTGCGTCGGCGGCGGACATCGAACCTTACGTAGCGCATCTGTTCGCCAGTTTCGGAGCCGGACGAATCATGTGGGGCAGCGATTGGCCGGTACTGACCGCCACTGCCGGCTATCTGCACTGGTTCGAGATGGCCAAAGCGTTGGTTGGACGCCTGGCCGCAGGGCACCAGGAAGAGGTCTTCGCCAACAACGCCCAGCGCTTCTATCGCCTGGCGCGTTAATCGTACTTGTGAATTGCAGGAGAAAAACGATGTCTCAACTATCCAACGATCCTCAGGCGGTTGCGCGATGAGCGGCCGTCTGCGAGGAAAGCGCTGCCTGATTACCGCGGCCGGTGCCGGCATCGGCCGCGAAAGCGCGCTGGCCTGCGCGCGCGAAGGGGCGCTGGTGCTGGCCACCGATATCGACGCGCAAGCCTTGGCCTCGCTTGCGGCGGAGTCCGGATCTATCCAGACACAGGTATTGGATGTCACCCGTCCCGAGGATATCGACGCGTTCGTGTCCGCCCAGTGCGCTTTCGATGTGCTTTTCAACTGCGCCGGCTACGTGCATCAAGGCAGCATTCTCGATTGCGATCGGGACGCGTGGCGGCGCTCTTTCGCGATCAACGTGGACGCCATGTATTCGCTGTGCCGGGCGGTGTTGCCCGGCATGCTCGCGCAGGGCCGGGGAAGCATCATCAACATGTCCTCGGTCGCCTCGAGCATCAAAGGCGTGCCCAACCGATTCGCTTACTCCACCACCAAGGCGGCGGTGATCGGCTTGAGCAAGGCGATCGCGGCCGATTTCGTCACCCAGGGCGTGCGCTGCAATGCGATCTGTCCCGGAACCATCAAGACCCCGTCGCTTTCCGAGCGCGTCGCCGCGCTGGGCGGCGATCAGGAAGCCGTGTGGAAAAGCTTCATCGAGCGTCAACCGATGGGCCGGCTGGGCGATCCGAAGGAAATCGCGGCGCTGGTGGTCTACCTGGCATCCGACGAGTCCTCTTTCACCACCGGACAAACCCACATCATCGACGGCGGCTGGTCGAACTGACGACTGCAAGAGTAAGGAGATACTGCAATGAAATTACTGCGTTACGGACCGAGCGGAAGCGAACGCCCGGGATTGTTGGATGGCGAGGGGCGCATCCGCGACCTCAGCCATATCGTCGACGATATCGCCGGCGAGCATCTCAGTGCCGCCGGATTGGACGCGCTCCGTGCTCTGGACATCGCATCCTTGCCCTTGGTCGCCGAAAACGTACGGCTGGGCGCAGCGGTGGGACGGATCGGCAAGTTCATCTGCGTAGGCCTGAACTACGCCGACCATGCCGCCGAATCGGGGATGGCCGTGCCCGATCAGCCGGTACTGTTCATGAAAGCGACCAGCGCGATCATCGGACCCGAGGATGCGGTGGTGATTCCGCGCGATTCGCACAAGACCGATTGGGAAGTGGAGCTGGGCGTGGTGATCGGCGACAGGGCCCATGATGTGCCCATCGAAACCGCGTTGCAGCATGTGGCCGGTTACGCGGTCATCAACGATCTGTCCGAGCGCGAGTTCCAACTCGAGCATGGCGGGCAATGGGTCAAGGGCAAGAGCTGCGACACCTTCGGCCCGATCGGGCCCTGGCTGGTCACACGCGACGAAATTCCGGATCCGCAGAACCTGGCGTTGTGGCTGGAAGTGAACGGCCATCGTTACCAGAACGGCAATACCCGGACCATGGTGTTCACGGTCGCAAAGCTGGTGAGCTACATCAGCCGCTACATGACCCTCATGCCAGGCGATGTGATCAGTACGGGTACGCCGCCGGGTGTGGGTCTGGGCCAGAAGCCGCCGGTGTACCTCAAGCCGGGCGACGTCATGGAACTGGGTATCGAAGGTCTGGGCCAGCAGCGACAACAGACCGTCGCTTATGGAAAGCATTGATTCGGCCGCCGACAGCGGTATGGAAAAGCATTGAATAAGCTTGAGGAAAGGGTATGAGTAAATTCACCGCAATAGATACTTACGATGTCCGCTTTCCCACCTCGCGCGAACTGGACGGTTCCGATGCGATGAACCCGGACCCCGATTATTCGGCCGCCTATCTCATCTTGCGCACCGACGATCCCGATGGACTGGCCGGCTATGGGCTGGTCTTCACCATCGGGCGCGGCAATGACGTGCAGACCGCGGCGATCTCCGCTCTATCGCATCTGGTGCTGGGGCGGGACATGGATGCGGTGCTGGATGATCTGGGTTCGTTCGCCCGTACCTTGACCGACGATTCGCAATTGCGCTGGTTGGGACCGGAGAAGGGCGTGATGCACATGGCCATCGGCGGCGTCATCAACGCCGCCTGGGACATGGCCGCGCGTCGCGCGCGCAAGCCTTTGTGGCGTTTCATCGCCGACATGACGCCCGAAGAATTGGTGCGCATCATCGACTTCCGCTATCTCTCCGATGCGCTCACACCGGAGCAGGCGCTAGATCTGTTGCGCGCCGCCGAACCGGGCAAGGCGCAACGGATGGCGTCGTTGCTGCAGGACGGCTATCCCGCCTATACCACTTCGCCGGGCTGGCTCGGTTATTCGGACGAGAAGCTGATGCGGCTGGCCAGGGAGGCGGTGGAGGACGGCTTCCGCACCATCAAGCTCAAGGTCGGACTCAGCGTCGAGGACGATATCCGCCGTTGCCGTCTGGCGCGCGAAGCGATCGGCCCGGATATCGCCATGGCGGTGGACGCCAATCAGCGTTGGGATGTGGACCCGGCCATCGCCTGGATGAAAAAGCTGGCGCCGTTCGACATCGCCTGGATCGAAGAGCCGACCAGTCCGGACGACATCCTGGCGCATGCCGCCATCCGCCGCGGCATAGCGCCGGTGCCGGTTTCCACCGGCGAGCACACCCAGAACCGCATCGTCTTCAAGCAGTTGCTGCAGGCGCAGGCGGTGGATCTGATCCAGATAGACGCGGCACGCGTGGGCGGGGTCAATGAGAACCTGGCCATCCTGCTGCTCGCCGCCAAGTTCGGCGTGCGCGTGTTTCCGCATGCCGGCGGCGTGGGCCTATGCGAACTGGTCCAGCATCTGGCCATGGCGGATTTCATCGCCATCAGCGGCAGCAAGGAGGATCGCGCCATCGAATTCGTCGATCACCTGCACGAACACTTCGTCGATCCGGTACGCATCCATCATGGGCGTTACCTTGCGCCGGAGCAGCCAGGATTCTCCGCGGAAATGCATGCGCAGTCGGTGCAGCAGCATCTCTATCCGAGCGGCCCGGTATGGAGCCCTACGACGGCGGTCAACACCTCCGGCGCAGAGAAGGTCATGGCATAGTCGCAGCGATGGGCATCGCGCTTGCCGGATTGTCCGGTTCGTTTTCCTAATGCGGAAACTTCAGGTGAAGTGATCATGCGAAATCTGTTTCGGAAAGCATCGGCTGTGGCCTTCCTCATGCTTGCCTCTCTGGCGCATGCGCAAACCCAGCCGCATGTGCCGGCATATCGGCCGACGGAGTCGAACCTCGCGGCGCGGCGCTGGTTCCAGGACGCGAAATTCGGCATCTTCCTGCATTGGGGGCTCTATAGCGAACTCGGGGGCGTTGGAAGCAAAGGGTTGTCCGAGTGGATCATGTACGACTCGCGTATCCCCGCCAGCAAGTACGAGCGCCTGGCGACGTTCTTCAACCCAACGCAGTTCAATGCCGATGAATGGGTCGCAATGTTCAAGGCGGCCGGAGCGCACTACATCGTCATAACGGCGAAGCATCATGACGGCTTCGCCATGTTCGATAGCAAGGTTTCGCCGTATAACGTGGTCAAGTCGACGCCCTTCGCGCGAGACCCCATCGCGGAACTGGCGGCCGCCTGCCGACGACAGGGCATCAAGCTGTTTTTCTATTATTCACAGCTGGATTGGCATAGCGCCGACTATTATCCCCGCGGCCGTACCGGACAATTTTCGGGTCGGCCGGAGACGGGAGATTGGGACAAATATCTCGACTACCAGGATGCGCAACTGCGCGAACTGCTGACTCAGTACGGCACGATCGGAGGGATATGGTTCGATGGCTGGTGGGACCAGGAGCACACCCCGATGCAGAATCGCTGGCGCCTCGAACGTACTTATGCGCTTATCCATTCGCTTCAGCCCCAGGCTCTGATCGTCAACAACCATCACCAACCGCCCTTCCCGGGCGAGGACTACCAGACTTTCGAGCGCGATCTTCCCGGCGAGAACTCGATGGGGTTCAACAGGGGGCAAATCGGCTCACTGCCGCTTGAAATGTCGGAAACCATGAATGGCACCTGGGGTTTCAGCCTTACCGACGATCAATACAAAAGCGTGGAAACCCTGGTCCGAACCCTGGTGGGCGCCGCAGGACGAAACGCCAATTTCCTGTTGAATACCGGTCCCATGCCGAACGGGCAGCTGCAGCCAGAAAATGTCGCCACCTATGCCGAGATAGGTCGGTGGCTGAAGACCTATGGCGCCAGCATTTACGGCACGCGAGGCGGCCCGGTTTCTCCTCGCAACTGGGGAGTGACTACGCAGAAGGGAAATACGGTGTACGTTCACGTTCTTGACTGGACGGACGATCGCTTGTTCGTTCCGATCAAGCAGGGAATAAAAGACGCAACCTTGCTGCGCGATGGCAGCCGTGTCCGCTTCGGCAAGGTAGACGGCGGCATCGAACTGTTGGGGGTCGCGAAACCACAAGGGGTCTATGACGAAGTCGTCTCCCTTGAGCTGGAATGAGCGGGTGATCGGATCTCCAATTTATCGACGCTGGGGCTTGATGTCCCGCAAGCGAGTGTGAACATGGCCAGACCCGTTTCCGATCTGCGCGAAGCCGCGCGACGCCGCCTGCCGCGGCTGTTGTTCGACTACATCGACGGTGGCTCGTACGACGAGATCACCCTGCGACGCAATATCGACGACCTGAAAGCGATCGCCCTGCGTCAGCGGGTGATGACCGACATCTCCACGCTGTCGATGGAGACGAGTTTGTTCGGGCAGGCCATGGGCATGCCGCTGGCGCTGGCGCCGGTCGGCTTCGCCGGCATGTACGCGCGGCGCGGCGAAGTGCAGGCGGCGCGCGCGGCGCGTGCGGCCGGCGTGCCGTTCTGTCTTTCCACGCTGAGCATCTGCGGCTTGGAAGAGGTGGTCGAAGGCAGCGGTGGCCCGATTTGGTTCCAGCTCTATATGCTGCGCGACCGCGGCTTCTGCCGGAGCCTGATCGAACGCGCCAAGGCGGCCGGCAGTCCGGTGTTGTTGCTGACCGTGGATCTGCCGGTCGCCGGTGCGCGTTACCGCGACTTGCGCTCCGGCATGTCCGGACCTACCGGCATGAAGGGCACCTGCATGCGCGCCTGGCAAGGCGCGACCCACCCGCGCTGGCTGTGGGACGTGCAGTTGCATGGAGGGCCGCATCGTTTCGGCAATATTCCGCCGGAGGTGATCGGCGAGGGTGGGGTGGGCGCATTCGCAGGTTGGATCAAGGCCAACTTCGATCCTACCGTCACCTGGAAAGACCTCGATTGGGTGCGCAGCCATTGGAACGGCCCGATCGTGGTCAAAGGCCTGCTGGATCCCGCCGATGCGCGTGAAGCGCTGGCTGCAGGCGCCGACGGCATCGTGGTGTCCAACCACGGCGGCCGTCAGCTGGACGGTGTGCCGTCAGGCATAGCGGCTTTGCCGAGGATTCTGGATGAGGTGGGAGGACGCGTGCCGGTGCTGATGGACGGCGGCATCCGTTCGGGCCTGGATGTCCTGCGTGTGCTGGCTACAGGCGCGCAAGGCTGCCTGGTCGGCAAGGCCTGGGCTTACGCGCTGGGCGCGAGCGGCGGGCTGGGCGTGAACGAAATGCTGGCGACGTTCAAAGCCGAACTGGAAGTCGCCATGTCTTTGACCGGCTGCACGGACCTGAGCAAGGCCGGCCGCGAGTTGCTGGTGCTTTGATCGCCAACGGACCGAAGTGCTCGGACCGGCATTGCCGCTAGGATCCGGAGGGCGGGGCGGTGCTGCCATCGTCGGCGTTGCGCGATTGGGCTAGCGAAAAAATACGAACCATCGGTCGCCATTTCTCGCCGCCCGGCGCGGAACCGGGCAGCGGCTTCTGGAAGGTGGACATCAACGCTTCCCACGCCTGCACGCGCGGGTTCGCGTTATCTGCAGCCGCTTTCGCTTCGGCGGAATAGTCTTCGTCCACGTCCATGGTCAACACCAGCCGGTCGTCGACGCGGTAGATCTCCATATCGCGCACGCCTGCGGCAGCGATGGATTCGACGATCTCGGGCCAGATCGCCTCGGGGCTATGCCAGCGCTCGTATTCGGCGATCAGCGCCGGATCGTCGTGCAAGTCCAGGGCGTAGTAGAGCCGCGGCATCGCTCATGCTCTCCCAGCCACGGGCGCGGCTTGGGTGGCGGAGGCGGTGAACGCGAACCACAAGATCACCGCAAAGCACAGGGCTGGTACCGCCATCGCCCAATGTATGCCCGCCTGGTCCGAAACCGCGCCCATCAACGCAGTCAAGATGGCTCCGCCGATAATCGACATGACGATGAGCGAGGACCCCAGCTTGCGCTCGTCGTCGCCCAATCCTTCCAGGCCCAGCGCGAATATGGTCGGGAACATGACCGACATGAAAAGACTGCTGGCCACCAGCGCATAGACGCCAATCGAATGCGGCGTCGCCACCGCGATCGAACACAGCGCCAGATTGATCAGCGCGAATATTCCCAGCAGGCGGGCAGGGGGCAGATAGCGCAGTAGCGCCGTGCCTACGAACCGCCCGACCATGAACAGCACCAGGGAAACGGTGAGGTACACCGCGGCCGATTTTTCTGGCGTCCCTGGCAAACCGTCCTGGATGTATCGAATCAGGAAACTCCAGATGCCGACCTGCGCGCCTACGTAAAAGAATTGGGCCACGATGGCCAGCACGAAGCGCCGCTTGCGTAAAAGGCGGCCGAAAATTCCGTGACCCTGACCGGCGGGTTCGGCCGCGCTTGAGGTTGCGGGGAAGCGGGTCAGGGCGATCAGCAACGCCCACAGCACCACGATGCCGCCGATGACCAGGTAAGGCGTCTGCACGGCCGAAGATTCGGCCGCGTAGAAAGCCTGGCGCGCTGCAGGACTCATCGCCGCCAGATCGGTGGCCGTATGCTCGACGCCCGAGAAGATGAAGTGCTGTCCGATCAGAATGCCGGTGATCGAGCCCAAGGGGTTGAACGCCTGTGCCAGGTTCAAACGCCGTGCAGCGCCTTCGGCCGGACCCAGCACGGTGACCAGCGGATTGGCCGTGGTTTCCAGGAACGCCAGGCCGCTGGCGATCACGAACAGCGCCAGCAGGAAGAGGTTGTAGGTATGCGCTTGCGCCGCCGGATAGAACAGGAACGCGCCGGTGGCGTACAGCAGCAGCCCGAGAATGATGGCTGCCTTGTAGCTGTAGCGCCGCATGAACATGCCGGCGGGAATGGCGAACACGAAGTAGCCGAGATAGAACGCGCTCTGCACCAGGCCGGCCTGGAAATCGGAAAGCTCGAAGGCTTTCTTGAACTGCTTGATCAGGATGTCGTTGAGGTTGTTGGCCATTCCCCATAGGAAGAACAGGCTGACAATCAGCACCAGCGGCAGAATGGCGGTACGGACCAAGGAATTGGGCGTGGGCGCAACTGTGGTGGCGTCTTCGAAGTGCATGCCGCTTACCCCTCCCAAGGCTTGCTGCGCTAGCGTCTTTCGGAGCCTACTGCGGCTAACGGTTTTATGCAAATATAAAAGTAATATTCATATATGAATGAGCTGTTATGGATGTGCTGTTGACCACAGAGCTACAAGACTCAGTCCCCGGCTGCCGTGCCGGTACTCGCCTTGTTCCCTTATCCTGTTCAGCATGATCGCCAAGACCCCGAAGTATCGAGCACCTGCCCTGGACAAGGGCTTGGACATCCTAGAGCTGCTGGCTCAGAACGCCGGCCCCCGATCCATGGGAGAAATCTCGGAAGGTGTGGGGCGTTCGCGTGGCGAAATCTTCCGCATGCTGCAGGTGCTTGAGGAGCGCGGCTATCTGACCAAGCTGGCCGGCGATGGGGGCTATATGCTCACCAATCGCTTGTTCATGCTCGGCATGCAGCAGCCGCAGGTGCAGAACGTCACCGAAGTGGCGCTGCCGGTGATGCGGCATCTGGCCGACAAGATCCGCCAACCCTGCCACCTGGTCGCGCCCTCCGACGATCAGATCGTGGTGATCGCCCAGATCGATGTGCCTAGCGACCTCGGCCTGGTGGTGCGTCCCGGCCATCGACGGCCGCTGGCGCACTCGACCTCGGGCCTGGTGTTGTTCGCATTCCAGCAGGAAGACGAACAGGCGCGCTGGCTGAAATTGATCGACGAAAGCGAAGTGCCTTACGACCGCGCCGATTTCCTGAGAGCCGCGCAAGAAGTGCGCAAGCAGGGCTATGCGATGCATCCCAGCGAGGCGGTGGTGGGCGTCATCGATCTCACCGCGCCGATCCTGCAACAGGAGCACGCCACTTACACGCTTACGGTCCCCTTCATCGAGCGCCGTCCGCAGCAGATCAACGCGCAAGAAGCTTTGCAATCGTTGCGCGAAGCGGCCGATGAGATATCGCAAGCGCTTATGTACCGTTCGCCGCGGAATGCCGGGGCTGTTTGAGGGGATGGCCTGAGCGGGACCTGGGTTGTGGTTCGCGGATGCGCCTCGAATGACTTGGAAGCGCTTCGAAGCAGGTGATGCCGGCGTCAACCAAACTGCCGAACGTTCAAGCGCCACGATGTATCAGGGTGGCAGCCGATGGCCATTCCAACAACGCGATTGCCGATGTCAGTATTGGCATGGTCGCGAGTCGCGTCTGCCGCTACGCTCGCTGCCTGCAAAGGCTGATCCAGCCAGCGGACAGACATCAGGAGCGGCGATGGCACGACAGGTAGTGGGAGCAACCGCCGATGGCACGCCGATCAATGCCTTCGACATTGGCACCGGCCGCTTGCGTGCGCAGATCCTGGATTATGGCGCGATCCTGCGCAGCCTTAGCTATGCCGATGCGACTGCCGAGCGCACCGAGCTGATTCTGAGTTTCGACGACGTGGACGCTTATCTGCGCGACAACGCCTATCTCGGCATCGTTGCCGGACGTTACGCCAACCGCATCGCCGGTTCCGCGTTCACCTTGGATGGTACGCGCTATGAGCTCAGTGCCAATGAGACTCCCAACCACCTGCACGGTGGCACGCTCGGCTTCGGGCGTCGGCACTGGCGCGTCCTTTCAGAGAGCGAAGATCGACTCTGCCTGGGATATCACTCGCCGGACGGAGAAGAAGGGTATCCAGGCAACGTCGAGGTACGTGCGGAGTTCTGCATCGACGACGAGCGCCTGATCCTGACACTGCAAGCCAGCACCGACGCGGCCACGCCAATGAACCTGACCAACCACGCCTATTTCAATTTGGCCGGCGACGCCGCCATACCCGCATCGGCGCAGTGGCTGCAGGTGCTGGCCGATGGCTATCTTCCGGTTGCAGACGGTGCGCTGCTGCCGACAGGCGAGATCGCACCTGTGCAGGGAACGCCTTTCGATTTTCGCCAGGGCCGTGTCCTGGAGGATGCCGGCTACCACCCGCAGCTCGACCTCGCTGGCGGTTACGACCATTACCTGGTGATGTCCGATCGCCGCGCCGGCGTCGTGCTGTTCTCGCCGCACAGTCGCATCCGTCTGACCCTGAGTAGCAACCAGCCGGGGTTGCAGGTCTACGATGGGCATCAGCTTGATGCGGCGTATCCGCAATTGGGCCGGGGCATTTGCCTAGAGCCGACGGCGTATCCGGATGCGCCCAATCGCTCCGGGTTTCCCGACGCCATCCTGCGGCCGGGAACAACCTACCTCAACCGCATCGAATACAGAGTGGAGCGCGATGCCTGAAGGATCGACGGGTCTGTTCGAACTGGACCGAGGCACCGGCACTAAGCGCGTTCCCGGTGGGATTCAGACCAACGCGCGATACGAAAAATCGCGCAACAGGATGCTTCCCTGGTTCGCGCTGTAAATGCCCACCTTGAGGCTGAGAAAACCTCCGAAGACGTTGTGGTGGATTCCGGAAACCTCCATGCGGTGGCCATGCAGGATCCAGGTCTTGCCTCCATCGTGCGAGTAGTGGAAGGTCACGATGTGGTGATCGTTGGTCAGCCTGATACGCACGCTTCGCGTGGGCATCGGCTGCCGCATCCACGACTGTTCTTCCGCGAATTGGTAGGTCCTCATCTCGGTGGGCGTAAAGCCGACTCCGACGAATGCCTTGTGGCTGTAGAATAGCAGCAGCCCGCCCTCGGCGCCCTGGTCGACTTCGATCGTCGCCTCAACGGCATACGCGCGGTCGCCGACGATGCAGGTAAGCGGTGGACTGTCCACCGGCGAGCGACCCTTGGCCGCGATGCGCAAACCCTTGGACTCGTAACGAACCCGCTGCCTCTCATCAGGCGCGGGATCATGGAAACCCCACTGCACTCCGAACCGGTCGGCGCGGAAATCATCCGACAGTGCGGAACCCGACGCACCGCGTTTGCCTCCCTTCGGTTTCGGCAAGGGCCGGGAAAGATCGCCGCCCAGCGCTCGGAACCAGCCGTCGTCGGTCCATTCGATGGGCTCGAGTAGCGTTTGTCGTCCCAGCGTGCGGAAGCCGTTCTCGTAGCCGTGATAGATCATCCACCAGTCGCCCGCGGGTCCTTCCACCAGCGACGCATGTCCGCGGGACCACCACGGTTCATCGACGGACTTGGTGCGGACCAACGGATTGTGCGGGCAGTGTTCCCAGGGGCCGTGGATCGATCTGGAGCGCGCCGCGATCACCATGTGTCCGGTCGGAGGGCCGGCAGTGCCGCCCACTGCGGTGACCAGATAGAACCATTCCCCGTGCCGCAGGAGTTTCGGGCCTTCCGGCGCGAAATTCTCGACGATCCAATCGTCGGGATACCGCCAAGGGCTGTAGGCCGGTTCCAGCGCGCCATCGGTCGCCAGACCGTCATCGGTCAAACGGATCTTGCGGATGCCGTTGACGAACAGATAGCGCTTGCCGTCCTCTCCCACGACATGGCCGGGATCGATGCAGCCGTGGATCTTCAGATCGATGGGATCGCTCCACGGTCCGCGGATGTCGTCGGCCCAGATCGCGTAGATCGACCAGCCCTTTTCCTCCGGGTCGGCCGGAATGTAGATGAAGTAGCGATCGCCGTGCTTGCACAGATCGACCGCCCAAACCACGCCTAGCGATTGGGAGAGGGCCGCCGTGAGCGGTGTCCAGTTCACCAGATCCGTGGAATGCCAGATCACCAGCCCCGGATACGAGTAAAAGGACGAGAACGTCATGTAATAGTCGTCACCGTCCTTCATGACGGTGGGGTCCGGATGGTCGCCGGCGACGATCGGATTCAGGTAGGTACCGTTGCCCAGATCGGCCTTGCGCTGGTTCTCGACGCCGACTCCCCAATGCGCGAGCGGCTTACTTTCCGTTCCGCCGCCGGTACGTTCCGCCCCTCGGGCGAAGGGCACCGATACGGCGCCCGCCAATAACATCTTGAAGGCATCGCGACGGGTGGCGTTAATCGTCTTCTTCATCAGTGCGAATCGCGCGGCACGTCGGCGCCGCTGCCGCCGACCAGGATGTCCAGGTCCGCGCCCAGGTGCGCCTGTTGCACGTGGTCGACATAGAGCTTGGCCCAGCCGCGGGTCGGCGCGGGCGGTGGCGTCCACTGCGCGCGGCGCGCGGCGAGCTCTTCGTCCGACACTTCCAGGTGCAGGCGGCGCCCCGGCACGTCGAGTTCGATGATGTCGCCGTCGCGGACCAAGGCCAGAGTACCGCCGGCGGCGGCTTCGGGCGAGGTGTGCAACACCACGGTGCCGTAGGCGGTGCCGCTCATGCGCGCATCGGAAATGCGCACCATGTCGGTGATGCCTTTGCGCAGCAGCTTGGGCGGCAGCGGCATGTTGCCGACCTCGGCCATGCCCGGATAACCGCGCGGGCCGCAATTCTTCAGCACCATGATGCTGTTTTCGTCGATCTCCAGCGCCTCGTCGTCGATACGCGCCTTGAAGTCCTCGATGTTCTCGAACACCACTGCTGGACCACGATGGCGCAGCAGCGCCGGCGATGCGGCGGACGGTTTGATCACCGCCCCGTCGGGAGACAGATTCCCGTGCAGTACGGCGATGCCGGCCTCCAGCCGGATCGGATCGGCCAGGGAGCGGATCACGTCGTTGTTCCAGCACGGGGCATCGGCGATGTTCTCGCCCAGGGTCTGGCCGTTGACGGTCAGACAATCCAGGTGCAGGTGGTCGGTTATCTCGCGCAGCAGCGCGGGCAGACCGCCGGCATAGAAGAAATCCTCCATCAGGAACTGGCCCGACGGCTTGAGGTTAAGCAGGCATGGCAGCTTGGAACCGAGTTCGTCCCAGTCGTCGAGCTTGAGCGGTACGCCGATGCGACCGGCCAGGGCGAGCAAGTGGATCACCGCATTGGTCGATCCACCGATCGCAGCATTGGTCTTGATCGCGTTCTCGAAGGCGTTGCGGGTCAGCACCTTGGACATGCGCAGATCTTCTCGCACCATTTCCACGATGCGGCGGCCGGTGAGTTGGGCAAGACGCGAGCGGCGCGAGTCCACGGCGGGAATGGCGGCGTTGTCGGGCAACGACATGCCCAGCACCTCGACCATGCTGGCCATGGTCGAAGCCGTGCCCATGGTCATGCAACTGCCTTTGGAGCGTTGCATGCAGGCCTCCGCCTCGATGAATTCCTCCTGCGTCAGCGTGCCGGCGCGGACCATCTCCGACATGTGGATCACGCCGGTGCCGGAGCCGATCTGCTTGCCGCGCCAGTTGCCCGACAGCGAGGGACCACCGGACAAACCGATGGTGGGCAGATCGACGCTGGCCGCGCCCATCAGCAAGGAAGGCGTGGTCTTGTCGCAACCCATCAGCAGCACTACGCCGTCGAGTGGGTTGGCGCGGATCGATTCTTCCACGTCCATGCTGACCAGATTACGGAACAGCATGGCGGTAGGCAGGATCTGGGTTTCGCCCAGCGACATCACCGGGAACTCCAGCGGAAAGCCGCCGGCTTCATACACGCCGCGTTTTACGAATTCGGCCAGCTCACGGAAATGGCCATTGCACGGGGTCAGTTCCGACCAGGTGTTGCAGATGCCGATGACCGGACGGCCATCGAACATGTCATGCGGGTTGCCCGCGCTCTTGAGCCAGCTGCGGTAATAGAAACCTTGCTTGCCTTCGCGCCCGAACCAGGACTGGCTGCGCAGCTGCGGCTTTTTGGGAGAACCCATGCAAGTGGCATTCCTTAGGCTGGACGGTGAATTGACCTGGGCCAGCCTTTTGGCCGATCAGGCGACACTTTACGGCTGCGATGCTACCGGGCATATTCATGCTAGAAAAATAACAAATCACAGCTAATCGATATCTATTTGTATATATGTCATTCCCCTCCAACACTTCACGATGAGGCCAAGCATGAGTGCAGAAACAACCCCAATCCCAGCAGTGCAGGGCAGTGGCGTGGGGAAGGGTGCGATCTACCCGGATCTGGCCGGCCGGCCAGTTTTCATCACCGGCGGCGGATCGGGAATTGGGGCCTCGCTGGTCGAGGGTTTTGCCCGCCAGGGAGCACCGGTGGCGTTCGTCGATATCGATGAAGCTGCCAGCGACGCATTAGTCGAACGCATGCAGGCGCAAGGCTTGGCGTCGCCCTGGTGGCGTCGCGTCGACGTGACCGACATCGAAGCGTTGCGTCAGGCCGTACTGGACGGCGCGAGCGCACTGGGCGATTTCCATATCTTGGTCAACAACGTGGGCAGCGACGATCGCCACCGCCTTGAAGAGGTGACGCCCGACTACTGGAACCAGCGGGTGGCGATCAACCAGCGCGCGGCGTTCTTCGCCATCCAGGCCGCAGTGCCCGGCATGCGCCGATGCGGCGGTGGCGCGATCGTCAATCTCGGCTCTACCGGCTGGCAGAGCAAGACCGGCGGCTATCCGGTGTATGCCACGGCCAAGTCATCGGTGAACGGACTGACCCGCGGCTTGGCCCGCGAGCTTGGCGCCGACCGCATTCGCATCAACGTGCTGACCCCGGGCTGGGTCATGACCGAGCGCCAGGTCACCCTGTGGCTGGATGCGGACAGCGAGCGCGACCTGCTGCGCAACCAATGCCTGCCGGACAAGGTGCTGCCGGAAGACATCACCGCCATGACGCTGTTCCTGGCCTCGGATCAGGCCCGCGCCATCACTGCGCAGGAGTTCGTGGTCGACGCCGGCTGGACCTGAGCGCGCGGCTCTTGCGATGGTGCCGCTGCGATGGCGCGGCTGCGGTCGCAGCCGCCTCAGCCCTCGGGCTTGCCCGAGGATAGATCGACGCCGTACACCGGCACGGCCGCGGCCTTGAGCGCCTGCAACATGATCTTGGCGCCGGGCGAGAGCAGCCAATCGCTACGGGTGATGATGCCGAAGTAGTCCATCCGGCACGAAAGTTCCGCCGGCACGATGGAGACGATGTTGTGCTTGGCGTAGTAGCGCGCGACATCGGTGGGCACCACCGCCATGTAGTCGCTTTCCTCCAGCATGCGCGGCAGGAACGCAAGCGCCGAACTCTCGATGATCCGCTTCGGCGGCTCCAGTCCGGCGCTCTGGAACATCAGCTCGAAGCGATGGCGCAGCACGCTGCCGGCTGGCGGCACGATCCAGCTGGCGAGCGCCAGTTCGGCTAACGACGGTTGTTCTATTTCCAGGATCGGATGGTGCGGACGGACGATGGCCGACACCTGTTCCTCGGCCAGCGCTTCGTAGTGCAGGTTGCGCTTGTCGTGGCGGGCGAACAGGCGCGCGACGATGATGTCGAGCTTGTTCTGCGACAACATCTCCAGCAGCACGTCGCTGCTCTCCACCATCAGCGAGACGCGCAACAGCGGGTGGTCGCGGGCGATCTGGACCATTGCCGCCGGCAGCAGGTTCATGGCCGGGCCGGTGATCGCGCCGACACTTACGCTGCCGTAGTAACCGGCCTTCAAGGCCTCGATCTCGGCGCCGGCTTCGCTCAGGCTGGAGAGGGCGATGCGCGCGTGGCGGATCATGGTCTCGCCATACCAGGTCGGCTGCATGCCGCGCGGCAATCGGTCGAACAGCGACACGCCCATCGTGTCTTCCAGGTCCTTGAGCAACTTCGACGCCGCCGGCTGCGACATGTTCAGCACGTCTGCGGCGCGTTGGGTGCTGCCTTCGTCATCAATCGCGATCAGCAGCATCAGCTGCCGGGCCTTGAGGCGGGCGCGCACAAACCAGGGGGTGCTTGGAGCCACGAAGCTTCTCTCACCTATACCGATGTATATATATATTAATCACAAAAATAGAGTTGTTGTATATGAGTAGTGTCGGCAGAATGTGGCCCGGCCCGGCACTTCCTCCCAAGGGGAAATCCGTGCCGCACCGTGGCCCACGACTGCAGGCGGAGCAATGCGACTGATCCAGCTAGTTGACGATGCCGGCGAAGCCCGGGTCGGCGTGATCGATCGGGACGGAGCCCGCGTCCGTGTCCTGGGAAGCTCCAGGACTACCTATGCGCTGGCCACCGCAGCGATCGCGGCCAATCGCGACCTTGAGCAGCAGGCCGCACAAGAGCAGGGCGACGAGTCGTTGGACTATGCGACGCTGCTGCGCGAGGACCGGGTACTGACCCCGCTGGCCCATCCCGATCCGGCTCATATGCGCGTGACCGGCACCGGCCTGACCCACTTGGGTAGCGCCGCCACCCGCGATGCCATGCACCAGAACCTGCAGGACCATGTCAACGCCGGCAGCCTCACCGATTCGATGAAGGTTTTCCAGTGGGGCGTGGAGGGCGGCATTCCACGCCAAGGCCGGCCCGGCGCGCAGCCGGAGTGGTTCTACAAAGGCGACGGCAGCGTGGTGGTGGCCCCGGGCCAGACTTTGCCCTCGCCCGATTTCGCCTTGGACGGCGGCGAGGAACCGGAGCTGGTCGGGCTCTATTTGATCGGCCCGGACGGCACCCCGCATCGCCTGGGATTCGCCATCGGCAACGAGTTCTCGGACCACATCACCGAGCGCCAGAACTACCTGTACCTCGCCCATTCCAAGCTGCGCGCCTGCGCGGTCGGTCCCGAGCTGCGTACCGGGTCGCTGCCGCGCGACCTGAGCGGCACCAGCCGCATCCGTCGCGGCGACACGGTGGTGTGGGAAAAGCCGTTCCTCACCGGCGAGGACAACATGTGCCACTCGCTGGAGAATCTGGAATACCACCATTTCAAGTACGCCGCGCATCGCCGTCCAGGCGATGTGCATCTGCACTTCTTCGGCACCTCGACCTTGAGTTTCGCCGACGGCATCGCCGTGCAACCCGGCGACTGTTTCGAGATCGACTTGCCGGCGCTGGGTGCGCCCCTGGTCAATCCGTTGCAGACGGTGGCCGCCGGTTTCGCTCTCGGTGGCGTACGCTCCCTCTGATCCCAGGACACACCGCATGACCCAGCGTTTCCAGAGTTACATCGACGGCCAGTGGGTGGCCGGCAGCACCGCCGCACAGGATGAGAATCCCTCCGACTTGGCGACGCCGGTGGGCGATTACGCCAGCCTGGATGCGGCGCAAGTGCGCGATGCGATCGCCGCCGCGGCCGCTTCCCAGCGCAGTTGGTCGCTGAGCACGCCGCAGCAACGTGCCGACGCCCTGGATTTTGTCGGCAGCGAAATTCTGGCGCGCAAAGAGGAACTAGGCAGGCTGTTGGCGATGGAAGAGGGCAAGACCCTGCCGGAATCCATCGGCGAGGCAGCCCGCGCCGGACAGATCTTCAAGTTCTTCGCCGGCGAAGCCCTGCGCATTCCCGGCGAGAAGCTGGCCTCGACCCGTCCCGGTGTGGAAGTGGAAATCACCCGTGAGCCGGTGGGCGTGGTCGGCATCATCGCTCCTTGGAACTTCCCGCTGGCCATTCCGGCATGGAAGATCGCCCCGGCCCTGGCCTATGGCAACAGCGTGGTGTTCAAGCCGGCCGAGATCGTGCCCGGCTGTGCCTGGGCGCTGGCCGAGATCCTCAGCCGGGCCGGCCTGCCGGCGGGCGCCTTCAATCTGGTCATCGGTAGCGGTCGCGTGGTTGGTCAGGCCCTGGTCGAGGATCCGCGGGTCAACGCGCTGACTTTCACCGGTTCGGTGCGCACCGGCAACGCACTCCTGCAGCAGGCCGCCGCGCGCGGACTGAAGATCCAGTTGGAGATGGGCGGCAAGAACCCGCTGGTGGTACTGGCCGACGCCGACCTGGAAAAGGCGGTGGAGATCGCGGTCAACGGCGCCTATTTTTCCACTGGCCAGCGCTGCACGGCGTCGAGCCGACTGATCGTGCAGGCTCCGGTGTACGAGGAGTTCATCGCGCGCGCACGCAAGCGCTTGGCTTCGCTCAAAGTCGGCCACGCCTTGACCAGCGGCATCGATATCGGTCCGGTGGCCAGCGCCGAACAATTGGCCACCGATCTTTCCTATCTGGACATCGCCCGCCAGGAAGGCGCCGAGTTGTTGTGCGGCGGCGAACAGCTGGAGTTGGACACCCGCGGCCACTACTTGAGCCCGGCCCTGGTCGCCGCTCTGCCCGAGCACCGGATCGCACGCGAGGAAGTATTCGGTCCGGTGGCGGCGGTATTGCGTGCGGACGATTACGAACATGCGCTGGCCCTGGCCAACGACACCGAGTTCGGCCTGTGCGCGGGCATCGCCACGACTTCGCTGAAGTACGCGACGCATTTCAAACGCCACGCGGAGGTCGGCATGGTCATGGTCAATCTGCCGACCGCAGGCGTGGATCCGCACGTGCCGTTCGGTGGCCGCAAGGCCTCGAGTTACGGGCCGCGCGAACAGGGTCGCTATGCTGTGGAGTTCTATACCACGGTCAAAACGGCCTATACCTCGGCCTAGGCCGGGCAGCTACACAGTGCCAGGAAGGATTGGAAGAGAACCCTTTCTAGTCGATGCGACGGACACCTCCCTGGGAGGGGATGGGTCAAACAACCATAACGGGAGGGAAGGGATGAAACGAGGATTCATGCTAGCCGCCGCGCTGTCGTGCGCGGCAGCGTTGGTGATGGGCTGTTCGCGCGATGCGAGCGGCGATCGCGCAGCGCAACCGGTGCTGGGTTTCAGCCAGATCGGCGCCGAGAGCGAGTGGCGCACCGCCAATACCGCGTCGATCAAATCGTCGCTGGCCAAGGCCGGCATCCAGTTGCGTTTCTCCGATGCGCAGCAGAAACAGGAAAACCAGATCAAGGCCTTGCGCTCGTTCATCGCCCAGCGCGTGGACCTGATCGCGTTTTCGCCGGTGGTCGAATCGGGTTGGGAAACGGTATTGCGCGAGGCTAAGGCCGCCAACATCCCGGTGATCCTCACCGACCGTGCGGTCGATGTTTCCGACGACTCGCTCTACGTGACCCTGATCGGCTCGGATTTCGTCGAGGAAGGCCGCAAGGCCGGCCGTTGGCTGCTGCAAGACACGCCCGCCGGAAGCGGAGAAGTGCGCATCGTCGAGCTGCAGGGCACGGTGGGTTCGGCGCCGGCGATCGACCGCATGGAAGGATTCCACGAAGTCATCGACAAGGACCCGCGCTTCAAAGTGGTGCGATCGCAGAGCGGCGACTTCACCCGGGCCAAGGGCAAGGAAGTGATGGAAGCGTTCCTCAAAGCCGAGAGCTCGAAGATCGACGTGTTGTTCGCGCACAACGACGATATGGCGATTGGCGCGATCCAGGCCATCGAAGAGGCCGGCCTGAAACCTGGCAAGGACATCAAGATCGTTTCCATCGACGGCGTGCGCGGCGCATTCAAGGCCATGGAGGCGGGCAAGCTCAACGCCACCATCGAATGCAATCCGCTGATCGGCGACCAGTTGGTCGATGCGGTTAAGGCCGTGCTCGAGAAACGTCCGCTGCCCAAGCGCATCCTGGTGGAGGAGGGGGTATTCACCCAGGACCAGGCCGCTGCGGCATTGCCAGGCCGCAAGTACTGAACCCAATGGCCACGGACGAAGCTGCCATCGTCCTGCAGGCTCGCGGCCTGGGCAAACGCTTTGCCGGCGTGGCGGCGCTGGAAGAGGTCGACCTGATCCTGCGTGCCGGCGAAGTGCATGCGTTGATGGGGCAGAACGGCGCCGGCAAATCGACCCTGATCAAATTGCTGACCGGAGTGATGCGCCCGGACAGCGGAGAGATATGGGTAAACGGACAGGCGGTGTCGCCGTCCAGTCCGGCCGAGGCGCAACAGCTGGGCATCAGCACGGTCTACCAGGAAGTGAACCTGTGTCCGAACCTGTCGGTGGCCGAGAACATTATCGGCGGCCGCTATCCCCGTCGGCGCTGGAGCGGGGCCATCGACTGGAAAGCGGTCAACGCCCATGCGCGCGAGGTGTTGGCCGGACTGAACTTGGACGTCGACCCGAAACGGCCGTTGTCGGACTTTCCGGTGGCGGTGCAGCAGATGGTCGCCATCGCACGTGCGTTGAGCGTATCGGCCAAGTTATTGATCCTGGACGAACCGACCTCGAGCCTGGACGAGCGCGAGGTGCAGGAGTTGTTCGCGGTGATACGCCGCCTGCGCGAGCAAGGCATGGCGATCTTGTTCGTCACTCATTTTCTGGATCAGATGTATGCGGTTTCCGACCGCGTCACCGTCTTGCGCAATGGTCGCCGAGTAGGCGAATACGCGGCGGCGGCGTTGCCTCATGGGCCGCTGGTGGCGGCCATGGTCGGTCGCGAGCTCGCTGTCACCGAACGCGACGCCGCTGTGCGATCCGCCGCGGTGGAGGAGGGTGCGACGGTGCTGGAGGCGCAAGCGCTGGAGCGCCGCGGCCAGATCGCCCCGACCGACCTGAGCCTGCGCGCCGGTGAAGTGTTGGGCCTGGGTGGGCTGCTCGGTTCGGGCCGCACCGAACTGGTCCGGCTGATGTTCGGCCTGGATCGCGCCGACGCCGGCAAGCTGCGCATAGGACAGCGCGAAGTCGTCCTGAAAGGTCCGGCCGATGCGGTGGCCCAGGGCCTGGCTCTGTGCCCGGAGGAGCGCAAGACGGAGGGCATCGTGGCCGAGCTGTCGGTGCGCGAGAACATCGCCTTGGCCTTACAGGCCAAGCTGGGCCTGCGCCGTTTTCTCGGTCGCGGCGAGCAAGAAGAACTGGCTCGGCGCTATGTAGAGCTGCTGGGAATCAAGACCGCCGGGATCGAGACGCCGGTTGGCCTGCTTTCGGGCGGCAACCAGCAAAAAGTGGTGCTGGCGCGTTGGCTGGCCACCGAACCGACGGTGCTGATCCTGGATGAGCCGACCCGCGGCATCGACGTCGCCGCCAAGCAGGAAATCATGGGACAAATCCTGCGCCTGGCGCGCAAAGGCATGGCGGTGCTCTTCATCTCCGCGGAAATGGACGAGCTGGTGCGCATCTCGGACCGGATCGCGGTGATGCGCGACCGGCGCAAGGTGGGCGAACTTCCCGGAGACTGCGGCGAATCCGCGGTGTATGAACTGATTGCAGGCGCCGACGCATGAGCCAGATGTCATGAGAGAGATCTCTTCGCCGGCCACCTCGGTGCCGCTGTTGCGGCGTTTCGTCTCGCATCCGTTGTTCTGGCCGCTGCTGACCCTGGCGCTGCTGGTGCTGGGCAACGGCTTGGTTAACCCCGCCTTCCTTTCCCTGCACTGGCGCGACGGCCATGTGTACGGAAACCTGGTGGATATCGCCAACCGTGCCGCACCGCTGATTCTGGTTTCGCTGGGCGTGACGTTGGTGATCGCCGTTCGCGGCTTGGATATTTCCGTGGGCGCGGTGCTGGCGATCGCGGCCACGGTGGCGGCCTGGATGATCGGCGGCGAGAGCGACGTCACGCGCTTCCCCATGGCCGTGGCGATCATCGCCGCACTGGTGGCGGCTGCCCTGTGCGGGCTGTGGAACGGATTGTTGGTGGTCAAGCTTGGCATGCAGCCCATCGTCGCCACCCTGATTCTGATGGTGGCCGGACGCGGCGTCGCCCAGTTGCTGGCCGATGGGCAGATCCTGACCGTGTACTACAAACCGTACGCCTACTTCGGCAACGGCTTCCTGTTCGGGCTTCCGTTTTCGCTGTACGTGATTGCCGCCGTCTGTTTGTCGCTGTGGTTGATCCTTGGCCGCACAGCGCTGGGCTTGTTCATACGCGCCATCGGCGGCAATCCGGTGGCCGCGCGCGTAGCCGGTGTGCCGGCACGGTGGATCACGGTTGGCTTGTACGTGTTCTCCGCGTTCTGTGCGGGCGTGGCCGGGATCCTGGTCAGCTCCAACGTCAGCAGTGCCGACGCCAACAACGCCGGACAATTGCTGGAACTGGACGCGATCCTGGCGGTCACCCTCGGCGGCACCGCGCTCAGCGGAGGTCGTTTCAGTCTGGCGGGCAGCGTGATCGGGGCGTTGATCATCCAAACGCTGACCTCGACCATTTATTCGATCGGTGTACCGCCGCAGGTGAATCTGGTGGTCAAGGCGGCGTTGGTATTCATCGTGATGCTGTTGCAATCGGCCGAGTTCCGCCGCCATGTGCGCCAGTTGCTGGGGCGGCGCGAAGCGGGCGAGGGCAGCGCATGAGCAGCACGGCTCGCGCCCGGAACTCCGCAAGTCCGGCCTCGTCGCGACGGCTGGATCCGCGTCATCTGCCGTTATTGGTGACCTTGGCGTTGTTCCTGGCCATGGCCGTGATCGGCGGCATTCTTTACCCCGGTTTTCTATCGCCGCAGGTGTTCCTCAATCTTCTGGTCGATAACGCCTTCCTATGCGTGGCTGCGGTCGGTGCCACCTTCGTCATCCTGACTGGCGGCATCGATCTGTCGGTTGGCGCGGTGATCGCGTTCACCACCGTGCTGCTGGCGATGCTGGTGCAGCAGTTCGGCTGGCATCCCCTGGCGGCCATTCCCGTGGTGCTGGCGATGGGCAGCGCTTTCGGCGCGGCGATGGGCGTGTTGATCCAGCGTTACCGGCTGCAACCTTTCGTGGTCACCCTGGCCGGCATGTTCCTGGCGCGCGGCGCGGCGACGCTGTTGAGCGTGGATTCGATCGGCATCGACCATCCGTTCTACACGACCTTGTCGTATGTCCGCATTCCGCTGGGCTTCGGCAGTCTGTCGATCGGCGCAGTGCTCGCCTTGTTGGTGGTGGCTGCCGGCATCTGGATCGCCCACGCCACCCGTTTCGGCCGTACCGTCTACGCCATCGGCGGCAGCGAAACCTCGGCGCGCTTGATGGGGCTACCGGTCGACTCGACCTTGGTCGGGGTTTACGCGCTGAGCGGCTTTTGTTCGGCACTGGCCGGAGTGGTCTATACCTTCTACATGTTGTCCGGCTACAGCCAGCACGCACTGGGTCTTGAGCTGGACGCCGTCGCCGCGGTAGTGATCGGCGGCACCATGCTCGCCGGTGGCACGGGTTACGTGATCGGCACATTGATCGGCGTGCTGATCCTGGGACTGATCCAGACCATGATCGTGTTCGACGGCACGCTCAGCTCGTGGTGGACGCGTATCGCCATCGGTCTGCTGCTGTTCGTTTTCTGCGTGTTGCAGCGCTTGTTCGATCTGCGCCGGCGCCGGCGGGGCATGACCTCGTGACGGTGCTTCGAATGAGCCTTAGTCATAAGTTAGTTTTATAAATCATAAAGTTAAACGTACTTTTGAATAAATTTTCTAAATAATTTTCCCTGCATCGCTTCGCAATGAGCCAAGCCTTCGATTCCGGGAAATAAATTAGTATTGACTAATTGATTAGTATGTACTAATTTGTTGGCCATGATCGAGACCGCCAACATCAACGCCGTCATGCGCGCTCTTGCCGATCCCACTCGGCGGGCCGTGTTCGAACAGATCGTCAGGTCCGACGAAATCACCGTGGCCGAACTGACGCAGGGAAGCGGGGTGACGCAGGGCGCCGTCTCCCAGCACCTCAAGTCATTGAAACAGGCCGGCTTGGTCGCCGAGCGGCCCGAAGGCCGAAAGGTCTATTACCGCGCCCAGCCTGAGGGCCTCGAGCCGCTAGTCGATTGGATGGGCCATTACGGCGTCTTCTGGCGCGAACGGTTCGCCAACCTCCGAACCCTGCTGAAGGAAATAGATCCATGAACGACACCGCTTCGAAAGACGCCGGATTGAAACCGGACACGCAAGAAATCGTGGTCGACGAGGTCTTCCCGCATGCGCCGGAGACGATCTGGAAAACGTTGACCAGTGGCGAACTGATCGGCCGCTGGATGATGGCGCCGACCGGGTTCGAACCCGTGGCGGGCAATCGCTTCACCTTCCAGACCACGCCCGCCGGCGCGTGGGACGGCGTCATCCGCTGCCAAGTGTTGGAGGCGGTACCCAACGAACGCCTCGTCTATGCCTGGAAAGGCGGACACGAGGAGAACATCGGCTACGGCTCGCCGCTGGATACCGTAGTTACGTTGACCCTTTCCAGAGTTGAGAACGGTACACGCCTGCGCCTGGTTCATTCCGGTTTCGTCGTGCCGAAGAACGACACCGCTTTCAAGAACATGAGCGAGGGATGGCCGAAGGTCTTCAAAAACCTGGAAGCCGTCGTTGCGGAACGCGACCCATCGAAACCGCTGCACTGACAGGCGCAGACGCGAACGTATCGGAACAAGCCAGGAGAAAAGAATGAGCGAGACATACACCGGCGGATGCGCCTGCGGCGCGATCCGTTACGAAATTTCCGACCAACCGATGGCGATGAACGACTGCCAGTGCCGCGACTGTCAGCGCAAGAGCGGCACCGGGCACGGCTCCTATCTGACCTTTCCGAGCAGGGAGCAGGTGAAGCTCAGCGGACGGGCGACGCATTGGGACATGATCGGCGATAGCGGCAACGCGAAGACGCGCGGCTTCTGTCCCACCTGCGGGTCGCCGGTATACCTGACGTTCTCGGCCATGCCGGATCTGTTCACGGTGCACGCCGCCAGTCTCGACGATCCAAGCCGATACCAACCGCAAATGGTGACTTACCGAGTGCGCGGCCACGCCTGGGACCACCTCGATCCAGCGCTGCCTAAATTCGACAAGATGCCGCCGATGTGAAATGCGGCTTCGCGCTCGGGTACCGAGCGCTCGCGTTATCCATCTGATCCGATGTTCATGCGAAGAGAACGGGCGCGGCAGCGCAGCGCCCGTTCGATCGATCAGTAGGTCTTTTCGATGTTCAGCAGAACGCCATGGTCGGTGTCGTCGCTGCTGCCGAACAGTCCGCGGTACTCGAAGCGCAAGGTCAGATCGCGTGCGGTGTGCAGCATCGCGCCCAGGCCCAGTACGAAACGGTTGCGCTCCAGCCCCTGCACATCGGCACGGTAGAACGGACCGCCGGGCAGGTCGGCATAACTCATCGTGGCCGAACCGTCATCCTGGAAATCGTGCTGGTACTCCAGACGCAACTGCGGCGAGAAGGTGCCCAGACTGATCGGGTAGCGGTAATCCAAGCGCAGACCCAGGCTGGCTGTGGAAGTATCCACGTCCTGGTCTTCGTATCGCAGCGCGTAGATCGCGTCGCCCTGTTCGGTGTAGCCGTCCAGGGTGGCGCGGGCCAGGTCGAAGCGCGCGTAGGGCGAAAAATGCAGCCGGTCGCGCCGGTAGTCGCCGCCGGCCGACAGCGAAACCAGCCACTGTGTGCCGTCGCGCTCACCGCTCACCTGACCGCCGTTGGCGGCGACGTAGCGGCGGCTGTCGAAAGACAAGCGCTGATAGCCGAACAAGCCGTCGACGAAGAAGATCTCGCCGGGGTGATAGCTGCCGTAGACCGCAAGGGTGAGGCTGTCCGCATCGCTGCGGCTGCCGTTCTCGCCGATGTCGCTGTCGTCGCGGCCGTAACCGATACCGCCGCCCAACACGAAGGCACGATTGACGCGATAGTCGGCGCCCAGACTGACGCCAGTGGTCTCGAAGTCGAAACCGCTGCTGTCCGCACTGCCGTCGCGGTCGCCGCTATTGATCGAACCGCCGGTCCAGATTGAATACGAACCTCCAGCGGCAGCCTGCGCCGGCGCTGCGACGGGTGCGGCCTCGTCGAGGACGGGGCAGTGGCTGTCGGGCATGCGCCGCGTATCGTCGTTGCAGGCAGGATCGGTGGCGAAGGTCAACCGGTTCTGGAAGCGCGCGCCTTCGTTGCCGCCGTGCAGACCTTCCATGCGCTGCTGGAAGTTGCCGATCTGCGCGTTCGCGAAACGGCGTGTCGCCGAAGCCTGCGCACCGAGCACGCCCATCACCTCGGCATCGAGGGTCGGATCCGGACGCAGGGTCACTTCGATATCCACCGTCGCTGGCGCCGAAGTGGCGAACGCGTTGGCCAGAGTGAAGGTGACGGTGGCCAGGCCAGCGAAGGAAGCCGCCGGGGTGAAGGTAAGCTCGTATGCGCCGCCGCTGCCGGCGATCGTGGCGGTGCCGGAGGACGCCGGCAGAACGGAGACCAGTGTCGCCGCCGTGAATGGCCCGCCGCTGGCGCCTGCGGTGAGATCGACCACGACCGGAGTGCCGGCGATCGCGCTCACCTGTCGCGAGACGGCCACCGGTAGCGGATTGACCGTGACCGTCGCGATGATCGGCGCCGATGCGCCGAACGCATTGCTCAAGGTGTAGCCGATGGCGATCGAGCCCGCGGCGTTGGTCGGCGGCGTGTAGACGATATTGGTGCCGCTGACGGTCGCGGTGCCGGTGCTAGGCGCGGTGACGATGGCGACGCCGGTGAACGGACCGCCGCTGGCGCTGAGGGTCCCATCGATGGTGATTGCCTGACCCGCCAGCGTGGTCACCGTCTGTGGCTGGCCTTGCGGTACGGCCAGCGGAGTCACCGTGATCGACACCGTGGCCGGGGCGGAGCTGCCGCCGGGACCGATGGCGGTATAGCTCAACGAATCGGCACCGTGGTAGCCGGTCGCTGGCGTGTACACGATGCTGGTGCCGCTCACCGCCGCCGTGCCGTGCGCCGGTCCGCTGGCGATCGCGACCGCGCTGATCACTCCACTGTCGTTGCCGGTCACCGCGATGGTGATCGGTTGCTGCGCCGGCGTGGTCGCGCTGTCGGCCACCGCGACCGGCACCGTATCGGCGACGGCGATCGTGTAGGACCGGCTGGCACTGAAGCCCAGGCTATCCGTCGCCTGGACAGTGAAGTTGTAATTGCCGGAAGTGGTTGGCGTGCCGTTGAACGCTCCCGCCGAACTGAAGCTCACGCCCGGCGGCAGACTGCCGCCGGTCAAGGCGTAGGAATAGGGCGCCGTGCCGCCGCTGGCGCTGAGGCTGACCGCGTAGGGCGTTCCCACACCGCCTGCGGGCAGGCTGGCCGGTGCGATGGCGATCGTCGGCGCTGCGATCGTCAGCGAATAGCTCGCCGCGATGGTGGCTGCAGTGCCGCTCGTGCTGTCGGTGCTGCGGACCACGAAATTGAACGTGCCCGCTACCGTCGGCGTACCGCTGAGCACTCCGGCCGAGGAGAACGAAATGCCTATTGGCAGCGCGCCGCTGTCCAACGAGTAACTGTAGGGCGCGATGCCGCCGCTGGTGCTGAAACTCTGGTTGTAGGCGACGCCCGGACTACCCGCCGGCAGTGTGGTGGGTGCCAGGGTCAGGACCGGTGCGGCCAGGGTGACGCTGTAGGCGCGCGCGCCGGATTGGCCGTTCGCATCCTGCACGGCGACCGTGAAATTGAATGTGCCCGTCATCACCGGAGTACCGGACAGCACTCCGGCCGAAGAGAACGAAATGCCCACCGGCAGCGCGCCGGTGGTCAACGAGAAGGCGTACGGCGCGATACCGCCGCTGGCGGTGAGCGTCTGCGAGTAAGCGACGCCGGGCACCGGATTGGGGAGCGTGGTCGGAGCGATCGCGATGGTCGGCGCGCCAACTTGCAACACGTAATTGGCCACGACCGCGTACGGCGCGCCCGTACCGGTGCTGCTGTCGGTGGCCTGCAGGGCGATCGAATAGCTGCCCGGCACCGTGGGCGTGCCGCTGAGCAATCCCGCGCTGCTGAAAGATACGCCCGGGGGCAGGGCACCTGCAGTGAGCGCATAGCTGTAGGGCGCGGTGCCGCCGCTGGCGATGATCGCCTGCGAATAGGGCGAACCATAGGCCACCGTCAGCGTGCCTGCGGCCGGCGTCAGCGAAAGGGTCGGTGCGCCGACGGTGAGCGTGAATGCCTGCGCCTGCGTGAACGGACCGTTGCCGGTGCTGCTGTCGACGGCCGAAGCATTGAGCGAGAACGAACCGCCAGCGGTCGGCGTACCCGATACCGTCACGCTGTTGGCGGTAGTGCCAGTGATCGAGAGACCCGCCGGCAGTCCGGTGACCGAGTAAGCGCTGTACGGCGAGGCGCCGCCGTTCCAGGTGAAGGTTTGCGTGTAAGGCGCGCCGGTCTGCGCAGAGAACGGAGCGGATGCGGACACGGTGATGGTCGGGTTGCTTACCGTGATCGTCACCGTCGCGGGCGCCGAAGTGCCTGCGGCATTGGTTGCGGTATAGGTGAAGCTGTCCGGTCCGGCGTAGCCGGCATTGGGCTGGTAAGTGATCGAGAGACCGCTGGCGATGGCCGTGCCATGAGCGGGTGCGGTACCGACGGCGACCGAGGTCGGTGTTCCGCCGGTGATGTTCAACGTGATCGCATTGGCGGCGCTGCCGTAGCCGACGGTGGCGGAAACCGCATTGGCGACCGGCGCGATTTCCACGATGGTCAGCGCATAGCTCTGGGTGGCGGTGTAGGGCCCGGTGCCGGTGCTGCTGTCGGTGGCGGTGACGCTGAAGTTGAAGGTGCCGTTCGCGGTCGGCGTACCGCTCAGCGCGCCGCTGCTGCTAAGGCTGAGTCCTGCCGGCAGCGCGCCGGCGCTGAGCGCATAGGCGTAGGGCGCGGTGCCGCCGCTGGCCGGGTTCAGCGTGGCGCTGTAAGCCGTTGCCAGGGTGCCGTTGGCCAGCGTGGTTGCAGGCAGCACGACGGTAGCCGCATTGATCGTCAACGAGTACGCGCGCGAGCCCGTGTAAGGGCCGGTACCGGTGCTGCTGTCGGTGGCGGTGACGGTGAAGTTGAAAGTGCCGCCTGCTGTCGGCGTACCGCTCAGGATGCCGGCGCCGCTAAGGCTCATGCCTGCAGGCAGCGCACCAGCGGTGATCGCACGCGTATACGGCGCGGTGCCGCCGCTGGCGTTGATCGTCTGGCTATAAGCCGTCGCAACGGCGCCGGCCGGCAGCGTCGTCGGCGCTACCACGATGGTCGGCGCGCTCACCGTCAGCGAGTAGGCGCGGCTGCCGGAGAAACTGTTGGCGTCGGTGGCGGTGACGGTGAAGTTGAAAGTGCCGCCTGCCGTCGGTGTGCCGCTCAACGTGCCGGTGCCGCTGAGGCTGAGCCCTGCCGGCAACGCGCCGGCGGTGATCGCGAAGGTGTATGGCGCGATGCCGCCGCTGCCGGTGATGGTCTGGCTGTACGCGGCGCCGACAGCCGCGGCCGGAACCGTGGTCGGGTTGACCGTGATGGTCGGCGGCGGATTGACCACCAAGGTGACGCTTTCGACTTCGAAGTAAGTACCCGGTCCAGCGCTGCTGTCGGTAATGCGGATGCCGAATGTGTAGCTGCCCAGCGCCGTCGGCGTGCCGCTGAGGGTCGCACCGCTGAGGCTCAGACCCGGCGGCAGCGAACCGCTTTCAAGCGCCAGCGCATAGGACGCGACGCCGCCGACCGGCGTGAACGTGAAGGTATAGGGCACGCCATTCACCGCGGCAGTCGGATTCGCGGGCGAAAAGCTCAGCGTCGGATTGCCGACGGTAAGGGTGTAGGCCTTGCTCGCGGTCAGCGAGGCGTTGTCGGTCGCCTGAACTGTGAAAGTGTGGTTGCCACGCGCAGTCGGCGTGCCCGAGAGCAGACCGCTGGCATTGAACGTGAGTCCTGCCGGCAACGTGCTGCCGCTAGCGAGCGCCCAGATGTAAGGCGCGGTACCACCTGTGGCGGTCAACTGCTGACTGAAAGGCGTGCCGGCAGTCATGCTCAGCGTGCCGGGCGAGATCGTGATCGGCGACGCCGCTCCGATGGTGACGTTGACCGTGACTTCGTTGTTGTTTCCGTCGTCGAAGACGAAGCTGTCGCTGGTCGCAGTATCGCCGCCGCCCGCATGCGCGTAAGTGACTGTCTGGGCCAGAGTATTAACGGTGGCCGTGCCATGCGTCGGCGGTACTTCCAGCAGGCCGATGCCGAAGTCGGCCGGTCCGTCGCAGGCGCTGGCGTCGATGGTGATCGAACCTCCGTGCGCAACCGAGACATTGAATGGTCCGCAGAACGGCGAAGGCGCGGCCATCGCAACGCCAGGCCAGAACCACGCTGCGCACGACAACGCCAGCAGTCCCAACCAAGAAATAAAACCGGCGCGCGCGGTGCGCGATAGCCTTGCGCTATGCGCTGTCTGCTGATGCATGTCCTTGCCCCAATTAAGCGCCACGCGTGCTCGAGCGGATGCTCTTTGTCTTCGCGACGGCGTAGATCCAATCCCCTTTGTCCGCTGTCAGTCGGGCGATGCTCGGCCACGCTGCTTGCGAACTCTCGCCCATTCGAACAGGAACCTGGGTCAAGAATAGTGCGGCGTCTCACATTTATCCATGCTGCGGGCGCACCGTAAAAATTTACTGTCCAGGTGTAAATATTTCACTTGTACCGCACGCATGCGGTGAGCGACAGTAGCTACCGCATCTCACATCAACGTGCGGTGCCACCATTACTTGGGGAACAAAAATGACCGAAGTATTCTTGGGGCAGATCATGCTCACGGGCTTCGCCTTTGCGCCGAGGGGCTTCGCCCTCTGCAACGGACAGCTCATGGCGATCAGTCAGAACCAGGCGCTGTTCTCGCTATTGGGAACGGCTTACGGCGGCAATGGCCAAACCACATTCGCGCTGCCCAACCTGCAGGGCCGCACGCCGGTCGCTTTCGGCACGTCCGCCGATCCTGGGTGGCAACCCACTGCTTATCAGCTGGGCGAAACGGGCGGGGTCGAGAACGTGACCGTGCTGACCTCGCAGTTGCCCATGCACAACCATCAGTGCAACGGGACCACCGCCAACGGCAGCCAGCGCAACCCGACCGATGCGCTTTACGGAACCAACACCGCAGCGCTTTACGCGCCTGCCAATGGTACCCAGGTGCCGTTGTCGCCGCAGAGCATCGCGCCGGCGGGCGGCACCCAGCCGCATCCGAACATGCAGCCCTTCGACGTGATCAACTACTGCATCGCGCTGAGCGGAATCTTCCCGTCGCGCAATTGACGGGCCGCCACACCTACTCACTACACGGAGTTCCCTATGAGCACCCCGTATGTCGGAGAGATCCGTCTGTTTGGTTTTTCCCGCGTTCCCAATGGCTGGTTTCCCTGCGATGGCTCGCTGCAGTCGATCGCGGAATACGACGTCCTGTTCACTCTGATCGGCACGACTTATGGCGGCGACGGCCAGACCACGTTCGCCGTGCCTAACCTTAGCGGACGCGTGCCGATGCACTGGGGCAACGGCCCCGGCCTGAGTCCGCGCACCATCGGCGAGCTCGGCGGCAGCGAGACGGTCGCCCTGACCACGAACCAGATGCCCTCGCACAACCATGTGATGAGTGCGACCACGGCAGCGGCGAACGCCACGGCGATCGGCAACACGGTCGAACTGGGCGCGTTGTCCGGTGACACCATGTACGCCACCGACGTCACCGGCGCCACCGGCTTCGCTACCTCCCCGGCATCGACCACTGTGGCCGGCGGCAACCAGCCGCATGACAACCTCATGCCGACGCTGACGGTGCAGTACTGCATCGCCTGGGCCGGAATTTTCCCGTCACAGAGCTGACTTTCGATTCGCGCCGCTCACCGCGCGCGAGCCCGCACGTTCACCAGTTCCGAGGACCTCTCCATGACCGAACCCTTCATAGGCGAAATCCAGCTTTTCGGTTTCAACTTCCCGCCCCGCCAATGGGCTTTCTGCAATGGCGCGACGCTGTCGATTCAGCAGAACACTGCGCTGTTCTCGTTGTTAGGCACCCAATACGGCGGCAATGGAACGACCAATTTCCAGTTGCCCAACTTCACCGGCCGCGCAGGCTGCAACCAGGGCACGGGAGCTGGCCTGAGCCAGCGCGTCATCGGTGAGACTTTCGGCGAGAACAGCGTGACCCTGACTCAGGGCCAAATGCCGATGCATTCGCATCCGTTCACCGTCTACAACCAGAACGACACGAGCAAACGCGCAAGCTCGCCCAGTCCCGGCAATTCATTGGCCGTGCCTAGCATGAGCGCGCCGTTCGTCGCCGGCGGACAGGCGAACGCGCAGTTCGCTCCGGGCATGTGCGGCGTCAGCGGCGGTGGCCAGCCGCACGAAAACCGGCAACCCTATCTGGCGGTGAATTTCTGCATCGCGCTCAGCGGCGTGTTTCCCAGCTTCGGCTGAGAGCCCGCATGTCCGCTGTTCCCGTGCCGTCGCGTCCGCCGTTTCCGCCCGGCTGCGACGGCCGCTTGGCGACCCCGGGGTTGCTGCGCGCGCGCGGGATCTCGCTGCGACCCGCACGCGACGACGACTTGCCTTGGCTGCGCGTGCTCTATGCGACCACGCGTGCCGACGAACTCGCGCGGGTCCCTTGGCCGGAGGCGGCCAAACGCGACTTTCTGGATAGCCAGTTCGCACTGCAGCACTTGCACTACCTAAGCCACTACGACCAAGCGGACTTTCTGATCATCGAAAACGGCGACCTATCGCTTGGCCGTTATTACCTGTATCGCGGTGAGCCCGACTATCTGATCATCGACATCAGCATCGATCCGGCCGCGCGCAACCAGGGCATCGCCGGCGCGCTGATCGTGCAGACGCAGCGCGACGCCGCCGAGCGGGGGCGCGGCGTGCAGTTGCATGTCCAGATCGATAACTCCCGTGCGCAACGCCTCTACGAGCGCGTCGGCTTCGGCGCGGTCGAGGACTTGGGCAGCCATCGGCGCATGCGCTGGCCAACCGGGCTGGTTGAGTAAATTCAGCCGAACCGGTTCAATTGAAGATGGCCTGGTAGAGAAAGCCCTCGCGTTCGCGGGCGATCGGCACCAGGAAAATCCCGACCTCGCCGATCCCGTCGTGACGCATGAGGTACAGCTGCTGCGGAAACAGGAACGACGAACCGTTGCGGAACAGCAACGAGAATGGCGGACGCGTCGTGCCTGGCGGCGGACTTGCCTGCAGCGCACGCGCCTCGACCAACACGAACGGCACCTCGCTGTCGTTCATGGTGGCGGCGAACGTTTCGTTTACGTAAGGAGCGAAATGCTGCAGCGTCAACAATTCCATGCGGAGTCCCCTTGACCGGAACGCATGTTCGCCGGGCCGCTCGCGCGATGCAAGCACGCCGGGCGGAAACCGTAGTCGTACGCCTGCGACGGGGCAATTCGCGTGCCGATGCTGGTGTATTCTTCGTGCGGGAGGGGCGCCATGATCCGTAGATTCTTTACGCTAGCACTGGTTTGTTGCGCATTTCCTGCGTTCGCTCAATTGTTGGCGTCCAAGCCCAAGGCGTCGTCGCCACCGGCGCGGGTAAAAGCCGCCCCGTACAACTCCGCGTCTAAAGACACTACGCCGCTAGACTGCGAGAAGTATCGAGCGCATCCGCATCCGGGCATGATCGGATTCTGTCAGGGCATGGAAACCTCGCTGTTGCAGAACGAAGCGCGCAGACAGGGGCGTCCCACGCCGTCGCAATCGGTTATTCGGTTGCCGACGATGGGAACACCGGCAGCCAAGGAACTCGGCTACGCCTGTATTGGCGGAAGCGCCATGCGCAAGCTTCCTAACGGCTGGGAACAAGTCGCCACTACGGCAGGCTGGCAACGTTGCATCGAAGGGTAGAGTAGGGGGTACGCCCCACGATGGCGCTTTATCCCGCCGATAGCGGTGAGCGATCGAAAACGCCAGAGCCGGGCAGGACACCTCAATAGGCGCCTGACGCGCAATCAGTAGAACCATGGAGGTCGTTCGGAGTTCACGATTTCTTATTCCAAACGCCGGTGTTCGGGGTTAAAGTTGCGGCATGTCAGTCTGGGCAATACTCCTACGGGTACTACTTGGCCTCGCCTTGGTGCTGAACGGCGCCACAGGGGCTGCGGCGGCCGTGCGCATGCAGATGTCGCACGGCGATGCGCATAGGGCTGAGGTTCCGCCGGTCGAGTCGCCCATGGCCTCGGCTGCCGACATGCCCTGTCATCAGCAGGCGAGCGGCGTTGCCGCCGAAACTTCTCCGGTCATGGCCGATCCCGACCCGGCCAAATCGAAGCATCCGACTCCCGACTGCTGCAAGTCGTCCAGTTGCAATTGTGTCTGCGTCCAAGCTGCCCAAGCGCCGCTGGCGTCCGTGTTCGTCACTACTCTGCTCGCCGACCATAGCCAGAGCGTCCGCCTACTATTGCTGGGACACCCGTCGCCTGCGCTTCCGCACCTGAACCGACCTCCCATCGGTTAAGCACCCCTTAGGCGCTCTTGGCGCCTGTCCTGACTTGCGCCTCGCGTGGATAACCCGCGAGTAGCTGTTGTTCGATTCCGCATGCGCGGATCCTGTTTGATGGAGTTTTTATGTCGTCCGATCTTATTGGTCTTGGCGGGCTTCGCACGCCGTCCCGTCGCCGGTTTGTTCAAGGGCTGGCCGCTGGCGGCGTGGCCGCGGCGCTGGGCTTGTGGCCCAAGAACAGCTGGGCGCTCAAAGGCGCTGGCAACAACAATGTCCTTTCCGGTACCGAGTTCGATCTGGTGATCGGTGAAACACCGATGAACTTCACCGGACGCACCCGGCCAGCGATCACCGTCAACGGATCGATCCCGGCCCCCTTGCTACGCTGGCGCGAAGGCACGACCGTCAACTTGCGCGTGTCCAACGCATTGCCGGCGGGCTCCATCCACGGCCACGAGACCTCGATTCACTGGCACGGCATCCTGCTGCCGGCCAACATGGACGGTGTACCGGGATTGAGCTTCTCCGGCATCCACCGCGGCGAAACCTATCCTTACCGCTTTACGGTGCAGCAGGGCGGGACCTACTGGTATCACAGCCACTCTTCCTTCCAGGAACAGGTCGGCCTTTACGGTCCTTTGGTGATCGATCCCATCGAACCGGAGCCCTTCGCCTTCGACCGCGATTACGTGGTGATGCTGACCGACTGGACAGACCTGGATCCAGCCGCGCTGTTCTCGCGTTTGAAGAAGATGTCCAGCTACGACAACTACAACAAGCGTACGGCAGGTGACTTTATAGAAGATGTGCAGCGCAACGGACTCGCCGCTACGGTCAGTGACCGAAAGATGTGGGGCCAGATGCGCATGACGCCGACCGACCTGTCGGACGTCGATGCTCATACCTACACGTATCTGATGAACGGCACCACTGCGTTGGGGAACTGGACAGGGCTCTTCCGTTCCGGAGAGAAAGTGCGCCTGCGCTTCATCAACGGCTCGGCCATGACCTACTTCGATGTGCGCATTCCCGGTTTGAAAATGACCGTGGTCGCCGCCGATGGCCAATACGTGCATCCGGTCACCGTGGATGAATTCCGCATTGCCGTAGCCGAAACCTTCGACGTGATCGTCGAACCCTCCGGACAAGATGCTTTCACGATCTTCGCCCAGGACATGGGGCGCACCGGCTACGTCAGCGGCACGCTGGCCGTGCGAGAGGGTTTGCGAGCCACGATCCCGGCGATCGATCCCCGGCCGCTTCTGACCATGGCCGATATGGGTCATGGCGGAATGGGCGGCGGTCACGACATGGGAACAATGGGTTCAATGAAAGGCATGGAAGGCGGTTGCGGCGCCAACATGGGCCATGACATGTCCGCGATGACGCCTGCGCCATCCAGTGCCGAACACAGCGGGCACGATATGGCTGCGATGTCGGGAGGAACGATGGCGGGCATGGATCATGGCGCTGGCGGCACGCAGACACATCCGCAGAGCGAAACCGGCAATCCCCTGGTCGACATGCAGACGATGGCGCCTGTTCCCAAGCTGGACGACCCGGGCATCGGGCTGCGCGACAACGGTCGCAAGGTGCTCAGCTACTCCATGCTCAAAAGCACATTCGAGGATCCCGATGGGCGAGATCCAGGACGCGATATCGAACTGCATCTGACCGGGCACATGGAGAAATTCGCCTGGGGATTCAACGGCCAGAAGTTTTCAGAGGTGGAACCGTTGCGTCTGAACTATGGCGAGCGTCTGCGCATCGTGCTGGTCAACGACACGATGATGACGCACCCGATCCATCTGCACGGCATGTGGAGCGACCTGGAGGACGAGCAAGGCAACTTTCTCGTGCGCAAGCACACCATCGATATGCCGCCGGGCAGCAAGCGCAGTTATCGGGTGCGTGCGGACGCGCTGGGGAGCTGGGCTTATCACTGCCACCTGCTGTACCACATGGAAGCCGGAATGATGCGGACCGTGCGGGTGGAGGAGTGATCGACATGAAAGCATCGAATCGCCTGCCGAAAATTAACTCGCTGTGCCTGGTAATCGGCTTGTCGCTGGGGACGGGTCAACTCATGGCCCAGGAGATGGACCATTCCACAATGCAAATGCCGGCATCATCGGAACAGCCGGAACCGTCTTTGCCCAAGGTCGAAGCGACAGAAGAGAAACCTGCCACTCCATCTGCCTCGACCGATCCCCACGCAGGTCATGGCGGCATGACGACGTCGGCGCCGAAGGGGGAGGCCGCTTCTGCGCAGCAGGTCGACCACGCTGCCATGGGCCATGACATGCCGACGTCGTCGGCGCCTCCTGTGCCGATGGATCACTCGGCAATGGACCACGGCGCGGAATCTCCTGCACCCACCCAACCGCGCACACCCATACCTGCCGTAACCGATGCCGATCGTGCCGCCGCGGCACCGCCATCGGGCGGTCATCCCGCGCACGACAACAGCATCCAGCACCATGTACTGCTGGATCGCCTGGAGGGTTGGGATGCCGATCCAGGCGCAGGGACCGCTTGGGCTATGCAGGGGTGGCTGGGAACCGATCTCAACCGGCTCTGGCTACGCAGCGAGGGAGAGCGGGTCGACGGACGGACCGAGAGCGCCGACTTGGAAGTTCTGTACGGCCGCAGTGTCGCCCGTTGGTGGGACGTAGTGGCCGGCATTCGACACGACTTCAATCCCGGGGGATCGCAGGATTTTGCGGCGATTGGTGTGATGGGACTAGCTCCTTACATGTTCGAGGTTCAAGCCACGGGCTACATCGGGCAATCGGGACAGACTGCGGCACGGCTTGAGATCGAATACGAAATGTTGCTGACCAATCGGTTGATTCTGCAACCGATGGTCGAAGTGGATTTCTACGGACGCAACGACGAGCGCCGAGGCATCGGTTCGGGATTGAGCAGCGCAGAAGCCGGTCTGCGCCTGCGCTACGAGGTAACCAGGCAGTTCGCACCTTACGTCGGCATCGTCCTTGAGCGGGCTTTCGGCCGCACCGGGGATCTCCGGCGAGCCGAGGGCGAAGACACCGACGACACCCGCGTGATCGCGGGCTTCCGTATCTGGTTCTAACTGGGGAAGAACGCCTCCATCGCCTTGATGAAATGGTGTATCAGGCTTGCGCAAGCGGGGCATCGCCCTCGGCCCATGCCGCAATCCGTTCCGCGATCGCCTCGGGGGCCTCGATGTGCAGGAAGTGACCGACGTCGGGGACGACCTCCATCGCGTGCCGGGCGGCGAACCGATGCCGGTCGTCGACCTGTGGGGGGAGGATGCAGCCGTCGTTGGCGCCATGAAGCTGCAACATGGGCACCGTGATCGGCCGAGACATGCGGCGCGACGCCCAAAGCATGCCGGGTCGCATCATCGCCCGGTAGTACTTTAGAGGCGCGGGCATGCTCGCCCGCAGGTGCTCGTGTAGCTCCGCCTTGAGAGCAGGATCGAGCGAGAAGCCGGGCGACCACTGACGCCAGAGGCGGTCGATGAAGGCGAGATCGCGGGCGGTGGCGATCCAGCCGCTTCCCGGCAGTTGAAAGAGCCCCATGTACGCGCTCCGGCGTAGCTGAGCGGGGCTCGTCAGCCGACTCAGGAACGTGAGCGGATGAGGGATTGCGAGCGCGACCGCGCGTTCGATCCGCTCCGGCGCGGTGACGCAAGTATCGTAGGTGATCAGGGCGCCCCAGTCGTGGCCAATCAACTCCACGGGTCGCCCCGGAGACCAGCGGTCGATCAGCGCGAGCACGTCGCTGGTGAGGGCTGCGAAGTCAAACGGCCCCGCAGTCGGGGACGGCGCGTAACCGCGAAGCCAGGGTGCGACGACGTGACGTCCACGGCGGCCGAGCTCGGCAAGGAAGGGCTTCGCGGTCGGCGGATGATCCGGGAAGCCGTGCAAGACGATTGTCGGTTGGCCATCGGGATCACCACCCTGCAACGCGTGAAAGGTGCCGTGTGGCAGGTCGAAGGTGACGTGTTCGAACTTCATGTGTGCCAGGCTCTTTCAAGAGTGGTCGGACGAGAAATGCTGATGCTGGCTTCGGTGTCTCTGGTCTTGGACATGTGCGCCGCATGCTGGTTTCGCGGCCCCGCAGGCGGCAGCGGCGGAGTAGTCAGAGCCATCGGCGAACTTCGGCCTTGTAGCGGCGGTAGTCGTCGCCGAACTTCGCTTCGAGATAGCGCTCCTCGCGGGCGATCACCTGCGTCTGGATCGCGATCAGCACCAGCGGGAGCAAGGCGAAGGCGATCGGCCCGTCGAACCCGATCGCAAGGCCGGCATAGACAAGCGCCATGCCGAGATACATGGGATTGCGGGTCCACCGATAGGGACCGGTCGTTGCGATGAGAGTCGTTGGCTGCGACGGCGGAACGTTGGTGCCCAGCCGCCGGAACAGCCCCGCCGCCGCAAGCATCATCGCCGCGCCGGCAACGAACAGCAGCGCGCCCGTCGCGACCAGCAACCACCAGTCGATGCCGAAAGAGCGGAGGGTGACGAACCGCTCCGCCGCCATCCCCAACAGCAGCGCTCCCAGATAGAGGAAGGGCGGAGGGAAGCGCACACCCGCGCTGTCCGGTTCGACGGCCATGCTCATCCTCCAATCTGTGCTCTCAAACCAGCATCGACTGCTGGGCCGAGATACCCGCCGTCGCGCCCTGCGATATTGCGGTGGTGACCGAGGCCATGGCTGGGTTTGCAAGATCGCCGGCGGCGTAGATGCCGGGTGCGCTGGTTTCGCGGCGCTCGTCGACCTTGAGGGCGATGCCGAGGGGCGTATCGACCGTGGCGAGTCCCAGTGATTCATGCAGGCTTGCGGATGGCTTGTTGCGCGGATGCGCGAACAAGATGTCGACTGCGACATTGGGGGCAGTATCGAGCTTGACGGTGGCGTTATGGCTCTCGTAATGGTCGATTTCGGTGATACGGCCATCGACGACAGGTATATTGCGGCGCGCCAGATCGGCCCGAATATCGGGTGGAATGTCGTGACCATTGGCGAAGACCGTTAACGTGTCGGTCCAGTCGTGGTACAGCCTGACATAGTTGTGCGACGGCGGGCCGGACCAGATGAGGCCCCAATGCCGGCCGGCGACTTCAAAGCCGTCGCAGTAGGGGCAGGGCACGATGCTCGAACCCCAGCCTTCGACAAAGCCCGGAAGATCAGGCATCTGGTCGGCGACGCCATAGCTCAGGATCAGGCGGCGCGCCCTGAGGCTTTCGCCATCGCCAGTGAGGACGGAGAAATCGTCGATGGCGCCGGAGACGCTCTCGGCCCGGGCACTGACCAGCTTGATCGTGGGATAGCGCGCCAGCTGCTGCCGCGCCTCGGCCAGGATATCCAGCGGTGGCTTGTGATCGTGGCCGAGCAGGCCATGCGAGTGGTCGGCGAAGCGATTGCGCGGCAGGCCGGTATCGAGAACGGTGACCTTGCGGCGGGCGCGCCCGAGCTGCAGGGCGCCGGCGAGACCGGCAAAGCTGCCGCCGATGATGATGACGTCATCCATAGTGATGGGTTCCGTGTTGTGGTTGGTGGGCCTGGCGCGAAATAGTGTCCAGCGATACGCGCTCGAGACGGGCAGCGAGCAGGGCTTCGGCATCGACGAGATAGGAGGACGGTTGAAACCTACCCATTGGCTTGCACATTTCAGATACTAAATGGTATCGTAATTTAAGAATTTGAATACTGTCAAGTACTGGAATTATCGTGACCGAAAACAGCCAGGGTCGGCGCGGCCGGCCCGCCAACGAGGCGCTTGGCCAAACGATAGTCGACGCCGCGTGCGAACTCTTTGTGGAATTGGGTTTTCAAGCGACGACCTTGGACAAGGTCGCCCAGCGGGCGAAGATATCCAAGCTCAGCATCTATCGGCACTTCGAGAACAAGGAGGCGCTGTTCAGCGCGGCCATCGCGGCCCACTGCCATCAGTTTGCACCACAGGCTCTTATTGAAGGCGTCGACGGTTCGGCCGAAGATCAGCTCATGGCGGTGGGAACATTCCTGCTTCGCACGTTGTTGAGCCCGGACGTCCGCAGTGTCGAAGCCATGATCATGGCCGACAAGACGAATCAAAAGTCGTTAAGCAAGCTCCATTACGAAGCCGGCCCCGCCTATGTCATCGCCCAAATCGAGGCCCTGTTGCGTCAATTACACACGAAGGCGGTTCTGAACGTGCCCGATCCTCTCCGGTCCGCCCGCTTGTTTGCCGCGCTTATCAAAGGATCCGATCTGCTGATTATCGCGCGCTTCGATGAGGCGAGAGCAGAGGACGACAACGAGATCGAATCCTATTGCCGGTCGGCCGTCGCCATGTTCATCGCCGCGCACGGTGGCAACGACCACGCAGGCAGATAGCCTAGACGGGGCCGCGAACACGGCACTACGGATTACAGCGCCTACGAACAAATTCTGAGACGACAGGCCGGCTCGAAAACGCCCCAAAGCAAATCAGACACCAGGGTTGGATCAGCCCGTAGTTCTCGCGATTGCTTCCTGGATGTGCCTTGAATTAGTCCGAAGCGCCGGCTTTTCAGCCACAAGCCCAGCAGCCGCCATAGCCAGCCGCCTCCACCTTCTATTTCGCATAATGCATATTATGTAAATAACCAGATCGTAAGCCCTCAGGCATCTGCACCTGATATTTGCGTCCTCCGGTACAGCGCTTCGAGCTCGGCAGTCGGCAACGGTCTGGAAATGAAATACCCCTGAATCTCGTCGCAGCCGCTGGCGCGCAGAATTTCGTACTGGGCGCGGGTCTCCACGCCTTCGGCTACCACCTTCAACTTCAGACTCTGGGCCATGTCGATGACGGCGACGACGATGGCGGCCGCATCCGGCTTCACGGCGATGTCGCGGATGAAACCCATGTCGATCTTCAACGTGTCGATGGGAAAGCGCTTGAGATAAGCCAGGTTGGAATAGCCCGTGCCGAAATCGTCCATCGAAATGCCGATACCCAGCGCCTTCAGTTTGCCGAGCACCGCATCGGTTTCGTCCGTCGGCATCATCAAAGAACTTTCGGTAATCTCGATCTCCAGCAACGACGGATCGACATCGTGCGCGCGCAGCGAGGAAGCGATCAGGTCCGGCAGGCCTTCCAACACGAACGATTTTCCGGAGACGTTCACCGCTACGTGAAGCGGCCCGATCCCGGACCGGCACCATCGGCTGATCTGGCGGCAGGCCGTGTCGATAACCCAGGCGCTGACCGGCACCGCCAACCGTGTGCCGTCGACAATGGGAATAAAGATCGACGGCAGTACCAGCCCGTGTTCGGGCCGGTTCCATCTCAGCAACGCTTCCACACCGCTCCACTTCCCACTATCGGTGCGTACCTTCGGTTGGTAATACAGCTCGAACTCGCCCTGGGACAGCGCTTTGCGCAATGCACTGTCCAGTTCCAATTGCTCCAGGGCCAACGCATTCATCTCGGCGCGATAGAACCGGAACGTGTCCTGCCCTGCTTCCTTGGCCTTGTACATCGCGGTGTCGGCGTACTTGAGCAGCGTATCGGGATCTTTGGAGTCGGTGGGAAATACCGCTATGCCTATACTGGCGGTGATGGTGATTTCGTGCTCGCCGAGCAGGAACGGCTTGCGCAGAGCGCCACGAATGCTGTCGGCGACAGCCATGCCGGAAGCCTTTTCGCCTTCGGCATCGACCAGCACCAATGCGAATTCGTCGCCCCCCAGCCGCCAAACGGTTTCCCGGATATCCAGCCAGCCCGTCAGGCGCTGGCTGATCTGGCGCAGCAGTTCGTCGCCTAGCGCGTGGCCCAGGGTGTCGTTGATGGTCTTGAACCGGTCCAGGTCCACAAGCAGAACCGATACCCTCCAGCGATGCTCAGCGGCTTGACCGACGGTCCGCCTCAGCGATTCGTTGAACAGCATCCGGTTGGGCAATCCAGTCAACGCATCGTAATGGGAGAGGTAATCGAGCTCCTCTTCCTTGGCGATATTTTCCAGGCCGAACGCGATGTCGCCCACCAATTCCAGCAGCAGTTCGATCTCCTCGCGGTCGAAGAATCCGGCGTCCGCGGCGAACAGAGTCAGCACATGGACGCGCTCACGCACGGTCAGCGGAAAAGCCGCCATGGCAAGATGGCCGTGCTCGATCAGCTCTGCCTTTGCCGAAGCGACTGCCGGATCGAGCCGCAGGTCATTGCAGATGATTGGCTGTAGGGAGCGGGCCGCGCGGCTCGCAGGCCGATCCTGATAAGGGGAGCCCGGCGCCGCGCTCAGGCGGACATGATCGATATAGGCTTCCATGCCTCCGCTCCAAGCCACCACCCTGCCCTCCAGCGTTTCCGGATCGATGGATCCGATCCAGGCCAGTTTGAACAAGCCCACATCGACCGCGACGCGGCAAACCTCTTCCAGCAGTTCATTGCGGTCGCGTATGCGCACGATGGCCGAATTGATTCCGCTCCTGACTTCCTTGATCCTGGTCAGGCGCTTGATCTTTTCCTGCTGGTTGCGGACTTCGGTGATATCGGCAGCGACGCCGGCTATGCGATAGATACGGTGGACGGCGCTGGGAATCGGAAAGCTGCGCACACGGATCCATCGCACCGCCCCATCCGGACGCACGATGCGGTACTCGTGATCGAACGGACTTCTGGCGTTGGCGGGCCTGAAGATGGTCATGGCTTGCCAGCGATCGTCCGGATGGACCAGATCCAGCCACGACCGGGGAGCGGCGTGGACACTGGCGCAAGTTCTTCCGTAGATCGCCTGGAAAGCGGGACTGATGTACAAGAACTGCCCGCTGCGTGGATCGACCAGGAAAAAGGCCTCGTCGATGTTCTCCGCGAGTTGCCGGAATCGAAGTTCGCTCTCGCTAAGTTCCTCCGCCGCGCGCTCGCGTTCGCCGACTTCGATCTGCAGTTGATCGGCGTGCTGTTTTATTTCCAGGTACAGGCTTCCGTTCTCGTAGATCCGGCCAGCTTGCGCAGACAGGATCTCGAGCAGGCGTTCGTCTTCTGCGCTGAACTCGTCCGCGCCGAGTTTGCCGCTGAGACAGATCCAACCATATACATGGATCAACGACACGATGGGAGCGACCAGCACGTTATGCGCAGGCGGGTGCATGGCTGGCAACCCGAGCGCGACCGGGTCGCCTCCAGGGTTGCGCAGACGAACCGACTTGCGCTGGAGGTTGGCGCTTCCGACCACCCCTCGCCCGAGCAGCGGCAGGCCGAGCCTATCTGTCGTTCCCGACTGCATGCCGCTTGCAGCCACGAACTCCGCCTCGCCATTGTCGTCGCGCTTGCCGATGGCGAGCACCGCATACGTAGCGCCGATCAGTTCGCGGGCGGCGTGGCACACGGTCTCGAGCAGACGCTTGGGGTCGCGCTCGGAAGCCAGTTGAAGATCGATATCGATCAGCGCGGCTAAGCGGGCGTTGGTCAGCCGCAGCGTGTCGACGGTTTCGGAGAGTTTGTCGGTGATCAGGCGCAAATGACGCTCGCCGAATTCATTCGCCGAACCCGGCAACGGCATGGCGGCGTCGGCCAGCACCTTCTCGACCGCTTGCAGGATCAATTCGGGCGCGCACGGCTTGGGAAGAATGCTCTGCACGCCGCAGGCCTGGGCCAACTCCTCCGCTTCGGCGCCGTGGAAGTGGGCGGTGTAGAACATCACCGCCGTCTGCGCGATCGCCGGCTCGGCGCGCAGTCGGCGCACCAGTTCGTAGCCGTCCATGATCGGCATCAGGATGTCGGCGATCACCAGATCCGGTCGGTCCGCGTGAATCAGGGACAACGCCTCAGCTCCGTTCCGCGCGGCCAGCAGCCGATGTCCCTTGTAACCCAAGAGCACGATCAGGAAATCGCGGTTTTCCTCGCGATCGTCGACGATCAGGATCGTGGCCACGCTCAACGGCCCTCGCTAAAGCACGCTTCCACTTCTTCAAGCAATCGTTGCGGCTCTATCGGCCGGAATAGGTATTTGTTGGCGCCGTGCGCAATTCCCTTGCTACGAGCCTCCTCATTGGTGAAGGTCGAGGAAATGAACACGAACGGTATCTGGCGGAGTTGCGGATCGGCCTTGACCGCATCGATCAAATCGTAGCCGTTGCCATGCGGCATGCAGACATCGGAAAGGATCAGGTCCGGTTGCGAACTCCGCGCCAACTCCAGGGCTTGACCCGCGTTGCCGGCCGTTACTATCCGATAGCCGAGCCCTCCGAACAGGCCTTCGATCAGTTCGAGGTTGGCCGGCAGATTGTCGACCGCGAGGATAGTGCGGCCGTTGGTATCGGTCCCGGTCGGTGCCGCTTGAGTCGCGCTCTGCAGCCTCTTCGCCGCGCTGCGCAGCTGCGGCTGCAGATAAACCTCGATCTGATGAATGAATGTGGTCGGGTCTATGGGCTTGGACAAATACCCGTTGAAACCCGCAGCCAAGACCTTGGCCCGGTCGCCTACCATCGCCAACGCAGTGACCGCGACGATGACCAGGCCGGAAAGCTCCGGATGACCATGGATGCGCCGCACGACTTCGTAGCCATCTATGTCTGGCAACTGCACGTCGCACAGAATCAGATCCGGACGCTCGCGCTCTGCCAGCGCAACACCGCTGCCTCCATCGCATGCGGTCAGCGCCGAATAGCCGAACGCTTCCAACAGGTAACGCATCAGTTCCAGATTATCCGGATTGTCGTCGATGGCCAGAATGCGTGCGGCCATGATAGTTACTCCTTCAGTACCAGTGCGAAGGTGCTGCCCTGCCCGCTCGCACTGCTGAATACGATTTCGCCACCCAGCATCTCCGCCAGTTTCCGGCTCAGGTGCAGCCCGAGCCCCGTGCCTTCCTGGCGGCGCCCGGCCGAAGAGTCGATCTGCGCGAATGCCGCGAAGAGCTTCGCCTGATCCTCTTCGCCGATCCCGATACCGGTGTCTTCGACACTGATCTCGATCAGGTTTTGTTCGCCCGCGCGTCGCTCCCGCACGTGCAGATGCACGCTGCCCTCATCGGTGAACTTGATCGCGTTGCTGGCCAGGTTGAGGACAATCTGGGTCAACGCGCGCCGGTCGGTCCGCAGCACCAGATCCGGCTCAGGCAGGGTCATCAGCAGCGCCAATGATTTCGCTTCGGCCTGCGGACGGAGCGAGGCGGCCACGTCCGCTATCACCCGCTGGCAGACGACCGGTTCGATCCGCAGCTCTACCTTGCCCGCTTCTATCTTGGCGAGATCGAGCAGGTCGTTGATCAGCGCGAGCAAGTGGCGCGCGCTACCTTGTACGGTCTTGAGCTGCTTCTCCTGATCGGTATTCAACGGACCCGGCAGCTTCATCAACAAGGTTCCGGTGAAGCCGATGATCGCGTTGAGCGGCGTTCGCAACTCGTGGCTCATGCTGGCCAGGAAACGGTCTTTGGCCAGGTTGGCGTTCGACAATTCCATATTCTTTTCCTGAAGCGCCTGCTCGAAGCGTTTGCGCTCGGTGATGTCGCGGACGATGGCGGTGAAGAACGCGCCGCGTGCGGTGCTCCAGGTGGCGATGGAGATCTCGATCGGGAATTCGAATCCATCCTTCTTCCGCGCCCGGATTTCAACGGTTCTTCCGATGATGTGCGACTTGCCGGTAGTGAGGTACCGGCCGAATCCCGCCTTGTGCGCGTCCTTGTATTGCTCGGGCATGAGAAGTTCGAGCAGCTCGCCCTCGGCCTCTTCCATCGAGTAACCGAACATGCGCTCGGCCGCGGCGTTCAGATAGGTGATGCGTCCCAGCTGGTTGGCCGATACGATCGCATCGCTGGCGGTCTGCGCGACCGCGCGGAACTGTTCGCGGCTTTCGCGTATTTCCGTCTCGAAATTCTTACGCTCGGTGATGTCGCGGATAGCGCTGGAAACCAGGATTCCGTCTTCCGTGTGCAACGGGCTAAGGCTGATCTCGATCGGGAATTCCCTGCCGTTCTTGCCACGGCCGTGAAGCTCCAGCCCAACGCCCATTGGCCGGGCCTTGGGATCGGCGAAGAAGCCATTGCGGTGCCCGGGGTGCTGGTCGCGATAGCGCTCCGGCAACAGGAATTCGACCTGCTGATCGAGCAGCTCGCTGCGCGAATACCCGAAGACCGTTTCGGTTTGCGCATTGACCAGCACGATCCGGCCCTGCCGATTGACGATGACGATGGCGTCGGGCGCCGATTCCAGCAAATCGCGGAACTTCTGTTCTGCCTTCTTGCGTTCGCTGATGTCGCGAATGGCGCTCACCACCAGCGTGCCTTCCTCGGTCTGCATCGGGCTCAAGCTGATTTCTACCGGAAACTCCGTTCCGTCTTTACGCAGACCGTAGAGTTCAAGCCCCATGCCCATCGTACGCGGACGCGGCTGCCCGAAATAGTTCGAACGGTGGCCGGCATGCATTCCCCGAAAACGGCCGGGAAGCAGCTGCTCGATCGATTGCCCGCGCAGTTCCCCTTTCTGGTATCCGAAGAGAGATTCGGCTTGGGAGTTCGAGTGAACGATGCGACCTTCGCGGTCGACCATCAGAATACCGTCCGGCATGGATTCGAGCAGATCGCCGAACCGGGTTTCGACCACCGCGGCTCCTGCTTTTCCGTCGTTCATCACGCCTGATCCTTTAGCTCAGGGCGCTGCGGTTGACAGGAGCAATGGCGTCGACCACGGGACCATACGACCGCCCAATAGAAAGTACGGCAGTGTTCGCCCGCAAGGCACCGCTTCGGCACCGGTTGGCTCATCAATTGGCCGCAAAGCGACATCGACGATTACCCCCTCCTTGCACAACCATCCATTCCTATAGGTTTCGAATATACCCCTATTTAGCCTTCAAGTTGGCAGCAGCCGCGGCGAGGATCGCAACGTAAATAATTCACACCCAACCGCACGAACGATGCTCCCAATAGCGGACATCCACGCACCCCATCAGAACAAGCAGCGCAGCTTCCGCTTGTTTAGGCGCAACTTCCACCCGGTGGACTTGCAATGCATTGAAGGTCCGCTTCAATGCTGGTTGAGCCGCGATCTACAAGTAAAAGTGGATCGCCGCCGAGCTATTGCCGTGAGCGCGTTTTTTCAGCTCTGCAGCTGTAGTTCCCGCATCGCCCTCAGCAGTTCGATTAGGCTATCCGCGTCGCGTGGCCCGTCATAGCGTTCGCCGTTGATGAATAAGCTGGGCGTGCCGTTGACGCCGCTGCGTACTCCGGTGAGGAAATCGTGGCGTACACGGCCTTCGTATTCCTCGTCCAGCACGGTCTGGAACAAGGCGTCGTCCAGGCCCAGCGCCTGCGCGTGACCGGCCAGACTGCGGTCGTCCAACGCCGACTGGTGCTCGTACAGCCGATCGTGCATTTCCCAGAACTTGCCCACCGTGTCGGCGGCCTCGGTCAGCTCGGCGGCATGCTCGGCATGGGGATGCGCTTCGGCCAGCGGAAAATGCCGGAACACGAAACACAGATCATCGCCCATGGCTTCCTGCACCGCCTTGATCTCCGGATACTGCTCGCCGCAATACGGACATTGGAAGTCGCCGTATTCCACCAACACCAACGGCGCCTCCCGCGGACCCTGAGCGTGATCGGTCGGACCTATGTCGGGTTTCAGCCGGCTCATGCTTTCGCTCCCGCCGACGTGGGGAGTTTCTCCAGCGCTTCCAGGATGCCATCGGCGCCCGGATTGATGCCGCTGGGCGACACATAGCTCCAGCGCACGATGCCTTCCGCATCGATCACGAACAACGCGCGTTCGCTGATGCCTTCCGGCGACTGGTACACCCCGTATAGCCGCGAAACCGCGCCCTTGGGCTCGAAGTCGGCCAGCAAAGGAAAATGCAGCTTGCGGTCCAGCGCGAAAGCCGCGTGGCACCACGCGCCATCGACCGAGATGCCGATCACAGTTGCGTGGAAATGCCTGAATTCGGCTAGCAGTTCGTTGTACAGCGACATCTGGTCGCCGCAGACGGGACTCCAGTCCGCCGGATAGAACGCCAGCACCACCGGGTGGCCGCGCAGCTGGGAAAGCGAGAGGGTCTGGTCGGGGGTGGAATGCAAGGTGAAATCGGGTGCTTGCTCGCCGATGGCTGGCATGGAAGCGGCTTCGGGCATGGGGGCGGCTCCTGGATGCGAAGAGGAAGCGGCAGGGATCGTTCGCCTACCGCCGCGGAATAGTAAACATGGATGCGTTAGCGCGGCATCAGCCCTCCCCTGCCCAGGACCTTCTCGCGTGAATTATTTCCGGCCGTTTGTCGATTCCCCGGCTTCCGGTTCGTCATAGGTATAGAGCGCGCAGGAAACGATCCGACGGCACGATCGAGAGCCGGGGCGCGCCGTCAATCGATAAGGGAGAACAGACATGCGATTCATGGTGATGGTCAAAGCCGACAAGAATTCCGAAGCCGGAGTGATGCCCAGCGAGCAACTTCTCGCCGAGATGGGCAAATACAACGAAGAACTGGTCAAGGCCGGCGTGCTGCTGGCCGGCGAAGGTCTGCACCCGAGCTCGAAGGGCGCACGCGTCCGCTTTTCGGGCAGCAAGCGCATGGTCATCGAGGGTCCGTTTCCGGAGACGAAGGATCTGGTCGCCGGCTTCTGGCTGCTGCAGGTGAAGTCCAAGGAAGAAGCGATCGAATGGGTGAAGCGTTGCCCCAATCCGATGCCAGGCGAATCGGAAATCGAGATCCGCCAGGTGTTCGAAGCCGAGGATTTCGGCGCCGAATTCACACCGGAACTGCGGAAACAGGAAGAACGCCTGCGCGCCGAAATCGCGACGAAACAATAAATTCGAAACAATAAATATACGTCGAGAGACGCCGACAACCACTTAGGACCCCGCCGTGAACGCCATCACCCTCGTATTGGCCATCGTTGCGATACTGATCGTCGGCCTGCTGGTCGCCGCAGCGACTAAGCCCGACACATTCCGTCTGCAACGCAGCATCGCCATCAACGCTCCGCCGGAAAGCATCTTCCCGCTCATCAACGACCTGCACGCGCACGAGGCCTGGAATCCGTTCGACCAACCCGATCCCGCAACCACGAAGATCCATAGCGGTTCCCCGCAAGGCGCCGGCGCCGTGTACGAGTGGAGCGGCAAGGGCCCGTCGGGTTCCGGCAGGATCTCCATCCTGCAGGCCGATTCGCCCTCCCGAATCGCGATGCGGCTGGACATGCTGGCCCCACTGAAGGCGAGCAACGAGGTGATCTTCACTCTGGCGCCGAGGGACGAAAGCACTCATCTGACCTGGTTCATGCAAGGTCCCGTGCCCTACCCGGCCAAGATCATGCATACGCTATTCAACATGGATCGCATGGTCGGCAAGCAGTTCGAGGCCGGACTCGCCACCCTGAAAAGGATCGTGGAGAACAACCGATGAGCCGCACCGCAGCTTGCATGCGCGCGGCGGCAATGGTCTGATCGCCAACGATGACGACTGCAGATGCACACCGCGCAATCGATGCTGTCTGGCGAATCGAGTCGGCACGACTCATTGCCGGCCTGGCGCGCATGTTGCGCGACGTCGGCCTGGCCGAGGAACTCGCGCAGGACGCGCTGGTCATCGCCCTGGAGAAATGGCCCGAATCCGGGGTTCCCGACAATCCGGGCGCATGGCTGATGGCCACGGCCAAGCACCGCGCCATAGACCGCCTGCGCCGGATAAAGCTGCAACAGCGCAAGCACGAGGAACTCGGCCATGAGCTCGAACGCGACTGGGAAGACGCCACTGCGGAACTCGAAGCCAATATGGACGACGACATAGGCGACGATCTGCTGCGGCTGGTATTCACCGCCTGCCATCCCGTGCTTTCGATGGAGGCGCGGGTAGCCCTGACCTTGCGCATGCTCGGCGGGCTGACCACCGATGAGATCGCACGCGCTTATCTGGTCACCGAGTCCACGGTCGCACAACGCATCGTGCGCGCCAAACGCACCCTGGCCGAAGCGCAGGTCCCCTTCGAAGTGCCTCGTGCCGAGGAACTCGGCGAACGATTGTCGTCCGTGCTCAGCGTCATTTATCTGATCTACAACGAAGGATACTCGGCGACAGCCGGCGACGATCTGATGCGACCCGCGCTGTGCGAAGAGGCGTTGCGACTGGGCCGCATCGTCGCCGAACTCGCGCCCGAGGAACCGGAGGTGCATGGGCTGGTCGCTTTGATGGAGATCCAGACCTCGCGATCGCGGGCGCGTACGGGTCCGGACGGCGCACCGGTGTTGCTGCTGGAGCAGGATCGTTCGCGATGGGACCGTCTGTTGATACAGCGCGGCTTCGCTGCTCTGGCGCGTGCGCGCAAGCCTCGCGGCGCGTTGGGACCTTACGCCCTACAGGCTGCGATTGCGGCCTGCCATGCCCAGGCAGCGACCGCGGAGCAGACCGACTGGAAAACCATCGTGGCTCTCTACGACGCCCTGTCGCAACTCACGCCCTCCCCTGTCGTCGAGCTCAATCGCGCGGTGGCGGTGTCGATGGCGTTCGGCCCTGCCGCCGGGCTGGAACTGGTCGATGCGCTGGTTCCTGAACCCGCCCTCGCCCACTACCACCTGTTGCCGAGCGTACGTGGCGACCTGTTGGCCAAACTGGGACGCCACGAAGAGGCGCATGCCGAATTCATGCGCGCGGCCGGACTGACCCGCAATACCCGCGAGCACGCGTTTCTGCTCGAGCGCGCCCGCGTCTCCGCGCTGGACATGCCGCCTGCATCGGAAACAAAACAATAACCAGGTACTGCAGCTGCCTGTAACGCTCGGGTCGAGTTGGCTCAGGAAGCTTCTGAATAATTCAAATGTCATCCCGAGCATAGCGAGGGATCTGCTGTTTTCCTCGGCAACAGCAGATCCCTCGCTACGCTCGGGATGACAAAAAAGAAGAACTGTTCAGACCTTCCTTAGTGCATGACCCTCTAGACCAATAGCGGGGGCGTTCCGCACTCTCCGTCAGGGCTTCGCGGCCTTCTCCGGCACTACCGCTTCCATCTGGATGCGCAGGTTCACGTCCATGCTGAAGCCGTAATCCTTGCCGGCGCTGAGTCCGAACTCATCGCGCTTGAACACGGCCGAGGCATCGGCGCCGCAGAGGTCGCGTTTGAACATGGGATGCGGAATGCATTTGAAGCGGTTGATCTTCAGTTCGACCGGCCGGGTGACGCCATGCAGGGTCAGATCGCCCACTACCCGGGTGGGCGCTCCGTCCACGAAGTCCACCAGCTTGCCCTTGTACGTCGCCTGCGGGTACTTCGCGCTATCGAAGAATTCCGGCGACACCGCCTGCTCGTTCATGGCGTCGAGACCGAAATCCACGCTGGCGATGTCTATGGTGACGTCCACGCTACCGGCCGCACCTTCCTTGTCCAGGACCAGCGTGCCGGTGGTTCTGTTGAACTTGCCGCGCCAGAACGAAATGCCCATGTGGTCGGCTTCGAAACTGGGATAGGTATGCATCGGATCGATCTCGTAACTGACCGGCGCCGCCATTGCCTGGCCGCAGGCGGCAGCCAATAGTGCGAAGAGCAAGGATTTTTTGTTCATGATCATGTCTTTATCTCTATCTCGTCGGGTTTGTCAGGCTGGGAACATTGCGAAATAAGGCTGGGCTTCGGCCAGTACACGGGCATAAGACGGTCGTTGCATCAAACGGTCCAGGTAGCGGGCCAGATGCGGATGATGGGCGGAGATCGGCATCACCTTGTTAGCGTAGAACAGGGCCGGAGCGGCGGCGCAGTCGGCCAGGCCGAAGCTTTCGCCCGTCGCCCAGGTGCGGTGGGCCATGTCTTCTTCCAGCATATCGAAGGCCGTGCGCATCACTTTGCGCGCGTGCTCAACCCCATGCGGATCATCGCTTCCCGCCGGCCGCAGACGGTCGGTCACGATCTTCTGCATGGGCTCGTGCACGTACAGGTCGAAGAAGCGATCCCGCAATCTGGTTTCGCGCGCATCGTCGGCGGTCTCGGGGATCAGCTTCATCTTGCCGGGATAATGCTGTTGCAGGTATTCGATGATGATGCTCGATTCGGGGATGGTTTTCTCGCGATCCTCATCGCGCAGCACCGGGAACTTTCCGATCGGCCACACACGGAGGAACTCGGCGCGTTGCACCGGATCCCCCAGATCCACCAGTTGCGGGACGAACGGTACGTCGTTCTCGTACAGCGCAATCAGCACCTTGTGGCAGAACGACGCAAGCGGGTGGTAATGGAGCACCAACGACATACCTCTCTCTCCTTGGTCAGGCCGCAATGGGCGATCAGAGCTCGACGATGCTCTTGAAGCCGCCGAAGATCATGCGCTTGCCGTCGAACGGCAGTTTCTTGGGATCCATCATGCTGGCCAGCCGGGGATCGGCCATGACCTTCTTGTTGATCCGGTCGCGCTGGGAGCGCGACTTGTACACGATCCAGGAGAACACCACGGTCTCGTCCTTCTTGAGTTTCACCGCGAGCGGAAACGAGGTGAGCTTGCCCGGCGGCACGTCGTCGCCCGCGCATTCGATATAGGAAAGCGCTCCGTATTCCATCCAGATCTTGCCCGCCTTGCGGGACATGGCGCGATAAGCGGCCAGGTTCTTGGTCGGTACCGCCAGTACGAATCCGTCGACGTAGCTCATGGAACCCTCTCCTCGGTTGGCGCCCTTTCCGGGCTGGATACCTATGCATCGAACGAGCGACCCCGGAATCGACAAGGATCCAGACGGCAATCGCTTTCGTTCAGCCTGTGACTGAGGGCGGCCGCCGGCGGAGCGGCGGAAGCGTGGCGGTCAGGCCCTCAGCGCAGCCTCGAGTTGCGCTCGCAGCTCCGGCTTATGCGCAAAGGGGTCGGTCGGGTTGCGCAACGCCACCACGTCCTCGGCCTGCTGGAGGACGCCATCCAGCGCGTCCGGATGAGAGACGATGTAGAAGGAATCGTTCCTTATCGCTTCGAAGGTGCGCTCGGCGATGTCGGCAGCGCTGAGTTTTCCCGAAGTGACCGCCTTGCTGATCATGGCCTGGGCGATCAGTTGCGAACGGGTGGCGGGCGTGGCATTGGCCAGATCGGCCGGTCGGTTGCGGTGCGACTGGTGGATGCCGGTGGGCACGAAATAAGGACAGAGCACCGAGCAGTGCACCTGCGCGGTCACCAAGGACAGGTCGTGGAAAAGCGTCTCGCTCAGGGATACCACCGCGTGCTTGGACACGTTGTAGGCGCCGAGGTTGGGTTGATTCAACAGTCCGGCCATCGAGGCGGTGTTGACGATGTGGCCGCGATAGCCGGGATCGGCCTTGGCGGCGGCCAGCATCAACGGCGTGAAAGCGCGCACCCCATGGATGACGCCCCACAGGTTCACGCCCAGCGCCCACTCCCAGTCGCGCACGGTGTTTTCCCAGATCAGGCCGGCAGCGCCGATGCCGGCATTGTTGAACAGCAGGTGCACGCCGCCGAAAGTCTCCAGGGTCGCCGCCGCAAGCGCTTCGATTTGGCCGCCATTGGATACATCCACAACGCGTGCGAGGACCTCCACTCCCTGCGCTTCCACTTCGATGCGTGTTTCCTCGAGTGCGTCGGGCTGGATATCGGCCAGCACCAGCTTCATGCCCAACGACGCGCCAATGCGTGCGAACTCGCGGCCGAAGCCCGAACCCGCGCCCGTGATCACCGCCACCTTGCCCTTGAATTCGTTCATCGTGCCCTCCCAGGCGGCGTGCCCTTCCAGGCGATATGCGGATCAAACCGCGCTGTAACCGCCATCGACCGCCAGTATCTGTCCGGTGATGTGCTTGCCCGCATCGGAGGCGAACAACAGCGTGGCGCCCTTCAGGTCCTCGTCGTCGCCCAGACGTTGCAGCGGCGAATTGCCGATCAGCATTTCCTCGCCCAGGGTCTTGATCAGCACCTGCGACATCTTCGACGGAAAGAACCCCGGAGCCAGCGCGTTGACGGTGATTCCATACTTGCCCCACTCCCCTGCCAGCGTGCGAGTGAAGTTCACCAGCGCGCCCTTGCTGGTGTTGTAGGCGATGGTCTGCATGGCGCCGGGCGGATTGCCGCGCAGGCCGGCAATGGACGCGATATTGAGGATGCGGCCGTACTTGCGCGGAATCATCGAGCGCTTGCCGATCTGCTGGGTGAGCAGGAACAGGCCGCGGATGTTGAGATTGAACACCTTGTCCCAGGCCTCGGCCGGATAGTCCTCGGCGGGCGCTCCCCAACTGGCGCCCGCATTGTTGACCAGGATGTCGACGTGGCCGAGTTTTTCCAGCGCAGCGTCGGCCAATCCGGCGATATCGGCGTCCTTCGAGCCGTCGGCGGCGACCCAGTCGGCCTCTATCCCCAGTTTCTGCAGGTGCGATTGCGCCTGTTCCAGTTCATCGGCCTTGCGCGCGGACAGCACGACCTTCGCGCCATAACTTCCCAGCGCTTCCGCCATCTGCAGGCCCAGCCCGCGCGAACCCCCGGTTACCAGCGCGGTCTTTCCGGTGAGGTCGAAAATATTCTTGTCAGCCATGTCCTATGCCTTCTCTTGCGAATGGGTAGATCAGAAAAAAGCGTCCTGCATATCCAGCGCGGTGCGGTCCAGACTGGCCAGCAGGTCGAGTTGCGCGTCGACCTTGGGCAATTCCCAGCGGAAGAAGTAGCGCATGGCGCTACGCTTTCCTTCGTAGAAATCACCCTCCTTCGTTTCCGCCGCCAGACCCTGTTCCAGCCATATCCAGGCGATGGCGACATGGCCGAAGGCTTCCAGGTAGACACTCGCATTGGCCAGAGTCAGCTGCGTATCCCCCGCCGACCACAAGGCGCGCGTCACTTCGGCGAGTCGTCGAAAACGGAGTTCGAGGGCATCGGCGAATCCAGAAAGACTTTCATGCGCGCGCGCCTTGCCGACGGTTTCCGCCACGCGACCTGCGAACAACTTGAAAGCCGCACCGTTTTCCATCACCACCTTGCGGCCGAGCAAGTCCAGCCCCTGGATGCCGTGGGTACCTTCATGGATGGGATTGAGGCGATTGTCGCGGTAGAACTGCTCCACCTTGTACTCGCGCGTGTAGCCGTAGCCGCCGTGCACCTGGATGGCCAGGTCGTTGGCGGCCAGGCACCACTGCGAAGGCCAGCTCTTGGCGATGGGCGTCAGGATGTCGAGCAACAGCGTCAGCCGCGCGCGTTCTTCCGTATCGGCGGTCACGCGCGCTTCGTCGACCAGCCGCGCGCAGTACAGATTGAAGGCCAACGCGCCTTCCACGTACGACTTCTGCGCCAGCAGCATGCGTTTGACGTCGGCGTGATTGATGATGCGGGTCTGCGGGCTGGAAGGATCCTTGCCTTCATTGCCGATGGCGCGGCCCTGCGGGCGGTTGCGCGCATAGTCGAGCGCGTGCAGGTAGCCGGTGTAACCCAGCGCCACCGCACCCAGGCCGACGCCGATACGCGCTTCGTTCATCATGTGGAACATGTAAGCGAGCCCGTGATGGGCCTTGCCGACCAGGTAGCCGACCGCCCCGCCCTTCCCGCCCGGACGATGGGCGGTGCCTTCTCCGAAATTCAACAGGCAGTTCACCGTACCGCGATAGCCCATCTTGTGGTTGATGCCAGCGAGTTGCACGTCGTTGCGCTCGCCCAACGTGCCATCGTGGTTGACCAGGAACTTGGGCACCAACAGCAGGGAAATCCCCTTCACCCCGGGAATCGGCTTGCCGTCCGGTCCCGGGATCTTCGCCAGCACCAGATGCACGATGTTCTCGGACAGCTCGTGGTCGCCGCCGGAAATCCACATCTTGTTGCCGGTCACCCGATACTGGGGGCCGAAAGCGGATTCGCTTTCGTAGTCGGCGCGCGTGGCGATGTCGGACAGCGAGGAACCGGCCTGCGGCTCGGACAGGCACATGGTGCCGAAGTAACGGCCTTCCAGTTCCGGCTTTACGAAGGCTTCTCTCTGCGCATCGCTGCCATGCGCCAGCAACAGATTGGCATTGCCCATGGTCAGCAGCGGATAGGCGCTGGTGCCGACGTTGGCGGCATACATATAGGTCAATCCGGCCTTCTCCACCACGGCGGGAAGCTGCATGCCGCCGAGTGCGTAGTCGTGTCCGGCCGCGATCAGTCCCGCGTCGGCGAAGGCCCGCAGCGCAGGCCCGACTTCGTCGATCAGCGCGACCGACCGGCCATCGAAGTGCGGTTCGTGCTGATCGGCTTTCTGATTGTGCGGGGCGAACAGTTCGGTGGCGATGCGCTCGCAGGTGTCCAATGCCGCGTCGAAGGTTTCGCGGCTATGGTCGGCATAGCGGTCGGCCTGGGTCAGGGATTCGACCTCCAGCCATTCGTACAGCAGGAACTGCAGGTCGCGTCGCGAGAGCAACAGTGAGTCCATGCGCGCCGCCTCAACCGTCGACCAGCGTGGCGCGCATCAGGACCGCTCCGCCTGTTGTGCGAAACGCCAGCCCAGTTCGGCCAGCGGCGTTGCCTGACGGCCGTATTCGGCCGCCTGCGGACTGCTGGCCGTGCCTTCCTGCACGCGCTTGGCGATGCCCTGCAGGATCGCCGCGATGCGGAACAGGTTGTAGGCCAGATAGTAGTTCCAGTCGCCGGCGGCGCTACGGCCGATACGCCGTTCGTAGGCGGCGATGTACTCGGATTCGCGGGGAATGCCCAAGGCTTCCAGATCGAGCCCCGCCAGCCCGCGCATCGCCCCGCCCGGCACGATATGCCAGCTCATCAGGTGGTAGGCGAAGTCGGCCAGCGGATGCCCCAGCGTCGACAGTTCCCAGTCGATCACCGCAAGGATGCGCGGTTCGGTGGGATGGAAGATGACGTTGTCCAGCCGGTAGTCGCCGTGCACCAGCGATACCTGCGGGCTCTCCTCCTGTGGAATATGCAGCGGCAGCCATTCGATCAGCCGGTCCATGGCCTCGATGCTGCCGGTTTCGCTGGCGCGGTACTGACGCGTCCAGCGGTCGACCTGGCGCGAAAAATAATTGCCGGCCTTGCCGTAGTCGGCCAATCCCAGCGCGGCGAAGTCGACTCCGTGCAGCGCGGCGATAACGCGGTTGAGTTCGTCGTACAGGGCGGCCCGTTCTGCGGGTTCGATACCCGGCAGCGATTGTTCCCAGAAAATGCGGCCCTCCACGAAATCCATGACGTAGAAAGCGCGCCCTATCACCGACTCGTCCTCGCACAGGCAATGCATGCCCGCTACCGGCACCGCGCTGCCGGCCAGTGCCGCCTGCAAGCGGAACTCGCGTTCCACCGCATGCGCCGACGGCAACAGCTGCGCGACCGGCGCCGGTTTGGAACGCATCACATACTGGCGTTGGGGAGTGCTCAGCAGATAGGTCGGGTTGGACTGGCCGCCTTTGAAGCGGGAGATCTGGATCGGACCTTCGAACCCGACGATGTGCTGTTGCAGATACGCGTCCAGGGCCGCGATCTCGAAGGGATCCTGCGATGTGGCCCCGGACTTCGCTTCAGCGATCATGCGCTCGCCCGTTGCAGCAAACCGGGATGGGCCGAAGGATCCTCATAGCGATGTTGCTGAACGCATATGTTGCTCACATGTTTCGAAATGCGGGAAAACGCGTCGGCGTGATCATGGGAAAGCGATCTTAGTTTTGCATGATGGAACTAAGTTTCTGAGTTATCAATGCATCGTACTGAGTGCCTCATGTTGAAACAAGCCGGCGCAATTGGCGCATGGCGGCCTAACTCGATTCGTTTCTGACAGGGCGATGGCATTCAATCTCTCCTGGTTCTATTCCTCATCACCTGCAATGTAAACGTGCCTAGGTAGGGCGGGCTCTGCCCGCCAGGGGCTCGACTGGCCTAAGGCGCGGCGGGCAGTGCCCGCCCTACTACTGGGATTACCCCGCCGCTTGTTGCGGGCTTGTTTAATGAGCCAGAGTTCTGCTATACGGAACCAAATATCAGGTACTGACTCATGGGTAATCCCAAACGCAAACTCGATGCCTTCAGCCCCTCCATCGACGAACGCCACCCGCAATTCGTCACTTCGATCGCACGCGCGTTCTCGATCCTGCGCTGCTTCGAATTCGGCGCCCAGCATCTGGGCAACCAGGAACTGGCTCGCCAAACGGGCTTGCCCAAGGCCACCGTTTCGCGGCTGACCTTCACCCTGTCCTCGCTCGGGTACCTGACTTATTCGGCTGCGCTGGAGAAGTACTCTCTGGGCACGGCAGTGCTGTCGCTTGGGCATGCCTTCAACAAAGGCAACGATGTGGTGGCCATCGCGCGCCCACTGATGCGCGAACTGGCCGAGTACACCCAATCCGCAGTGATGTTGGCCGCTGCCGACGGCATGCGCATGGTGTTGCTCGAGGTTTGCCAGGGCGATCCGACGTTCCAGATGAAGCTCGAACCTGGCGCGCGCGTGCCGCATGGATCGACCGCGCTGGGCCGGGCCGATCTGGCCGCACGTCCGCAAGAGGTATTCGATCGCAATCTGGCCGAGTTCGAGGCTGAATGCGAACCGGGTCTGTGGCCGAAGATTCGCAGCGGCATCGTGCGGGCGCGGCAGGACTACGAGAACTACGGTTTCTGTTTCTCGCTGGGCGACTGGAATCCGGATGTGTTCGCCATCGGCGTTCCCATGGTCTCGGCCGATCGCAGCCGGGTGCTGGCGTTCAATTGCAGCGGGCGCGTGTCGCTGATGACGCGGGAGAAACTGGTGCAGGATTTCGGGCCGAAGTTGGTGGCTTTGCGGGACAAGGTTTATGAAATGACTGAGGGAAGGTTTTGAGGGGAAATGTCTTCCGTCACATGCTCAACGCTGCTGGCGGCTCGCTTAGCCACTGCCGGGAAGCGGCGGCAGAGGCCCACCCAAACGTGGTGGATGCCACCATTCGGATAAACGCGGTCTTAGTCGATATATGATCCGATATGGGGTAGCTAGCCGGACCCACGGGCCTGGCAGTTATGTAGTTAGGCGAAAATCTATTTACGGGGAGTAGTGAAATGAAGTGCATAAGCACAATCGTGACCGGTTTAAGTCTCATCTTTTTGTCGGGATGCGCAACAGTTCAATACGGAGATAAAAGTACTGAAGCCACTCTGCGTGAGCTGCAACCTGTCTCTGGAAAAGTCAGTCTTTATGTCTGTCGTGAGAATGCAGCATTTGTGGGCGCTGGCAACCGGACCACTGCAATAGTAGACAACAAACCCATTGGAACCTTGAAGCCCAACAATTTCGCGCATACCGTTGTCGAGCCGGGACCACATGATATCTACATCGAACACAATCCCGGCGGGAAAAGTGGCGTTCTGAAAGTTGACACAAAAGCCAATGAAGTGCCGATTGTTTGGGTTGGAATGACAGGGCACGGATGGGGTGTACTAACTGTGGACCACTTCGAAAGCCGGAGCGAGGCAGAGAATTGCGTCCGGCAAGCACAATATGCAGTACCAGCGGAGTAACCTGGCATGTTCAGTTTGAGAGTGAGAACTATCAAAACATTCCAATAGGCTGCTTATGTGCTACTCAGCTCAGATAGAAGCTGGTGCGGAAGCGATGGTGAAGTATTTACCCTTGTGTTTGGCCTGTTGAACCACAGTATTGAGACTGTGCCGCGGGGGCGGCGGGGACTACAACAGGAAGCGCATGATCACACTCAACACTGAGAGAGGTCTTGAACGCATCGCGTCATGGGACGACATTGCAACGATCTCTGGATTCACACCAAACATTGACCCCAAAACGGTCAAGCTAAAAGAGATCATCGGCAGCTACGCATTCGACGCTTATATCCCCTGCGGGCTTTCGACCTGCCACCAGCCTCACGGTAAAGGGTTTCTAGTTGCTGCGGTGGACGGGAGAGTGACCAATATCGGGCGCTTCTGCGGCAAGACTCATTTCTCAGTTGAGTTCACCCAGATGAGTCGCGTCTACCTCGCCGCCGTCAGGGCGCAGCAGAACCGAGAGTTCTTGGGTGCGCTTAAAAACCAGCTTCCGACCATTTCTGCGGAAGTGGCGGCCTTGAAGTCGGGGCAAAACGGGGCGAGTTGGATTTACTCGCGCATCAATCAGCTCACAGGCCAGACCGTCTCCCTTCCCGCGCCCATCACCAACGCAGTCCGCCAAGCTATCCGGCGCGGCGATGGCATTCTCATGAAAGAGCGCGCGGCAACGAAGCAAGAGCGCGAGGATCGTGCGGCGGCGGTGGACGTTGCGGGTCTTGAGCACCTACGCCGCAACGTTTCGTTCGGGGTAGAGGTTCGCATGGGCCAGTTGGATGGATTTGCTGCTATTGCTCCTGGCAGCGAGCTGCGGCCGATCCTGCTAGCCATTGAGCCGTTTCTTTCAACGCTTCCCGATACTGACATCGACAATCTGCCGGATAAGCAACTCCGCGAGCTTTCGAAGGTGGGTGGAGAGTTGGACGCCAACCTTGAGCGACTTCGCACCTTGGTTGCTGCCGGCAGGCGTTTGCTTGTGCGGCAAAACATTTCTCAGTTAGCGCCATTCGCCACCAATCGCTCTGAAACACAGTCGCTTGAAAAGTTCTTGCGCGACCTGCCGCAGCAGGAATTCTAGTCATGCCACTCACATTGCTAACTCGCGGCGGCAAGTCAGGCACTTGCAACATCTGCGGCAACGTCGGTCCACTTACTGAGGACCACACGCCACCAAAGGGGTGCGTCCGCCCAGCAGCGATGGAGCTTCAGCACGTCACGCATCGACTGGCCGCCGAGAAGGCGATTAAGACTAAAGCCAATGACGGAGTGAAGTACCGAACGTTGTGTGCTCGTTGCAACAACGCGCTTTTGGGCGGGCGATACGACCCTGCGCTGATCGACTTTGTGAACCGAGTAAGTGCCTTGCTAGCATCAGATCTAGCACTGCCTACAACAATGCCAGTCGCAGCGAAACCTGCACTGATCGTTCGCGCGGTATGGGGGCACCTGGCGGCGGTTGGCGTGGACCGATACCTGAAGGGGCCGAGGACAGAAGAATTTCGCGACTTCTTCCTAGATGAAACCTTGTCCGTGCCGCCCTGCATGAATTTCTATTACTGGGTGTATCCGTACAGGAGACAAGCATTAATTCGGGACGCAGGCTCCCTCGACATTAGTAACGGTGGACAGGCCATGTACTGGCTCATGAAGTTCTATCCGTTGGCGTTCACGGTCTGGATGCCTCAGAACGGATGGGCGTTGAACCACCGCGACCTCGCGAGCTACCGCACTTCGAAACCGGATGACATTGTTGACGTGATGGTTGACCTCGATCCTGTGCCGCATGAGCTGACCCTTGAAGCGCCTACGACCACGCAAGCAATCATGTTTGGACAGGATTCGATAGTGGCGAACAGCCGCCCTCCCCGTGGCCGTATTTTGCGGGTGTAGGGATGCAGTTGATTGAATGGCATTGTGGCGCTTCTCGACTGGCCCTCTTGATCGGGCATATCGCAATCAAGGTGCCTTGCATTAAGCGAGTGTCAGTACTGCCCCCTTGGGGCCAGGTCCGGCAGGGGCGCAACTGCAACCGCGCTGAACACGCGTCATGGATCGAGCAAAAGTTTCCTCACCTCTGCCCTATCGTATGGGCGGACCGCTTCGGGTGGATCGTGGTCATGAAACGCGCCAAGCCAATGTCGGCGACAGAATTCGATGATTGGTTCCACTCTGAAGAGTGGCCGCACGTTCCGCTTGAGCCGGTGCCGTATGAGTTGAGTGAGAAAGATGCAGGCTTCTTGCCGTGCGGACGCCGCGTGATGATCGATTACGGTATGCGCGGCTATCAATAGTTCTAAGAGCTTCGCCTAGCTCGCCGAGAAGCCATCGGGCAAATCCGCGCCGAAGGGTCGGGAAATTCCGAGTCGTTGTAGGAAGGCGCGCTCTGCGCCTCTCCGGGGGGAACCGCGCGTGCGGTTCGGTGGAAAGTTTCCGATCCGTTTCTGAAGTCCCGAAAACGAAGAAGGCCGCTTGCGCGGCCCTCGTCGTAAGTCCCAGATTTCTCGGGCTTTTTTAGTGGCGTCCCCACGGGGATTCGAACCCCGGTGTCCACCGTGAAAGGGTGGTGTCCTAGGCCTCTAGACGATGGGGACGCGGTGAAACTTGTTCCCTACCCCGAACAGGCCTAATTGCCGGGATATTGGTGGAGCCAGGCGGGATCGAACCGCCGACCTCCTGCATGCCATGCAGGCGCTCTCCCAGCTGAGCTATGGCCCCACGGGCTGGAAGGAGCGGAATTCTAGCTATCGCCCATCCATCGCGCAAGCTCTGTGACGAAGAAAGATGACTATTGTTTTCAGATTCGACGCCGCGCACAGGCGCTGCGCAGCGTCTTTCAGTCCGCCGTGGCGACTTCCACCATGGATTCATCGCAACGATGCAGCGTGGCCACCCCGTGGCCGCGCTCGGCCAGATACTCCAGCCACTTGCCCAGGAAGGTATTCATGCGCATGCGGTGGCTGATCAGCTCGGCCGGCGGCGGGTACATGCCGATCGCATCCTGCCAGCGGCGGCCCACGTAACAGTGCGTGGCCTCGGCCTGGCGCGCGTCGCGGTACACGCGCACGAAGGCGGAAGGGTCCGGCTCGCCGGTCTGCGGATCGCGCAGACCGTAGGTGAGGCGAAGCTCGACCGTGTAGCGGTGGGTCTGGATCACATCGAGGTACAGATCGAGCCCGTCGCCGATGCTGGACAGATAGCGCCCCTCGACCAGATCCCCCGGCGCGAACAACCGGGTCAGCTTGGCGTGGTTCTCGGCGTACAGCGCCATCAGCCAACCGAAACGGTTGAGTTTGGGGATGCTTGCGGTGCGGGCGACGGCCTGGGGCATGGCTCGATCCTACACGTTGATTCGCGATTGCGGCAGCATTGACGTATCGCGCAGAACGGCCTAATTTGGGGTTCCTCCGCACGCCCTTCGGCCTGCGCGATTCGCCCGGCTCCATCCGCGGCCTCCCCCCGACCTAGAACATCTCCCGCTGCAGTCCCAGCGTGGACATCACCTTGCTCGCGATTTCCTCGATGGACGTATGCGTGGTGCTGAGCGTGGGAATGCGCTCCATCTGGAACATGCGCTCGGCCGCCAGGACCTCGCTTTTGCAGGTTTCCAGCTTGGCGTAGCCGGAATTGGGGCGGCGTTCCTGGCGGATCTGCTGCAGGCGTTCCGGATCGATAGTCAGCCCGAAAAGCTTGCGCCGGTACGCGCGCAGGCGGGCCGGCAGGCGATCGGTCTCCAGATCCTGGTCGGTCAGCGGATAGTTGGCTGCGCGGATGCCGTAATGCAACGCCAGGTAGACACAGGTAGGCGTCTTGCCCGCGCGCGAGACCGCCACCAGGATCAGGTCGGCTTCGTCGTAATTGATGGCGATGCCATCGTCGTGGGTTAACGCGTAGTTCATCGCGTTGATGCGGCGGTGATAGGTCTCGAAATTCACCAGTCCGTGCGCCTGCCCTACCCGCGATTGGCGCAACGCGCCCAGCTCCTTTTCCATCGGGTCGATGAAGGGCGCGAAGACATCCAACATCAGCGCCCCGCTTTCGGCCAGGACCTCGCTGATCGCGGGATCGACATTGGAGTGGATCACGATGGGGCGGGCCTCGTGGCGCTGTCCCGCGGCGCGGATGCGTTCAGCCGCGTCGTGCGCCTTGAGCGGATCGTCGACGAAGGAAATGCGGTCGGTGACGAAACTGAACCCGGTGAACTGGGTCAGCAGACTGTGGCCGATGGTTTCGACGGTGATCCCCGTACCGTCCGAAACATAGAACACAGGTCGTACGTTCGACATCGATATCACTCCTTCGTCAACACGAAAACACCGGGAAATCAAGCTTGTCTGCGCATGTCTTGCACTGCATCATAGCGATTCTTCCCATGGACACGGCCCTCGCCGTAGGTCATAGGCGAGGCGCACGGCCGCTTTGGAGCAATGCGCTTGAACCAGAACAGCTTGAATCAGAGCATCTTGTGGTTGCACGACCTGCGCCTGGCCGACCTGGCCCGGGTAGGCGGCAAAAATTCCTCTTTGGGCGAAATGATCGGCCAGCTCGCCAATCTGGGGGTCTCGGTCCCCGGAGGCTATGCGACCACCGCGGAGGCCTTCAAGGACTTCATCGCCCATAACGACCTGTCCAAGCGCATTTTCGACAAGCTGGCCACGCTGGATGTCGAGGACGTGGACGCGCTGACCGTCGCCGGCAAGGAAATCCGCGACTGGGTGATCGAGGCGCCGCTGCAACCGCAGCTGGACGCCGATATCCGCACCGCCTACGCCCAACTCGCGGCCGACAACGGCGGCGGCGACATCGCCGTTGCCGTGCGTTCCTCCGCCACCGCCGAAGACCTGCCCGACGCCAGCTTCGCTGGCCAGCAGGAAACCTTCCTCAACGTGACCGGCGCCGACGATGTGGTGCGCAAGGTCAAGGAAGTCTTCGCCAGCCTCTACAACGACCGCGCCATCGCCTACCGCGTGCATCACGGCTTCAAGCACGAGGACGTGTTCCTGTCCGCCGGCGTGCAGCTGATGGTGCGATCGGACGTGGGCGCTTCCGGCGTGCTGTTCACCCTGGACACCGAATCCGGCTTCCGTGACGTGGTCTTCGTCACCTCCAGCCTGGGCCTGGGCGAGATGGTCGTCCAAGGCGCGGTCAACCCGGACGAGTTCTACGTCTACAAGCCCACCCTGCAAGCCGGAAAACCGGCCATCCTGCGCCGCTCGCTGGGCAGCAAGCTGTTGCGCATGGTGTATTCGGACCAGCCGGGGGAACGCGTCAGGATCGAGGACACGCCGGCCGAGCTGCGCAACAAGTTCTCCATTTCCGACGAAGACGTGCAGGCGCTGTCGAGGCAAGCGCTGACCATCGAAAAGCATTACGGCCGCCCGATGGACATCGAGTGGGCCAAGGACGGCGTCAGCGGAAAACTCTTTATCGTGCAAGCGCGTCCGGAAACGGTGAAGTCGCGGGCCAAGGCGACGCAGATCGAGCGCTATCACCTGCAGGAACGCGGCGAAGTGATCGCCGAAGGCCGCGCCATCGGCCAGAAGATCGGCAGCGGCGTGGCCCGCGTGGTGCGCAGCCTGGCCGACATGAACCGCGTGCAGCCCGGCGACGTGCTGGTCGCGGACATGACCGATCCGGACTGGGAGCCGGTGATGAAGCGGGCCTCGGCCATCGTCACCAACCGCGGCGGGCGCACCTGCCACGCCGCGATCATCGCGCGCGAGCTGGGCGTGCCGGCTGTGGTCGGCACCGGCAACGCGTTGGACCATATCGAGGACGGCAGGGAAATCACCATCAGCTGCGCCGAGGGCGACACCGGTTTCATCTACGGCAGCGCCCTGCCCTTCGAGCGCATCACCACCGACCTCACCGACATGCCCCCCGCCCCGCTCAAGATCATGATGAACGTGGCCAACCCCGAGCGCGCGTTCGATTTCGGGCAGTTGCCCAACGCGGGTATCGGTCTGGCGCGGCTGGAAATGATCATCGCCAGCCATATCGGCATTCATCCCAACGCGTTGCTGGAATACGACCGCCAGGATGCCGAGACCAAGCGCAAGATCGATGCGAAGACCGCCGGTTATGCCGATCCGGTGAGCTTCTACGTGGATCGCCTGGCCGAAGGCATCGCCACCATCACCGCCTCGGTCGCTCCGAACCCGGTGATCGTGCGCCTGTCGGACTTCAAGTCCAACGAATACGCCAACCTGATCGGCGGCAGCAACTACGAACCGCACGAAGAGAATCCGATGATCGGCTTCCGCGGCGCTAGCCGTTATGTCGATCCGTCGTTCGAACCCGCCTTCGCGCTGGAGTGCAAGGCGGTGCGCAAGGTCCGCAACGAGATGGGCCTGGACAACCTGTGGGTGATGATTCCGTTCGTGCGCACGCTGGACGAGGGCCGCAAGGTCATCGAGGTGCTTGCCAAGCACGGCCTGGTCCAGGGCGAACATGCGGAAGGACAGCAGGGCTTGAAGATCATCATGATGTGCGAGGTACCGTCGAACGCATTGCTGGCCGACGAGTTCCTGGACATTTTCGATGGCTTCTCCATCGGCTCCAACGACCTCACCCAGCTCACTTTGGGTCTGGATCGCGATTCCAGCATCGTCGCTCATCTGTTCGACGAGCGCGATCCCGCGGTAAAGAAGCTGCTGTCGATGGCCATCAAGAGCGCCAAGGCCAAGGGCAAGTACATCGGCATCTGCGGACAGGGTCCGTCGGACCATCCCGATCTGGCGGAATGGCTGATGCAGGAAGGCATCGAGTCGGTGTCGCTGAATCCCGATACCGTCGTCGATACCTGGCTGCGGCTGGCCAAGCTCAAGGCGCAATGATCCAGACGAAGGCAGCGGCCGCAGCGTCGGAGGATTTCGTGAAGGACATTCGCGGGATCGACTGGCTGCAGCTGTTGGAGACCTGGGGGCTCAAGCTGCTGGGCGCTTTGCTGATATTCCTGATCGGCATGTGGCTGGCCAAGCGGCTCAGCGCAGGGTTGGAGCGCGTGTTGGGCCGTGCCCATGTCGACTCCACCCTGTCCGGCTTCCTGCGCAACGTCAGCTACGCGGCGATGATGGTGCTGGTGCTGGTGACCGCACTCAGCTCCATCGGCGTGCCGCCCACCTCCATGCTCGCCGTGTTGGGCGCCGCCGGCCTGGGCGTAGGCCTTGCGCTCAAGGATTCGCTGTCCAACATCGCCGCCGGCGTGATGCTGATCATGCTGCGCCCGTTCCGCGACGGCGACAGTGTGCAGATCGCAGGGTTGGAAGGCACCGTGGAAGAGGTCCGCATCTTCCAGACCCGCATGCGGACGGCCGACAACCGTCTGATCATCCTGCCCAACAGCATGATCACCACCGCGCCGATCATCAACTTCACCGCCAAGCCCCAGCGCCGCATCGACATCGCGTTGACGGTGCGCTACCAGGACGATCCGGCGCGGGCGCGGGAGATACTGCTGGCCATCGCCACCGCCGACCCCTTGGTCCTGAAGAGTCCCGCACCAGCGGTGGATATCGCGCGATTGAGCGAGGGCGGCGTGGACATGACCCTGTTCGCCTGGGCCAAGACCAAGGATGTGGGCGAAGCGAAGAACAGGATCACCGAGGCCGTGCGCAGCCAACTCTTAAGTCAAGGTTTGTCTTTGCCTTTACCCCAGCGCGATCTGCATGTGTATCACCACAATGCCGACGGCACGCCGCTGACCGAGATCGTCACCCGCTCGGTGGCCGATGATGGGGGCGCGGTTTCCGCGAAGCCTCGGGCATAGGGGACGCGTAGAGGCGCGTAGGAGCGACGTAAGTCGCGAAGGAAACCGGTCCGAGCGAAATGACCGTTCACCCGAGAAAACCTTCGCGACTCACGTCGCTCCTACCCAGCCAATTCGGCCAGATGCTTACGGTAATGGCGCAACTCCTCGATCGAATCGCGCACGTCGCTGAGCGCGGTATGCGCCGATTGCTTGCGTACGCCTTCCAGCACGCTCGGCGCCCAGCGGCGCGCCAGCTCCTTGAGCGTGCTGACGTCGAGGTTGCGGTAGTGGAAATACTTCTCCAGGCGCGGCATCAGCCGGTGCAGGAAGCGGCGGTCCTGGCAGATCGAGTTACCGCACATCGGCGAGGCGTTGGCCGGCAGCCATTCGGCCAGGAACGCCACCGTCTGCGCCTCTGCCTGGCCCAGCGTGACCGTGCTCTCGACCACCCGCTTCCACAAGCCAGAACGGGTGTGCTGGGCGCGGTTCCAGTCGTCCATGGCTTCCAGCACCGCCACGGGATGGGCGATGGCGAATTCGGGGCCCTCGGCCAGCACGTTCAAGTTCGAATCGGTGACCACCGTGGCGATCTCGATGATGGAGTCCTGGCCGGTGTCCAGCCCGGTCATTTCCAGGTCGATCCAGATCAGGCGGTCGCTATTGGGGTTATTGGCTGGCATGCGCCGTTCTTGGTCCTTGAGGCTGCGCATCGCCGTCGGCGAGCGCGTTTTGCGGAAAGATCGCATTGTGCCGCATCATAACGCAGCTCCCCACGGGCACAGGCCATGCTTCAGAACAGCGACCAGTACACCCACTACGCCACCCTCACGGCGATGTTGGCGCCCGCGTTCTTCCTTACGGCGACCGCATCCCTGCTGTTGTCGGCCAACAACCGTCTGGCCAGGATCATCGATCGCGCGCGTTCCCTGCTCAAGGAGCTGCACACCCTGGACGATCCGCTGCAACGCGCGCTCTACGAACAGCGCATCGCCTTGCAGCGCCGACGCAGCCTGATCATCCTGCGTGCGGGCCAGCTGCTGTACGGCGCCATCAGCCTATTCGTCGGCACCAGCCTGGCGGTGGCCGCGGACAACCTGCTGGCGCACCGGCTGGGCATGCTTCCCACCGTGCTGGCGGCATTGGGCGTGCTGGCGATGTTCGCGGCCAGCCTGTTGCTGGCGCGCGAATCGACGCTGGCGGTCAAGGCGGTCAACGAAGAAATGGACCACCGCCATATCGCCAAGCGGGAAGAATGATGTCGTTTCAGTCCAGCAACGGTTTTCCGCGTTTGGCCCGGAAGTAATTGGTCAGGCGCTTGCTGGCTTCTTCGGCTAGCAGGCCCGAGGTGACTTCCACGCGATGGTTATGGCGCGGGTCGGCGAGCAGGTCGAACACGCTGCCGCACGCACCGGTCTTGGGATCGCTCGCCGCATAGACCAGCCTCGCCACCCGCGCGTGCACCATCGCCATCGCGCACATGGCACAAGGTTCCAGGGTCACGTACAGCGTGCTGCCGACCAGGCGATGGTTGCCCAGCTTCGCACCGGCGCGGCGCATGGCTACGATTTCTGCATGCGCGCTGGGATCGTGCTCGGCCAGATTGCGGTTCCAGCCTTCGCCAAGCAACTGCCCCTCGGCGCCGACCAGAACCGCGCCTACGGGGATTTCGTCATCTTCACGCTCGGCCCTGTCGGCCAGGGCGAGTGCATGTCGCATCCATTCGGTATCCATCTCTTGCATCGGCGAACCCTCCCCCAAAACCGTTCGTGGTGAGCTTGTCGAACCACGCTCTTCGCGAACCGGTTTCACATCAACTGCGCCGCTCTTGCTTCTAGCCAGCTCGCTGATCTTCTGCCAATCGCCCTCGATCAATGCTTCCTTCTTGGCCCTGCTCCAGCGCTTTACTTGCATCTCGGATTCGAGCGCCTCGATGCGGCTCGAAAATTCCTGGCTCCATACCACCGCTAATGGCCGGCGTTTGAACGTATAACAGCTCGGAATCTCGCCCGCGTGATGCTGGCCAACTCGCTTTTCGAGATTGTCGGTGTGGCCCATGTAATACGAGCCATCCGCGCATTTGAGCATGTAAACCCAGAAGGACATCGCCGTTCTTCGAGCTCAGCGCCAAGAGCGTGGTTCGACAAGCTCACCACGAACGGGTCCTAGAAACCGGAGAAAGGCAGCTTGTCTCACGAAACAGCCTCTTATTCCCACTCGATGGTCGCCGGCGGCTTGCCGCTGATGTCGTAGACCACACGCGAGATGCCGCGCAGTTCGTTGATGATGCGGTTGGAGACCGTGCCCAGGAAATCGTAAGGCAGGTGCGCCCAGTGCGCGGTCATGAAGTCGATGGTTTCCACCGCGCGTAGGGCGATCACCCACTCGTAAGCGCGCGCGTCGCCGACCACGCCGACCGACTTCACCGGCAGGAACACGGCGAAGGCCTGGCTGGTCTTGTCGTACAGATCGGCCTTGCGCAATTCTTCGATGAAGATGGCGTCGGCCTGCGCCAGCAGTTCGGCGTACTCGCGCTTCACTTCGCCCAGGATGCGCACGCCCAGGCCTGGACCCGGGAACGGATGGCGGTAGACCATGGAGCGCGGCAGGCCGAGTTCGACGCCCAAGCGGCGCACCTCGTCCTTGAACAACTCACGCAAGGGTTCCACCAGGCCCATCTTCATGTGTTCCGGCAGGCCGCCCACATTGTGATGGCTCTTGATCACATGCGCCTTGCCGGTCTTGCTGCCGGCCGATTCGATGACGTCCGGGTAGATGGTGCCCTGCGCCAGCCACTTGGCGTTGGCCAGCTTGCCGGACTCCTCATCGAAGATCTCGACGAACAGGTTGCCGATGATCTTGCGCTTGGCTTCCGGATCGGCGACGCCCTCGAGCGCCTCGAAATAGCGGTCGGCGGCATTGACGCGGATGACCTTGACGCCCATGTGCTCGGCGAACATCGCCATCACCTGATCGCCTTCGTTCCAGCGCAGCAGTCCGGTGTCGACGAATACGCAAGTGAGCTTGTCGCCGATGGCCTGGTGCAGCAGCGCCGCCACCACGGAGGAATCGACGCCGCCGGACAAACCGAGGATGACTTCGTCGCTACCGACCTGTTCGCGCACGCGCGCGATCTGGTCTTCGATGATGTTGGCCGCCGTCCACAACGTCTTGCAACCGCAGATATCGACCACGAAGCGGCGCAGCAGCGTCTCGCCCTGGCGGGTGTGGGTGACTTCCGGATGGAACTGCACGCCGTACCAGCGTTTGTCCTCGTTGGACATGGCCGCGACCGGGATGCGGTCGGTCACTGCGGTGATGGTGAAGCCGGGAGGCGCCTTCGACACATGGTCGCCATGGCTCATCCACACATCCAGGCGCGGCGTCTTGCCTGGATGGTCGTTGAGGCCGGCGAACAAAGTATCCGGCGCGATGACCTCCACTTCCGCGTGGCCGAACTCGCGCGCATCCGCCGCTTCAGTCGCGCCGCCCAGCTGCGCGGCCAGGGTTTGCATGCCGTAGCAGATGCCCAGGATCGGCAAGCCTGCATCGAATACCTGCTGCGGCGCCGCCGGCGCGCCGGCTTCGGTGGTGGATTCGGGGCCGCCGGACAGGATGATGCCTTTGGCGCCGAACGCGGCGATTTCCGCGGGATCGTGGTCCCAGGCCCAGATTTCGCAATACACGCCGATCTCGCGGATGCGCCGCGCGATCAGCTGCGTGTACTGCGCGCCGAAATCGAGGATGAGGATCTTGTCGGTATGGATGTTGGTCATGGTTCGCGAACGCCGCCCGATCCGGCAAGTGAAAAATTAAACCCGTCATTCCCGCGAAGGCGGGAACCCAGTGACGTTGCTCTATCGCTTACGTAAAAAAGCTACAAGTCGCTAGGTTCCCGCCTTCGCGGGAATGACGACTTGTTTATTTCGCGCAGATCAACCCATCCGGTAGTTAGGTGGTTCCTTTGTGATCTGCACGTCATGCACATGGCTCTCGCGCTGCCCGGCACCTGTAATGGTGACGAACTGGGGCTTCTTCTGCATGTCGTCGATGGTGGCGCAGCCCACATAACCCATGGTGGCGCGCAGGCCGCCGACCAGCTGGTGGATGATGTTGCCGACGGATCCGCGATACGGCACGCGGCCTTCGATGCCTTCCGGCACCAGCTTGTCGGCATCGCTCGCATCCTGGAAGTAACGGTCCTTGCTGCCCTTTTCCATCGCGCCCAGGCTACCCATGCCGCGATAGCTCTTGTAGCTGCGACCCTGGAACAGTTCGACTTCGCCCGGCGCTTCCTCGGTACCGGCGAACAAGCCGCCGATCATGACCGTGGCGGCGCCCGCGACGATCGCCTTGCCGATATCGCCCGAATAACGGATGCCGCCATCGGCGATCAGCGGAATGCGGTCCTGCAAGGCTTCGGCCACCATCGACACCGCCGTGATCTGCGGCACGCCGACGCCTGCGACCATGCGCGTGGTGCAGATGGAGCCAGGACCCACGCCGACCTTGACCGCGTCCGCTCCGGCGTCCATCAACGCCAGCGCCGCATCGCCGGTAACGATGTTGCCGCCGATCACCTGCAGCTGCGGGAAACGCTTCTTGATCCAGGCCACGCGATCCAGCACGCCTTGCGAATGGCCGTGCGCGGTATCCACGATGACCACGTCCACGCCGGCCGCCACCAGCGCTTCCACGCGTTGATCGGTATCGCCGCCCACACCCAATGCGGCGCCGACCAGCAGGCGCGTAGCGCTGTCCTTGGCGGCGTTGGGGTTGTCGGTCTTCTTCTGGATGTCCTTGACCGTGATCAGGCCGCGCAACTCGAAGTTGTCGTTGACCACCAGGACCTTCTCGATGCGGTGCTTGTGCAGCAGCTGCACCACTTCGCCATCGCTGGCGCCTTCGCGTACGGTGACCAGGCGATCCTTCTTGGTCATGATGTGGCGGACCGGATCGTCCAGCTTGGCTTCGAAGCGCATGTCCCGGCTGGTGACGATGCCCAGCAACTGGCCGCCTTCGACGACCGGCACGCCGGAGATGTTGCGCGCCCGGGTCAGGGCCAGCACGTCGCCGATGGTGGTCTCCGGACCCACGGTAAAGGGATCCTTGATGACGCCGGCCTCGAATTTCTTGACCTTGGCCACTTCGGCCGCCTGCTGCTCGACGGTGAGATTCTTGTGGATGATGCCGATGCCGCCCAGCTGGGCCATGGCGATGGCCAGGCGGGCTTCGGTAACGGTATCCATGGCCGCGGAGACGATCGGCAGTTTCAACCGCAGGTCGCGCGTCAGGCGCGTGCCGAGGTCGACATCCTTGGGCAGAACAAGGGAATGCGCGGGGACGAGGGAAACGTCGTCGTAGGTAAGAGCTTCAGCCTGGATGCGTAGCATCGGCGGACCCGTTTGGTGGGGAAGCGCGTAATTGTACTATTTCGGCGACTGAAATGTCCCTACGCGGACGATGCAACGAAGTGTTGCGCCCCCTTCTCCCCTCGGGAGAAGGTGCCCGAAGAGCCTGCCCCGTACTTGATACGGGGGCGGATGAGGGTACGGCGGAGTCAGTAGCGCGAGAACAACCAACCGGACTTCGCCGCACCCTCACCCCAACCCCTCTCAGCCTTGCACACCCTTCGGGCGCCGATGGGAGAGGGGCTTTAAGCTGCGGCCTCGGCCGCTTCCAGCGTGTTCTGCATCAGCGTGGCCACCGTCATCGGCCCTACCCCTCCTGGAACCGGAGTGATCCAACTGGCCCGCCTGGCGGCGGCTTCGAAACCCACGTCGCCAACCAGACTGCCGTCCTCCAGCCGATTGATGCCCACGTCGATGACCACCGATCCCGGTTTGACCCATTCCCCCGGAATCAGCCCCGGGCGGCCGGCGGCCACTACCAGAATGTCAGCATCGCGCACCCGCGCCTCCAGCACCGCGGCGGGAGTGAACTTGTGGCAGCTGGTCACCGTGCAACCCGCAATCAGCAGTTCCAGCGCCATCGGCCTGCCCACATGGTTGCTGACGCCGACGATGGTCGCGTTCTGCCCGCGCACCGGCTGGTCGGTATAGCCCAGCAGCGTGGTGATGCCGCGCGGTGTGCACGGGCGCAGGCCGAATTCGCGCAAAGCCAGGTGACCGACGTTCTCGGGATGGAAGCCATCCACGTCCTTGCGCGGGTCGATGCGGTGGATCAAGCGGCTGGCGTCGGAAATGCCGGGCAGCGGCAGCTGCACCAGAATGCCGTGGACCTTGGGGTCGGCGTTGAGCCGGTCGATCAGGGCCAGCAGTTCGCGCTCGGAGGTACCCGCCGGCAGGTCGTGGTCGAAGGCCTCGATGCCCACCTTCTCCGCCGCGCGGCGCTTGTTGCGCACATAGACGGTGGAAGCGGGGTCGCCCCCCACCAGCACCACCGCCAGGCCGGGACGCGGCAGGCCTGCGGCGACGCGGAGGTCGACCTTGGCCTTGAGTTCGTCGAGCAGGTTCTCGGCGATGCGGCGGCCGTCGAGGATGCGGGCGCTGGGGAGGCTGGGAGAAGCAGAGGTCATCGGCGGCGGGGGTGTAAAGTCGTTGGACCCTATTGTCCCCGATTAAGCCATGTCCGACACCACCGAACTCGAAGCCGCCGCCTTCCGCCGGCTGCTGCAGCACCTCAACGTCGAACGCAGCGACGTGCAGAACATCGACCTGATGATCCTGGCCGGCTTCTGCCGCAACTGCCTGTCCGACTGGTACCGTGAAGCGGCCGAAGCCGCCGGCCAGCCGATGAGCAAGGACGAAGCGCGCGAACGCGTGTACGGCATGCCGTTCGCGGAATGGAAGGCGAAGTTCCAGCAGGACGCCACTCCGGAGCAACTGGCCGCATTCGCCCAGGCGCAGCGGCGTCACGGCTGATGGGGATGCTGAAGAAGTCGCTATTCGGAATCGCCGCGCTGCCCGTACTCGCCTACAGCGGCATCTGCGCCCTGCTCTTCTTCAAACAGCGCGATCTGATCTATTACCCGGCCGAGACGCGGATAGCCGTGCAGGAGACGAACTTCAGTCTGGTACACGACGGAATCACCTTGCGCGGCTGGCGATTGAATCCCGACAAAACCAGGGCGGTCATCTACTTCGGCGGCAATGCCGAACGGCTGGAAAGGTCGCGCGTGGAATTCTCCGAGCTATTTCCCGACCGCACGGTCTACCTGGTCTCCTACCGCGGCTACGGCGCAAGCGAAGGCAAACCGGATCAGGCCGCCCTGTTCGGCGACGCGCTGGCGCTTTACGACGAAGTAAGCGAACAGCACCCGGCGGCCATCGCTGTCGTCGGCCGCAGCCTGGGCAGTGGCGTAGCCAGCTATGTCGCCTCGCACCGGCCGGTGGAAAGACTGGCGCTGGTGACCCCGTTCGACAATCTCGCGGCGGTTGCACAGTCTCACTATCCGTGGTTTCCCGTGCGCTGGTTCGTGCGCGACAGCTACGATTCCGTCAGCTACCTAGCGCAATATCGCGGCCCCTTGCTGGTACTGCGCGCCGGCCGCGATGAAGTGATTCCGCCGGCCAATACGGACAAATTGCTGGCTTCGCTGCCAAGCGGACCACAGGTGATCGACTTTCCACAGGCCGGCCACAACGATATCTCGGACGATCCGCGCTACGCCGCGGCCTTGCGCGATTTTCTGCGCTAGCCGGTACGCGAGTCCAAGTCCGGGCTCTTGATCACTTCCGCCGTCTCTTCGTTCAAGGCCTGTCCTTCTCGCTTGGGCGTGGTGAACGGTGTGGGCTTGGGCTTGGGAACATTGCCCAGCATCAAGGGCGCGCCGGCGCGAACATCCCCAGCCGCCATTTCCAGCTCGAAACGCTCGGCATCCCGGCGCCGGATCTCGCTGGCGATGCGCTCGGCTTCTTCTTGTGCGACCCCCAGCTCGACCAGCGCCGCAGCGCCGAAGTCAACAGCGGATTCGAAAGTCTCGCGAATCTGATAATCCACGCCGGCGTTGATCAACTCCAGCGAATGTTCGCGGTCGTACGAACGCACCAGCAGGCGCGCCTGCGAGAATTCCGCCTTGGCCAGCTCGACGATACGATTGGCGGCGATGCGGTCGTCGATGCAGACCGCGATCGCACGCGCCTTGTCGGCGCCGGACGAATGCAGCACGTCCAAGCGCGTGCCGTCGCCGTAATATATCTTGAAGCCAAACTCCTCGGCGCTGCGGATCATCTCGATATCGGTGTCGATGATGGTCACATCCACGTCGCGCGCAAGCAGCGACTGGCTCATGACCTGGCCGAAACGGCCGAAACCGATGATCAGCACGCTGCCGCTGAGCCCGCGCGCCTCGTCGATGCCTTCCAGCGACTCCTGGACCTTCGGCGTCAGGCGTTTGAGCGCGATCACGAACAACGGCGTCAGCACCATCGACAGGACCACGATGGCGGTGAGGTTGGCGTTGACCGTGGCATCGATGACACGGGCCGCCGCCGCCGCGGAGAACAGCACGAAGGCGAACTCGCCGCCCTGCGCCATCAGTACGGCGCGATCCAGCGCCTCCCAATGCGGGCTGTGGGTCGCACGTGCCGCCACGTAGATGCACAGTGCTTTCACCGCCATCATCGCCAGCACGCCGGACGCGATCAACGGCCAGTTGCCCGCCACCACGCCCAAGTCCAGCGACATGCCCACGCTAAGGAAAAACAGACCAAGCAGAATACCGCGGAAGGGTTCGATATCCGCTTCGATCTGGTGCCGGAAGGTGGATTCGGACAGCAGCACGCCGGCCAGGAACGCGCCCATTGCCATCGACAAGCCACCGACCTGCATCAACAACGCCGAACCCAGCACCACCAACAGCGCTGCTGCGGTCATCACTTCGCGCGCCTTGGCGGACGCAAGGATCCGGAACAACGGATTGAGCAGCCAGATGCCCGCCGCGATAAGCCCCGCAAGGCTGGCCACGCCAATGCCGACGCTGATCCACCGCGAGCCATCCGCATGGTCCGGCACCACCGGCGACATGAAGGCGACGACCGCGAGCAGCGGCACGATCAGCAGGTCTTCGAACAGCAGCACCGACACGATCTTCTGCCCGCGCGGCAGCGCTATGTCGCCACGTTCGCCCAAAAGCTGCATGACGATGGCCGTCGAGGTGAGCACGAAACCCGCTGCCCCGACGAACGACACCGGCACGCTGAAACCGTAAGCCAGCCCGACTCCCGTCAACGCAACCGTGCACACCGCAATCTGCAGGCTGCCGAGCCCGAAGATCTGCCGACGCAGGCTCCACAGATGCGAAGGCTGCATCTCCAGCCCGATGACGAACAGGAACATCACCACGCCCAATTCGGCCACATGCAGAATGGATTGCGGGTCGGAGAACCAGCCGAAACCGAAAGGACCGATGAGCAACCCTGCCGCCAAATAGCCCAGCACCGAGCCCAGTCCCAAACGCCGGAAGATGGGTACGGCCACCACAGCGGCGCCGAGCAGGGCGACGACCTTGATCAGGTCACTGGAGACGGCTTCGGTGGCCAAATTGGATGTCCTGCGGCGGGCATTACAGGTTAACCGCTGTCAGCGGCGATTCCGAGTCCGGGCGCTGCAGCTTTCATGGTGCCGTACGCGACATCCGACGCAGGGCGATGCTTTCCCAGGCGGCGACCAGGATCATCACGCTGGTGGTAGCGGCGCCCAGGGCCAGTGCCGACAGCTGGTGCGCGAATGCGAAGGGCGCCAACACCGCCAACAACGAAAGCCCCATCAGGTGCGACAACGGCGGCAGCTTGCGGTCGTTCGATGTCCATTTGAACAAGGCATTGCCCAGCAGATACAGCGCCGGTCCGACCAGGATGACGGCGATACCCATGGTCTCGGCGTGTCCCGGATGCACCAGCACGATTTCATCGGCCACGGCGCAGACGATGATGCCGGCGATGATCAACAGATGCATATACGTGTAGGCGAGCCGGGCGATGCGCCCCGGATCGTCGGAATGCGCGATGCGGTGGCTGGCGCGCTCGGCGGCAGTATCGAAGTACATCCACCACATCGCCACGCTGCCCAAAAAGGAAACCAGGAAAGCGGCTGCCGCGATGTTGGTGCCGGGCAGTCCCGCGAAGGTGGCCCCGGTCACCAGGATGGATTCGCCCAGCGCGATGATCACGAACAGCCCGCAGCGTTCTGCCATGTGGCTGCCATCCACATCCCATTCGGCGGTGGTCGAATGCCCCAGTCCTGGCACCCAAAAGCTAACCGACGGAGACACATACTCGATCGCGATCGCTACCAGCCACAAACCGGTGCGCAACGCGCCCTGCTCGAAGCCGCCCCACAGCCAGAACACTGCGGAAGCCAGAAACCAGATCAGGATGCGCAGAAAATTACGCGACTGCGCGGCCCCTTCCCCGCGCAAGGCCCAGAGCATGAACAAATTGCGGCCGACTTGCATCGCTGCGAAGGCGCAAGCGAACAGCAAGCCTTTTTCGCCGAACGCATCCGGTATGGAAGACGACATCAACAGCCCGCCCAACATCAGCGCGAACAGCATGACCCGCACCGGCACTTTCTCTGGATCCAGCCAATTGGTGACCCAAGAGGTGAATATCCACAACCACCAAACCGCCATCAGTAGCATCAGCGTATGCAGCGCGCCAATCGGCGTTTGCTGCGCCAGCAGACCGTGCGACAACTGGGTGACGGCGAAAACGAACACCAGATCGAAGAACAACTCGACCATGGAAACCTTGCCGCTGTCGTGCTGGCCGCGCTTGCGCAGCAACGAACGGGAATGAGCGTTCACTTTGGCGATCCCCCTTCCAAACGGTAGTCCGACTTCAACGGCCGCGACTCTTCCACGCCAGCATCCATGCGCCCAGCACGGGTATGGCGAAGATGCCTATTTGGATGGGCAGCTCTTCCTGCAGCGAATATCCATGCGACATGCCGGTGTACAGATTCCACAACGTCGCCAATAACCATACAGCGGTGAATAGCCAAGCGGTGGTCGTGCGCTTGACTGGCTTGGTCAGCCACATGGCCAACGCCATGACCACCAGACCGATCACGATGAGCAAAAGGGTACGCATGGTCTACTCCGGATCAAGCCCCACAGAATTTTTGATAATCGATATAGCCGGGGAACGGCTTGCCCGGCGCGCAAACCGCGCACTCCGGATCCGGCCGCAGCCGCATTTCACGGAAACGCATCGCCAGTGCGTCGAAATGCAGCAATCGTCCGCGCAGTGGTTCGCCGATGCCAAGCAATAGTTTGATGGCTTCGGTGGCCTGCAGCAGCCCGATCACGCCAGGCAATACGCCCAGCACGCCGGCCTCGGCGCAATTGGGCGCGAACTCCGCTGCCGGCGGCTCAGGGAACAGGCAGCGGTAGCACGGCGCCTGTCCGCGATGGCGTCCGGCGTCGAACACACTGACCTGCCCTTCGAAACGCTGCACCGCGCCGTACACCAGCGGTTTTCCCAGCTTCACGCAGGCGTCGTTGAGCAGGTAACGGGCCGGGAAATTGTCGGCGCCGTCGATCACCACGTCCACGTCGGCCAGCAGGCGTTCGACATTGCCGGCGACGACGCGCTCGGCGACCGCTTCCAATCGCGTGCGCGGATTCAACGCGGACAGCGCCGTCCGCGCCGAAGCGACTTTCGCTTCGCCGATCCGCGCCTCGGTGTGCAGGATCTGGCGCTGAAGGTTGCTGCGGTCCACCACATCGTCATCGGCGATACGCAAATGGCCAACTCCCGCCGCCGCCAGATAGAACGCAGCCGGAGATCCCAACCCGCCGGCGCCGATCATAAGCACCCGCGAAGCCTCCAGCTTGCGCTGTCCTTCTACGCCTACTTCCGGCAAGCGCAGATGGCGCGAGTAGCGATCCATGAAATCGGCGGCGTCCGCATCTAGCTGCGGCTTGACCACCGGCAAACCCTCGGAGATCCAGCGCGTGGTGCCTCCGGCGACCGAAGACAGATTCCGATACCCGGCCTCGCTGAGGAAAGCGGCCGATTGCATCGAGCGCGCGCCGCTCTGGCAGATCAGCAGGATCTCCGTGGCGCGTTCCGGCAGATGCAGGCCAGGATCGGCTTCGAGCTCGGCTTTGGCGATGCCCAGCGAACCTTCGGCCTGTCCGCTCGCGCGCTCGTGCGCCTCGCGGACGTCGATCAGGACCGCACCATGCGCCTGGCGCTGACGGGCTTGTGCGGGGGTGATTTCGGAAATCGGCATGGAGGGATTATCGCGCTGTTTGCGCTTTCCTTCTCCCTCCGGGAGAAGGTGGCGCGAAGCGACGGATGAGGGCGGGACAATCACTGACTAGTGAACCTTCACATGACCTGAAAGTCCATTCCCTCATCCGCCCTCCGGGCACCTTCTCCCGGTGGGAGAAGGAAAAACTAGTAAACCAGCACTTCCACCACGCTGCCGATCGGGAATTCCTGCGCCCCCTCCCCCAAAACGATCAACACATCGCTGTCGGCCGCCGCACGCAGGCGGTGGGAAGCATCTGCGCTGTTGGGCGCTACGCCAAGCACGCCGTCCTGTCCGTACTGAAGGCGCCCACGCAAGAACTCCAGACGCTCGTGCGATTTATTCCACGACGCTGTGAGCCGGGCGAAACGCTTTGCGCGCGGCTCCGCCCTGCCCTGCAGACCGTCCAATAGTCTGCGGCCCAGAGTGAGAAAAGTCGCGAGCACCGAAACCGGATTGCCGGGCAAGCCCAAGAACAGCGCCTGATCCAGATTTCCGAAAAGCACCGGCATGCCCGGTTTCATTTTCACTTTCCAGAAATGGATTCCGCCCTGCGCGGCCAGCAACGCAGGCAGGTGGTCCTTCTCGCCGGCGGAAACGCCGCCGCAGGTGATGACCAGGTCGAAAGCCGAGGCCGCATCGCGCAGCGCGGTTTCGATGCGGGCAGGATCGTCCGGCAAGGTCGGCCACGCGACCGGTTCCAGTCCCTCGGCGCGGAGCAGACCCATCAGCAGTTCGCGGTTGCTGTTGTAGATCTGCCCAGGAAGCAGCGGCAGCCCCGGTTCCACCAGTTCATCGCCGGTCGTGAACACCGCGACCGTGGGACGCTGCGAGACCTCCAGCTCGGCCACGCCCAGCGCGGCCGCCAGACTGACGCGGGCGGGAAACAGGACCGAGCCTGCGCCAAGCACCACCTCGCCGACCCGCACGTCTTCGCCGGCGCGGCGAATGTCGGCGCCAGCCGCCACGCCTGCCGGCACCGTCAGCAAGCCATCGCGTTCGTGCGTCTCTTCCTTGATGACGACCGTATCGGCGCCTTCCGGAAGCGGCGCACCGGTGGTGATGCGAATGCATTGACCGGACTGCAGCGCCTGGTCCAGCAGCGGTCCTGCGAACTGCGCGCCGACGATGCGCAACTCCGTGCCGCTTTCCGGATTCAAATCGGCATGGCGCAGCGCGAAGCCGTCCATCCGGCTGTTGTCGAAGGCCGGCAGACTGATGGATGCGGTGAGATCCTGGGCCAGGATGCGTCCGTCCACGCGTTTGATCGCCAGCCGCTCGTGGGCCAGCCGGCGTTCGCTGGCGATATGGTCGACGATGCGCGAGGCGTCGTCGTAGCTGATGCGTGTGGGAAAGCCGCCCATCGTCTCGCTATCGGATGCCGCGCTTATTTGCCGCGTTTGACGTGCCGGATCAAGCGGCGCTTCTTGGCTACCTGCTTGTCGGTCAGCACGTTCTTCTTGCCTTCGTACGGATTCACCGAATCCTTGAAGATGAAGCGCACCGGCGTCCCCACCATCTTGAAGCGCTTGCGGAAGAAGTTCTCCAGGTAGCGCTTGTACGACTCCGGCAAATTCTTCAGCCGCGTGCCATGCACCACGAAGGTCGGCGGATTGAGGCCGGCCGGATGCGCGAACCGCAATTTCGGCGCGCTACCGCGAACGGCAGGCGGTGGATTGGTTTCATAGGCCACTTCGATGGCCTTGGTCACTTCGCTGGTGCCGTGTTCCTTGGTGGCCGAGGCATGCGCGCGGTGGATGGCGCGGAACAGCTCGCGCAACCCCGAACCGTGCTTGGCGGAAATGCGGACGTTCTCGGCCCATTCCACGAAATTCAGTTTGCGCGACAGCAGCGATTCGGTCTGCTCGCGCTGGTAGGTCTCCAGGCCGTCCCACTTGTTCACCGCGATCACCAGCGCGCGACCAGCGTCCAGGATGGCGCCCAGCACGGTGGCATCCTGGTCGGTCACGCCTTCGGTGGCGTCCAGCATCAGCACCGCGACCTGGCATTGCTCGATCGACTGCAGCGTCTTGATGATGCTGAAGATTTCGACCGCTTCCTCGACCTTGGATTTGCGGCGCAGGCCGGCGGTATCGACCAGCCGGTACTGGCGTCCGTCCCGCTCCATGTCCACGGAAATGGAATCGCGGGTGGTGCCCGGCACTTCGGAAGCGATCATGCGCTCTTCGCCGAGCAGGCGATTGAACAAAGTCGACTTGCCGACGTTGGGACGGCCAACGAAGGCGATACGTACGCGCGCTGGATCGTTGTCCAGGACCGCGGTAGTGCCTACCTCTGGAACGCGTTTCTGCACTTCTTCCAATAGCTCGTCGATGCCCTGACGATGCGCGGCCGAAACGGTGATGACGTCGTTGAAGCCGTAGCGCGAGAACTCCGAGATCGCCGTGGATTCCTCCAGGCCGTCGATCTTGTTGATCACCAGCAAGGTCGGGCGTGCGGTCTTGCGCAGCCAGGTCAGGATGTCGTCGTCGAGCGTCGACGCGCCTTCGCGGCCGTCGACGATGAACAGGACCAGGTCCGCCTCTTCGGCCGCGGCACGCGCCTGGCGTGCCGTCGCACCTGCAAGGCCTTCCTCTTCGCCGGCGATGCCGCCGGTGTCCACCACCATGAACGGTTTGTCCTCGTCCAGGCGGCAGATGCCGTAGTTACGGTCGCGGGTCACTCCCGGCTGGTCGTGGACCAACGCGTCGCGGCTGCGCGTGAGTGCATTGAAGAGCGTCGATTTGCCCACATTGGGGCGGCCGACCAGTGCGACGAGGGGAAGCATATTAAGAAGCCGGAGAAGAAAAATGGAGATTGCTGGCCTGCGCGGCAGGCTTTGCGGACAGGATTATCTCCTATTCGGCAGCTCGGCATGGCCGATACAAGAAAAGCGCACCAGCGTGCGCTTTTTTCCCGCTGCCGGCCAAGGCTGGCGGGCCGAGTTATTGCAGGCGGAACGCGCTCAATTCGCCTTCGACGTTCTGCACCAGCAGGATCCCGTCGGCCACCACCGGTTTGGCGCGCACGGCCTTGCCGCCAACGCGTTCACGGGCGGCTTCTTGTCCGTTGTCCAACCGCAGCCAGTGCACGTAGCCGTCGAAATCGCCGACCACCGCGAAATCGCCCTGCACCGTGGGCGCTGTCAGCGAACGACGGGCCAGCGACGTATTGGACCAGAGCGGGGCACCCGAGGCCTTATCCAGCGCCCAGACCGAACCGGCCGGGTCGGAAACGATCACGTTGCCCGAGGACAAGCCCAGACCACCCGGTCCGCCATTATCGCGGCTCCACAAAGGACGGCCGCTGGGACCGTCGATGGCGACAGTTTCCTTCTTGAAACTGGTGGCATAGACCGTGGTGCCGTCGAGTACCGGCGCACCGTCGACATCAGCCATCCGTTCCAGCTCGGTACGTCCCTCGGGTACGCCGATCACCTGGTTCCACAGCGGACGCCCATCGTTCAGGCCCATGGCGGAAAGGGTGCCGTCGTCGTTGCCGACGAAGACGATGCCGGGGGCCAGGGTTACCGGCGCATTGCCGCGAACGCTCAGACTGGGAAGATCATGGTTGGAGAACCAACGGCGCTCGCCAGTGGCCGCATCGAAAGCCGACACGCGGCCATCGTTGGATCGCACCAGCACTAGGCCCTGCCCGATGGCAGGCGCAGCGATCACTTCGTTGGGAACCTTGGCCTGCCACTTCTCGGCGCCGGTGGCCGCATCCAGCGCGATCACCTTGCCATCCAGCGAACCAACGACCACCAGACCGTCGCCGGCCCCGGGACCGCCCGCCAAGCGTTCTTCGGACTTGTATTGCCACACGCTCTTGCCGGTCTGCAAGTCGAAGGCGCGCACGCCGCCCTCGACGGCTGCGGCATAGACGCGACCGTCCGCCACCGCGGGACCCTGGTGAACACCCAAGCGATCTTCGCCCTTGCCCGCGTTGGCGCTCCACAACTTGGAAACCGTGGCGGTGGCGGTGAAGTCGACCAGTTCCGCCGGCTCGGTGGGCTTGCCGTCGTCCTTGCCCTTGCCGCCGAACCAACCCTTGACCGTACTGCAGCCGGACAGCACCACTGCCAGGACCGCGATCGCCATAATGCGTTTGAACATAATACGTTCGAGCATGAAAACCGGCCTCATGAAGTTGGTTGCGCGGGCTTGGGCGGAGTGCCGCCCAAATCGCTGAGTTTCAGCTCGACCAGACGACGTTGCGGCGCAGCCACATCCATCCCGGTCAGAGCTTTCAAATAAGTGTCGCGCGCCTGATCGCGCTTGCCCGTGGCCAGCAACGCGTCGCCGCGCGCCTCCAGGCTGGCGCTGTCGGCAGCGTCGCCCAGGATTTTCAGGGCTTCTTCGCCCTTGCCCGCGTCGGTCAGCAGCCTGGAGAGACGTAGATCGACCAGTGATTGCAGCGTCTGATCCGCCTTGATGCCGCGAAGCGTGGCGATGGCCGCTTCCGCCTGTCCGGCGTCGACCTGGGCCTTGGCCAGCCGCAACGCGGCCAGGTTCGCATAGGCGTTGCCGTCTTCCAGCTTCCCGACTTCGGCCTGGGCTTTCTTGAGATCGGCCGTGCCGATGCTATCCAATGCGGACTGGTAACTCACATTGGCCTGTTCGGCCTGCTGGACCTGGCGCTTCTGCCACCACTGCCAGCCAAAAATCACCGCGAGTCCCAAGGCTATGCCGCCGATCAATCCGGCGCCGTTGTTTTTCAGCCAATTGCGGACGCGCTCGCTTTGTTCGTGCTCGTCGAGCAGATCGTCGATCGCCATGCGTACTCTCGCCCCGTCTAGGCGGGGTCTTCGGTTCGGGGTTGGACAGGGTGTCTGTTGGAAGCTTATCTGTTGGGGCCAGCGCGCGCTGGTCAGTCAGCGACCGGCGCGAGGGAACCATCAGAGGATACCGCAAAGCGCGCAATGTTCGCTCGCTTGTACGGCGTCAGGTCCACCGTACTACCTGCTTGCTGAACCTCGACCGCCGCCGCGTTGCCCAGCACGACGCGCCCGACTTCTCCGCTGCGGAAACTGCGTTCCTCGCCGGCTTTGAGCAGCCCGTACTCGAGGTTGGCGCCATCCGGCGCATCGATCTGCACCCAGCTGTCGCCGGTCATGCGCAGGCTCAACCCATTGGCGCCGTTACGCGGCAGAGGCGTCAGCGACGCGACATATGGCGCAGCTTGCGCACCGGCAATGGACGGCGACGGCCTGTCCGCACCGGCACTCTGCCCAGCCGATGCGGCAGGTGCAGGCACGACATCCAGCGAAGCAGTGGTCTGGGAAGAACCTTTCAGATGCGATTGGGTGGCCACCCAGACCGGCACCGCGATCGCCGCGGTGATGACTACATAGACCGCGCGGCGCGCGACGCTTTCCAGCACCCGTTGGTAACGCGGGGTGTGGCTGCGGCTGACCAGGTCCGCCGGGCGCACACCCTGCAGATCGACGCGTTCCAGGTACGGCTCGATGTCGACCTTGAGCAACTTGGCGTAGCTGCGCAGCTGGCCGCGCAGGAATACCGGCGCCCCCAGCACCTGCCAGTTCTCTTCTTCCAATGCCTGCACTACACGGACAGGCATCCTCAACTGGCTGCCTACCTCCTGCAGACTCAGTCCCGCACGCTCGCGTGCCTGGCGCAGGACGGACCCGCAGCCTTCGGCGTAACGACCCGCGGACGGCAGGTCCAGTGGTGTCTGGTCAGTCATGGTCTCGATTTTTCCCCAGGGTTCGCGGTAACCACTTCGGGGAACTCCGCCCGTAACCGCTGAACATATCGGCTGGCGGCGGCCTTGTCGCCCAGCTTCTCTTCTATCCCAGCCGCCAGTTGTAGCACGGCTACGGTGGCGGGTGCAGCAGCCAATCTTCGTTCTGTGAACGCTCTCGCTTCAAAATAGCGACCACGACGGTATTCGCTCTCGGCCAGGGAGGCTAGCGCATAGGCGTTTTGCGGGGCTATTGAGAGCGCTTTGCGCAAATCGCGGTCGGCGCGGTCGTACTGACCGGTCTTCAACGCGCACCCTCCGGCATTGGCCAGCGCCGACTCCGGGCTGCCGTATCCGGGCGCCGCCAGGGCGCGGTCGAACCAGACCAAGGACTCCGCAGGAAAGCCATTGCCGCACAACCAAGCCCCGTAGTTGTTGAGCACCCCGCCTTGCTTGGGCGCCACCTCGGCGGCTCGTTTGTAGTAATCGCCCGCCTGGGTTTCGGCTCCCTTACGGTCTGCAATGACGGCCAGCAAGGTCAAAGCGTCAGCGGACGAAGGGCTTGCCTTCAGCGCCGCCGTGGCCTCGGCCTCGGCCGACTTGAGATCACCTGCCCGCAACCGCTGCTCGGCCAAACTCAGCCTGCGCTCCAATGCCATTCGCTGGGTGGTCTTGGCGTTATCGGCAACGTGGTAATCCGGGGCCACCCATTCGGCGCCTTGCTCCTTGATGGCCGGCTCCATAAAGGCCCGGCATCCGGTGAACAACGGCAGCAGTACGACCAGCGCGGCGAATGCAGCACTACGCAGCCGCATCATCGATTCCTTGCGACTGCAAATGCAGGCGGAATTCGGCCTGGCGCCGGGTGCGATCGACCACCTGCCCCTTCAGCTGCCCGCAGGCCGCGTCGATGTCGTCGCCCCGGGTGCGCCGCACCATCGTCAGTACCTGCGCATCCAGCAGGATCTTCTGGAACGCACGGATGTCCGCCTCGGTGCTGCGCTCATAGCGCGTGCCCGGGAACGGATTGAAGGGAATCAGATTGACCTTGCCCGCGTCCTTCGACTGCACCGTGTTGTCGAACTGGCGCATCAGGCGCGCCAGTTCGCGGGCATGTTGTGGCTGGTCGTTGACGCCGCGCATCATGGTGTATTCGAAAGTCACCGAATCGCGCTTCTTGTTGTGCTGCACATAACGCGCGCACGCAGCCATCAGTTCGGCGATCGGATATTTCTTGTTCAACGGGACCAATTCCGTGCGCAGCTCGTCGTTGGCCGCATGCAAGGACACCGCAAGCGATACGTCGGACTCGACCGAAAGACGGTCGATCATCGGCACCATGCCCGCGGTGGAAAGCGTCACTCGCTTGTTGGCCAGGCCGTAGCCCAGGTCGTCGCGCATCACGCTCATCGCACGCACGACGTTCTCGAAATTCATCAACGGCTCGCCCATGCCCATCATCACCACGTTGGTGAGTTTGCGCTGCAGATGCGGCACATTGCCCAAGTGGCGTGCCGCCACCCAGACCTGGCCGATGATCTCGGCAGTGGAAAGATTGCGGTTGAAGCCTTGGGTGGCGGTCGAACAGAACTGGCAGTTCAGCGCGCAACCCACTTGCGAGGAAACGCAAAGCGTGCCGCGGCCTTTGTCGGGAATGAACACCGCCTCGATGGAATTCTTGCCGTCCATGCCCAACAGCCACTTGTGGGTGCCGTCGGCGGAGGGCTTTTCGAACTGTATCTGCGGAACCACGACCTCGGCATGTTGCTGCAGCTTCGCGCGCAGCGCCTTGCCGAGGTCGGTCATGGCATCGAAATCGGTGACATAACGGTGATGGATCCACTTCATCACCTGATGGGCGCGGTAGCGCTGTTCGCCGAGGGTATCGGCGAAGAAGCGCTCCAGCCCCTCGCGATCGAGGTTGAGCAAGTTCTGTTTCTTGGCGACCTCGTTCACGGCATCGATCTCAGCGCGCGACCACTTCGGTCGCGGCGAAAAAGTAAGCCACTTCCACTGCGGCGTTCTCCACCGAATCGGAACCGTGCGCGGCATTGGCGTCGATCGAATCGGCGAAGTCGGCGCGGATCGTGCCCGGTGCCGCATCCTTCGGATTGGTGGCGCCGAGCAGCTCGCGATGCAAAGCCACGGCGTTCTCGCCTTCCAGCGCCTGGATCATCACCGGGCCGGAGATCATGAAATCGACGAGTGCATTGAAGAACGGACGTTCGCGGTGCACGGCGTAGAAACCTTCCGCTTCACGACGCGACAACTGCTTGTACTTGGCGGCCACGATCTTCAGGCCGGCTTTTTCGAAACGCGAATAAATCTCGCCGATCACGTTCTTGGCGACGGCATCGGGTTTGACGATTGACAGGGTGCGCTCCAGCGCCATGGATTTTCTCCGTTGGGTGGGCCACTGCGGACCCGAGGTTAACATGAAAAACCCGCGTCGAAACGCGGGCTTAGACTAAAAAGCGTAGTGGAATTCTAACGTATCGGAAGCACATTTGCAGCGGCCCATACGCCATCTGCTGCGATGCAGCATGACTTCCAAAGCCGCCAAGCACAAAATCAAACAAGCGTTTGATTACCGAGAGCCTTATGGCCAACACCACCCACTTCTCCACCAAGGACCGGATCCTGGGCGCCGCCGAGGAACTGTTCGCCCAGCATGGCTTCGCCGGCACCTCGCTGCGCCAGGTCACCAGCCGTGCCGACGTCAACATCGCCGCGGTCAACTATCACTTCGGCTCGAAGGAGAACCTGGTCAACGAGGTCTTCCGTCGGCGCATGGACGACATGACCGCGCTGCGCCTGAGCCAGCTAAAAACCGCTTTAGAACAACACCCCGGGGAGCTTCGGCCGGTGCTGGCCGCGTTCGTGGAACCCGCACTGGCGATGTCACAGGACCGTCATGGCGGCGGCGCCTTCGTGCGCGTGGTCGCACGCGCCTACGCGGAAAAGAACGATGGCCTGCGCAAGTTCCTCTCCGACCACTACGGCCACGTGCTGCGCGAGTTCGGCAAGGCGATCGCCACTTGCGTGCCTGGCCTGAGCAAAGAAGAGCTGTACTGGCGGCTCGACTTCCTGGCCGGCGCGCTTACCTACGCCATGGCCGACTTCGGTCTGATCAAGCGTCCCGCCGATGTCACCGAAGCGGCGCACCGTGAGCGTGCCGCCCGTGAATTGATCCGCTTCGCGGAAGCTGGAATCCGCGCCGGAAACTGAATAATTTTAATTAATAAACAAGGGCTTATATAATATGTCTAACAAATTACTTGTACGCAAAGTCGCCGTGCTCGGAGCCGGGGTCATGGGTGCGCAGATCGCTGCGCACCTGACCAACGCCGGCGTGGACACCGTGCTGTTCGACTTGCCTGCGAAAGAAGGGAACCCAGACGGTGTGGTGCTCAAGGCCATCGCCAACCTGAGCAAGCTCAGCCCCGCCCCGCTGGCCAGCAAAGCATTGGCCGAAGCCATCACGCCGGCTAACTACGGCACGCCTGATGACAGCAGCGGCCTGGAACAGCTGCGCGGTTGCGACCTGATCATCGAAGCCATTGCCGAGCGCATGGACTGGAAGCAGGACCTGTACAAGAAGATCGCCCCGTTCGTGGCCGACCATGCGGTGCTGGCCAGCAACACTTCGGGCCTGGGCATCAACGCCCTTTCCGATGTGCTGCCGGAACAGCTGCGCCACCGCTTCTGCGGCGTGCATTTCTTCAACCCGCCGCGCTACATGCACCTGGCCGAACTGATCCCGACCAAGGTCACCGATACCGCCGTGCTGGAAGGCCTGGAAGGTTTCCTGGTCACCACCTTGGGCAAAGGCGTGGTCTACGCCAAGGACACGCCCAACTTCATCGGCAATCGCATCGGCGTTTTTTCCATCCTGGCCAGCATCCATCACACCGCCGAGTTCGGCCTGGGTTTCGATGAAGTGGATGCCGTCAGCGGCCCGCTGATCGGGCGTCCGAAGTCGGCGACCTACCGGACTTCCGATGTGGTCGGCCTGGACACCATGGCCCATGTCATCAAGACCATGGGCGACACCTTGCCCAACGATCCGTGGCACAAGTACTTCGCCGCGCCCAAATGGCTGGGAGCGCTGATCGCCAAGGGCGCTTTGGGACAGAAGACCGGCGCCGGCATCTTCCGCAAGGTCGGTAAGGACATCGTAGTGCTCGACCTGAAGGCCCAGGACTATCGCCCGTCGACCGGCCTCGCCGCGCCGGAAGTCGTCGAGATCCTGAAGCTCAAGAACCCAGCGGAAAAGTTCGCCAAACTGCGCGAAAGCCAACACCCCCAGGCGCAGTTCCTGTGGGCCACCTTCCGCGACCTGTTCCACTACAGCGCCTACCACCTGGCCGATATCGCCGAGACAGCGCGCGATGTCGATCTCGCCATCCGCTGGGGCTACGGCTGGGCGCTGGGCCCGTTCGAGACCTGGCAGGCGGCCGGCTGGAAACAGGTGGCGCAATGGATCGCCGACGACATCGTCGCTGGCAAGACCATGAGCTCCGCGCCGTTGCCCAACTGGGTATTCGACGGTCGCGAAGGCGTGCACGCCGCCGAGGGCAGCTACAGCCCGGTCAAGAACGCCAAACTGCCGCGCTCTTCCCTGCCCGTCTACCAGCGCCAGCGTTTCCCGGACCCGCTGCTGGGCGAGAAATTCCCGGCCGGCGACACCGTATTCGAGAACGATGGCCTGCGTATGTGGACCGACGGCGACGGCATCGCGGTGGTCGGCTTCAAGACCAAGATGAACACCGTCAACGACCACGTGCTCAACGGCCTGCAGGAAGCGGTGGGCCGCGCCGAGCGGGACTTCAAGGGGCTGGTGCTGTGGCAGAACAGCGAGCCGTTCTCCGCCGGCGCCGATCTTTCCGGCGCCATGGGTTTGTTGCAAGCCGGCGATGTGAAAGGTTTCGAGGCCATGGTCGCCAACTTCCAGGCCACCAGCCAACGCATCAAGTATTCGCTGGTGCCTGTAGTGGCCGCGGTGCGCGGCCTCGCGCTCGGCGGCGGCTGCGAATTCCAGATGCACAGCGCCAAGACCGTGGCGGCGTTGGAAAGCTATACGGGACTGGTGGAAGCAGGCGTCGGCCTGTTGCCCGCAGGCGGCGGCCTGAAAGAGATTGCGGTGCGCGCCTCGCAAGCGGCAGGTGCGGGCGGCGATGTGTTCGCCGAACTGAAGAAGACTTTCGAGACCGTGGCGATGGCCAAAGTGTCCGCTTCGGCGATGGAAGCGCAGGAACTCGGCCTGATGCGCCGAACCGACAAGATCGTGTTCAACGCCTTCGAGCTGCTGTACGTGGCCAAGCAGGAAGCGCTGGCGCTGGCCGAAAGCGGCTACCGCCCGCCCCTGCCCGCGCGCCGCGTCCAGGTCGCCGGCGATGTCGGCATCGCCACTTTCAAAATGATGCTGGTGAACATGCTGGAAGGCCGCTTCATCAGCGAATACGACTATGAAATAGCCGTGCGCATCGCCACCGTTCTGTGCGGCGGCGCTGTGGACCGCGGATCGCTGGTCGACGAGGAATGGTTGCTGAATCTCGAGCGCCAGCACTTCGTGGAACTGGCGCAACAGGAAAAGACCCAGGCGCGCATCGGCCACATGCTGAAGACCGGCAAGCCGCTTAGAAACTGAGATTCGGGAAACGGGATTCGGGATTCGTGAAAGCGAAGCCCGAATCCCTGCACTACCGAATCCCAATCCCGAATCTCGAATCCCGGAGTTATCCATGAGCAAACAGATCCAGGAAGCCTACATCGTCGCCGCCACCCGCACCCCGGTAGGCAAGGCACCCAAAGGCGTGTTCCGCAATACCCGTCCCGACGACATGTTGGCGCATGTGCTGAAAGCCGTCGTCGCCCAAGCCCCGGGCATCGATGTGAGCCGCATCGACGACGCCATCATCGGCTGCGCCATGCCCGAAGGCGAGCAAGGCATGAACGTGGCGCGCATCGGCCTATTGCTGGCCGGATTGCCCAACACCATCGCCGCGCAGACTATCAACCGCTTCTGTTCCTCGGGCCTGCAGGCCGTGGCGCTGGCGGCCGACCAGATCCGCCTGGGCAACGCCGACCTGATGCTGGCCGGCGGCACCGAATCGATGTCGATGGTGCCCATGATGGGCAACAAGATCGCCCTGGCGCCCAGCGTGTTCGACAATGATCACGTGGCCATCGCCTACGGCATGGGCATCACCGCCGAGAAAGTGGCCGAGGAGTGGAAGGTCTCACGCGAGGACCAGGACGCCTTCGCGCTGGCCTCTCACCAGAAAGCGATCGCAGCGATGCAGGCAGGCGAATTCCGCAGCGAAATCACCCCTTATGAAGTGATGTCGCACGTGCCCAACCTGGCTGGCAATACCATCCAGCTACGCAAGCTACTGGTCGAGAACGATGAAGGTCCGCGTCCGGATACCACGCTGGAAGGCCTGGCCAAATTGCGCACCGTTTTCCGCAACCCACAGTTCGGCGGCACCGTGACCGCAGGCACCTCATCGCAGATGAGCGACGGCGCCGCTGGCGTGCTGTTGGCTTCGGAACAGGCGATCAAGGATTACGGCCTGACGCCGTTGGCGCGATTCGTTTCTTTCTCGGTCGCCGGTGTGCGTCCGGAAGTGATGGGCATCGGCCCCATCGCCGCGATTCCGAAAGCGCTCAAGCAGGCCGGCATCACCCAAGACCAGCTCGACTGGATCGAGTTGAACGAAGCCTTCGCGGCCCAGGCCCTGGCGGTGATTCGCGACGTGGGTCTGGACCCGTCCAAGATCAACCCGCTCGGCGGCGCCATTGCGCTCGGCCACCCGTTGGGCGCGACCGGCGCGATTCGCACCGCCACCCTCGTCCACGGCATGCGCCGTCGCCAGCAGAAATACGGCATGGTGACGATGTGCATCGGCACGGGCATGGGTGCGGCGGGCGTGTTCGAAAGCCTCTGAACCGCATCGTCTCTGAAATAGGAAAGGGCAGCCAGGGGCTGCCCTTTTTCGTCAACAGCGCATGCGCGCCGCCGAATTATTCCAATTCGGTGACACCGAGTTCCTTAAGCGCGTTCTGCATCAGCTGCTGCGCGGCGTCGCTCAGTTTCTCGTGGTCCAGCGCGTAACGGATGGTGGCTTCGATCAGGCCGATATGTGTCCCGCAGTCGAAACGCGTGCCGCGGAAACGGTAGGCGTGCACGGGATGCTCGGTCAGCAATGCCGCGATCGCATCGGTCAATTGGATCTCGCCGCCAGCCCCGGGCGTAGTGCTCTCCAGCAGGTCGAAAATACGCGAACTCAGCACATAACGTCCCACTACTGCCAGCGTGCTCGGCGCCACCTCAGGGCTGGGCTTTTCCACGATGGCGGAGATACGGCCCTCGCGGCCTGAGAACGTTTCGGTCGCCACAATGCCGTAACTGCCGGTCTGCTCGCGCGGCACGTCCTGCACAGCGATCACGCTGGCGCCGGAAGCTTCGGCGGCGTCGGCCATCTGCGTGAGCGCGCCGGGGCCACGGTTCCAGATCAGATCGTCGGGCAGCAATACCGCGAAAGGCTCGTCGCCCACGATGGGTTTCGCGCAAAGCACGGCATGCCCCAGCCCCAGCGCTTCGGCCTGAGTGACGAACACCGCGCGCACATGGCTGGGCAGCACGTTGCGCACCAGTTCGAGCTGCTCCAGCTTGCCTGCCTGCTCGAGCTTCTGCTCCAGCTCGTAGGCCTTGTCGAAGTAGTCGGCCACCGCATGCTTGTAGCGGTTGGTGACGAAGATCAGCGTATCGCAACCGGCTTCCACCGCTTCATCCACCGCGTACTGGATCAGCGGCTTGTCGATGATCGGCAGCATCTCCTTGGGGACGGTCTTGGTGGCGGGCAGGAATCGGGTTCCGAGGCCTGCGACGGGGAAAACGGCTTTCCGGATACGTGGGTTCATCGGGTATGTCTGGCCTCGCGGGCGGGGAATTGCACGATCGTGGCGCCGGCGTCAGCATTCTGTCCCGACGGAGAAAACTCGGGTATCGCCGCACGCAGGATGCGTGAAAGTTCGTCGTTGTCGTAGTTCGCTACCGCGGTCTGCAACAGGGAAACGGCACGCGTGATGATCTCCGTCGAGGCATCGCGCGCGCGCGCTTCGAGGATCTTGGAATGCGAGGTGGGCCGGTAGAGTTCTTCCGCGTGAAACAGCGTTTCATGCAGCTTCTCGCCGGGGCGTAGCCCGGTATAGACGATGGCGATGTCCTTGCCCGGCTGCTTTCCGGCAAGACGAATCATCTGCTCGGCCAGCACGCGAATCGGTACCGGCTCGCCCATGTCCAGCGTGTAGATGGAAGCATGCGCGGCACTGGCGGCGGCCTGTACGATCAGCTGGCAGGCTTCCGGGATGGTCATGAAATAACGCGTGACTTCCGGGTCGGTGACGGTCACCGGGCCGCCCAAGCGGATCTGCTCGCGGAAGAGGGGCACCACGCTTCCCGCCGAATCCAGCACGTTGCCGAAACGGACGGTCACGAAACGCGTCGAGACGCGGTCATCCAGGGTCTGGCAAACCATTTCGGCCAGACGCTTGGTTGCGCCCAGCACATTGACCGGATCGACTGCCTTGTCGGTGGAGATGAAAACGAAGGTTCCCACATTCGCCTCGCGGCAGGCGCGGGCCACGGCCTCGGTCGCCAGTACGTTGTTGCGCACTGCTTCGCGTAGCTGTTTCTCTAGAAGCGGAACCTGCTTATAGGCCGCGGCATGGAAAACCGCATCCGGCTCGGCGGTCTTCAACGCATGCTGGATAACCGCCGGATCGCCGCAGTTGCCCAGGACCGAAATGATTTCGAGGTCGGGAAACGCGCGATGCAGTTCCGTCTGGGCCGTGACCAGAGCGAGCTCATCGACTTCCAGCAGTGCAATCCTGCTCGCGCCATGTCGGGCGCATTGACGGCAGAGTTCCGAACCGATGGAGCCGCCGGCGCCGGTTACCAGGACGGTACGTCCACCCAACCAGCCGCGAATGAGTTTCCAGTCCGGGGTGACCGGCTTGCGACCCAAAAGATCGTCGATCGCGACTTCTTTGAGTTCGCCAGGCAAAGAACGGCCTTCCAGCACGTCCACCAATCGGGGTACGGTGCGGAACGGCAGGCCGGTGCTTTCGCAGATGGCCACCACCCGCTGCATGTTGGCCGCATCCAGCGACGGCATCGCGATGACGATCAACTTGGCGGCGGTTTCCTTGGCGATGGTCGCGGCATCGGATAATCCGCCGAGCACGGGAACGCCATGCAGCTTGGTGCCCTGCAGACGGGCCGAGTCGTCCAACAGACCGACCGGCTGATAGGCGCCGCTGCGCCGTAGGTCGCGCACCAGGGCCTCGCTGGATCTGCCCGCACCGAGTATCAGGACCCGTAGGGCGATGCCGTTCTTGCTGTCCGTGTTCTGATTGTCCTTCCAGGCTCGAAACATGAGGCGTGGCATACCCAGCAGACCCACCAGCAGGAACGGGTACATCACCAGCACAGCGCGCGGCACCGAGCCCAGACGGTTGTAAAGGGCCAGCCCCAGGGCGAGCGCCAGCAAGCCGATCAGACTGGCTTTAAGAATATTGCCCAGGTCGGGGACGCTGGCGAAGCGCCAAAGACCCCGATAAAGACCGACCCACCAGAACACCAGCCCCTGCGCGACCAGGACGATCGCGATCTCAGGCGACCAGAGGGGGTACGAAGGAGGGTTGGGCAACATCGCATAACGCAAATGGTGCAGCGCTTCCCAACACAACCAGACCATCAATAGATCGTGCCCGACCACCATCAAACGGGGTACCACGGCAGCCATCTTTCCGCGCCAAGAATTCACTTTTGCGCATCCTTACTCATTAGAGATATCCCTGCGCATGCGCGCCCATAAAAAGCCTGCGCCCAGAAACCATACCAGGCAAATACTCGCTGACCCATAGTCCGTCCAGCCTATTCCAATAAGAACCAGCATCGCGGCCACGAGGCTGAATCCTGCGTAAGCCAAGGTGACTCCCACGTGACTCACATTACGACCCGCCCACTTTTGGTAGGTGTGCTGGACATGTGGCATCCACCAGGGTTCCCTTCGCAGGATGCGCATACCCAATGTGAAGCCCGCGTCTACCAGAAATGCGGAAATCGGCAGCAGAAGCAACGGCCAGGAAACCCGGTCCGACCGGAAAGCCGCTACCAGCAGTCCCGCAAGCAGGAACCCAAGCGCCCCACTGCCCACATCGCCCAGAAAAATCCGGGCCTTGGGGAAATTAAAAGGCAAGAATCCGGCCAAAGCCGCGACCAATCCTGCGGCTATCCATGCCCACACCCCATCGAGCAGGAGCACCATGGCCAACGCAACGATCGCCGCCTGGCTGGCCGCCAGCCCGTCGATGCCGTCCATGAAGTTCCAGATATTCACCAGCACCAGGGCAAGAACGAAGGCCACGACAGGGGCGAGTAAACCCGGACTGGAGCTGTGCACTCCCCAAGCCAGAAGAAATGCCGCCACCGCATGCACCAACAATCTTGGCCAGGCCGGGATGGGTCGATGATCGTCTACCCAGCCGATACCTGCGACCAGGATCAACCCAGTAGCGAAACAGCCCAGCAGCAAAGCATCCGACGGGTCTTTCAGCGCCAGCCAGACTATTCCCAACAATACGCTTACGACTATCGCGATACCGCCCCCCCTTGGGGTAGCCACGACATGACTACGCCGCTCGCCGGGCTGATCGAGCAACTGCTTCTTCAATGCATAACGTCGCGCCAACCATGTGCCCGTTGCTGCGAGCACCAGGTGCAGCAGCATCCACGCGGGTAGTGCCGTCATCAGACCACCGCGTAGTTCAGCAACGGTTTCACCGTTCCCCACTCCTTGCAACTGGGGCACTGCCAATGGTGGGTGCGCGCGCCGAAACCGCAACGCGTGCAGCGATAGCTCGGATTGCGCACCAGCAATTGATCGGTGATGTGCTTGAGATCGGTCAGGGTGGCGGTGGGATCGGCGCCTTCGGCCAGGGTCAGGTCGATCAGCGCCGCTTCCCCACGCACCGAAGGACGGTCCTTCAACTGACGCGCCAGATACGCACGGGCCGCCGCAACGCCATCCTGACTTTCTACCAGCCGGGTAAGCGCCAGCACGGGCGCTATGCCCCGATAGTGCTCGCACATCTCGGAAAGGAACGCCCGCGCGCCGGACAGGTCCGCACCCAGTTCGTAGTTCGCCATCAGGCTGGGCAACACTTCGGGCAAGTAGTCCGGATCGTGCCGTGCCGCGCGTTCGAATGCGCGTATCGCCGCTTCATGATTGCCGACGTCGGATTCGATACGCCCTTCCAGGATGCCCGCGCGCACGCAGCTGGCGTCCGCCTGGTAGGCGCGGGCGATGGCGGCGCGGGCGGATTCGACATCGTTCGCGGTGCGGTGCCGCTCGGCCAGTTCGCACTCGAACTGGGCGATCAGCTTACCCATCGGCTCGCCAGCGACCTCTTCGTAGCGGGTGGCGTTGTCGATGGCTTTTTCCCAGTCCCGCTCGGTCTGGTAAATGCCGATCAAATGCTTGAGCGCCTGCGGGGCGCGCTGGTCGATGCGGGTCAGGTCGCTGAAAACGGTCTCGGCGCGATCCAGTAAACCCGAGCGCATGTAGTCCTCGCCCAAGGCCAGCAACGCCTGCACTTTCTGCTGATCGCTCAGGTCGTGGCGCTGCACCAGCCCCTGATGCAGGCGAATGGCGCGATCGACCTCGCCACGGCGGCGGAACAGGTGGCCCAGGGCGACCTGGGTCTCGAAGGTTTCCTTGTCCAGCTCGGCGATGTGCAGGAACAACTCGATGGCTTTGTCGGGCTGTTCGTTCAACAGATAGTTCAGGCCGCGGAAGTAAGTGCTCGAGAGCCGGCTGACCTGGGTGTCGCCGTGGCGCTGCCCGCCCCTGCGCCCAATCACCCAGCCGCTAAGCGCGGCCAGCGGCAGGAATAGAAAGAACCAGAACCATTCGTTGAGGAATTGCATTTGCTGGAGGCCTATCTGATGGCTCAGGCGGCACTACTACCGACCGGGGGCACAGGCGCCGCAGCCTGCTTGTTGGCTTTGCGCAGTTTCGTATACAGAGGCCAGACCAAGGTCGCCAGGACGATCAGACCGCCGATGATCACCCCCGCCAGCAGCGAAAGGATGATGGCGACTCCCGAAGAAGTCTGGATATCGGCGAACAGCAATTTGAGCGTGATGGGCTGGGTATTCAGCACACCGACCAACAAACCTATGCCCAGGAAGATCAATGCGATGATCAAGCGGAAAATGTTCACCGGCCGGCTCCATGCTTGGGAGCCGCTAGCTTAGCCGAGACTTGTGCTGTGCAACACAACAAAGCCCCTCTCCCACCGGGAGAGGGGTTGGGGTGAGGGTACGGCGAAGTGACGATGGCGCAGGTCACGCCTACCCAACCGCATCCGCAAAGCTAAGGCCGCTTGTTTCCGGATATCTGCGAGAGGGAGGTACGCCACTTCGCCGTACCCTCATTCGCCCTTCGGGCACCTTCTCCCGATGGGAGAAGGGAAAAGCAGCGCTTATTCGCCGCTTTCCTCGATGGGTGTCACGCTGCTGACGCGTTCGCGCAACTCCTTGCCAGGCTTGAAGTGCGGCACGTGCTTAGCCGGCAGGGCCACCGAATCGCCCGTCTTGGGATTGCGACCCAGACGGGGCGGACGGTAATGCAGGGAAAAACTGCCGAATCCGCGGATCTCGATGCGCTCGCCATGGGCCAGGGCACCGCCCATCATCTCCAGCAGCGACTTCACTGCAAGATCGACGTCGTCGGCCTTCAGGTGCGGCTGGCGACGGCTCAGGATTTCGATGAGTTCGGATTTGGTCATCGTCACGGAGATAGGCGAAAAGCACCACTACCGGCCCGGATTGAACCGGGCCGGAGTGGATCGAGTGGCTTGCTTACTCGGACTTGTTGCCGTCCAGCTGCGCGCGCAGCAGCGCGCCCAACTGGGTGGTGGCGCCCGTGGAGGAAGACTGCGACTGGTAGTCCTCCAGCACTTCGCGCATTTCCGCGTCGTCCTTCGCCTTGATCGACAACTGCAGGGTGCGGCCCTTGCGGTCCATACCCATGAAACGCGCTTCGATCTTGTCGCCGACCTTCAGGTGCTGGCTGGCGTCGTCGACGCGCTCGGTGCTGATGTCGCGCGCGGCGACGTAGCCTTCCACGCCCTCGGCGATGTCGATGATGGCGCCCTTGGCGTCCACTTCGCGCACGGTGCCTTCCAGCTTGGTGCCCTTCGGGTTGGCCGCCATGAACTGGCCGAACGGATCCTGTTCCAGCTGCTTGACGCCCAGGCTGATGCGTTCGCGTTCCGGATCCACGGCCAGCACGACCGCTTCCAGCGTGTCGCCCTTCTTATAGTTGCGGGCCACGTCTTCGCCGGTGGAGTTCCAGCTGATGTCGGACAGATGGATAAGGCCGTCGATACCGCCGTCCAGGCCGATGAAGATGCCGAAGTCGGTGATCGACTTGATCTGGCCCGACACCTTGTCGTTCTTCTTGTGGATCGCAGCAAAGGTTTCCCACGGATTGGCGGCGACCTGCTTCATGCCCAGCGAGATGCGGCGACGCTCCTCGTCCACGTCCAGCACCATCACTTCGACGTCGTCGCCGACCTGCACGACCTTGGACGGGTTGACGTTCTTGTTGGTCCAATCCATTTCCGACACGTGTACCAGGCCTTCGACGCCCGGCTCGATCTCGACGAACGCGCCGTAATCGGTGACGTTGGAGACCTTGCCGAACACGCGGCTGTTGGCCGGGTAGCGGCGGGCGATGTTGTCCCACGGATCCTCGCCCAGCTGCTTCAGGCCCAGGCTGACGCGGTTGCGCTCGCGGTCGTACTTCAGCACGCGGACATCCAGCTCCTGGCCGACTTCCACCACTTCGGACGGATGGCGCACGCGCTTCCAGGCCATGTCGGTGATGTGCAGCAGACCATCGATGCCGCCCAGGTCGACGAACGCGCCGTAATCGGTGAGGTTCTTGACCACGCCCTTCAGCACCACGCCTTCCTGCAGCTTGTCCATCAGCTGCTCGCGCTCTTCCGAATGCTCGCTCTCGACCACCGCACGGCGGGAGACCACCACATTGTTGCGCTTGCGATCCAGCTTGATGAGCTTGAACTCGAGTTCCTTGCCTTCCAGGTAACCCGGGTCGCGCACGGGGCGCACATCGACCAGCGAGCCCGGCAGGAACGCGCGGACGTCCTTGATGTCGACGGTGAAGCCGCCCTTGACCTTGCCGCTGATGCGACCGGTGATGGTGGCGTTGGCTTCCAGCGCCTCTTCCAGTTCGTCCCACACCATGGCGCGCTTGGCCTTCTCGCGCGACAGCACGGTTTCGCCGAAGCCGTTTTCCAGGGAGTCCAGAGCGACCTTTACTTCGTCGCCGACGGCCACGGTGAGCGTGCCATCGTCGTTACGGAACTGTTCGATCGGCACGATGCCTTCGGACTTCAGACCGGCATTGATCACCACCACGTCGTTGCGGACTTCCACCACGGTGCCCATGACGATGGAGCCGGGCTTCAGTTTGGTGAGATGGATCTGGCTCTGTTCAAACAGTTCTGCAAATGATTCGATCATTGAATAAATCTCGGTTGATGACGCAGACCGTGCACGTGAAGGTGCGGCGGTCCACCCGTTGTCGGCCTGGGCGGGATGCCTGTGACCGTGAGTGTTGTAGTGGAAAAACCGCCGGAAAGATTCCCGACGGGGCTGCTTTTGTTGCGTTGTCTGCTGCGTTGGATCCGGACCGGACTAGGTTTTCACCAAGGCCAGCACGCGTTCCACGACCTGATCGATGTTCAGGCCGGTGGTATCGATGAGGACGGCGTCTTCGGCCGGCCTCAACGGCGCCACCGTGCGCTGGGCATCACGGGCGTCGCGGGCGAGAATCTCCCGTAGCAGACCGTCTATTGTGACCGAAACCCCTTTGTCTTTCAACTGGTTATAGCGCCTTTCGGCTCTCTCCTCGGCACTGGCGGTCAGGAAAACCTTGTAGGGAGCGTCCGCGAAGATGACCGTCCCCATGTCCCGCCCATCGGCCACGAGTCCCGGGGCCTGCCGGAAAGCCCGCTGGCGCTCTTTGAGAGCGGAACGGACCTCGGGGAAGGCGGCGATGGCCGAGGCGACGGCCCCGGTGGTTTCGAGCCTGAGCTCGTCCGTGGCATCGGAGCCATTGACCCAGACCCGCAGATCGCCCTTGGCGTCTTCCTTGAAGACGACCGCGGTATCGAAGGTGCAGCGCACCAGGGCTGCGGGGTCGGAAATGTCCAGATTGGCCCAACTCGCCGCCACGCCCACCGCTCGGTACAAGGCGCCGGAGTCGAGGTAATGCCAACCCAGCCGGGCCGCCGCGATTCGGCTCACGGTGCCTTTGCCAGCACCGGAAGGGCCATCGATGGTCAGAACTGGAATGCTGTCGGACATGGGAACCCCGTGGTTTTGCCGGCATTATGCCCGGCCGCCCCGCTGACGACCGGCGAACGCCAGTCGTCAGCAGGCAAAGGCTTGAACCTCAAAGGAAAAACCCGCTAGAATGCGCGGCTTGATTTTTGTCCCGGCCGAACCACTGGTCCGTTCCGGCCACATTCCCAGACAGTTACAGTCCAAATTTCCCGAGGTGCGTCATGAAAGTCCTTTCCTCCCTGAAGTCGGCAAAGACCCGTCATCGCGACTGCAAGGTGGTCCGCCGCCGTGGCAAGGTCTTCGTGATCTGCAAGTCGAATCCGCGCTTCAAGGCGCGTCAGCGCTGAAGCCGAAAGAGGTGCCCAAGGCGCGTCAGCGCTGAAATAACGGGTTAGCCTCGATGCGGCGGCGCCAAAGGCGCACCGCTGCAAGCCGCAGAAAGACCGCCTCCGGGCGGTTTTTCTTTATCCGGGCCTCCTGGTGGTCCGAGATCCGGACCCCCGACGACGCGCTCACCGTCACGGTTGCCGCACTACATCGCGGCGCGGCGGTTTTTTGTTGGGGCCGTTTTGCTATAAAGACCCGTCCTCTGGGGAGCCACCGCCATGAACCACCGCCTTCTCGCTATTCCGATGTTCGCTCTGCTCTGCTGCGCGGGCACCGCCAGTGCCGACACCCTGCTGATCGAGCGGGTGCAGGAAACCCCTGCCGCAGTGCCCGTGCGCGGCCAGACCGCCGCCGCCGTGGAAGCCAGGTTCGGCGCACCCCAACAGAAGCTCGAACCGCGTGGCGGCCAGAAGCGCCAGTGGCCGGTGATCAACCGCTGGGTGTATCCGGCTTTCACCGTGTATTTCGAAAAGAACCGCGTCATCGACGTGGTCGCCAACCAAGCCAGCCCGGAAGAAATCGGGCCCAAGCCCCCGATCCAATAGAACTTCAACACAGAACTTCAACGCAGAACTTCAATGACCGATGCTTTTCGCTTCCCTGCGGAATGGGAGCCCCAATCCGCGGTCCTGATCGCGTGGCCGCACGCCGAAACCGACTGGGCCGAACGGCTTGGCGAAGTGGAGGAAACCTACGTTGCGCTGGTCGCGGCGATCACCCGTTTCGAGCCGGTGGTGATCTGCGTGGCCGACGAAGATCTGCAGACCTATGCCGAAGCGCGCCTGCGTTCGGCGCGGGTGGACATGACCAAAGTCCAATTCGTACCCGCCGAATACGACGACACCTGGCTGCGCGACACCGGCCCTATCACGCTGCGCGCCGGCGACCGCTTCAAGCAGCTGGATTTCCGCTTTACCGGCTGGGGCGGCAAGTACCAGGCGAGCCGCGACGACCTGTTGGTCGGCGAGTTATCCGGCATGAACTTGTTTCATAACTATTTCGTGCAAAGCATTGATTTTGCACTGGAAGGTGGTGCGGTAGAGACCGACGGCGCAGGCACCCTGCTGAGCACGTGGCAATGCCTGCACGAGCGCCACCCGGAACTTCCGCGGGAAGAAATCACCACCCGGCTGGCCGGCTGGCTGCAACAGGATCGGGTGCTGTGGCTGGATCATGGCTACCTGGAAGGCGACGATACCGATGCGCATATAGATACCCTGGCGCGCTTCGCCGGGCCGGAAGCCATCGTGTTCCAAGCCTGCGACGACCCGGCCGATTCGCATTACGCGGAGCTGGGCGCGATGGCCGAGGAAATCGCGGCGCTACACACCCGCGATGGCAAACCGTACCGCTTGTTCCCCTTGCCGTGGGCACGACCGATCCTGGATGGAAGCCGGCGCCTGGCGGCTTCGTACGCCAACTTCCTGATCGTCAACGGCGCGGTGCTGATGCCGGCTTACGGCGACCCGGCCGATGCCGGGGCCGCGGCGGTACTGGCCGAAGCCTTCCCGGATCGCGAAATCGTGCAGGTGCCCTGCCGTTCGTTGATCTGGCAGAACGGCAGCCTGCACTGCATCACCATGCAATTGCCGGAAGGAATGCTGGCCGCAGGATGACCCCTGCGTCACGGAAATACGGCTGCATGTCTTTAGTTGGGTCGCGATAAAACGATTCGTTTACACAACCCAGAACCGTATCGCCGATAACCCAAGGTCCCCGCCTCGACGGAGACCGCCATGTATTCACGACGCAGGTTCCTGACCGCCGCCGCTACTGCGGCCGCCGGCCTCACCCTTGCCGCCTGCCGGGACGACGCGCGGGCGGTGCCGGCCGCTACGCCCTCCCCGACTGCCGCCGCTTCGGGCAATGAGCCATTGAATACGCGCAGCATTCCTTCCAGTGGCGAGAAGCTGCCGGTGATCGGCATGGGCACCTCGGGCAGCTTCGAAGTCGGCGACTCGGCGTCCGAACGCGATCCCTTGCGGGAAGTCTTGAAACGATTCTTCGCCGGCGGCGCCACCTTGATCGACACGGCACCGACCTACAGCGTGGCCGAGGATGTGCTGGGCGCCCTGTTGGCCGAACAGCAGCTGCGCGGCAAGGCGTGGATCGCCACCAAACTGTCCGGCGTCAATGGGCGCGCAGCCGGCCTGGCACAGTTCAACGACACGTTGCGGCGCCTGCAGACCGACAAGGTCGAACTGTTGCAGGTCCACAACCTGGGCGATCTGAAAATCCAGCTCGCCCTTGCGCGCGAACTGAAGGCGCAGGGCAAGGTGCGCTACGTGGGCGTGACCCATTACCTCGAGCGCGCGCAGGACGAACTTGCGGACGCGGTGCAGGCGGAGAAACCGGACTTCCTGCAGATCAACTATTCGGTAGTATCGCGCGGCGCCGAAAAACGCGTTTTCCCGCTGGCGCGGGAGCTTGGCGTGGCGGTGCTGGTCAATCGGGCTTTCGAGGACGGCCGCCTTTTCTCCCAGGTGGCCGACAAGCCGCTTCCGGCCTGGGCCGCCGCCGCGGGTATCACCTCGTGGGCGCAGGCCTTCCTCAAATTCGCCCTGAGCCATCCGGCGGTGACGACCGTGATCCCGGCTACCGGCAAACCGGACCGACAGAGCGACAACCTCAAAGCGGGCGTGGGGCCGGATCTAGATGAGGAACAGAGGCGATCGCTGATCGCAGCGGTCGGTTGATTGCGGAATGAACGAAGGCAGCGGCAATCCGGTACTGCGTGCGATAGCGAAACTGTTCAACATCGAGGGGCGGGAAGCCTCGGCGGTATTGGCCGGCTTGCTGATGTTCTTTTTCCTGTTCACCGGATATTTCATGCTGCGGCCGGTGCGCGAGACCATGGGCATCGCCGGTGGCGTGGACAACCTGCAGTGGCTGTTCACCGCCACCTTCGTGGCGACGCTTGCGGCGTTGCCGCTGTACGGCTGGATCGCCTCGAAGGCAGCGCGGCGCCGGATCCTGCCTTGGACGTATGGTTTCTTCGTACTCAACCTGCTGGCATTCGCCGCAGGCCTGCTGGCGCGACCGGAAAACCTCTGGCTGGCGCGTTCCTTCTACGTCTGGCTGTCGGTCTTCAACATGCTCACCATTTCGCTGGCGTGGAGCGTGCTGGCGGATCTGATGGCCACCCGCCAGGCCAAGCGTCTTTTCGCGCTGATCGCGGCCGGCGCCAGCTTGGGCGGCCTGACCGGGCCGCTATTGGGCACCCTGCTGGTCGCGCCGCTGGGGCATGCGGGCCTGCTGGTGCTTTCCGCCGCTTTCCTGGTAGCCAGCGCGATATCGGCCATGTGGCTGCAGCGCTGGCGTGATAGGCATCCGCTGCCGAGCGAGGAAACCAGCGCGCGCCGGAAGCCGTTGGGCGGCAATCCTTTTGCCGGCGCCAGCGCGGTATTCAGATCGAAGTACCTGATGGGCATCGCGATCTTCGTAATCCTGCTGACCAGCGTCAGCACCTTCCTCTATTTCGAACAGGCGCGGTTGGTGGCCGAAACCTTCACTGATCGCACACGGCAGACCCAGGTCTTCGGCACCATCGACACGGTAGTGCAATCGCTGGCCATCCTGACCCAGGTGCTGGTGACGGGCCGGGTCGCGCAGCGCTTGGGCGTAGGCGTACTGCTGGCGGCGGTGCCGTTGATCGTCGCCGCTGGTTTCGTCTGGCTGGCGCTATCGCCTGTTTTCGCCGTGTTCGTGGTGGTGATGGTGGTACGCCGGGCGGGCGAATACGCCTTCGTTCGGCCAGGCCGGGAAATGCTGTACACGGTCGTTCCCGCCGAGGACAAGTACAAAGCCAAGAACTTCATCGACACCGTCGTCTATCGTGGCGGCGACGCCATCAGCGCCTGGGTCAAGCGCGGTCTGGACCTGCTGGCCGAACACCCGGCAATGGCGATGTTCATCGGCGCCGCCATCGCGCTGGTCTGGGCAGCCAGTGGCGGTCTGCTGGGCAGGTGGCACCGTCAGCGCGAGGAAGCGTCGCCTGCGGGCCGCGGTTAACGCCATCCGCGATACCATGCGCGCTTTCCGCAGAACCGCCCCACGATGACCCGCAAAACATTGCCCGTCGCCCTGATTCAGGAAAAGGCCATCATTGATCAAGGCCGTGGCAACGCCGAGGCCAACCTTTCCATCATCGAGGCCCGCGTCGCCGAAGCCGCCGCTCGCGGCGCCAGGCTGGTGCTGCTGCAGGAACTGCACAACGGCGCGTACTTCTGCCAGCACGAGTCGGTCGCCGAGTTCGACCTGGCCGAACCCATCCCCGGTCCCAGCACCGAGCGCCTGGGCAAGCTGGCAAAGCGGCATGGCGTGGTGCTGGTCAGCTCGCTGTTCGAACGCCGCGCTCCCGGGCTGTACCACAACACGGCCGTCGTCTTCGAAAAGGACGGCAGCACCCTGGGCAAATACCGCAAGATGCATATCCCGGACGATCCGGGTTTCTACGAAAAATTCTATTTCACCCCCGGCGACCTCGGCTTCAAACCGATCGACACCTCGGTGGGCAGGCTCGGTGTGCTGGTCTGCTGGGACCAGTGGTATCCGGAAGCCGCGCGGCTGATGGCGCTGGCCGGTGCGGAACTGCTGCTCTACCCCACCGCCATCGGTTGGGATCCATCCGACGAACAGGCCGAGAAGAACCGCCAGCGAGACGCCTGGATCCTGAGCCATCGCGGACACGCAGTGGCCAACGGCTTGCCCGTGCTCTCGTGCAACCGCGTGGGCCACGAACCCTCGCCCCTGGCTTCCGACAAGCATGCGGGCGCAGCGGGCATCCAGTTCTGGGGCAACAGCCACGTGCTGGGTCCGCAGGGCGAATTCATCGCCGAAGCCGGCGGAGATGCCGAGATCCTCAGCGCGGAAATCGACCTCGACCGCAGCGAACACGTGCGCCGCATCTGGCCGTTCCTGCGCGACCGCCGCATCGACGCCTACGGCGATTTGCTGAAGCGGTATATCGATTGAACCTGCAGCTGCGCACGGCCACCCGCACCGACATTCCGCACATCCACGAGCTGTACGCCCGGGAAGTGCGCGACGGCGTGGCGACTTACGAGTACGAAGTCCCGGACGAAGCGGAGATGGCGCGGCGCATGGACGAACTCCTGGGTCGCGGATATCCGTACCTGGTCGCCGAGCTGGAAGGCGCGTTCGCCGGTTATGCGTACGCCAGCTCCTACCGAGGCCGCGCGGGCTATCGCTGGACCGTGGAAGACACGGTCTACGTGAAAGCCGAGGCGCAAGGAAAGGGAGTAGGCCGCGCCCTGCTCTCCCGACTGATCGCCGACTGCGAAGCACTCGGTTTCCGCCAGATGGTCGCGGTGATCGGCGAACCCGGCAACGGCGCCTCGGTGGTGCTGCACGAGAAGCTCGGCTTCGACATCATCGGCATATTTCCGGGCCTGGGCCGCAAACAGGGACGCTGGCTGGACACCGTACAGATGCAGCGCGCATTAGGCAGCGGCAAAAACGAAACACCTTCCGAAGAATGAATCCATGAACGACATCTCTCTCCCCGCGGCGCAAGACCCGCTCGCCGGACAGCCGCACCAGATCGTCGAGCGCGATGGCGTGCGCTACACCTTGCTGGGCACCGCGCACGTCTCTCGGACCAGCGTGGAGACCGTGCGGGCGGCGATCGCCAGCGGCGACTACGACACCGTCGCGATAGAACTGGACGCCGGACGCCTGCAGGCGCTGACCGATCCCGACGCCCTGTCGAAATTGGACCTGGTCAAGGTGATCCGCGAAGGCAAGACCCACCTGTTCGCGGCGAACCTCGCGTTGGCTGCCTACCAGCGACGGCTGGCCGAGCAGCTCGACGTCGAACCCGGCGCCGAATTGAAAGCCGCCGCGCTCGATGCGCGCGAGCGCAATCTGCCGCTGCATCTGATCGACCGCGAAGTCGGGCTGACCTTCAAGCGCGCCTTGAGCCGGCTGGGTTGGTGGGGACGCGCCAAGATCAGCGCGGGCATCATGATGGCGATGTTCGCGGACGAGGAAGTGGGCGACGACGAGATAGAGAAACTGAAGCAAGGCGACCTGCTGGAATCGAGCTTCGGCGAATTCGCGGCGGAGAGCCCCGCACTGTACGAAAGCATCATCGCCGAACGCGATCGTTATATGGCCGCACGCCTTCGCGAATCGGTCACCTACGCCAGCGGCGCGCGCGAGGTGTTGGCGGTGATCGGTGCCGGCCATCTGCACGGCATGGCCGAGCACTTGCGCGACGATGCGGAGTCGCCCGTCACGGTGCGCGCCGCGCTGGAATCCGTTCCGGAAAAGAGCAAGGTGCCGTGGTTCACGATCGCGCTGGCCGCCTTCCTGGTCGGCGGATTCGCCTGGGGTTTCTACCGCGGCGGCGTCGACGTCGGCGCGGACCTCATCGTGCAATGGGTACTGGCGACCGGCCTGCTGGGCGCGTTGGGTTGCGCCATCGCCGGAGGCCATCCGCTGAGCATCCTGGCCGCCTTCATTTCGTCTCCGCTGACGCCGCTGCACCCGGCGCTGGCATCGGGCACCGTGAGCGCGTTCGTCGAAGCGGCAATGCGCAAACCCACCCACGCGGATTTCATGGCGCTGCGCGACGACGTGCAGACGGTGCGCGGCTGGTGGAAGAACCGGGTTGCGCGGATCCTGCTGAATTTCTTCCTGACCAGCCTGGGCACCGCCATCGGCGTGTGGACCGGCGGCCTGCGGATGGTCGGCAAACTCTTCGGCTGATCCCGGATCTTCGTAGAGCCGGGCAAGCTCGGCTCTGCGAGGGCGACCCAGCCGTAGCCTGCAAGGCGGGCCAATGCCCGCCCTGCATCACTCCGCTTTCAACGCCGTTATCGCCGCCGCCGGTAGGCCTTCGCCGCGGCGCGCGCGGGCGCGCTTGGTCAGCCGCGCGGTGCCGCTGCGCATGTCGTCCAGGATCGCGTAGATGGTCGGCAGGAACAGCAGGCTGACCACGGTGGAGAACGCCAACCCGCCGGCGATGGCACGCGCCATCGGGTAATACGGCGGACCGTCGCCACCCATCTGCGTGTTGCCCCAGGCGATGGGGATCATCGCCAGGATCGCCGTGCCCATGGTCATCAGGATCGGCCGCAGACGTTCGCGGCTGCCTTCGACCAGCGCATCGGTGCGCGACTTGCCGCGCCGCCGCAGGTTGTTGATGTGCTCGATCATCACGATGCCGTTGTTCACCACCACGCCCATCAGCACCAGGATGCCGATGAAGGCCATGATGTTGAACTCGGTGCCGGTCAGCCAGAACAACCAGAACACGCCGAACACCGAGAACAGCACGCCGCTCATGATCGCCGCTGGGAACAGCAGCGATTCGAACACCGCCGCCATCACGATGTAGATCAGCAGCAGCGCGATCACCAGATTGGTCATCATCTGCGCGCCCGCCTCGTCCTCTTCCTGGAAAGCGCCGCCATCGAAGGAATAGCTGTAGCCGGTCGGGAACGAAGCCGCCTTCAGCGTGTCCTCCATCGCCTTGCGCGCCTCGGGCACGGTCACCTTGTCGGCCAGGTTGGCCTGTACGGTCAGCGTGGTCTGGCGGTTGGTGCGCGAGATCTGCGTGGCCGCGGGCGTGACGCCCACATCCACCATGCTCAGCAGCGGCACCGTGCGTCCGTCCGGTGCGCGCACCATGAAGGAATCCAGGTCCTCGATGCCGTACTGCTCGGCGCCGGCGAAGCGCACCCATACCGGTACTTCGTTCTCGCCGCGACGGAACTCGCGCAGCGGCGCGCCGCGCAAAGCCACGCCCACGAAACTGGCGACGTCATTGGCGCTGAAGCCGAAGGCGGCGGCGCGCTCGCGGTCCACGCGTACCGACAGTTCGCTGTTCTGATCGCCGGCATCGACGCGCACGTCGCGCAGCTGCGGACTCTTGGACAGCATCGGCACGATGTCCTTGGCTATCTCCGCCAGGGTTTCGGTGGAATCGCCGACCAACTGCACCTGCACTTTCTCGCCCGGGCCGCCACCGCCGCCCGGGCCACCACCATCGTTGCCGATGCCGATGGTGGCGCGGGCCGACTTAGGCAATGCCTTGCGGATTTCCTCGATCAAGGCCTTGGTGTCGTCATTGTCGAGGTCCTTCATGTCGAACTTGATGCGGGTGCCCGCGTCGCCCTGTTCGCTGTACCAGGAATAGATCTGTTCGACATGGAAACGCTTGCGATTGGCGTCCATGAAGTTCTCGACCTTCAACACCTCGTCCGACATCTGTTTCAGGCTGTAGGAACCCTTCCATTGGTAGAAGATATTGGTTTCGCCGCCATCGTCGCCGCCGAACATGTTCTTCTTGGTCAGCATCATCGGCACGATGCTGACCGCGATGATCAGCAAGATGCCCATCACGCTCCAGCCGCGATGCTCCAGGGTCCAGCGCAGCATCCCCGCATAGCGTTTCTGCATGCGCGGAATGATGCCGGTGTGGTTTCCCACCGCCGGAGGCGTCTTCAGGCGCGCCGACAGCATCGGGATCAGGCTCACCGCCACCAGCCACGAGGCCAGCAGCGACACCGAGATGGTGATGGCGATCTGCGACAGGTAGATGCTCAGGAAATTGCGCTCTCCGAACAGATTGGGCACGAACACGATGCAGTGGCACAGGGTGCCGGCCGACAGCGCGATGGCGACATGCCGGGTACCGACGATGGACGCCAGGCGCGGCTGGTCGGGCATCCGCTCGCGTTCCTGGTAGATGCTCTCCACCACCACCACGGCATTGTCCACCAGCATGCCGATGGCCAGCAGCAGGCCCATCATCGACAGGATGTTGAGGGTGACTCCGGCGAAGTACATGAAGCCGAGTGTCATGATGAAGCAGATCGGGATGGCCAGCGTAACCATCATGGTCGAGGGCCAGTGGCGCAGGAAGAAGAACAGCACCGCGATCGACAGCACCAGGCCGATGCCACCGGCTTCCGCAAGCTCGATCAGCGAAGTGGTGACGTTGTCGCCCTGGTTTTCGATGATCTTGATCTGCAGGTCGCTCAGCGAAGGTTCTTTGCGGATCTCCTCCACTTCTTTGAGCGCATTCTTAGAGACTTCCACCAGGTTCGCGTTGCGTTCCTTGAAGATGTCCAGACCCACCGCTTTCTTGCCGTCCAGGCGCCGGCCCAAGGTCGTGCGCTCCTGCTTCAAATGCACCTCGGCGATGTCGGACAGGCGCACGCCGTTGGCGATCACCAGATCCCGCAGTTGCTGCAGGTCGGTGAGTTCGCCGACGGGCTGCACGCGCAAGCGCATCCCGCCGTCGGTGATGGTGCCGGCCGAAACGGAGAAATTGACGGACTGCAGCCGCGTGGTGAGATCGTTGAGACCCAGGTTGTGCGCGGTCAGGCGATCCTGGTTGATCGCGATCTCCACCTCGTTGGCCTGGGCGCCGGAGATATCCACGCGCGCCACGCCCGGAATGCGCTCGATGCGCCGCTTGAACTCGCGGTCGATCATGTCGTAAGAACCGGCCAGATCCATGTCGCTGGCCAGACGCACCCGCAACACCGGCTGGTCCGTAGTGGAGAACCTCAGCACCAGATAACGCTGCAGGTCGTCGGGCAGATCGGCGCGGATGGCGTCGATGCGCTCGCGCGCATCGGAGGCGGCGATGGCGACGTCCCGCTCCCAGTCGGAGAACTGGATGAACAGTTGCGCGCCATCCGCGTTCGCGCTGGTGTCCATGCGCTTGATGCCCGGCATCGTGGACAGCGTCTCTTCCACCGGCCGCAGCACCGTGCGCTCCACTTCCTCGGGCGTGGAGCCCACATAAGGCAACTGCACGAAGATGAAGGGCGGCGACACTTCCGGGAATGCCTCCAACGGCAGGCGGAACGCGGCGATCAGCCCGATCACGGTCAGCGACACGAACAGCATGATCGCGCTGACCGGCCGCTTGATGCTCAGTTCGGCGATGCTCATGCGGGTTCGAGTCCTTCATTGCCCGCTTCCAGCGAAGCACGATGCAGACGGCCGCGTTCGGCGTAGTACTCGTCCGAACGGCGGTCCAGCAGGTCGTACACCACCGGAATCACCACCAGCGTCAGCAGCGTGGACACCAGCAGCCCGCCGATCACGGTGATCGCCATCGGCGAACGCACTTCCGCGCCCTCGCCGAAGGCCAATGCCAGCGGCAGGAAGCCGAACAAGGTGCACAACGTGGTCATGGTGATGGGCCGCAAACGCGAACGCGCGCCTTCCACCAGCGCCACCCGCTTGGCCACGCCGGCCTCACGCAGTTGGTTGACCTTGTCGATCAGGATGATGGCGTTCTTCACCACCAGGCCGACCAGCAGGATCAATCCTATGAACACCACCACCGATACCGGCGAGCGCGTCAGCAGCAACGCCAGCACCGCGCCCACCAGCGCCAACGGAATGGTGAACAGGATCACGAACGGATGCAGCAACGATTCGAACTGCGAAGCCATCACCAGGTACACCAGGAAGATCGCCAACCCGAAGGCGAACAGCAAGGCCTTCACCGATTCGGCCAGCTCTTCGCCCTGGCCGCCGATGTGCATGCCGATGCCGGCGCCGAGGTTGTTCTCGGCCACCATCTCTTGTACTTCGTCCACCGCACCGCCCAGGTCGATATCGCGCAGATTGGCCGAAACGATGGCCACACGCACCTGATCGGCGCGGTGGATCTCGCTGGGACCCGTGGTGGACACCACCTCCGCCACCGACTCCAGCGTCACCGGACGCGAACTGCCTGGATTGACGATCAGCTTGCGGATGCTTTCCACCGATGCGCGATCGGATTCCTGCGCCCGCACCAGCACGTCGATCTTGCGATCGCGGAAGCTGTAGCGCGTGGCCACATCGCCGCGCACTTTCTTCACCACTATGTCTGCGATCTGTCGCGTGGTCAGCCCCAGCGCACCCGCGCGGTCCTGGTCGAAGCGGATCTGGATCTCAGGAAAGCCCTCTTCCACCGTCGATTTCACGTCGGCGTAGTGCGGGTTGGCGCGCAGCATGGCCGCCATCTTCTGTCCGGCGCGCTGGATGGTGTCGAGATCCTGGCCGCGCAGTTCGATTTCAAGCGGTGTGGAGAAACTGAAAAGCTCGGGGCGACGGAAATCGACCTGCACGCCCGGATGATCCTTCATCGACGAACGCAACTTTTCGGTTTCGTCGGCTTCCAGCTGCTTGCTTCCGCCATCGGCCATCACCACGGTGATCTTGCCGATGTTCTCGCCGCTTTCGGTGGGGCTGGCATCCAGCCGCGTACCGGTGCCGCTGACGCCGTACAGCGCTTTTATGCCTTCATCCTTGGCATGCGCTTGCTGCAGGTCGCGCACCAGACCGTCGGTTTCGCGCAGCGGCGTGCCAGGCGGCAATTTCACCGTCATCTCGAAGCGGTCTTGCGCCAGCTGCGGAATCAGATCCGCGCCCAGCATGGGGACGGTCAGCATGGTCAGCACGAAGGCGGCGGCGGCGAGACCCAGCACCAGCCACGGCCTGCGCAGCGAGCCCGGCAGCAGTTTCATGTAGCCGCGTTCGGCGTGATCGTACGGCATCATCGCGATGTCGCTGGCCTTGCGCATGATGGGCCCCACCACGGCGACCAACCCACGCCAGAGACGTATGAAAAACCAGGCGATACCGAAGAAGACTCCACGCGTGCCGATGCCTACGCCGCGTTGGGTCGCAGCGAGAGGTTTCTGCCAGCGTGAGGTCGGCTTCCAGTCCGGATGCGGTGGCTCCTCCGGAAACGCCATCGGCGGCCTGCCCTTCAATGCGCTGAGCATGGGGATCAGCGTCATCGAAACGACCAGCGAGACAGCGATGGCGATGGCCACCGTCAACGCCTGGTCGCGAAATAACTGGCCTGCGATGCCTTGCACGAACACCAGCGGCAGGAATACCGCGATGGTGGTTAGGGTGGAGGCGACCACCGCCATGCTGACTTCGCGGGTGCCGGTGATCGCGGCCTGAAGAACGCTGAGCCCGCGCTCGCGCGCCTTGGCGATGCTTTCCAGCACCACGATGGAGTCGTCGACCACCAGACCCGTGGCCAAGGCGAGGCCGCCCAGCGACATCACGTTCAAGCTCAGACCAAGCTGGTCCATGAAGAAGAACGTGGTGACGATGGAGGCCGGCAAGGACAGCGCGACCACGAAGGTGCTCCAGCCGTCGCGCAGGAACAGGAAGATGATCAGGATCGCCAGGAAACCGCCGATCACCGCATCGATCTTGACGTCGCTGATGGCGTGGCGGATGAACTGCGACTGGTCGTCGATGGGGGTGAGGTCGACATCCGGCGGAATCTGACTCTTGATTTGTTCCAACTTGGCTTGAATGGCGTCGGCGGTGGCGACCGTGTTTGCGTCGCCTTCCTTGTAGATCGCCAGCTCGACCGCCTCGCTGCCTGCCAGCCGGATGATGCCTTCGCGCTCCTTGTAGCCCTGGCGCACATCGGCGATGTCCTTCAGCCGCACCGGCATGCCGCCCGCGATAGTGCTGGAAGAAGAGGAGTTGGCGCTCTGTACCGACGCCGCGGCCGCCATGGCCGCCGCGTCGCCGGTGGAAGCGGCGATCGCCGCCATTTGCGCCGCCGCGCTCGCCGCCGCGTTGCTGCCGCCGCTCTGCGTGGTGACCAGCATGTTGCGGATTTCCTCGACGGTGGCGAACTGGTTGACGGTCCGCACCAGGTACCGCTGCGATCCCTGCTCCAGACGGCCGCCCGAAATATTGATGTTCTCCTGCTGCAGGCGCTGGATCACCGTGTCGATGGGCAGGTTCAACTGGGCCAGCTTCTGCTGGTCGATATCGACCTGGATCTCATCTTCGAGACCGCCGCCGACCTTCACCGCGGCCACGCCTTCCACCGGCTCCAGCTTCTTCTTCAGGTCTTCGTCGGCGTAACGGCGCAGCTCGGTGAGCTGGCGGATGGAATCGGCTTCGGTCTTGCCGGCCACCTTCGACGACAGCGCCAGGCGCATGATCGGCTCGGTGGAGGGATTGAAGCGCAGCAACACCGGCGCCTTGGCTTCCAGCGGAAGCTGCAGCACTTCCATCTTGTCGCGCACCTCCAGACTGGCCTGGTCCATGTCGGTGCCCCAGGCGAACTCCAGCACCACGTCGCTCTGGCCGGTGCGCGAAATGGATTTCAGTTTGCGCAGGTTCTTCACCACGCCGACGGCTTCTTCCACCGGCTCGGAGATCAGCGTTTCGATTTCGGACGGAGCGGCGCCGGTGTACTCGGTGCGCACGGTCAATGTGGGATAGCTCAAATCAGGCAGCAAGTTGACCTTCAAAGCCGCCAGCGCGATGCAGCCGAACAGGAACATCGTGACCCAGAACATCGCCACGGTGACGCGACGGCGCGTGGAGAATTCCACCAATCCGCCGCCGGTCAAACCGGCGGGCGGCGCCAGAGGATCGTTCGCTTCAGGACCCGGAGCTCCCCGGTCAGGAGTTCCCCCTTCAGAGCCGTGGCCGCTCATTTCTTCTTACCGGCTGCTTCAACCTCCACCTTGGCGGTGGTCTTCTTGGCATCGCCGATGATTTCCACCGGGGTGCCGTCGCGCAACGCGATCTTGCCGGCGGTCACTACGCCATCGCCAGGCTTGAGGCCTTCGCGGATTTCAACCCACTCGCCGTCCATGTAGCCCAGCTTGACGGAAACGCGCGCGGCCTTGCCGTTGCGCACCGCGAACACCGCTGGATCGGCATCGTCATCCAACAATGCGACGCGCGGCACCACCAGTGCATCAGCGCGCTTGTCGTAATCGATCTTGATGCGTCCGAACATGCCAGGCTGCAACAGGCCGTCGCCGGTGAAAGCGCAGACCACGCGGAAAGTGCCGCTGCCCGAATCCACCACCGGCGCGATACGGTCCACCGTGCCGGTGAAGCTCTGGCCCGGCAGCGCGTCGGCGGTCAGCTCGACCGGCTGGCCGGCTTTGAGCGTGGCGATTTCGCGTTCGGGAACGTTGAGCGTGGCTTCCAACCGCGAGTTGTCGACGATGCGGAAGATCGGCGTATTGATCTGCACGAAGTTGCCGGTCTTGATCGAACGCGATGCGATCACGCCGGAGATCGGCGCCACCACGGTGGTGTAGGAAAGTTCCAGCGTGGCCATGGTGTACTGGGCGCGCGCGTTCTCCAGGTCGAACTTGATCTGATCGACGTCGTTGGCGCTGATCATCTGCTGGGTGACCAGTTGCTTGGCGCGGTTGTAGTTGTTTTCCAGCTTGTGCATCTGCGCCGAAGCCTGGGCCACCGCCAAGCGGGAGCGATCCGGATCCAGCCGCACCAGCGGCTGTCCGGCGCGGACTACCTGACCTTCCTCCACCATCACCGCCAAAGCGACACCGGAGGTCTTCGCCACCACCTGCGATTCTCCGCGCGGCTCCAGCGCCGCTGTGCCGGTATAACTGGCCGCGACCGGCCGATGGGCAGCCTTGACCACCTCTACCGGCACCGCATCCGGCCCCTTGGGCTTGTCGCCGGACTTGGCCTGAGCCTCTCCGTCCCCCTTTTTGCAGGCGGCCAGAGCGAACACAAAAACACAGATAAGCGCGGACGCACGGAGCGCACGCATCGGGAGACGGCCTGCGGTGAAGTCGGGTCGAGACATGGTGGTACCGGGTGGTTGTTAGGTGTTGTACATAGGTATATCACCCAAGTACAGCTCCGGCATGCGCCGAAGGTCATGGTGACTTGCGTCGCGTTGTGTGGTGACCATTAGAAAGACAACGGCACAAGAGGCATGACCAGGCCGGTCGCGGCGGCGCTGGTCCTGTTACGGATGGCAGGTATCGGGAGTCGCACGCTATACTTGCCGCAGCCAAGCGCTGCGTTGGACGTAGCGCGCGCAACATAACCATTAAAGCCTGAGAGTCCCGGATTACGACATGATGCGACCGCTACCGCTCGCCGCTTGCCTTGCCTTGGCCGCCGCCCTTTCGGTGGCCGTCGTCACAGCTCAAACCCCCGCTCCAGCGGCCGCCGCGCCTGCCGACCCCAAACCTGCCGCAACCGCTCCGGCCACCGCAGCGCCTGCAGCGGCGGCGTCGCCCGCCGTACTGGTCGGCAACGCCCAAGCCGGCCGCACACTGGCCTATACCTGCCAGGGCTGCCATGGCGTCGAAGGCTATAAGAACGCCTATCCCAGCTTCCACGTACCGCGCATCGGCGGCCAGTCGGCCGAGTACCTGGCCCAGGCGCTGACCGAATACAAGAAAGGCAACCGCAAGCATCCGACGATGCAAGCCCAGGCGCAGAGTTTCTCTGACCAGGATATTGCCGACCTTTCCGCCTATCTCTCTTCCGTGAAGTAAGCCACCCATGTCGAACGCCGTGCACGCCCAGCGTCTAGCCATCGCCCTGCTCGCCGCCCTCGCCCTGGCCGCCTGCTCCCAGAACAACGAAATCGCCGCCGAGGATCCCGGCCACGCCAGCGGCGAGCACGGTTCCAGCTCGTCCGCGGGTCTGCCCGAAGGGCATATCGCCGCCGGCGAGAAGCGTTCGCAGGTGAAGAGCGAAGCGACCAAGCAGAGCTGCATCGATTGCCATGGTGCGGAAGGCAATAAGCCGATCGACCCGACCTATCCCAAGCTCGGCGGCCAGTACGGCGACTACATCGCCCATGCGTTGCAAGCCTATCGCGCAGGCGACCGCCAGAACCCGCAGATGACGCCGCAAGCGGCGGCGCTAACCGACCAGGAGATTTCCGACCTGGCCGCTTACTTCGGCTCGCGTCCCACGCAGTTGCGCGATCTGCACGGCGTAGATTAAGCAGGCTAGCTCGCCACCCGACCCCAAAACCCCCACGCAGATGGGGGTTTTTTTATGTCCGGAGATCTCGTGGTCGCACCGTCTCCCGGAATTGGTTGACATACTGTGTATTGCAATGTAGTGTGCGTCAAACTTCATAAGGTGCCGTATGGTGGAATCCAACCAAAACCCGACGCCCAAGCTGGAGCTTGAGCTCCGCCGCGGCGCGCTCGTGCTGGCGGTGCTCTCCCAGCTGCGGGAAGTCCAATACGGCTATTCGCTGCGTCAGGCCCTGGCGCTGCGAGGCATGCCGATCGAGGAAGGCACGCTCTATCCGTTGCTCCGCCGCCTGGAGGGCCAAGGGTTGCTGGCTTCGGAGTGGCGGATTGAGGACGGGCCGCCGCGGCGCTACTACCGAATCAATGACGCTGGCGAGGCGTTGCTCGTTGACCTGACCGCCACTTGGAACGCACTGGTCGCGACCATGGCCGGACTACTTGAGGGGATTGAAAAATGAGCTCGAACGATGTGATCGAATCGTATGTGTCCGAGGTGATGCGCCGCCTGCCCCGCAAGGAGCGCAACGAAATCGGCCTCGAGCTTCGCGATTTACTTAACCAGATGCTGGCCGAGAGGACGCAGGATGCGGCCACCGATGATGTGGTTTTGAACATGCTGCGGGAATTCGGCACGCCCGCCGAAGTCGCAGCACGCTATCGCCCGCCCGGTGTGGTGATTATTCCCGCCGAGCAGACCAGAACCTTCGCCCTGCTCTCGCTGGGGGGCATGGCTCTGCAGTGGGCTTCGACCCTTCCGCGCGTGTTCGATGGACAGCCTTTGGTCGCCTGGTGGTTCACCTGGGGACTAGGTGCGTTCTGGTGGCCTGGCTTTCTGGCGATGATGTCGCTCATGAGCCTGTTTGCACACCAGCTGGGCATGTTCAAGCCGACCTGGAAGCCTCGCATCGTCGATCCGGAGCGGGTCAACCGCAACTCGATGGCCTTCGGGCTGGCCGGGTTCGCCATCGGGGTGGCGCTGATGATCTGCCTGCCCTGGATCACCCCGCTGATGCCCGAGCCCATGCCGCGAATTTTTGCTTTCGATCCCACTTTCCTGCGCGAGCGGGCACCACCGGTAATCCTACTGTGGCTGGGCAGCTTCGTTACGATGTTCGTAGCCATGCTAAAGGGCCGCTGGTCGAAACTGACGCGAAATTTGTCCACCGCTTTCAGCCTGGGATTCGGTGCGCTGCTCGTCTGGTGGATGACAGCGGGAGCTATTTTCCTGTCGCCGCCGACCGACGAAGGCGCCAAGGGCGCCCTGGGATTGGTCGTGGCCATCATCGTGGTGGATCTGGCTTACAGGCTGTACCGTCGGCGTCCGCGGATGCACGCGCCGAAGATCAAAGCGTCGGGGACGTAGCGTTACCCGCGCATGGATGGGAACGCGGCCTGGCAATGCCGGCCGCATCAAGCCGATCAACTGTCGGTGGGGATCGGATTGCGCTTGACCGGAATGTCCGGCGGTGGCCGCGCCACCGCCGGCTGCTCGTTGAGGTTGGGATCGAACAGGCTGCAGGCTCCTCCGACCTGCAGCACCGACACCACGCATTTCACCCGCTTGTTGGTGCCGGGAATCTTCATTTCCACTTCGCGGATATTGCGGCGTACCCATTCGGCCAGCAGCGACTCGTTGGTCGGGCGCCAGTACTTGTCGAACATGCTCGGTTCGTAAGGAAACTCAGGACGCTCCAACCATTTGCTGGCGCGATCGGCATCGGCGCGCTGTTGTTGCTTGGAGCCGGGCGCGCCCGGACGCGATGCGTCTCCGGTAGCGTTAGGCGGCACGCGTACGCTGCCGTCGGCATTGAACAGACCGGGACCGTCGCCCGCACGTCCGCCGGTATTCTGGCCAGGGCTATTGCGGGTGGAGTCGCCCCAATCATCCCCGCGCTTGGGTGTGACGACACCTCCAGGACGACTTGCAGCTGCCGAAGAACCGGCGGCGGTTGAGCTAGGTTGCGTGCCCTGTTGCGTGCTGGGAGTGCGCGCGGAATCGCCGGTTGTAGAAGAACTGGCCGTATTGGCGGCGCTGCTGGAGGAGGCCGTGCCGCGATTCGGTGCCGCGATCTCGGCCTGGCGCACGCTTTGCGCGGGCGCGCGCAGTTCGGGCGCGGCGATCGCGCGTGAGGGAATCTGCACAGTGCGTATCTGCGGCAACGGCGCCGCGATCTCCCGCTGCCGCACTTCCTGGGTGGGCTGGGCGACTTGGGGAATCGCGATTTCCCGCTGCGGCAGTTCGCGCTGCGCCGGAGGCGCTTCGACCACCGTAACCTCACGTGTCGGCACGCCCAACTCACGCGGTTTGACTTGCGGCGGCGCGATTTCCAGCGAACGTGGAGTCGCGGGCGGCAACACGAAGGTCGTGGTGGGCTCGGCCGTTTCCGTCACCTGCACGTTCTGCTGCGCCACGGGCGGTGCCGGCACGGGAGTTTCCTGCTGCGGCACCGATGAAGCCTGCGCAGTTTCAGCGGGCGTGCTGGAGGACGGCGTTGTCGCGGACTGGGCAGCAGCAGCGGCGGCCGCGGATTCGGATTGCGCTGCGGGTGGTCCGCCGCCCTCTTCTTTGGGCGTGCCCTCGCCCATGAACTCCACCTGCACCCGGCTTTCATCTTCGGCTGCTGGCGGCGGCGGCAGTTTGATCATCGCCAGCAGTATCAGCAGCAGCGCGAACAACAGATGCATGAAGAAGCTGACGCCGCCTGCGAACCAGCGCAACCTGCGGTCCTCGCGCAGCGGCGGACCCCAGTCCTGATAGAACATCGAGCGGAAAGCCTGCCAGCGGTTCAATGCCAAGGGCCGTCGTGGGGTTTCCGCCACCGGCCGTTCCGAGAACAGCTGGACGATCGCTTCGGCGCTGTCGTGCCGGATCACTCCCAGCTTTTCCCTCAAGGCTCGCATCCACAGCCCCCAGCCATAGGGCATGCCGGTGTGGCGTTCCAGGATGGGCGCTGGCCTGCCCGCCTGCAGCGCTGCGATGATTTCGGCGGCTCGCGTCACCGGAAAAGGGGAGTCAGGCCGCGTTGTCGCGCGGAATGTATGGTGCGTCGCCGGTATCGTGATCGGTGACGTCGCGCACCGCGGTAACGCCGGGCACGCGCGCCATCAGCGTCTTCTCGATACCCTGCTTCAAAGTCACGTCCGCCATGCCGCAGCCATTGCAGCCGCCACCGAAACGGAGCAACACCACGCCGTCCGCGCTCACCTGTTCCACCGCCACCCTGCCCTTGTGCTGGGCAAGCTGCGGGTTGACCTCGTTCTCCACCACCCAGCGCACGCGTTCCACCAGAGAAGCGGATTCGGCCGGCGCCTGGCCCTTGATCTTCGGCGCCTTGATGGTGAGCTGACTGCCGGCGCCTTGGGTGACGTAGTCGATCTCGGCGCCGTCCAGCCAGGCCACGCTATTGGCATCGACATAGACGGTGAAACCATCGCAGTCGACCGCCCATTCGTCGCCCACCAGATCGCGCGGTTCGGCGAACTCCAGGCGCGCGTCGGCGCGCGCCGTCCCTGGATCGACCGCGCTCAGTCGCACACCCAGGCCGGGCAGCGCCTCGCGTTCGATCAGCTTGCGGAAATGGGTCTGGGCGGTGTCGGAGATATGGATCATGCGGCTATTCTAGCCACCCTAATGTTAGACGCTCATTCGAGCACGTAACGGCGTGGATGGTACGTTCAGCCAGTCCGAGTCCGAGGAAGTCCCCATGTCCGACCTGATCCCCCTGGCCCAAGCGCATTGCCTGCCGCTCAAGGGCAGCGAGCACAAACTCACCAAGGCCCGCGTTGCCGAACTGATCCTGGAAGTGCCGGGCTGGGACCTGGTCGAAGAAGGCCGCGCGCTGTGCCGAACCTACCATTTCGACAATTACTACCAGACCATGGCGTTCGTGAACGCACTGGCCTATATCGCGCACGCCGAAGACCATCATCCCGATCTGGGGGTGCACTACAACCGCGCGGTCGTGCGCTACTCGACGCACGATGTTGGCGGCCTTAGCGAGAACGATTTTATCTGCGCGGCCAAGGCCGATGCGCTGGCCAACTAGTCGGATCAGCGCGCCGACTTCACCCCAACTCCGGAAACCGCCGATATGGACACCAACTCGATTTCCTGCGCTTTTCCTCGCGCGGCCTGCGCCCTATTAGCGCTTTCCTGTTCCTTGATCGCCAGCTGCAGCGACGACACACCGGTCGTCGCGGCGATTCCCTCTACCCCGCTGACTGCGGTGCAGACGCCCAAGCCCGACTATCCGATCGAACTGGCCTGCGCCAATGTGGGCGGCACCGTGGTGTTCAATGTGGTGGTCGGCGTCGAAGGCAAGCCGGTGGAGGTGAAACTGCTTGCCAGTAGCGGGCAGCCCAAACTGGATGCCTCGGCCGAGGCGGCCGTGCATACCTGGATTTTCGAAGCAGCCACCCGCAACGGCAAGCCGGTGGTACAGGGCCTGCAGGTACCCGTGCGGTTCACCCCTCCGGCCGAACGGCCGAGCCAGTGTTTCGCACTCGACTCGCAATCCTGAGGTAGGTCGGAGCTACGCCCCCGACGCACGGAGACCCGCGGATCAGGCCAGACGATCCAGTGCCGCAGCCAGGTCATCGGCCAAAGGCGCATTCAGCACATAAGGCGCCTTGCCGCCATCGAGCGCGAATTCCAGCGACGCCGCATGCAGGAACAGGCGCTTCAGTCCGACCTGTTCGCGTAGCCGCTTGTTGACTGCCTCATCGCCGTATTTGTCGTCGCCGGCCACCGGATGGCCGATGTGCTGGGCATGCACGCGGATCTGATGAGTGCGGCCGGTCTCGATTCTTACTTCGCAATAAGAATGGCCACCGCGACGCTCGAGCACCTTGAAATGGCTTAGCGATGGTTTGCCGATAGCGTTCACTTGCACATGCCGCTCACCACCCTGGCGCAGACCGACATGCAGGGGCGCGTCCACGCTCATGGTCCCGTCCGGCATGCGCCCCACCAGCAGGGTCAGATACCGCTTGCGGATACCGGTACCGCCCTCCTCGCGCATCAACGCCTGCAGCTCGGTCAGAGCCGAACGCTTCTTGGCCACGATCAACAGGCCGGAGGTATCCCGATCCAATCGATGGACCAGCTCCAGATTCATTTGCGGGCGTAGCGCCCGCAGGGTCTCGATGGCGCCATGGCTGATCCCGCTGCCGCCATGGCTGGCCACGCCGGTAGGCTTGTTCAGCACCAGCAAACGGGCATCCTCAAACACGATCGCCGCTTCCAGCCGCTGCAGGAACCCGCTTGGGGGCGGCGCCTTGTCTTCCGGGTCACTGAGACTGACCGGCGGGATACGGACTTCATCGCCGGACAAAAGCTTGCGGTCCGCCTTTGCCCGTCCCCCGTTGATCCGGACCTGCCCACTGCGCACCAGCTTGTAGACCAGGCTGCGCGGGGCGCCCTTCAGCTGGCCCAGCAGGAAGTTGTCCAGGCGCTGGCCATCGCGGTCTTCAGGCACCTTGATGGTGCGAACGGCGGTCTTGGTGGCCCCTTCGGGCTTGCTTGCGGGGGGCTGATCGGTCATCCGTCTTTTATTCTGATACACTCGGGGGGCGAGATAAGGGTTTGATTTCGCTGGAAGTTAACCAGCATCTTCACGATGCTGCGGGCCAGAAGCCCAGCTTCCCGCGATTCCGACAAAGTGCGCGGCCACCGCCCTCGGGGCGACCATGTTAGCGGCTAGTCGGCGGATCCGGACATCGCCCGATGCGTCAGACGTCGGTAGCTGAACATGCCCCGTGAGGCGCAAGAGCAAAAGCTCGAGCAGCCTCCGGTCCGAAACATATTTGTTAAATGAACCAAAGCGCTCCCGCGGCCTGCCGTGGTGTTGTAGCGCTGGAAACCAACCCTACCCCGTTCGCGCCTGCGCGAGGGGTGGCGAGCAGTATCCAGATAGCGAAACCCACGGTGTTCCGCGCGGTAGCAGCGCGCGAGGAACGCACAATGAAACGTATGCTGATCAATGCGACGCAGGAAGAAGAACTGCGCGTCGCCATCGTTGACGGACAGACCCTGTACGACATCGATATCGAACAACCGTCCAAAGAACAGAAAAAGTCCAATATCTACAAAGGCCGCATCACCCGGCTCGAGCCTTCGCTGGAAGCGGCCTTTGTCGAATACGGCGGCGAACGCCATGGCTTCCTGCCGCTGAAGGAAATCTCCCGCGACTATTTCCAGGCAGGCGTCGACCACCACAAGGCCGGGCTGAAGGAACTCCTGCGCGAAGGCCAGGAAGTCGTGGTTCAAGTCGACAAGGACGAACGCGGCAACAAGGGCGCGGCCCTGACCACGTTCATCTCGCTGGCCGGCCGCTACATGGTGCTGATGCCCAACTCGCCCACCGCAGGCGGCGTCTCGCGCCGGATCGAGGGCGACGACCGCGCCGAGCTGAAGAAGGCGATGGATGCGCTGGCCATCCCCGAAGACATGGGCGTGATCATCCGCACCGCCGGCGTCGGCCGCGATGCCGAAGAGCTGCAATGGGACCTGGACTACCTGCTGCAGGTCTGGCGCTCGGTCGCCGAGGCCGCGCTCAGCAAGCCGGCCCCGTTCCTGATCTACCAGGAATCGCGCCTGATCGTGCGCGCCCTGCGCGACTACCTGCGTTCGGACGTCGGCGAGATCCTGGTCGACACTCCTGAGCTCTACGCCACGGCGAAGGAGTTCATGGAACAGGTGATGCCGCACAACCTGCGCAAGCTCAAGCACTACACCGACGACATCCCGCTGTTCAACCGCTTCCAGATCGAATCGCAGATCGAGGGCGCCTACGAGCGCAACGTGCGTCTGCCCTCGGGCGGTTCCATCGTGGTCGACCAGACCGAAGCCCTGACCGCGATCGACGTCAACTCCTCGCGCGCCACCAAGGGCAGCGACATCGAAGACACCGCCTTCCAGACCAACATGGAAGCGGCCGACGAAGTGGCCCGCCAGCTGCGCCTGCGCGACCTGGGCGGCCTGGTGGTCATCGACTTCATCGACATGTCCAGCAGCAAGCATCAGCGCGACGTCGAGAACCGCTTGCAGAACGCGCTCAAGTACGACCGCGCGCGCGTGCAGATCGGCCGCATCTCGCGCTTCGGCCTGATGGAAATGAGCCGCCAGCGCCTGCGTCCCTCGCTCGGCGAATCCAGCCAGATCGTATGCCCGCAATGCGAAGGCCATGGCCGCATGCGCAGCATCGAATCGCTGTCGCTCTCCATCATCCGCGTTGCCGAAGAGCATGCGATGAAGGAGAACACCGGACAGGTGCTGGTGCAGGCCCCGGTGGAGATCGCCAACTTCCTGCTCAACGAAAAGCGCAACGCGCTGCGCGAGATCGAAAAGCGCCACGACGCGCCGATCGTCATCGTCGCCGACGAGGCGCTGCATACCCCGCACTACGAAGTCACCCGCATACGCGAGAACGAACTGGGCGAGGAATCCTCCAAGCCGAGCTACCAGCGCAATACGCCGCGCAAGCTGCCGGTGCACGCCTTGACCAAGGCGCAGTTGAACATTCCCGCGCCCGCGGTCACCCATGTGAAGCACAGCCAGCCCGCGCCGATCCGGGAAGAGCGCGAGGAAGCGGCGGCGCCCGCACCGGCGTTCGCAGCCCCCGCTTCGTCCGTGTCCGCACCTGCCGCTTCCGGCGGCGTGGTGGGATGGTTGAAGCGCGTCTTCGGCGGCGGCTCCAGTGAAACTTCCAACGCCACCCTTGCCGAGCAAACCCGCCAGCGCGAAAACCGCCAGCGCAACGAACGCGGCAACGACCGCAACAACGGCCAGCGTCGCGACGGTCGCGGTGGCCAACAGGGTCAGGGACGCGGTAACGCCGGCGGCCAACGCCGCGACGAGCAACGCGGTCCCAAGCCGCAGAGCGCGCAGCCCGCCCAGAGCGGCCAGCAGCAGAAGCCGCGCAACGAACAACCGCAGAAGCAGCAACAGCCGAAACAGCAGCAGAACCAGCCAAAACAGCAGAAGCCGCAGAACGAAGCGGGCCAGAACAGCGGCCGCCAGCAGCAGCGCCAGCCGCGCAACAACGATGCGCCCAAGCAGCCGCGGCCGGAAAACGCGACGGAAACGGCCGATCTGACCGTAGCACCCGCCATCGCGACGACGGCGACAATAGTGACAACGACTGCGACGCCGGTGTCTGCCGCAGTTGTCAGCGAAACGCCTCCCGCCTTCGCTTCTGAAATGGAGGAAAAGGAAGGTTCTTCCGTGCAGGCTGCAGCCGCCAACGATTCCAGCGAAGGCGAAACTGCCGAGACCGGCGACGGCGCAGGTCGTCGTCGTCGTGGCCGCCGCGGCGGACGCCGCAGGCGTCGTGGCGCGGGTGAAGCCGGCGCCGGCAATGAAGCGGGCGGATCAGAGGACTTCGGCGACGACGAACAGCCGCAGGTCATCATCGCCAACGGTTCGCAGCCCGAGTTCGACTTCGACGATGAAGCACCCGCCGCCAAGCCGACCGCGCGTCCCGCTGCCGCTCAAGCGCCTGCAGCGCCCGTGGTAGCGGTTGCCGCTTCTGCGCCCTCTGTCGTGGCACCCTCTTTCGTGGAACGGACGCCTGCTGCTGTCGAACAAAGTGCTGTCGAACAGAGTGCTGTCGAACAGAGCCACACCACTCCGGTGTGGGCCACGCCCGAGCCCATCGCTACCGCTCCGGTAATGGCCACGTTCGAGTCCGAGTCCATCGTCGCCGCTCCGCCTGCTGCGGTGGAAACGGTGGAAGCGCCTCTGCCTTCAGCTGCATCGACGCCGTCTGTCGTCGAGCCACGGACGGAGTCGGTCGCGCAGGCCGAACCCGCCGTGATCGCCACACCGGCCGAAGCCAATGTGGCCGCTCAGGAAATCCTGAAGAACGACACCGTGGAAAGCTTCACCCTGGCCGAGAATCCGACGCCTGCGGAAGCCGCTTCGATCGCCGCGGTAACTGCTACGCCTGAAGTTGCTACGCCCGAAGTCGAGAAACCGGCGCCCGCGCCAGTGGCTGCCGTCGAGCCGCCGAAGCCCGCACCCGTGCGGCCCGCTGTCGGCAATACCGGTTCGCTGTTCTTCACCGCCGACGCCGACACGCCGTCTTCGGTCACGCGCCATTTGTTCGAGCCCATGCCGGCGCCGCAACCTGCGGCAGTGGTGGAAAAGCACGAAGAGCGCGATCTGGCCCTGCACGCCGACAACGATGAGCACGCCGACAAAGATGAAATGGCCGGCGCAGAAAAGGATCAGGGCAGCGAGCGCAGCGCCTGATCCCAACGTCCCACGCGTTCGCTACAACGAGCGCGTGGGATCCAGCAGTCCGTACTGCGCGGCTAGCCGCGCCAGTGCGATGTTGTCCTGGATGCCGACCTTCTGGAACAACCGCGTCTTATGCGTGTTCACCGTCTTGGCGCTCAGGCTGAGGCGCTTGGCGATATCTTCCTGGCGCAGTCCCTGGATAAGCAGCATCGCCACTTCCAGTTCCCGGGGCGACAATCCGTCGAATGGCGATTCGCTTCCGCCCACGTTGGAAAGCGCCATGTTCTGGGCGACGTTCGTGCCCAGGTAGCGCTTGCCGCGCGCCACTTCGCGCACTGCGCGCAACAGTTCGGTCGCATCGCCGGCCTTGCCGATGTATCCGCAAGCGCCCGCTTCGATCAGGCGTTTGGGCAAGGGACCGTCTTCCAGTACCGATACGATGATCACCTTGGTTTCGAGATCGCCGCGGGTAATGCGCTCGGTGATCTCAAGCCCGCTCAATCCCGGAAGGTGCAGGTCGCACAGCACCACATCCGGTTTCAGGCTGCGTATCTGGCGCAAGGCGTCTTCGCCGTTGTCGGCGTCGCCCACGACTTCGATATCCACTTCGCCGGCCAATATCATCTTCATGCCGGTACGCACCAGCGCATGGTCGTCGATCAGGTATACCCGTATCGTCATCCTTGTTTCCCCTTTGGTGACACTCCCGTCGCGAGACTAGCCTCGGCAATCGGCGCGAGGCAACTCACATTTCCCTGTGGGAGCGGTGAAAAACAAGGCCAGGCCACGTAATGAATGTTTCGCAGTGGCGCTTACTTACGGGCATTCTACTTATTCGTACCGAGTGCGCAGCATCTGGCGGTCACGCTTCCAAGCAGTCCGCACTTCGGCTTCAGGCTCCGAACCATCCCTTGTCGCGCGCCTCTTCGAGCCGGCTCTGCAGGTAGTCCCACAGCGCGGGACAGCCCGCTTTGATCGGCGGCGCCACTCGGTCAACCACGCGCTCGTAACTGATTCCGTTCTCGCGCCAGCTCTGGCCCGCGTTGGCGAGATTGAGCAGTACCGGCATGGCGCGATCGGCCGCGTTGGCGAAACGCGCATCGGCGCTTTCGCCGCGTTCGAATTCCTCCCACAGCGCTAGCGACTGGGCGCTCTGCGTTTCCGGCAGCAAGCCGAAAATACGCTTCACCGCGGCAAGTTCAGCGGCCTTGCGTTCTTCCCAACCGCCCTCCACGAAGACCATGGTGTCGCCGGTATCGATCTCGCCGATATCGTGCACCAACAGCATGCGGATCACCCGGTCGATGTCGACCGAGGATTCCGCGTAAGGCACGAGCGATACCGCCAGTAGCGCGATCTGCCAGCTGTGTTCGGCGGAATTTTCGTAGCGATCCTGGCCCAACGGCCGCACCTTGCGGGCCACGCCCTTGAGCTTGTCTATTTCCAGGATGAAATCGACGGCCTGTTGCATTCGATGGCGGAACACCAAAACGCGGAAGGAATGGCGGAGAGAGTGGGATTCGAACCCACGGATGGTTTGACCCATCGCCGGTTTTCAAGACCGGTGCCTTAAACCGCTCGGCCATCTCTCCGAAGCTGTTGCTGCGGCGGCCCGTTGCGGGCCGTGCGGCATTTTCCCATGAAGCGGGCTGGCTTGCCTACGAAGCCTTCTTGACCTTGATTTCAGGCAGTTCCCCGCCCTTTCCCGCCTCATCGCACTTGCCGCCGCAATCCAGGCGGGACGACTCGATCTCTTTCGGCAGGTGCTCGGCCAAGAAATCGATGAACACGCGCACCGCCGGCAACATGCCCCGGCGCGAGGCGAATACGGCATGGCAGATGCCCTGCGGCAAAGTCCAGTCGCGCAGCACCACTTCCAACTCGCCCTTGCGCACCAGGTCGGCGCACACCGTCTCCGGCAGCAGAGTAATGCCGAAACCATCGCGCGCCATCGACTGCAGCAAAGGGAAATCGAAACCCGACACGCGCGGCTGGATATCCACGCGGCGGATGTCGCCATCGGGGCCGTGCAGCTCCCAGCGCTGGCGCGCCTCGTCCTCGCTGGTGCTCAGGGTCACGTGATTGGCCAGTTCCTCGGGATTCTTCGGCCGCCCTGCGCGCGCCAGGTATTTGGGACTGGCGACCATCAGCTGGCGGATCTGGCCGAAGCTGCGCATGACCAGACTGCCGTCGTCGTCCAGCTTGGCGCGCACACGCAGGGCTACGTCGTAGCCTTCGTTGATCAGGTCCACGCGGCGGTTGCTGACGTGCAGTTGCAGACGCACCTTCGGGTACTTGTCGAGGAAAGCGGGAAGGATCTTCGGCAACTGCGTCTGCGCCACCTCCACCGGCACACTGACGCGAACCACGCCGCGCGGCTCGGCGCTGAGGCGGTCGACCACTTCGCGGGCGGCCTGGGCCTCGGCCAGCATGGTCTGCGCGTGGCGATGCACGCTCATCCCCACATCGGTGACCGCGAAGCGGCGGGTGGAACGCTGCAGCAGGCGCACGCCCATGTCGGTTTCCAACTGGCTGATGCGCCGGCTCAGGCGCGACTTGGGAATACCCAGCGCACGCTCGGCCGCAGCGAAGCCACCGTGGTCCACGACCATGGCGAAGTAATAAAGGTCATTCAGATCCTGCATGGCAATAATTCCATATTCAGAACGATTAGTGATATTAAACCATCTTTATTCTATTTATACAACGATCTACCTTGGCCTCCAACGCGGCACTGCCGCTTCTGAAGTGGATAGCCAACATGAAACTCCTGCACCTCGACTCCAGCGCACTGGGCACCGGTTCGGTCACCCGTGAGCTCACCGCCGCCATCGTAGCCCGTTGGCAGGACAAACTCCCGCAGCTGCAGGTCGAATACCGCGACTTGGACCGCGATCCCCTGCCCCATCTAACCGGCCAATCGCTGGCCCAGGCCAATCCGGAAGAAGCGGCCGACGCGGCGCGCACCATGGAACAGTTCCTGGCCGCCGATGTCCTGGTGATCGGTGCGCCGATGTACAACTTCTCCATTCCCTCAACGTTGAAGGCCTGGATAGATCGCGTGGCGGTCGCCGGCAAGACTTTCCGCTATGGCGCGCAAGGTCCCGAAGGCCTGGCCGGCGGCAAGAAGATCATCATCGCCAGCGGCCGTGGCGGCATCCATTCCGGCGCGCCGAGCGATTTCCAGGAAACGTATTTGCGCCAGGTATTCGGCTTCCTGGGCGTGACCGATATCGAATTCGTTCGCGCCGAGGGCGTGGCCTATTCGCCGCAGCATCGTAGCGATGCGATCGCCGGGGCGTTGGCTTCCATACCGGAGCCGGTGCGGTTGGCTGCATAAAGTACAAGTTGTTCGTGCAGATCGAAGCGGGCCCGCTTGCGGCGGGCTCGTTATTTTCGGCGAGCGTGCTGGAATCCCTGGTCGTCATCCCAGCGAAAGCTGGGATCCATTTTGACTTTGCTTTGGCTTGTGCCTTTGGCTTGTGCCTTTGGCTTTTGCCGTTTCCCATCCCGCGCCAAGCCAGATCAAGATCAAAATGGATCCCAGCTTTCGCTGGGATGACGTTGCTTGTTCTGCCGGCTGGACGACTAAGCGATGGTCTTGATGCCACCCATGTAGGGACGCAGCACTTCCGGCACCGTGATGGAGCCATCCGCATTCTGGTAGTTCTCCATCACCGCGATCATCGCGCGGCCCACGGCGACACCGGAACCATTGAGCGTATGCACGGGTTCCGGCTTGCCGGTGGCGGGATTGCGCCAGCGCGCCTGCATGCGGCGGGCCTGGAAGTCCTCGCAGTTGGAGCACGAGGAAATCTCGCGGTAAGTGTCCTGCGAAGGCAACCAGACTTCCAGATCGTAAGTCTTGGTGGCGGAGAAGCCCATATCGCCGGCGCACAGCAGCATCCGCTTGTACGGCAGACCCAGTTTTTCCAGCACCACCTCGGCGCAGCGGGTCATGCGCTCGTGCTCGTCGTAGCTTTCGGCGGGACGCGCGATGGAGACCATTTCCACTTTCTCGAACTGATGCTGGCGGATCATGCCGCGGGTATCGCGGCCGTGGCTGCCAGCTTCGGCGCGGAAGCACATGGAATGCGCGGTCATGCGCAGCGGCAATGCCGCGTCTTCCAGGATCTCGTCGCGGACGATATTGGTCAGCGGCACTTCCGAGGTTGGAATCAGATACTTGTCCTTTTGATCTTGAATCACCTTCTTAACGGACTCGTAAACTCCGAGAAGCGCTAGCCCATCTGGACCGTTTGGGTTATCGATAACGCTTTGCGAGTCTTTAACTTGTTGGCCAGACCAAATAAGTTCCTCCAGAACACTCTTTCGCGCGAGCAGCCTATTTCCATCTTCTCCATACGGCTTCATCGTGAAAAATAGGTCTTCTTCAAACTTTGGTAACTGACCAGTTCCCCGCATTGAATCAGCATTCACTAAAAGCGGAACGTTCGTTTCCTCATATCCATGCTCCTCTGTATGCAAGTCCAGCATGAATTGAGCTAGCGCCCGATGCAGTCGCGCAAGCTGCCCACGCAACACGGTGAAACGAGCGCCGGACAATTTCGCCCCGGCATCGCCATCCAACCAGCCATGGCGGGCGCCGAGTTCCACATGATCCTTTACCGCGAAATCGAAAGCGCGCGGCGTACCCCAGCGCATCACTTCCACATTGGCGCTTTCGTCCTTTCCTGGCGGCACGCTGTCGTGCGGCAGGTTGGGGATGCCCAGCGCGATGGCTTCGATCTCGCCGCGGATGCGCTCCAGCTCGACTTCCGAAACCTTCAGCTCTTCGCCGAAACCGGCTACTTCCGCCATCAACGCCGCCGTATCCTCGCCCTTGGCCTTGGCCTGGCCGATGGCCTTGGAGCGCGTATTGCGCAGATTCTGCAACTCCTGGGTGCGGGTCTGAAGTTGTTTGCGCGAGGACTCCAGCGCTTCCAACCCGGACACGTCGAGGTTGTAGCCGCGGGTCGCTTGCAAGCGTTGGGCGAGTTCGGCGGGGTTGGAGCGAAGCAGGACAGGATCGAGCATGGAATGAATTCGTGGATATCGAAGCTTAATTATCGCCTGATCCGCAGGCGGTTGCCTCGTCGTATCGCCGCCGGCCATGTCAGAATCGTCCCCGAACCGACCGGAACCCGCCATGCCCGCCTCCAATCCGCCAGACCACGACTACGTTTTCCGCTTGCCGCGCAGCGCGCTGCGTATCGCGGGCATTGCCTTCGGAATCGGGCTGGTGCTGTTCTTGATCGTCTGGTGGATGGGTCGCGACCAGGCGTTCTACAAAGTGGAGCCCACCGCGCCCGGCAAGCCCTTGAGCGAACTGGAAGCCCTGCCGGAACCTTTGGCCGGCGGCGACAGCGCCAGCGACATGCCTTCGGCGGGCACCGGCGCCGAACAAGCGGACCGCCCGCAACTGGTGGAAACAGCGCCGCCGCCGCCCTTGCCGGCACCCATCGACGAAACCGGATTGCCCGTGGCTCCGGAGGTAGGCGCTGCGACCGCGCCGGGCACCGTCGCACTCGCGCCGGGCGACCAGCCGGTTCCGCTCGCCGGACAGACGCCGCCGCCACGTTACCCTAGCGAGGCACTGCGCAGAGGCGAAAGCGGCACGGTGCTGGTGCGGGTGGAAGTGGACGCCAACGGCGCTCCGGCAGGCGTGGCGCTGGTCCAGCGCAGCGGTTCGCGCGACCTCGATCGCGCGGCGATGGAAGCGGTACGCAAGTGGCGTTTCATGCCCGCGCAACGCGATGGCCAGGCCGTCGCCGCGAGCCTGGTCATCCCCATCGATTTCAAGGCCGACCAGTAGCTTCCGAACCTGAACGGCCTGGGCGCCGAATAGGCGCTTTCACGGTGCCGTGACGCTTTCGCAACAAACCCGCGTGCAAGACTCCCACCTGTTCATCCACTTGTTCAGGGAGGTCAAGTATGTCCACACCCAATCCGAACGATCCCGGTTACAACCGCGTCGATCCCGATGCCCCCGTAGTCGCTCCTCCGCGCAACAGCAGCGCGCTGCTCTGGTTGCTGGTGCTGGTGGCGCTGATCGCACTGGGCCTGTGGTGGTATGGAAAACGGCAGGCCACCGAAGCAGTCGACACGTCCGCCACCACCCAACAGCCCGCCTTGGTCGGAGAAACGACACCGCCCCCCGCGGTAGTGGCGGAAAAGAAACCGGTAGCGAAAAAGCCCGAAGCGAAGCCCAAGCCAGTCGCCAAGCTCACCCGCGATCCGTCGCCGCTGGCCGGCAATCAGGCGCCGAAATACCCGCCGCAAGCGCTGCGCTCAGGGGTGGAAGGCAGCGTAAGCGTACGCGTCGAAGTCGACGCCGCCGGCAACCCCACCGATGTCACGGTGGTGGAACGCAGCGGCGAACGCAGCCGCGATCTGGACCGGGCAGTGACCGACGCCGTGCGCAAATGGCGGTTCGAGCCTGCGATGAAGGATGGCAAGGCCGTAGCCGGCGCCGTGGTGGTGCCGGTGGAGTTCAAGAGCCAGTAAACGATCCGAACCCGACGCTTCGCGCCAGCGCATCGTAGTTCGGGAACGAGGTGGCCACATTGGCCACATCGGAGATCTCGATTTTCCCGGACGCCGCCTGGGCGGCCACGCTGAAGGCCATGGCGATGCGATGGTCGCCATGGCTGTCCACTGCACCGCTTCCGATTTGGCCGCCAAGGACGGTGGCACCATCGGGAGTCTCGTCCACCCGTATGCCCAGCGTGCGCAGGCCCGCCGCCATCGAAGCGAGACGGTCGGATTCCTTGACGCGCAGTTCGGCCGCGCCGCGCACCACGGTGTTGCCGGTGGCGCAGGCCGCGGCTACGAACAGGGCGGGGAATTCGTCGATCATGTCCGGCACGATTTCCACCGGCACTTCGATGCCATGCAGCGGCGCATGACGCACGACCAGATCGGCGACCGGTTCGCCGCCATGCTCGCTGCGGTTTTCTTCCGTGATGTCCGCACCCATCGCGCGCAATGCGATCAACAGTCCGGTACGGCGCGGATTCAGCCCGACGGCGCGCAAGCGCAGTTCCGAACCGGGAACGATGCTGGCGGCCACGATGAAAAACGCCGCCGAGGAAAAGTCTGCGGGCACGGCGATATCGGTCGCACGCAAACGCTGTCCGCCACGTAGACGCGCGTGGCCTGGGGAGAATTCGATCTCCACACCGAATGCCGAGAGCATGCGCTCGGTGTAGTCGCGGGTGGGGTGCGGCTCACGCACCACGGTTTCGCTTTCGGCGTACAGACCGGCTAGCAACACCGCGGACTTCACCTGCGCGCTGGCCACTTCCAACGTGTAGTCCATGCCGCGGATCGGCTGTCCACCGTGGATGCGCAATGGCGGCACGCCGCCCGGCTCGGAATCGATGCGCGCGCCCATTTTGGCCAGCGGATCCATGATTCTGCGCATAGGACGTTTGGAAAGCGATTCGTCGCCCACCAGAACGCTGTCGAAGTTCTGCGCGGACAGCAAGCCCGCCAGCAGGCGCATGCCGGTGCCGGCGTTGCCGCAGTCCAAGGGCCCTGCAGGCGCGCGCAAGCCGTCGACGCCGACACCGTGCACGATGCGTTGCGAAGATGAAGGGGTTTCGATGCGCACGCCTAGCTGCGAGAAGATCGCGGCGGTGGCGCGGGTGTCTTCTCCCTCAAGGAAACCATCGATGCGAGAGACGCCATCGGCCAGGGCCGCGAACATCACCGCGCGATGAGAGACCGACTTGTCTCCCGGGATCTCGATTTCGCCGCGCAGCGCTTGGCCGGGGGAAACGCTCCAGTTTTGCTTTTCAGTCATTCTTTGAATCCTACTCGCCTGTACCGTCATCCCAGCGAAAGCTGGAAGTGTTTTTCAACAGCCGAATGGCTGGTCATCTCTGTTCTTTGGCTTTAGCTCTAACTAGCCCCGTGAGACGCGGCAAGCAGGCCGGGCAAACCCCGAAGGGGCGGCGCACAAGGATGTGCGCCGTTTCCGGAGGCGCAGGATGCGCCTTACGGAAATTCCCGGCCTGCTTGCGGACCCGGCGGCTTCATCGCCGGGCGCGACGTTAGGGCGGCTTTCTTTTGGTTACTTTTCTTTGCCGTTCAAAGAAAAGTGACTCGCGCAAAGCGCGAAACGCTTTTCTTTTGAAGTAATGGTAGAGAAACGAGGCAAGATCAAGAGCACCCCTCCTCAATCCTCCCCTGCGCTGCGCGCAAGGGAGGAGGCAGAAGCAGAGCCAAGTGCAGGAGCAGGATCAAGACTTAAGGCACCGCTACCGGATACGAACCCAACACCTTGATCTGGGCCGAATGCGCTTCCAATTCGGCCAGCGCCTTTTTCATCGATTCGTCCTCGACATGGCCGGCCAGGTCGATGAAGAATCCGTACTCCCACTTGGCATGATGCGAGGGCCGCGATTCGATGCGGTTCATGCTGATGCCGTGGCGCGCGAACGGACTCAGCACATTGAACAGCGCACCGGGCTGGTCGCGGATGAATACCAGCACCGAGGTGCGGTCATGGCCCGACGAGGGGAAGATCTGCCGGCCGATCACCAGGAAGCGCGTGGTGTTGTCGGCGTCGTCCTCGATCGAGGCCATTATGACCTTCTTCAGGCCGTAGACGTGGCCGGCGCTCTCGCCGGCGATGGCAGCCGCGTCGTCCGAATTGCGGGCGCGCCGCGCGCCTTCGGCGTTGCTGGAAACGGGGATCTTCTCGACCTTGGGCAGATTGGAGCGCAACCAGGAAGAAGTCTGCGCGAACGACTGCGGATGCGAGTAGATGCGCTCGATATCCTCGATGCGGCCGGTACGCGACAGCAGATACTGGTGCACGCGCAGCTCGACTTCTCCGCAGATCTTGAGGTTGGAGGTGAGGAACATGTCCAGGGTGACCTGGATGGTGCCTTGCCCCGAATTCTCCACCGGCACCACGCCGAAATCGGCGTTGCCGTTCTCCACTTCCTGGAATACTTCCTCGATGCTGGCCAGCGGCAGCCCGTGCGCGGAGCGGCCGAAGTGCTTCATCACCGCCTGCTGGCTGAAAGTGCCTTCCGGACCGAGGAAACCGACTTTCAAAGGCTCTTGCTGCGCCAGACAGGCGGACATGATTTCGCGGAATACATGCACCAGCACTTCATCGCTGAGCGGGCCTTCGTTGCGGTCCACCACCATGCGCAGCACCTGGGCCTCGCGCTCGGGGCGGTAATAGTCGACGGCGGCGGCGAGCTTGCCCTTGGCCTTGCCGACCTGCAGTGCGTACGCGGCGCGATCGGCGATCAGGCCCTGGATCTGACGGTCGATGCCGTCGATATGGGCGCGTACGTCGGCCAGAACCGGCGGCGAGACGGCGGCCTTGGCGGGTTTCTTCGCGGCCGGCTTGGCGACTTTCGCTGTTTTCTTGATTTTCGAGGCCATGGGTAATCCGATTACTTTGATCAATTTGGTCGTAGGCGCGACGTAAGTCGCGATGGAAATCACCTGCAATCGATTCGCGACTTACGTCGCTCCTACGAAAGCCTCATCCATTGCGTTTCTGGAAATCGTGCATGAAGCCGACCAGCGCCTGCGCGGCTTCTACCGGCAATGCGTTATACAACGAAGCACGCAGGCCGCCGACCGCCTTGTGGCCCTTCAGCGCCAGCAGGCCTGCCGCTTTCGACTCGGCCACGAAGCGCGCGGTCAGCGTCTCGTCCGGTAGGAAGTAAGGGATGTTCATGCGCGAACGCGCCTGCGGCACCACTTCGTTGCGGTAGAACCCGCCCGAAGCGTCGATGGCGTCGTACACCAGCTTCGACTTCAAGGCGTTGCGGCGCGCGAATTCGGCCACCCCGCCCTGCGCCAGCATCCACTTGAACACCAGTCCGGCCAGATACCAGTTCCAGGTCGGCGGCGTGTTGAGCATGGAGTCGCGTGCGGCATGCGAGCGGTAGTCGAAGATGTCCGCGCGCGGCTGGCCGCTGCGTTCCAGCAGATCGCGACGGATGATCACCACCGCCACGCCTACCGGACCCAGATTCTTCTGCGCGCCGGCGTAGATCACGCCGTACTTGGACACATCGATGGGTTCCGAGGCGATGCTGGAGCTGAAGTCGGCGAACAGCGGCACGCTGCCGACGTCCGGCGCGGCGCCTTTGCCGTCAACCGGCCTGAATTCGACGCCATGGATGGTTTCGTTGGCGGTGATGTGCACGTAAGCCGCGTCGGGCGTCAGCTTCCAACCGTCGCGCGCGGGAATGCTGCGAAAACCTTCCGGTTCGCCATCGGCGGCGATATTCACCTTGGCATACGGCGCGACTTGCTTGATCGCCGTCTTGCCCCAGTGGCCGGTGACCACGTAGTCGACGGTCTGGCCGGGCGCAGCGAAATTCAGGGCCAGCAGAGCCTGCTGGGTGGTGGCGCCCCCGGAGAGGAACAACACCGCGTAATTTTCCGGAATTCCGATCAGGGTCCGCAGGTCGGCTTCGGCCTCGGCGGCCACCGCGATGAAATCGGCGCTGCGATGGCTGATTTCCACGATCGAGGCGCCCACCCCATTCCAGTCGAGCATTTCCGCCTGGGCCTGCAGCAGTACTGATTCCGGCAAGGTGGCGGGGCCGGCACTGAAATTGAAGACGCGGGTCATGGTTAGCCTGCAAAGTGGACGCCTAGTATGCCGCAGCGCAGCACCCAGAGCAGTCCTGGTTTCAAACGTAACTTCTGCTGTCTGGATCGGGCGGCCGCGAAACCTTTTGCCGTGTGCCCGCCTCTATAGTTGGCAATCCCAAGGAACGCCACCATGCCACTCCGCGACGCACTGAAAATCCCCGCCAGCCAGATCACCGACGAGTCGGTCTACCGCGAGCGCCGCACGCTGCTGCAGGCCTTCGCCATGGCCCCGGCGTTGACCCTGGCCGGTTGCGCCGAAGCCGAGCCGCCCGCCGCCCCCAAGACCGTGGTCACCCCGGCGCAGGCGCGTTCGGGTTTCCGTACCACCGAGGAACTGACCAAGTTCGCCGACATCACCAGCTACAACAATTTCTACGAATTCGGCACCGGCAAGACCGACCCGTCCAACGCCGCCAAGACTCTGAAGACCAAGCCATGGTCGGTGGCGGTCGGCGGCGAATGCGCCAAGCCCGGACGCATCTCCATGGAAGACCTGATCAAGGGACTGACGCCGGAAGAGCGCATCTACCGGCTGCGTTGCGTGGAAGGTTGGTCGATGGTGATCCCGTGGCTGGGCGTGCCCTTGGGCGAGGTACTGAAGAAGTTCGCGCCGACTTCCAAGGCCAAGTATGTGGCCTTCACCACCTTGGCCGATCCCAGGCAGATGCCTGGCGTGCGCTACAACTCGATCAACTGGCCGTATCGCGAAGGCCTGCGCATCGACGAGGCGATGCATCCGCTGACCCTGCTGGCTACCGGTTTGTACGGCAAGCCGCTGCCGCAGCAGAACGGCGCGCCGCTGCGGCTGGTGGTGCCTTGGAAATACGGTTTCAAGAGCATCAAGTCGATCGTGGAGATCAAGTTCGTGGAAAAGATGCCGGAAACGGCCTGGCACGACCTGCAACCTTCCGAGTACGGCTTTTTCTCCAACGTCAATCCGGCTGTCGACCACCCGCGCTGGAGCCAGAAGACCGAGCGCCGCATCGCCGGCAATGCCAGCAAACTGTTCGCCGAGCGCATCCCCACCCAGCTCTTCAACGGCTACGCGGCGCAGGTGGCTTCGATGTATACCGGGCTCGATCTAAAAAAATGGTATTGACCCGAGCGCAGGGGCACGTAGGAGCGACGTAAGTCGCGAAGGGGGCTTCCTATAAATCCATCGCGACTTACGTCGCTCCTACGCGTTATCGATCCCGACCTACAACGGACTGCAATGGCCAAGACCTCCAGCGGCATCATCATCGCCAAAACCCTGGTGCACGTCGCCGCGCTGACGCCTGCCGCGATCCTGGCCTGGCAGTTCTACGATGTCTGGCAGACCAATAGCGACGCGCTGGGCGCCGACCCGGTGGCCGAGATCGAACACCGCCTCGGCCTGTGGGCGTTGCGCCTGCTGATGGTCGCCTTGGCGATCACCCCGCTGCGGCAACTGACCGGGCAGCCGGTGCTGATCCGTTTCCGCCGCATGCTAGGCCTGTACGCGTTCTTCTACGCCTGCCTGCACTTCGCCGCCTATCTAGGCCTCGACCTGCGCGGCTACTGGACGCAGATATTCGCCGAGATCGTGAAGCGCCCGTACATCACCGTGGGTTTCAGCGCCTGGCTGTTGCTGTTGCCGTTGGCCATCACTTCGACCAAGGGCTGGATCAAGCGCCTGGGGCGCAACTGGGGACGCCTGCACAAGCTGGTCTATGCCGCCGGCGTATTGGCCGTGCTGCATTTCTGGTGGCTGGTGAAATCCGACATCCGCGAACCGCTGTTGTACGCCGCGATCCTGGCGGTGCTGCTGGGCTGGCGCGCGTGGAAAGCCTTCAGCCGGCGCCGAACAGCAATAGCGCGCTGAGCATCGCAGCCAGGAACAGGGCCGCCAGCAACAACCATGGCCAGCGCCGCAGGGAGTGCAGCTTGGCCGGAGCGTAATCCGCGCCGGTTCCCTCCTGGACACTGTCGTCGGTGAATTCAGGGGCGTCGCCGGAGGCCTCCTGCCAGGGCACTTCCACCAAGAACCGGTGCTGGCTGCCGAATGCGACCTGGTCGCCGGACGCGAGCAAGGCATCGCGCACCGCAACGCCGTTGACCATGCTTCCGCTGGACGAGCCCAGATCGCGCAACAGCACGCGGTCTCCGCGACGTTCCAGTTGCGCATGACGGTCGGCAAAACCCGGATCGTCGATACGGATCGCCGCGTTGGGCGAAGCTCCGACCAGGCAGGGTTGCGACAGCGCGTAGGCGCGCCCATGGTGCTTGCCGCCCACGCCCCGGAGGACGATGCGCGGATCGCTGCCGTCGGCCGGATCGGCCGGCGGCACCGCGTCCAGACCCTGGTGCGAAGCCTGCACCAGGATTTCGGCGCCGTCGAGGTAAACCGTATCGCCGGCGCGCAAGAGCGCCATGCGTTGTACCGGCCTGCCGTTGACGTGGATGCCCCGGATACCCGAGGCCACCTGCAGCCACAAGCCGCGACGGTCCATGCAGAACTGGGCCAGCAAGGCGCCCTGAGCGTTATCGCCCACGCCGAGCAGGCCGCTGGCTTCGCGCACGATACGATGCACGCCGGTGACCAGCGCGCGATCGGGTTGTTGGCGGTTGCCGAAATGGAGTCTGAGGTTTTCCACGACGCGCGAGACTAACATGCCGCGTTGCGGCTTGGACTCGGCGGCAAGCTTGCGCACAATAAGCACAGCACAACAAGTCCAGTACAGCAGGAACCGAGCCCATGCCCAGCATCGACATCCACCACGAACACTCCAAGACGCCGAAACAGGCGCGCAAGGCGCTGGAAGACGTCGCCGAGAAACTGTCCGAACGCTTCGGCATGCAACACGAATGGGACGGCGACACGCTCACCTTCAACCGATCCGGCGTCGATGGAAAAATCAAACTGTCGCCGAAGAAACTGCACGTCACCGCGCAGCTCGGCTTCATGTTGTCGATGCTGAAGGATCCGATCGAATCCGAAATCAGGCGCGTGCTGAGCGAAAAATTCGACTGACGTAGGTCGGGGCTACGCCCCAGACGCTTCGGTGATCCGCGCGTCGGGGCGTAGCCCCGACCTACCTAAACGGATCGGGGTCGCCTTCGAACAGCCGCTCGGCCACTACGCGCTCGGATTCTTCGATATCGGCGACAAAAGCCTTGCCGTCGCCCAGCGCGGAGAAAGCGGCGAAGCCGCGCTCCAGGAAACCCTGAAGCTCCCCCAGCCCACTGGCCTTGGCCGGACCGCGCGACAGGCGCAGCAGCATGGAAACGCCGGGAGTGCGCACCGCCTTCGCCAGGCCCACGCCCACTCCCGAGATCAGATCGATCTGATGCACGCGCAACCGCGGGTGCCCCACCTGGCGATAAGCCTTTCCATACAACTCCGCGTCCAGCCGCTTGCGTGTAGGGGCGATGCGTTGCAGTGCTTCGGCCATGCGCAGATCCAGCGCATGGGTCACCGCCCCTAGCTCGATGCCGCCGGCGACCGTGCCCAATACCGCCGCAGGCAACAGGCGCTGCATCATGGGCACTACCTTGGCTATGTTCGCGTCGCGCCGGCTGAAATCGCGATCGCCGTAGACGTCGGTCAGGAAGAAAAGCGCCGCCGCGCGCCGCTGCGGGTCGTAAAGGAAATGCTCGAAGCTGTTTTCCAGCCGCTTGGTCTGCCAGCTGCGCAGGATCGGCAGCCAGCGCAACCGGTTGCGGGGTTCGCGTTCGGGGTCGTGGAGGGCCTGGTGACAGGCCAGGCGGCGTCCGAGCCGTTCGATGAGGGGGTTGCCGCGTGCCATGCACCGAATGATCGGGGGGCAAGGTACCCGATCGCAAGCTTCCACCCTACTTATTGCTATGGGGATAACGTTTACAAGCTCTAGAACTTGTCGGCTACACTCGGGCAGTTTTTCGCAGCCGGATTGTGCATGCTCTCATTACATAGCGCCCAGAAACGTGGCTCCGATGGCCGCATAGGCCTTGCCATCGCCGGCGGCGGCCCCATCGGCGGCATGTACGAACTGGGCGCATTGCGGGCTATGGACGAGGCGATGGATGGCCTGGACCTGACCCGCATGGATTGCTACGTGGGCGTCAGTTCCGGCGCTTTCCTCGCCGCCGGCCTGGCCAACCGGATGAGCACCGCCGAGATGTGCCGCATCTTCATCACCGGCACCAGCGACGATGCCGAGTTCCGCCCGGAGATATTCCTCAAGCCCAACGTAGGCGAGTACCTGCGCCGCGCCGCCACCCTGCCCCGCCTGTATGCCGACTGGGCGCGCCGGCTGATGCTCAATCCGCGCAAGGCCACACGCTTGTCGGACTTGATCCTGCGTTTCGGCGGGCTGGTGCCGACCGGCCTCTTCGACAGCGAGGGTGTGGAAAGCTTCCTGCGCGATGTATTCACCCGCCGCGGCCGCAGCAACGATTTCCGCACCCTCGGCGCCGACTTGTTCGTGGTGGCGGTGGACCTGGACAGCGGCGAAGCCGTGCGCTTCGGCGAAAAAGGCTGGGACGGCGTGCCCATTTCGCAAGCCGTGCAGGCCAGCTCCGCATTGCCGGGCCTGTATTCCCCGGTGCAGATCAACGGCCGCCATTTCCTGGATGGCGCCCTGCGCCGGACCATGCATGCTTCCACCGTGCTGGAACGCGGCATCGACCTGATGATCGGCATCAATCCGCTGGTGCCCTTCGACGCCGGCAATGCCGCGCCGCAGGCCGGCGAGGAAGAGCGGCGCGGACTGGCCAGCGGCGGCCTGCCTGCCGTGCTGTCGCAGACCCTGCGCACCCTGCTGCAATCGCGCATGCAGATCGGCATGGAGAAATACCCGCACCAGTTCCCCAACATCGACCAGCTGGTGTTCGAGCCGAACGCAGAAGACAGCGAACTGTTCTTCACCAATCTCTTCAGCTTCTCCGCGCGCCACCGGGTCTGCCAGCTCGCCTATCGCAATACCCTGGCCGACCTGCGCAAACGCGCCGACGTGCTGCGGCCGATGCTGGCCGCGCACGGCATCGGCCTGCGCGACGAAATCATCAACGACCGCCACCGTTCGCTACTGGATGGCCTGGATGTCGCCCCGCGCATGACCGAAACGACCGCGCGCCTGCGACGCGCGCTCGACGACGTCGACCAAGTGGTGGCCAAGCGCCGCGCGCGGCGTACCGCCCCTGCGTTGAAATCGACCGGCCGAGTTGGCGGCAAGGCGAGTCCACGCGCTTAGGCGACGCGCTCACGGGTGGTGTGAAAGCTCTAGACAAGCAGGCGATTCTTCGGCTTCCTCAATCATTCGATTTGTCGACGGAACCCATGGCCAAGCTGAAGAAAACCGCGCGCAAGACCACCTCCGCGAACAACCCCAACCTGCAGGCGCAGGCAGAACGTCTTTCCAAGAACCTCGGCGAATCGGCGCAGCAAGTGTGGCTTGCTGGCGTCGGCGCCTTCGGCCGCGCCCAGGCCGAAGGCAACAAACTTTTTGAAACGCTGGTGAAGGAAGGCCTCTCGGTCGAACAACTCACCCGCAAGGTCGCGGGCGGCAAGGTCGGCGCGGTACGCGATGCGGTCGAGAGCAAGGTCGGCCAGGCGCGCGAACGGGCCTCCGACACCTGGGACCGCCTGGAAAAGGTGTTCGAGGAACGCGTGCAGCGCGCGCTGCGCCGCCTGGAAGTGCCCAGCCGCGAAGACCTCAGCGCCCTGATCGACCGCGTGGATTCGTTGAATGGCGAATTGCGCAAGCTGGGCGGTGGCGCCGCGCCGCGCAAGAGCGCCGCGAAAAAGGCCGTGGCCAAGAAATCCGTTGCGAAAAAGGCCGCCCCGGCCAGGAAGAACACGAGCAAATCCGCCAAATAAGCAGCAGCTAAACTACGGCACACACCGTTCCCAAAAAATTGTTGCAAGGCACCATATAAAACGTAACAATCGTTACTAGCCCGCCAGTCCACCCGAAGTACGTATGCTCCCCTCCCCTTACGACTTCGGACTGGCGGGCTTTTTCGTGCCCGCAAATCGGTGTCGCCGGACGCTGGCGTAGAATGTGAGATTCCTCAGGTCCGTTGAAAGGTAATCATGCCCGCTTGGTTGTTCGGATCGGTCATTACGCTGCTCGTGGGTGCCGTTACCACCGCTTACCTCTGGCTGATCCGTCGCCGCGACGATGAAACCGCCGCGGGCCTACTGGCGCTTGCCGGGATGCGCTGGCGCGATTTCTCCCGCCTGATTCTGGAAGCCATGGAATTGCGCGGGCTGGAGCGGATTCCTACCGCCCATGAAGACAATCAGGAGCACAGCGCCAGTTTCCTGCTCTCTGGCGAAGGCAAGCAGCTGTTGCTGGCCTGTAAGCATGGCTCCGCCTATCGCATCGGTTCTGCCGCAGTCGACGAATTCGCCTCGGAGATACGCCTGAGGGGCGTCCAGGGCGGGATTCTGGTGACCGAGGGCGTGCTGGACAAAGGCGGCGTCGAAAAAGCCGGCCGGCATAACATCGAAGTGATCGATGGTCCGCTGCTCTGGCCGACCGTCAAGCCGATGGTGGAAGGAAACCTGCAGCGTCGCATCGCCGGCAACGCCGCGGCCAGGGCGCGCCGCCATATCGGCATCGCTTGGCTGGGGGCGGTCACCCTGGGATTGGCGTCGACGCTGGCCTTCCCCGGCAGACTGGCTCCGGTATCGGATGCTCCTGTTCTTGCAGCGCCCACCGCAAACCCCAGCAAGCCCACAGCAGTGCCCAGCCCGTTGGCGGCGCCCAAAGCCGCGACGCCCCCGGCCCCCGCCGCACCAGCAGCTGCGGTTACCGAAGCCGACACCGAAAAGCATCGCGCGGAAATCTCCAGGAAACTGTCCAGGACGCCAGGCATCATCCGCGGCGTATGGATTTCGCGGTCCACATTGTCCGTGGACCGTGCGGTCGCCGAAGAGGCCGCCTGGCCGCTGGTCTGCGACCAACTGAGGGCCTACCCCGATCTGGAGCTGACCCGGGTGCAGATGAATCCGCCGCAGGGCAGCGCCGAGCAAGTGCGTTGGCGGCAGTGCGAATCGCTTTGAAGCGAAACTGAGCGACCGACTGGCGGGCCGTTCGGCCTACCAGTGCACTCCGCGCATCAACGAGGCGAATGCGATCTGTTCCTGGCTGGGCGCCGATTCCTTCAGCGCCTTGCGGTCGCCCTTGGCCGCCGCCGAGTCGGGGAACAGTTCGAACGCAGTGCTCATGATCACCTCGTAGGCCTTCGGCGCCACCGCATTGACCAGGGCCGAGAAGATGCCCAGGCGCGTGGCGATGCGGCTCGGCTTCTCGATGATCGCCTTGACCAGCAGGTCTGCGGCTTCTTCCGGCGACAGCGTGGGCACGCTGTCGTACATCTTGGTCGGCGCGATCATCGGCGTCTTCACCAACGGCATGTTGATGGTGGTGAAGCTGATGCCCTTGCCCGACAGCTCGCCCTGCGCGCAGCGACTGAAAGCGTCCAGCGCCGCCTTCGACGCCACGTACGCCGAGAACCGCGGCGAACTGGCCAGCACGCCGATGGAGCTGATGTTGATGATGTGGCCCTTGCGGCGATGGGTCATGGTGGGCATGAAGCCCATGATCAGGCGGATGCTGCCGAAATAGTTCAGCTGCATGGTGCGCTCGAAATCGTGGAAGCGATCGTAGCTGGCTTCGATCGAACGGCGGATCGAGCGGCCGGCGTTGTTGATCAGGATATCGACGTGGCCGTGCTCCTCCAGCACCAGCTTCACCAGACGGTCGCAGTCGGCCATGTCCGCCAGATCCGCGGTGTAGGCGAAGACCTTGCCGCCCGCCTTCTTCATCTCATCGCGGGCTTTGAACAGTTCCTCCTCGCCACGCGCGACGATCACGGTGATCGCACCGGCCTCGGCAACGCGCTGGGCGGTCGACAGGCCGATGCCCGACGACCCGCCGGTGATCACCACTACCTTGTTGCGGACCTTGCCCTTCAGGGTTCGGTCGATGAACAGATCCGGGTCCAGGTGCCGTTCCCAGTAGTCCCACAACCGCCATGCATAACCTTCCAGCTTGGGCACCGCGATGCCCGAACCCTTGAGCGCCCGCTCGGCCTCGCGGCTGTCGAAGCGCGTGGGATAGGTGATGAACTTCAGCACTTCCTTCGGAATCTTGAAGTCGCGCAGCAGCATGCCGATGAAGCGCTTCACCGGCGGCAGGTTGCCGACCGCGCCGCGAATGCCGCTGGGCACGAAGGCGAACATGCGCGCATCGATGCGCATGGTCATCTCCGGCGCGTGGCCGGCGCGGCAGAAAGTGTTCAGCACTTCGCCCACGCGTAGCGGCTCGGGATCGGTCAGGTGGAAGGTGTGGCTGTCCAGCTTGGGCTTGTGCGCGATGTGGTCCATGGCGTCGGCCACATAGTCCACGGGCACGATATTGATGCGGCCGCCCTCGATGCCCAGCACCGGCATCCACGCCGGCAGGATCTCGCGCAGCTTCTTGATCAGGGTGAAGAAGTAATAAGGCCCGTCGATCTTGTCGATCTCGCCGGTCTGCGAATGCCCCACGACCATGCCGGGACGGTAGATGCGCCACTTGATGCGTTTCTCGTTGCGGACCAATCCTTCGGAATCGTGCTTGGTGCGCAGGTAGGGATCGTCCAGGCCTTCGGCCTCGTCGAACATGTCTTCGCGGAAGATGCCCGGATACAGGCCGGCGGCCGCGATCGAACTGGTGTGGTGGAACACCCCGGCCTTGATCGTCGCTGCCAGGTCCAACGCATGCTGGGTGCCGTCGATATTGGCGGCGCGCTGCGCTTCGGCGCTGGCTGCCAGGTCGTAGATGGCGGCCAGATGAAAGAAATGCTTCACCTTTCCCGACAGCGTGCGCACCTGGGTGGGCGTGAGTCCGCACTTGGCCTTGGTCATGTCGCCGTAGACCACGCTGACGCGCTTGAGGTCCCACCCCGCTTTCTTGGCGATGGCGTCGAATTTCTTCTGCGAATCCTTGCGGACCAGGACGTACACGGTTCCGCTGCGCTTGAGCAGATTGGTGACCAGGTAGCGGCCGATGAATCCCGTGGCGCCGGTGACGAAATAACTCATATGCGGTCTATCCCTGGTGTTTGGGCGCGGCCCCTCCGCTGCGCCCCTGCGGCCTAAGTTGCCAGAGATGGCGCTATTCGACAATGCCGTCACATGGCGGACGGCATTGACCCATCCTGCCCCGCGTGGTGTGATGCGCGCGATCACTGGGAGGGATCTTTACAATGGCAGATCTGAAAAGCAGCTTCGAACAGGCGTCCAAGGCGATCCAGGGCCTGTCCGAGCGACCGGACAACGACACTCTCCTCCGCCTGTATGCGCTCTACAAGCAGGGTTCGGAAGGCGACGTCAGCGGCGACAAGCCGGGATTCTTCGATTTCGTCGGCACCGCCAAATACGAGGCCTGGGCCAAGCTCAAGGGCACCGCGCAGGAAGAGGCGCAGAAGAAATACGTGGATCTGGTGAAGAAGCTGACCGCCTGACCGCCCAGCGCCGAATCCGACCCTGGTGGCACGCGACACGCGCCAACGCATCCTCGATGCCTCGCTTGCGATGTTCAACACGCAGGGCGAACCGCATGTCACCACCAACCACATCGCCGACGAGCTGGAAATAAGCCCGGGCAATCTGTACTACCACTTCCGCAACAAGGACGACATCATCGAGCAGTTGTTCGCGCGCTATGAAGAGCGCATGGACGCCGCGTTGGCGACGCCGTCCGGGCGTCTGCCGGGACTGGAGGACATCTGGCTGCAGCTGCACTTGGTGTTCGAGTGCATTTGGGACTACCGGTTCCTGTATCGCGACCTGGTGGAAATCCTCAGCCGCAACCGGCGCATCCGCATGCGCTTCGCACGCATCCTCAAGCGCGCCGACGACAGCGCGCACACGGTGATGCGGGGCATGTCCCAGGCGGGAATCATGCGCGCCTCGGCCGCGGAACTGGCCGGAACCGCCACCAACGTGCTGGTCATCGCCACTTTCTGGCTCAACTACGCCGCCGCCCGTGGCGACAAGGACGAGCAGGTCGCCATTCGCCACGGCATCGTGCAGGTGATGATGCTGCTGGCTCCGTTCCTGCGCGATGCGGAGCGGGTGCATCTGAATACCTTGACGCAGGCTTATCTGGACTAGACCGCGTCCGGACTAGACCACGTTTGGACTAGAGCATGGTCGTGACCACAAGATTCATTCGCGAGCTGGCGCTCGCATCGCCATCGGATGCGGACAACGCCCGACACATCAGCGCGGCGAGCGGCATGGTTGTCGTCGGCAAGTTCCTCTACGTAATTGCGGACGACGAGCTGCACCTGGGGGTGTTCGACGGAAACGGAGCCGGTGCCGGCTCCCTGGCCCGACTTTTCCCGGGTGAACTCCCCGATAGTGCTGCCGAGCGCAAAGCGCTCAAGCCGGACCTCGAAGCGCTGGTCCGATTGCCGAGCTTTCCCGGCTATCCGCACGGCGCTCTGTTGGCGCTTGCTTCCGGGTCCAAGCCTAACCGGCGCACCGGCGCCTTACTGAAACTGGACGAACCCGGGCGTATTGCTGGAGAGCCTCGCCCGTACGACCTGACGTTCCTCTACTCATCGCTGGAGAGCAGATTTCCCGCGTTGAATATCGAAGGCGCCGTGGTGCTCGGGGATGAGCTGATCCTTCTCCAGCGCGGAAGCAAGGCGCAACCGGAAAGCGCGCTGATCTCGTTTCCTCTGCGCGAAATTTTCCGCGCGGCGAATCCCGAAGCTGAGAACGTCTCTCCGATCGCCGCAAGCCGCGTCCAGAGTTTCGATCTAGGCGCGATCGAAGGCGCCCCGCTCTCTTTCACCGATGGCGCGGCTCTGCCTGACGGACGCATCGTGTTCAGCGCAGTGGCGGAAAACACGGAAGACAGCTACCTGGATGGCCCTTGCCTGGGCGCCGCCATCGGAATCATCGGAGCCGATGGTCGTGTGGAAACCATGCTTCGGCTCGAACCTATCGAAAAGGTCGAAGGCATCCATGCGACAGTTCAAGGCGACCGCATATGTCTGCTTCTGGTAACCGATGCGGACGATGCAAGCGTCCCGGCGAAACTGCTAGGCGTCGGGATTCCTGCCTGACTCCAATAGAAATCGCCCGGCCATCGCGGGCGGTCATGTGTTTTTCTGTGACAACCCGAACTCTGATTGACAGGGCTCCTGGACCTTACCCAGAATCCGCCCTACGCCTCACTTTTTGGCCTAACTCTAGTTAGGCATCACATATGGACTATCCCAACTCTCTGGATCCAAAAATGGTTGGTGAGTATCCCGCCTTAGCTAAGGCCGGCGGCGGTTACTTCTTTGACCATGTACTTGAGTATCGTGTGTGGTGCCACCCTGATCCGGATGCACCAGACGATGAAGATGGATCAGATTATTACTATGCTTTTGAGTCCTATTCCGAGGCTTTGGAGTTCTCAAAAAGCACAGCTCTTGCTGAGGAACCGCTCGCGCTGATTCGCCAGCTTGAGTGGATAGACGAGCCAAAGCAGGGTACCTACATCCACGAACGAGGTGAAAGAATTGCCGAGTGGCGAGCGGAGTGGTTAAGTCGCGGCTCAAGGACTCCCGGTGCTATTGAAGCTTTCATTCGGGCACGCTCCGAGAGTAATGCCTAACAATTCATTCAAGCCATACTCGCTTCGCGAATCGGATTAATTCAGACGTTGAGGCTCCATTAACAGCATCGCTCACTCAGTCAGCACAAGATTTGGCCAGGGAAGTAACGTCGAATCTCTAACAGGAGGTCACATGAAAGCAATATTCGTTGCGTTGCTGGCTGTCGTTATGCTCCAAGTCATACCCACATTCGCTGCACCGACGGCGGAGTCGCCATTGTTAGGCCGTTGGACTCTGGATATAGGCACCTTGCCGATGCCACCAGAAGCGCGACCGAAGAGCGTCACTCTGGATTTCCGTGATGCGGCTGGCGGCAAGTTGACGACTCGCGCCGAGATAGTCGACCAGAGCGACAATAAGATGCACGCGGAATCCACCCTGTCTCTAGATGGTACGCCTGGGCGAGCGTCCGGTACCTATTGGGTCGACGTTCTCGCCGCGAAGATGCCCGCTCCAAACGTGCTGGTAATGCAGTTTGTCTATGAAGGAATTCCAAGATCCACGCGGGTTTACTCGGTGAGTGCGGATGGCAGGGTCTTGACCGAGACCGAGGCATATTTCAAAGAAGATGGGACCCCGGTGATGCGCACCGCTTTTTTCACTCGCGCGCCTGGCCAGTCCTAATAATTCATTCGAGCCGTCGCCGCGTCGCGGCTTGGCTATGTCAGGCGTTAGACGACTCAACAAACTGGAAGCTACGATGGCAAAGATTACCGGAATTGGCGGCGTCTTCTTGAAGTGCAAGGGCGATAGCGCCGCGCTGGCGGCGTGGTATCAGAAGCACTTGGGCATGCAGCTGGAAAGCTGGGGCGGCGCCGTACTCAAATGGCCGGACGACAAGGCTGAAGATCTGGGTCTGACTGTGTGGAATCTCGCGGATAAGGACAGTCAGTGGTTCAGTCCCAGCGACTCTTCCTTCATGATCAACTATCGGGTCGACAACCTCGATGAAATGCTTGCGCAACTGCAGGCCGCCGGCGTGGCAATCGTTAGCGGTCCGGAGTCGCACGAGAACGGCAAGTTCGCATGGATCATGGACCCGGATGGGAACAAGGTGGAGCTTTGGGAGCCGATGCTCTGGGACGACAAGAACAAAGGCGCCTGAAGTCCTTGCCTACATCGCCCAACAACTCATTCGACCCGAACCCGGTTTCCGGCGCGGCTCAATTCAGGCATTAGCACCCGAAGGAAGTGTCTTGCATGATCTGGACGAAAAAAAGCCGCATCACGGCGCTAACGCTAGCTTTCGGCCTTATTGCAGGTTGCGGAAGCGCACCGCCAGCCGCTCAGCGCACTCCAACGCAGAGTCGCTTGCCAGTAGTGGATAGCGGCACGCTAGATAACGCACCTTATCGAGTGGACATTCCCGCCAATTGGAACGGCGGCCTGGTGATGCTGCTACACGGGTACGAGCCAAAGGGCGTTCCCCGTACGACGCCCTGGCCTCAGAACGAGGCGGCCCCCATTTTCCTATCCCAAGGCTATGCGGTTGCCGCAAGCGCCTATGCATCCCAAGGCTGGTCCGTGGCCGATGCAGTACCGGACAACGAGCGGCTTCGCTCGTACTTCGAAGGAAAGTACGGGGATTCCCGCCGAACCTATCTCGTTGGATTCTCATTGGGCGGTCACATTGCGCTCGCCAGTTTGGAAAACTACGGCTCTCTCTACGATGGCGCGCTATCGCTATGCGGGGTCAATACTCCTGCGGCAAGCGCCTTCAATGATGCGGTTCTTCCGTCACTCGTGGCATTCGATTATTTCTTTCCCGGGGTTATGGGGCTCGCCTCCGGAGGCCTTTCCGATCCGGCATCGCCGGCCATGCTGGACCCAGAAGCGATCGAATCCGCGCTGAAAGCGAACGAGCAAGCTGCTGGAATTCTATCGAGGCGCCTGGAGATTGCGAGAGCCGCTCTTCCAGGCGCACTGATGCTGAATTACATGGTGCTGCGCGAGATGCAAGCGCGAACGGGAGGGTTTCCTGCGGACAACAGGGCTACGGTCTACTCGGGCTTTGGAGACGATGCCGCCTTCAATAAAGCGGTGCGCCGTTATTCTGGCGATCAAAATGCCATGAAGTATCTTGCCGATCATGCCGATCTCACCGGTCGCGTCGGAAAGCCGCTGGTTCTTCAATCCAACAACGATGATCCTACGATTCCCAAACGACTCACCACTATCTATCCGGCGTTGGCCGCCGCGGCTGGCCGCTCCGATCGAGTGGTCGTACTACCCTCAGCGGGCGAAGGACACTGCGGCTTCGCACCCGAGCAAATTCGAAGCGCCTTCGAAACACTCATCAGCTGGGTCGATAGCGGCTATCGTCCTGCGGGCCCATAAGGCGGGCGTCAACCATTCACCCGAGCCGAAGCCGCTTCGCCGGCCGGCTTAGTTCACGCGCTAAGTGCCTCAATGAAAGCTGCGCTTCCTGCGTGGCGGGAGGTTCTGAGGCGGCCAAAATAAAAAAGGGAGGCGCCGCGCGCCTCCCCACAATCAATTTATACAACACAGGGGGGCTTGCGGCAAGCCCCTGGGCGTAATGCAGCATCGCCGGCCTGTCGACATGACAGGAAACCGGAGTGAAGCGATGACCGATTCCCAAACGTACTACCACGGCACAAAGGCCGACCTGAAAGTAGGTGACCTGATCGGACCGGGCTATGCCTCCAACTATGGCAAAAGGAAACAGGCGGCTTTCGTTTACCTGAGCGCCACGCTAGATGCGGCCACCTGGGGAGCCGAACTGGCCGTTGGCTCGGGGCGTGGCAGGATCTACATCGTGGAACCCACGGGATCCATTGAAGACGATCCGAACCTGACGAACAAGAAATTCCCCGGAAATCCTACAAAGTCATACCGTTCTCGGGATCCGTTTCGCATCATCGGCGAGGTCATGGATTGGACGGGTCACTCCCCCGAGCAGCTCAAGGAAATGCACGATAATCTTGAGAAGCTCAAGCAGCGTGGTATCGAGGCGATCGAGGAATGAAGGTGGTTCTGCCATCCAACAACTCATGCAGACCTTAGGCCCCAACACCTCAGACGAAAACGCCCCGCATTGCGGGGCGTTTTCTTATTGCCGTAAGTCGATCTTACTTAGCTGCGCGCCTTGCGCACCGTGCGCTTCGCAGCCGGTTTGCGAACCGGCGTAGCGCGTGCGCGTTTGGCGACCGCCTTCTTCGCGGGCTTGCGGCCACGCGTGGTTTTCTTGGTTTGGGGCTTCAGGCCCAGCTTGACCAGCACCGGTGCCAGACGGGCTTCGACCTCCGCGCTGAACTGACTGGCCTTGGCCTCGCCCTGTTCGCGCACGCTGGCGATACCGTCCAGCACATTGGCCTGCGCCTCGTTGGCGAACTTGTTGGCCTGCTTCTTCAACGCCTCCACCTTGGCGACGGCGTCGTTGGCGGCATTCAGGGTTTCGCGGCGGGCGACGACGACTGCGCCCAGGCCGGCGAGCCACAGGTGACGCAGGGTGGTTTCCTGCACCTTGGATTTGGTTTTCTTCTTGGCGGCCATGGGGGCTCCGGAGTACCGGCCCCGATGGCCGGTTTACACAGTGGATACTGCCCAGCGAGGCTGGAGCAAACACACTATTGGCCGCCTGAAGGCTGGATTCCGTAGGGCTTGCCAGCCGCCGTGCCGCCCGCCATGCTCGCCGTAATTCCTTGGAGGGGATTTCAATATGGCTGGAAAATCATCGAAGTGGGCCGCGTTTCCGCATGACGCCAAAGGCTTCGCCTATGCCGGCGATGCCTTGAAGAAAGCATGGCCAGCGCTGCATGCGGGCGACAACGAACCCTACCCCGATGCAAAGCGCGCGCAGGCAATGCTGGATGCTGCCGGCAAATCCGCGAAAGGCCTGGACGCCGCCACCCTTTCGGCGAAATTGCAGGAGGCTTGGCGCGCCTTCCACCACGGCGATTTCCAGGCCGCGTTCGAAACCGGCGAAGCGCTCGGTCCGCTCGGCGCCTCGGTCGCAGTGAAGGCGCTCGGTATCCACGCCACCTACCTGGTCGACGACGATGCCGAGAAACTCAAGCGTTTCGAACAGGCCGCCAAGCTGGCCGAAGCGGCGGTGAAAGCGCTGCCCGACGAAGCCAACAGCCACTACCGCCACGCCTTCGCGCTGGGCCGCTACAGCCAGGGCCTGAGCATCGCCAAAGCGCTGAAACAGGGCATCGCCGGCAAGGTGCGCGAATCGCTCAACGCCACTTTGGAACTGGCGCCCAAACATGCCGAAGCGCATACCGCCCTGGCGCTCTACCACGCCGAGATCATCGGCAAGATCGGCGCCATGATCGGCGGCCTGACTTACGGCGCCAAGACCGCCGAAGCCGAGTCGCACATCAAGACGGCCTTGAAGCTGACCCCGGACTCGCCTATCGCCCATGTCGAACACGGCAACGTTCTGTTGCTGCTGTACGGCGAAAAGAAAGAAGACGCCGCTGCCAGCGCCTTCGAAAAGGCCGGCAAGCTCAAGCCCAAGGACGCGATGGAAACGCTGGACGCGGCATATGCAAAATCGCAGCTCGAATAAGACGCTGCTCGGGGCGTCGCTGTACGCCTGCGCCTGCCTGGCGACTGCGCAGACGCCTGTGGGGAAACCCGCGATCGCTGCCGCTGCACCGATCACTGCCCCACCGATCGCCCTCCCTTCCCCCGCCGTCAGCGCGGGGGCCGACGCGCTGGCCGATGCCCTCACCTGTCGAATCAGTTACGAACGCTACCCGGGCCTGATGCAGGAGATCCGCGACGAGCGCGAAGACGATTTCAGCCAGGCCTACCGCCAGCTCAGCCAGCCGATGCTGGACGTGTACCGGCTGGAGGAGCCGATATCGGCATGGGGCAACGAAAGCGACGTCATCGTGATCGCGCCGAATCGCGTGATGATGGCGGTCAGCGGTTCGCTGGACGCGGTCACTGCCCAGCTGGAACATGCGCTCGAACAATCCAGCGAGTCGCCGCTGTCCGGCGCACTGGACGACCAGCACGCGCTGGTGATCTTCAACGCCGAGGCGCCCGGTCTTGAGGGCATGGTGCTGCTGGGCTGCGAATACCGCATCCCGGATATTTCGCTGCTGGAAAATCCAGACGATGCCTGGCGGAAACCGCCTGCCGTCCCCGCATCGCCGACCAAACCCTGATCGTCTTTGCCGGACCCGCGCTTGTCCGCCATCCTGCCCTGCCCGCTTCCCGATGCTTCGCTGCTGAGCCGTTATCGCCCGCAGCAAGGTGCGTACACGGATTGCTACTCGACCGAAATCGCCGTGCGCGTGACGCAGGCCGATTTCGTGGAGGCTTTCTACACCACTTGGGTATTCAAACTGGAGAGAACGATCCTGAAATGGGCCGTCGCCAAACCTTCCACCGATGCGCAGGCGACCTTGCTCGCCCAGGGCGGTCTCGATGCGTTCTCCGCATGGACCGTCGAGGACCGACGCGAAGATCAACTGCTGCTGTGCGATCTGCATGGCCGCACCCGATCATGGTTGATGACCGCAGCGGGCGAATCGGGCGACGACACGCGGTTGTATTTCGGCTCGGCGGTCGTCCCGGCCAAAGGATCGGAATCCGGAGCCGATATCGGCACCGGATTCCGGCTTCTGCTGGGGTTCCACAAGATGTATTCGAAAATTCTGTTAAAGGCCGCCGTTACGCGCTTGCAGGCCCGTAACGCCTGATCCTCACATCCGCGGCAAATCGAACACCAGCACTTCCGCACCCTTTCCTTCGGCAAGGCTCACCGAAGTTTCGTCCTCGAAAAGCAGCGCATCGCCCGCCGCCAGCTTGCGGCCATTCGCCACGATCCCGCCGCGCGCCACATGCACATAACCCAGCCGGCCTGGAGCCAGCGCCAGTTCGGCGCGCTCGTCGCCGTCGAACAAGCCCGCATACATCCGTGCGTCCTGGTGGATATCGACCGAGCCGTCCGCGCCATCGGGACTGACCACCAGCCGCAACCTGCCGCGCTTGTCTTCGGCGGAGAAATTCTTCTGCGCATAAGAAGGCGTCACGCCCTGCTTGGCGGGGATGATCCAGATCTGCAGGAAGTGGGTGGTGCCGGCATCGCTGTAGTTGAATTCCGAATGCTGCACGCCGGTACCGGCGCTCATGCGCTGCACGTCGCCCGGCACGATGCTGGAGCTGGTGCCCATGGAATCCTTGTGCCCCAGCGCGCCATCCAGCACGTAGCTGATGATTTCCATGTCGCGATGGCCGTGTTCGCCGAAACCGCGACCCGCAGCCACGCGGTCCTCGTTGATGACCCGCAGCGGGCCCCAATGGACATGGCTGTCGTCCTGGTAACCGGCGAAGGAAAAGCTGTGCCAGGAATCCAGCCAGCCGTGGTTGGCGTGGCCGCGTTCGCCGGCAGGTCGCAGGGTGATCATGTTTCGCGCTCCAGAAAATGGGTAGCGCAAAGAATGAGGGCCCTACCGGTGCAAAGTAAGGCCCTCGGAACCGACTAATTGTTCTACATTTAGAATAATAAGGCAGAACTTCGTCGGATTAGGCTCGTCCTTGTTATCAGCGGGAAGCAGTACTTTCCTTAGGAACGTATTGCGGCCAGCCGCCCGCCAACGCCTTGTATAGCGACACCACTGCGACCGTATTGCGCACCCTGCCCTGGGCGAATTCGTCCTCGGCCTGCAGGCTGGCGCGTTCGGCTTCCAGCACGTCCAGCACGTCGATGGCGCCGTTGTCGTAGCGCAGCCGCGCCGTGGCCGTGGCGCGTGCGCCTGCAGCGGCGGCGCGTTCCAGATGCGCGTTCTCCTCCGTGCTGCGGGACACCCGGACCAGCGCGTTTTCGGTTTCCTCCAGCGCCAGCAGCACGGTCTGTTCGTAAGCGGCCAGGTCCGCCGCCGTGGCCGCATTCGCGGCCGCGATCCGCGAACGCACCCGTCCGACATTGAGGAAGGAACCGTCGATGCCCAAGGAGATCAGGCGCGTTTCGCTGTCTCGCTCGAACAACGCACCGGCATCCAGCGCCTGCGTTCCGATCAAGCCGCCCAGAGTGAAACGCGGGAACAGATCCGCGGTCGCCACCCCGATGCGCGCAGTGGCCGCGCCTAATCTGCGTTCGGCCGCGGTCACGTCCGGGCGACGGCGCAGGAGGTCGGCGGGCGTACCCGCAGCGATGGTTTCAGGCAGCGAAGGCAACGGCGTGGCGGTATCCAGTCCGGCCAGCACGGTTTCCGGCGTCTTTCCCACCAGCACCGCAATGCGATGGGTAGCCACTGCGATCGCGGATTGCAAAGCGGGAACCCGCGAACGCGTGTTCTCCAGCTGGGTGCTGGCGCGATCCACTTCGAAGCTGCTGCTCAGGCCGGCACTGCTGCGCAGGTTGATCAGCCGCAGGGTCTGGGCCTGGTTGTCGGCGTTCTGTTGGGCGATGCGCAGCTGTTCCTGCAAACCACGCAGGCGGAAATAGGTTTCCGCCACGTCGCCCACCAGCACCACTTGCGCCGCGGCCAGATCGGCCGCGCTGGCTTCGGTCTCTGCGCGCTGGGCTTCGATGCTGCGACGGATGCGGCCGAAGAAATCCAGCTCCCATAGCGCGCTGATGCCGGCGCTGTACTGGTCGTTGTCGCGCCCCGGCCTGTCCACGCCCGGCATCTGGTCGCTGCTGCTGCGCGCGTCGCTGGCTTCGGCGCTCGCGCCCAATGTGGGCAGACGGTCGTACTTCGAATTGCGCAGCAATGCGTTGGCTTGTTCGTAATGCGCCAAGGCGATGCGCAGGTCGTGGTTGGAAAGCAGCGCTTCATCGACCAGTTGCTCCAGCACCGGATCGCCGAAACTGCGCCAGAATTCCACATCCACGGACGGCGTAGCCGTTTGCGCGGTCTGCGGCGGCGCGCCGTTGGAGGGCACGCCGTTGGAGGGCACGCTATTGGAAAACTGGTCGACCGCCGGCAAGTTCGGCCGCACGTAGTCCGGGCCGACGGTGCACGCCGCCAGCAACACGCTGGCGACGGCGACGGTAAGAGTACGGATCACCATGGCAGCACCTCGCCGCGGTGCTGGAACGTACCGGTCGGGCCAGCGTCGTCGAGCAGCGCCAGAGCCACGCTGGTAGCGGCGCCATCGGCCAGCTCAAGCTGCCCGTTGCTATTCATGTCGGTCTTCACCGAGCCCGGATCGGCGGCGTTGACTTTGATGGCGGTATCGCGCAACTCATAAGCCAGCTGGACGGTCCACGCATTGACCGCTGTCTTGGATACGTTGTAGGCCGGGACTTTGAAATCGTAGAGCTCCGAACCCGGGTCGCTATGAAACGCCAGCGAAGCCAGGCTGCTGGAAAGATTGACGATGCGTGCGGCGGGCGCACGCCGCAACAGCGGCAGCAGGGCCTGAGTGACGGCCACCATGCCGAACAGATTGGTGTCGAAGGTCTCGCGCCAGATCTCCAGGTTTTGTTCGGAAGGCGACTTGGCGAAGTCGTCCTTGAAGATACCGGCGTTGTTGACCAGGATATCCAGCCGGCCGTGGCTGTCTTCGACCTGTTTGGCAGCGGCTGCGATGCTGGCCGCGTCGCTGACATCCAGTGCGATGGCTTCTACCGGCAGTCCCTCCGACTTCAGCGCCTGGGCGGCCTCACGGGCCTTGCCCAGGTCGCGTCCGGCCAGCAGCGTGTGCACGCCGGCAGTGGCGAGTTGGCGCACGGTTTCCAGGCCGATGCCGCGGGTTGCGCCGGTCACCAGCGCGATTTTCTGACTGTTGCTCATGATCTACTCCGTTGACGCGCGCATGGCGCGCGGGATGTTTCGTGTTTCGTTCTGCGTGGTCCGCCGCTGTTCACCAGGGAAGGACGTTGTCCAGGTAACGGTACGAACCGTTGGGACCGGCATCGTCGATCAGCGCCAGGGCGACGCTGGTCTTGGCGCCGTCCGGAACATCGATCTCGCCTTCGCCCGCATTCATATCCGTCTTCACATAGCCCGGATGGATGGTGTTGACCTTGATCTTGCTGTCGCGCAGTTCGTAGGCCAGCTGCACGGTCCAGGCGTTCACCGCGCTCTTGGAGACGTTGTAGGCGGGAATCTTGAAGTCGTAGATCGGCGACGTAGGATCGCTGTGCAGCGTCATCGAACCCAGCAGGCTGGAGACGTTGACGATGCGGCCGGCCGGCGATTTGTGCAGCAATGGCAGGAACGACTGGGTGACGGCGATCAGGCCGAACAGATTGGTATCGAAGGTCTCGCGCCAGGCCTGCAAGGTCTGTTCCGAGATCTTCTTGCCCTGCTCGTCGCGCAGGATGCCGGCGTTGTTGACCAGGATGTCGAGGTGGCCGTACTTCTTCGCCACTTCATCGGCGGCCGCGGCGATGCTGGCCGTGTCGGTGACGTCGAGGACGATCGCCTCCACCGGCAGGCCCTCGGCCTGCAGTTTCAGCGCCGCTTCGACGGCCTTGGTGCGGTCGCGGCCGGCCAGCAAAGTGTGGACGCCGGTCTGGGCCAACTGGCGGACGGTTTCGAAACCGATGCCGCGGGTGGCGCCGGTAACGAGTGCGGTCTTGGATGCGTTGCTCATGGGGGATGCTCCGAATTTGTGGGGGAGTTGCTGATACGGGGCGGCGGATTGGCGCCGCCCATGCAATCGATAGGATGGGTCGCGCCGCCAACCGGCGCTATCCGATTCCTGCTTTCGCAATCAAGCCTGCACCGCGTGCGGCGCCGGCAGGGAGGGTTCGCCGTGTGTAACCAGCGGACGTCCCGACAGTTTGCGCAGGGCGACATAGAACACCGGGGTCAGGAACAGACCGAACAAGGTCACGCCCAACATGCCGGCGAACACGGTGATGCCGGTGACCGAGCGCACTTCCGCGCCGGCGCCATGCGACAGCACCAACGGCACCGTGCCGGCGATGAACGCCACCGACGTCATCACGATCGGGCGCAGACGCAGGCGGCACGCTTCCAGTGCGGATTCGACGATGCCCTTGCCCTGCATTTCCAGCTCGCGGGCGAACTCGACGATCAGGATCGCGTTCTTGCACGCCAGGCCCATCAACACCACCAGACCGACCTGCACAAACACGTTGTTGTCGCCGCCGGTCAGCCACACGCCGGCCAACGCGGACAGCAGCGTCATCGGCACGATCAGGATCACCGCCAGCGGCAGGGTCCAGCTCTCGTACAGCGCGGCCAACACCAGGAAGGCGAGCAACACCGCCAGCGGGAACACCACCAGCGCGGCCTTGCCCTGGGTGGCCTGCTGGTAGCTCAGGTCGCTCCAGTCGATGCCCATGCCCGGCGGCAGCACCTGCCCGGCCAGCTCGGTCACCTTGGCCATCGCCTCACCCGAGGACATCACCCGCGGGTCGGCGTCGCCCAGCAGATCGGCCGCCGGATAGCCGTTGAAGCGGATCACCGGATCCGGACCGTAGGTCCGCTTGATGTTCACCATCGAACCGATCGGCACCATCTCGCCGTTGGCGTTACGCGTGCGCAGGTTGGCGATGTCTTCCACGTTGTCGCGGAACTGGCCGTCGGCCTGCGCGATCACCTGCCAGGTGCGGCCGAACATGTTGAAGTCGTTGACGTAGGCCGAACCCAGGTAGGTCTGCAGCGTGTCGAACAACTCGGTCAACGGCACACCCTGGGCCTTGGCCTTCACCCGGTCCACTTCCGCGTCCAGCTGCGGCACGTTGGCTTGGTAGCTGCTGATCGGGAAGCCCAGGCCCGGCGTCTGCGAGGCCGCGCCCTGGAACGATTGCACCGCGGTCTGCAGCGCGCCGTAACCCAGATTGGTGCGGTCCTCGACGAACAGCGACCAGCCCGAACCGTTGCCCAGGCCCTGGATGGGCGGCGGCATCAGCGCGAACGCGAAGCCTTCCTGGATACCGGAGATCTTCTGGTTCAACTCGGCGGTGATCGCCGCCGCGCTGTTCTTGCGCTGGTCGAATGGCTTCAGGGTGAAGAACACCACGCCGTTATTGGGCGTATTGGTGAACTGCAGCGGGTTCAGGCCGGGGAATGCGACTTCGCTTTCCACGCCCTCGATTCCCTTCGCGATCGTCGCGATCTTCTTCAGCACCGCGTCCGTGCGCTCGATCGACGCGCCTTCCGGCATCTTCACGCCCGCGATCAGATACAGCTTGTCCTGCAACGGAATGAAGCCCGCCGGCACCGCCTTGAACATCACGCCCGCACCGATCAGCAACACCACGTACACGGCGAACACCGCGCCGCGCTTGCTGAGCGCGCGCGACACCGCGCCCTCGTAGCGCTGCGAGTTCTTCTTGAAGAAACGGTTGAACGGGCGGAACAGCCAGCCGAACAGGCGCTCGATCAAACGCGAAGGCGCATCCTTGGCCGCGTCGTGAGGCTTCAGCAGCTTGGCGGCCAGCGCCGGCGACAGGGTCAGCGAGTTGATCGCCGAAATCACCGTGGAAATGGCGATGGTCACCGCGAACTGCTTGTAGAACTGGCCGGTCACGCCGGTCAAGAAGGCCATCGGCACGAACACCGCGCATAGCACGAGTGCGATCGCGATGATCGGCCCGGACACTTCCTTCATCGCCAGATGCGCGGCCTCCAGCGGGCTCGCGCCCAGCTCGATGTGCCGTTCCACGTTCTCCACCACCACGATGGCGTCGTCGACCACGATGCCGATGGCCAGCACCAGGCCGAACAAGGTCAGCGTGTTGATCGAGAATCCAAGCAAATACAAAGCGGCGAAAGTACCGACGATGGATACCGGCACCGCGATCAACGGAATGATCGACGCGCGCCAGGTCTGCAGGAACAGGATCACCACCAGCACCACCAGCAAGGTGGCTTCCAGCAGCGTGGTCACCACGGCCTTGATCGAATCGCGCACGAAGATGGTGGTGTCGTAGATCGACTCGTACTTCACGCCCGGCGGCAAGGTCTTGGCGATCTCGTCCATCTTGGCGATGACCGAGTCGCGGATCTCCAGCGCATTGGCGCCGGGGGCCTGGAAGATGCCGATGGCCGCGGCATTCATGCCGTCCAGGCGCGCACGCAGGGTGTAATCGCCTGCGGCCAGCTCGATGCGGGCCACGTCGGACAACTTCACGATCTCGCCGGCGGCACCGCTCTTGAGCACGATGTCGCCGAACTCCTCGGTGGTGCTCAGGCGGCCCTTGGCGTTGATCGGCAGCAGGAAATCGCTGCCGTTGGCCATCGGTTCGGCGCCGAGCTGGCCGGCCGAAACCTGCACATTCTGCTCGCGCACCGCGCGCAGCACATCGCTGGCGGTCAGACCGCGTGAGGCGACCTTCTCCGGATCCAACCACAGGCGCATGGCGTAGTCGCCGCCGCCGAAGGCCTGCGCATCGCCGACGCCCGGGATCTTGGCCAGTTCGTCCTTCACGTGCAGACGCATGTAGTTGCGCAGGTACAGCGAGTCGTACTTGCCGTCGGTGGACACCAGGTGCACCACCATCAGGAACACCGGCGACTGCTTCTGCGTGGTCACGCCCTGCCGGCGCACATCCTCGGGCAGCCGCGCCAGCGCCTGGCTGACCCGGTTCTGCACGCGCACGGCGGCGTCATCGGCGTCGACGCCGGGCTTGAAGGTGACGGTCAGCTGCAGCACGCCATCGGAGCCGGCGATGGACTTGACGTACATCATGTCCTCGACGCCGTTGATGGCTTCTTCCAATGGCGTGGCCACGGTTTCGGCGATCACCTTGGGGTTGGCGCCGGGATAGACAGTGCGCACCACCACGGAGGGCGGCACCACTTCCGGGTATTCGCCGATAGGCAGCATCGGGATCGCGATCAGGCCTGCGGCGAAGATCACGATCGACAACACCGCGGCGAAGATCGGCCGGTCGATGAAGAATCTTGAGAAGTCCATGGGTGGATTTCCTGTAACTGGAGAATCTGAAAAAGAGAACCCGTCTCCCTGCAAAGCAAGAAGTCGAACCCTTCCCCTGTTTCACGGGGGAAGGTGCCCGAAGGGCGGATGGGGGCAAGCTTTTGCCTTTCGGGGAGGTAGCGCGAAGAGCACCCCTCCCCAACCCTCCCCTGCTACGCAAGGGAGGGGGCTTTCATGGCTACTTCATCGCTACTTTCGGCGCGGGTTCTGGTGCGCCCATCGTCACGGTCTTCGCCTTCACCGGCATGCCGGGGAAGAACACCTTCTGCACGCCGCTGACGATCACTTTGTCGCCGCTGGCCAGGCCTTTTTCGACGATGCGCAGTCCGTTGGCGGTGCGTCCGAGTTCCACGTCCTTGCGCTGCGCCTGGCCCTTGGCGTCGACCACGTACACGTACTTGCGGTCCTGGTCGGTCAGCACCGCCTTGTCGTCGATCAGCATCGCCTTGAACTCGCCGCTGCCCAGCACGCGAACCCGTGCGAACAGGCCCGGCGTGAACACACGGTCGGCGTTGTCCAGCAAAGCGCGCGCGCGGATGGTGCCGGTGGCCGGATCGACCTGGTTGTCCAGGAAATCGACCACGCCGGTGTGCGGGAAACCTTCCTCGCCCACCAGTCCGACCTGCACCGGCACACCCGCACCGTTCTCGCTCGGACGCTCGCCCTTGCGTGCCAGCTCGGCGTAATGCAGGAAGGTGCGTTCGTCGGTATCGAAGTGCACATGCATCTTGTCCAGCGATACCAGCGTGGTCAGCACGCTGGCCGAGTCGCCGGCGCTGACCAGATTGCCGGCGGTGACCAGCGCGCGACCGGCGCGGCCGCTGATGGGCGCACGCACCTGGGTGAATTCCAGATTCAACCGCGCCGCATCGACCGCGGCCTGGGCGGCGGCGACATTGGCCTTCGCTTCGGCGGCGGCGGAGCGCCGCTGTTCGTAGGACTCGGTGGAAATGGCCTGTAGATCGGAGAGCTTCTTCGCGCGTGTCGCCTCGCTGCGGCCCAGTTCGGCCTGGCTGCGGGCGCGGGCCAGATCGGCCTGGGCGCGCGCGAGCTCGGCGCGATAGCTGCGCGAATCGATGGTGAAGAGCACATCGCCCTTGCGGACTTCCTGGCCTTCTTCGTAGTTCACGCGGTCGATGTAACCGGACACGCGCGGGCGCAGGTCGACGTTTTCCACCGCTTCCACGCGGCCGCTGAAATCGTCCCACTGGCTGACCTGCTTGATCAGCACCGGCGCGGCGCTGACTTCCGGCGGCGGCGGCATCCCGGTTTCGGCGGCCTGGCCGCTGCAACCCGAAATCACCGCGACGGACAGCGCGAGCATCACGCCCAGCGCTGTGGTGCGTAGCGCACGGTTTTCAAGAAAAGAGATGGCGTTCATCGATTGGTCTCGTGGGTGGACAAGGGGAAAGGGAAACGGTTGAAAAGCGGCTGCGGCGGCGTCAGCGCGCGGCCCGCGTCGAAACGCACCACCGGCTGCGCGCGCTCGGTGCGGGTCAGCAGCGACACCGCATGGCGGCCCACGGCAATGGCGCTGGGCCATTCGGCGCAGGCATTGCGTGCGTTCTCGGGCGTGCACACCGGCTGATCTACGGACAGCATCTGCACGCGCACGCCCAACGGGTGCGACTCTTCGTGCAGCACGTTGGTCAGCATGCGCAGCGCGGCGGCGGTGATGGAGGCATGGCCGTAACCGGCCCAGCCGCGTTCGGCGTAAGGCCCGCCGATCAGGATGTAATGCGAAGTGCCTTCGCTCTCGGCCAGCAGCGGCACCAGATGGCGCGCGGCGGCAAGGTGCGGCAGCATATCCATGTCCAGTTTGCGGCGCAGGAAGTCGGTGGGCTTGTCCATCAGCCGGCCGCCTTCCAGCGGACTGGCCAGGCTGGCGAACACCGCGCGCAACGGACGCTTGCGTTTGCGCAGGTTCGCCACCAGCTTCGCCGCATCCTCATCGCTGGTGATGCAGCCGGTGGTCATCAGTTCCAGCGCGGGTTCGCCGGCGAAGTGTTCGGCCAACGCTTGCATGCGTGGTCCGTCGCGCCCTACCGCAAGCACGGGGCTGCCGGCTTCCAGCAATGCGCCGACAACACCGAAGCCCACCGTGCCGCCGGCGCCAAGCACCAGGATCTCGGGGTTCAATATCCCACTCATGGGACTTTTACTCCCGTCGATGGGATAATCCCAATAGTAGCGATAGTCCCACGACCCTTCCGTCCAAGCCGCACCCCGCCGCCGGTCTGGCTGCGATGGGGGGAGGTGAATTCGCGAAAAGCCGTACCGGACAAGCGATTGGTCAGCGCTTTCAGCTCTGAAAGCGTTGTCTCTTCGTTGATTTCGGGGTCCGGCTCGGAGCGGAAGAAGCGGGAAAACAGCATGGCGGCAGCGGGCTCTTTGGGGCGTGCCGACAAGATAAACCTGCAATCAGGACTTGATTAGTCCGAATTAAAGGGAATAATAATCCCGTCAGCGGTCCAATACCCGTACCACCCCCACCGGGAGTTCCTCATGAGCCACGATCTCAACGACACCCTGATCTTCGTCAAGGTGGTCGAACACGGCAGCTTCATCGCCGCGGCCAATTCGCTGCGTCTGCCCAAGACCACGGTCAGCCGCAAAGTGCAGGAACTGGAAACGCGCCTCGGCGCGCAACTCCTGCATCGCACCACCCGCAAGCTGGGCCTTACCGAAGCCGGCAACATCTATTACGAACACTGCCAGCGCATCGCCCGCGAATTGACCGAAGCCGAGAGCGCGGTCAGCCAGTTGCACGCCGGCCCGCGCGGCTGGCTGAAGTTCACCGCGCCCTACTCCATCGGCATCGACAAGATCGCGCCGCTGCTGGGCGAGTTCCATGCGCGCCATCCGGAAGTGCGGGTGGAGATGATCCTCAGCAACGAACCGCTGGACCTGATCGGCGGCGAGATCGATGTCGCCCTGCGCATCGGCAACCTGCCCGATTCAAACCTGGTCGCACGTCGCCTGGGCAGCCTGCGCACGCAGGTATACGCCAGCACCACCTACATCGCCAAACACGGCGAGCCCTTGCATCCGGACGACCTGCAGCACCATCGCACCATGGCCATGCCCAAGCATCGCCACGGCAATAGTTATCAGTGGACCTTGAACGACGGCGTCGGCGATCGCGACTTCACCGTCAATCCGATCCTGGTCGCCAACGATCCGGCCGCGCTCAAGGGCGCTTTGCTGTGCGGCGAAGGCGTGCTGATCGCCGCCGACGTGATGGTCAAGCCGTTCGTGGAGATGGGCCATGTGCAGCGCGTGCTGGCCGGCTGGACGGGAGGGGAGTACGAATTGAACGCGGTGTTCCCACGCGGCCACGTGCAGTCGCCCAAGGTGCGCGCTTTCGTGGACTTCCTGCTGGAGCGGCTCAATCTGGAGATCGACTACATGAGCGTGCACTGCCCGCTGCTGATGGCGCAGACCGAGCTTGCCAAAGTTCGGGAAGACGCTGTCGAAGCCGAGACCGCCGCGGTCGGCCAGCGTATTTTGGAGACAGTGGCTCCTTGATGCCTGCGAAGCTCTGATCTCAACCATCGTCATCCCGGCGAACGCGGGGATGACGGACACACCAGTTCCGTAGGTCGGCCCCCGTATCAAGTACGGGGCGGGTTCTACGTGGCCGACGCAACGTAAATCCGCAACATTACGTAACGTCGGGGACGTAGCCCCGACCTACGTGACACCAAACTGAAACAAAACCGACGCAAACTTGTTGCCTGGGCGTAATGCCGGGCGCTGCCTGGCCGCTCCGTTGGAGAAACCGGCATGTCCGCAAAGTTCGCCCTTGCTTTGACGCTTGTTCTGGCGTCTTTCGCCGTACTGGCCAAGCAGCCCTATGTGGATATCGAACAACGCCTGACCGCCGAGCAACTGCACGCGACCGGGTTGGACCAGCTGTCGCCCGAGCAACTGAAGCTGTTGAACGGCCTGCTGCGCGAGGACGTGGTCAAGGCCGTCGAAGCCAGCAAGACGGAAGCGGAAACCGAACGCGCCTCCTCCTCGTCCCTGATCGGCCTCAACGATGAGCCCATCCGCAGCCGCGTGAAAGGCTCGGTCGGCGGTTGGGAACCCGGCACCGTGTTCGAGCTGGAGAACGGCCAGAACTGGAAGGTGCTCAAGGGCAGCATGAAACTGCGCAAACCTTTCGAGTCGCCCGAGATCGTCGTCGTCCCCGGCATCGCCGGACGCTGGTTCCTGCAGGTGGATGAGGACCTGCCGAAGGCGCGGGTTTACCGGATCGACTGAGTCCGCATCGTCGGAACCGGGATCTGCGTTGGCTCCTACCTGAACCATTCCCCGAGGAATTGCACGGATATCCGTCGCAATGCCCGCTTCCACCGTACGCAAAGGCCATTCGGTCGCTGCGTTCAGACTGGTGCTGTATAGCTGGCATGTCGCTGCAAGAGCGACGCTGATGGCTGACGCCACGGAGGCTTGCTTATGCCTATGAACAACTCCGCCGCACAAGCGGCAATGGACTGGATGCCGGATCTGGGGCGGGAACTCCTGCACTGGCAACGCAGTTATCCCGATGGGCCGTATTTCAAGTCCGGCCTGGAGTTCGAACGCTATATCGCCACTTTCAAGTTCGGCTACGACACTTTCCTGCTCAACCACCGAAAGAGTCCCGCCGAATTGCAGTCCAAGCTGTGCCATCAATACAAGGACGGTGTGGCAGCTTGCGACCGCATCGACTGGGCCGAGGCCGAGATGATCGTCTCGGCCACTTGGGCGCGGTTGGCGGATGCGGATTCCGCGCGGGCGGCGATCAGGCTTTAGCGGGAAAAGCTCGACCTCCAGTCGCAATGGGTTCCGGAATCAGATCTTCTGCTCTGGGCCAAGAAGTTTGTGGATACCGACGCCGATCGCCGCGCCGATGCTTTCGGCAATGACGAAACCCGGCACGTCGGACGGTGCGATTCCAGCGAAACTGTCGCTGAACATGCGTCCGAACGCGGCAGCGGGATTGGCGAACGACGTAGATGAGGTGAACCAGTACGCCGCGCCGATATAAGCGGCGACCATCGCCGCAACGCGCGACGACGGCGCACGCAACACCACCAGCAGCAGCCCGGCGGTGGCGACCGCCTCGGCCAGCCATCGCCCGCCGCCATGCCGCGGCTTGTCGGAGAATTGGAGGATGGACATATCGAACATCGCATGTGCGAGCCATGCTCCGCACGCGGCACCCGCCAACTGGACCACGAGGTAGCCCGGCAGCAACTTCCAAGGCAACTCGCCACGGGTGGCCATCACCGCGCTCACCGCCGGATTCATGTGCGCGCCACTGATCGGACCGAACACTTCGATCAGGATGTAGAGCCCGCCCATGGTCGCAAGCGTATTGGCGAGCAAGGCGATCGCATCGTTACCGCCCGCCAGCCGTTCGGCCATGATTCCCGAGCCGATGACCGTAGTGAGCAGCAGTCCGGTTGCGATGAACTCGGACAGGAGCCGGCGTGGCGGACTCATCCGGCTTCAACCTTCCCGATTTCGCGCAGCTTCGTCTGCGCCGCCAGGCGGTCGAGGCTTTCCAGCGGTAACGACAGCAGAAGTTCGACGCGGCGGCGGAGCGTGGCGAACGCCGCGGTGTAGGCATGCCTGCGGGCGGCCTCATCGCCGGTTGCCGCCACCGGATCGGCAACGCCCCAGTGGGCGAGCGCCGGATGGCCCAACCATATCGGACAGGCTTCGCCGGCCGCGTTGTCGCAGACGGTGATGACGATATCCATCTCGGGCGCGCCTTCGGCAGCGAATTCGTCCCAGTTTTTGCTGCGCACCTGGCTGGTGTCGTAGCCGATCGCCTCGGCAAGTTCTTTCGCCATCGGCTGCACGTGGCCGCTCGGACTGCTGCCGGCGCTGAACGCCTTGAAGCGGTCCTTGCCCAGTACGTTCAGGATCGCTTCCGCCATGACGCTCCGCGCCGAATTACCGGTACAAAGGAATAGCACGTTGTAGATTTTGTCTGCCATCGTTGGCTCTCGAGGTCACAAGGAGGGATTCAGCGCCATGCTTTCTTTCGGATCAGAAACATACGATTGACCGCCGCACGATCGGCCGCCGCAACAATTTTCGGTCAAGAAGCCGAGCAACGCGTTCATGTGCTCATAGTCGGCGCGGACACGGATCACCCGCCCCTCGCGTTCGTCCGTGACCAGCCCTGCGGCGCGAAGCTGGTTCAAGTGGGAAGTCAAAGTGGCGGCAGGCAAATCGAGCGCATCGCGCAACTGGCCCACCGCCAATCCTTCCTGCCCCGCCTGCACTAGCGCCCGATAGGCCGCGAGGCGATGACCATGGGCGAGCGCACGGAGGGCGTTGACGGTTTGAGCGGTATCCATCTTTCAACATTTCCCGAATAGTCGAATGTTTACAAGGAAAGATTGCATCTTTGTTACAAAGGGAGACCCGCTCCGCCGACCGATGGATGAGACCTGGGCGGCGCCCGTCAGGACCATCCTGTCTTGACCCTGTCACGACATGAGCATCGAATCCTCCGCAACCGCGCAGAATCGGGGAGAGAGGGGCGACATGGCTTCATTTCACAAGCAGGCCGCGCTAGCGCCGCACGCAGCCATCAGGCTTCTGGTTTTGCTGCTGCTCCTGCCAGCCGCACTGGCCATTTCCGGCCGCGCGCAGGCTCAGCAATGGCGTATCGCCAGCGAAAAAGACGGCATACGAATGGAGACCCGGCAGCTTCCGGGCGAGCGCTTCGACGAACTGCGCGTCAGCACCTCGCTGAAGGCTTCGCCGCAAACCGTCGCCGATTATCTGTTCGGAAAGTACCTGGACGAGAAGAACAGAAACATCCGCCGCACGTTCATCAAACGCGAGCGGGAACTCACGATCTGGTCGGACGTGCTCAATACGCCGATGATCAGCGAGCGTTGCTATTCCATGCGTTTCGAAAGACAGGCCCATGCCAACGGCGAAATCCGGGTGCGGTTCGTTTCGCTCGATTACGTGGGCAATAAACCCAAGCCGGATTGCATCGCGCTGCGCTCGCGCGGCGAATGGGTGATGACCCCGAGCGGCACCGGCACCCGGCTGACCTATGCCTCCCTGACCGATGTCGGCGGCAAGGTTCCCGTGTCTTTGGCGCGCCACTCGCTGTCGGCCGCCGCGATTTCGAGCGTGCGCAAGGTGGTCGCGGGTGCGTCCGGTTTGGCCCTGCCGCGCGGAATCGGCGACTGAGGTCCGCTCTAGGCTTCGACCGTTTGACTGGCGAGGGTCTTTCGCAGCGATCCGAGTTTTTTCTCGACCAAGCGATTGAGCTGATTGCGATCGGTCCAACGGATCGGCGAGCGGTCCGATTCGCAGAATTCGAGCAACAGCGAACAATCCTGCTGCTGGCCGAGCAAGGAAGCGATTCCCCTGTCGTCGTACTCCACGGTGGATTTGATTCCCGCCTCGGCCAGGATCCGTTGTTGCTGCGACTGCCGCCTCGCCTTGCGTCGCCAACGGTGCCAGTCTTCGTCTTCGCCGGTTTTGTGGGCTTTCTTTGCGGCTTTTCGGGTCTTTTCCTTGCCCAGGGAAAACGCGGCTTCGACTTCGCGGTTAGCCACGCTACTCCATGCCAGTCCGTCCAGAGCGACGTTGATGCTTGCCAGCAGGTTTCTAGCCTGGAGAAAATCCGGGTCCGCGGCGATCGCCGCTTGCAGCACGATCCGTCTGGCCGCGACCGCGCTTCTACGCGCCCTGACCAGAAGCCGCAGCCATTTCTCACCATGGGTCTGGGCCGCAAGGTGGTCGATCGCTTCCACCAGCGCCTGCGCGTCGCGGACGCGGGAAAGGCCTTGGTTGATTTCGGAAAGCAGATAGCTGAGGGCCTCCGCACCAGGGCCCAGCGTTGCGCCTGCCAGCGCCAGAATCGAACGCACCCGCCGGATCGACTTGCGCGCCTGATGCACGCCTTTGTGCCGATGCCCGCCCTTCCAGCCCAGGCACTGGCTCGCACGCGTCAATTGGTGATCCGCAATGCCGCGCAAAGCGGCGCCCAGATCCTTCGGCGCATCTTTCGAGTGAGCGTTCATGACTGGCGTAGCGGGCCGCGATCCGCCCAGCATACGGCAAATACGGCGCCCTCAATTTAAGACCAAAGTCCGGTGCCGCAGGTCGAACCTGGGCACCGTCGAGCGCCCCAATAGCGGCTAGCGGCGCTCCACGTACTCGGAAAACAGCGCCCGGTGTTTGCGTTCCCACAGATCCAGGGTATCGGCCTGTCCGAAGACCTGATCGAGGAAGGCCAGCGACAATCCTTCCGTCGCGGTCTTGACCTCGGTCGCCACTTCCAGCGAATCGAAATAACGCCGCTCGGTGAAGACGTTGTGGCTACCCTGCTTGTACACGGCCAGCGCCTTGAACGGGCCGCCGGTGGCGTCGAATATCTTCAGCCGGTCCTCGAGTCCCGATCCGAAACCCGGAATGCGGATGACATCGTCGGCGGTGGTGACATGCAAGGTGGGGATAGCGATACCGGACAGGATCGGCGCGAAATCCTTTTCGCCGTAGAAAGGCGGCGCCGAGATCACGATGGCGGCGCGAATGCGCGGATCGCGGAACTGCAGCAGGCGCCCGTCGCGCACGACTTTGGCGCCAGCGGCCAGCAGCGTGGTGTTGGCCCCATAAGAATGGCCGGCAGCGACGATACGGTCGCGGGCGATGTGCGCGCCGCGTCCGCTTTGCAGCAGGCGATCGAGCGCAAAGCTGAAGTCGTGCACGCGGGCGATCGCTTCCTGATCGCCGGCGGCCCGCTGGAAACGCGCGACCAGCGAGAACACGTTGCCCTGCCAGAGGGCGCGGTCGCTTCCCACATGCTGCAGGTGCAGGCTGGCGATGCCATGGCTGGCCCAGTACCGCCCCAGGTAGGAATATCCATCGCGCGAGCTGCCGATGCCATGCGAGAAAACGATCAGCGGCACTTTCCCAGTACTCGCCGATTCCGGCCAGAACAAACGCGCCGGCACGCGCCGCGCACGGCCGGCATCGGTCCATTCCAGGTCGGTAACGGTGAAATGCTCCTGCCCGGGAGTGGCCTGCGCGGCAAAAGAGGCGACGGAATTCGCGTTCGCGTGCAGCCAGGCCGACATCGTCGCCAGCGCGACCGCCAGCAACATCAGCCCACCGATGCGCAGACGGGCCGAACGGCGGAACAGAGAAGAGAGCGGCAGGTTCTTGAGCTTCATGATGTCGAGGGTCTTACGGTGGGGATGACGCAAAGACGACTGCCCCGCCGGATCGGCGGGACGATGGCCTTGCGCGAGGTCGCGGCAGGCTTAGTTTTTGGGGCGTCCGGCTTTGAGCGGGCGCAGCGCGTCCAGCGCCGTGCGCAACTTCGCCTGGTCCAGGCTTGCCAACACTTGCAGGCCGGCGCGCAGGAGTTCGCTTTTCTTGGTCGGCCGCTTGAAGTCCAGCGCCCGGTCCTTGAGCGCGGCGATTAACTCGAAATCCTCGCGCGGCAAGGTGAAGCTGTCGCGGACCAGTTTGTCTTTCTTTGGCGGCTGCGCCGGCAAGGCCGCCATAGGGGAAGATTTCCGCTTCGCTGGCGTTGCCGGCTTTTCCGCCTTGACCGGCTTTTCGGACTTGATCTTTTCGGACTTGATCTTTTCCGCCGGTGATTTTCGGCTGCCGCCCTTCGGTTGATTTCGCTTCATTGCGGAAACCTTATTAATTATTTATACCATTTATATCATATAACCGATTCTGCGCAAATTGGCGGCGGCTGCTGGAGTCAGCGTCCAGCCGGTCGCTAGATCGCGGGGTACTCGCTTTCCCCGACAGCCGGTCGTCCGGCCATCTCGGCTGCAATTCACCTATAAGGTGAATTAGTCGGCGATTTACATTATCTGGAAGCGGAAATTCCCTACTCTTTCCTGTGGCAGCATCCGCACGTCAATGTACGCATCGCGTTCATTGCGGTGTAACCTACGGCGTGCCGAACGGCTTCCAAAGGCCGGCCGGGCCTGAGTCGTTAGCTTTCACCGCAATTAATGGCGAAGACGTGCTCAACGCAGGGATGCCCCTTGAACACGGCATCTACCGTGCTGGTCATGCGCATCCCTACCCGCTCAAGCAGTCTGATGGCCGGGACGTTGCGGGCGTCGGTAATGGCGATCACCCGGGCAACAGGGGTATGCATGAAAAGCAGATCGAGGACCGCCCGGACCGCCTCATTCCCGAACCCTCTGCCTTGCGACGGGGCGCCAAGGGAAAAACCGATCTCCGCCTGTTCCAGATCGTCGGCGACGCAAACACCCACGTCTCCGATCAGCTGGTCGTCGCCGCGAGTCGCTATGCCGAGTTGGCACCAGTGGTCTGGCTGCAACAGGGAGGCCGAGCTTTGCTCATGCAGAAAGGCGGCAGCTTCCGATTCCGACATGGTCGACCAGCCCTGATACCTGGCTACCTCGGGGTCGCTGCGATAGGCATGAAAGGCGCGCAGGTCGGACGGCCGCAGTCTGCGGATCGATACACGGTCGCAGTGATGGGGTAGCGGCAGGAGTGTCACTTGCGAAGCATCCACCATCGATGCAGATAGTCGAACGCGTGCCCCGCAGACAGAAACGACAGGACCACGGTAATCAGGAAAAGACCAATGAGGAGATAGTCGATCCAGTTTGTGCCCGGAGCGTCAAAGCCAAATGCGACTATGAACATGCAGGAGAAACCAAAAAACGCCAAGGCTCTAAGCCGCTTTACTGTTTGCAGCCTAGGTTTCTGACCAGTCATACGCATTCAGCTCTTCAAGTAGATCTCAATTGCTCGGCCTCTTGAGATCGGACGATCCCTGCTGCGGCACCCTAGTCCCGCATGAAGTGACAGCTATACCCGCCCGGATGCTTACGCAGGTAATCCTGGTGGTAGGACTCGGCGCTGTACCAGGTGGCGGCCGGTTCGATGGAGGTGGTGATGGGCTGTTTCCATTTGCCCGAGGCGTTCACGCGCGCTATCACCTGTTCGGCCGTCGCCTTTTGCTCGGGAGTGTGCGGAAACAGCGCGGACCGGTACTGGGTGCCGACGTCGTTGCCCTGGCGGTTGAGCGTGGTGGGGTCGTGCAGTTTGAAGAACCACTTTTCCAGCAGATCTTCGTAGCTCAGGATGGACGGATCGAAGGTGATCCGGATGGCTTCGGCGTGGCCGGACTTGCTGTCGTGGGTGTCGTCGTAGGTCGGGTTCTCCAGCCAGCCGCCGGTGTAGCCCACGTCGGTGTCGATCACCCCGGGCACCTCGCGCAGGATTTCCTCCACGCCCCAGAAGCAGCCGCCGGCAAGGGTTGCGATCTCGGTGCCCTGCCCCCCGGGGGCTGATGGATTGTTGGCGGCGGTGTCGTGTTCGCTCATATCGGCTTTCCTCATCGCATTATGCGGATCCTGAGGGGAATCGTATTCCACTTTCCCGTCCCGGCGCGGTGTTTTGGATGAAGCCCGCAGCCGCCTTGGGGGAACCTGCCTGCCGGGCTGGTTGCGGCCGCCTTAGTGCGCTATTTTGCCTCTGCCGACCATGGAGCAGGGACACGAAGATGAAAGCAACGATCCTGATTTCGCTTTTGATTGCCGGGTTGTGGATCCACGACGCGACGGCCGCGGCCGCCGAGCCGCCCATGCTGGAGCAGATAGTGCTCCAACAGAAAGAGATACGCGGGGATGTGCTGGCGGGCACTGGACGCTACAAGGACATGCCCACCGTCACCAAGGAACGGCTGCTATCGAAACAGGCGCGGCTGCTCGACATGATCGGCGATAAGCGTTACGCGTCGGAGCTGAGCAAGAAACAGCGCGTCGAGGCATTCAATGCGCTCGAATGGATAGAAGCGACGATCAACAACGATCCCGACAACCGACTGGTCTGCGCGCAAGAGCGCAAGGTCGGAAGCAACCGCATCATCGATGTCTGCAGGACGGAGCGGCAGATAAAGAAAGACCACGATCGCGCACGCCGCCAGTTGGTCGAAGGGACCATGCCGCTGGAGATCTGACCGGGCTTACCCGAAAGAATCGTCTTCGAGTTCGCGCACGGCTCGGAAACGGCACTCATTGATCTAAAGGACATCTCGGTCTCCAGCCATCCGGCTCAGCAAGGTAGACCCGTTCGCGATCTGTCGCTGACGCCAAACACCCGCCAATCTACCGCCAGCGTGCGCAGAAGCTGGCCGGACTACCGGCTTACCCCACTCGACCCAATGCGATCGCCGATCCCGTGAACGGCAGCACCAGGTCGTAGCCCGGCGGCGGCGGAACCACGGGGGTGACTGCGGCGGTGCCGAACTGGGTGACGCCCTGTCCCAGGCTGTAGGCGACGTCGTGGCGAAGGCCGCCGAACTCGAACGGCGTGCTGGCGATCAGGCGCGCGGAGAACACGTTGTCGCCCATCAACGGCTCCGCTGTCGTACCGAGGGTGGCGGCGACCGTCGTGCCCACCACCAGGCTGGCGCGGCGGAAGGTGGCGATGCATTCGCCCTGCGCGAACGAAGCCGGGTCGTCGAAGTTTCCCGCCGGTTGCCGCTGCAGGTACAAGGAGAATTCGCCGATCGGATCGAGCCCGAGCGACAGCGCGCCGTTGGTCACGGCCTGCGACTTGAACGGCGTGGCGGCGAAGGTGAAATGCGCGGTCGTCTCCCCGGGTTGGCCGTCGAAGAGCGGCACGTCGAATAGGGGCAGATGCAGGAAGTAACCGTAATCGGCCAGCGAGCCATCGTTGGTGCGATAGAAGCGGCCGGTGGCGTACCAGGCGAGTTCGGCGGGTAGCAGAGCGGTCATGAGGTTCGATCCTTCGATTGGAAGTTGTTCGGCGGTTTGCGTGCGTGGCACACGTTACTGCAGCCATGACCGGGCCTGGGAGAATCCGGTTCCAATTATTGCTTCCAGCAGCGGCGGGCGAATCCGAAAGGGGGAGCCGCCGCAGGCGATGATCCGCTACGCTCTACCCGCGCTACGGCACTTGTTTTTAGAGGAGACGCAGCATGGAACGATTCACCGGTGGTTGCCTGTGCGGCAACGTCCGCATCGTGGCGTCGGGACGCCCCTACCGGGTCGGCCTTTGTCACTGTCTCGATTGCCGTAAGCATCATGGGGCCCTCTTCCATGCTTCGGCGGTGTTCCCGCAGGAGGCGGTGACGATCGAGGGCGAGACACGCGACTACGCCGGGCGGTTCTTCTGCCCCCGCTGCGGCTCGTCGGTTTTCGGGCGCAGTGCGGACGAAGTCGAAGTGAACCTGGGAACGCTGGATGCTCCCGACCAACTGAGGCCGACCTACGAGCTCTGGACCCTTCGTCGCGAGTCCTGGTTGCCGCTGTTTCCGCTCGCCAGACGATACGAACGCGATCGTGAGTCGGCGGGTCGCTTTGAGAACCCGTAAGACGGAACCGCCGCAAGCGATGCGAGGTTCGCCTTATGCGGGCTCTGCCGGGCGTACGGCCGTAGCCACTATCCGATGGTGCTCATGCATCTCGATGGCCGCCTTCAACAGCCCGACGTATCCAAGCCCCAGCATCAGCACGCCGAAGCTGACTTCCTTGAGGATGCCGCCCTTGGAAACGAAAAAGCCGAACATCCCCAGAGCTAGAAAGAGCAGCGTCGTGCCCGAGATCACCATCAGCGCGAGCGTCCCCTTGCGCGGGTCCTCCCATATCTTCTTGGAGAAATTGTTCTGCGTCTTGGTGGTGTCCTGCAGCGTCGAAAAACTGATCGCCAGCCCGCTGAAGATCAGCGCACTATTGATGGATGTCCAGAATTTTTCGAAACCCGCGAAGTACGGATAGACCACATAACCCAGCGCAACCAGCAGCAGCGGGTACTGCAGATAGCTGATGACCTGGAATAATTGCTTCACCTTGCCCATGCGCGGTCCTCCCGACCCTGGTATTGCCGACGATCTACCGTCCAATCTCTTAAAATCCCCGGCCGCGCTAGCCGATGTGCCGGCGACCCTGCACGATTTATAAGCGACCGACGACATCAACTCAACAAGAATAATCCGCACGGTTCTACCCGGGCTAGATCACTCAGAATCTTTGAACGTTCCTGTACGCACCCCGCCGCTGCATGCATAGCGGGCGAGCAGCACGCCACTGGCCGTGCGGGTCGAGTGGGTCACGGCGAAGGCCGACGGTTGTGCGTTGTCGTCGAACAGGCGCTTGCCGCGCCCAAGTACGACGGGATAAATCATGAGCCGGAACTCGTCCACCAACCCGGCGGCAAGCAGTTGGCGCACCATATCGCCGCTGCCCCACGTCATCAGGTTGGCGCCGTCCTGCTTTTTGAGCGCGCGTACCGCGTCGGCCAGGTCGCCCTGCAGCGCATGGCTGTTGTGCCAGTCCAGCGTGTCGGGTCGATGAGTGGCCACGTGCTTGGGCACGCTGTTGAACCGGTCGGCGATTGCATTGCCGGCTCGTACGTGCGGCCAGTACGCCGCCCATATGTCGTAGGTGCGGCGCCCTAATAGCAACTCGAACGGCTGCGAGAACAGGTCCTGCAAGTTCTGGCCGATGGCTTCGTCGGAATACGGTACCGTCCAGCCGCCGAGGCGGAATTCGCCGCTGGGATCTTCTTCAGGCCCGCCGGGGCCTTGAATCACGCCATCCAGACTGAGGTGTTCGGCGACGATGAGTTTGCGCATAGTGTTCTCCGACTCGGCGGACCCGAGCGGTCCTATGGATACGACGAACGATTTGCATGCGGATCGACAACTGACCCAACGATCAGCCGTAGGGTGGGCCCTGGCCCACCACTGCCATGTTTCCGGTTGTAATGACTTCGGAGAGACTACGTTGACTCCCCTCTCCCTTGATGGGAGAGGGTGGCCGAAGGCCGGGAGAGGGTGCGCCGGAGCCTTCAGTAGCGAACAAACAGAAAGATCACGAGTGAGAAAAAGCCAAAGCACGCAAGGCCAGGTAAAGGCCGCCGAATCATTGATTGCCGTCCGTATGTCAGTCCTGCACCAACCCAGTCGGTCGCCCTTCCCTTCTTCTTTCGATCATACCTTCCCGTGGGATCAGCCTGGGCTCGAGCTTCGCCACCCGGCCCAAAAGCAGTAGGTGCGACCTGTAACGTGCCGACATCGGCACGTTCCGCCTTGCGCATGGGGCTTGGAATCCTATGCATGGCCTGCGGAATCCCACCTTTGGCTCTTTTTCACCCGTTCGCTAGCCTGCAAGCCTCGTTTTCGCGAAGCCCGGAGCTTCACGCCCGACCTTCCGAAGCCGGCGGCGGAGCTATTTGCCTTGCGGCCAATTCCCGGAACCCGGCCGATGATGCTTGGAGGCCGGAATCTGCAAGGCTTTTTGCTTTGCGGCTGCGTTCGGATTGCCGCGTTCGGGGCTCGGAGCGTTGCGTGTGGGGTGCGGATGCCCGGACGATGGCTCTTTTAGGGTTGCGGCTGGGTGTGCGGAAAAGAGGACGCCGATGCCGCCATTGTGGACGTAGCTCTCAATGTAATGGTTGAAATAGTCCACGTGATCCGTCGCCCGAACTAAGCCGGCCCGCGAAGCGGGCTCGGCTTGAATGAATTGCTAGCTCTCAAGAGAGAGCAGCTCTCTGCTGACCAAAACCTCAATCTCCTTCCTGGTGAGAGTCACTTCCCTAACCTCGCGGCAGACACTCTCAAACATTACGTCCTTGAAACACGCGATGTAGTGCTTGTCGCGGCTAAACGAAGAATCAGAGTGTCGTGGATGAACACGATTGGCAACCATCATCTCGTGAATCCATGGCGAGTTCTCGACAACATACAGCCCATAGAGACCTAGCCCGTACTTTGCCAATGGATGGCCGCCGCGGGCCTCGTCATTGGAGCCGCCGTATCTGCAGCGGGCCGAGTCAAAATGCAGAGCCTGCGTAGTGTCGCCATTCTTCTCGAGGAACAGGTAAGCGTCACTTTGCGTCAGGATGACGAAGTTCTCATACATGAAAGGGTAATCCCGATTGAGCTTTACCTCGGACACGGAGACAGTTGGTTCCTTTTCAAACATGTCGTGATCTTTCCCTGAGAACTAACGCCTGAATAAGTCGACTCGCAGCACGGCGTTCGGCTTGATTTAACTATTAGCCCACTACCGAGTTTCTTTACCTTTGTCTAAGCAAGGTGGCGGTGGTGGGCGCATAGAACTAATCTCGTCTACCCCGTAAGCAAACGCTACCTCCAGCCTACTCTTTCCACGCAGCACTGCCTCCAGTCTGTCTGCCTCCTCTCGGTCAAATTCCTGCCAGAGTGGCAACACGTTGCCTGCATTTGCATCAAAGCGTGCTGCATCAGAGGAGAGGAACCCTATGTAGTACTTGCCGACCTCAAGGCGAGACCCGCAGCACCAGTCTGTTGAATAGCGAATCTGCTGAGCCTTTGTCCGGCCCCGTACATGGGCGACGACCTTGATAGTTCCGACCACCGAATCGCTAGCGTCGTGATCTATATGGGCATCTATCAGTTGAAACACAAAGACATTACGAGCAGTCTGCGCACGCTTAGTGTCGAGTGGAATATACGAGCACTGGCAAGCCTCCGCAGCGCCTCCCAATAGGAGCCCTACTAACAGTACAAGGGTTCTCATGTGGCCCAACCACCCAATTGCCGGACTCGTCCGTGTAACGGCGATCATACCGGCCGGTGAGGCCAGCCAGGAATAGGCTTTCGGGATCTGCCCCCAGCAAAGCTGGTCATCCGCTACGCGGGTTCCGCCCTATGGGGACTACGATTCCGCAATCTCGCAATAGCAAGGACGACCGCGCCCAAGACGATGAACGCGATGAGTAGCCCAAAAGAATTCCGCATCGCCTGCGGGTACCCGATCTGAGTTACGTCAATGAAATAGTACGGGTATGACCGTAGCAATTCCCCGCGGGTGAACACATAAACGAAGTAGCCCGCCGGATATAGGCACCATGCAATCGGTGCCCACAGATTCAGTCTGGCGCGCGGCGGAAAGGCGATCCAATACAGCAACGCCAGAATCGGCACTGCGTAGTGGAGTACGTTGTCGGCGACGAGTTGCAATCCCTGCGGTTGCCAAACGTTTCGCAGCAGCAAGTGATACGTTATTCCTACGATCGCTATCGACGTCACCGCGCAGCCCAACACGATGGGCCGCGCGAACCAGCGACCTGGCCCTGTGTTTCCGGCAACCAACGGTAGCGTGGCCGTAATGGCGACGAAGAGATTGGTCAAGACGGTGAAATACCCCAGGAAAACGATAGCGCCATCGACTGCGGTTTTGCCGTTCGCTATGGCGAGATTGACCGACAGCCAGAATTGGAGCAAAACACCGCTCCATGCAATTACTGCAAGTAAAGCTAACGCTGCTTTGTTCGCGGCTTGCCCGTTCATTGAGTTCCCCAATGCCCCGCGTGAGCGTACTCTCTGTCGCGCGCCGGGACAATTTGCGTCGCGATTTTCCGGCAACGTAAATCGGGCTGCGGCTGAGGTATTGGGTTGGTGAAGCCAACCCTGCCTGCGGCCCTAAAGCCCACCCTACGGGATCTGCAGGGCCTTACTCCGGCTGGAAGATGGCCGCGACTACGATCTAGTCGGCAGCCTCGACCAGTTGGGTGAAGCAGTGGTCCAGGCCGGCGCGGGCAGGATGACGTGGTTGGGTTGACGCGACTGCGTCTGCTTTCCGCCAAAAGCGGGCATTCAACTCCTGAGGCCGCCGCGGCCCCAGGCCGCAAGCCCACCTTCCAATCGTCCTGTATGCTCGGCAAACTTCGTCCCCTCATTCGCGCACCGGAGCTCCGGCCGTAGGGAGGATTACATGCAACCGATCACCGGGGCCTACGGCGACGGCCTGGCGAGATACTTCCGAGCCGATGCGAGTTCGCATCTCGTTATCAGCGCCTTGAGGAAGTCGAAGCTTGCCGTGACGCGCATCCGGCATGACGCACCGGGACACGGAATGACGTCGCCGCTGCCCGCAGAATCCGCATTCTCGGTTCTCCTGCAATTGAGGGACTCGCCCAAACGCGAACTCTTCATTGGCGGGCGTTCCGTCTATCGCGGAGGCTATGGCGCAAGGACCACCAGCATCGTCGATCTGGAACAGGAGCCGACCGCCAACCTGCAGAGCCCCTTCGACGTTCTGCATTTCTACGTGTCGCGTACCGCGCTCGATGAAATCACGGACCAGCAGGGTGCGCCGAGAATCGCAACGCTTGCCTGCGAACGCGGTGCTTTCGATGCGACAGTTTGGCACCTGGGTCAAGCGCTCCTGCCTGCGCTCGAGCGGCCGCAAGAAATAGGCGAGATGTATGCAGATCATCTGCTGATGGCAACGCACACCTATTTCGCGGTTGCCTTCGGCGGCATGCGCCTGCCTGAGTACGGAAGGCGCGGCGCGTTGGCGCCTTGGCAGGTACGGTGCGCCACCGAACTGATGATCGAGCGGATGGGCGAAGACGTGTCACTCTCCGAGCCGGCCGCAGCGTGCGGACTTTCGTCGAGCTACTTCGCCCGCGCCTTTAAAAAAAGCATGGGGATGCCGCCCCATCGCTGGATGCTGCTGCAGCGTGTGCTGCGCGCCAAATCGCTGTTGCGTGATGCCGATCGATCGCTCAGCGACATCGCCGCAGCCTGTGGTTTCGCCGATCAGAGCCATTTCACGCGCGTCTTCACCGGCACGGTGGGCGCCAGTCCCGGCGCCTGGCGAAAGCAGGTCCTATGAACACGACGGCGGTTTTTGCAAAAAACCGATAGAAGCCTTCAAGACCTTCCCCGCGCGGACGACCAACCTCAAAGCTGCAACTTTCTTTTGAGGACATGTCCATGGGAATGCATAGCCTATTCCGGATCTGCGTGTGGGTCGCAGCGTTGTTCTCCGCGGCCCTGCCGGCGCTAGCCGGTACGTTCGACTTCCCCGCTGGTTTCCGCACGCAGGAGATCCAAACCAACGGAACCACCCTGCATGTTCGCATCGGTGGAACGGGCCCCGCCGTAGTACTCATCCACGGGTACGGCGACACCGGTGACATGTGGGCACCCCTGGCCGCGGATCTGATGCGCGACCACACCGTCGTCGCACCGGACCTGCGGGGAATGGGGCTCTCGGCGATAGCAGCGGAAGGTTTCACCAAGAAGAACCAAGCCGAAGACATCGCCGGGGTGCTGGATGCGTTGCGCATCGACCGCGCCGATGTCGTCGGGCACGACATTGGCAACATGGTCGCGTTTGCATTCGCCCAGGCCCACCCGGCCCGCACGACGCGGTTGGTGGTGATGGACGCGCCGGTGCCAGGGATAGGCCCGTGGGACGAGATTCTCAAGAACCCGCTGCTTTGGCATTTCCGTTTCGGCGGGCCCGACATGGAACGTCTGGTGGCCGGGCGAGAGCGCATCTATCTCGACCGGTTCTGGAACGAGTTTTCCGCCAAGCCGGCGCGTTTCACGGAAGATGCGCGCCGTCATTACGCGGCGCTGTATGCGCGGCCAGGTCGCATGCACGCGGGCTTCCTGCAGTTCGCGGCTTTCGACCAGGACGCGATCGACAACCGCGCGGGGTTGACGGCTGGGCGCCTGCAAATGCCCCTGCTCGCCGTCGGCGGCGACCGTTCCTTCGGACCGACCATGGCCTTCGTGATGCGTTTTGCCGCCGACGACGTGCACCAGGTCGTCATCTCCGATGCAGGGCATTGGCTGATGGAAGAACAGCCGCAAGCGACGGTCGCGGCCATCCGCGCCTTCCTCGACGCGAACGCGAAGCTCACGCAAGCCCGCCTGACGTCTTCCGAAGTCGACGCTGTCGCGCGAGGCGCCGCCGGAGCCGGAACATCCGGCATTAGCGGCGTCCAGACAACCCTCCTTTCGGGAAATCCGAATGCGCCGGGGCCGTACGCGATCGAAATCCGCGTTCCACCCCGTACGCGCATCGCTTCGCACAGCCACCGCGACAACCGCACCGCGCTTGTCGTTTCCGGCGAATGGAATTTCGGATATGGCGAGCAGGCCAGTGAAGCGACGGCCCGTACGTTGGGGCCGGGCAGTTTCTACACCGAGCCGGCGAGCGACCCGCACTTCGCCTTCACTGGAGATCAGCCGGCGGTCGTCTACATCACCGGTCAGGGTCCGACGGATACGACCTACATTGTCGCCGCGCACGCATCCAGCAAGCCAGGGGAATAGCCATGGCCTCGTTCGCAACAATCCGCGATCCGCTGACTGATCACCTGCTCACGCCCGAGAATTCCGCGCTGGTGATCATCGACTTCCAACCTGTGCAGGTCTCGTCGATCCAGTCCCGTCCTAAACGCGAGCTGGTCGCCAACATCACCGCACTCGCCCGCATCGGCAAGCTCTACGAATTACCGGTCGTGCTGTCCACGGTGAACGTGAAGACCGGGCGCAATCAACCGACCATCCACCAGATCGTGGACGTACTGCCCGACGTCCGCCCTATCGATCGCACCTCCATTAATGCATGGGAGGACGAGGATTTCGTGCGGGCCGTGAAAGCCACTGGGCGGAGGAAGCTCATCATGGCCGCCCTGTGGACTGAAGTTTGCTTGGTCCACCCCGCACTCGACGCCATCAACGAAGGTTTCGAGGTCTATCCGGTCATCGACTGCGTCGGCGGAACATCGCCGGAAGCGCATGCGCTTGGCGTTCAACGCCTCGTCCAGGCCGGTGGTAAACCGGTGGGATGGGTGCAGCTGATCTGCGAACTGCAACGCGATTGGAACCGCGAGAAAACGATCCCGGGATTTGCGGACATTCTTTTCGCAATCGAAGGTCATTGATCCCGCGCGGATAAGAGACCTATATTCGATATGGCGGAACGCGCTATCCAAGCTGGCGTGGGACGCTTGCTCGATCTGAAGGCCCGGTCGCCCTTTGCGCCGTAGTCGCCATCTGCCACGCCCTCCACGGAGAGAAAGGAAAATGATCATGCCCAAGCTGACTGTCATGCTCGCCATCGCCGGTGCGTTGTTCTCCGGCCTGGCGTTTGCACAATCCCCCACCAAGCCTACGGTAGTGCTTGTCCACGGTGCCTTCGCCGACTCGTCCAGTTGGAACGGCGTCGTTGGAATCCTCGAAAAAGACGGCTACCGCGTAGTCGCCGCAGCCAACCCCCTTCGCAGCCTTTCCGGCGATGCCACCTACGTCTCCTCCCTCATCGACAGCATCGAAGGTCCCGTCGTCCTCGTCGGCCATTCCTATGGCGGACAGGTGATCACCACGGCCGCGAACGGCCATGAAAACGTCAAGTCGCTCGTCTATGTGGCGGCGTTCGCACCGGATGCCGGGGAAGCTGCGGCCGAACTTGCCGGCAAGTTCCCGGGCGGCACTCTGGGCCAGGCCCTTGCGCCGCCGGTGAAACTCGCGAGCGGCGGCATCGACCTGTATATCGACAAAGGGAAGTTCCAGCAGCAGTTCGCCCAGGACGTGCCCGTTGCGGAAGCGGCGCTGATGGCGGCCGGACAGCGCCCTATCACGGAAGACGCGCTGAAGGAAAAGTCGGGTGAGCCCGCCTGGAAGAAGCTGCCCTCGTGGTTCATCTACGGCGACGATGACAGGAACATTCCGGCCAAGGCCTTGGGTTTCATGGCGGAACGCGCGAGCTCGCGGCGCACCGTCGTGATCAAGGACGCGTCGCACGTCGTAATGGTTTCGCAGCCCGGAGAAGTCGCTGCTTTGATCGAGGAGGCGGCGAAGTAGTCGTGAAATGGCCGCGGCATCGGAATGTGCCGCGGCCTTTTCGTAGAGCGTTGGTGAAACACCCACCTCAAGCCATGCCCGCCAGCACCATAACTTCCAGAGGCCGCTTTGGGTCGGAAGCGGACCTCATTGAATGGCTGTCGTATTGAGCCTTCACCTTGTCATGGCCGCCTGCCTGTGTGATCAGGGCACCTAGGGCGGGACCATTACTCAGCGTTCGCGCGAAATGGAGGCGGTTAATCCGGATAATCGCTTCTGTCCCCCGCTCCGCCTGCAGTCTTACCCTGGCTTGAAGGTGGTTGCGACGACGATCTGGTCGGCGGCTTCGGCGAGTTGGGTGAAGCAGTGGGCCAGGCCGGCGCGGGGCAGGATGAGGGCGTCGGGATCGGTGTGTTCGGGTTGGCTTAGTTCGGCCAGCAGGTGCAGGTAGTGGCTGAGGGATTGCTGGTGGGCTTCTTCCGGCAGGAAATAGCCGGGCTCGCATGGCTTTCCTTGGCGCATGGCGGTCTCCTTTCTTCTTCGCGATGGAATGCCTTGCGCGCGTGCGCGCAAGGTGTCGGGAGGTTCGAAACCGCTCGAAAGCGTCTTTGCGATGACCCGTCCGTACAAAGTAAACAGGCTATGTCACTTTCCACACGCTCCAAGTTCACCAATAGATTTCGCGCCGTTGGTCCACTGAATGGTCATCACCGTTTTTTCATCAAGTGATAGCTTGAATCTTTGCGAATCACGCATTCCATCCAGGGCCGCTTGCAGACCAGGCACGGCAAACGTAACTACCCCCAGGTTCCTCGTCTTCGTGTAATTGAACACCTCAACAGTTTGCGGTGGTTCCTCGTCCTGCTGAAGGGCGATCTTCATTTTCTTGACTTTCCGTGGTTTAGGCAGTCCTCCCCCTTGAAAAATCAGCCACGCCTCCTGCTTGGGTTGTTGGAACCCCATGATAGTGACCACCCCGCCTTCCGAGTTATCCTCTCCGCTCGTATATTTTGCAAACGTCGCGGCGCATAACCGACCGTCGGGCGTCGGGATCGATTCGTTCTTCCATAACCCCTTGGTGAGCTGCTCTCTTTCCTTCGCGTCTGCTTCCCGCTTTAGCTTTTCGGTGCGTGCAAACTCTGCGCGTTGTTCAGGGGTGTAGGCGTTGAAATCTACGGGAGCTCGATCGGAACCAATTGCATCAATTGCAGCACGCTGATCCCGAAGCATGTCCCATCCGGTGTACTCATACGGAGGACTACATCCATTCCCGTTGAACACCATGCCGGTCGGGCAAGCGAGTGCCGTCATCGGCAGCGAACCCACAACTAACGCCAAAAGTGCAAGATGTTTCATCTTCTCCCCCTATTCGATCCGCTCGTGATTTTGATTGTTCTTGCGCGACGGACTCGTCCGTATAGCCGAGATCATACCTGCCGGTGAGATCAGCCAGGAACAGGCTGCCGGGATCTGCCACCAGCGAAGCTGGTCATCCAGCTGAGAATGGGGTCAGAAGCTAAGAATGGGGTCAGAGAGTAAATGCGTTTGAAACGAATATGTTCTCTGACCCCTTTATTGCCTTACTACCTTAGTTTCCGTCGGCTCGTTTTCACCTTGCCAACGATGATCGCCGGCCACGGAAGGCGGGTTAAAACTCGCCCTACGCACCTTTTCTGTGGGCGGGCTTTAACCCAGCTTCCGTAAGGGGTACAGATACCAAGGCATCAAGCGATGTTAACTCGCCTTACGCGCTTATGCCCTAAAGCCCGCGTGATGAGCCTGGGAGCTAAACTTCATGCTCCGTCATAACTCGGGCTGCTTCACGGTCATATGACATAGCCAACTCTTTAAGTGTTGCAGCGAATCGCTGGAAGCCCGCATTTTCAACATCATCAGCTTTACGCCGATAATGATCTGCCAGTTCCTTTTCTGGTTTCCCAGTTGGGTCTACCCAGTGCACCCCGCGAGAATTAAAGACTGCGGTCCGATATCCGTTCCGCATATCCTGATCATCCCTATCATTTAGCGCTGCACCCACAGTCTTATCTATCCAAAGCCCATCAGGATCGGAAGGCGCATGTATCAAGACACCCCCCACATGTATTAGCGCAACTTCTAGATGACCAGACTTTGCGCAAGCAGCCTTCACTGCGCTCAGCCATTCAATAAAATGGCTTTCTGAGAATGAGCCATCGAGTTGCATACCTGGTGGTGTCCTCCAATCATGCAATAGCCGCCAAGCGTTTGTAGCAACCTCTTTCGCACTTTCCGAGTGCTGGGTCAGGCTTGCATCGTCGTTCTTTGAGCGATAAATGAGCCGAATCAGCTCGCAAAAGAACTCTGGCTCTGCGGCCAACTTGCGCTCAAGATAATTTGGATTTCCCTCGTCACGGGAGGTCAGAAGCGGCAAGTACGCCCATTCGACCTTGAAGAGGTCGATCTCCGACACCGAGGGCTCAGATTGCAGGAACTCTATCAGGCGAACAACATGGTGGGATACGAGCGACCCAGACTTCTCAGGAGAGGACACAGCAAGAAGCAGCGCCTCCACAGACTGCTCAACGCTCGCCGTCTTGTTATCAAGAAGCATCTTGTAAAGACACTCTATTGCTGCGTAGGGTCTGCCATATTCGTTGAGCTTCTCAACTGCAATCGAGAGATCATCTTCTGAATGATATGGGTTTGCCCATACTTGCGACCAATACAACTTTTCCTGTTCACCGAGCCAGATCGTTGCACGATCCCATGTGCCCTTGCTAAAGGGCAATTCGCACAGAAATCGCGCCTTCTGTTCCCTTGACCAATCCAAACCGACTACGCTATCGCTCCATCCCCAGCCCCATATGATGTGACGCCTCCAAATGAAGGCGCCGATAAACTGCTTGAGCTTGGTCGGTGATTCATTGAGAAAGCTAGGCAGAATACTGTGGTCGATCGATGAATCTTCAATAGCGCCTAACGCATAGCCAACTTGACGCGCTGATACGACAGCTTCCGCAAAAAGCATAACCTCACTTAGCCCACCTTCCACAAGAATCGCATTGACGGCGGATTCTCTTTTCTCTTCAAGCTTTCTTTGCTGATCTTGCCAATCGCCATTCTCGTCGTAAAGATCAAAATCTCGGTCGCTAAAGAGGTGCCGGTTAAGTTCAAAAGCGCTTTCTGGCTCTAGCGCTTTTGCCGCTTCTTCTATGCGGGTAACTAAGCCCTCAGGCAACGCCCAATCAGCGTCGGAAAATTTTCTGTGCTTACTGGTAAAACCGACCAATGCGTCCCAAATTTCACGACGCCGTTGCTCGGCCAACCCGATTATCCCTGGGGACGTCAGCTCATTCAGTAGCTTATCGAAGGCAGATGGGGGAAGATCGTCAAGTCGCGACACCAGCTGAGTCAACTTTTCCGGATCACCGATTGATGCGTTAACCGCGAGATCTGCATATGCGGATACTTGGTCCCAGTACTCGCCTTGCGTGACCCCTGACTCCCAATCTTCCGAGATCACATTTCTCCATTGCGGTTTGTGTGCGCCAGACGACGTTTGTTGATGGCCAGGCAGCAAATGAAGTAGCAGGTTCCAACCTGCCTCCGGTTGCTCAGTTAGTACGGTTTGAACCGCCACTTTGCGCTTCTCAATTGCAGCCAATGTTTGAGGTAACCAAGGAAGCAGAATCGTTGAAAGCGAATTGGCCGGACGATTGCTCCACTTACCTCCGGGATCGTGACTAGCCAATTCAGCGAGCAACACACTCGCCCGCACGAGAACATCCGGGTCCCATGCCAATCCTTCGAGTGCCCACAGCAATCCTGCCAGATAGCTACCTCCGGTAATTCCATTGCCTTCTTGAGCGAAAAGCTCATCAAACGGCGACGGGGAACGCTGCAAAGAAGATTCGACTGCATCAATGAACTGAAGCGGAGCTGCCTCAGCCAAAGCGGGAAGGAGATTGCTCAGACTTCCCCATACTTGCCAGTCGGCGTCGGAAAGAATACCGCGAACTGCGAGGATACTAGTTGCTTCAGCCTTTCCTTGCGTAGAGTTAGTTGCTGCCTCGGGATGGCTTCCAACAAGCGCGAGTCCCTCGGCGACTCCCTTGCGCAAGGATTGCGAATAAGTCGTTATCTTTCCGCGTATATTCGCTGCATATCGCTCATCGGTAGGAAGTTCTAACGCAGGGTCGTGCTCCGTAAGAACTTTTATTCCGAGGCGCTGGAAGACATCGAGATTTTGATCCAGTATCCGTGAACCGAGCTTCGACCAAAGCTCTGGTCGACGGGAAACCTTCCAAATGCCATTCTTAATCGAAAGAGGGGTATCTGGGGCTTGCAGCATATCTCTCGCCTTACCAAGCCATTCTTCGTAGCTAATACCTAGAAAGGTAGATATTTCTTGGGTGTCGCTCTTGTTGTTGTCGTCCCAGGAACCAATTAACAATGCCAGCGCTAGGTACGAAGCATCAGGATGGCGTCCCCAGTCAATGGTCTCTTGTTGCCCAACCACCGCTAGTTCTTTCGGAAAAGCTGCGACAACCCTCCTCTTGAATGCCTCCAATATATCTTCCGGAATATTTTGCAGAGTGATCGTGCCTGCAGCTTTGTTCCACGTCTGAACAAAATTGACTATCCGGGGCCATATCCATTGTGCAAGCTTGCTATCGAACTGGGAGATGTGCGAGTGAAGCAAAGACAGTACAACACCCGATTCATTGTCTAAATCGTATCCAACAACATGAAAATGCCTGAGGAACTCGTAGAGTTGATCCTTGGATACAGCGGAACCGCCATTAGCGGCTTCCAGATGAAACTCGATAGCCGCCAGTTTCTCTTCGCAATTCTCTGGGCTGAAATTCGCCGTCTTAACGTGAAGATAGAATTCACCAACATCTTTGGTACGCCGCGCATGCTCTAGTAACCAAAGAACGTTTCTCTGATCAATGGCACTCATTGGGCCCGTAATAAGCGCTAGTACGTCCTTGCCTTTCGTGAAATTATCGAGATTGTTGAAATCATTCCACGCCGCCTGAATTACCTCACCAAAGACCTTACTGCCCTTTGTTATAGGGAGAGAGTGTTTGATTTGACCTAACAGTCTGCGCTGCCCTCCACCTTCAGCGTCTTCGATCAGAACGATAAGGTCATCCGTGTCAAATCCATGAATCTTGCCTTGAAGCTTGATTTCAACGATTGGCCAGCACGGAAGACATGGCGAGTGGCCTCCGGTGACCATTAGGGTTACAAAAGCAGCTTGAATGTTAGCTTCAAAGAAACTGCCACCGCCGCCGGTAGAAAATGAATTACTGAGCCGCTTCTGTTTCACCATTTCCCCTAGAAGTCGTAGGGCGGAACCACCGCAGGTGATTCCGCCGAATGTCGATGGCACCAAAGACCGCCTCCGCGCAGAGACATGCGGCGGAATCCGCTACATGGGTTCCGCCCTACGCGGGCTAAAAATCATCTTGTAACTTAGGTTCACGGCTCGTAATCTGCCTAAATGTCTCAGCTCTCGAGAACGCTTCGATACAACGACTCACCCAAGCCTGCGTATATAAATAATCTTTGTGGGCTTCGTCGTATACGCAGAAGGCCGTATCGCACTGCTCAGGCTTCTTAGCACCAGTTTTAGGGCGAACTTTGTAATAGCGCCATGCATCTGAATGTGCGTTCTGGCTAACGATGAACGGCGCACTTGCATTGATTCTGGTAACTACATCCCCAGGCTTCAGAAGTTCCAGATTCGCAATTGGAATCTTCTTCTCTCTAATCAGAACATTCAAACGCTCCAAGCGTAGCAACTCTTCTTCGCTAGCCTCATCTACTTTGACGAACTCTACGGATGCATCGGCTGCACTCTGACGATTCGCAACCTTAGGAACAAGATAGACGTTGTACGAGTACTTCATGCTACTCAATACAGTGGAAGGCAGGTTTCCACGAAATGTCTCTACATATTCTTTAACAGATCGCGCATTGCTGACAGCCAACGCCCTTGCCGCCTTTTTCTTTTCCGGGGGGACAACCGTGGAAAACTGAAGAGAGACTGCAAGCTGCTCTTGCAACGCGTACTTCGAGCCAAATGTATGAACCAGAAGCTCCTCAAGATTCAAGAGCGATGCCTGGCATTCACCATATAAGGATGGGTCAAGCTCTGGAAGGTGTCTGTGTTCAATCTTGTTGCGAAGCCCAATGAGGAATTCAATATTTTTCCTCTCTGCTGGATGGTTAGCGCCGTAGAACCTCTTCACGCACTCAGCCAAATCCCAGTGTTTAGGGTCACCATCAATACGCTCAAAACGGCCGTTCTTCTTGTACCAGGGCTTTACATTCCTCCGGTAGTACACGGCGTGGAATAGTGCAGTCCAGGCAATGACGATCATTACCAGAAACTGTGCCGTCCTAAAGCTACGCCCTGGCCGATTGTATGCCTCCACTGCAGCTATCGCAGCGAGTTGGCATTTTTCCAGATTGTCCTTCACAACCTGTGGCAATCCCCTAGGCATCGCTACTCCCTGCGCTCATAGCTAGTTTCTTCGATGTTACACGCCTTCACCTTTCATCAAATCAGCGGGACAGGACAGCCACCAGAGAGTAAATATTTCACACTCCGCGAGACTTACAGGGGACTTATAAGGGACGGACTTATAGGGGACAGAGGCAGTTAACTCAAATGCCCTCAAGCAAAAAAGCCGAAGGCCGCTCAAGAGCGGTCTTCGGCTTTGTTCCAACTGGTGGGCGGTGCAGGGTTCGAACCTGCGACCCTTGCCGTGTGAAGGCAATGCTCTACCGCTGAGCTAACCGCCCGAATGGGTGCGAATCGGGCCGCAGATGTTAAAGGTCGCCGCCCTTTTGGTCAAACCGGCCCAGGGCTGGCGGGCCTGTCTGCCTACCAGGCAAAGGCCTCCCCGCCCGGGAGACTCTTGAATCCCGTTCGTGGTGAGCCTGTCGAACCACGCTTTTCGCGGTGGAAGCGGGTTGCCGTACGCCTGGGCTGCTGCGCCAAGAGCGTGGTTCGACAGGCTCACCACGAACGGATCTTCGACAGGCTCACCGCGAACGGATCTTCGACAGGCTCACCGCGAACGGATCTTCAGACAGGCCCACCACGAACGGTTTGCGCTTTGGAGCAGCCCCGCCCTACCGCGACTTGGAAGCCCGCAGCGCACTGACCCGGGCCGGCGGTGCGAACGAATCGCTGCGCGCGTCCGCCCAGAAATCCCGGAAAACCGCGTGCTCCGGCACCTTGCTCAACAACTCCCCCGGCTCCAGGAAATTGAACAACGCCGCCAGCGACCGGATCTCCACCGGCGAAATCCGCCGCAGAATGTGCTCCGGCCCCAACTGCGCCGGATGCTCCAACCCCGCCGCCCCCAGCAAATCCCGCAGCGCCTTCAGCGTATTGCCGTGGTACTGCTGCACCCGGATCGCCTTGTCCGCCACGTCCAGATGCTGCCAACGGTTCGGATTCTGCGTCGCCACCCCCGTCGGACACTTATCGTTATGGCAACTCTGCGACTGGATGCAGCCCAGCGCGAACATGAACCCCCGCGCCGAGTTGCACCAGTCCGCCCCCATCGCCATGGTCCGGGCCAGATCGAAGGCACTGGTGATGCGCCCGGCCGCCCCGATCCGGACCCGATCGCGCAGACCCAGCCCCACCAGCGTGTTGTGCACCAGCATCAGCGCCTCGTGCATGGGTACGCCCACGTGATCGATGAACTCCGCCGGCGCCGCGCCCGTGCCGCCCTCAGCCCCGTCCACCACGATGTAGTCCGGCAACAGGCCGGTCTCCTGCATCGCCTTGGCGATGCCGAACCATTCCCAGGGATGGCCGATGGCCAACTTGAACCCGGTCGGCTTGCCGCCCGACAGCTCGCGTAGCCGCACCACGAATTCCAACAGACCCTTCGGCGTGGAGAACGCCGAATGCCTGGCCGGCGACACGCAGTCCACCCCCATCGGCACCCCGCGCGTGGCCGCGATCTCCGCACTGACCTTGGCCGCCGGCAGCACCCCGCCATGACCGGGCTTGGCCCCCTGCGACAGCTTCACCTCGATCATCTTCACCTGCGGCGTGCAGGCGTTGGCGACGAAGCGCTCCTCGCTGAAAGTCCCATCGTCGGCGCGGCAACCGAAATAACCCGAACCGATTTCCCAGACCAGATCGCCGCCCGGTTCCCGGTGGTAGGGCGAAATCGAACCCTCCCCGGTGTCGTGATAGAAATGCCCGCGCCTGGCGCCCTTGTTGAGCGCGCGGATGGCATTGGCCGACAGCGCCCCGAAACTCATCGCCGAAATATTGAACACGCTGGCGCTGTACGGCTGCGCGGATTCGCCACCGATGACGATGCGGAAATCGTGCGATTCGATTTTTATCGGCGCTATCGAATGGTTGAGCCACTCGTAATCGACGCTGTACACGCTTTGCTGGCTGCCGAACGGCACCACATCCATCACGCCCTTGGAGCGCTGATAGACCAGCGCCCGCTGCTGGCGCGAGAACGGCACCTCGGCGGTATCGCCTTCGATGAAGTACTGGCGCATCTCCGGGCCCACCGATTCCAGCCCGTAGCGGAAGTGCGCCAGGATCGGATAATTGCGGCGCAGCGTGCTGCGCTTCTGCAGCACGTCCCAAGTGCCCAGCAGCGCCACGGCACCGAATCCGGCCACGCCCCACCACCAGGCAGGCGAATGCAAGGCCATCGAGAAAGACAGAAAAGCCAGCGCGATGCTCAACCCATAGGCCAGATAACGACTCATCGCGCTCCTCGGAGGTACTGCCTTGGGACGGCGCGCGCTCGCAGGAACCCGCATGCCGGTGCTGATCGACATGTTAGGCGTTAATCGGAGTTGGGCAAACCGGTGCGGGGTTGGCCGCACCCGCCGCTCCCGCAGGATGGCTCCTGGGCCGGGATCCGTTCGTGGTGAGCCCCCGAACCGTTCGTGGTGAGCCTGTCGAACCACGCTCTTTGCGAACCGCGTCAGCCCACGAATGGTTTGCTTGTCGCTCGAAAAGCGTGGTTCGACAGGCTCACCACGAACGGATCTTAGACAAGCTCACCACGAACGGATCTTAGACAGGCTCACCACGAAAGGGTTCGAGGTTGAGCTGCGAAGTGCCGCAGCGCAGTTCGAACGCCAGCGGGCGTTTGAAACAGCGGCTCCGGCTCGCCTGCGCTACCGCATGTCACTCCAAACCGTGATGGGGGTCCGCGTTCAGTACTCCGAAGCGAATGAACGAACCATGGCGTTAACTCCGTTCCGACAACAATGCGGGGGCGATTAGTGCATGCTGTTTCGTGATCGGAATCAAAACGATCATTTTTCACCCTGCATTACGATCTTTGCTCGACGGGGGCGACCCATTGGAAGAAAGCAGGAAGTCTGACAGCGGACGATCGCGTCCCACCAGTTCGGCCCGCGTTTTTGCGATCTCAGGATTGATACTGGCGTTGTTGTTGGCGCTCGGACTCGCCTACGTGGTCGTCAACGACCGCACCGTCAGGCTGGAGGGCGCGCAGAGGCAAAGTTCCGCGCTCGCCGCCGGCGCGGCACGCCTGCTGAAGTACGAATTCCGCAACGTGGAGCGGGCGATGCTGGGCGTGGCCGGCGACGCCGAGCTGCTGTCCACCAACCCGGATCCGAGCGTGCTGCTGGAGAACATCGCTGGCGTGGCCAGCAGACAGCGCGAGCTCGAGAATATCATCCTCGTCGATCCTCAAGGCCGCGCATTGCTCGGCGGGCAAGGCGATCCCACGCTGCCGCGCTGGATCGCGGCAAGCAAGCCGGGGCCAGGCAGCGCGTTGCGGATCGGCCGTTTGTACAAGTCGCCCCGCGGCCGCTGGCTGCTGCCGGTAGCGGTGCCGTTGAAACGCGACGGTTATGTGCTCGCACGCTTCAGAGTCTACGAACTGCGCAGCGTCATCGCCGGCCTCGACACGGGCAAAAACGGCACTGTCGCCATCACCGACCGGGACGGCACCTTGCTGGCCCACAACCCGGAAGCGGTGAGACTGGTCGGAAAGACTTTTCCCATACCGCATGCGGCGGCGAAATCGAACGTTCCGCAAGCCAGCGAAATCGATGGCGTCCCTCGCCTGGTCGCGACTTCCGATCTGCCGGAATATTCGGTTCGTCTTACCGCAGGCGTCGCCGCCGGCGATGTGCTGAAGCCGTGGCACCTGCTGCTGGCGACCGCCATTGCGGTTTATCTGGCCTACCTCCTGATTTACGTCTACCTGCTGATCGTCCTGAAGAAAACCGGCGCCGCGCAGGAAAAACTGTTGGCCGAAATACAGGAAGGCGCGTCGAACCTCAGCCTGGCCCAGCAGGTCGGTGGCGTAGGCACCTGGATCATGTGGAAAGATTCCGGTCGCCTGCAATGGTCGGACAACGTGGCCCAGATGCTGGGCATTTCCGCTGCGCAGTCGTCGGCTTCGCTCGAGGAGTTCTATGCGCTGGCGCATCCCGACGACCGCGTAGCACTCGCGGCCGTTATCGAAAACGCGTGGACCACGCAGGAGAAGTTCGAGACCGAATACCGGACAGACGCCAGGAATGGTCTGGTCAAGTGGATTTCGTTGCGGGGCGCATCGGTTCGCGAGCGCGATGCGCGATTGAAGATCACCGGAACGATCGCCGACGTGACTCCGCGGGTGGAGGCCCAGAAGCGGGTCACCGATGCGGAACGGCAGTTCAGGCTGATATTCAACGAGAACCCGTTGCCGTTCTGGGTGTTCGACGCCGCGACCTTGAAATTCCTCGAAGCCAATTCCGCCGCGGTGGCGCAGTACGGCTATTCGCGGGACGAGTTCCTGAGCATGTCGATACTCGACCTGCGGCCGGACGAAGACAAGGACAAACTGCTGGCCGACATATCGGCGGGCCGCGAGGGCTTCCATCTTCCCCAGGTATGGACCCACCGCCGCAAGGACGGTTCGCTGTTCGAGGTCAATATCCATACCGCGGATCTGGAGTTCGGCGGCAAGCCGGCACGGCTGATCCTGGCCGAGGACATCAGCGCCAGCATCGAATACGAGCAGCAACTCTCCTTCCGCGCGTCCCGGGACTTGACCACCGGCTTGCTCAATATCGACGAGCTGACCAACCGATTGGAACGGGACGTGGAGGACGGACTTCCGTTCCATGTGGCGAACGTCCAGATAAAAGGGCTGGATCTGATCGCCGATGCGCAAGGCCGCGCGTCGAGCGAAGCGCTGTTGAGGGCGATAAGCCACCGGCTCACGGAACTCGTCGACGAAGAGGATTGGGTGGCCCACCTGCCCTCCGATACGTTCGTCGTGGCCGCACGGCATCCGGACTCGACGCGCGCGGCCAACGAAGCACTGATCGATGCCATCCTGCAGCCGATCGAATCGCAGGGCCGGTCCTACCATCTGGAAGCATGGGTCGGCTTTTCCGAATTCCCCGCGGATGGCGGCGACGCCGCGGAGATCATCAGGAACGCCGCTCTCGCCGCCCACGTGGCCAGCGCCAGAAAAGTCCGCTCAACCCCCTACGTCCCGGCGATGAGCGTGGCCGCGATAGAGCAGCAGGAACTGGTCCTGCGCATAAGACAGGCCATGAACGCCGGCGAGCTGGTGCTGCATTTCCAGACCATCGCAGACGCCGACAGCCTAAAAACCAGCGCCCTGGAAGCGCTGGTGCGCTGGCCGCAGCCGGACGGCACCTTCATTCCTCCCGCCGAATTCATTCCGCTGGCCGAAAGCTACGGTCTGATCACCCAGTTGGGCCAGTACGTACTGGAGCAGGCCGCCGCCAGCCACAAGCTCCTGGAACTCGCCGGTTTCGGCCACATCCCCATCGCGATCAACGTCTCGGCCCAGCAGTTCCTCGACACGGATTTCGACCGTTCCGTTTCCGCCGCGGTTTCCAAACACGGGCTTCGTCGCGGCGCGCTGCATGTCGAACTGACCGAAAGCATCATCATGAGCGAACCCGAACAGGCGATAGAAGCGATGCGCCGCCTGCAAGCCGCGGGCGTTCTCACGTCGATCGATGATTTCGGCACGGGTTTCTCCAGCCTCTCCTATCTCAAACATCTCCCTCTCGACTTCCTCAAAATCGATCAGTCGTTCGTGGCCGATGTCCATTCCAATCCCGGCAGCGCGGCGATATGCCGCGCGCTGCTGACCCTGGCCCATTCCCTGGGTCTATCGGTGGTGGCCGAAGGCGTCGAAACCCCGGACCAGTACCGGTGGCTCAAGGAAAACGGCTGCGAACACCTGCAGGGTTATTTCATCGCGCGGCCGCAGCCGCTGAACGCAGTGATCCGCGCCCTCCGGAAAGGCGCGAGCTAACGCCGGAAGCATGGATGCACCTGGCAACTGTTTGTGGCGAGCTCGAGAAGCCGTTCGTGATGAGCCAAGAAACCGTTCGTGGTGAGCCTGTCGAACCACGCTTTTCGACATAAAAACAGAACACAGTGCGCTGATGAAGATCGCATAGAGCGTGGTTCGACAGGCTCACCACGAACGGATTTAGTTTTGTGCGTTATTCAAGCCGCCCGCAGCTGCCGCCTGTAATTTTCGAGATGCTGGTCGGTGGTGCCGCAGCGCAGTTCGAACGCGAGCAGCCGTTTGAAGTAATGGCTGACGTCCAACTCATCGGTCATGCCCATGCCGCCGTGCAACTGCACCGCCTGCTGGCCGATATAGCGCGCCGCCTGACCCATCAGCATCTTGGCGGCGGACAGCGCGGCGTGGCGCGCGGCCGGGTCGGGATCGGTGCAGCGCGAAGTCGCCAGGTACGACATCGAACGCGCCTGCTCCAGATGCATCAGCATTTCCGCCATGCGGTGCTGCAGCGCCTGGAAGCTGCCGATGGGCGCGCCGAACTGCACGCGCGAACGGCTGTAGGAAAGGGTTGCGGCCAGGATGCGGTCCATCGCGCCGAAAGCCTCAGCGCATAACGCGGCCAGTGCGTAGTCGAGGACCGCCTGCAGCGAATCGCGGGCCTCTCCGCCCAGGCGCGAATCGGCGGACAACGCCACCTTGTCGAAAACGATATCCGCGGCCCGCTGCTCGTCCACCGTGACGCACGGCGCCAGGCCGACGCCCACGGCATCGGCGGCGACCGCGAATACGCCCAGTCCGTCGCCGACCCTTGCCGACACCAGCAGCAGGTTCGCCGCTGGCGCGTGATAGACCGCGGATTTGCGGCCGCTCAGTGCCCAGCCGTCGCCGCTGGGCGTGGCCCGGGTTTCGACATTCATCGCCTCGAAGCGCGTGGAGGCTTCGTCGTGCGCCAGCACCGCGATCGATTCGCCGCTGGCCAGCGCTGGCAGCCAGGCCGCACGCTGATCGGGCGACGCCATGCGCACGATGGCATGGGTCGCGACCACGGCGCTGGACCAGAACGGCTCCAGCAGCATGCCCTCGCCTATCGCGTTGCCGACCAGCAGGGTGCCGACCGGTCCGGCGCCGATGCCGCCTTCCTCTTCGGGAATATTGATCGCCAGCAAGCCGAGTTCGGCCAGTTGCGTCCACACTTCGCGCGACCAGCCCTCGGCCGAGGCGCGCACCTGGTTGCGATGTTCGAAACCGTAGCGCTCGGCGATGAAGCGGCGCGTGGTATCCAGCAGCATCTGCTGTTCGTCGTTGAAGGAAAAATCCATGAGGCGTTCCTAGAGTCCGAGGATCATGTGGGCGATGATGTTGCGCTGGATCTCATTGGATCCACCGAAGATGCTCAGCTTGCGCAGGTTGAGATAGGCGGCGGTGGCGCGCGAGGCATCATCGTCGGGCCGATAGGCCAATGCGCCCGGACCCAGCAGTTCCACCTGCAGCTCGGAAATGCGCTGCATGATCTCGGTGCCGCGGATCTTCAGCATCGATGCCTCCGGCCCCGGCGCGTGATTGGCGGCTTCGGCGAAGATCACCCGCATGTTGGTGACTTCCAGCGCGGTCAGTTCGATCTCGACCTGGGCGACCTTGCTGCCGAACAGAGGATCCTCGAGCAGGCTGCGGCCGCCCTTCTCGACCTTCGCCGCGTCCTGCTTCAAACGCTGCAACTCGCGTTTGCAGGCGCCGATGCCGGCGATATTGGTGCGCTCGTGGCCGAGCAGGAACTTGGCGTAGGTCCAGCCCTGGTTTTCCTCGCCCACGCGATTGGATGCGGGCACGCGCACCTCGTCGAACCAGATCTCGTTGACTTCGAAGGTTCCATCCAGCAAGCGCGTCGGCCGCACGCTGATGCCGGGCGTCTTCATGTCGATCAGCAGGAAAGAGATGCCTTTCTGCGGCTTGGCGGCCGGATCGGTGCGCACCAGGCAGAAGATCCAGTCGGCGAACTGGCCCAGCGTGTTCCAGACCTTGCGGCCGTTGAGCACGTAATCGTCGCCGTCGCGCTCGGCTTTCATCTTCAGCGAGGCCAGATCCGAACCGGAACCGGTTTCCGAATAGCCCTGGCACCACCAGTCTTCCGCGGCCAGGATCCGCGGCAGGAATTGCTGCTGCTGTTCGGCGCTGCCGTAACGCATGATCACCGGCGCCACCATCTTGATGCCGAAGGCGAGCTGTGCCGGCGCGTCGGCCAGGGCGCATTCGGTTTCGAACAGGTATTGCTGGGTCTTGCTCCAGCCGGTGCCGCCGAACTCCACCGGCCAGGCCGGTGCGCCCCATCCTTTCGCATGCAGGATCTTCTGCCAGCGCACGATGTCGTCGCGGATCTGGCTGGCATCGTCGCGGCTCATGCGGTCGCGGATATCGGCCGGCAGTTCGGCGGCGAGGAACTGCCGCACCTCGTCGCGGAACGCCTGTTCTTCCAGGTTGAAATCGAGATCCATGCGGACTCCGTTGTCGAATCAGGGGGTGGTTGAGGGGTAGTAGCGGACCAGCATCTGCGCGACGCAGACTGGTTTGTCGCTTTGTTCCAGTTCGATGGTTGCGTCCCAGTGCGCCTGCAAGCCGCCGGCAACCGATTGCAGGCGCTCCAGTATCAATCGCGCCCGAACGCGCTGGCCGGCGGGCAGCGGCGCGGGAAAACGCACGCGATCCAGGCCGTAGTTGACCGACATGCCGACGCCGTCGATGCGCAGGCAGCTTTCCAGCAGCTGCGGCAAAAGCGAGAGGGTCAGATAGCCGTGGGCGATGGTGGTTTTGTAAGGCGATTCGAGTTGGGCGCGCGCGGGATCGGTGTGGATCCATTGCTGGTCGCCGGTGGCGTCGGCGAAGCGCTGGATGCGCGCCTGGTCGACGCTCAGCCAGTCGCTGCAGGCGACTTCCTGCCCGATCCACGCAGGCAGGGCATCGAGATTTTCGATTATGCGCATGAGCGAACCTTGAGTCAGACGATCTCGAACAAACCGGCCGCACCCTGGCCGCCGCCCACGCACATGGTGACCACGGCGTACTTCACGCCGCGGCGCTTGCCTTCGATCAGCGCATGGCCGACCAGGCGCGCGCCGCTGACGCCATAGGGATGGCCCACCGCGATCGCGCCGCCGTTGACGTTGATGCGCTCATGCGGAATTTTCAGACTATCCATGCAGTACAGCACCTGCACGGCGAACGCTTCGTTCAATTCCCATAGGCCGATGTCGTCGACCCTCAGGCCGGCGCGCTTGAGCAGCTTGGGTACGGCGAACACCGGACCGATGCCCATTTCGTCCGGCTCGCAACCGGCCACCGCGAAGCCGCGGAAGATGCCGAGCGGTTGCAGGCCGCGCCGTTCGGCCAGCTTGGCGTCCATCACCACCGCGGCGGAAGCGCCATCGGAAAACTGGCTGGCGTTGCCCGCGGAGATCACGCCGCCGGGCACTGCGCTACGGATTTTCGCGACGCCTTCGTAAGTCGTGTCGGCACGGATGCCTTCATCGGCAGACAAGGTCACTACTCGCGTCATCAACTGGCGGGTTTCCGGATCGGCGGCACCGGCCAGCACGGTGATCGGCACGATCTCGTCGTCGAACTTGCCGGCGGCCGCCGCGGCCGCGGCGCGCTGCTGGCTTTCGGCGCCGTAACGGTCCTGGCGTTCGCGTGAAATGCGGTAACGCTTGGCCACGGTTTCGGCGGTCTGCAGCATCGGCCAGTACAGCTCCGGCTTGTGCCGCAGCAACCAGCCTTCGCTGAGCATGTGCTGGTTCATGTACGGCTGCACGCAGGAAATGCTTTCCACCCCGCCGGCGACATGGATATCGCCTTCGCCCGCGAGCACGCGTTGCGCGGCCATGGCGATGGTCTGCAAACCGGAGGAACAGAAGCGGTTCACGGTGGCGCCGGGAACGCTGACCGGCAAACCGGCACGGAGGGCGCTCTGGCGCGCGATATTGACGCCGGTCGCGCCTTCGGGATTGGCGCAGCCCATCAGCACGTCCTCGACTTCGGCCGGATCGACGCCGGCGCGGGCGACCGCGTGCTGCACCACATGGCCGCCCAGGGTCGCGCCATGGGTCATGTTGAGGGCGCCTTTCCAGCTCTTGGCCAGGCCGGTGCGTGCGGTGGAAACGATGACGGCTTCTTTCACGTTATTTTCCCGGTCGAATGCGTTATGACATCTGATTGGTTTGCTCGTCATCCCAGCTTGACCAGCCATTCGGCTGTTTAAAGCCGCTGGGATGACGATGGAACTCTATGGATTGAAAGAATTTCCGGACTCGGCCAGTTTCACCAGCAGCGGCGCGGGTTCCCAGGCCTGGCCTTCATGCCCCTTGGCGTAGCGGCGCATCGCGGCCAGCACGTTGTAGAGGCCGACGCTGTCGGCGTAGAACATCGGGCCGCCGCGCCAGATCGGGAAGCCGTAGCCGGCCAGGTAAACGATGTCGATGTCCGAGGCCTTGGCGGCGATGCCTTCTTCGAGGAGATACGCGCCCTCGTTGACCAGCGCGTACACCAGGCGTTCGACGATCTCCTCGTCGCTGATAGCGCGACGCGCGATGCCGAGATCCTTCGAGTTCTTTTCGATCAGCTCGTCGACTATCGGCGAGGGATACGCGGTGCGGTCGCCGGCTTTGTAGTCGTACCAGCCGGCGCCGGTCTTCTGCCCGTAGCGGCCGAGTTCGGCGACCCGATCGGCCGTCTTCGAATAGGTCATGTGCGGCTTTTCCACATAGCGGCGCTTGCGGATCGCCCAGCCGATGTCGTTGCCGGCCAGGTCGCCCATGCGGAACGGCCCCATGGCGAAACCGAACTTCTCCATGGCCCGATCCACCTGCTGCGGCAGCGCGCCCTCATCGAGCAGGAAACCCGCCTGGCGGCTGTACTGTTCGATCATGCGGTTGCCGATAAAGCCGTCGCAGACGCCGGACACCACCGCGGTCTTGCCGATCTGCTTGGCCAGCGCCATCGCCGTGGCCAGCACGTCCTTGGCCGTGGCCTTGCCGCGCACGACTTCCAACAGCTTCATCACGTTGGCCGGACTGAAGAAATGCATGCCCAGCACGTCCTGCGGGCGCTGGGTGAAGGCGGCGATGCGGTCCACGTCCAGCGTGGAAGTGTTGCTGGCGAGAATGGCGCCTTGCTTGGCGACCGCGTCCAACTGGGTGAACACCGCTTGCTTGACACTGTATTCCTCGAATACCGCTTCGACGATCAGGTCGGCGTCCTTCAGCGCGTCGTAGGACAGCGTGGGTACGATCAAGCCCATGCGCTGCTCGACCTGTTCGCTGGTCAGCTTGCCCTTCTTGGCGCTGTTCTCGTAGTTCTTGCGGATAGTGGCCAGCCCACGTTCCAGCGCGTCTTGGTTGCTTTCCAGCAGCGTCACTGGAAAGCCGGCGTTGAGGAAATTCATGGCGATGCCGCCGCCCATGGTGCCGGCGCCGATCACGCCGACCTGCTTCACCTCGCGCAAGGCGACTTCCGGTCCGATATCGGCGATCTTGCCGGCGGCGCGTTCGCCGAAGAAGCCGTGGCGCAGCGCTTTCGATTCCGGTGTCTGGATCAGCAGAGCGAAGGCTTCGCGCTCGGCGTCGATGCCTTTGTCGAAGGGCTGCTTCACCGCCGCTTCGATCGCCTCCAGGCATTTCAGCGGCGCTGGATAGTTGGCCGATGCCGCGGCGACGGCGGTGCGCGCGAAGCCGAGGAAACCTTCGGCGTTGGGATGTTCGATCTTCCAGTCGCGCACTTTGGACAACGCGCCCGAGGCGGCGGCTTCATTGGCCACGGCGATAGCCGCCCCCAGCGTGTCGTTCTCGACCACGCGGTCGAACAGTTTCGTGGCGGCCAGCTTCCCTGCCGGAACAGGCGTACCCGAAACGATCATGTTCACCGCCGTTTCCAGCCCTACCGCACGCGGGAAGCGCTGGGTGCCGCCCGCGCCGGGCAGAAGCCCCAGCTTCACTTCCGGCAGGCCGATCTGCGCGCGCTTGTCGGCGACGCGATGATGCATGCCCAGCGCCAGTTCCAGTCCGCCGCCCAGCGCCAGACCTTCGATGGCCGCGATCACCGGCTTGCTGCTGCGTTCGAAGGCTGCGATCACCGTGGGCAGCGTGGGCTCCATGCCGGCTTCGGGTTTGCCGAACTCGCGGATATCGGCGCCGCCGGAGAAGGCGCGCGGACCTCCCGTCACCACGATGGCTTTCACCGTCACGTCGTCCAGCGCCCGCGTCAGCCCCTCAAGCAAGCCGCGCCGCGTGTCCAGGCCGAGCCCGTTGACCGGCGGATTCTGCAAGGTGAGGATCGCGACGCCCTCGCGGGTTTCATACTTGACTGACATAGGTGCTTCCTGTTTTTGGCGTAGCGACGCCTCGTGAATGACCGCAAGCCGGCGATCGGTGATCGTTGCGATGAGTGAGGACGCGATGCCGGCGTTCACGCCGCCGCCAGCCGCAGGCACCCGTCGTTGAGTTCCGGGACCACGTCGTGCGTATCGAACTGCGCGGCGCAATCGACCTCATGCTGCAGCCCATGCGCTTGCATGATCCGTCCCACCCGCGAGGCGCGCAGGGTGGTCGACGCATCGCAACCGCGATAAAGCAGCACCGCCGCCAGCGCGGCGTCGGTCAGCGCATAGCCGCCGGTGCGTTCGAAGTGCGCGGCGATATGCCCGGCGCCGTAGAAGTCTTCCAGGTTGAAACTGTCGACCGAACCCGCACACAACAACAACACCTGGGTCTGCGGATGCCTGCGCGCGACGTAAGCGGCCAAGGCCGCGCCGTTCAACAGGGCGCCGACATAAACGTGCGCGGCGGCGGCCGCGTTGTGCAAGGCCACGGTGCCGTTGGTGGTGGCGTAGACCAGGGTGGAACCCCGGATACCGGTGTTGGCGAGCGCCAAGGGCGTAGGCGGTCCGAAGCCCGGCAGCCCCTCGGCGAGGTACTCGCCGGCCAGCATCGGTGCGTGCAGACGTGCGGCGATGCGCTGCGCGTCCGCGGCGTCGCGTGCGGGCCAGATGCGATCGATGCCCTGGGCGAAGGCGTGCACGATGGTGGAAGTCGCGAACAGCACGTCGAGCACGATCACTACTTTGTCCTGGAGGCGTGCCGGGTCCAGTTCCTCCTTCTTGAAAAGCACGTGCAGCTTGGGCATCGATGTTTTCTCAAAGTTCCACACAATGGAACTATTGGCCTGCGTATGAACCATCGTACTTAGCCGTCGCCGCTTCGACAAGGCGAAAAATGCTTGCTTGCCAGAACTCCGTTCGCCCTCTTAGGATGCGCTACGATTCTTAGAACCTAGTTCCGTTATATGGAACTATGCTCGCCTGGAGTTCGCATGGATTTCTCTTACAGCCCCAAGGTCGAAAATCTGCGCGCCGAGCTGATGCGCTTTTTCGATGCCTCCCTCTATCCCAATGAGGCCGTGTATCAGCAGCAGGTTCGCCGAAACCGCGCTGCGGGCAATGCCTGGGTACCGGTGCAAGTCATCGAGGACCTGAAGCCCTTGGCGCGCGAGCGCGGTCTGTGGAATCTGTTCCTGCCGAAGTCCTCGCGCGCGCCGCAGGGATTGTCGAACCTCGAATACGCGCCGCTCTGCGAAATCATGGGCCGGGTGATGTGGGCGCCGGAGGTGTTCAACTGCTCGGCGCCGGACACCGGCAACATGGAAACCCTGGAGCGCTACGGCAGCGATGCGCAGAAGGATCGGTGGTTGGAGCCGTTGCTGGCCGGCGATATCCGCTCCGCTTTCCTGATGACAGAACCGGCGGTGGCTTCTTCCGACGCCACCAACATCCAGTGCTCGGTCCGCCGCGACGGCGACGACTACGTGATCAATGGACGCAAGTGGTTCGCTTCCGGCGCCGGCGATCCGCGCTGCGCGCTCTATATCGTCATGGGCAAGACCGATCCGGCCGCGCCGACCCATCAACAGCAATCGATGGTGCTGGTGCCCGCGAACACGCCCGGCATCGAGGTGATCCGCCCGCTGCCGGTATTCGGTTACGACGATGCGCCGCATGGCCACATGGAAATAGAACTGCGCGAGGTGCGTGTGCCCGTCGGCAACCTGCTGTTGGGCGAAGGGCGCGGCTTCGAAATCGCGCAGGGGCGTCTGGGACCCGGCCGCATCCACCATTGCATGCGCACCATAGGCGTCGCCGAGCGCGCGCTGGAGCTGTTATGCAAGCGCGTGCAGTCGCGCGAGGCCTTCGGCAAGCGCATCGCCGACCATTCCGTCTGGCATGAGCGCATCGCCGAAGCGCGCTGCATGATCGAACAGGCGCGTCTGCTCACGCTGAAGGCCGCCTACCTGATGGATACGGTAGGCAACAAGGTCGCACGTGCGGAGATCGCGATGATCAAGGTGGTGGCCCCCAACATGGCCTGCCAGATCATCGACTGGGCCATCCAGGCCCATGGCGGCGCCGGCGTCACCGAAGATTTTCCGCTGGCCGGCCTGTACGCCGGCATCCGCACGCTGCGCATCGCCGACGGTCCCGATGAGGTCCATCGCGGCACCATCGCCCGGCTGGAATTGGCCAAGCATGCGATCCGGTTGGAGCAATGAGCTTGGAGCTCATTGTTGTTCTAGCTAAGGGAATGCCTTGATCCCTTTCCAGCTCTTTGGGTTCGATTCTCCGCCGCCTGCGACGCGAACGTACTGGGTAGGGCGGGCCCTGCCCGCCATGGGCTTGACTCGCGAAAGGCGGCGGGCAGTGCCCGCCCTACTGCTGAAAATACCCCACAGCTTGCAGCGGGTTTGTTTATTTTTGGATTGACAACAGGAACTCTATGAAAGCCATCGTCTGCGAAGCCTGGGGACCTCCCTCCTCGCTGCAGTTGCGTGACCTGTCTTCGCCCATTCCTGGTCCCGCGCAGGTGCTGGTACGCACACGAGTGGCGGCGGTGAATTTTCCCGACGCCTTGATGGTCGCGGGAAAGTACCAGTTCAAACCCGAGCTGCCGTTCTCGCCGGGCGGCGAACTGTCCGGGGAAATCATCGCCGTCGGCAGCGAGGTCAAGCGGTTTGCGGTCGGAAACAAGGTGGTCGGGATCACCATGTTCGGCGCCTATTCCCAAGAGGTGTTGGTCGAGGCGAGCAATATTCTTCCGTTGCCGAACGACATCAGCGACGAGGATCTGGAACTGGCCGGCAGTTTCGTGCTGACCTATGGCACCTCGCTGCACGCATTGAAGGATCGGGCGCAGGCGCAGGCCGGCGAAACTCTGCTGGTGCTCGGTGCCGGCGGCGGCGTGGGTCTTGCCGCGGTGGAAATCGGAAAGCTGTTGGGCATGCGCGTCATCGCCGCCGCGTCCTCGGCGGACAAACTGGCGGCCACGAAGGAACTGGGCGCCGACGAGGCCATCGATTACGCCAGCGAGGACCTGCGGGAACGGATCAAGGCGCTGACCGGCGGACGCGGTGTGGATGTCGTCTACGACCCGGTCGGCGGCGATCTGGCCGAACCGGCGCTGCGCAGCGTGGGCTGGCGCGGACGCTATCTGGTGGTCGGCTTCGCCGCTGGAGACATTCCGAAAATCCCCGCGAACCTGCTACTGCTGAAAGGCAGTTCGCTGGTAGGCGTGTTCTGGGGCGAATTCGTGCGCCGCGAACCCGCGTTGAACGCGGAAAACATGGGCTTGCTGTTCTCTTGGCTGAGGGAACGCAAGATCCATCCGCTGATCTCCGAACGCTACCCGCTTTCGCGGGCATCGGACGCGCTGGACAGGCTGCTTGCGCGCAAAGCGATCGGCAAGCTGGTGGTGCTGCCGCAGCAGGTCGAATAAACAACCTCACGGCAAGCCGTTGTAGGGCGGGCACTGCCCGCCGTCGCCTTTCGCGAACCAAGCTCATGGCGGGCAATGCCCGCCCTACCCCGCAACCCCGTTCTTGAGCTGCTCGCTACTCAGGAATATTCACCAGCGCGTACAGCACGCGCAGATCTTCGATCGACAACTCTGTGGCATCGGCGTCGATTCCGCGGTAATGCAAGCGGAATGCGCGTGTCGCAGCGGCGTAGTCGTCCATCGAATAGCCGAGGATCCTGAGCGCGGACCGGGGATCGAAATTCGCGGGCGGATCGACCAAGGGCCCGCTTGGCCAACGCCCGAAACCGGCTTCGGCAAGCCGTGCCCAGGGAAACAGCGGGCCCGGATCGGTCTTGCGGGTAGGCGCCATATCGGCGTGGGCGATGACCTGGTAGCGCGGAATATCCAGACGCTTGCAGAGGTCCTCCAGCAACACCAGCAGTTTGTCGATCTGTTCGGAGGAAAAGGGCTCGCTGCCGTTATTGTCCAGCTCGATGCCGATGGAAGCGGAATTGACGTCGCTGATCGTCCCCCAGCTGCCGGGACCGGCATGCCATGCACGCCGATCCTCGGCGACCAGCTGGTAGAGCGCGCCGTCGCGGCCGATCAGATAGTGGGAACTGACCGGACCGCCGCTGTTGCGTGTGCGCAGGGTGTGCAGGCTTTGTTCGACCGAATCCTGCGTGGTGGCGTGGATCACGATCAGCGTGGCTTCGCGCGCGTTGTGGTTGGGCGATGGCACCCAGCGCGCCAGCGGATTGTGCGGCGGTGTGTGCGCGCAGCTCGCAAGCAACACCGCCAGTAACGCCGCTCCGACTCGCGGCCACAAGCACCATTTGCTAGAGAACCTCTGAACAACTCGATTGTCATCCCGAGCGCAGCGAGGGATCTGCTGTTTTGCAGGTGGAAACAGGTCCCTCGCTACGCTCGGGATGACAGGACAAGGGTTGTTCAGAGTTCCGCCAATGAAACGGCCTGGATCGCAGCATGCCATGCTCAAGGTTCCTGCTCGATCGCCAGCCCGGCGATCTTCCTGGCGGTCGCATACGGCTCCGGATCGTCCCGGTTGCTGAGCACGATCACCGTCAGGCGCCGCTGCGGATAGCGCACGATCACGTTGCGGAAACCGATGCTTTCGCCCGAATGCCATAGAGTCTCGCCGGTGATGCGCCAGCCGAAACCATAACGGATGTCGGGCTCGTCCGTGTCTATGTGGGGCGCGAACATGAGCTTGCGCGACGGATCGCTCAACAAGCGGTCGTCGTATAGCGCGGCATCCCATTTGGCCAGATCGTCGAGGGAGGAATAGATGCCGCCATCGCCTAACACCGCACTGGTCGTACTTTGGTCGGTGCGGATCCAGCCGGCTGCCGACTCGCTATAGCCGTAGGCCCGGTCGGCGACTGCGGGAACGCCTTCCACGAAGGCCAGTGTGCGCGCCATGCCCAGCGGCTGGAAGATGCGCAACCGCAGGAAGTCGGCGAACGATTGTCCGGAAGCGCGTTCCACCATCAGTGCCAGCAGTGCATAGCCGCTGTTGCTGTAACGATAACCGGTGCCCGGCGGGAAATAGGTTTTCTCCTGGGTTTCCAGCAGGCGCAGCACATCGGCATCGTGCAGCTGTCCGGTGAAATCGGACGGCATCACGTCCTCGTAATCGATCAGGCCGGAACTGTGGGTCAGCAGATGGCGTGCGGTGATGGAGTCGGCCAAGGCCGGCAGCGACGGCAACCAACGCCGTACGCTGTCGTCCAGGCTCACGCGCTCTTCTTCCACCAGCAACAAGATCGCAGCGGCGGTGAACTGTTTGCTGATCGAAGCCAGCCGGTAGTTGGTGGCCGGCGTGGCGGCGATCTTCCGCTCCCTGTCGGCCAGGCCGTAGGCCTTGCGCAGTATGGGAACGCCATCGCGCAGCACCAGCACCGAAGCGCCGGGCGCATCGCCGGCGTAGCTTTCCATCATCGCGTCCACCTTTGCGGCGGGGAATCCATTCTCGGCGATAGCGGAAACAGGCGTCATAAGCATAAGCAGAAGTAGGAGAAGCATACGCATGGAGGGAGTTCCGCACAGACGTGCAAGACAGACTATTCGATGGGGATGTCGTAGAGCGGCGGATCCTCGGAGGCCAGCGTGTAGTGCCACCATTCCATTGGATAGTTCCTGAAACCCTGTTGCGTCATGGCCCGTAGCAGGCGCTGGCGGTTGTCGCGCTGCGCCTGCGTGATCCGTGGCGAATCGGTGTTTGCGAGCGTGTCGAAGAAGTCGAATTCCGTGCCCATGTCCAGCGGAAGGCATCGATTATCCGCTCCGCGACAATCCAGCAAGGTGAGATCCAGGGTGGCGCCGCGGCTATGGCCGGAGACGGGCGCGATGTAGTCGCCGAGCAGTTGGGTCTTGTCTAGATTGGGGTAATAACGCGTTTTGGTGCGCTGGTCCTGCAGATCGGCGGCCCAGCGCACGAAATGGCGAACCGCACGCGCCGGGCGATAGCAATCGAATACTCGCAAACGGAATCCTTCCCTGCGCAACGACTGCTCGACGCGCTGCAGGGCCTGCGCCGCAGGTTCGCGCAGGTAGCAGCGGGCTGCGTTATAGCCTTCTACCGGAACGCCAACGAAATTTTCCGAGCCGGCATAACGGATCTGCTGGGAGATGTCAGGCACCAGAGTGCGGATATCGACCAGTCCGGCTTCGGCGAACGTGCGCGCTGTCGATAGCTCAGGCGACGACGCAGGCGATGGCGTCGGAACGGAGGCGCAGCTCGCGCACGCGAGGGCGATCCACGCGAGCAGCACGGCGCCACGGAGCGCACGCCGCCCCGGCTCACTCACAACCGCGTATCCGTTCGAAGGCCAGGTCTTCATAGTCGTAGCTGAAGTCCGCTTCCGGATCGACCTTGGCTAGGGTCAGCCGGACCGGCTGGGAAGAATCGCCCTTGTGGAAATCCAGCCATGCTTCCGCATCCACGCTGTCGCGGTCCCAGTCCACTAGATACCGGGAACCGCTGCGCATGATGCGGCCGGAGAGCAGCGGCGACTTTTCCGCAACGAAGCGCGCCTGCCCGCCTTCTCGGCAGATGCGCACCTCGCCGAACCAGGGATCGCGATAGACGCCCCACCATTGGGCGAATTGCTCCGACGTGGGCGTCTCGCGCCCGACGGCAGGCTCTGACGTCGCAGGTTGTTTCGATTCGGATTCCTTTGCGAGTTCGTCGGCGTAATACGCCACCCCGCGACTCTCCGCCGGCTTGGTGAATCGCTTCAGCAGCACTTCGTTCAACACCGTGCGCGCCGCTTCCGCTTCCCCGTTGATCAGCACCACGAAACCCGACCGGCGGTCCGGCAACAGGGACATGACCGAATACATGCCCGACAGGGTTCCGGTATGCGACACGGTGTACGCGCCATCGATATCGGCGATGCGCCAGCCGTATCCGTAAGCGTACAGGCGGGTACCGTCCCAGGCGCGGCGGCGAGCGGAGATCGGCATGGGCGTACGCGGAACCCAGGCAGCCTGCCGCTGTTCGGCCGACAACCACGCTTGCTGCGTTGCGTCCGGCGCCAGCCAGTTCTTCGCCCACAGCAGCATGTCGTCGAGACTGCAGCGGATGCCGCCGGCCGCCGCGGAAACCAGCGGATCCACGGTTGCGCCATCCGCCTTGACCACCACGTTGCGGCCATCGACTCGGTTGTGGGGCTGGGCGACGTCGGCGACCTGATCCGAGCGCCACGCGCCCACCCGACATCGCGACAGACCCAGCGGCCGGAACAATTCGCGCTGCACCAGTTCCTCGTAGGAAGCGCCTCCCGCCGCCGCGGCCACTTCGCCAGCCACCACGTACAGAAGGTTGTCGTAGGCATAGCCGGAACGGAAGCTGTAAGCAGGCTTGATATGCGCCAGTCCGGCGATGATGTCGGCGCGGGTGAAACGGTTGGGTTCCGGCCACAGCATCAGGTCGCCGCCACCTTCGGGCAGGCCGCTGTTGTGCACCAGCAGATCCTTGACCTGCATGTTCTGGGTGACCCACGGGTCGTACATGCGGAACGACGGCAGGTATTTGATCACCGGATCTTCCCAGCGCAGCTTGCCCGCGTCGACCAGCCGGGCGAGCACGCTGGCGGTCATGGCCTTGCTGTTGGAAGCGATCTTGAACAGGGTGTTGGAGGTGATGGGCTGGCCGGAACCGCTGCCGATCTCGCCACGGGTTCCCACGTAGACGACCTTGCCGTCCTCGATCACGCCCACAGCGATTCCGGGAAGCTGATAATGGCCGACGACTTCATCGAGGATAGCGTCGAACTCTGCCTGATTGATCGGCGCTGAGGAAGGAATCGTCGTCGGCACGTCGCCGGCAGTCGCGAGCCACGACGCTGGCAAGCCGGCGACGAGCAGGCAGGCGGTAAATGTCATCCTGGACGCAATCGGAAGCCCCTGCCTCGGTTTCATGCGGTTCTCCACAATGTCGCCGCCTGTTCTCCTGCGATCATTTCGTCGAACGACTGCCTACGACGGATCACCGCGTAGCTACCATCGTCGACCAGCACCTCGGCTGCCAACGGCCGCGAGTTGTAGGTGGACGACATCGATGCTCCATAAGCACCCGTGCAACGGATGGCCAGCAGGTCGCCGGCACGGCACTGCGGCAGCTGGCGTCCGATCGCGAAAGTATCGCTGGTTTCGCAGACCGGGCCGACGATGTCGTAGACGGTGCCGGGGCGCAAGTCGTTCCGATCGGATTCTTCGTCGATCAGCTCGATGTCATGCCATGCATCGTACAGACTGGGGCGAAGCAGGTCGTTCATGGCGGCATCGACGATGAGGAAATTGCGGGTCGCGCCCTGCTTGGTGCGAATTACGCGGGTCAGCAGTATTCCCGCTTCGGCCACCAGATAGCGGCCGGGTTCCAGCACGATACGTCCTTCGAATCCAGTCAGCGCTTCGCGGATAGTATGCACGTAGTCACCGACATTCACTGGTTTGTCCCGAGCCCCACGATAGACCACGCCAAGTCCGCCACCCACGTCGATGCTGTTGATCGAGTGCCCAGCCAGGACCAATTCACGCCAGAACACGGACACATGATGCAAAGCCTGACGGAAAGGTTCCAGCTCCAGGATCTGTGAGCCGATATGCACGTGCAGGCCATCCAGTCGGACGTTTTCCTTGCAACTGACCGCAGCGAACCATCGCCGGGCTTCGGTGATGCTGACGCCGAATTTGTTGTCCGATTTTCCGGTGGATATTTTGTCGTGGGTACCGGCATCGACATCGGGATTGATGCGGACCGAAGCCCGCACTATCGCTTCTCGCGTCCGCGCTGCGCGTTGCAGGGCTTCTAGTTCCTCCGACGACTCCACATTGAAGCGTCCCACGCCCACATCGATCGCTTCGCCCATTTCGGCTTCGGTCTTGCCGACGCCGGAAAACACGATGCGATTGGCAGGAATGCCTGCCTTGAGACTACGACGGAGCTCGCCCGACGACACGATATCGGCCCCCAGGCCGCTTTGCGCCATGATCTGCAGAATGGCAAGGCTCGGGTTCGCCTTTACTGCGAAGCAGATCGCGGCGTTCAAGCCATCGAGTGCCGCCTGCAACCCCGATATACGCTGCCGTATCGTATTGGCGGAATAGGCATGGAATGGAGTCGGCAACGCCGCGCCCAACGCGATCAGATCCATACCATCGAAAAGCCGCGGGAACGGCGACTCCAAAGCCTCCTGAGAGGGTGCGGCCACCTGGGCACCTATAAGTTCCATATGCATCGCTCTCCGGTCGCCACGCAACGCCTCATCGTCCGGCCAGAAGCTGCCGCGCACCTACGACCTTGCCGTCAAGGGGCACATCCACGAGGCTCGCAGCACGCTCTATACGTTGGCGCCCGCCTGGCCGGCGGGCGCCAAAGATCTCTTCCTCACTACGATCAGAAGTTCACCGAAACGATGAGCTGTGCATAACGCGGCGCCTGGAAGCCATAGCCTTGTCCGAAGAACTCGTTCAATTGAGGAACGGTCGGATCGTCTTCGTTCATGCCGACACTGGGCTGGAGCTCCTGATCCACTCGAGTCGTGCGCTGGTGGTCGAGCAGGTTGTAAATCGCGAATTTGACGCTCAGATCCGCCGCACCGAACGATTTCAAGTAGGTCACGCTGGCGCCGAGATCGAACGTCCAGGGCATGCGTCCGTAGCCGCCTCGCGGGGATAGCTCGTAGACCTGCTCGGTGATGTCGGCCGCATCGCAGTTGGCTACGCAGATGTAGTAGCTGTGGTACCGGGTGGCGTCGTACGGGTTGCCCGTACCGAAGCCGGTGATCGGCCCGCCTGAGCGTGCGTCGAGCGTGCCTGCGACCTGCCAGTTCTCGTTGAGGGCATAGGATCCCCGCAGCTTCAGCTGATGCCGGTGATCGTTGGCCAAGGGACCCTCGCCATTGAGATTGACCCACGGATCGTCGAAGTTCTCGGTACGGCCGGTATCGCTGAAATTGGTGTCCGAATTGACGGGACCCTCGGCATTGCCTTCACTCCAGGACAGTGTGTAGGAAGCATTGAACTCCCATTTGTCGTCCCATGCGCGGTCGATCTGGAACTCCAACGCCTTATAGGTACGCTTGGGCTTTTCCCAGCCACGCTGACCCAGGTAATTGTCGTTCTCGTCATACATCGCCCAACCTTCCTTGGAGGTGTCTACCGTGATCCAGCCATCGGCGCTGCCATCGCAGTCGGTGTCGCCCCACACCGTGACATCTTCTCCCGGATTGGCCATGACCCATCCCACATAACCATCCGGACCGCACTGACCGGTGGCGCTGATTTCCATATCGTCGATTGCGTTCTCCAGACGGCGGTAAATACCGCGCACGCCCCACGACCACTTGTCGTTGATCATGGTCTGGAAACCAAGGATCAATTCGTCCTGATAGACCGGATCCATATCCCGGTCCACTTCGGAGCGCAGATCGCCCACCGTGCCGTCGCCCTGCGAAACATCCACGGTACCGATCTGAGGACCCAGACGTGGAACTGCGTACTGGTTTCCGTTGAGTTCGCGGATCTCCCAGCCGTCGAACGCATAGTACGTACGCTCGTCCAGCAACGCACCCGCCTGCTTGATATTGATGACGTTGGCCACCGGCAGGAAATAGCGACCGATATTGCCGAACACCTTGGTGGTGCCGTCTCCTTTCACGTCCAAGGAAAAGCCAAGCCGCGGCGCCCACATTTTATCCATCTCGATATACGTGTTTCCTTCGCCGTCCTTGTTATCGAACGCCTCGTGGCGCAGACCCAGATTGAGCACCAGGTTGTCGGTGACCGACCAGTTGTCCTCCAGGTACCAGGCGGAATTGGTGCTCTCGAAAGTTCCGAATATCTCGTTCCTGCGCGCACGCACGTAGCCCGAGTAGCCCGCTGGGACCACGCCGCCGGGCGGATTGGGGATCGAGCTTCCGGCGCTGCCGGGATACACGTTGTAGAAAATCGCACCGGGACCGGCGTAGTACTGGATATGTTCTGAAGTGTTGATCTCATGGTCGAAACCGAAGCGCAACAAATGGTCTCCAAGCGACCATTCGAAATCTGCGCGCGCTTGCTCGCGCGTGTCGTCGCGCGAGAACACAGTGGAATTGGTGCTGCAACCCAAGGGAACCGAAGGCGCTGCGGGAGCTCCACTTGCCCTGACCACGCGGTTGCACTCCAAGTCCAGCAACGAACGGGTGAAAGTGGAGCGCTCGTTCTCGCCGTACATCAATTTCATCGACAGGTTGTCGGTGAAATTGGAAGTCCAGGTAAGCGCCCAGTTGTCGCCGCCGGTATCGCTATATATTTCGTTCCTCTTGGTGCCGACCTGGGTAAGGTCGTAGTCGTAGCCGTACACGTCACCGACGCTTTCGTTCTTGTTTGAGAACGCCATCAAACTGAGGATATTGCTGTCGGTGACGTACCAGTCGATGGTGCCGCCCCAGAACCCGTTTCCGGAATGGTTCTTGGTCAGCGTGGTGCCTTCGTCATTGGTGTTCCAGGGATCGAAGGCCCGTGCCTCATACATGGCGAAGAAGAACAGTCGATCCTTGATCAGTGGACCCGAAGCCCAAACATCCAGCTTGGTCGAACTGTAGTTATCCCGGCTGTTGGTCAGATAGCGTTCGCCATTGAAATAGCGATCTTTCGCTTCCGACTGCCATGCTCGCGGCTCGAAAGTCAGTTCCGCACCCGATTCGAACTCGTTTCCGCCGGAGCGAGCTAGCGCGTTGATGACGCCACCCGTGGTACGGCCGAATTCGACGGAATAGCCGCCGGTCTTGACCTGGAATTCCCTGTAGAAGCCGAAAGGCGCTTCGGAGAATCCGTTCCTGTTGTAGAAATCGGTGACGTTGAGGCCGTTGATATAGGTGGCGTTCTCCGCCACTGACGAGCCGCCGAACGAAATTCCGCCGAAGGAGGATTCCCCTTTGCTCACTCCTGGTGCCATCAAGGCCACGGAAGAAACGTTGCGGTCGACGGGCAGCCGGCGCAATTCTTCAGCGGTGATGTTCAGGGCCGACTCGGTCGAACTGACGTCCACCGGGGTGACGATGCGCGAGCCGATTACCTGGACCGCGGCCATGTTGACCGCGCCATCGCCACCGATGTTGACGGTGGTGGCGTTGCCCAGGGTTACGGCGACCTGCACCGGTTGACCGATCGCCTTTCCATCTCGATTGGTTTGCAGCGAATAGTTTCCCACCGGCAGTTGGGCGAGGCGGTAATTGCCGCTGCTGTCAGCGGTGACGCTGCGGGTGAGGCCTGTCTCCGTATTGGTGATGACTATCTGATCACCGGCACTGGCGCGTCCCGTCACCGAACCCGCGACGTTCTGCGCCCATACTGTGGCCGGCACCATGGACGCCATGCACGCCCCAAGCGCCATATAGAGTGTGGCCTTGCGAAAAATTCTACCGTTCATCCCCGATCTCTCCTGCTGAGTTAGTTGGTTGGTTCCCGCCCGGCTATTCGGCGCTGCTCTTCAGCGGCAGCATTTTCCATTCGAATCCGTAATCCCATTGATCGAAATAGAGGTTGCCGCCCCTCCATTCCGCTTCCCCGCGCTGCAGATCCACCGTCTCCGAACGGAAGTGCCGCTTTGCCGGGACCAAGTCCCTCGAGTAGTCGTCGTTGAAAGCGATGCGATACGCGTCCTGCCCACCCAGGTAGAAGCCCGCGATCTGCGGGTCCGCATCGTCAAGACGACCGGTGGTGACGTCCATCGGCACCCACCCGTACGGCGCCAGGTAAAGCGCGCCCCAATCGTGCAGGTTGTCGTAATCGCCGTCGGAATAAACCATGCCGGACTGCCAACGCGCGGGAATGCCGTTGAGGCGCAGCAGCGTGATCAGCAGCAGAGTCTGCTGCCCGCAGTCCGCGTGACCCGCATGCAACGCGTAGTCGCTGATGTTGGTGATGGTCGAATACTCGCGCGCGCCCGCCCAGGGGATTTTGTCCACGGCCGCATAGAGCTTCTGCGCGATGCGGTAAGGATTCTTCTCGTCGCCGACCACCTTGCGGGAAAACTCGCGGATCGCCGGAGTGAACACCACATGCGGAGACCGCTCGGCCACGAAAGGCGCCAGTTCGGCAGTGAGCGGCGCCGCGACCACCCGATCGGGATCGATGGCGTGGTATTGACCGCGGATGGTCAGCTCATAAGTGATGGAGAACGCCGTCGGCGTACCCGCGACCGCGGGCTTCTCCAGGTACACCGTACGCTGCAGCGCCGATTCCGGAGCGATGCTGTGCGCCAGGGGCGCGCTTTCGATGAAACGGATGTTTTCCTGCTGCCCCGCTATCGCACGCGGATAGGGAATCCAGGCGCGCACCGTTTCGCCCGCAGGCACCGCGTCGGCATCAACGGTCAGCGACTGGGTGACGCGGATCCGGCGCGTGCCGGCGTCGGCATCGGCATCGGCATGTTCCAACGCCGCGTCCCGGACTTCGCGATGATGCGCGTTGGCCGACTCCATCGGCCCGTCGACGAAAGGCGTCTGCACCTTTCGCCGCGCCCTGGCCTCGACGCTGATCCGGAACAGGTTGGACGGCGCACGACTGAAATACAGTTTGCGTCCATCGATCACCTGGTGCTCGATCAGTCCGGCGGCATCCCAGCGGGCGAATTCTTCGTCGCGCAGATCCGGTATTTTCTCGCGCACCCGTGCTTTGGCCGTCGGCTCATCCAGAGTGAAGTCCAGCAGGATCCGCCGCATGCGTTCGCGCTGGAACTCGAGCGCCGCTCTGCCCTCCGCAGAAAGATCGTCAGCAGCAAGACCCTTGGCGATCGACGATTCGGCATCGGCGAATCGCCCCGCGTCCACCAGCGTGATCGCTTCCGCCAGGCTGCCATCGGCGTCCTGCGACATCGCCGGTCCGGTCAACAGCAAGGCCAATGCGAACGCCGCAGCGACGCCTCTCCAGCCGGGTCGTTCGACCAATGCACTGAGGGACAACCGGGCCATTCGGGTCGCGACGCCTCTGCGGTTTCTGACAGGAAGATGACTGTCTAACACGCAGAATCCCGCCCGTCAATAATTTATTCTTCAAAGATGTGCTATAAGAATCAGGTATTCCATCACGCCGGGCATCGACCGGTACCGGCCAAGGGGGAAGGAATGATCCGCACGGTCTGGCCCAATCCAGCGACGGCACTAGTGGCCCCGAGCCATGGTCTCCCACTGGCGTTCTGCCGGCGCTACCGCGCTATATCCTCGGCACCGGTTCCGGTCTGCTGATGGCACCGTTCTTTTCCTATCCGGCTTCAGCGTGAAGGTGAACCATGCGAATCCATCGTCCGATCCTCGTTGCCGCCGCGCTGCTGCTGTGCGGCGCGTACCTAACGCCGACGCAAGCGCGTGAACTCCCTCCGCCGTCTCCGGGGACCGTCCCGCCGCATGGCGTAGTCGGCATGTCGGAAGCGCAGCTTTCTCCGGATTTCTGGGTGGACAGGCTCAAGCAGCCGAATCGCGTCGTCCTGAGTTCCAAGGCCATCGCCGCGCAGAACGAAAAACTGTTCCGCCTCGACAGTTCCATGAACGACTTGCGAGCCTTGCCGGAAACGACGAAGAAGGAAGATGTCGTCGCCTCCATCAGCGAGCTGTCCGCCCTGCCCGATGAGTCTTTGTACGATGAGGAAGGCAAGCCCGTGCCCACCGGCACGTTGCGGCAGCTGGTGCAGTCGTTGGATCTGGATGCGATCCCGGAACAAGTGACCATTCGCTACGGACTGGCGCTGAAGCGAACGGCGTTGCGCAAATTCCCGACCGAGCTGCGCGTCTTCAGCAGACAGGGAGATACCGACATCGACCGTTTCCAGGAAAGCGCGCTGTTTCCCGGAACGCCGGTGGCCATCTCGCACCGCAGCCGGGACGGCAAATGGCTATGGGTGGCGAGCCCCAACTACAAGGCGTGGGTGCTTGCGCGGGACATCGTGACCGGCGCGAAAGCGGCGGTGTTCGGACACGCGGAAAAAACCCCTTACCGCATCGTCCTGGGCGCCAAGGTCTCCACCGTCTTCACCCGCGAACAGCCGCAGCTTTCCGAGCTGCAACTGGATATGGGCGTACGCGTGCCCTTGGCCAGCGTCGCCTCCGATGCGCTGGTCAACGGCCAGCATTCCTATACTTCCTGGGTGGTCGAACTCCCGGTGCGCGACGCCAACGGAACGCTCGCCTTCGCCCCCGCGCTGTTGCAGAAGAACCAGGACACCGCCGCCGCGTATCTGCCGCTTACGCGCGCCAATCTCATCCGCCAGGCGTTCAAGTTCCTCGGCGAACGGTATGGGTGGGGCCATTCCTACAACGGCCGCGACTGCAGCGGATTCGTTTCCGAGGTCTACCGCAGCATGGGCGTGGAATTGCCGCGCAACACCAGCGACCAGAGCATCAGCCCGGCGCTCAACCATACGACTTTCGGCAAGGACGACGGACCCGGCCCGCGCCGGGCGGCGGTCGATACGCTGCAGGTGGGCGACCTGATCTACATCCCCGGCCACGTGATGATGATGATAGGCCGCATCGACGGCGCGCCTTACGTGATCCACGACACCAATGGCGGCTCGTTCCTGGACGCGGACGGAAACATGCGCTCCATGCACCTCAACGCCGTCTCGGTCACGCCTTTGCTGCCGTTACGGTTCAATGAGAAGAATACCTACGTCGACCGCATCACCAGCATCGTCCGCATCCGTCCCTGAGACGAACCCTAGAATCGGCCAAGAGCACAAGAACCGACCATGAAAATAACTGACATCAAATTCGGCATGCTGCGGGTTCCGCTGAAGACGCCGTTCAAGACCGCCTTGCGCACGGTGGACCGCGTGGAGGACATCGTGATCATGGTGCATACCGACAGCGGCCATATCGGTTACGGCGAAGCCCCGGCCACCGCGGTGATCACCGGCGACACCCACGGCTCCATCGTCGACGCCATCCGCCACTACATCTCGCCGCGCCTGATCGGCGAAGACATCGCCAATCTCAACCGTCTGACCCAGTTGATCCAGAACGCGATGGAGAAGAACTCCAGCGCCAAGGCGGCGGTCGAGATCGCGATCTACGATCTGTTCGGCCAACTCTACGGCGCCCCGCTCTACAAGTTGCTGGGCGGCGGCGACCCGGTCATCACCACCGACATCACCATCAGCGTCGACTACATCGACAAGATGGTGGCCGATTCCATCGCCGCGGTGGATCGGGGCTTCGAATCGTTGAAGATCAAGGTCGGCAAGGACATCGGGGTGGACATCGAACGGGTCAAGGCGATCTACGCGGCGGTGGAAGACCGCGCCCTGCTGCGACTGGACGCCAACCAGGGCTGGACCGCGAAGCAGGCGGTCTATGCGCTGCAGACCCTGGAGGATGCCGGCGTGCGGCTGGAGCTGGTCGAGCAACCGGTGAAGGCGCACGACTTGGAAGGCATGCGCTACGTGACCGAGCGCGTGCACACGCCGATCATGGCCGACGAAAGCGTGTTCGGCCCGATGGAGGTGGTGGAACTGATCCGCATGCGCGCGGCGGACATCATCAACATCAAGCTGATGAAGACCGGCGGCATCTCCAACGCCATCCGCATCGCCGACATCGCCGCCATGCACGGCATCGAATGCATGATCGGCTGCATGCTGGAGACCAGCATCAGCGTCGCCGCCGCGGTGCACGTGGCCGTGGCCAAGGCCGACATCATCACCAAGGTCGATCTGGACGGGCCCTCGCTTTGCCTGTTCAATCCGGTGGAGGGAGGCGTGATCTTCAACGAGTCCGAAATCACCATCACCGATGCGCCCGGCCTGGGCATCCGCGAGATCCGCGGCCTTGAACTCATCGAGTAAATCCGACATGTCGCCACTGGTGAAAATCCGCTCCGAGCGCGATCAGATGTCGGCGATCGAGCGCCGCATCGCCGACTTCATTTTGGAGAACGCGCAGCTGCTCCGCGACTATTCCTCCCAACAGCTGGCCACCGCGCTGCGCATCAGCCAATCCAGCGTGGTCAAGTTCAGCCAGAAGCTCGGCTTCAAGGGCTATCCCGACCTCAAGTATTCGATCGGCGAAGCGGTGGCGCGCGCGGAGAGCGGCGACGACGCGGTGGTGGCGGCGGCGGCGATCCAGGACCCCAACGGGGCCAGCGGCAGCCAGTTGTGGCGCCGAAAATCCGAAGCCGAGGAAGAAACCCGCCTGATCAATCCGCCCGACGCGGTGCGCGCGGTCGCCGACGCGCTCGGCAATGCGGGCAAGGTCTTCATCATCGGTCTGGGCGAGGACGACATCCACGCACGGGCGTTCGCATGGAGGCTTTCGCTGCTGGGAATCCTCACCGTGCACAACTTCGACACCGCGCACATGATCGCCAGCGTATCGGCGGCCAACGCCGGCGACGCGCTGCTGGTGTTCTGCGAGGACGGCAAGCAGACCGCGCTTTCGCAGATCTGCCAGCAGTTCCGCAAGGCCAAGGGCAAGGTCATCACGGTGACTCGCCATACCTCCAACGCCCTGCGCGCCCATGCCGATCTGGCGCTGTTGGTCTCCGCGCACGACGAGCGTCCGCACATCGAGCCCCTTCTGTACCACTCCGCGCTGCAGCACCTGCTGGACGGCATCTACGTCATGCTCTGCGAAGGCAGCAAGAAGCGCTATGGAATACTGCAGGCGAACCTGGAACGGATCCAGCCGATGCTCAAACCATGAATGAAGGAATGGCCAGCTTGAACCCGATGCGAGAAATGACCAGCAGGGAAGGCCCGAACACCCCTTGCCCTGTCATCCCGAGCGTAGCGAGGGATCTGCTTTCCCCTGCAGAACAGCAGATCCCTCGCTACGCTCGGGATGACATCCGAGTCGTTCAATGGTCACCTAGAGAGCTGCTGGTATCGATCATCGCCCTTTCCGCGCTGGCGCTCGCGGGCTGCGCGCATCGTGGGTCTCCATCGGCCGACATGGAGTGGAAACGAGCCCGGCAGGCGGTAGTCGTGGTCACTCCTGACTGGAACGCCGACCACGGCACGCTGCATACCTACGAACGTTCGAATGGCGCCTGGCGCGAAGTGGGCGTGCGACAACCAGTGATGATCGGCCGCAAGGGCTCGGCCTGGGGAATAGGACTGCATCCCGGCGGGCTTCCAGGCCCGGTCAAGCAGGAAGGCGACGGCCGCAGCCCCGCTGGCGTCTTCGGCATCGGCGAGGCTTTTGGCTACGCGGAGAAAGGCCAGACCGCCCTGCCCTATGCCGCCATGCAGGCGTCGCACTACTGCATGGACGTAAGCGCCTCGCCGCTCTACAACCGGATCGTCGATGCGCGTAAGGTCGGCGCCGACGCGGTCGCCGGATCGACCGAACCGATGCGCCTGGATCTGCGTACGGCAGGCGACCAGCGCTACCGGCTGGGATTCGTGATCGAACACAACCCGCAAGCCCAACCCAACGCGGGCAGCTGCATTTTCGCCCATCTTTGGAAGCGTCCGGGCGACGCCACCGCCGGATGCACGGCGATGGCGGACTCGACCATGGACCGCTTGCAGGGCTGGCTGCGGCCTGACGGCCATCCTGTCTTCGTACTGATGCCCGCGGAGCAATACCACAACCTGCACGCGGGATGGAATCTGCCCTCACTGGACGAGCAACCATGAAGCCCACTACTCGCGTCATGCTCGGGCTCGCCTTTGGCGCCGTCATCGGACTGATGCTGGCCTGGTCGGACACCTCGCTGGCGACGAAGGTGGCGGCGACGGTGCAGCCGATCGGCAAGCTGTGGTTGAACGCGTTGCAGATGACGGTGGTGCCGCTGGTGCTGTCGCTGGTCATCATAGGAGTGACGACGGCGAGCGATACCGCATCGTCGGGCCGCACCGCGCGGCGCGCCTTGCTGGTGTTCGTGATACTGCTGAGTTTCGGTTCCTTTTTCACCGCTCTTGCCGCGCCGGCACTGCTGTCGCTGGTGCCGCGCGACCCTGCCCTGGCGCAAGCCTTGAGCGGTCCGACCGAAGCGGCCGCCGCCGTTGCGGCGTCCACGAGCTGGAGCTCTGCGCTGACGGCGATCATCCCGAGCAATGCGATCGCCGCCGCCGCCCAAAGCGCGATGTTGCCGCTGGTCGTGTTCGCGCTGTTCTTCGGCTTCGCGCTGACCCGGATAGAAAAACCGCGCCGCGATCTGGTGGTGGATTTCTTTCAGGCCATCGCCGACGCGATGATCGTGATCGTGAGGTGGGTGCTGTGGGCGGCGCCGGTAGGCGTGTTCGCGCTGGTGCTGGCGGTGTGCGCGCAATCCGGCTTGAGCATGGTCAGCGCGCTGGGGGTCTACATCCTGCTGCAATGCGTGCTCTATCTGGCGGTCACGGTGATGATGTTGCCGGTTGCGGTCTACTGGGGCGGCGAAGGAATCCGCAAGTTCGCTGCGGCGATTCTTCCGGCGCAGGTCGTGGCCGCCAGCACCCAGTCTTCGCTGGCTTCGCTGCCGGCCATGCTTGAAATCGCGCAACGGCGCCTGGGTTATTCGCCGCAGGTCACTGCGCTGGTCCTGCCGATGGCGGTTTCGCTGTTCCGGATCAACAGCCCGGTGCAGTACGTCAGCGCCGCCGCCTTCATTGCCTGGGCCTATGGCATCGACTTGTCCGCGGCGCAGCTTGCGACCGGTGCGGCGCTTGCGGTGATCATCAGTTGCGGCGCGGTGGGATTGCCGGGCCAGGTCAGCTACATGGCGACCAACCTGCCGGTCACGCAAGCCATGGGATTGCCGATCGCACCATTGGGCCTGTTGCTCGCCGTCGACACGATCCCCGATGTATTTGCCACGGTCGGCAATGTCACTGCCGATCTGGCCGCCACCAGTGTGGTGGCAACGCAATCCGGAAAGGAGCGTCCCAGCGATTGAACGCAAGTTTTGCAGCCGGAACACGTGGCGGCCGGGCAATCATTCCTGCGATATCGCCCTCTCCGAGGCGCATGTAGTCTCATTTGCGTGTTGTCGCCGTGCTGCTGTGGTGGATACGCTCACCCTATTCGCCACTACTGCCCGCCGACGATCACTTGCTTGGCAATCTTCGAGACAAATTCGTCCGTATCCGTGGTGTCGGTATTGCCCAGAAGGACCACGGTGACATCAGGTTCCAACACATGGAAGAGCTGGCTCTGCGCGCCCATGATGCGTCCCGGCCGCTTGACTGCGTGCACCTTGCGACCCTGCATTTTGGTGCCATACGACCATACGCCATAGCCGTAGTCGTCCAGCCCCGGCGAGATCATCGACGCACGGCTGGCGTCGCTGATCAGGCCCGAGCCGAATAAGGCATCTGAGAACTTCAGCAAGTCGTCGACCGTGGAATACATCGCGCCCGCCGCGTACCAGTTTTCCGGATAGACCGGCAGGTCGGCGGTGAGTTTTCCGCTGGAATCGCGCTGGAAGTAGGTTTCGGCCAGACCCTCGATGATGTCGCCCTGTCGCAACAGGCCGGTATGGTTCATACCCAGGGGACGCAGAATGTTTTCCTGGAGCAATTGCCCGTATTGCATGCCGGAAACCTGCTCGACGATCTTGCCGAGCACGATGTAGTCGCAGTTGTTGTAGTCGAACACGGCGCCTGGCACATGGACCGGTTTACCGCTGCAGAATTTAGAAAGCAGTTGGTCGCTGGTGTAGGGCGTCTGGTAAGTCGGCAACCCTTTGGTCAACGCCTCGGCCGCATCGGTTACGGTGTCGAAGTTGGGCAGCCCCGAAGTATGATTGAGCAGTTGATGCACAGTGATGCGGTCGCCGCCCTCGCCCGCGTAGTCGGGCAGATAGAACCGTATGGATCGCTGCAGGTCCAGCTTCCCCTGCTCCCGCAGTTGCAGCACCAGCACTGCCGTAAATGCCTTGGTGATTGACGCGATCTTGTAGGGCGTCTGCCGGGAAGTGGGTACTTTGAAGGCGAGACTGGCCAAGCCGAAGCTTCCCGCATATACGACATTGCCTTCTTCCTGCACCAGGATCGAACCGCTGAACCGGTGCTCCTTGGCGTAGGACTCCACAAAAGCACGGGGATCCGCGGCTTGCGCCATTGCGGGCACCATCAACAGCAGGGCGACGAACAGCCGGATTCTCATCGGTGGCCTCGATTTTCTGGAATGGAAGGAAACGGGGTTCGGGCGACCCCGCGCTGGAAACCTGATGCTGCAGCGTATCCGGCGTCCTCGCGCTTCAGTGTGGTAGAGCGACGAAACCGCAATTGGGGCGACAAACCCAAGCCAAGACGGGTCGAACAGGTCCTGACCGGAGAACAATCGCCCCGCAGTGTTCGCCACGATCCCTGCCCCATCTTCAGGGCAGCCTGCCCGATGCCATCTACATGACCTGCTGCATACCGATGCTGGTCGGCATACACCGCATCCGCCGCTATTTCATCGGACAAGAGAGACCCAGCAATGTGGCCATCGATTCGCTCGCGCCGAGCACCGGCAACGTCTATCCGATGGATGGCGGCAATTTGCGGCTTGAGCAGGATTTCTACGTCATTGCCTGACGCGTTGACAGCGACAGCGGACGGCCAGGGGTAAGAGTCTCGACCTTTGGTGCCCGGAGCCGGAATCGAACCGGCATGGGGTTGCCCCCGGCAGATTTTAAGTCTGATGCGTCTACCAATTTCGCCACCCGGGCGGGTCAGCTGCCCCGCCGTGGACGGGTAGAGAGAATGATACGGGCCGCCGACGAAAAACGCCCGTGATGGCAGGCGTATTCGTCGAACTTACCGCACATTGCCGGGATTTCTCGGTCCTATACACTGCGGCCATGCACGAACCCGCCCCCGGCATCCAGGTGTTCCTTGCCACGCCTGAGGCCCTTCTGGGTCCGCAGCCCATGCACGATGCCTTGCGATCCCTGGACGAACAGGACCGCTCGCATATCGCGCGCTTTCGCTTCCCACGCGACCGCGACCTCGCCGCCGCTTCCCGCTTGTTGCAACGCCTGGCCGTGGCCCACTGCGCGCGAATAGCGCCGGAGGCCGTAACCGATCTCCGCTTCTCCAGCGAACCAGGCGCTCGGCCCGTAGTGCTAGCGCCAGCGCTGGCACAGGCGTTCTTTTTCAGCGCGGCCAACACGCGCGGGATGGTGGCGTGCGCCGTCTCCGCGACCAACAACGTCGGCCTGGACGTGGAAGAGATCAAAGAAAAGCTGGCGCCGGAGTTGGTCGATCATTGCTGCACGGCGGACGAGCGAGCCGAACTCTGGTCCCTGCGCGAAGAAGAGCGTCGCAAGGCCTTCTTCCAACTCTGGACCCTGAAGGAGTCCTACCTGAAGGCGCGCGGCACCGGCTTGCAGGTTTCGCCGCATCTCATCGGTTTCCCCGGATCAGGGCGAAGCGCCACTCCCACTCTTCATGCCGACCCCACCACCGAGCCGCATCCTGCGCATTGGTATTTCCGGACGCTGGACGCAGGCCCAGGCCATGCCGCTGCGCTTTGCATCCATGGCGCGCTCGAACCACCAACCGTCGACGTGTGGCGGGTCCAATGGATTCAAGGCGAGTTGAAGCTTTTCGCGCAGGCCTGACCTGATCAGACCCTCAGAAGTGAAGTGGCGACTATGGTGCAGCCGCTTCCCACCGTTTGCACCAGCTGAGCACGCGCGCTTGCAGCGCAGCCTGCGCCGAGAGCTCGGTGAAGGTGTGGTTGGCATCGGGGAAATAGACGCAATCCACCTTGCCCTTCAATTCGGGAAACGCTTCGAACAACTGGTCTTCGTGGTTGTACCGCGCTCCGAGCACGCCGGAGTAGATCGCAAGAATGCGGATATCGCGCTGGACCAAGGCGTTCAACTGCCGGCGGTATTCCTCTATCGGCGGCAATTCCCGCCCGCCTTCGGCGACCGGCATCGACGAGCGTGTTTTGAAAAGCTTCGTGTTGAGAACCCTCGCACCGCGCCGCAAAGCCGCCAGCGCGACACGCATAGGCAAATGCAACCATGCCCGCCCTCCTTCCAGACGGCCTCGGGCATGCCGAAGTTTGGAGCCGGGGGTGGCGTACGCCGGAGGATCGACCAGCACCAGGCCGCGAATACGAGGATCGGCCTGGGCCGCCGCCAGCGCATTGTCCGCCCCCGAACAGACGCCGAACAGGATGAACCCGTTGGAATCTCCCTCGTCCACGAGACTGTCTAGCGTCGTCCTGATATCGGCTACGGAGCTTTCGCGGAACGTCATGCGGCCCGGCAGCGCGCGGCTGTCGCCGATGCCCGAAAGGTCCAGCCGTGCGACACGGTGCCCAGCGGCGGCGAGGCTGCGCGCGAGGTGCACGTGCAGGCGATGCGGCCCCACCCGGTGCAATACACCGGCGTTCAAAATCAATACGTTCGGCACTTTTTTGGGAGGCGACGGTTCGGAAACGATGGCGACCAGATTCTCCTCGTCGCCGAACCACACCACCCGTTCCGTCACCATCGCTTGCTCGAGCGACATCGGCCATCAACCTACGCAGGATCTGCGTGTATCGTACCCGCAGTCAGGGGGGCTATCGATGAAAGTGGACTACTTCGGTGCGAACGGCCGGAGCTTACTGGGCACGTTGCATTTCTCGCCGCGGCTGCATGCCGGCAGCGCCTCGGTAGTGCTGTGCAACCCCTTCGGCGAAGAAGCCGCCCGCGTGCACCGTGCCTATCGGGTATTGGCCGGCAAACTGCAGGAGGCCGGGTACGCCACCTTGCGCTTCGATTATTCCGGCACCGGCGACTCCTCCGGCGACGCAGCCGACTGCACGGTCGAAGCGTGGCTGGACGATTTGGAGGCCGCCATCGACGAATTGCGGCGCCAGTCGGGTAGTCCCCGCGTGGTCCTGGTGGGCTTGCGCTTCGGCGCTGCGCTGGCCGCCCTATGCGCGCAGCGCGAACATCTGCGGGTCGCGCACCTGGTGCTGTGGGACCCGGTAGTCCGAGGAGACCATTACCTGCAAGAACTGGCCGCAATGCACCGCGCCTACATGAACGAGGAACTGGGCCAGCGCTGGAAGGCCCCTTCGCCGAGCGACGGCGCCCGCTTTCCCACCGAAGCTTTGGGAATGCCGATCAGCGATGCCCTGGCCTCGCAGATGGCCGGCATCGATATCGCGGCCACCCTGCCGCGCGCGAACCACGTCACCGTCCTCAGCACCCGCGACTCGGCGGATATGCAGCGATTGCGCTCCCAGTGGCAGGCTTGTCCGGCCTTGCGCTGGATCGACGTTATAGGAGGGACTTCCTGGAATTCGGATGCGGCGCTGAACAGCGCGCTGGTGCCGGCCAAGGAAATCGCAACGATCGTGTCAGGGGTCACGGAATGCAGTCCACGAAGCCGGGGGGCGGACTGATTGGAGCCGAAGGGCGACATCAGTCTGGCGAGGGGAATCACAATCAGACCAATTTTCGGCCTGAAGCGACGGTGCACGGGCTGTTCCGCGAACGCGCCGCAGCGCATCCGGCGCGCCCTGCCCTGGTCTGGCAAGGCGGCCAACTCGACTACGCGGGGCTGGACAGCCGTTCCGACGCGGTCGCGCGCCATCTGATCTCACTGGGCTGCAAGCCCGACCAGCCCGTCGCCCTGTGCCTGCCGCGTTCCGCCGGGGCCGTGATCGCGGCATTGGGCATCCTCAAAGCGGGCGGCGCCTATCTACCGCTCGATCCTTCCTATCCTCGCGCACGCCTGCAGTCGATCCTTGCCGATGCCGGGGTCGAAATCGTAATCGCCAACGATGCCGATCGTGGTCCGCTGGAAGGGCTCTCGGCCCATCTGGTTTCGCTGGAATCGCTGGAAACCGCCGACCACGGCGAAACCCGCTCCCTGCCCGAAACCACTTCGGCCAATGGCCTGGCCTATGTGATGTACACCTCTGGTTCGACCGGCATGCCCAAGGGCGTGCAGATCGAGCATCGCTCCATCGTGCGCCTGGTCGGCGAAGTGGACTACGTAACGCTGGATGCCGACACCTGCTTCCTGCACGCCGCCCCGCTGGGGTTCGACGCTTCCACCCTGGAGCTGTGGGGGCCGCTGCTCAACGGCGGCCGTTGCGCCGTGTTCGCTGCGCCGGTGCCGGACGCGCGTTCGCTGGCGGCCTGCATCGAGACTTTCGGGGTCACCAGCGCGTGGCTGACCGCGGCCCTGTTCAATTCCATCGTCGACGAAGATCCCTCGGCGCTGGCGGGTCTGCGCGAACTGCTGACCGGGGGCGAAGCGCTTTCGCCGCAGCATGTGCGCGCCGCGCTGCGTGCCCTGCCCGGCCTGTCGTTGAGCAACGGTTACGGTCCGACCGAATGCACCACCTTCGCTACGACCTATGCGATACCGCACGACCTGCCGGCCGACGCGACAGCCATCCCGATCGGCCGCGCCATCGCCGATACGTCGCTGCACGTGCTGGACGCGCAAGGCGCTCCCGTCGCGCGCGGCGAAACCGGCGAACTGCACATCGGCGGCCGCGGCCTGGCGCGCGGATACCTGGGACGTCCGGACCTGGATGCCGAACGCTTCGTCACCGACGCATCCGGCCAGCGCCTGTACCGCACCGGCGACCTGGTGAGCTGGGGCGAGGACGGCACCCTGCGATTCGTCGGCCGCGCCGACCAGCAAGTGAAGATCCGCGGTTTCCGCATCGAACCCGGCGAGATCGAAGCCGCGCTGTCCGCAGATGCCAATGTGAAATCCTGCGCAGTCGTCGCCCTGCCCGGGCCCGGCGCGGACAAACGGCTGGTCGCCTACGTCGTGCCGCGCACGGGAAATTGCGATATCGCCGGGCTGCGCCGTCACCTGCAGCAATCGCTACCCGACTACATGGTGCCTGCATTGTTCATGCAGCTTTCCGCCCTGCCTGTCACCGCCAATGGCAAGCTGGATCGTGCCGCCCTGCCCGCTCCGGACAACGCACGGCCGGAACTGGCGCATCCGTACCGCGCGCCGCGCGGCGAGTTGGAGACGGCGCTGTGCGATGCCTTCGCCTCGGTGCTGGGTCTGGAACGCGTAGGTGCGGACGACGGCTTCTTCGAACTCGGCGGCGATTCGCTGCTGGCGATACGCGTGCTGCATCAGCTTCGCGCTGCTGGCGTCGCGGACTTCGCACCGATGCGTCTGTTCGAATCGCCCACGCCTGCGGGATTGGCGAAAACGCAGGCCGTGCTCACTTCCGAAAAACAGGCAGGCGCTTCGCAGCCCGATGAGCCCATCGCCATCGTCGGCATGGCCGGACGATTCCCGGGCGCCGACGATATCGAGGCGTTCTGGAAGAATCTCTGCGCCGGCACCGAATCGATCCGGATGTTCTCGCCGGAAGAGATCGATCCTTCCATTCCGTCCGCGCTGCGCGATCATCCGGATTACGTGCGCGCACGCGGCGTGCTCAACGACACCGCCGGTTTCGACGCCGCTTTCTTCGGCATTTCGCCGCTGGAAGCGCAGCTCATGGATCCCCAGCACCGCCATTTCCTGGAAACGGCCTGGCATGCTTTGGAACACGCGGGATACGTGCCGGAAATCGCGCCGGGACGCGTCGGCGTCTTCGGCGGCATGTACAACGCCACTTATTACCAGAAGCACGTATTGCCGCGTCCGGAAACCATCGCACGGCTGGGCGAACTGCCCACCATGCTGGCCAACGAGAAGGATTACCTGACCAGCCGCGTGGCTTACAAGCTGGGGCTCAACGGCCCCGCAGTCGGCGTGCACACCGCCTGCTCTACTTCGCTGGTGGCGACGGTGATGGCGATGGAGAGCCTGCGCCGCGGCGATTGCGAACTCGCCCTCGCCGGCGGCGTGGCCATCACCTGCCCGCCGGACAGCGGCTATTTGTATCAGGAAGGCGCGATGGCCTCCCCCGACGGGCATACGCGCACTTTCGACGCCGACGCGGCGGGCACCGTTTTTTCCGATGGCGTGGCCATGCTCGCGTTGCGGCGGCTGTCGGACGCGATCGCCGCCGGCGACACGGTCTACGCGGTGCTGCTGGGTGGCGCCGTCAACAACGATGGCGCCGAACGCGCCAGCTTTACCGCGCCCAGTCCCAGCGGCCAGGCCAGCGTCATCGCGCTGGCGCACGACCGCGCTGGAATAGACGCGCGCAGCATTTCCTACCTGGAAGCGCACGGCACCGCGACCCCGTTGGGCGATCCCATCGAGATCGAAGGCCTGACCCGCGCTTTCCGCCGGCACACGCAAGACAATGGCTTCTGCGCCATCGGCTCGCTCAAGAGCAACGTCGGCCATCTGGTGATCGCCGCCGGCGCCGCCAGCCTGATCAAGACCTCGTTGGCGTTGCATCGGCGTACGTTGCCGCCGACGATCGGTTTCGACAAACCGAATCCGCATATCGATTTCGCCGCCTCGCCGTTCGTTCCGCAGTCCCGACTGAGCGACTGGCCGCAAGCTTCCGGACCGCGCCGCGCCGGCGTCAGCGCCTTCGGCTTCGGCGGCACCAACGCGCATGTGGTGCTGGAAGAGGCCCCCGCTACGGCACCGCATGCCGACTCCGCACGCACGGCGCAACTGTTGGTGGTTTCGGCACGCACGCCGGAAGCGCTGGAAGCGAGCTGCCAGCGGCTCGGATCGTACTTAGCCGGTGCCGACGCAACAGAAGACCAAACTCCCGCCCTTGCGGACATCGCGCATACGCTGCAGGTCGGGCGGCGGGTCTTCGCCCATCGCCATGCCATCGTCGCTGGTTCTGCTTCGGAAGCGTCGCGACTGCTTTCCGAACCCCTCGCGCAACGCGCGCTTGCGGACACCACGCCCGACCTGGCTTTCCTGTGCCCGGGTCAGGGCTCGCAGTACGCGGCGATGGGTCACGGCCTGTACCAGACCGAGCCGGCATTCCGCGCCGCCTACGACCAATGCTGCGAAATACTGCGGACATTGACCGGAAGCGATCCGCGCCTCGAATTCTTCTCCAGCGACCCCGCTGCGCTGCTGCCTACCCGTATCACCCAGCCGGCGATCTTCGTGCTGGAGTACGCGCTGGCCAGGCTGTGGATGCATTGGGGCATCGTTCCCACTGCGCTGATCGGCCACAGCGTCGGCGAATTCGTCTGTGCGGTGCTGGCCGGAGTCATGCCGCTGCAGGATGCGCTGGCACTGGTCGAACTGCGCGGCCGGCTGATGCAGGCGCTGCCGGCCGGCAGCATGCTCTCCGTGCGGCTGGCCGCCAGCGAGTTGTCCGCGCACTTGGAAGACGGCGTCGAGCTGGCCGCGGAAAACGGTCCGCACCTATGCGTGGTCGCTGGCCCCACGCCCGCCATCGAACGCGTGGAAGCACGGCTGGGCGCAGCGGGCATCGCCGCACGCAAACTGGTGACTTCGCATGCCTTCCATTCGGCGATGATGGAGCCGGTGATCGCGCCGATGCGCGAGCGCCTGCAATCCATCGCGCTGCAGGCGCCCAAGATTCCCCTCCTGTCCACCGTCACCGCCGAATGGCTGAGCGACGAGCAGGCGTGCGACCCCGACTACTGGGCACAGCACCTGCGCAAACCGGTTCGCTTCGCGCCAGCGGTTTCGAAACTGGTATCCGATCCTTCGCGCCTGCTGATCGAGATCGGCCCCCGCGCCACGCTGACCACGCTCGCGCATCAGGCCGCGGTCGGCAAGCGCAGGCAGACGGTGGCGGTCGCCAGCCTGTCGGATTCGGCGGAAGGTGAATCGGCGGCGATCGCGGCGGCGCTCGGCAAGTTGTGGACGCTGGGCGTCTGTCCCGACTGGCAGGCCTACACGGCGCACGAATCGCGCCGTCGCGTGGCGGTGCCGGGCTATCCCTTCCAGCACCAACGCTATTGGCTGGATGCGGTGCCTGCGCTCGAATCGGGGGTGTCGGCGACGGCGCTCGACGCGGACGCTTCACGGAAAGCGGAGAACACGCCCGTCGCGGAGAGCATGCCAGCGGACAGCGCGGCAGGCGATGCCAGACGCAAGGCCTTGTTCGCGCGCCTGCAGTCGGTGATCGAGGAAGTCTCCGGACTGGAAGTGGAGGAAAACGAAAGCGCCACGCCGTGGCTGGAACTGGGGCTGGATTCCCTGGCGCTTACCCAGCTTTCCTTGCAGGTGCAGCGCAGCTTCAAGGTGAAAGTGTCGTTCCGACAGATGATGGAGCAGTACGGCTCGATGGCGAGTCTGCTCGACTTCCTGGCAACGGCAAGCGACGAGGCCAAGTCGACTGCAACGTCCGCGAACACCGCCGCGACAACTTCCGCCGGTGATGAAGAAGACGCCGACGGCAAGCCGCTCACCTACGACGTGAAGAAGGCGTTCGGCGCGATCGCCCGCATCCACAGCCAGGCCGATCCACTGACGCCGCTGCAGCGCGAACGGTTGGATGCGCTGGTGGCGCGCTATACCGCGCGCACCGGCAAGTCGAAAACCTACACCGCCAAGCATCGCGGCCACATGGCCGATCCGCGCGTGGTCAACGGCTTCCGTCCGCTGACCAAGGAACTGGCCTACCAACTGGTGATCGAACGCTCGCGCGGTTCGCATATGTGGGACCTGGACGGCAACGAATACGTGGACGTGCTGTCGGGGTTCGGCATGAACCTGTTCGGCTGGCAGCCGGATTTCCTGCGCGAAGTCCTGCATCAGCAGATCGAGGACGGCTACGAGATCGGTCCGCAGCACGTACTGGCCGGCGAAACCGCGGAGCTGTTCGCCGAACTCACCCACGCCGAGCGGGTGGCGTTCTGCAATACCGGTTCCGAAGCGGTGATGGGCGCGATGCGCATCGCCCGCACCGTGACCGGGCGCAACACCATCGCCATTTTCACCGGCGCCTACCATGGCATCTTCGATGAAGTGATCGTGCGCGGCACGCGCAAGCTGCGCAGCATTCCCGCCGCGCCCGGCATCATGGCCTCGGCATCGCAGAACGTGCTGGTGCTGGACTACGGCACCGAAGAATCGATGCGGATCCTGCGCGAACGCGCGCACGAGCTGGCCGCGATCCTGGTCGAACCCGTGCAGAGCCGGCGCCCGGATTTCCAGCCGGTGGAATTCCTGCGCGAGCTGCGCAGCCTGACCCGGGAAAGCGGTTCGGTGCTGATCTTCGACGAGGTGGTCACCGGTTTCCGAGCCCATCCACGCGGCATCCAGGGCCTGTTCGGCATCGAGGCCGACCTGGCGTGCTATGGCAAGGTGGTCGGCGGCGGCTTCCCCATCGGTGTGATCGCGGGCAAGCGTCCTTTCATGGATGCGCTGGACGGCGGCCATTGGGAATACGGCGACGACTCCACGCCCACCGTGGGCGTGACCTACTTCGCCGGCACTTTCGTGCGCCACCCGCTGGCGCTGGCGGCGGCCAAGGCCAGCCTGCAACGGCTGCGCGATGCGGGCCCGGAACTGCAGGAAGGATTGAACCGGCGCACCGCCGAGATGGTGACGTCGGTCAACGCCGCGATGCGTGAACTCGGCGCGCCGTTCAAGCTGGCCACGTTCGCCTCGCTATGGCGCAACGTATTCACCGAAGACCTGCCCTACGGCGATCTGCTGTACGTGATGTTGCGCGATCGCGGCATCCATATCCTGGACAACTTCCCTTGCTTCCTGACCACCGCCCACACCGATGAGGACATCGCGCGCATCGTGGCGGCGTATCGGGAGGCAGCGGCGGAAATGATCGAAAGCGGCTTCTTCCCCGTAATACGGACTGAAGTGGAAGCCGGTAGCGGGCTTGCGGCGTCCGCCGGCCAGGCGCGCGTCGTCCCCACCACCGAGCAGCAGCGCGAAGTCTGGCTGGCCGACCGGATGGGGGCCGAAGCGTCGCTGGCGTACAACGAATCGATCTCGCTGCACCTGCGCGGAATGCTGGACGTGGACGCCCTGCGCCCCGCTATCCAATCGCTGATCGGGCGCCATGACGCGTTGCGTTCGACCTTCTCTGCCGATGGCCTGTCGTTGCACGCGCACGCGGCAATGCCGACGCTGGATCTGAATCTGCACGATCTCTCTAGCCTCACACCTGCCGAGGCCGCAGCGGGACTCGCCGGCCTGGTCGACCAGCACGTCTCGCGGCCTTTCGATCTAGTCGACGGACCCTTGGTGCGAACGGCATTGGTGCGGATGGACGAAGCGCATCATGTCTTCGTACTCACCGGACACCACATCGTGCTGGACGGCTGGTCGTTCTGGGTGTTGGTGAAGGAACTGGCCGCCGAGTACGCGCGCTTCAAGCACGGAACCGGCGCCTCGCTTCCTGAAGCGCCTTCCTTCGCCGACTACGCGCTGCTTGCGTCGAATGAGGCCGGCACCGACAGCGAGGATCTTCAATGGTGGTCGCAGCAATACGCCGACGGCGGCCCGGTGCTCGAGCTTCCCACCGACCGTCCGCGTCCGCGCCTGCGTACCCAGACCGCGGGCCGGCACGACCACCTGCTTCCCGCGCAACTGGTCGCCTCGCTGCGCAAAGTGGGCGCCAAACGCGGCACCAGCCTGTTCGCCAGCCTGTTGGCCGGCTTCTCCACGCTGTTGCATCGCCTGACCCATCAAGACGACGTGGTGATCGGCATTCCCGTGGCCGGACAGGCCGCCGGCAACGAAGGGCTGGTCGGACACTGCGTCAGCATGTTGCCGCTGCGGTTGCGCATGCAGCGCGCGATGCCGTTCGCGCAGTTGCTGGAATCCAGCCGGGTGGCGATGCTCGACGCCTACGACCACCAGCGCGTCACCTTCGGACGCCTGCTGCAAGCCCTGCCGCTGGCGCGCGACACCGCACGCCTGCCGCTGATCAGCGTGATGTTCAACATCGACCAGGCGATGACCCTGGAACGCGATGCGGTGCCCGGGCTGGAGTTCGAAGTCGCCGGCAATGCGCGGCGGTTCGAAACCTTCGAGCTGTTCGTCAACGCCGTGGACCTGGGCGCCGACGGCATGCGCCTGGAATGCCAGTACAACCGCGACCTGTTCGACGCCGAAACCGTGGCGCGCTGGATGTCGGCTTTCGAAAGCCTGCTGTCCGATGCCGCTGCCGACCCCGAACGCGCGCTCGGCGCATTGGCCCTGCTGGGCGACCAGGACCGGCGCCAGCTCGACCACTGGAACGCGACGGACGCCGAATATCCGCGCGACCGGCGCGTCGAAGACCTGATCCTCGAACAAGCCCGTCGCTCGGCCGACGCCATCGCCCTGCGTGCGGGCGCGCAATCGCTGAGCTACGCACAGTTGGACGCGCGTTCCCATGCCATCGCCTGTGCGCTGCAGTCGGCCGGCGTCTCGGCGGGCGACCGCGTGGGACTGTTGCTGGAGCGGGATATCGACCTGGTGCCTGCGCTGCTGGGTGCCTGGCGCGCAGGCGCGTGCTATGTCCCCATGGACCCGGCGTTTCCGGTCGAACGCCTCGCCTACATGGCCAGCGATGCGGGCCTGCGTTTCGTAGTCAGCACCCAGGCTCTTGCGGAAAGGCTGGAAGCCGCTGTCGGCAATGCGACCGTCATCCCTGTCGAAGCCATTTCGGCCTTCAGCGAGCGAACGCTGCCGCCACCAGGAACCGCGAGCGACGACGCCTACGTCATCTACACCTCCGGGTCGACCGGACAGCCGAAGGGCGTGTGCGTGCCGCATCGCGCGGTGGCGAACTTCCTGCAATCGATGCGCACTGCGCCGGGACTCGACGCACAAGCCCGCTTCGCTGCGGTGACGACGCTGTCGTTCGACATCGCCGTGCTGGAGTTGCTGCTGCCGCTGCTGGTCGGCGCACAGGTGCTGCTGGTGGAACGCGAACAGGCTATCGATGGCCAGGCCCTGCGCACCCTGCTGGAAAGCAACGACATCAACGCCATGCAGGCCACGCCAATGACCTGGCGCCTGCTGCTGGAGTCGGGCTGGCGCGGCGGTCGGCAATGGAAAGCCCTCTGCGGCGGCGAACCGATGCCGCTCGAAATCGCCGACGCTCTGCTCGAGCGTACGGGAGAGCTGTGGAACCTTTACGGGCCCACCGAAACCACGGTCTGGTCCAGCGCGCATCGCATCGTCGACGCAACCCCGCCGCTTCCCATCGGCAGGCCGATCGCCAATACCCAATTGCATGTCATGGATGCCGATCTGAAACGCGTCCCGATCGGCGTGGTGGGCGAGCTCTGCATCGGCGGCGATGGCGTCGCCCGCGGCTACCTCGACCGTCCGCAGCTCACGGCCGAACGCTTCGTCGATAGCGAACACGGCCGCCTCTACCGCACCGGCGACCTGGCCCGCTGGCGCAACGACGGCACGATGGAATGCCTGGGCCGCAACGACTTCCAGGTGAAGCTGCGCGGTTACCGCATCGAACTGGGCGAGGTCGAACAGCAGCTGGCGACCCATCCTGCGGTGGCGCAGGCGGTGGCGGTCACCCACGCATTCGGCGACAGCGACATCAGGCTACTGGCGTATGTGGTGCCAGCCACGCCTTCCTCTTTGGACGAAGAGGCACTGCGGGCCTACCTCGTCTCGCGCCTGCCGGCTTACATGGTGCCCAGTCGCTTCATTCCACTCGCCTCGTTGCCGTTGACCGGTAGCGGCAAGATCGATCGCAAGGCATTGCCGGCACCGGGCATCGCGCAAGCGAGCCTCGTCGACCGATCCCAACAAGACCTTGCCGACCCGCTTCAGGCGCAGGTCGCCGCGCATTACCGCCAGGTGCTCGGTCTGGCGCAGGTCGGCATCCACGACAATTTCTTCTCCATCGGCGGGCATTCGCTGCTGGCCGCGCAACTCACCGCGCGCCTGGGCAGCGAGCTGCGCACCAATGTGCCGTTGCGCGTCGCCTTCGAGCATCCCACCGTCGCCGGACTTGCCGCCTGGATCGGCATGCAGGAGAAGGACGGCGGAGACACGCAATCCATCGCACGCCTGCCTTCGGGCAGCAACGCGCCGCTGTCGCTGATGCAACAGCGCCTGTGGTACCTGGAACAGCTGCAGCCCGGGCGCACGGTTTACAACGTGCCCTCCGCGCATCACCTGCGCGGCGCACTGGATTTCGATGCGCTGGAGCGCGCGCTGGCCCGCATGGTCGAACGCCAGGACGTGCTGCGTACCGTGGTCGGCACGCAGGATGGCGAGCCTTACCAGCAGGTACAAGCGCAGGTCGACGTTTCCCTGCCTCGTGAAGACCTTTCCCAGCTGCCGCATGGGCAACGCGAGCCCGAACTCATGCGCAGGCTGGAGGACCAGATCGCGCGGCCCTTCGATCTGTCCCGCGGCCCGCTGTTCCGCGCACGTCTCTATGTATTGGATGAAGACCACCACGTGCTGTTCTTCATGGCCCATCACCTGATCTGGGACGGCTGGTCGTTCGATCTCTTCTACGACGAGATGTCGGCGCTGTACCAGGCCTATGCCGATGGCGGCAACGATCCGCTCGCGGCCACTACGGTGAGCTATGCGGATTTCTCCGCCTGGCACCGCGAATGGCTGGCGGGCCCGGAACTTTCCCGTCAGCTGCAGCACTGGCAGACGAAACTCGCCGATGCGCCGGAAGCCTTGGATCTGCCGGTGGACCACGCGCGTCCCTCGACGCCCAGCAACGAAGGCGACACGGTCTGGCTGCGCATTCCGCAGGGCACGGTGGAAGCCTTGCGCACGCAGGCCCAGTCGCAGGGCGCTACGTTGTTCATGACTTTGCTGTCGGCGTGGTCGCTGTTGTTGCACCAACTCAGCGGCCAACGCGACCTGGTGATCGGCACGCCCGTGCGTGGACGCAGCCAACCGGGCCTCGAATCGCTGATGGGCTTCTTCGTCAACGCGCTGCCCTTGCGGCTGCGTGTGGATCCCGATCAAAGCTTCGCTTCGCTGTTGCAGGAAGTGCGCGACGAGGTCGTCGATGCCTTCGGCTCGCAGGACGTGCCGTTCGAGCATCTGGTGCGGGTGCTGGACAAACGCCGCGACGCCAGTCGCTTCCCCATCTACCAGGCCTTCTTCTCCTACCAGGACGCACGCCAGCGGCCATCGTGCTGGGGCGCACTTGCGCACCAGAACCTGCCGGTGTTCCAGCCGGCCGCCGCGCAGGATCTGGCCTTGTGGTTCCTGGAGGGCAGCGACGGACTGGTGGGCGGCCTCAACTTCAATACCGACATCCTGCTGCGCGAAACCGCCGAGCTGCTGAAGCAGCGCTATCTGTCCCTGCTGGAAGGCATCGCTTCCGGAGCAAGCGCGCGCGTACGCCAACTGCTCGCCATCGACCCGCGCGAAACCGCCCGCCTGGCCGAATGGAACGCGACTTCCGCACCGGTACCGCCCATGCAGGGGATTTCGGCCTACCTGCAACCCGCCTTCGCCGCGAACGCCGCGCGCATCGCCGTCCTGCAGGGCGACGAAGCGCTCACCTATGCCCAACTCGATGCGCAAGCGACGCGCATCGCGCGAGCGCTGCAATCGCGTGGCGTACGCGACGGTTCGCTGATAGGCCTGCACCTGCAGCGTACGCCGCACATGCTCGCGGCGTTGCTGGGCGTGCTGCGCTCGGGCGCGGCCTACCTGCCGCTGGATCCGGACTTTCCGACCGAGCGGCTCGCCTTCATGCTGGAAGATTCGGGCGCCGTGCTCGTGCTGCACGATGGCGCGCAGGCGCCGTTCGCCGATTTCGCCGGCGAGCAGATCGCGCTGGAAACGCTGCTTGAAGAATCTGCCGAAGACGCGGCGCCGTTGGTCGCTCCCACGCTGTCGTCCGATGCCTTGGCGTACGTGATCTACACCTCCGGCTCCACCGGGCAACCCAAGGGCGTGCGTGTACCGCAGCGGGCCGTGGTGAATTTCCTGGAGTCGATGAAGTCCAAACCGGGATTCGATGCCTCCACCCGTCTTGCGGCCGTGACCACATTGTCGTTCGACATCGCGGTGCTGGAACTGCTCATGCCCTTGGCCGTCGGCGGCGCAGTAGTGTTGGTCGGTCGCGAAGACGCTACCGATGGCCGCGCGCTGCGCGCGGTGTGCGAACGACACAAAGTCAACGTGATGCAAGCCACCCCACTGACCTGGCGCTTGCTGCTGGAATCGGGCTGGCGTGGCGGCAAGCAGTGGAAGGCGCTGTGCGGCGGCGAGGCGATGCCGGTGGAAGTGGCCGAGGCCCTGCTGCCGCGCGTCGGCGAATTGTGGAACATGTACGGACCCACCGAAACCACCGTGTGGTCGACCTGCGCGCGCATCGCCGCCGGACAGGGCGACGTCGTCATCGGCCGGCCCATCGCCAACACCCAGGTACGGGTGGTCGACGCCGATGGCGCAGCGTGTCCTATCGGGATACCCGGCGAAATCGTGATCGACGGCCACGGCGTGACCCTGGGCTACCATGCGCGGCCGCAGCTCACGGCCGAGAAATTCGTCGCCGATTCCACCGATGCGCGTCGCGCGTCGTACCGTACCGGCGACCTGGGACGCTGGCGTAGCGATGGCCAGCTGCAACATCTCGGCCGCCTGGACCAACAGGTGAAGCTGCGCGGCTATCGCATCGAAACCGGTGAAATAGAGGTGGCGCTGTCGCGCCATGCCGCCGTCTTCCAGGCCGTGGCGCATCTGGTGCCGGGCCCAGGCGGCGAGAAGATGCTGGCCGCCTACGTGGTGCTGCGCGACGCGCAGACGCTGCAGCCCGACGAACTGCGTGCGCATCTGCGGCGCACGCTTCCCGACTACATGGTGCCGGGCATTTTCGTCGCGCTGGAGGCATTGCCCACTACCCGCAACGGCAAGGTGGATCGCAACGCGCTGTCGATGCCGGCGCAGGCCGCACCGGCGCTGCATTCGCTCTCGCGTCAGCAACCGCGCACGTCCACCGAGCGCACGGTCGCCGCATTGTGGTGCGAATTGCTGGAGGTCGAGGAAGTCGGATTGCTGGACAACTTCCTGGACCTCGGCGGCCATTCGCTGCTGGTCATGCGGGCCGTCGCGCTTCTGCAGGCGCGTACCGGCGCGAGCCTCAGCCCGCGCGCCTTCGTGTTCCAGACCCTGGAACAGATCGCCGCCGAATGCGACGCCGCCGTGCAAAAATCGGAACCCGTCGAAGAATCGCGCGGACTGCTGAAGCGGGTGATCGCACGCTTCGGAAGGACCGCACGGAAATGAAATGCGAACGCGGACTCGGAATCAGCGAACGGAATCGTCGCGGACGAAGTAGTACCCGCTGTAGGCGTCGATGTCGCGGCCGCGGGTGAACGGGATGCGGCAGTACTGCTCGCGGTTGCTCCAGTGATCGACGACGCGGTAGCCGAGACCGGTCATGGACGCCACGAACTCGTCGCGGTTGCTGATGCGGTAGGGATGGAAGGCGCGGCCGGTGGATTGCACGGTGACGAAGGTTTCGCCGTCGTAGAGCGGCATCTTGTTGACCAGCACGTGTTGCGGGCGGTTGCCCATTTTTTCCAGGAGTTGCGGCATGTCCAGATCCACGTACTGCAATGAACCGGCAACCAGCAAGACGTTGCAATCGCGGCCGTCGGCGATGTCCGAGGTGAAGTCCAGTCCCGTCGCGCCGCGTTCTTCGGCCAGTTTCGCGCCCTCCTCGATGATCGCCGGCACGTCGCATACCCGCCAGCGCAGACCCGGCGGGTATCCCGCCGGCGGATGGCCCAGATATTGCTCCCATCCATAGAAGCTGACGCCCACATGCCCACCAAAATCGAACAACACGGTGTCCGCATCCACGATGCGCTGCAGCCAGAACAGGACGGCGTAGTCGCTCTGGCAGGCGCGCTCCATCCGGTTCCGGTACATGCCGGAGAGGGCGTCGTGGTCGTAGCCGATGCGGCGCCCCTGGGGAATGGAGCGCTCGGCCTCGGCGAAACCGGGGAAGACGCCGCGGAACTTGTTGGGCGGCATGCGCGCGAAGCTGCGCGCGTAGTCCATGGCCAGGATCCGACCGACGACGGGAATCCGCCATGCATGGCGCGCGATGCGTTCGCCGGTGTCGATAAGCCCCATGCTGTAAGGATACCAGCAGATGTATATTCCCGAGCCATGGCCCGGCCGCTGATTTCCCTAGAATCCGATACCTTCGATCCCTGGAAACTCCAGGCGGTTACTCACCAGCTGTGCGCCCATCCCCTGCTGCAGATCGAATCGTTGGTGGAGCTGGGCCGCCGCCTGGAAGCGCGCAAGCTGGTGCGCACCCACAGCGACACCGCCACCGCCGGCACCGCGTTCGGCGATGCGCCCGCGCTGCACCCCAACCAGCGCAGCGCCGAGGAGACGCTCGCCGGAATCGCCGATGCGCGCGCCTGGATGTCGCTGCTCAACGTGCAGGCCGATCCGCTCTACCGCACGCTGGTCGATGAGGTCCTGGATGCGGTCAGACCGTTCGTCGAGCGGGTCGATCCCGGCATGAGCTATCGCGGCGGCTGGATCTTCGTCAGCTCGCCCGGGGCGGTCACGCCCTTCCACATGGACCACGAACACAACTTCATCCTGCAGATCCGCGGCAGCAAGAAGCTCTACACCTGGGACCCGATGGACCGCGGCATCATCAGCGAACGCGCGCAGGAACTCTTCCACGACCAGCATTCGCGCGAGGAAGTCCGCTGGGACGAATCGTTCCGCGCCAAAGCCCGCGTCTTCGACCTCCAGCCCGGTATGGGCGGTTACATGCCCTCCACCGCCGCGCACATGGTCGAGAACGGAAACGAGCCGTCGATCACCGTCAGCTTCACCTACTACACCGCCGCCACGCGCCGTCGCGAACTGCTGTATCGCGGCAACGCGCGCATGCGCAGGCACGGCTTCGATCCCTCGCCGGTCGGCGCTTCGCCCGCCCGCGACAACGCGAAGGCCGCGCTGCTTTCCGCCTACACCGAAGGGCGCGCAGGAATATTGCGCGCGCTGGGGCGCGGCGTACGCGACAACAAGGTCGCTTACGCGCCCGCGTGAGCGATTAGAGTTTGCCGCCCAGGCGTCCGCCCGAAATTCTGGACAGGAGAATGCGCGCGTATTCGGCATCGGCTTCATGCAGGCAACGCAGCAGCCAAAGCGCCAGCAGGTAAGCCAATACGAAGACGATGCCGCCGACCGCGAGCGCAAGCAGCGGCGGATGCAGCCAGGCCGCCGGCCAACTGCACAATGCGGCAAGGGCCGCGGCGATCGCTATCCGCGATAGGCGCGCCCAAGGCAGCGACGATCGGGTCTCGCGCAGAGCCAATTCGAGCGTAGAACCCGTGCCCAACAATGCGAGCACGGCCGATGCGACCACCGCCCCCTTCAAGCCGAAATAGAACGTACTCACGCCCGCGCCCACCAAGCGCAGCAGGGTGAAAAGCAGGGTCAGTTTCATCAATGCCGTCTGCCGGTCGGCGCTCACCAGATAAGCGGAGGCCCCCTGTCCCAGCGTGCTCGCCACGCGCGCGACCAGCAGGATGCTCAAGGCCTGTGCGGCCGGTGCGTACGCCGAGCCGTAGAGCAGCGTGATCAACTGGTGCGAGAACACCGCGCCAATCGCGATCAAAGGCGCGCCCAGGATGAATAGCCACGCGGTCGAGCCGCTGATCAAGGATGCCGCCTCTTCCCTGCCCCGTCCGTAGGCGCTGGCCATCATCGGCAACAGCTGCGCACTGAGTACCCCCGGCGCCAGCAGGGCCGCGCCCATGGCCAGAGCATTGGCGACCTTGAACATGCCCGCCTGATCGGGACCCGCCAGCAGGTTGAGGAACGGCAACTCGATCTCGCTGGTGCCCACCGAGCCCAGGATGATGGTGAAGGCGACCACCCGTAAATGATGGGTGATGCGCGCTTCCAGTTCGGCGGGCAGCGGCGCCTGCGATCGCCGCGCCGCGCGCTGCATCGGAACGGTGCGCCAGTGCGACACAAGGTAAAAGACCACGCCCGATACCGCATAGATCGCAACGAATGCCGGAAGCGCAGCGCGCCATGCCAGCGCAGCGGAGACCATCGCAAGATTGGCGGCTGCGCTGATGCCGGCGATGACCGCAATGGAACGGAAATCCTGCCCGCCCTTAGCCAACGCGATATTGAACATGTACGGCGCACGCAACAGTACCGAGGCGACGATGAGGCCCAGTACCCACAGGTCCAAACCCGGGGCGATGCGATGGCGGCTTGCGTACAACAGCACCGATACGCCGACGGCGACCAACAGCAACATGAATCTCTGCAGCCGTTGCAGTTTCCGGATCAGCGCGCCGACCAGATCCACCCGGCCCGATCCGTTCAACTCGGCCACGAACTTGATGGCGGCCGTGGTGATGCCGGCATTGGCCACGATCACGGCCGTGGACACGATCCAGACCAGCAGGCTGTAGATGCCCAGGTCCGCGGGACCCAGCGCACGTGCGATCAGGATCGAGGCGATCAGGCCGAACAGGTATTCGATATAGAGGCCGGCCGACGAATAGGCGGCGTTGGAAAGGGTCTTGCCGCGCGCGCTCATGGCCTCAGCGACCCGGACCGATGGCAGGCAAGCGAATCCCGCGACGCCCTTGCATCTTCCTACTGCAGCCCATGGAACCCCCGGTCAGGATGTGGGCAGTCTAGCGCGACCGCATCTTGCAAGCGGCCGAGCTCGAAGTTGACTCGAAGTTGAAAGGTGGCTGCGTCGGACATGGCTTCGCGGCCCTGTGGGCCGCGAATCATTGAAAATGGAGGCCTGGGTCGGAATCGAACCGGCGTACGCGGCTTTGCAGGCCGCTACATGACCACTCTGCCACCAGGCCGGTGACTGTCACGCCGAGACTGGCGCAATCGCAGGGCCTTTTCAAGCACCCTACAAAACAAAACCCCGAGAACGGGGTTTCGTCGTGAAACTGGAGCGGGAAAAGGGACTCGAACCCTCGACCCCGACCTTGGCAAGGTCGTGCTCTACCAACTGAGCTATTCCCGCGTAGTGAGGGGCGGAATTTTACCGTCCTTACGAGAACTGTCAACAGCTGCTTGTTCATCCTCTCGCAAGGTCGGCCAGGCGGCACGCAGATATTGCAGTCCAGACCACAAGGTCAGAATTGCTGCAATGGCCAGCAGCCAGTCGCCGATGAGGAATACTTCCCTGCCCATCCAGATGCCGGTGCCGACCGGGAGGGTGCTGTTGGGCGTGACCGAATACAGCAGGCAGCCCAGCGCCACCATCTGCACGATAGTCTTGAACTTGCCCAGCGCGGCCACCTTGACCATGGCGCGCTGGCCCATTTCGGCCATCCACTCGCGCAACGCCGACACCGCGATCTCACGGCCGACGATGATTGCGGCCCAGATCGCCATCCAGATGGTGTGATGGCCCTGCACGATCAGAAACAGGGAAACGGCCACCATCAGCTTGTCCGCGACGGGGTCCAGAAAGGCCCCGAAGGCTGAATATTGGTTGTAGCGGCGCGCGATCCAGCCATCCAGCCAGTCGGTCAGCGCGGCCAGTACGAACACGAAAACCGCGGCGAAATTGGTCCAGCCGTACGGAAGATAGAACACCGCGACCAGCACCGGGATCAGCACGATCCTCAGCAGGGTCAACCAGGTGGGAACGGTCAACTTCATTAAGAGCCTTGCTCGCTTCCTGCAGCCGGAGGCGCCACCGCGGGCGCCAGCCCATGCAGGTTAGCGTAGATTCGTTCGGCCAGTGCGGCGTTGATGCCGTCCACGCGGGCGATCTCGTCGATGCCTGCGGCCTTCAGGCCGACGATACCGCCGAAATGCTTGAGCAGGCTGGAGCGGCGGCGCGGGCCGATGCCGGCGATATCTTCCAGCTTGCTGGTCATGCGCGCCTTCTGGCGCTTCCCGCGGTGGCCGGTGATGGCGAAGCGGTGCGCCTCATCGCGCACTTGCTGAACCAGTTGCAACGCGGGCGAAGCGGCGCCGGGCCGTACCTCGCGGCCATCGGCCAGGATGAGGGTCTCGTGGCCCGCGCGGCGTTCTTCGCCCTTGGCCACGCCCACCAGCGTCACGCTGTCCACGCCCAGTTCGGCCAACGCGGACCGCGCCTGGGTCAGCTGCCCCGCACCGCCGTCGATGAGCAGCACCTCGGGCAGTACTCCACCCTCTTCCACCGCGCGGCGGAATCGGCGTTCTATCGCCTGGCGCATGGCCGCGTAGTCGTCGCCGGGTTCGATGCCGGTGATGTTGTAGCGGCGATACTGCGAACGCAGCGGCCCGTTGGCGTCGAACACCACGCAGGAAGCGACCGTGGCCTCGCCCATGGTATGGCTGATGTCGAAGCATTCGACGCGCTTGGCCGGCTCCGACAGGCCCAGCAGATCGCGCAGCGCCTCGCTGCGCACCTGCTGCGCGTTGCGGCTGGACAGTTCGCTGGCCAGGGTGATCTCGGCGTTGCGGGTCGCCAGCTGCAGGTAACCGGCGCGTTCGCCACGCACGTTCCATTTCAGCTGCACCTTGCGTTCGGCGGCGGCCGACAACGCGGTTTCGATCAGCGCCGCGTCGGGAATTTCGCGATCCAGCACGATTTCCTGCGGTGGAGTCTGTTCGGCGTAGTACTGCGATACGAATGCCGACAGCACTTCCGCTGCGCTGTCCTCGCCGTTGGTCTTCGGGAAAAAGGACCGGGTGCCCAGGTTGCGGCCGTCGCGGAACGCCAGCAACAACACGCACGCGCCCGTACCCTGCATGGCGCAGGCCAGCACGTCCAAGTCGGCCGCGCGTCCGTCGACGTACTGGCGGGATTGCATGCTGCGCAAAGAACCGATCAGATCGCGCAGGCGTGCGGCCTGTTCGAAATCCAGACGCGCGCTGGCGGCCTCCATCGCGGTACCCAGCTCGGCGGTCAGTTCGTCGCTGCGTCCGTCCAGGAACAGCGCGGCACGGCGTACCGAATCCGCGTAATCCGGCACCTGCACCAGACCCACGCACGGCGCGCTGCAACGACCGATCTGGTGCTGCAAACAGGGCCGGGTGCGGTTGCGGAACACGCTGTCCTCGCAGTTGCGGATCTTGAACAGCTTCTGCATCAGGTTGAGGGTATCGCGCACCGCGCCGACGCCCGGGTAAGGACCGAAATAACGTCCCGGCACCGCCCGCGGGCCGCGATGCATGGCGATGCGCGGCCACTGCTCGGTGGTGAGCAGGACGTAGGGATAGCTCTTGTCGTCCCGCAAGGAGACATTGAAACGCGGCGTCAGCGACTTGATCAGCTGGTTTTCCAGCAGCAGCGCTTCGCCCTCGGTGCGGGTGACGGTGACATCCATGCGCGCCACCTGGGCGAGCATGGCGTAGGTGCGTGGGCTCTTGGGCGTATTGCTGAAATAGCTGGCCACGCGCTTGCGCAACGCGCCGGCCTTGCCAACATAGAGCAGGCTGTCGTCCGCCGCGTACATACGATAAACGCCCGGCGCGGTACTCAGTCCCGCCGCGTATTCCTTGCCATCGAATCCGGTCGCCACGCCTGCGCCACTCACTCGTCGATCGCAACCCGGCCCAGCTCACCGGTGGAGAGGTCGTAGCGCAGTACGGCGTGCGCATCGGTTTCTGCGATCCACAGCGCGCCCGCCGCGATCGAGAGGCCGGCGACGCCGTGCAGGCGGCGCGACAACGGTACCGTGGCCACTTCGCCGCCGCCCAGGCGCAAGGTGCGCAGGCTGCCGTTGCCGCTGTCGGCGATCCACAGCAACGGGGAGTCGGGGCTCAAGGCGATGGCTTGCGGGTTCTGCAGGCGCGCGCGTTCGCGCGGGCCGTCGGCATCGCCGAATTCCCAAATGCCCTGTCCCACCAGTGTCTGCACGATGTCGTTGCGCAATTGCAGGGAACGCACCGCCGAACCCAGCGCGTCGCAGACGTACAGCATCTGCTGCACCGCGGCCAACGCCACGGGCTGGGCGAAGGCGGCCATCTGTCCGCTGCCGTCGCGCATCTCCAGCTGGCCTGAGCCGGCGCGGAAAGTCAGCTCGCCACGCCCGAGTCCATAGGTCCAGATGCGGTTGTCCCCGGCCAGGGCCAGATGCACTTCGCTATCGGTCGCGGCTACTGCCTGCGGCTGGTTCAAAGCGACGTCGCGCGCCGAGGCGACGATGCCTTCCACCGGTTCCCCCGCGCGCCCATTGCCGCAGATCGTATCCACACGCCCGTTGCGCAGCATGATGCGGCGCAGGGCATGGTTGCCGGTATCGGCCACGTACAGTACGTCGCGCACCAGCGACAAGCCTTGAGGGCGCCGGAACGCAGCCTGTTCCAGATCGCCGTCGACGAAATCCGCCGTGCCCATGCCGAACTGACGCAGCACGCGGCCGGTATGGTTGCATTCCAGGATGCGGTGATGGCCGCTGTCGGCCACATAGAGGCGATCGGCGGTGGCCGCAATGCCGCTGGGGAAACGCAACGGCAAGCGCGGCTCCGCTGCGGTCTCGATGGTCGCACGAGCATCGTCGTCGGTCGGCATCGGCAGCCCATCGCACAACGCAGCCAGCGGCCGCTCCAGCTCGGCTGTCGAATCCAGCCCAACCACCCGTTCGCGTATCTGGCCGTTGGCATCGATCAACAGCACCGTGGGCCAGGCTTCCACGCCGAAGCGCTGCCAGGCGTGCCAGTCGCCGTCGTGCAGGATCGGGAACGATATGCCCTGCCGGCGCAGCTGCTTCAACACGTACTGGGGGTCGCGTTCGCAATCGAAACGCGGTACGTGCACCGCCAGCGGCTGCAGGCGTCCGGGATAACGGGTCTGCAATTGGGCGAGATCGCGCAGACGCTGCCACGACCACGCGGAGGCCGCGTTGACGAACGCCAGCGCCACCACACGCCCGCGCTGCTCGTGCAGCGAGCTCGACGGCGCATTGAGCCATTGCAGGCTCTTGGGAAGCTCGGGGGCCGGAGTAGTACTCATCAGTCCCTGATTATGCCGGAGTCCCACTCCGCGCACAGGCGAGTCACGACCGCCCGTGCGGCCGAATCGACCAGTCGCCAAGCCTGCTCGAACTCGGCAGAGCCGCCGTTATAGGGATCCGGAACAGGGCATCCCTCGTGGACACCCGCCCACTCCGTCAGCAGGACCACCTTGCCGCGGCTCGAGGGCGGGGCCTCACGCAGCACATCGCGCAGATTCTGGCCATCGGCGCACAGCAACCAGTCGAAGTCGGCGTAGTCCCGCTGGCGCAACTGCCGGGCCCGCAACATGGAGATATCCACCCCATGCCCACGCGCGCAGGCAATGGCGCGCGGATCCGGCGGCTGACCGGCATGCCAGTCGCCGGTCCCCGCGGAATCGACCTGCACCCGGCCGGCGAGCGGCGAAGCATCGATGCGCGCACGCAAGGCGCCTTCGGCCAACGGCGACCGGCAGATATTGCCCAGGCAGACCACCAGCAGCTTCAACGCCCACCAGCGGCCAGATAGGCCTCCGCGCGCGCCAGATCCTCGGGGGTGTCGACACCCGGTGGGAATTCCTCGGGCGTCAACGCGACCGCAATGCGGAAACCCGTCTCCAACACGCGCAGCTGTTCCAGTGACTCGATCGTTTCCAGCCGCCCTGGCGGCATCTTCGCGAACTTCCGCAGGAATCCTGCACGGTAGGCATAGATGCCGATATGCCGCAGCCATTCGCCCGGCGGCAAGCTGTCGCGATCCCGGGCGAAGGCATCGCGATGCCAGGGAATTGGTGCGCGGCTGAAGTACAGCGCATCGCCCCACCCCGCCTCGGACGCGGCGCGCACCAGCTTCACTGTATTGGGATCGAACAGGGCCGCGGCCTCCGTAACCGGCGTGGCCAACGTGGCCATCTGCGCGCCGCTGGCGGCCAGTGTTTCGGCGACGGCGCGGATCCCCCGTGCGGGAGCGAAAGGTTCGTCGCCCTGCAGGTTCACGATCAGGGTGTCGTCGGCCCAACCCGCGATGTCGGCGCATTCGGCCAAGCGATCGCTGCCCGACACGTGCGCGGCGGAGGTCATGGCCACGCGCACGCCGCTGTCGCGCAGAACATCGGCAATACGCTCATCGTCCGCCGCAACCCATACCTCACGCGCACCGGCGGCCAGTGCGCGGCGAGCGACATGCGCGACCAGGGGCTCGCCGCCTAGCAGGCGCAATGGCTTTCCCGGCAGCCGCGAGGCCGCATAGCGGGCTGGAATGGCCACAACGAAATCGAGTGGTGTATTCATGTCGGTGTCGGTGTCTGGAAAAGGAGCGCGGTTGTTCTTGCCCGTCATCCCAGCGAAAGCTGGGATCCATTTTGACTTTTCTGGTTTCTATGCACGGCGAAGAACCAAATCAAGATCAAGATGGATCCCAGCTTTCGCTGGGATGACGGACGATTCAAGCAGAATGACGGGCGCGGAAAACGAATTCTACTTCTGAACAAGCCCGGCTTCGCTTGGCTGCCCGCTTCGCTTCTCCGGCAACTTGTCCAACAGAGCGACCCAGAACGCCTCCGGAAGCTCCGCGGTCACAGGCACGCTGTAATACCATTCATTGGCGAAGCCGGCGCATTTGACCGCATCCTTTTCCGTCATCAACACCGGCAACTCGCTGCCGAAATCGAAATCGCCGGCGACGTAACGATGATGATCGGCGAACGCATGCGGCACCACGCCTATGCCAAGACCGCGCAACATCTCGAAGAAGCGCTTCGGGTTGCCGATTCCCGCCACCGCATGCACACGGTGGCCGCCGAATGAGGCGAGCGGCCGACTGCGGCCGCCCTGCAACGGCACCGCATTGTCGGCGCGCAGTTGCATGGACCATTCGCCAAAGCTGGCGTCGCCTCCGTTGACCACACGGAAATCGCATTGGGCGCTGCGCTGCGCGGGTTCGCGCAGGGGGCCTGCAGGAAGCAGGCGGTTGTTTCCGTAGCGGCGTCCGCCGTCGATCACTTCTATCTCCACGTCGCGGCGCAGGCGGTAATGCTGGAGGCCGTCGTCGCAAACGATCACATCGCATCCGGCGGCGACCAGCGCACGCGCGGCGGAGGTGCGGTCGCGGTCCACGCGCACCTTGGCCCCGGTACGCCGTGCGATCAGCACCGGCTCGTCGCCGCCCTCGGACGGCGCAGTGCCGCCTTCCACCCAGGCAGCGGCGGCTTCGTTGCGCCTTCCATAGCCGCGACTGGCAACCCCTGGAGCCCAACCTTCCTTCTGCAACCTCTGTACCAATGCGATGGTCAACGGCGTTTTGCCGGTACCGCCTACAGAGAGGTTGCCGACCACCACCACCGGCACCGGGACCCGGCGGCTGCGCAGGACGCCGGCGCGGAACAGCTTGGCGCGCAAAGCGACCACCCAGCCGTACAGCCCGGCCAGCATGCGCGCGGACAACGGAGGCGTCGCGTCGCCATACCAATACGCGGGGGTCTTGTCCTGCGACTTGCTCACTCGGCCTCGCGGAATTGCATGCCGTGCAGGTGCGAATACAACCCGCCTTTGGCCAACAGCTCGGCGTGCGTGCCCTGCTCCACCAGCTTGCCGTGATCGAGCACCAGCACCTGATCGGCGTGTTCGATAGTGGACAGGCGATGGGCGATGACCAGAGTGGTGCGATCGGGCATCAGTTTCTGCAAAGCGTTCTGCACCAGGCGCTCGGATTCGTTGTCCAGTGCCGCGGTGGCTTCGTCCAGGATCAGGATCGGCGCATCGCGCAGGATCGCGCGCGCGATGGCGAGGCGCTGGCGCTGGCCACCGGAGAGCAAAGCGCCGTTCTCGCCGATCGCGGTGTCCATTTGTTGCGGCAGGCGCTCGATGAATTCCCAGGCATTGGCCGCTTCCGCAGCCGCGCGGAGTTTCGCCGGGTCTGCCGGCGCGCCATAGGCGATGTTGGCGCCGATGCTGTCGTCGAACAACATCACCTTCTGCCCCACCAGCGCGATCTGCCGGCGCAAATCCGCAAGCTTGTATTCGTCCAGCGGCAGGCCGTCCAAGGTAATGACGCCCGCCGTCGGCTGGTAGAAGCGCGGAACCAGCCGCACCAGACTGGTCTTGCCGCTGCCGGAGCGACCGACGATGGCCGTTACCGTGCCCGGCTGCGCGGTGAAACTGATGTCGGTGAGCACCAGCCCATCGTGTCTCGCATAACTCAGGCTCACGTGATCGAACACGAGCTCGCCGCGCGCACGCACGAGCGACACCTGTCCGCGGTCCTGCTCTTCGGGTGCATCGAGCACGCTGAAAAGGCGCTCAGCGGCGGCTACGCCGCGCGAAATCTGGGTCTGGATGCTAGTGATCCGGCGCAGGGACGGAATGATCGCCATCATCGAAGTCATCAGAGTCACGAACTGGCCGGCGTTCAACCTGCCGCCCAGCGCTTCGCGCGTCGCCACCCAGACGATGGCCGCAAGCGCGAAGGCGGCCAGGAACTGGACCGTGCCCGAAGCGAGCGCACGGGTCGTTTCGACCTTCATGTTCAGGCTGAGGATCCGATTGGCTAGCTTCGCGTAGCGCGTGGTCTCGAGCGCCTGGGCGCCATGCACTTTCACATCCTGCTGCGCCGACAACGACTGCTCGGCGCTATGCGCCATCTTGCCCATCCCATCCTGGATGCCGCCGCTGATCTTCCGGTAGCGCTTGCCCACAAACGACACGATCACGCCGATCAACGGAGCGATGATGACCAGGGCCAGGGTGACCTTGATGCTCATCTGCAGCATCAGGACGACCATGGCAACGATGGTCAGGCTGTCGGCCACCATGGTTTTCAACGCGTCCGCGCTGGCTTGGGTGACCTGCTCGGTGTCGAAATTGAGCCGGCTCACCATTATCGGAGTGGCTTCGGTATCGAAATGCGAGGAAGGCAGCCGCAGGTACTTCGACAGTACCTGTTCGCGCAGGTCCCGAACCACACTGCGTCCGGTACGGGCCATGCCGTAGTCCGACACGAAAGTGGCGAGGCTGCGCATCACGAACAACCCGATGATCGCAAGCGGCAGAAACGTCGCCATGTAAGGCTCGGGCTTTACGAAGCCGCGATTGACCAGCGGATCCATCAAACGCACGAAACCGTATCCGGCGGACGCTTCCACGATCATGCCCAGCAGAGCCGCGCCAAGGAACCACTTGTAGCGCCCCGTATATCCAAGCAAACGCTTGTAGATCGGCCAGACCGGCGGCGGCGCCTTGTTCATTTCTTCTGCTCGGGCGCGGTGGCGATCAGGATGCGGCGGAATCCGAGTTGTCCCAGCGCGTCGTATGCGGTGACTACCGCCTGATGCTGGGTGCGCGCATCGGCGCGCAGCAGCACCGGGCGATTGCGATCGCTGCCCCCGGCGGCGGCCAGCGCCTGCTTGAGCGCGTCGATGTCGGTGCGCAACACTTCCTGGTCGCCCACGAAGTAACGGCCCTCGGCATTGATCAGCACGCTCAGCGACTTGGTCTGATCGGCTATCGGTTCGCCTTTCGCGTTGGGCAATTGCAACTGCAGGGTGGAACGCGCGTCGAAGGTGGTCGTGATCACGAAAAAGATGATCAGTACCAGGATGACGTCGATCAACGGAATCAGGTTGATTTCGGGTTCGTCGTGAGCGCGGTCGTCGCGGATGCGCATCGGCGAACTCAGCCCAAGGTCGCCGCAGCGGCAGGGTCGGCCGAAGCCACCCGGGTACGCGCGGTGACGACGGCTCTTGCGTCCAATGCGTCCAGCAGCGCGGTGGCCTGCTGCTCCATATCGATCACATAACCGGCTACGCGGCCACGGAAATAGCGATGGAACATCAGCGCCGGAATCGCCACGATCATGCCGGTGGCCGTGCACACCAGCGCTTTGCCGATACCACCGGCCAACTGGTTCACGTCGCCCACGCCATGGTCCAGGATGCCCAGGAACATCTGGATCATGCCAACCACCGTGCCCAGCAGCCCCAGCAACGGACCTGCGGCGGCGATGGTGCCTAGCGTGTTCAGGAATTTCTCCATCCGGTGCACTAGGTGCCGGCCGGTATCCTCGATGCGTTCGCGGATCTGCTCGCGCGGGCGGTTGCGCATGTCCAGCGCCGCGGCCAGCAGCGCGCCCAACGGGGAATTGCGGCGCAGGGATTCGATGTGGGCCGGATCCAGCTGACCGCGCGCGGCCCAACTGCGTACCTCCTCGCCCAGGTTGGGGGGCAGCACTTCCTTGCGCCGCAAGGTCCAGAACCGCTCAATCACTATCGCCAACGCCAATACCGCCAGCAACAACAAGGGAATCATGGGCCAGCCACCGGCCTTGACCAATTCCAGCACTTTCAGTCCTCCGGCACTCGGGGCCGTTCGTTCGCAAGCCGATAGGATAGCGTAGCCGCCTCCCTCAGCCTCACCGCATCCCAAAGCCGGGCCTGGTCGCGACGCCTTTCCCGTACCTGCAGCCCCTGCCTGCCTAGCCAGAGGCGGATTGCGCCGCTGTCTGCGGTATTCAGCACTTCCGTGCCATGACCCTGCCAGCGACTCACGACCTCCCGTTTGGGATGGCCGAAACGATTGGCGAAGCCCGCCGACACCAACGCCAGGCGCGCGCCCGTCGCGGCCACGAAATCGGGGTCGGACGAACCGCCGCTGCCGTGATGCGCCGCCAGCACCACATCGGCACGGATGCCGGCGGGATCGCGCCGCAGCAGCTCACGCTCGATCACGTCGCCTATGTCCCCGGTCAGCAGTACCGCGCCATGCCTGCTTTCTATCCGCAACACGCAGCTGGCTTCGTTGCCGAGATAAGGAAAATGCCGCGTCGGATGCAAGAAACGGAAGTCCACCCCTTCCCATCGCCACGACTGCCCCGCCACGCACGGCGAGTCGGCGGGCACCGGCGAGCCTTCCGGGGTCAACGATTCGCCTATCGGGAGCAGCGCGCTCACGGAAGCGAAACCGCCCGCATGATCGTTGTCCCCATGGCTGAGTACGACCCGATCCAGTTGCGCCACACCCAGTGCGCGCAACGCAGGTACGACTGCACGCTCGCCGGCATCGAAACCATCGCGCACCGCCGGCCCGGTGTCGTATAGCAGCGCGTGGTCCGCCGTGCGGACCAGCACCGAGAGCCCCTGCCCTACGTCGATCACCAGCAGCTCCACTTCGCCTTGCTTCGGCGATCCCATATCCGGCCACAGCAGCGGCAACCACAGCAGTACGGCCAGCCACTTGCCTGGCACGCCACGCGGCAATAGCAGCCAGAACGCGCCCAGCAAGGCCAACGGCAAGGCGTACCAGGCCGCTTCCGGCAGCCACCACAAGGAAAAACGGCTCTCCGCAAGCCAGGTGAACAGCGGCCAGGTCAGATCGAAACACCATGCGGCGACACGCCACGCCCAACCACCCGCGCCCGCATGCATGGCCTCCAGCGCAGTACCTACCAGCGACAGCGGCACCACGACCAGACTCCACCAGGGAATCGCGACCAGATTGACCAACGGACCCACCGCCGAGGCCTGCCCGAACAGCCCTACGGTCAGCGGCAACAGTCCCAGCGTGGCCGCCCCTTGTGCGGACAGGAACCCTTTCGCCCAATGCTGCGATTGCGGCAAGCACCACGCCAGCCAAGCGACGCCGGCGAAACTGAGCCAGAAGCCCGCAGCAAGCACCGACAGCGGGTCGAAAAGCAGCACCACGATCACCGCGAGCGCCAGCGAATCGACGATTCTTGCCTGACGCCGCGAAAGCCGGGCCAGCACCACCACTGCGATCATCAGCACGGTTCGTGCGGTAGGCAATGCGAAACCGGCGAGCGCCGCATAGCCGAACGCTCCAAGCAACCCCGCCAGGCCAGCGATCTGCGGCCGTGGCGTGCGTCGCGCCCAGAGGGGAACGCATCGCCACAATCCAGCGGCGCACAGCGCGAAGAATCCCGCCACCAGACCGACATGGAAACCGGAAATCGCGATCAGGTGGGTCACGCCGGTGGCGCGCAGGATCTCCCAATCCCGATCCTCCAGTCCGCGCGTATCGCCCAGCGCCAATGCGCGGACGTAACGCGAGGAAGCGGAAGGCACGGCGCGCTGGATGCGCGCGGACATGCCTTCACGCCAAGCGTCGATACCTTCCGGTTTCGACCGCTGGCGTGCCCGGCCGGCCTCGCGCACATACCCGGTGGCGGCGATACGCTGGGAAAGCGCGTGCCGTTCGCTGTCGAATCCGCCTGGATTGCTCAACCCTCGTGGCGCACGCACTTGCACCACCATTTTCCAGCGCGCGCCCGCACGCAGTTGCGTACGCGGCCCCGGCTCTTTCGCATCGAAATCGTCGTACCAGGAAAGCTGCAGCGATTTTCCGCGCAAGGGTTCCGGTTGAGCAGCATCGTCATCGACACGGAATCGGAAGCGCGTGCGCCGCAACTCGGCTTGGGGAAGATCGTCAATACGTCCTTCGACGATCAGGTCGCGCTTTTCCCACGAGGGCGGAAGCTGCGCGGAGAGCACCAGCGCCGCCTGCACTCCGGCCCAGCCGAATCCGATCAGGCACGATCCCAACCAGCGCCAGCGTGGTCCGCGCCACCACCACGCCAGGCCGAGGGCGACCGATATAACCAGGATCGGCGGAGGAAGCAGGCCCGGCAATAGCAGGCATGCACCTACTCCAGCCAGCAACGCGATAGCGTTGGTAGCACCGAATGAACTTGCGGCAATTCCGTCGCCTTGGGACATCTGGAGATAGCAACCCGGCGTTGTGGACTATGCCGCCGAAGATGATCGCCTCCGTTGTCCGGCGCTATCGGCGTCCCTCCCCGCGTCAGGTAGGAAAGCCCCGATGGCAAGGGCTTATGCGTCGAGCGAGTTCGGCCACTTTCCATGCAGATGCTTTTTTTGCGCCGACTGAACCCTCATATCGTCATCCCGACGAAAGCCGGGACCCAACTCGCCGACAACGGACGCTTGAGTCCCGGCTTTCGCCGGGATGACGACTTTATTTTTGAAATTTTCCGAGCGGCATCGGCGAACTGCATTTGGGATCGCAAGCAAGGCAGCCTAGCAAGTCCGCCCTACAACAGGATCGGCTTCAGACGTCGGAGAGAGACAGTTCCCGCAGGCGGCCTTCATGCAGTTCCAGCACGCGATCCAGCTTGCGCGCCAGGCGCCGGTCGTGGGTCACCAGCACCAGGCTGGTCTTCTGGGCGCGGTTGAGTTCCAGCATCAGCTCGAATACGGTCGCGGCGGTCTTCTCGTCCAGGTTGCCGGTGGGCTCGTCGCCGAGCACGCAGGCGGGCTGGTTGACCAACGCACGGGCGACAGCGGCACGTTGGCGTTCGCCTCCGGAAAGCTCGCCCGGCTTGTGTTCTATGCGATGGCCCAACCCCACTTTTTCCAATAGCGCCTGGGCGCGCTGCGCGGCGGCCTTCACGTCGGCGCCGCCTAGCATTACCGGCATCATCACATTCTCGAGCGCGGTGAATTCGGGCAGCAGATGGTGGAACTGGTAAACGAAACCGAGCGCACGGTTGCGCAGTTGCCCGCGAGCGGAATTGGAGAGCGAGGACATCTTCTGCCCGGCCACATAAACCTCGCCCGCGGTCGGCGTATCCAGGCCGCCCAGCAAGTGCAGCAGTGTGCTCTTGCCCGCGCCGGAAGCGCCGACGATGGCCACGGTTTCGCCTGCCTGCACCGACAGATCCAAGCCGTCGAATACCGGCGTCTTCATCTTCCCTTCGGAGTAGGTCTTAGCCAGCTTCTCGGCGCGCATGACTTCGCCAGCGGCGCCTCCGCCGACACCACTTTCCAATGCCCAGGACTTACTCATAGCGCAGCGCCTCCGCCGGGTCGGTACGCGCCGCGCGCCACGCCGGATACAAGGTGGCGAGGAAACTCATGACCAGGGCGATCATCGCGATCACGGCCACGTCGCCGCCTTGCAGGTCGTAGGGCAAGCCAGTGATGTAGTAAACATCGGCCGGCAGCAGAGTGATGTTGAAGGTGGACTCGATCAGGCCGAGGATCGATTCCAGGTTGATGGTCAGCAACACGCCGCCCACCACGCCCAGCACGGTGCCGATGATGCCGATCAGCGATCCCTGCACCATGAATACCTGCATCACCCCGCGCGGAGTCAGCCCCAGCGTGCGCAAGATAGCGATATCGGCCTGTTTGTCGGTAACCAGCATCACCTGCGAGGAAACTAGATTGAAGGCGCCCATCGCGATGATCAGCGACAGGAGTATTCCCATTACCGTCTTTTCCATTTTCAGCGAGCTGTAGAGATTCGCGTTCTCGCTGGTCCAGTCGCTGATGCGGTAAGGTCCGCGCAGGTTTTCTGCCAGATCGCGGGCCACGTTCCAGGACTGGTCCATATCGTGCAGCTTCAGGCGCACGCCGGTAACGCCATCGCCCATCTTCAGCACGCGCTGCAGGTCGGACATATTGACCACAGCCAGGCCCTTGTCGATTTCGTTGTACCCGGCCTCGAAGATGCCGCTGACCTTGAAGCGCTTGATGCTCGGCATGGCACCCATGGGGGTGCTGCGCTCGTCGGCAAGCATCACCACCACGTTGTCACCCACGCTGACGCCAAGCCAGAGCGCCAGTTCCTGACCCAGTACCACATTGAAGGAGCCTGGCGCCAGAGAATCCAGGCTGCCCCGCTTCATCTTGTCCGCCAACACCGAAACCTTCTTCTCCTCGGCGGGAATGACGCCCCGCACGATCGCAGGCTGGTTACGGGCTCCCTTCAGCAGCGCTTGGCTATCGACGTAGGGAGCCGCACCCGCGACCCGCTTGTCCTGTGTAGCCACCATTACCGCATGCGGCCAATCCTGCATCGCATCGCCGGCGGCGCTGACCGTGGCGTGGGCGGTCATCTGCAGCATGCGGTCGCGGATCTCGCGCTGGAATCCGCTCATCACCGACAAGGTGGTGATCAGCACGGTCACGCCCAGGGCGATGCCTAGGATCGAGGCCAGCGAGATGAAGGAGATAAAGCCATTGCGGCGTTTGGCGCGCAGGTAGCGCAGGCCGATGGCGACAGGGATGGGTTTGAACATAGGCCGCTATGGTGCCATTGCGCGCCGGTGCCGCGAAGCATCCAGACTGCCGGCGGCCAGACGCAGTTCACGTCGGCGGGCTGCGGGAAGCGTATCCGGCCACCAGGACAGGCGCCTCGGCCTGCCCTGGCGATCCCGCCAGAGCAGGAAAGCCATCGGGCCGCGCCACTGCAGCTTGACGTTGTCGATGGGCTGGCCGTCCAGCGTTACCGGAAGGTCGTTGCCTGGGAAAAACAACTCATGGCCGGGCAACCGCCACTCCCGACGCGCCTGCCACGCACCATAAGCCAGCACTAAACCGCTTAAGGGCCAGGCGGCCCATCGAGGCATCGCAGAGGCCAGCACGGAGAATGCGGCAACCATACCCAGCACGAGCAGCGCGCCGATAACCCAGCGCGAGGGACGCCATTCAAGGCGGCAGCTGACGAATACGCTGGATAAGTGATGCGAGCGCGTCATCGGGACATTGCTCATAGCCCATGAACCAGCGCCAGAGCTTATCGTCCTCGCAATCGAGCAGCCGTAGGAAAACCCCGCGATCGGCGTCGGAAGCGCGCGCCCACTCGCGGTCGAGGTAACGGCCGAACAACTGGTCGAGCTCGCGCATGCCGCGTCGGCAGCGCCAGCGCAGGCGCTTCAGCTCAATCTCGTCTGCCTCGCTCATCCGCGCAACAGGCCCACCACAAGCACCGCCCACAGCACCCACACCACGCAGGTGGAAAGCACATACACAGTGAAGCGATGCATGACCTTGTTGTAGCTGCACTGGATCAAACTGTGCAGCACACGACCCGCAACGAAGCCCCAGGCGAGCCCAAGCACCAGCGGTGTCACTTGCTGGGTCAGGTAGGCCACGATCAGCGCCAGGTAAAACAGCACCGGCACTTCGAACAGGTTGCTGAAATTGTCGGCGGCACGGGTATCGACCAGGTGGGCGGATTTCTGCGCCGAGGTGGCCACGGCCTGGGGGTGGATCCGCAGGCGCCGCATCTCGGGGATGCGCACGGCATAGAGACGCACCCAGACGACTAAGGTCAGGGCGACCATAGCCAGCACGGGGTGAAAGATTTCGTTTCCGCTCATCCGCAACTCCCCAAATCGTCATTCCCGCGAAGGCGGGAACCCAGCGACTTTGCTATTGATGATCACTTCGGCAATAACTGGAAATCTTCCAGGTTTCGCTTGAGTCTCAGGTAACAAGATCAAAGACACTGGGTTCCCGCCTTCGCGGGAATGACGAGCAGGAAGAATTACGCCCGGCGCGCCAACATCAGCTTCTTGATTTCGGCGATGGCCAGCGCCGGATTCAGGCCTTTCGGGCAGGTCCTCGCGCAGTTCATGATGGTGTGGCAGCGGTACAGGCGGAACGGATCCTCCAGATCGTCCAGACGCGCGCCGGTGTCCTCGTCGCGGGAATCGACGATCCAGCGGTAGGCCTGCAGCAGGATCGCCGGGCCCAGGTAGCGCTCGCCGTTCCACCAGTAGCTGGGGCACGAGGTCGAGCAGCAGGCGCACAGGATGCATTCGTACAGGCCATCGAGCTGCTTGCGGTCCTCCGGCGACTGCAGACGCTCACGATCCGGCGGCGCCGCGGTCTGGGTGCGGATCCACGGTTTGATCGATGCGTACTGCGCGTAGAAATGGGTCAGATCCGGCACCAGATCCTTGACCACATCCATGTGCGGCAGTGGATAGATCGGCACCTCGCTCTTCTTGCAGTCGCTGATCGCGCGGGTGCAAGCCAGGGTGTTGGTGCCGTCGATGTTCATCGCGCACGAACCGCAGATGCCTTCGCGGCACGAGCGGCGAAAGGTCAAGGTGGGATCGATCTCGTTCTTGATCTTGATCAGCGCGTCCAAGACCATCGGCCCGCACGCGGCCAGATCGACCTCGTAGGTATCGGTGCGCGGGTTCTGGTCGTCGTCCGGACTCCAGCGATACACCTTGAAGACGCGCGGATTCTTCGCGCCCTTCGCCGGGAAGTGCTTGCCCTTCTGGACCTTGGAATTCTTCGGGAGCGAAAATTCTGCCATGTCTGTCTTCTATCCCGATCAGTAAACGCGCGGCTTCGGCGGCACCACATCCACGTCCTTGCTCAACGTGTACATGTGCACCGGGCGGAAATCGAAACTGCACTGGCCCTTCTCGTCCACGTTGACCAGCGTGTGCTTCTGCCAGTTGACGTCGTCGCGATCGGGGAAATCCTCGTGCGCATGCGCGCCGCGGCTTTCGTGGCGCTGTTCGGCCGAATTGATGGTGGCCACCGCGTTCAGCAGCAGGTTGTGCAGCTCGTAGGTTTCCAACAGGTCCGAGTTCCAGATCAGCGAACGGTCGGTCACCTTCACGTCCTCGAACGAGTTGAAGATATCGGCCATCTTGTCGCAGCCTTCCTTCAGCGTCTTCGAAGTGCGGAACACCGCCGCGTCGTTCTGCATGGTGGCCTGCATGTTGTCGCGGATCACCGCCGTCGGCGTGCCGCCGTTGGCGTTGCGCAGCTTGTCCAGGTGCGACAGCGCCTTGTCGCAGGCGTCGTCGGCCAGCTTGCTGTGCGGTCCGCCGGTCTTGATGGTTTCGGCGCAGCGGTTGGCGACCGCGCGACCGAATACGACCAGATCGAGCAGCGAGTTGGAACCCAGGCGGTTGGCGCCGTGCACCGACACGCAGGCTGCTTCGCCGATGGCATACAGACCCGGCACCACGGAATCGGGGTTGTCGCCGACCTTGCGCACCACCTCGCCGTGGTAATTGGTCGGGATGCCGCCCATGTTGTAGTGCACGGTCGGGATGACCGGAATCGGCTGGGTGGCCACATCGACGCCGGCGAAGATGCGCGCGCTTTCGGCGATGCCGGGCAGCTTCTCGTGAATCACTTCCGGCCCCAGGTGGGTCAGGTCAAGCAGGATGTGGTCCTTCTTTTCGCCGACGCCGCGGCCTTCGCGGATCTCGATGGTCATCGAACGCGACACCACGTCGCGCGAGGCCAGATCCTTGTAATGCGGCGCGTAGCGCTCCATGAAGCGCTCGCCGTTGCTATTGCGCAGGATGCCGCCTTCGCCACGCACGCCTTCGGTGATCAGGCAGCCCGCGCCGTAGATGCCGGTTGGATGGAACTGCACGAATTCCATGTCCTGCATCGGCAGACCCGCGCGCAGAGCCAGTCCGCCGCCGTCGCCGGTGCAGGTATGCGCCGAAGTCGCGCTGAAATACGCGCGGCCATAACCGCCGGTCGCCAGCACCACGCCCTGGGCGCGGAACAGATGCAGCGTGCCTTCGGCCATGTCCAGCGCGAGCACGCCCTTGCAGGCGCCTTCCTCGTCGAAGATCAGGTCCAGCGCGAAGTATTCGATCATGAAGCGCGCGTCGTGCTTCAACGACTGCTGGTACAGCGTGTGCAGCATGGCGTGGCCGGTGCGGTCGGCCGCGGCGCAGGTGCGCTGTGCCGGCGGGCCTTCGCCGTATCGGGTGGTCATGCCGCCGAACGGGCGCTGGTAGATCTTGCCTTCCTCGGTACGGCTGAAAGGCACGCCGTAGTGTTCGAGTTCGACGATGGCCGGAATGGCCTCGCGGCACATGTATTCGATCGCGTCCTGGTCGCCCAGCCAGTCCGAACCCTTGATGGTGTCGTAAAAGTGGTAGCGCCAGTCGTCCTCGCCCATGTTGCCGAGCGCCGCCGAGATGCCGCCCTGCGCGGCGACGGTATGCGAACGGGTCGGGAACACCTTGGTCAGGCACACCGTCTGCAAGCCTTTGGCCGCCAAGCCGAAGGTGGCGCGCAGTCCGGCGCCGCCGGCGCCGACCACGACCATGTCGTATTTGTGTTCGGTGATCTTGTAGGCCGAAGTCATGTCAGCTTCCTAATGCTATGCGGACCACGGCGAAAACGCTGGCCAGCGCGCCAAGGATGCAGATGAAGTACACCGCGATCTGCGCGGTCAGTGCCAGAGCATGGCTGTGCACGTAATCTTCGATGATCACCTGCAAGCCGAGTTGGGCATGCCAGAACATCGCCACCAGGAAGGCGATCAGCAGCATTGCGTTCCACGGCTTGGCGACGGCGTCGCCGGCAGTCAGGTAATCGGCATGCATCAGCCCGATCACGAAGTACAGGAACCAGCAGGTCAGTACGACCAGGGCGATGGCGGTCAGGCGTTGGACGATGAAGTGGTGGGTGCCTTGCTTCGCAGAGCCCAGCCCGCGCACGTCTTTCAAAGGAGTGCGGTAACGCGCGCTCATAGCCAGCCTCCGCGGGAGAAGATGAAGCCCCAGATGGCGCCGGTCAGCAGCAAGCTGCCGATCACCGACAACCAGCCGTTGCGGATGAAGGCGGGGATGCTGAAGCCGAAGCCCGCATCCTGCACCAGATGGCGGATGCCGTTGAGCAGGTGGTAGGCGAAGGCCCAGGTCCAACCGAACAGGATGGCGAACCCGAACCAGGAGCCGGCCAGCCTGCGTACGCAATCCCAGGCTTCGGGGCCGCTGGCCAAGGCCAGTAAGGCGGCGGCGATGAGCAGCGCGCCGACGGCGAGGATGATTCCGGTGGCCCGATGGACGATGGAAGTCGCCATCTGGATCTGCCAGCGGTACACCTGCAGGTGCGGTGAAAGCGGACGTTGTCGGGTCGCCATTCGCTGGGCTCGTTGTCTCGGCTGGGCGGTCTCCGTAGGACCGCGTTGGCTGGGCAGGCGTTACTCGATGACCGGTGGATCAGAAATCGATGCAACGTCCGTTTTTCTCCCAATCCCCGTAACGCGTCGGCTCGGGACCGTCGCGACCACCGATTTCCTTCGGTGTTACCGCTTCCTGCTCCACAGAGTCCCTTTCAGGCTGCTGTGTTCCGGGTACGGGATCGGGAATGGAAGGGGTTTCGCCTATCATGTTGTTCTCGCAACGCACAAAATTTTAATCCTCCCCCCTTTGCCTGACAACCTGCCCGTCTCCGCTGCGCCTTTCTTCGCCCTGCCCGACCATGCCGTGGTCGCGCTGGACGGACCGGATGCGACTGCCTTTGCGCAGGCCCAATTCGCCAACGATGTGGTTGCCCTGTCGCCCGGACATTGGCAATGGAACGCCTGGCTGACGCCCAAGGGCCGCGTCATTGCTGTGTTTGCGCTGCTCAAGCTGGCCGAGGACCGGATCCTGTTGCTGGTGCCCGACACCGATGCCGGCGAGCTCGGCACTCAGCTGCAACGCTTCGTATTCCGACGGAAGTTGAAGATCTCGGCGCCGGCCGGCCTGAAGGTCGGCGGCGCGTTGCGCGAGCCCGATTCGGCGCAAAGTGCGCGGATCGGCTTCCAGGGCAGCTCGATAGAACTCGATTACGGCGATGACCATCAGGCGCGCAGCTTGCTTATCGCACCGATGGAAGATCTGCCGTATGACTCGGAGTCGCATGCGCGCTGGACCACCCACGATCTGCACGCTGGACTGCCGCGCCTGCCGACGGGCCAGCGCGAACAATGGACGCCGCAGCAACTGTCGCTGGAGCGCCTGCAGGCTTTCAGCGTCAAGAAGGGTTGCTACCCGGGCCAGGAAATCGTCGCGCGCACTCACTTCCTGGGCAAGGCCAAGCGGGGGCTTGTATTGTTCGAAGGCGACGCACCCTTGCCGGTTGGTGCTGAGGTCAGCGATGGAGAACGTACGATCGGAACCCTCGTCAGCGTGGCCGATGGCCAGACGCCGCTCGCCTTGGCGGTCCTGCCACTGGACCGCCCGTCGGCGCCCCTGCAGGCAGGCGACATTGCCCTTCGCGAAATTCCGTTGCGGGACGGCCTGCAACGCTAGTAGCCGGTAGGAACCGCAGGAATCGTAGGAGCGACGTAAGTCGCGACTGATCTGTTATGTATTCGCGACTTACGTCGCTCCTACGCCTACGCCGTCCATCAGCATGCAAGCGATCAGGCCGCCAAGGTCTTGATCAGCCACGCCGAATAACGGTCGACGAAGCCTTGCAAGAATTTCTGCGTGCGCTCGTTGCCAATGCGGCCTTCTTCGTCGATCAGCTCTTCCTGGAACTGCACCGTCACCTCCGGCTGGGCCATGGCCAGCACGTCCAGACCGACGAACACGTTGCGCAGATGCTGCTGCGCCAGCGCCGTTCCGCGCGCGCCCGGCGAAGTGCCGATGACCGCGGCCGGCTTGCCGGCGAATGAATTACTGCCCGGCGGGCGTGAGCCGACGTCGATGGCGTTCTTGAGCACCCCCGGCATGGAGCGGTTATATTCGGGCGTGACGAAGAGCAGCGCGTCGGCTGCTTCGATCGCTTGCTTGAAAAGGATGCCGGGCGCCGGGTAATCGTGGTCGAAGTCCTGGTTATAGAGCGGAAGATCGGCGATCTCCACGCGCTGCAACACGAATCGCTCGGAGAACATCTTCCCCACCGCCAGCGCCAGCTTCTTGTTTATCGAATGCGTGCGCAGGCTGCCGACGATGACTGCGATCTTGATCTGGTCCATGCCGATCTCCTTGGGGAGGTACCGATACTAGCCAGCCATGCGCGACGGCGCCGTGCAGGCCGGCCTCAGGCAAGGCGATCCGCCGCTTTCACGATGTCCTCATCGCCCGGCAGCACCAGCAACGCCGCGCCGGCGAGTGGCGTATACGTATCCACGCCCACCACACGCTGGAACGGACGACCGGCGAAACCGGCTTCGGCGATGGCGGTGATCACGCCCTCGCCCACACCGGCCGAATGACGGCCTTCGTCGACGATCAGGATGCGCTTGGCCGACTTCGCCTGTTCGGCGATGAAGCTCTCATTGAGCGGCACCAGCCAGCGCAGGTCGACCACGCGCACTTTCCAGCCGTGCTTTTTATTGATCTCCCGCGCTGCGCGCAGGCTCATCGGCACGCCGTTGCCGTAAGTGAAGATCACCAGGTCGTCGGCGCGCTTGTCATCGGAATGCACGCTATAGATGCGACCTTCGCCCAAGACCATCGCCTGATCCGGCGCGGGATAAGCGGTCAGCCAGCCGCCGTCGCCGGCCTCGTACAGATCCTTGGTCATGTACAGCGCGATGGGCTCCAGGAAGATGCTCACCCGCCCGTCCACCTTGGCCAAGGCTGCCAATGTGCGCAGCATGGTGGCCGCATCGTCGCCGCGCGACGGACAGCCGACTACCAACCCGGGGATATCCCGCAGCGCGGTGATCGAGTTGTCGTTGTGAAAATGGCCGCCGAATCCGCGCTGATAGCCCAACCCGGCCATGCGCACCACCATCGGGTTGCGATACTGGTTGTTGGAGAAGAACTGCAGCGACGCCGCCTCGCCGCGGATCTGATCGCAAGCGTTGTGGAAATAAGCCAGATACTGGATTTCCGGCACCGGCAGCATGCCCAGGTTGGCGTAACCCTGGGCAAGGCCAAGGATCATGGTTTCATCCAGCAGCGTATTGAACACGCGGCTGTTCTTGAACGCTTTGTGCAGACCTTTGGTGACGGTGTACACGCCGCCCTTCTGCGCCACGTCCTCGCCGAACAGCAGCGCTTCCGGGTATTTGCAGAACAGGTCGTGCAGCGCGTTGTTGATGAGGATGGCCAGGTGCCGCGGCGGCTGAGCTTCCGGCAGTTTCTCTTCGCTTCCGAAGATCTGCAGGCGCTTTTCCGCATAGTCGGCGCGCGTGGCTTCAGCCATCACTTTCGCCGGTGTATACGGCGCCAACGGTGCGATCACGTCTTCCAGGCGCGTCAGCTTGGGCGTTTTGTCCGCAGCGTCGGCGGCGGCGAAACATTTGCGACGGATGCCTTCGTACAAGGCCAGCAGTTCCTGTTTCGTATACGAACCCGATTCCAGCGCGATCGCGGCCGAGCGCAGCAAAGGATCGCCCGCTTCCACCGCAACCAGTTCCTCGATCGGACGCCACTCGATCTCGAAGTCGGTGCCCGCGTGTCCCATGATCCGGGTAGTGCGCAGATGCAGGAAGGTCGGGCGGCGGGTACGGCGGCAATGCTCGACCGCCGCTTGTACCTGGCCATAGCCTTCGGCCAGATCGAGGCCATCGGCATAAAAGTAATCCAGGTCGCTGCGGTTGGAGAAATTGCGCTCGATCCACCCGCCCGGCGTCTTCACCGAGATGCCGATGCCGTTATCCTCGCAGACGAACAGCACCGGCGCCGGTAGTTTCTGGTACGACGTCCATGCCGCGGCGTTGAAGGCCGTCTGCGCAGTGGCGTGGTTGCTGGAGGCATCGCCGAAGGAGCAGATGGCGATGCTGTCGTCGGGAATCGGCGAGACATGGCCGATGCGCTTGGCCTGTTCGATCGCCACCGCCGTGCCCAGCGCCTTGGGCAGGTGCGAGGCGATGGTGGAGGTCTGCGGCAGCACCCATAGCGGCTTGGAGCCCCAGACCTTGTGGCGGCCGCCGGAAGCCGGGTCTTCCGAACTCGCCGCGAAGGACAGGGCCGAATCCATGATCGGGTCCATGCCCGGCAGTTTGCGGAAACGCTCGGCCATGAACGCGCCGGAACGGTAGTGCAGGAAGGCCGGATCGGTGTGACGGGTCAGTCGCGCGACCATCGCGTTGCCTTCGTGGCCGGAACTGCCGATGGTGTAGAAGACCTTGTTCTGCACCCGCAGCACGCGCGCCATCAGATCCAGATGACGCGAAACCAGCTGCGATTCCAGCAGCTCGACGAACGATTGCGCGTCCAGCGCGCTGCCTTCCAGCACCGCTTCTCCCGGTGCGGGTTTCGCGTCGGCCACCCCATTCCACTCCTGCACGAACTCGGTGAAGTTCTGGTCGCAGATTTCGGCGCGGTTGAGGCCTTTCATGCGGGCGGGAATGGGCTTGGCGGTCATTGGTCTTTCCGTAGGTCGGGCCTACGCGCCCGACTGCAATTGGTGGCGTTCCCGGAGAACCGGGCGTCGGGGGCGTAGCCCGACCCACGCTCAATCGATATGGGCCAACAAAGCAGCGTTTTCCGCCGGCGGTTCCGGCATCGCCACGAATCCGGACTGATTTCGCACGCGCGCCAGCCAGTTGCGCAGCGCCGGAAAAGGAGCGAGATCGAAGCCGCCGTGATGAGCGACATCGGTATAGGCGAACAGCGCGATGTCGGCGATGCCGTAATCGGCGCCGGTGAACCACTCGGCCGACTGCAGATGCGTTTCCATCACCGCCAGTGCCTGATTCCCACGCTCGCGCAATCGCGGGAGGTCGGCCCGGCGGGGCGAATCCAGCGGCGTCCATCCGCAGATGAAACGGGCGACGGCGATGTAGGGCTCATGGCTGTACTGTTCGAAGAACATCCAGCTCAACGCCTGCGCGCGCAGCCAGGCATCGGCAGGCAGATAACGGCTGCCTTCGGCCAGATAGCAGAGGATGGCGTTCGATTCCACCAGAATGCGGCCGTCTTCCAGCTCCAGCATCGGCACCTTGCCGTTGGCGTTCTTGGCCAGGTATTCCGGCGTGCGGGTCGCGCCCTGAGAGCTGTCGATTTCCACCCAGCGGTACTCGTGCCCGAGTTGTTCCAGCAACAAGCGCAATTTGTGGCAATTGCCGGAAACCGAATAGCCGTAAACGGTGATCATGCCCTGCTCTCCTTGTTGCGATGGGATATCCACTCTTCGCGCGACTGTCCCCAGATCTCGACCGGTTTTTCATCGTGCGGCGCGGGCAACCAACCCATGCGCAGAAAACGCGATCCCAGCTTCGCCGCAACCGTCTTCGAATTGACGTTGTCTTCGGCGATGGTGTGGATCACCTCGCTCCAGCCCAGGTGACCGAACGCCCAATCGGTCGCGGCGCGCGCGCCCTCCGGAGCGAAACCCCTGCCCCAATGCTCACGTGCGATGCTCCAGCCGACTTCCGTGCCCGGCCAGCCCTCGGGCTGCCATGGCCCCAATCGCCCGACCCATAGTCCGGTGGCTTTCTCGATCACGGAGAAGAACGCGAACCCCTGCAGATGCCACGCCCCGAAGACCGCAGCGAAACTACGCCACGCGATCGACCGTGGCTGTACGCCGCCGATATACCGCGAGGCTTCTTCGTCGGCGATGAAGGCCGCCCACGGCTCGAAGTCCTGCGCCTGTGGCGGGCGCAGGACTAAACGTTCGGTTTCCAGTTGCAGATCGAAGATACTCATGGGCTCTCGCTGTTCCTTCTCCCACTGGGAGAAGGTGCCCGTAGGGCGGATGAGGGTGTGGACTGTCAGCTTGTACAAATCCATCGCTGGTGCGTCATTCTCACGCCCTCATCCGTCGCTTCGCGCCACCTTCTCCCGATGGGAGAAGGAAAATCAGATCAGAACGCGTTTATACCTGTCAGCTCCCGCCCGATCACCAACTGGTGCACGGTCTCCGTGCCTTCATAGGTGATGACCGACTCGAGGTTCAATGCATGGCGGATCGCGGCGTGCTCGGTGGTGATGCCGGCGCCGCCGAGCAGGTCGCGGCATTCGCGGGCAATGTCGATGGCCATGCGGCAGTTGTTCCACTTCGCCAACGATACCTGGGCGGGCTGCATGTTGCCGGCGTCCTTCAGGCGACCAAGTTGCAGCGAAAGCAGCTGCGCCAGGGTGATGCGGCGGGCCATCTCGGCCATCTTGATCTGCGCGCTCTGGGTGGCGGCTACCGGACGCTCGAACAGGATGCGTTCCTTGGTATAGTCCAGCACTTCGTCCAGGCAGGCGATGGCCGCGCCGATCGGACCCCAGGTGATGCCGTAGCGGGCCTGGGTCAGGCAGCCCAGCGGACCCTTGAGGCCTTTCACATTGGGCAGGCGGTTGGCTTCGGGCACGCGCACGTTGTCGAAGAACAGCGCCGAAGTGACCGAGGCGCGCAGGCTCATCTTCTTGTGGATTTCCTGGGCCTTGAAGCCGGCGAAATCCTTTTCCACCACGAAACCCTGGATGCCGTCCTCGGTCTGCGCCCAGACGATGGCGATATCGGCCAGATTGCCGTTGGTGATCCACATCTTGGAGCCGTTGAGGATCCAGTCGTCGCCATCTCGCTTGGCGTTGGTCTTCATGCTGGCCGGATCGGATCCGCCCTGCGGCTCGGTCAGGCCGAAACAACCGATTACCTTGCCTGCGGCCATGTCCGGCAGCCAACGCATGCGCTGTTCTTCGCTGCCGTAAGCGTAGATGGGGTACATGCACAACGAGGACTGCACGCTGACGAAGCTGCGGATGCCCGAATCGCCGCGCTCCAGTTCCTGGCAGATCAGGCCGTAGCTGACCGCATTCAGGCCGCCGCCGCCGTACTGTTCCGGCAGGGAAGAGCCCAGCAGGCCCAGATCGGCGATCTCGGACACCAATTCCTTGGGAAACCGGGCCTGGTCGAAGGCGTCGCCGATGATCGGACGCACACGCTCGTCGGTGAAACGCGCCACCGTGTTCTGCACCGCGCGCTCCTCTTCGCTGAGCAGGGAACGGATGTCGAACAGGTCGTAGGGGTTCAGGGCCATGCGTGGGAAGCCGGTTTCGGACAGTCCACCATTGTATTCGGCGCCTATGTAGCGCCGTAACCCCCTAGTCCGCCGACCGCAAACGGAAAGGCCGGCGAAATCGCCGGCCTTTCTAGTTGATACGCCGAAGCGGCTCAGCCCTTGCTGTCGCCTTCCACCGAAGCGGTCTGGGTGACGACCTGTCCATCGACGACTGGCAGGCGGTCGCCCGGCTTCTCGTCCATGCGGATGGTCTTCTCTTCGCCGTCGAAGCGGTAGGTCACGTCGTAGCCCACCACCTTGTCGGTGTTGCCCATGGCGATGCGGGTACCGGGCTTGCTGCCCATGCGCATGGTGCCGGTGGTGCCGTCGGCATTACGATAGGTCACGTTGTAACCGGTCACGCGCGAGGACTCGGAGCTGGTGTTCTCGGTGTGGCACTGGCGCTCGGTGCGGCTGACCACCCGGCCACCGACATGGTTTTTGTCTACCTTGTTGCCGATTACGCCGCCGACCACGGCGCCCGCCGCGGTCGCGGCCTTCTTGCCGTTGCCGCCACCCACCTGGTTGCCCAGCAGGCCGCCGATCACCGCGCCTGCGACCGTGCCGCCGGCGTTGCCGTCGCGCTCGGGCAGGCGTTCCTGCACTACCACGTCGTTGCACACTTCGCGCGGAGTATTGGTGGTGGTGGTTTCCCGCACCGGCTCGCTGCCGATCACGGTGGCGTAGATCTTGTTCTTGTTGGTGATGGGGTCGACCTTGACCACTTCCGCATACTGCAGAGTGCTCGGTTCGATCTGGTTGTCGAGGGAAGCCTGGTCCAGAGCGGTATCGGTGCCATCGCCCACCGGCTCGCCGGTATTGGCATTGACGAACTCGGCAGGCTTATCGCGATTATTCATATAAGCCGCAGTGGCGATGCCGCCGAAAAGCAGCGCGCCAGTTGCGATGAGGATCGTGGTGGTATTGCTTTTCATGCCAATCTCCAGGCGGGCGGCCCCCGCGTTATCGATAGGTCAATTGCAGCACGACATAGCTGAACGACAACCGGTTTCGACCTGCCGAAACCGCCCGTAGCGTGAACCAGCTCGGAGACCATTGCTCGTGGTAGCGTGTCCTCCGTCACACCACTTCCGAATCAGACAAATGGCTACTCCTCTCCTGTTGCCCCTGCTGAACTGGGCCAGAAAACTGCGCTACCCGACCCTGTTCAAGATTACCGCTGCGCTGTTCGCGATCACGCTGTTTATCCCCGATCCGATACCGTTGGTCGACGAGATTCTGCTGGGTCTGGGCACGCTGCTGCTGGCCAACTGGAAGAACCGGAAAAGCCCCACCGTCATAGATTCGAACGATCCTCCGCGATAGGCATGAAGCATGCTGGTAGACAGCCATTGCCACCTGGACGCATCCGAATTCGATGCCGATCGCGTAGCGGTAATCCGCCGCGCCCGCGCCGCCGGAGTCGTCCAGCAGGTGGTTCCGGCGGTCGATGCCGAGCACTGGCCTCAGCTCCGCGATATCTGCCGAACGGATAGCGGCCTGTTTCCTGCCTATGGCCTGCATCCGATGTTCCTGGACGCGCATAAGCCGGAACACCTGCCGCAACTCGGCGAGTGGATCGCCCGCGAACGCCCCTTGGCGGTAGGCGAATGCGGGCTGGATTTCTTCGTCGAGGGTCTGGACGCAGACGCGCAGCAACTCTATTTCGATGGACAGCTGGCGCTGGCGCACGATTTCGATTTGCCGGTGATCGTGCATGCGCGGCGCGCGGTGGATGCGGTGATCGCGTCGTTCAAGCGCATCGGCAAGTTGCGAGGCGTGGTGCACAGTTTTTCCGGCAGTCCGGAACAGGCACAGCAACTGTGGCAGCTGGGTTTTCTGATCGGTATCGGCGGCCCGGCGACCTATACCCGGGCCAATCGCCTGCGCGGATTGATCGCGCATATGCCGCTGGAATACCTGTTGCTGGAAACCGACGCGCCCGACCAGCCCGATGCGGAAATCCGCGGCCAGCGCAATGAGCCGGCGAGGCTCGCGTACGTGTGTCAGACGATCGCAGATTTGCGCGGCGTGAATGCTGAAGCGATAGCGACGGCGACCACCGCCAATGCCCGGCGTCTTTTCAACCTACCCAATACGACGCAGGAGCTGGAAGGGCGGTAGGAGCGACGTGAGTCGCGAAATAGCGTTCTATGGAGAAGCCTCTTCGCGACTCACGTCGCTCCTACCGCCCCTACGACGCCCCTACCGCTCAGCTGCAAGAGGCTGCTTCTTCAACAGCAGCTCCAGCGCTTTGGCGACCATGGCGAAGGCGAAGGCGCCGGTGATATGCGTGGCCGCTCCGAGACCTGCGCCGCAATCCAATTTCAACGCCGCATCCGCGCCCAGCTGCGGACGCACGCCGCAGACGCTGCCATCGGCCTGCGGGTACTTGACGTTCTCCAGCGAATACACCGCCTGCACGCCGAAATAGCGATCCGGATTCTTGGGGAAATTGAACTCGCTGCGCAGCTTTTTCCGGATCAGCGCCAACAAGGCGTCGTGCTCGGTACGCGACAGATCGCGCAGCCGTATCTGGGTGGGATCGGTGCGTCCACCGGCAGAGCCGGAGACTACGATAGGTAGCTTGCGCCGGCGGCACCAGGCGATCATCTCGACCTTGGTACGGAAGCTGTCGCAAGCGTCCAGCACCAGATCGAACTCCCGGTCCAGCAGCTCTTCCAGATTGCCGCCGGTCAGGAACATGGGCACCGCGTCCACCTGGATCAGCGGATTGATCGCACGGCAGCGGTCCGCCATGGCTTCGGACTTGTTGCGGCCATACTGGCCCTGCAGCGCAGGCAACTGGCGATTGGTGTTGGAGACGCAGATATCGTCGGCGTCGATCAAGGTGAGATGCCCCACTCCGGAGCGGGCCAGCGCCTCCACCACCCACGAACCCACGCCCCCCATGCCGACCACGGCCACGCGGCTGCCGGCGTATTTTTCCACCGCCCCCTGGCCGTACAACCGGTCGATACCGGCGAAACGTTCGCGTAGTTCTTTCTTCATCTCACTATTGTAGACGTGGCGGAACCCGTGACGCGCGTCGTACTATTTCGGCACGACAACCCAAGGAAGCAAGCTTATGTCCAGCCAGCCCACGCCACCGTCCAACGCCACGCGTTATCTGTTCCTTTTCCTGATTGGGCTGGTCATCGGAATCATCGGCGTGGTGATGGTGTTGCGGGCGATCGAAGGACGCAAGACCTGGGAAGACCGTTTCCCCGAGGCGGCGATGCACGTCATGCAAGCCCATGTCGAGCAGCTGCGTTCGACCGCGACGGCCAATCGCTGCAGCGCGTCGGACGTACTGCCGCACCTGCAGACATTGCGGTCGATGGCCAATGATCTCGAGCCCGCCTTTCCCGGCATAAAGGAAGACGCGCGCTTCGCCCAGCATGCGGGAAAATTGCGCGCGACGCTGGACGGCGTGTTGGCGTCGCCGCCGCTCGGCTGTCCCGGCGTGGAAGCTGCGGTCAAGCAGATAGAGGAAGCCTGCAAGGCCTGCCATCAGGATTTCCGCGGCTGAATTCCCGCTGACGCTTTTCCGCCAATAGTCCGATCTTGGTAGGGATTGACGCCTGGTTCATGCAATGACGGACAGCATGGCTCCAGGTAGCGGGGGCTGCGGTGCAGACCCGCGACCACTTTCAACCGCCGCAGCCTGTGAGGGCTCTAAGGAGAATCGCATGAAAATCCGTCTGCTCGCCGTGGGTGCCATCGCGGCCGTTGCACTGGCCGGTTGCGCCACCACTTCACCCAATTATGGTTACGGCAGCCCGTCGCCCGCCTCGTCATCCGCGCGCTGCTACGACTGCGGCATCGTGACCCGTATCGATACCGTCAGCTCCGGCCGCACCGCGCCGTCCAAGACCGGCGCCGTGCTCGGCGGCATCGTCGGCGCGATCGCCGGCCATGAAATCTCCGACAAGACCGGCGGCAGCAAGGGCAACCAGAACATCGCCACCGTGGCGGGCGCAGTCGGCGGCGCCGTCGCCGGCAACGCCATCCAGAAGCGCACCACGGGTGACAGTTACGATGTGCATGTGCGCATGGACGACGGTCGTACGGTCGTCATCAACCAGCGCGACCTGGCCGGTATCCGCGAAAACACCTATGTTCGCGTGGTCAACGGCAAGGTGGTATTGCGCTAACAGCGGCTGTCGGATCGCCGATGAAAAAGGCCCGCAATGCGGGCCTTTTTCTTAGGGCAACGGCAGCTCGCCGCGATGCGCGCAACCGGCCAGTTGCAGTTCGCCCAGGTTGATCTTCGCCTGCCAGGCCGACGCCGCATCGGCCATTCCATCGGCGCAATAGCCGGGCAGTATTTCCACCGCCCCCTTGGGAGCAACCGACGTCCAGGCGTAGCCTGCGCCGACCTTTGTCGGGGCCACCACCTGTAGGGGCGGATTGTCCGGTCGCTGCAGCAGCCAACCGGTCGGCGAGAGCTGCAAGGACCAGAAGGGCTCGGTTCCGCTGGCGACGAATTGCGCCGCCTCCGGCGCGGAACCGCAACGTGCACCTTCGGTGTGCGCACGTTCGATCGCAACCACTTCCAGCTTGTCTTCTTTCTCCCTTACCCAGGCATCCAGAAAGAATTCCAGCTTGCCTCCGGACTGCAGAAAGCGATCCAGGAAAATTTGGGACTGCGGAGAAAGCGTGAGAATGCGCTGTCGATCGCTACCGCACGGCGTGAGCCCATAACCATCCTTGCCGATCAAGGCTTCTCCGCGGATACGCTGCACTTCCGCAGCGGCAGGCTTGCCGGACGGATCCGCATTTCCTGTCGCGGAACCCGCTTCACGCGCTGCACAGCCGGTCAGAACCAGCGCCAGCACGATCGAGACCATCGAGGTTTTCTGGGACTTGCGCGAAATCATCATATGAACACACCCTCCGCTGCACCGACCTGGCCGGTTGGATCATATCCCGGGCGATTCGTGTTGCACGGCATCACTACCACGATCGTTTTTCGCAGTATCTTCCTTTGTCCGCAGCACGGACGGTGTTATTCCCATTACATAAAAGGACTGACAGATGAACAAGGCACTTGGTCGTACGCTCGCCACCAGCACGGTGCTCGCCACCGCAATTGCAGTCGCTGCAGCCGTAGCCGCTCCGCGCAATGCTCCGTTCAATCCCTTGCAGGTCCGCATCGCGGCCGTGAACGCCAAAGCCGGCGACCTGCTGGGCGCCGTGGAAATCGTGATCACCAACACCAGCAACAAAGTGGTCCGTGTGCCCAAGTGGCAGCTGCCTTCCGATTTCCCGGAAACCAGCCTCTTCCGCATCACCCAGGATGGAAAGCCCGTCGCTTACGAAGGCGCGCAGGTCAAGCGCGGCCTGCCGCAGGCCGAGGATTTCGCGATCCTGCGTCCGCAACAAAGTCTGCGCACGGTGGTGGACCTCTCGTCCTCCTACGATCTTTCCAAGAGCGGCAACTACGAAGTCGCCCTGGCATCGCCCTTGCAGTACGCCTCGCTTTCCGACGGCAGCATGCTGCGTAGCGAACGCGGCACGCCCATGGTGATGCGCAGCCAGCCGCTGAAATTGTGGGTGGATGGCAGCGACGTACTGGGCGCGGCGAAAGCCGCCAAGGGTAAACCCGGCAGCGGCGGCACCGTGGTGAACGGAGTCAGCTACGTAGGCTGCTCAACCACCCAGATCAGCACGGCGGGCAATGCGGTCATCGCGGCGCGCAACTATTCCGAGAACGCCAAGAACTACCTGAATTCCGGCGCCACCGGCCCTCGCTATGGCACTTGGTTCGGTGCGTATACCAGCAGCCGCTACAGCACGGTTCGCGGCAATTTCACCGCTATCGATACCGCGCTCGACCAGAACGCCGGGCAGATAAAGATCAACTGCGGATGCAACCAGAGCTACTACGCCTATGTGTATCCGACCCGTCCCTACGAGATCTTCGTCTGCCGCGCTTTCTGGAACGCACCGTTGACCGGCACCGACTCCAAGGCCGGCACCCTCATCCATGAAACCAGCCACTTCAATGCCGTGGCCGGTACGGACGATATCGTTTACGGCCAGAGCGGCGCCAAGAGCCTGGCATTGAGCGACCCCGCGAGCGCCATCCAGAACGCCGACAGCCACGAATATTTCGCGGAAAACACGCCACAGCAGAACTGATCCGACCAAAAAAAGCCCGGCGCAATGCCGGGCTTTTTTTGTTTCGCTTCTACGTGGAAGACGCGGGTCGTGCGATCAGAGCGCTTCCACTGCGTCGGCCTGCAGGCCTTTCTGCCCTTGGACGACGGTGAAGCTGACCTTCTGTCCTTCCTTGAGGCTCTTGAAGCCCTGGCTTTGGATGGCGCGGAAATGCACGAACACATCCTCGCCATTCTCGCGGCTGATGAAGCCGAAGCCCTTGGCGTCGTTGAACCATTTGACGGTACCGTTTTCGCGATCTGCCATTTCTGCTAACTCCCTGGAACGGTTGGTGGATACGCCGTTGCTCCGGCGGCTGGTTGCAAGGAGGAAGCGTGTAACGTTGTAGCGGAACATGGTTCGACCGCATCAGGCCACAATGCACGGTGACCTTGGCAAGCGCAGCGGCTGAACAGTAACCCGCTATTTCTGAAAATGCAATAATTCCGCCAACCTTCGCGATACATCTAAGTTATTGATTTAATGGGGAGAAATTCTTGGAATTGCAGTCGTTGTATTACGCGCTGGCGGTGATCTTGGTTCTGGTGGGCATTGCGGGGGTGATCCTGCCTGCCCTGCCTGGCCTGCCGCTGGTGTTCGCAGGCATGCTGCTGGCGGCCTGGGCCGGCGACTTCCAGCAGATCGGCTGGGTCACGCTGGTGATATTGGGCTTGCTGACCCTGCTTTCGGTAGGCGTGGATTTCTTCGCTACTTTGATCGGCGCAAAACGCGTGGGCGCCAGCAAGAAGGCGCTGCTCGGCGCGGTGCTGGGAACCTTCGCCGGATTGTTCTTCGGTCCTATCGGCCTGTTCGCCGGGCCCTTCGTCGGCGCGTTGTTGGGTGAGCTGTGGCACGGACGTGAAATCGGCCAAGCCGCCAAGGTAGGCCTGGGAACCTGGTTGGGCATCCTGCTGGGCACGGTGCTCAAGTTGGGCCTGGCATTCGCGATGTTGGGCTTGTTCGCATTCGCCTGGTTCGTCTGATCCGGGCGACGGCTTCACCCCACACCAATACCTGGCTCCGGATACTCCCCTAGTCGGGGGAGAACGATGATTCGGAAGAATTGGAGCCGCAAGCGTGTGGCGTGGACGATCGCGATAACGGTGGCGATCACGACGCTGTGCGTGGTGCTGGCGATGAACTTCGCCACCCCGGAGAAAAAACTGGAGAAACCGGTAGCGCATCGGTACGCGATCTCCGATCCGGAATTCAGGCGCGAAATGTCGGTGATGCTGGGACCGACCATTTTGCCGGGCAACCGGGTGAAGTCGCTGCAGAATGGCGATCAGATTTTTCCGGCGATGCTGGAAGCGATCGGCGCGGCCAGGACTTCAATCACCTTCGAGACCTACATCTACTGGTCCGGCGAAGTCGGGAAACAATTCACCGCCGCCCTGTCCGAGCGCGCCAAGGCCGGCATTCCGGTCAACGTGATCATCGACTGGGCCGGCAGCATCAAGATGGACGATGAGCTGCTGGACCAGATGCGCGGCGCCGGGGTACGCATCCACCGCTACCGTCCGTTGCATTGGTACACGCTGGGCCGCATCAACAACCGCACCCACCGCAAGCTGCTGGTGGTCGACGGCCGCATAGGATTCACCGGCGGCGTCGGCGTGGCAGACCAGTGGTCCGGCCACGCCCAGGATCCCGACCACTGGCGCGATTCCCATTTCCGCATCGAGGGTCCGGCCGTTGCGCAGATGCAGGCCGCCTTCAACGACAACTGGATCAAGACCACGGGCGAAGTATTGAACGGACCGGCTTATTTCCCGGAGCTGCAGTCGGTCGGCGACGTCGACGCGCATCTGTTCATCGCCTCCCCTTCGGGCGGCAGCGAAAGCATGCACTTGATGTACCTGATGGCCATCGCCGCTTCCGAACAGTCCATCGACCTGGCCGCTTCCTACTTCGTCCCGGACCAATTGATAGTCCAGGCGCTGTTGGTGGCCCGGAAGCGCGGTGTGCGCATACGCATCCTGTTGCCCGGTGCGCATATCGATTCGGATGCCGTCCGCCTCGCCTCCCGGGCAGGATGGGAAGACCTGCTCTTGGCCGGAATAGAGATGAGCGAGTATCAGCCGACCATGCTGCATACCAAGATGTTGATCGTGGACCGCAAACTGGTTTCGGTAGGTTCCACCAACTTCGATATACGTTCGTTCCGGCTCAACGACGAAGCCAGCCTCAATCTCTACGATCCCGCGTTCGCCGAGGAAATGGCCGCGGTCTTCGAGAATGATCTGCGGCATTCCACGCTTTACACACATCAGATGTGGCAGCAACGGCCTTTAAAGGAGAAACTGATGGAGAAGTTCGTTCTCCCCCTCAAATCGCAACTGTGAGTACCGCATGATTCCGAACCGTTTCCAGTTCAGCCTCCTGGCTTCGGCTATGGCCGCCTCGTCCATTGCGATGGCACAGACCGCGCCTGCGCCCGCCACGCCTGAAGCCTGCGTGGCGATAGAAACCGATGCGACCCGCCTGGCCTGCTACGACCAGGCGCTGGGACGCGCGGCCAGCGACACGCAGGCCGCCGATGCCGCTGCCGAACTGGCCGCCGAACTCGCCAAGCAGGAACGCAAGGCGGCTGCGCCGGATGGCTCGGCGCCGCTGAGCGAACGCGCGCGCCACCGTCTAGGTTCGCTATTCGGCAACGACGATCAATACGCCGAAGCGCGCGCCAATGCCGGCAAAGGCTCGCTGCTGGACAGCCGCTGGGAACTGGCCAAGGACTCCAAGCTCGGCGTGTTCCAGATGCGCGCCTATAAGCCGGTCTATCTATTCCCGGCGTTCTGGACCAGCAACGTCAACGAAACCCCGTCTTCGCCCAATCCCGACAACACGGTCGAGACCCCGCAGAACCTCACCAGCGTGGAGGCGAAGTTCCAGCTCAGCTTCAAGACCAAGTTCGCCGAGAACCTGTTCGGCGACAACGGCGACCTGTGGGGCGCCTACACCCAGAGTTCGCGCTGGCAGGTCTACAACGGCGAGGAGTCGCGGCCTTTCCGCGAAACCAATTACGAACCGGAAGTGATGCTGGTCTTCCACAACAACTACAGCCTGTTCGGTTGGAAAGGCCGCATGACCGGCATCGGCATCAACCACCAATCCAACGGCCGCAGCGATCCGCTGTCGCGCAGCTGGAATCGGGTGATCCTCAACGTGGGCTTGGACCGCGAGAACTGGGCCTTCGTGGTGCGCCCCTGGTGGCGCATCTCCGACGGCAACGACGACGACAATCCGGATATCGAGAACTACGTCGGCCGCGGCGATGCGATGCTGGTGTACAGCAAGAACGGCCACGAATTCTCGCTGGTCGGCCGCCATTCGCTGCGCGGCGGCGAGGATTCGCACGGATCGCTGCAGATGGACTGGGGCTTCCCGATCGACCGCACCCTGCGCGGGCACCTGCAAGTGTTCCATGGGTACGGCGAAAGCCTGATCGACTACAACCACAAGGCCACTTACGTGGGCCTGGGCATCTCGTTGCTCGAGTGGTTCTGAGCGTTCGATCCGGCGCACCGCCGGAACAGGCGCTGGTGGCGGATCAATGCTCGCTACGCCAGCGCCGGTGCTCCACCATCAGGCACTCGTCCTGCACCACGTTGATGCCGCCGCGCAGCAGCGATTCGGCGAACGCGTCGTCGCGGATGCCGGTCTGCAGCCAAACCGTACGCGGACGCGCTTTCAGGATGTCCGGCAGATGCGGGGACAAGTCGCTGGATTTGCGGAACACGTCCAGCACGTCTACCCGCCCCTTGATGTCGCTGACCGCGCGCCACACCGGCCTGCCCAGGATCTCGGTGACCTCCGGGTAATAAACCGGCACCGGAATCACCTCGTAACCCACGCGATGCAGGTAGGCGGGGATCATGTGCGCGGGCTGCGCCGCGTGGGTCTCGGGCTTGATGCCCAGCACCGCGATTCGGCGCATGCCGGAAAGGAGCCGATCTATCTCGCCATGGTCCTGGATGAGTGCGCCGCGCATGGTTGCCCTCGGAATGTGTGTGGCAGGTAGATGCGGACATCCGCGCCGAATCCAAGGGCGCTTGAATGATGCCTGCAGGCAGTGGACTATTCGTGCCTTCCGCCCACAGCCTTCCGCCGCGATCCGTATGTCCAGCTTACCGCGTCCCAAACGCTCCTACGCCGCCTATAGCTCCGCCCTGCTGGGATTGCTGAGTCTGTTCGGCGTGCTGTGCTTCCATTTCCCCGAACTGCTGACCAGCAGGGAGTTCCGCGCGGTCTACAGCGAAACCTTCGCCAGGAACCTGCTGCTGGTGGGTCTGGTCGCCGCTTTCCTGTTGGGTACGCTCGCCATCCTGCGTGGCCGCAACCGACGCATCGCGCTGATCGGCGTGGGCAGCGCGACGTTGGCCGTGCTGGTGGGCGGGACCAACGTGCAGTTCGACTCGATCGGCAAGACCTCCTATTCGCTGGGGCTGGACTGGTTCGTGATCTCGCTGTTCTTCTCGGCGCTGGTATTCGTGCCGATGGAGCGTTTCCTGGGCAAGCGCGATATCTCGCCGCTGCGGCCCGGTTGGCGCACCGATCTGGCCTACTTCTTCATGAGTCACGTGCTGGTGCAGTTCATTCTGATCCTGGTCACCGCCTCGACCTCGACCATTGCCGGCCTGGCCATGTTTCCCTCGCTCAAGGCCGCGATCCAGTCGTTGCCGGTATGGGGACAATTCCTCATCGCCGTCTTCGTGGCCGATCTGGCCCAGGCGCTGCTGCATCGCGCTTACCACAACATCCCCTGGCTCTGGCGCTTCCACGCCGTGCACCACTCCAGCCGCGAGATGGACTGGCTGGCGGGTTCGCGCATCCATTTCGTGGAGATCGTGATGACCCGCAGCGCGGTGCTGCTGCCGTTATTGATCCTGGGTTTCTCGGCCTCGGCCGTGAATGCCTACGTGGTGCTGGTGGGCCTGCAGGCGGTGCTCGCGCACGCCAATCTGGGCATACGCTTCGGGCCGCTGGAATACCTGCTGGTGCTGCCGCGCTACCACCACTGGCACCACGCGCGTCAAAAGGAGTACATCGACGTCAATTACGCCATCCACCTGCCGTTGGTCGACATGCTGATGGGCACTTTCAAGCTGCCGCGCAAGCAGGAGGAGTGGCCGCAGGAATACGGCGTGATGAAGCTGGAGACCGTCCCGCGCGGCATCATGGAACAGCACCTGATGCCGTTCCGCAGAAAGAAGGACTACGACGACTACGTGGCCTGAAGCTCAGGTCCAGTCGGTCAATCCTTCGCGTGCGTAGACTTCCTTGAAGGCGGGGCGCGCCTTCATGTGCTGCGCATAGGCCTGCAATGCGGGCCATTCATCCGAAGGTTTTGGCATATTGCGCGACCAGCGCATCAGCATGGTCAGCAGGAAGTCGGCGGCGGACAGCTTTTCGCCTAGCAGATAGGGACCATTGGCCTCGAGGTGATCGGCGACCCGCTGCCAGGCGCTTTCGATCTTCAGGCGTGCGTGCTGTTTGACCGCTTCGACGTTGTCCGCGCCGGCGATCTCGGGTGGATAGAACCAGGCCCGATACGCCGGCTGCAATGTGTTGGCCATGAACAACGTCCAGCGGTAGTACTGGGCGCGCGCTGGCGAACCGGGCAGCGGCGCGAGGTCGGCTGCCGGATGGCTGTCGGCCAGATGCATGACGATCGCCGGCGCCTCGGTGATGGTCTGCCCGTCCTGCACCAGCGTGGGCACCACACCGGCCGGATTGAGTTTCAGGTATTCGGCCGATTTCTGTTCCTGCTTGTCGAAATCGAGCAGATGCAGAGTGTGCGGAACATCGAGTTCGATCAGCAGCCAGTGCACGACCAGGCTGGCAGTGCTGCGCGAACCATAAAGTGTCGTCGACATTCAAACTCCTGAAAGTTCTGAGCCCCTCTCCTACGGGAGAGGGGTTGGGGTGAGGGTACGGCGAAATCATGAGAGGTGAATCATCCAGACTTTGCCGTACCCTCATCCGCCTTCGGCACCTTCTCCCGGAGGGAGAAGGAGGAAAAAAATCATTCCACCACAACGGGAATCTTGCCTATCCGCGCCTGCCACTCGCGCGGACCGGTCTTGTGCACGGACTCGCCAGCGCTGTCGACGGCGACAGTCACCGGCATGTCCTTCACTTCGAATTCGTAGATCGCTTCCATGCCCAGATCGGCGAAACCGACCACGCGTGCGGCCTTGATCGCTTTCGACACCAGATAGGCGGCGCCGCCGACGGCCATCAGGTAGACGGACTTGTGTTTCCTGATCGCCTCGATCGCCGCCGGTCCGCGCTCGGCCTTGCCGACCATGCCCATCAAACCCGTCTGCGCCAGTACCTGCTCGGTGAACTTGTCCATGCGCGTGGCCGTGGTCGGGCCTGCCGGGCCGACCACTTCATCGCGTACCGGATCGACCGGACCGACGTAATAGATGAAGCGGCCTTTGAAATCCACCGGCAGCGCTTCCCCGCGATTGAGCATTTCCACCATGCGCTTATGCGCGGCGTCGCGACCGGTCAGCAGTTTGCCGTTGAGCAGCAGCACTTCGCCGGGCTTGAAGCTGGCGACGTCCTCGGCGGTGATCGTATCCAGGTCCACGCGGCGGCCTTTCGAAGTGTCGTAGGTCAGCTTCGGCCAGTCTTCCAGCGAAGGCGGCTCCAGCATCACCGGGCCGCTGCCGTCCAGAGTGAAATGCGCATGCCGCGTGGCCGCGCAATTGGGAATCAGCGCGACCGGCAGGTTGGCGGCGTGGGTGGGGAAGTCCTTGACCTTGATGTCCAGCACCGTGGTCAGGCCGCCCAGGCCCTGCGCACCGATACCGAGCGCGTTGACCTTCTCGTACAGTTCCAGCCGCAACTCCTCGGCACGGTTGGAAGCGCCGCGCGCCTGCAGGTCGGTGATGTCGATGGGTTCCATCAACGCTTCCTTGGCCAGCAGCATCGCCTTCTCGGCGGTGCCGCCGATGCCTATGCCCAGCATGCCCGGCGGACACCAGCCCGCACCCATGGTCGGCACGGTCTTCAACACCCAGTCGACGATGGAGTCGGAGGGATTGAGCATGGCGAACTTGGATTTCGCTTCCGAACCGCCGCCCTTGGCCGCCACGATCACATCGACCGTATTGCCCGGGACGACTTTCATATTGACCACGGCCGGTGTGTTGTCCTTGGTGTTGGTACGTTTGCCGGCGGGGTCGGCCAGCACGCTGGCCCGTAGTTTGTTGTCCGGGTGGTTGTACGCGCGGCGCACGCCTTCGTTGGCCATGTCCTCGACGCCCATGGTCGCGTCGGCCCAGCGCACATCCATGCCGATCTGCAAAAACACGGTGACGATGCCGGTGTCCTGGCAAATCGGCCGGTGGCCCTCGGCGCACATGCGCGAATTGATCAGGATCTGGGCGATGGCGTCCTTGGCCGCTTCCGACTCCTCGCGCTCGTAGGCGGCGGCGAGATTGCGGATGTAATCGACCGGATGGTAATAACTGATGTACTGCAGGGCGTCGGCGACGCTCTGGATAAAATCTTCCTGCTTGATCGCAGTGGAGGAATCTGGACTCACGACTGGCTCTGTGGCTGGCTGGGCTGCAAAACCGGATTTTACCTGAGTGGCGGGCCGTCATTGCGCCGGAGACGGTATTGCCGCAACGTTGCTCGAACCCACCGGAATCGCCTATGCCCGCCAATCCCCGCTTCCTGATGTGTCCACCCACGCATTTCGCGGTGGACTACGTGATCAATCCCTGGATGGAGGGGAACCTGCACTCGACGGACCCCGCCCGTGCGCAATCGCAATGGTCGGCGCTGCACGAGGTCCTGTCCGGTCTGGCGCGAATCGACCTGGTCGCGCCCGGCGAAGATCTGCCCGACATGCCCTTCACCGCCAATGCGGGACTGGTGCTGGGCGATGTGTTCGTACCCAGCCGCTTCCGCCATGCGCAGCGGCGTGGCGAAGAGGCTCTGTTCACCGAATGGTTCGCGCAACAGGGATTCGCCATTCGCCAGCTACCCGCGGACATGGATTTCGAAGGCGCTGGTGACGCGCTGCTCGACCGTGAGGCGCCCAGGCTATGGTTGGGCCATGGCCATCGCAGCGATGCGGGCATCGCGCAGGAGATCGCGGCGATGTTCGACTTGGAAACCATCGCCCTGCGCCTGTCGGATCCTCGTTTCTATCACCTGGATACCTGCTTCTGTCCGTTGAGCGGCGGCTGGCTGCTGTACTACCCGCCCGCCTTCGATGCCGAGGCCGTAGGCGCCATCGCCTCCCGCATACCCGAATCCCGCCGCATCGCCGTATCCGAACAGGATGCCCTCGCCTTCGCCTGCAATGCCGTCAACATCGGCACGACCGTGGTGGTCAACCGCGCCAGCGGCGAATTGAAGGCGACTTTGGCCAAAGCGGGATTCGAAGTCATCGAGACGCCGCTGGACGAATTCCTGAAGGCGGGCGGCGCAGCCAAATGCCTCACCTTGCGACTGGACGAACGATAGTCGGCCTCTCGATTTCGTAATTCGCGCCACCCACGGCACAATGCGGCATGGCCGAACCGACCCCTGCCCCGACTGCGCCGGCCACCGCCCATTCCAGGCAGGGCAAATCCGGTCCCAGCCTGCGCGAGCGCTTCAAGGCGATGCGCAACCTGCCGCCGTTCCTCAAGCAGATCTGGCAGACCAGCCCTTGGCTGACGATTTCCAGCCTGGGCCTGCGCCTGATCCGCGCGGTGCTGCCCATCATCACGCTGTACATCGGTAAGCTCATCATCGACGAGGCCGTGCGCCTGGTGGCGCTGGGCCTGCCTTTCGAATCGCTGGGCGAGGCCTGGCGTGGCGGTCAGCTCGACCATCTGCTGTGGCTGCTGGTCTTGGAGTTCGCACTGGCGATCCTGTCGGACCTGCTCGGGCGCATGGTCAGTTATGCGGACTCGCTGCTGTCAGAGCTGTTCACCAACGCCACCAGCATCCGCCTGATGGAACATGCGGCGACGCTGGACCTGGAAGACTTCGAAGACCCCGACCTGCAAGACAAGCTGGACCGTGCGCGCCGCCAGACCATGGGGCGCATGAACCTGATGAGCACGCTGTTCGGCCAGGTGCAGGATTCGATCACCGTCATCAGTTTCGCGGCCGGCCTGCTGGTCTACGCGCCCTGGCTGATCGCGCTGCTCGCGGTCGCGCTGATCCCGGCCTTCGTCGGCGAAGCGCATTTCAACGCGATGGGTTATTCGCTGAATTTCGCCTGGACCCCCGAGCGCCGTCAGCTGGAGTACGTGAAGCAGACCGGCGCCAGCGTGGAAAGCGCCAAGGAGGTGAAGATATTCAATCTCCACCATTTCCTGATCGCGCGCTACCGCACGCTGGCGGACAAGTTCTTCAAGGCGAACCGCTCGCTGGCCAAGAGACGCGCGGTGTGGGGCGCGTTGTTCGCAGCCCTGGGAACCTTGGGTTACTACATCGCCTACGCCTATATCGCCTGGCGCACGGTGCGCGGCGATTTCACCATCGGCGACCTGACCTTCCTGGCCGGCAGCTTCAGGCGCCTGCGGCAATTGCTGGAAGGGCTGCTAGTAGGATTTTCGCAGGTGGCCAGCCAGGCGCTTTACCTGGACGATCTGTTCTCCTTCTTCGAGATCCAGCCGGAAATCACTTCGCCGGAAAACCCCGTCGCCGTACCGAAACCCATCGTGCGCGGATTCGTGTTCGAGGATGTGGGTTTCCGCTATCCCGATGCGGAACGCTGGGCGGTGCGCCATCTCAGCTTCGAACTAAGGGCCGGCGAGGTGCTGGCGCTGGTCGGCGAGAACGGCGCCGGCAAGACCACGCTGGTGAAACTGCTGGCGCGGCTGTACGACCCCGACGAAGGCCGCATCCTGCTGGATGGCGTGGACTTGCGCGAGTACGACATCGAGGACCTGCGCGCCAACATCGGGGTGATCTTCCAGGATTTCGTGCGCTACAACCTGACCGCCGGCGAGAATATCGGCGTGGGTCAGATCGACGCGATGGCCGACGACGCGCGCATCCGCGACGCGGCGCGCCGGGCGATGGCCGACGAAGTCATCGCCACCTTGCCCAACGGTTACGACCAGCTGGTCGGGCGCCGCTTCAAAACAGGCGTGGATCTCTCCGGCGGTCAGTGGCAGAAGATCGCCATCGCCCGCGCCTACATGCGCGATGCGCAAGTGATGATCCTGGACGAGCCCACCGCGGCGCTGGATGCGCGCTCGGAGTTCGAAGTGTTCCAACGCTTCAAGGAACTGTCGGACGACCGCACCGCCGTGCTGATCTCGCACCGCTTCTCCAGCGTGCGCATGGCCGACCGCATCCTGGTGCTGGAACAGGGCCAGTTGGAAGCCAGCGGTACCCATGAGGAATTGCTGGCGCAGGGCGGGCGTTATGCGGAATTGTTCGAACTGCAGGCCTCGGGCTATCGTTGACGCAAGCAACCACCAGAAGGAACGGCATGAAATTCTTCGCATTGATCGCACTGATGGCGCTGAGCGGACCGGTTTGGTCCGAAACCGGCCTCGGCCCCGACTACGCCGTCGCCAAAACGCTCGCCGACCAGGACGAAGCTTCGCTCGCACCGGCCGAATCGGCGAGCTTGCGCGAATTGCAGGGAAAACTACTGGGTGAAGCCGTCGCCGCCTGCGCCACGCCCACGCCCGACCTTTCGCCGTTCGTGGTGGTGATGGAACTCGGCCCCGACGGAAAAGTCGTTCGCACCTGGCTGGAGGGTTCCTCGCTGCTGGGGATGTGTTTCCGAAAATATGTCGCCGGCCGCACTTTGATTGTGCCCTCGCGCGTGCCCTTCTACACATCGATCGAGTTGTCTTTCAGCAAATAGCTCGACAAAACATCGGAACAGTGACGGAACGACCGTTGCTCCGTACGGCGCCGGCATCGGTTCGACTTATGCCCGAAGCGTAGGCACCGTAGGATTAAGTCAGCGAGAACGCGTCGCCATCCAACATCGCCGGGAAGCGCTCGCGATGCGCCGCCAGCTCCGACCCGGAGATGACGCTGCTGACGACGCCCTCCTCACCGGTGGTCTCGATCAGCGGCTGGCCCAGGAAATCGATCACCGCGCTGTCGCCCGAATATTCCAGCCCGTTGCCATCCACGCCGACGCGGTTCACCGCGGCGACGTAGCAGAGGTTTTCGATCGCGCGCGCGCGCAGCAGCGTCTTCCACGCATACGCCCGCGCCGCCGGCCAGTTGGCGACGAAAATCTGCAGGTCGAAATCCAACTGACCCTCGCGCTCCACGTTATAGCGGTTGCGCGAATACACCGGGAAGCGCAGGTCGTAGCAGACCAGCGGATTGATGCGCCAGCCTTTCCATTCGACGGTCAAACGTTTCTCGCCGGCGGCGTAGCGCTTGTGCTCGCCGGCGTAGCGGAACAGATGGCGCTTGTCGTAGTACCGCAGCTCGCCATCGGGCGTGGCCCACAGCAGGCGGTTGAACACGCCGTCATCCGTCCGCAGTTGCACGCTGCCGGTCACTACCGCATTGAGCAAGGAAGCCTGTTCTCGTATCCACGCCACGGTCGGTCCGTCCATCCCTTCGGCCTTGTCGATAGCGTCGTTGCTGAAACCGCTGGTGAAGGTTTCGGGCAGGATCACCAGGTCGGTGATATTCGCGAACGGCTTGATCAGATCGCCGTAGTATTCGCGGTTGCCCGCTGGGTCGTGCCAGCGGGTGGCGCCTTGTACGAGTGAGATTCTGAGATCTTGCATGCCGTTACCTTGCTATTTTCTTGATAGGAATGCCGTAGAAGCGACGTAAGTCGCGAATAAAAAAAAGGCCCGCACGGTATCAATCGCGACTTACGTCGCTCCTACGCGTTCCTAAGCGCCCTACGGCTCTCATTCAGAGCTTCAGCAACCGCTCGATCGCCGCATCCATCGTCGCATCATTCTTGGCGAAGCACAGCCTCGCCAGGCGTTGTCCGGCGGGCGGGGATTCGTAGAACGGCGACAGCGGAATAGCGGTGACCCCATGCTCCACCGTCAGCCATTTGACGAATTCGGCGTCCGGCAGGTCGCTGACCGCCGAATAGTCCACCAGTTGGAAATATCCGCCCGGCACCGGCAGCGGCTTCAGTTTCGTCGCCAGCAATTGCTCGCGGAAACGGTCGCGCTTGGCCTGATAGAACGCGCCCAGCTGCTCGTAGTGTTCCGGCTCGTCGCGGATCATCGCCGCGAACGCGTACTGCGCGGGCGAGAAGCTGGTGAAGGTGTTGTATTGGTGCACCTTGCGGAATTCGGCGCTCAACGCGGGCGGCGCGATCGCATAACCGATCTTCCAGCCGGTGCAGTGATAGGTCTTGCCGAAGCTGGAAACGACGAAGGCGCGCTCGGCCAGTTCCGGATAGCGCAACACCGATTCATGGCGCCGACCGTCGAAGACGATGTGTTCGTAGACCTCATCGGAGACCAGGAAGATATCGGTACCGCGCAGTATTCCGGCCAGCTGGCGCAGATCGGCTTCCCCCAGCATCGCGCCGGACGGATTGTGCGGGCTGTTGATCATCAGCAGGCGGGTGCGCGGGGTGATGGCCTCCTGCACTTTCCGCCAGTCCACGGCGAAGGTCTGCGGATCCAGGGCCACGTGCACGGCCTTGGCCCCGGCCAGGTCGATAGCCGGTTCGTAGCAGTCGTAGGCCGGGTCCAGCACGATCACTTCCTCGCCCGGCCGCACCACCGCATGGATGGCGTTGAAGATCGCCTCGGTGGCGCCGCTGGTCACGGTGATCTCGGTATCGGGATTCACTTCGGCGCCGTAGCAGCGCAGTATCTTGGTGGCGATGGCCTGGCGCAGCGCGGGTACGCCGGTCATCGGCGCGTACTGGTTATGGCCGGCGCGCATGGCGACGGCCAACTCGTCCACCAATCTTTGCGGCACGGCGAAGTCGGGAAAGCCTTGGCCCAGATTGACCGCGCCATATTCGGCAGCCAACTGGGACATGACGGTGAAGATGGTGGTGCCTACCTTGGGCAGCTTGGTTTCGAAGGGCATTGGCCGTTCCGTGGATCGCAGGGGGACGTGGGAAAGGGAGTGTACGCAATGATGGAGACCGGTGATGATGGCGCCATGGACGGGAATGCGATTCAAGACGAGGAAGTGGCGAAGCTGGCGAAGGCCTACGCCGCCGCCCACTATTTCGTGACCGTCGGCCACCGGGAATGGTTGTTCGGCGTAGGCCAACTCGCCGAAGACATCGAACGCGAACTGGGCGCGGAAAGCTATCTCTTCATCACCGCCTGGAATCCGCCCGCCAATACCGCCACCGTGGCCGACAACGTGGCCGCCGACGAGCATCTGCAGGCCCGTATCCGGGACGGCGGGTTCCACCATTGCTCAGCACTGGGAAGCAACGCCCAGGGCGGCGCCGTGGAATACGGCTGGGTCGTCCTGAACGTGCCGCTGGAAACCGGCGACGCCTGGGCGCGCGAATTCGGCCAGGCCGGCACCCTTTACTGGAAACGTAATGAAACGGTGCGCCTGCGCATGCTCTGGCCGCGCCCGTCCGGCGTGGCCGACGAACCCCATATCGACTGGGCGGGATGAGCTAGGGCCGGAAGTAGTGGGAGCGGCGTCGTTATTGTTTCCGGCCGGATCAACAGCAAGGCAAACCAGGCGCGCCGTTTACAATGGGCGTAGATGACCCCTTCCCCGCACTCCTCCCTGCCGCTGCTCGCCGCACGCGGGCTGACCTTCACGCGCAACGACGAGCCAGTGTTCGGGCCGCTCGACTTCGTGGTCGCCGCGGGCGAGGCCTTGTTGGTGCAGGGCGACAACGGTGCCGGCAAGACCACCTTGTTGCGCGTCCTGGCCGGATTGCTGCGCGCCGATTCGGGCGAGATCGACATCGATGGCCGCACCGCCCAGGCCAGTCTCCGCTCACGCGCCATCGCCTACCTGGGCCATCTGCCTGCGATGAAGGCGGACCTGAACGCCTTGGAGAACCTGGATTTCCTGTGCGGCCTGCACGGGCGCCGGGCGCGTCAGCTGCCGGGCGATGCGCTGGGAATGGTCGGGCTGGCCGGTCACGAAGACAGCTTGGCCCGCCAGCTTTCCGCCGGACAGAAAAAACGCTTGTCCCTGGCCCGTCTATGGCTGTCGCCGGCGCCGCTCTGGCTGCTGGACGAGCCCTACGCCAACCTGGATCTGGATGGCATCAATCTGGTCAACCGGATGATTTCCGCGCATCTGCGCGATGGCGGGGCCGCACTGGTAACCACCCATGGCGCCTACGCCGCGCCGCCGGTGCAGACGCGGATGCTGGCGCTGGGACGCGTCGCATGAACGGGCCTTCCCTGTTCCAGGCCGGCAGCGCGCTGTTGGTTCGCGATCTGCGCCTGCTCTGGCGCCGGCGCGGCGATGCCTTCCAGCCGGCCCTGTTCGCCCTGCTGGTGGTGGTGTTGTTCGCTTTGGCGCTGGGCGGCGAAGCGCAGGCGCTGGCGAAAGTGGCCTCGGCGGTGATGTGGGTCGCGGTGTTGCTGGCCGGTCTGCTGTCGCTGGATACGCTGTTCCGCGGCGATGCCGACGATGGTTCGCTGGAGCAATGGATCCTCGCCCCCGTGCCCTTGGCCTGGCTGGTGGCCGTGCGAGTGCTCAGCCACTGGCTGACGACCGCGCTGCCGCTGATCCTGGCGACGCCTGTGCTGGGGGAGCTGTTGCACCTTCCCCGCGACCAACTTCCGGTCTTGCTGGCCTCGCTGGCCTTGGGCACGCCTCTGCTCAGCCTGCTGGGCGCGGTGGTGGCGGCGCTGACGGTCGGCATGAGGCGCTCTGGTATTCTTGTCGCCTTGCTGGCGTTGCCGCTATATGTCCCCGTGCTGATTTTCGGCGCTGGCAGCGTCGCCCGCAGCGCGCAGGGCCTGGACGCCGTCGGCGCACTGCTCTTCCTCGGCGCAGGACTGGTGCTGGCACTGGTCCTGGCCCCTTTGGCCGCTGCGGCGGCGATCCGCATCGCATTGCACTGAAGTTTCCGTACGCATGAATCCCGTCCTGCTCTGGTTCCACCAACTCGGCTCGCCGCCGATCTTCGACCGCTTCGCGGCCCGCTGGGCGCCGTGGTGTTACGCCGTTGCTTTCATCCTGATGGGCGTCGGCCTGTGGCAGGCGTTCCAGGTGCCTGCCGATTACCAGCAGGGCGACAGCTTCCGCATCTTCTACATCCACGTACCCAGCGCGATGATGAGCATGCTGGTATTCGGGTTGATGGCGGTGTATGCGGCCATCGCGCTGATCTGGCGGATCAAGCTTTGCGAAATCCTGGCCATGGCCTGCGCGCCGGTCGGCGCCGCCTTCACCGTCATCACCCTGGTCACCGGATCGATCTGGGGCAAGCCGATGTGGGGCACGTGGTGGGATTGGGATCCGCGCCTGACCACGGAACTGATCCTGCTGTTCCTGTATCTCGGCGTGACCGGCCTGTACCACGCCATCGACGATCGCCGCGCCGCCGCGCGCGCTGCCGGCCTGCTGGCCATCGTGGGCGTGGCGCTGTTGCCGGTCATCAAATATTCGGTGGTGTGGTGGAACTCCCTGCACCAGGGCCAAACCATCAGCCTGTTCGGCGACTCCAAAATGGATCCCAGCATGCAGCTGCCGTTCTGGCTGATGTTCGTGGCCGTGCAGTTCTGGTTCGCGGGTTCGCTGTTGTCGCGGGCGCGCGCCGATAATTTGCGGCGCGAATCGGGGAAAGATTGGGTGGCGAAACTGGCGGCGCAATCATGACTTATGTCAATTATGTGATCGGCGCCTATGCAGCATTCGCCGTCGTCATGCTGTGGGATTTCATCGTTCCGCGTCTGCAGATCCGCCGTGAACTGCGGGCCGCCCGCTTGCGCAAGGCACGCGCCGCCAAGCGCAATGAGTCCGTGGAGCTGAGCCGATGAACCCCGTCCGCCGTCGCCGCCTGTTGTGGGTGCTGCTCTTGGTGGCCGCTGCGGCCATCGCCACTACCCTCGTGGTCTTCGCTCTGCAACGCAATGTCGCCTACCTGTATACGCCCGCCGAAGTGCTGCGCGGCGAAACCGGAGAGCGTGCGCGCTTCCGTCTGGGCGGCATGGTGGAGAAAGGTTCGTTCGAACGCACGCCCGGTTCGTTGGAAGTGCACTTCAAAGTCACCGATGGCGATGCGTTGCTGCCGGTGGTCTACAACCGCATTCTTCCCGATCTGTTCCGGGAGGGTCAGGCGGTGGTGGCGACGGGTACGATGAAGAACGGAGTATTCGTGGCCGAGGACGTGCTGGCCAAGCACGACGAGAACTACATGCCCAAGGAAGTCGCCGACAAGATGGGCATGGCGCACAAGAAGCACGACGTGCAGGCGCCCGCCGCGGCCTCGACGGAAACCCGCTAGGTGCTGCCCGAACTCGGCCAGATAGCGCTGGTCCTGGCGCTGCTGATCGCGGGCCTGCAGGCGGTATTGCCTTTGGCTGGCGCGCAGCGCGGCAAAGCCGGCTGGATGGCAGTCGCCCGTCCCGCCGCCTATGCGCAATTGTTCCTGGTGCTGGGCGCGTTCGTTGTTCTGACCGTCGCCTTCGTCACCCAGGATTTCTCGGTCAAATACGTGGCCGAGAATTCGAATTCGTTGCTGCCCATGGTGTATCGCTACACCGCGGTCTGGGGCGCGCACGAAGGTTCGCTGCTGCTGTGGACGCTGGTGCTGGCGGTGTGGAACGCGGCGGTGGCCGAATTCTCGCGCGGCCTGCCCGAACGCGTGATCGCGCGCGTGCTGGGCGTGATCGGCCTCATCAGCCTGGGCTTCCTGTCCTTCCTGATCTTCACTTCCAATCCCTTCATCCGCCTGTTGCCGGCGCCGCTGGAAGGGCGCGATCTCAATCCGTTGCTGCAGGACGTGGGCATGATCATCCACCCGCCGATGCTGTACATCGGCTATGTGGGTTTCGTGGTGCCGTTCGCTTTCTCCATCGCTGCCCTGATCGACGGCAGCGTGGATGCGCGCTGGCTGCGCTGGACGCGGCCGTGGACCAATGTCGCCTGGGGCTTCCTGACCATCGGCATCGCCCTGGGCAGCTGGTGGGCGTATTACGAGCTGGGCTGGGGCGGCTGGTGGTTCTGGGATCCGGTGGAGAACGCCAGCTTCATGCCCTGGTTGGCCGGCGCCGCGCTGTTGCACTCGCAAGCGGTGACCGAGAAGCGCGGCAGTTTCCGCGGCTGGACTTTGTTGCTGGCCATCGCGGCGTTCTCGTTGTCGTTGCTGGGCGCGTTTCTGGTGCGCTCCGGCGTGCTGACCAGCGTGCATGCCTTCGCCGCCGACCCCTCGCGCGGACTTTTCATCCTGATCTTCCTTGGTCTGGTGATCGGCGGATCGTTGGTGCTCTACGTATTGCGGGTGCCGCGACTCGAACAGGGCGCGCCCTTCACCGCCGGCTCCCGCGAAACCTTGCTGCTGGCCAACAACGTGCTGCTGACCTGCGCCTGCGCGATGGTGCTGCTGGGCACGCTGTATCCGCTGCTTGCCGATGCGCTGGGGCTGGGCAAGATTTCGGTGGGGCCGCCCTATTTCGGCCTGCTGTTCCTGCTGCTGATGGCGCCGCTGGTGCTGCTGCTCCCGTTCGGGCCGCTGACCCGCTGGCAGCGTGAGGAGATGTCGCGGCCGCTGCGCATGCTGGCGCCCTGGGCGGTGCTGGCGCTGGTGCTGGGAGCGATCGCCTACTTCACCGCGCCGCAGGGGAAATGGAAAACCGCCGCCGGCATCGCCACCGCCGCCTGGGTCGCCTTCGGCACCTTGCGCTTCCTGTGGTCGCGCTTCCAGTCCAAGGGCAATCGTTTCACCGCCGAGATGCTCGGCATGACCCTGGCGCATAGCGGCATCGCCGTGTTCCTGATCGGCGCGTTGCTGGTGGAAGGCCTCAATGTGCAACGCGAACTGGCGATGACGCCCGGACAGTCGGAGCAGATCGGACGTTACTCGTTCCTCTACGAAGGCGTGGACGAACTGCAAGGCCCCAACTACCTGGCCACGCGTGGGCATGTGCAAGTTCTTCGCGGCGGCCAGCCGCTGGTGCTGCTCAATCCCGAGAAACGCGCCTACGCCAGCGGCGGACAGGTCATGACCGAAGCCGGTATCCATCCAGGGCTGTTCGGCGATGTCTATGTCGCCCTGGGCGAATCGCTGGGTGGGCAGGCGCGGGCGGTGCGCATCCATATCAAGCCGTTCGTGCGCTGGATCTGGTTGGGCGCGGGCTTGATGGCGCTGGGCGGTTTCGTCACCGCCACCGACCGGCGTTTCCGCAAACCCGAGGACAAGCGATGAGCCAACCCGCACCGAAGAAGCCGCACACCGGCGCGTTCGTCTTTGCCGGCGTGATCATCGCGCTGTTTTTCATCGGCCTGATGGGACTGTTGTATTACGGCGTGCAGCAGTCCGACCGCGCCGGCCGCGACGCCCTGCCCTCGCCGCTGATCGGCAAGCCCGCGCCCGCCTTCGACCTGCCCTTGCTGCACGAGCCCGGCAAGCGCTTCACGCTCGCGGAACTGCGCGGCCAGCCGTTCGTGATGAACGTATGGGGCAGCTGGTGCCCGGAATGCCGCGTCGAGCATCCGGTAATCAGCAAGTTCGCGCTGACCAAACGCGTACGCTTCATCGGCTACAACCTGAAGGATCCGCGCGAGGACGCTTTGCGCTGGCTGGAGCAGTACGGCAATCCGTATCTGATGGTGATCGCCGACGAGAGCGGCCGCACGGCGATCGACTGGGGCATCTACGGCGCTCCGGAAACCTTCCTGGTGGACGCCAAAGGCATCGTTCGTTGGAAGCATGTGGGGGCGATCACCGACGAGATCATCGCCGAGGAACTGATTCCCGCGCTCGAAAAGGCCGAAGCGGATAAGCGATGAGAGCCCTGCTTCTGCTCGCGATGCTGTTGCTGTCTCCGCTGGCGCGCGCGCAGGCCAGCGATCCGACGCCTCTGCGGTTCCGCGATACGGCCCAGGAAACGCGTTTCCACCAGCTCACCGCCGAGCTGCGCTGCGTGATGTGCCAGAACCAGTCGCTGGCCGATTCCAACGCGCAAATCGCGCACGACCTGCGCCGCGAAGTGCTGGACCTGATGAACCAGGGCAAGTCGGATGAGGAGATCAAGCGCTTCCTGGTCGACCGTTACGGCGAATTCGTCCTGTACAAGCCCGATATCGCCGGCAGCACCTGGTTGCTGTGGTTCGGTCCGGCGCTGCTGCTGCTCGCGGGCGGTGGCATCGTCTTCCGCATAGTGCGCAAGCGTAGCGCGGCCGGTGCCGTGGCCAACGACGACAATCAGGAATGGTGATGGGCACGTTCATCGCAATCGCCGTGTTGCTGACCCTGGCCGTCTTGGTCGGCGTCCTGTGGCCGCTGTGGCGCGAATCGCGGACGCTGGTGATCGGGGGAGTCATAGCGCTCGGCCTGGCCACGTTCGCCCTCTACCGGGTCATAGGCACGCCCGCATCGATCGAACAAGCCGCCAACGCGATGCCGGCCTCTCTTGAAGCCGCCATCGCCGAATTGCGGACCGAGCTCAAGCGCAATCCCAACCAGCCCGAAGGCTGGCAGCTGCTTGGAAGAACCCTCGCCTCCGAAGGCAAGCCGGCCGAAGCCAGCGATGCCTTCGCACAGGCGGTGAAACTGTTGCCCGATGATCCGAACCTGCTGGTGGAAGCCGCGCAGGCGCGTCTTTATGCCTCACCCGACCGCAAGCTGGATGCCCAGGCCATTGCCTGGGTGCAACACGCGTTGTCCCAACAACCCGGACACCAGCGGGCGACCTGGCTGCTGGGAATTTCGCAACGCCAGAACGGGCACCCGGCCGAGGCGGCCAAGACCTGGGAACCTCTGCTTTCCGAGGTGGATCCCGCCACCGCCGCTACCTTGCGTCAGCAGATCGACGCCGCCCGCAAAGAAGCGGGCCTGCCGCCGCTTCCGGCGGCCGCTGCGGTCGAACCCGCTGTTCAGACCGCCGGCGCCAATGCGCTGACGGTGAAAGTCGCGCTCGATCCGGACTTCGCATCGCGCGTACGCCTGCGCGGAGAAACCACGGTGTTCGTGATCGCACGCATCCCCGGCGGTCCACCGATGCCGGTCGCGGTGGAAAAGCACACGCTGCAGGACCTGCCGCTCACATTGACCCTGGACGACGGCGACAGCCCCATGCCCACGCAGAAGCTTTCTGCGTTGAAAGAAGTGGAGCTGATCGCGCGCTTGTCGGCCAGCGGCGATCCGATGCGCCAGGAAGGAGATCTGGAATCCAAGGCGGTGCGCGTGACCCTGCCTGCCGCTGCGCCTGTCGAACTGGTGCTCGGCGCTACGAGCCCGTAACTTCCGCCAGAGCAGCGCGGGATTGCTTTTCCTTCTCCCACCGGCGCCCGCAGGGTGGGAGAAGGAAAGAACGCACCGCCTCGGATGCCGTTCGTCGGCGCGACATATAAGTAGCTTGCAATTACATAGCGCGCTATTTATATTTCGCACATGGCAACCAAGACCCCCGCCCGCTCCCCCAGAACCAGCGCCGATGCGCTGCTGAAGCTGGACAACCAGTTGTGCTTCACCCTGTACTCGGCCTCGCTGGCGATGAACAAGGTGTACCGCAAGCTGCTGGCCCCGCTGGGCCTGACTTATCCGCAGTATCTGGTGATGCTGGTGCTCTGGGAACGCGACGAGCTGACGGTGTCCGAGATCGGCGAGCGCCTGTTTCTGGATTCGGCCACGCTGACGCCGTTGCTGAAGCGGCTGGAAGCCTCCGATCTGCTGACCCGCACCCGCTCCGCCGACGACGAACGTCAGGTCGTGATCGCGCTTAGCCGCAGCGGCAAGGCATTGAAGGCCAAGGCGGGACAGGTGCCCGAAGGCGTGTTCTGCGCCGCAGCGCTGGGCATAAGCCAGCTCGGTCAGATCAAGTCGCAGTTGGAAACGCTGCGTAACAATCTCATCGCCAATACCCCCGCTCATTGATTCGCATGCAAAGCTCAATACGTTCGGTATTTATATATAGCGCGCTATAAAATAGCTAACTATTAAACCCGGTGACGGCCACCGGTCTCTTCCCAGCCGTCCTTCAATCAGGAGATACCCCATGTCCATCGAAAAAGTCCTTTACCGCGCCACTGCCACCGCTACCGGCGGCCGCGACGGCCGCGCCGTTTCTTCCGACAACGTGCTGGATGTAAAGCTGACCACGCCGCGCGAATTAGGCGGCGCCGGCGGCGATGGCACCAACCCCGAACAGTTGTTCGCCGCCGGTTATTCGGCCTGCTTCATCGGCGCGCTGAAATTCGTTGCCGGCCGCGAGAAAATCGCCCTGCCCGCCGATACCGCCATCGAGGGCAATGTCGGCATCGGCCAGATCCCCAATGGCTTCGGCATCGAAGTCGAACTGAAGATCTCGCTGCCCGGCCTGCCGCGCGAACAGGCCGAATCCCTGGTCCAGATGGCTCACGTGGTGTGCCCGTACTCGAACGCCACCCGCGGCAATATCGACGTGACGCTGACCCTGGTGTGATGTCGCCGCACGGCGCCGTCTTCCAAGACTGCCGCCGATAACGCGCGCCGCGCGGCTTGAGCCGCGTGGCGCGCTGCTAAACTCGCCCGATGACCGAATTCATTCCAGCGGGCACCCGCTTCCACCCACTGCCCTCGCCTTTCCCGATGAAGCGCGGCGGCGAACTGCATGGCGCACGGGTCGCCTACGAGACCTGGGGCGAATTGAACGCGGCGCGCGACAACGCCGTCCTGATCGTCACCGGCCTGTCGCCGGATGCCCATGCCGCCAGCAATGCCGGCAACCCGGAGGCCGGTTGGTGGGAACCGATGCTGGGCCCGGGCAAGCCCATAGATACCGATCGGTGGTTCGTGGTGTGCGTGAATTCGTTGGGCAGTTGCAAGGGTTCCACCGGTCCGGCTTCGATGAATCCCGCGACCGGTCGCCTGTACCGTCTCGATTTCCCCGAACTGTCGATCGAGGACGGTGCGGACGCCGCCCGCGAAGTCGTGCGCGGTCTCGGCATCGATCGGCTGGCCTGCCTCATCGGAAATTCCATGGGCGGCATGACCGCCCTGGCGTTCCTGCTGCGCCACCCCGGCCTGGCGCGCACCCACATCAATATTTCCGGCAGCGCGCAGGCCCTGCCGTTTTCCATCGCCATCCGTTCGCTGCAGCGCGAGGCGATCCGGCTGGACCCGAAATGGAACGGCGGCGACTACGACGACGCCTCCTATCCGGAATCCGGCATGCGCATGGCGCGCAAACTGGGCGTCATCACCTATCGGTCGGCGCTGGAATGGGACGGCCGCTTCGGCCGGGTACGGCTGGAATCGGACCACCCGGACGAGGAACCCTTTGGCCTGGAGTTCCAGGTCGAGAGCTACCTGGAAGGCCACGCGCGTCGCTTCGTACGCCGCTTCGACCCCAACTGCTATCTCTACCTCAGCCGCTCGATGGACTGGTTCGACCTGGCCGAAGTCGCCGGCGGCGATGTGCTGCAGGGGCTGGCGCGGATCAAGGTGGAAAAGGCGCTGGCCATTGGCGCGGCCACCGACATCCTGTTCCCGCTGCAGCAACAGCAGCAGATCGCCGACGGCCTGCGGGCGGGCGGGGCCGAGGCGGAGTTCCAGCCGCTGGAATCTCCACAAGGACATGATGCGTTCCTGGTGGATATCGAACGCTTCGGACCGGCCGTTCAGGGCTTTCTGTCCGCCTTATAGCGATTGGACGTGGGAGCGGCCTCCGGCCGCGAGCTCTTCCCCAAGGATCCAAGCCAGAGCTCGCGGCCGGAGGCCGCTCCCACATCGTTCTGCTACTGGCGGATTTGAGCGGCTAAAATGCCCCCACGCTTCCGCCGGATTCACGCCATGACCACGCTCGATTTCCCCGGCCACGACAAACTGATCGCCTCGCTGGACGCAGCCGTCGCCCTGGGCGACGACCGCGCCATTACCGATGCGCTGCGCAAGACGCTGTGCGAAATGATCTGCGACGAGGACGTGGCCCTTCCCGAATGCGTGCTTGAGCCCATCGCCGACCACTACGCCCGCCGCGAGCTCTACACCAGTCCCGAACACGGCTACAGCGTGGTGGCGATGACCTGGGGACCGGGCCAGGGCACCAAAATCCACGACCATTCCGGCATGTGGTGCGTGGAGGGCGTCTGGAAGGGCCGGCTGGAAATCACCCAGTACGAATTGGCCGAGCGCGACGACGAGCGTTACCGCTTCGTCGCCGCCGGCACCATCGAAGCCGGCACCGGCTCGGCCGGCAGCCTGATTCCGCCGCACGAGTACCACACCATCCGCAACCCCAGCGACAAGGCCATCGCCGTGTCGCTGCACGTCTACCAGCGCACCATGGTCCGCTGTGGCGTGTTCTCGCCGACTGGTGATGACGCGGAATGGCAAAGCCGCGGCGAGCGTTTGTTGGGCACCGACCAGATCGTGCCGAACTGATCCTGAGCCGCGTAACCACGGCTCTGGCTAAAAACGGGTTGTCGAGATGGTCCGTCAAGATTAAGTGTCGTCATCCCAGCTTTCGCTGGGATGACGATCTCTAGCTCTCAGTGCCCCCCGTCCGCGCTTATCTTGTCCAGGTCGATGCCCTGCGAGCGCAGGATGCCGACCGTGAGCAGCGCATAGACAGCCAAGTAGGCGAAGCAGGCCACACCGACGATATAGCTCATCTGCATGCCGATGCCGTCTGCGGCCAGGCCTTGGATCCAGCTTACGATGCCGCCGCCCATGATCATCATGATCAGCAAGCTGCTGCCTTGATTGGTGTGCTTACCCAGTCCGGTGATCGACAATGCGAAGATGCAGGGCCACATGGTGCTGCAGAACAGGCCGACGCTGATGAAGGCGACCGCGCTGGTCTTGCCGCTGGTGAACATGCCGATCAGCAACGCGGCGATACCGCAGACCGCGAAATACAGCAGCATGCGCGCCGGGCTTCCGCGGCTGGCCAGCGTGGCCAGGATCATCAAGGCGATGACGAACACATAGCCCAGGAACTGCGACACTTCGTGCCTGGCTATCGCATTGACCGCCAGGAACACGCCGAAGGCCAGGAACGGCAGAATCAGCGTCAGTAGACGCTTGGCGCCGGCGCCGACGTTGAAGGCGCCGGCTGCGCCGGTCCAGCGGCCGATCATCAGACTGGCCCAGTACAGCGATACATAAGGGGCCACCGAAGAAGTGGAGATGCCCAGGCTTTCCTGCAGATAGGCCGGTAGGTTGGCCACCGTGGAAACCTCCACCCCCACGTACACGAAGATCGCCAGCATGCCCAGCACCAGCTGCGGGTAACCGAACGCCGAGGATTTATGCAGCAGCTTGGAGTTGTCCCGTGCTTCGGATTCGGTAACCTGGTCCAGGTCGATGCGGTCCGGCACCGAGGAGAATTTCAGGAACACGGCCACCAAGATGAAAGCCAGGCCCAGCACCAGGTAAGGCGTCTTCACGCTTTCGATGCTGGCTTCGGTGCCGCCGGCGGCGACGCTGCCGAAAATCGCCACACTGACCAGCAGCGGCCCAATGGTGGTGCCGAAGTTGTTGACGCCGCCGGCCATGGTCAATCGCTGCGAACCGGTGTGCGGGTCGCCCATCACGATCGCCAGTGGATTGGCCGCGATCTGCTGCAGCGAGAAGCCCAGGCCGACGATGAACAAGCCTGCGAGCATTAGCTTGAACGATCCCAGGTTCGCGGCCGGGTAGAACAGCAGGGTGCCGATAGCCGAAATCACCAGACCCAAGGCGATGCCATTCTTGTATCCGATCCGGTTCAGGACGTCGCCGCCGACGAACATCGACACCACGAAGTAGATAATCGACCCGACCGTATAGGCCACGTAGAACGCCACCGAGACCAGCTGGCTTTGCGCGTGGGTCAAGCCAAAGGCGGTCTTGAACACCGGAATCAGGATGTCGTTGCTGGCCGCAACGAACCCCCAGAAGAAAAATACGGTGATGAGTACACCGAACTGCGACCAGCGGGTCTGTTGTGTCGTCATGGCTGTTGTCGTTATCCCAGAGGTTTGAATGTCGGCAGGACGATGCGGCGGGAACCCCATGCGACCCGCACCACCAGGACTCGGTCCGGACGTGCGGCGCACGCGGATACTAGTGGTTCGTTGCCGCCCGCAGTGGCCCACCTGGCTGACAGCGCTGTCAAGATACCCAAACCTTTCCGGAATGCATCCCGCGCTGCAGCATGGCCAGGCGATCCAGCGGCCTCGCCCGACGTTGACCCACCCGTAGGAAGTGGGCAATCGCCCCGTGCTCGGCTATACTTCGCGGCCGCGCCGAAGTGGCGGAACGGTAGACGCAGCGGACTCAAAATCCGCCGCCCTTAAAAGCGTGTGGGTTCGAGTCCCACCTTCGGCACCAGGAAGCCCCGCATTACGTCGGGGCTTTTTCTTGCCTGTCGCTCTTCCTAGGGAAGTGCGTGCGAAAAATTCTCTTTTGCAGCGACGACTGTCCGTCGACCTCGAGCCCGGTCCGCGAAGGGACAGATTAAAAGTGCCACGACTCACATTAGTTTGATGAACGCCGCTAGCCCCAGCGTGACCAACGCCCGCCGGAAATGAATCGCTTGCACCTGTCAAGGAACAGTTGCGTATCAGCGCGATTAGGCGTAGTTCTGGCCTGGATTCTTTCTCCATTTCGACCAAGCAATGGACCGTCCTTTCCAACCGCAATGTGATGACAGCGATGGACAGGATTGTTCCGCCGGCAAGTAGCAGTCCGTAAGTGCCGCTACTCCTGATCTTTTTGCTAGATTGAGCTCGCGGCGATCTGCCCCGACGAACGCACAGCCCTTGAACGCATCCTCCGATAACTCCAATCAAGGCAAAGTCGATAGCGCCGGATCGTTTCGCGTCCGCTTGCCGGTGGATCTATGTAAGCGCGGGGAGTTGCGCGTAGAGCGCTTCCTGGACGCAGCCACCGAGGTGTTCACCGAAAAGGGCTACCAACACGCGCGCCTCAGCGAGATAGTGGCCCGTGCGGGCGGTTCGCTGGCGACCCTGTACCGCGTATTCGGCGACAAGGAAGGCCTTGCGCACGCCATCATCCAGCGTAGGCTCGAGGACCTCAGCGCGCGCCTTACCGATCTCAACCTGTCGGGCCTGCCTCCGCAACAAGCCTTGCATCAGGCGGCCGAACGCATCGCCGAAGGCATGGCCACTGCGGAATCGGTGGTGATCCACCGCATCGTCATCGGCGAAGGCCAATCCTTTCCGGAAATGCGCGATTGGTTCTTCGATCACGCCGTGGCGGCGGTACGGGGCAGCTTAAGGGAATACTTCGAGCAGGAAGTCGCCGCCGGCCGCCTGAAAATAGCGTCGCCCACCACGGCATCTAGCCAGTTCTTCATGATGCTGTTCGGCGACCTGGTGATTCGCGTTTCCAGCGGCAATCTCAAGGAACCGGACGCCGATGAACTGCGCGCCTACGCCCAGGCAGCGGTCGATCTGTTCCTGCACGGCGCCTTGCCCCGCTAACCCATCCGTTGCGCGATACGGCCGCTCACACGGACCGAATATCCCGCGATGCATGCTTCCGCCCAATTGGTGGGCGCGGACGATGCATGGATCTCAAGAGCGGTTATCCGTATTGGGCTATCAAGAGCGGGCTGATGCAGGCGTTCCCACCGTTGCGAGCGGATCTGCGATGCGAAGTGGCGGTCATCGGCGGCGGTATCACCGGGGCGCTGATCGCCGATGAGTTGGCCGGACACGGCCATGACGTGGCCCTGATCGAACAGCGCGACGTCGGCTGGGGAAGTTCCTCGGCCAGCACCGCCCTGCTGCAGTACGAGATAGACACCCACATGACCGAGCTGGCCAAGCGCTACGGCGAAGCCGATGCGGTGTTGGCCTACAGCAAATGCGCCGAAGCCATCGGCATGCTGCAGGACAAGGCGCGCGACATCCGCGATGTGGATTTCGGCTGGATGGACAGCCTGTACTACGCCAGCAAGCGCCGCCACGCGAACGTATTGCGGGATGAGTTCGAGCTGCGCCTGCGCCATGGCTTCCAGGTGGAGCTGCTGGAGCGCGACGGCGTGCGGGAACGCTACGGTGTCGACGCACCCGTAGCGATACTGAGCCACCAGGCGGCGCGCATCGATCCTTACCGCATGGCCTACCGCTTGCTGGCGCGCCTGCAGAAACGCGGCAGCCCAGTTTTCGATCGCACCCAGGTCGAAAACATCCACGCCACTTCGCGTGGCGTCACCCTGCGGACAGCGGAGGGTCATGCGATCCGTGCCGATCATCTGGTCCTGGCGGCAGGCTACGCCAACCAGCGCTGGTTGAAGAAGAAGGTGGCGCAGAACCGCAGCAGTTACGCCTTCATCACCGATCCCATCGAAGACGAAGGGCTGGGGCCGCTAAAAGGCACAATGATGTGGGAATCGGCACGTCCTTATCTGTATATGCGCAGCACAGGCGATGGACGTCTGCTGGTGGGCGGAGAAGACGACAGCATCGATATTCCCTCCAAGCGCGATGCGCGGGTGAAGAAGAAGGCGCGAACGCTCGGCAAGAAGGTCGCCGACTTGTTTACGCACTTGCCGCTCGCGCCCGCGTTCGCGTGGGCTGGAACCTTCGCCGAAACCGAGGATGGGCTGCCCTTCTTCGGAGCGCACGCGCAGCACGGGCCGCGCGTCCATTTCGCCATGGCCTACGGAGGCAACGGGATTACCTACAGCATGTTGGGCGCCGGATTGTTGCGGGCGTCGATAGAGAAGCGCAAACATCCGCTGAGCGCATTATTCGGCTTCGGCAGACTCGATCGTTGAAGGCACGTCGAAACCGGACACCGCTTTACCTGCGCTGCCTTTAGGCTTGAAACATCGAAGGCCCAGTCTTTCCGGGTTTTATCCCGGATCGGCTGAGCCTTCTAGTTAGAGTCCGGCTTCGTCTTGTCGATTTCTGCCTTTCTCCAACGGTTGCGAGCTTATGCCCGCCGACGTTACCGCCACGTCAAAAATAATCGCCGTTTGTCGGCAGATTCAAGGCCACCAGCCGCGTCCGGTCATAGCGTAGCGATCGGCGGCGCGTTCGAACGGATTGCGAACGCTGACGCCGCCGCAAACCAGGTAAAGAGGCAGGAAAAGCGGACCCAGAACCATGTACTGATAGACGTGCGCACGCTCGTGGTCGCCGATCTTGATTCGCGGGTGGTCGCAGCGGCCGGCGCGATGTTCGTAGGTCAGGCATTCCGAATCCAGCGTATCGCCGGTGTGCAGGATGGTGTTGCCGAAGGTGATCGCCCCACCCGGCCCCCATGGCCAACGATGGAAGACCAGCGCGAAATCCCGGCGGCTGAACTGGGCGCTGGCGCCGAACAGCAGGCCCACGCTTCCGCCGATCAATCCGATCAGGGTATTGGGCAACGTCCACAGGATTCCGAGCAGGCGCAACACAGCCGACGCGATTTTCGCCATCGCCATTCAATCTGCTTCTTGCGGCATCAGCAGCCACAAGATCAGGTACACCAGGATGCCGGGGAAGGCGGCAGAGGCGATCGATACGATCACGAACAGCGCCCGCAACAAGGTCGAGTTCCAGCCGAAGCGGTGCGCAATGCCGCCCATCACCCCGGCCAGCATGCGGTCGTTGAGCGAACGGGCGAAGGGTTTGGTTTGGTCAGCCATTGCGAACTCCCGGGGTAGGCATTGCAAAGTCTAGCGCGTCAACGCGCGGGTGCGATCGTGTGGCGCAGTTTCCGCAGCTGTCCACCGAACCACGTCGAAGCATCCTGCTCCCTGCCCTGGCATTTCACCCGATACGGGCGCCCGCTCATGCTGCTTTCGCTAGCGGCGCGCTGAATGAACTGTTCGGCCGTATCGACCTTGCCTTTCTTCAGCAGGTAGTCGTATTTGCGCTGCAGGTGGGCGCGCGCCTCGACCGCGCCATACCAACTGCCGTTGCGCTGGAACTGGCAGCCCGAATGCGATAGCGCGTCCATCAGTTGTCCGATTTCTTTTTTTGCGGCTGGCGATGGCGCGGCAAAAGCCAGCATCGGGGCCAGCGAGAGTGCGTAGAAAAATAGTGCTTTCGGTAACATTTATTTAATTCGTGTGGAATCTGTAGGAGCGACGTAAGTCGCGACTCACGTCGCTCCTACAACGCTCAACGCGCGCGTTTTGCCAGCCATTCGTGGATCGCCGTGGGCACTTCGCGCTGGGCCCGGCTGGACACATAGATGCCGATGTGTCCGCCCTTGAAGCTCAATTCGGTGTAATCGCGCGTGCCCGCCAGCTTCTGCAAGGCGCGCGATGCATCCGGGGGTACCAGATGATCCTGTTCGGCGAAGATGTTGAGGATGGGCATGTCCACATAGCCCAGGTCCACCGGCTCGCCGTCGATCTCGATACCACCGTTGACGAAACCGTTGCCCTGATAGAACTGCTTGATGAACTGTCGGAAGGCTTCGCCCGCCAGATCGGGCGAATCGAAGATCCATTTTTCCATGCGCAGGAAATCCTCGATCGCATGCTTGTCGTCCAGGATGTCGATCAGTCCCACGTATTTCTGCAGGTGCAGGCGGAACGGCTTCAGCATCAGGTAGCTGGAATTCATCAGGTCCGCCGGCACATTGCCTAGCGTGTCGACGAACAGGTCCACGTCCATGTTCTGCGTCCAATTGGACAGCATGTTGTCCGCCGTGTGGAAGTCCACCGGGGTGACCATGGTGATCAGATTCTTGACTTTCTCCGGGTGCAGCGAGGCATAGCACAGCGAAAACGCGCCGCCCTGGCAGATGCCGAGCAGGTTGATGGCCTCCAGCCCGAAGCTGCGGCGCAGATGGTCGACGGCACCACCGATGAAGCGATTGATGTAGTCGTCCAGCATCAGAAAACGATCGGAGCGGTCCGGATAACCCCAGTCGATGATGTAAACGTCCTCGCCGCGCGCCAACAGCCCTTTCACCAGCGAGCGGTCGGACTGCAAGTCGACCATGTACGGACGGTTGACCAGTGCGTAGGCGATCAACAGCGGCACCCTGGCGGTCGGCGCATGCTCGCCGACGAAGCGGTACAGCACCACCTTGCCGTCGCGCCACACTTCCTGCTTCTGGGTGGCGCCGTACTGGACGTTGTCGACTTCGGGCAGGGTCTGCAATCCTGCGGCGAGCTTCTGCTGCAGGGTCATGGCTTCCTGGGCCAGCGCGTCGGGGGTGATGTTCAACGGTCCGTTCATTTACGTGCCTTCTTGCCGGAACGCTTCTGTTTGCCTGCGGCGTCGGATCCGATAGCGTCGGGTGTGTTGACGGCCGCATAGCGAGCGACCCAGTCCTTCATCGACACTACCCGACCATTTCCCGAAGGGATCGATGCGGCCTTGGCGACTGTCTTCGCTTCGGGCCGCTTCTTGATGGGTGCCGGTTTGCCGGCAGGTTTCTGGCTGACGACCGACGCCTTCTTGGAAACGGCTTTCCTGCTCACGCGCTTGGCCGTCTCCTTCTGCTCTACGACGGCGGGCTTGGCCGCGAGCTTGCGCGCAGCGGTCTTGCGCGGCGGCGTCCGTTTGCCGGCGGGCTTTCGTACCGGCTGTGGCTTACGAGCGACGGATTTGGCAGCGCGGCGCGGCTTGGGTTTCGCAGGCGTAGCGGCAGGTTCAGGCGCCGAAGGCGCCGCCGCTGCCCTGCGCTCGGCGACAGGACGGGAACCTGCGGAAGCGGCGCGCCGCAACGCGCGTTCCAGATCGGCGATCTTGCGGTGCGCCGAATCGATCTCGGTCCGGGTCGGCATGCCGAACAGGCCGGTCAGGTGCTCCACTTCAAGCTGGATGGCGGCGCGCAGGCGCATCTGCGCATTGGTGAGCGCGCCATAGACCTCGCGGAATTCGGCCGACAAGGCGATGCCGGCGTAAGCCTGCTCGGCCGAATCGATCCACAGATCGAACAGCGCCCGTGCACTGGTGATCTGGCGTCCCGGCTCCTCATGGGCGGTGAGCTTGTCTTCGAACACCTCGAAGGCGCGCTGTGCGCACTTCATCATCAGGGCATTGAATGCCTCGGTCTGCTGCTGGTAGTCCTGCTGCGCGAGCTGCAGGGCCTGCCAGCGCTCCTGGTGTTCGCGGTACTGGCCGAAAGCGGGCAATTGCTGCCAGCGCTGGCTCTGCTGCTGGAAACCCTCCAGATAGGGTTTGACCTGGTCCAGCCATTCGTCCAGCCCATTGGCGCCCTGCCCGCGCATGGCTTTGAACATGTCCGGGAAAGGATTGTCTGCGTTCGCGCCCATGGCCCGGCGCCAGGCCTGACTCACGTCGGCGGCGTTGCTGTCCTGGCCCGCGAATTGCGCCGCTACCTGCTGCATCTGCCCGAACCACTGGCTGGCCTGCTGGTTGAAGCGTGCGACCGCGTCGTTGGCCTGGCTGGGTCCGCCGGGCATCAGCTGCGACCACCAATCCACCGCCTGCTGCCATTGGCTGCTGGGTTGCGCCGGTGCCGCGGCGCCCAGTCCACCCTGCCGCATCGCCTGACCCCAGGCGCTCCAGTACTGCCGGGCCATCGATTCGAAATCGCCCTTGTTGTCGAAGCCGCTACCGAAACCGTTGCCGAACATTCCCAACCCTCCCAGGCCACCTCCCGATCATAGCAATCGTCGGTTTCCCCGCGGTTATTTCCACGCTTCGTTCAAGGCTTGGGGATGCGCAACGTCTTGCTGATCATCAGGGAGCCGGACAGCGCGAACACCAGCACCAGCGGATGCAGCAGCCACGGTCCCAGACGGACCGAACCGAACCATACCGATTCTCCCAGGTCGCCGCCGGCCGCGGCCACGGCGAGCAATACCACCAGCAGCAGACTGGTAGGAATGGGCGTACCCTCGAAATACTTCACCTTGTCGTCTTCCCCCGACAACTGTTCGGCGGTGACGTTGTAGCGCGCCAGACGGCTGACGCCGCAGCACACGAAATAGCTCAGCACCACCCAATCCCAACCGCCCTGGAGCCCGCAGGCATAGGCCAGCGCCGCCGGAGCGACACCGAAGGAAATCACGTCGGCCAACGAATCCAGTTCGCGGCCCAGCGTGGACGAGGACTTGCGCCAGCGCGCGATGCGTCCATCCAGCGCATCGAAGATGAAGGCCAGCGGGATCAGCGCCATGCCGATCATCAGATCGCGCACGTTTCCTTCGTGCAGGTAGCGCATCGATGCGAAGACCGCGCCGGTGCCGCAGAAGGCATTGGCCAGGGTGAACCAGTCGGCCAAGTGGAAGTCGCGCAGCATGGAGAAATGGCGGGGCATGGGTGTTCCTGATCGGACAATGCCCACAGACTGCCAAAAGCGGTGTTAAGGCCGCAAGGCGTCGAGAAGGACACGTGGGAGCGCCGTCTCGGCGCGAGCTCTTCAGACACAAGGCAGCCCTTGATCGGCCCTACGATGCTTCGCTGGTGCAAGTTAAAGCCCAAAAGCTCGCGGCGGGACGCCGCTCCCACGTCTTCGAACGCTTTAACCTCCTTCCGAGTAGTCAGGGCTGCACTGGAATCGCGAACTGCCCCTTGTCGACCGTGCCGGCGCCGCGTGGCGTGGGTTCGATCACAGCGTCAGTGGGCTTTTTGCCTTTGCCGTCCAATTGCGCCGACACCTGATCGAGCGCCGCATATACGTATGGCAACAAGGCCACATAGCGCGCGCCATACGCCGGCAGGGCGAGGAAGCCGTCGAAATGCTGGGCATGTTTGACTTGCCAGTAACTGACATCGCGCCCGGCGGCCTTGGAGGCCGCGACATAAGGCGCGCTAGTGAAGGCTTGCGGCACCAGACCGTCGTCCGTTCCATGAATCACCACCACGGGCAGGCCCTTGCGCGGCAACGATGCAGCGGTGGCCGCCAGGCCTTTCTTGAACGCTGAATCATCGGGCTGATCCAGCAAGGCACGCAGGCATTGCAACCCCGGCAGGGTGAGATCGGGCGCCGCCAGCTTGGAATCGATGATGCCCACCCCTGCGCCAGGTGGGATGCCGCTGCCGTCGGACCACCACGCCTGGCGCTCGGCCGAGGTGGCGGCACGTGGCGAAAAATCGGCGTTCTGCGCCGAGAACGAATAGCCGCAGGGATGGCCGCCGGCACCCGCACCGCTATATGCCGAGGCATAGGTCACGGCCACCGCGCGCCACAGATCGAAGCCGACGCTCAACGCCCCCGCAGTGAGCGCCTGATCGGTCCAGCCGCGGCTGCGCAACTGATCGTAAGCGGATTTGGCCTGTGCCTTCGCCTCCGCACCTTCCACCAGTCCCGCGGTCTTCAGCGCGGCGCAGCGTGCTGTCCACAATGGTTCCGCCTGCGCGCGCAGAGGCGGCTGCGGCAAGGACTCGACGGGCAAATGCAGCAGCGCGCAGGGCATCAGCAGCGCCGCTTCGGTGGTGACGTCGTAAAGGGTTGTTCCGCCATTGCTTGGCATATAGACATTGGGTTCGCCAGCGACCACCGCATCCAGCCAGTCCTTGTCGGCGCCGCTGCCTTCCAGTTCGGCGGCACGCAACACGGCGCCGCCGCCATTGGAAATGCCCACCGCGATGACGCGGGTGTTGGCGAAGGTGAAGGGACGCGCCTGCGGATAAGCGCGGCCGAGTGCGGACAGCGCGAATTCAGCCGCCTGCTTCACGTGGCGGCCCCAATCCGCCTCGGGGTTGTCGGTGGAATGCGCATGCTTGAACGCCACCCCGGAGGAAGTTCCGGACACCTCGGGCACGAAGGCCAATCGTTCCTCATCGGACTGGCCGCGGGTGCCGTCCAGGCGGACGCCGGTGCGCGTATCGAGGTCGTAATAATCGGTCCCGGCGCCTTTGTCGGTATAGGCCACGGCGCAGCCTTTCGGCAGCCCCCAGGCGCCGGCGACGGCGATCGAACCGTAGATGCCCCGAGAACCCGACGAGGCGGTCACCACCACGCACCGCTTTTCCAGATCGAAGCTGTCCGGCACCTGCAACAGCACGCGGTGCGGCTGTGAGGCTCCTTCCAACTTCGCGAATGCGGCGAATTCCCGGCCCGGCACGTCGGCGACGCTGCCATAGGCCTGTCCATAGCCGCCGCCAGGCGAAAGGTCGGCGATACCGCGCCAGTTGTTCCAGATCGCGCGCCTGCGCAGCTCGGCCGGCGTCGGATGGTCGGGATCGGCGAATGCGGGAGCGACCATGCCGCGCAGGCCGTCCAGCCCCAGCCCGGCGGTCAGCAGATCGTCGCCGTTGCGGTGTTCGGTGATGCGTTGCGGTTCGATCAAGACGGATTCCTTTGCCGCGTTGCGTTGCGCGGCGCTGCCGGAAGCAGCCGCGGCTACGAGCGCGAAAAGCAGGTACGGCAGTCGCGACGTCATATTTCGTCCAAGGTTCCGGTCCATGCCACGAAACTAAACCATGCGGCCGGCCGCGTCATCGTACTTTGGTACCACGCAGCACGTGTCACTATGCTGCTACGGTTCCTCATCCCCACGCGCGCCAGTCACGCGTCAACCCGGAATACCCAGCCCGCATGCCCAAGTTGCTGATCGCCGACGACCATCCGCTGTTCCGCGCAGCGCTGCGCGGGGCCGCAACCGATGCCGTGGCCCAACTCTCGGTGCTCGAAGCCGAATCGCTAGAGGGCGTTCTCTCTGCGTTGGAAGCGAACCCCGACATCGACCTGGTGCTGCTGGACCTGCACATGCCGGGCAACCACGGCCTGGCGGGGCTGGCCGCGATCCGCGCGCAGTATCCGGAGGTGGCGGTGGTGGTGGTTTCGGCCAACGACGACCCGCGCGTGGTGCGGCGTGCGCTGGACCATGGCGCCGCCGGCTACCTTCCCAAAAGCGCCGGCCTGGACGAACTGCGCGAAGCGATCCGCAGCGTATTGGCCTGCGAGCAATGGCTACCGTCTTCGCTCCGCGCTTCGGTGGCGCGTGCGCAGTCCTCCCAGCACGACGCGGAACTCGCCGCCCGCCTGGCCAGCCTGTCGCCGCAGCAGTTCCGGGTGCTCACCCTGGTGGCCGAAGGCCTGTTGAACAAGCAGATCGCCGATCGCCTGGATGTGCAGGAGCGCACGGTGAAAGCGCACCTGACCGCCATCTTCGAGCGCATGGGCGTGCGCAACCGCACCCAGGCCGGTGTAGTGTTGCGCGAGCTGGAGCTGAGCGATCCCGCCCGGCAGATGGAGAGTTGAGTGTCCGAGCACAGCCACCGCCCTACCCCGCGCGCCGCCCGCATGGACGACTCGGCGGAGGTGGCGCGTCTGTGCACGGAACTGGGTTACCCCGCGACCACCGATGAAATGGCCGCGCGGCTGAGCGTGGTCATTTCCGCAGGCGATCGTCAGGTGTTCGTGGTCGAGGACGGCGACCGGCTGCTCGGCTGGATCGGGATCGAATTGCGCACCACGCTGGAAACCGGACGCAAAGCGGAGATCATCGGCCTGGTGGTGGATGCGCAGTCGCGACGCTCGGGTACAGGCAAAGCGCTGGTGGAGGCCGCGGAGAACTGGGTGCGGCAGCATGGATTGGACGCGATTACGGTGCGTTCCAATACCGTGCGGCTGGAATCGCATCCGTTCTACGAAGGGATCGGCTTCGTACGCCGCAAGAGCCAGCACGTCTACCTCAAGACGCTGGAATGAATCGACGCCGGCTCACGCCTGCGAACTCGCGCCCTGCGAGCTCATACGCGCGAGAACGCCCACGACACCATCTTGCCATCGCGGTACGGCATCACACCGTGGAAGCCGCGCGGATCGTCGTCGAACACCAGCGGTAGGAAATGCCGGTCGCCGTCCCAGAGCGGCAACCGCATGATGTCGGTCACCGGCACCCATTCCAGCGTTCCTTCCGGATTGCTGGTATGCGGGGTTCCGGAATACTCGGTGATGACGAACAGGAAGCCCAGCCAGTCCTCGCCATTCTTGCCGAAGCCCGGCCAACTGACGGTGCCGCGCAGGGTAAGCGCATCGCATTCGATGCCCGCCTCTTCGCGGATCTCGCGGCGCATGCCGGCCACTATGTCTTCATCGCGTTCGATCTTGCCGCCCAAGCCGTTGTACTTGCCCAGATGTTGGTCGTCGTGCCGCGCATTGCGGTGGACCAGCAATACCTGCGAACGATCCGGAGACAGTATGTAACCCAGGGTGGCGACGATCGGGGTATAGGGCATGAGGCGTGGCGCGTTGCGAAAGAGGCGCATTGTAAAACGATGCGATCAGCAGTCGTAGGAGCGACGTGAGTCGCGAAGGAATTCTTCGCGTTTTTCCCCTTTTGCGACTCACGTCGCTCCTACGCAGCTCCTACGCGGTTCCTACGGCGCTGCTGGTGACCATGCGGTCCAGGACGGATTTCAGGGCCAGTGGGCGCACCGGCTTGGCCAGCAGCAGCACACCGGCTTCGTGCACCGCCTCGCGCACTGCCTGGGTCTGGTCGGCACTGAGGATCAGGCACGGACTTGCGCCATGGCGTTCGCTCAACCTCTGCGCCACCGCCAGTCCGGTATCGCCATGATCCAGGTGGAAGTCGAATAGCCACAGATCGATTCGACGCTCCTGCATGATCGCTGCGGCCTGCGCGCCGTCGGCGGCCACGTGCACCGTGCAGCCCCATGCCGACAACACTTGGCGCAGACCTTCGACCGCCGCGGCGTCGTTGTCCAGCGCGAGCACGTGGCGGCCGGCCAGTCCTGATCGGCTTACCAAGCCTTGCCCAGCGGCCAGCGATTCCACTTTCGGCAAGGTCACCGCGAAACTTGCGCCGCATCCCAGCCGGCTGCGCAACGTCAGCGGAGCGTCGAGCAGGCGTGCAATGCGGTCGGCGATCGAGAGGCCCAGACCAAGGCCCTGCCCACTCACTCCCTCGCCGCGCCGGAATTCCTCGAAGATCATCCGCTGATCGGAAAGCTCGATACCCGGCCCCGTGTCGTGCACTTCGATACGGATGCCATCCTTGACCCGGCGCACGCCGAACAGGACTCCACCGGCCTGCGTATAGCGAACCGCATTGGCGAGGAAGTTCTGCAGTATCCGCCTCAGCAGTTGCGGGTCGGTGTGCACCCATGCGCGCGTGGAGACATGCGAAAACGAGAGGCCGCGCTCTCCCGCCAGCGCGCGGAATTCGGACACCAGCGGCTCCAGCACTTCCGCCAAGGGGAAATCGCGCGGCTCCGGCACCAGTCCGCCCGCCTCCAGTCGCGACATGTCCAACAACCCGGTCAGCAGGTCGGTAGTGGAATCGAGAGCGCCGCGGATCTGCTGCACCGATTCGCGCTGGCTACTCTCGGGAAGCTGTTGCGAAAGCGCGTCGGTGAACAGGTGCGCGGCGTGCAAAGGCTGCAACAGGTCGTGGCCGATCGCGGTCAGGAAGCGGCTTTTCGCGTCGTTGGCGTGCTCGGCCTCGCGCTTGGCGGTTTCCAGCAAGGCCGTACGGTCGATGACGCGCTGCTCCAGGGTTTCGTTGGCCTGTTTCAGACTGCGTTCCGCCTGGCGCGAGGCGGTGACATCGGTATAGGTGGCGACGAAGCCGCCGCCCGGCATCGGATTGCCGCGGATCTCCACGATGCTTCCGTCCGGGAACACGCGCTCGGTCAGATGCGCGGTACCGGCACGCATGAAAGCGATGCGCCGCTGCAGCGCGCCCTCGTCCGAACCGCGATGCGGCATGCGCTGCAAGGCCCAGCGCGTGAGGTCGGCGATGGGGCGGCCTACCTGCAGCAGTTCTTCCGGAAAACCGAACAGCTCCACGTAGCGCCGATTCCATGCCACCAACCGTTGCTCGCGGTCGACCACGCTGATGCCCTGGCTCATGTTCTGCAATGCGGCCTCCAGCACCTGCTGGTTGAAACGCAGGTCCTGGGAAACTTCGCCGACGATGGCGGCCACCGCATCCAATTCCCCGCTTTCGCGGCGCGCGGCATTCAATAGCAACCGTGCCGACGCCGAACCGAGCACGGCGGAGAGTTCGCGTTCCATCCGCGATTCGGTCAACGCGGGCACCGGTCCCTGCGCGGGCGCGCCTTGCAAAAGCTGCTCGACGCGTTCGCGCGCCAGGAACCGCAGACCCGCGTCGCGCAGTGCCTGCCGGTCCAGGCTGCGACCGTACTGGTGCGGCGTTTCCCGCCGCCAGGCCGTCGCGAGCAAAGTGGCGGCGATGCCGGCAAACAAGCTCACTCCCACCGCGCGGCCCAACGGACTCCATCCGGTCAGCCCGAACAGTCCCTGCGGCGACAGCCAGGCCTGTCCGAAAGGTCCGGACTGCATCCATGCCGGTTCGTTGCCCGAGAACGCCGCCATCATCGGCATCAGCATCACCCATGCCCACGCCGCGAAACCGGCGATGATGCCGATGATGGCCGCGCGCGGTGGCGTTTGCGGCCGCCAGACGGCGAAACCCAGGGCCGGCGCCAACGTACCCAGCGCCGAGAACGAAACCGCGCCGATATCGGCCAGCGCGTCGTTGCCGCTGTTGAAACGGCTGTAAGCCCAGGCCAGCAACATGATGACCAGGATGCCGCCGCGACGCAGCAACAGCAGGTCGCCACGGCGATCCCCACCCTTGCCGCGCGACCACGCACCACGCAGCAAACCCGGCGCGAACCAGTGGTTGCCGATCATCAGGCTGAGCGTCAGCGTGCTGACCACGACCATGCCGGTGGCGGCGCTCAATCCACCCAGGAAGGCGAACAGCGCCACGCCTTCATGGCCCTGCGAGAACGGCAACGCCAGCGCATACATGTCCGATGGCACGCTGTTGCCCAGCAGCACGGTGCCCGCGCGCGCCAGCGGCAAGGCCGGCAACGCGATCAGGATCAGATACAGCGGGAACTGCCAGCGCGCGGTGCGCACATCGCGATCGTCGCGGCACTCCACCACGCCCACGTGGAACTGGTGCGGGAGGATGAACATCGCCAGCGCGCCCAACAGCACCAATGGAGCGAACCCGCCCACCGGCTCCGATGGCGTGATCTGCAATGCCGCGGCAGGCATGGCCTTCAAGCCGAACCACACGAAGGCGCCCAGCGCCAGCATCGCCACCAGCTTGAACAACGACTCGAAGGCCATCGCCAGTACCAGGCCGCGATTGTGTTCGGCGGCGCTGGCGCGGCGCGTGCCGAACAGCATGGCGAACAAGGCCATCGCCAGGGCTACGTAAAGCGCGCTGTCGCGCCAGATCGGCGCCACCGCCGCAGCATCGCCGGCATCCACGGTCAAGGTGGCGAAACTCATGGCGATGGCCTTGAGCTGCAGCGCTATGTAGGGAATGAGACCCAGCGCCGCGATCAGGGTCACGGTGGCCGCCAACCACGCATCCTTGCCCAGGCGCGTGGCGATCAGGTCCGCGAGCGAAGTGGCGTTGGTCTCGCGCGCCAGCTTCACCAACCGGATCATGAAAGCCACCGCAAGCCCGTAGAACAGGATCGCGCCCAGGAAGGTCGGCGGCAGCGGCCAGCCGTAACGGGCGGCCTGGGTGACCGTGCCGTAGAACGTCCAGGAAGTGCAGTGCACGGCAAGCGACAGCGAATACACGTGCCGCCAGTGGCGTGCGAACAACGCAGGGTGGCGCTCGCCGTACAGCGCCGTGCCGAACATCAGGCCCAGCCAGGCCAGGCTGGCCAGCGCCACCACCCAGAAACTCAGCACGCGCGGTCTCGCTCGAAACGCAACTCAATTCCCCGGTTCTGGCCAGCTCTCATCCTGGCCAGTTCTCATTCTGGCCGGCTCTCTTCCGACACGCTCTGCGAACCAGCATAACGCAGCAACGGCGGGCTTTCGCCCGCCGTTGTGCTTCCCTTCCCCCAGGATGGAGTCGCGACCGGAATCCGCCGATCAGAAATCGTAGCGAGCGGTCAGCGTGTACTGGCGCGGCGGACCGTAGAAACCGGTCAGCACGCCATAGGCGGCGATGTTGTAGCCGGTGGTGCGGTATTCCTCGTCGGCCAGATTGCTGCCCTGCAGCGAGAGCTGCCAGGCATCGTTGACTTTCCAGGTCACGCCCGCGCCGAGCAAGCCATAGCCATCCTGCCGGATCGCGGGGCTGAGGTCGGTGGTCGGCCAGACTTCGCTCTGATACGAATAACCCACCCGTGCGGACAAATTGCCGCCGTTGGCCAGATCGGTACGGTATTCCACGTTGAGCGCGCCCGAGAATTCCGGCGCGTTGGTGAAGCGCTGGTTAGCGGCCACGTTGACGCCGGAGGTGATGAACTCGTCGTACTTCGCATCCAGCCAAGCGAGATTTCCGCTGATCAACCAGTGCTCGGTCGGCAGCCACTGGTATTCCAGCTCGAAGCCATTGACTGTGCCTTTGCCGGCGTTGGTGAAGTCGCCGAAGAAGCTCTGGCTGCCGTTGGGCAACGTATAGGAGGTGAACACGGACAGCTGGATGTCTTTGTACACGTTGTGGAATGCAGCCAGGTTCAAGAACAAGCGCTGGTCGAAGAACGCCATCTTGCTGCCTATCTCGTAGCTGTCCACCTGCTCGTCGTCGAACGGCTCGCCCGAGCGCGGCACCGCGGTGGTGTTGGCGCGGATGTTGTAGCCGCCGGACTTGAAGCCGCGCGAGGCCAGGCCGTAGACCATGATGTCCGGAGTGATCTGGTAATCCAGCGAGACCTTAGGCGAAACGTTCTTGAAGTTGACCGTCTTGTCGAAATTGGCCGCCGTGCCCCAGACCGTACTGTAGGTCAGGTCGGTATAGAAGCGGTTCAAAGCGATGGCGTGCTTGTCCTCGTCGGTGTAGCGCACGCCCACATCGAGTTTCAATTTGTTGGTCAGGTCGAAGGTCCAATCCGCATACAAAGCGACGCTGCTGGTGTTGACCACGCCCTGGGTGTCGCCGTACAGCGGATTGGTCAGGGTGATCGGGCCGAGTGGATTGAAGAAGTGGTTCAGCACCTGGCCGCCGGCATCGCCATCGAACGCATACAAGCCCATTACGCCGCGAGCGCGGCCGCCGCCGTCGTAGTTGGCTTGCAATTCGTGGCTGACCTGACTGTCGGAATAGAACGCGCGTACGTCCACCAAGGTCAGCGGAGTGGTGTCGAAGTCGATGTTGGTCTCGGTATCGGACTCGCGCTTGGCGACCACGTATTTGAAGGACCAGTCTTCATTGGGCCGCCAGTTGACCGTGGCCGATGCGCCCTTCATCACCGTGTCGTTGATGTTCCTCATGCCGCTGCGGATATCGTAAGGATCGTCCAGCGGCGGATAGGCCGGCGCCAGCGGGTTAGGCGCCAGCATCTTCGCGCCGCGCACGCCGGATTGGTCGTCCATCCAGTCCACCGCGAACTGCACGTCGAAATCGTCTCCGGCATACGCACCCAGTTGGAAGCGCGCCGAATTGATTTCCTTGTCGCTCACTTCCTGACCGCTGAACCGGTTCTCACCGTAGCCGTCGCGATTCATGCTTGCCACGGCCACGCGCGCGCGCAGGCCGCTGTCGGGACCGCCGATGGAACCACCGATGGCCGCCTTGGCGTCCAGCTGGTTGTAGTTACCGACGCTGATCTGGGCGAAACCCTCGGTCTCGGTCGGCAGGCCGCGCGAGATGTACTTGATCGCGCCGCCGATGGTGTTCTTGCCGTACAGCGTGCCCTGCGGACCGCGCAACACTTCGATGCGGCCGACGTCGAACACATCCAGCAACGCACCCTGCGGACGGGCGATGTACACATCGTCCAGGTAGATGCCTACGCCCGGATCCACGCCCCACAGCGGGTCGGCCTGGCCCACGCCGCGGATGTATGCGGTGGCGGTGCTGCTGGAACCGCGTGCGGCATAGATGGTCAGGTTGGGGACCTGCGCATCCAGGTCGCCGATGTCCTTGATGTTGAGTTTGTCCAGCACCTCGGGGGTGAAAGCGGTCACTGCGACCGGCACTTCTTGCAGGGTCTCTTCGCGCTTACGCGCGGTCACGGTGATCTTGTCCAGCGTGGTGGCATCGCTGCTGGCTTCAGCGGCTGGCGGCGCTTCCTGCGCCCATGCCGCTGGCGCCAGCAAGATGCAGCCTATGGCCAGACTCAGATGTTTACGCTTCATGTGATTCCCCTCTCCCGGGTACGACGTGGCGGGCCGATGCGGCCGATTCGCAGGCAAGGCTAGAGACTCGGGCGTCCCCGCAACACTTGTACCTTCGTACAGTGGGGGCGCGCGGCATAGCTGCGGATACTCGCGTCCACTTGCCGATCCGGTATGCGCCGGACGCCGGCTTGCTTTCGAGGAGTGGGGATGTCGTTCCTGATCGTGCTGGCCGCGTTGTGCTTTCTGATGTTCGTGGCCTACCGTGGCTACAGCGTGATCCTGTTCGCGCCGATCGCGGCGCTGGGCGCGGTGCTGCTGACCGATCCTTCGCTGGTCGCACCGATGTTCACCGGCCTGTTCATGGACAAGATGGTGGGCTTCCTGAAGCTGTACTTCCCCGTCTTCTTGCTGGGAGCTGTTTTCGGCAAGCTGATCGAGATCTCCGGCTTCTCGAAATCGATCGTGGCCGCCACCATCAAGGTAGTCGGCGCGCAACGCGCCATGCTGTCCATCGTGCTGGTCTGCGCGCTGCTGACCTATGGCGGAGTTTCGCTGTTCGTGGTGGTGTTCGCCGTCTATCCCTTCGCCGCGGAGCTTTTTCGCCAGAGCGACATCCCCAAGCGTCTGGTACCGGGCACCATCGCCCTGGGCGCGTTCACCTTCACCATGGATGCGCTGCCCGGCACGCCGCAGATCCAGAACATCATCCCTACGTCTTTCTTCGGCACCACCAGCTGGGCCGCGCCGGTGCTGGGCACCCTGGGCGGCGTGTTCATCCTGATCCTGGGCATGACCTATCTGGAATGGCGGCGGCGGGTGGCGTTCCGCGCAGGCGAAGGCTACGGCAGCGAGCTGCGCAACGAACCCGAAATCTTCCGCGGCGACAAACTCGCCCATCCCTTGATCGCCATCCTGCCGCTGGTCTTGGTGGGCGCGTCCAATTTCGCATTCACCAAACTGATCCCCGGCTTCTACGGCGAAAGCCAATCCTTCGTGCCCGCGGTGATCGGCAACCCGGCGCCCGTGGTGCAAGAAGTCGCCAAGGTCGCCGCGATCTGGGCGGTACAAGGCGCCCTGCTGGTAGGCATCGTCGCGGTCATCGCCTTCGCCTGGAAACCGGTGCTGGCGAGTTTCGCCGAAGGCACCAAATCGGCCATCGGCGGTGCTTTGCTGGCTTCGATGAACACGGCATCCGAGTACGGCTTCGGCGCCGTCATCGCCGCGTTGCCGGGTTTCCTGGTCGTGGCCAACACGCTGAAAGCCATCCCCAATCCGCTGGTGAACGAAGCGGTTTCGGTTACCGCGCTGGCCGGCATCACCGGCTCGGCCTCGGGCGGCATGAGCATCGCGCTGGCGGCCATGGCCGAGAGTTTCATCGCCAATGCCAACGCCGCGGGCATCCCGATGGACGTGCTGCACCGGGTGGCGTCCATGGCCTCCGGCGGCATGGATACCTTGCCCCACAACGGTGCGGTGATCACCCTGCTCGCCGTCACCGGGCTGACACATCGGCAATCCTACAAGGACATATTCGCCATCACGCTGATCAAGACCCTGGCGGTGTTCTTCGTCATCGGCATGTACTACGCCACCGGCTTGGTCTGAGCCCGTTTTTGAGCCTGTTTCCCCCGTTGTTTGGGGCTGTGCGCTGCGTCGCAGTCGCCTGCGCCGCCTGCCCTGATACTTTCCACCTGCCTATAAGTTCGGGGAATGGGGATGGCGAAACGCATTTCTTATGCGCGCATCGGCGCGCGGGCCCGCAATGGGTCGTACAGGGCCGTGCTCGACGAGCCGGCCGGAACGGCGCCGCGTAATTACGCGCCGATGCAAAGCGCATCCATGCGCCAGCTTGCGCAGGTGAAGGCGCGGCATAGCAAGCTGTACGGCTATAAAGGCCAGAAGGTCCCGCTGGCCGACAAATCGCTTCCGGCCGAAGGTGCGCCGCCCGCGCAAACGACTTCGGCGCGGACCATGTCCAATATGTCGGCACCCAGGCTGATGACCTTGGCCAAGCCGCCGTTCGCGGTGCGCGTGCTCAACAACATGAGCTACGGCGCCACCCCGACGACGATCGCCGAATTCAATGCGCTGGGCAGCACCGACGCGCAGCGCCTGGCCAACTGGGTGGATTGGCAACTGGACTGGGGCAATATCAGCGACGCTGCGGTCGACCAGCGTCTGTCCAGCAACGGCTACACCACCCTGGGTAAGAGCCTGCAACAGCTGTGGGCCGACCACGTCGTACCCGACCCGGTCCACGAGGTGCGTATGCGTCCGGCCTGGGAAGTGCAGCGCGCTTCGTATGTGCGCGCGACCTACTCCCGTCGCCAGCTGCGCGAAGTGCTGGTCAATTTCTGGCATGCCCACTTCAACGTGATGGGCACCGATTTCAGCGTCGGCCCTGTATTCGTGCACTACGATCGCGACGTGATCCGCGCCAACGCCACCGGCAATTTCCGCACCATGCTGGAAGCGGTGGCCAAGAGCACCTCGATGCTCTATTTCCTGGACAACCTCAACAACTCGCGTTCTGGGCCCAACGAGAACTACGCGCGCGAGCTGTTGGAACTGCATACGCTGGGCGCCGAGAACTACCTGGGCTTCATGGATCCGTTCCAGGTGCCGCCGTGCCCGGAAGATCCCGCCTATCCGATCGGCTACACCGACATCGATGTGTACGAGACCTCGGCCGCGTTCACCGGCTGGTCGGCCAAGAACGGGCATTGGCAATTCCCCACCGAGAACGACGGCACCTTCGTCTATCGCCAATCCTGGCACGATGCGGGGCCGAAATTCCTGCTCGGCATGATGGTCTATCCCGAGCAACCCGCGCTCAAGGACGGGCAGGACGTGCTGAACCGTCTGGCCAGCCATCCGCGCGTGGCCAAGTTCATCTGCAAAAAACTGATCCGCCGCTTCATCAACGACACCCCTTCGCAGAAACTGATCGACAGCGCCGCAGCGATCTTCCGCGCCAACTGGCAGAACCCCAAACAGATCGAAATCACCTTGCGCCACATCCTGACTTCGGACGACATGATCAACAGCTGGGGACAGAAGAACCGGCGTCCGTTCGAAGCCACGGTGGCGGCGATGCGCGCGCTTGGCCAGGACTGGACCTTGCGGCTGGATCACGACAAGAGCAACGAGTTCATGTGGCGCGCTGGCTTTACCGGCAACGTCGCCTACAGCTGGCCGGCGCCCAACGGTTATCCGGATACCGCAGTCGCCTGGTCGGGTTCCAATTCCTATGCGATGACTTGGAAGCTGATCAACTGGCTGACCGAAGCCAACGACGCCAGCGTGCCGCTGAGCCCGATCCTGGCGACGACCCGCGCCAATGTGGCCAGTTGGACCGCCAACAATCTGGTCGATTTCTGGTCCGTCCGTCTGTTGGGCTACGCGCTGCCGGCAGCGCGGCGGCAGGTGCTGGTGAAATTCATGGCCCAGAACGGCAATCCCGCCAGCGATGTGATCGCCGACACCGACGCCTGGGCCGGCACGGATCTGAAAAAGCACTACAACCAGCAACGCCTGCGCAGCATGGTGTCGTTGATCCTGCTCTCCCCCGAATTCCTGAGCCGCTGAGGACACTCCACATGAGCGACTACACCCTCACCCGCCGTGAATTCGTCAAGGGCTGCTGCAGCGTCGCCGTGGTCGGCGGCGTGGGCAGCTCGCTGATGTACGCCGACGATGCCTTCGCCGCAGCCAACGCGTACGACACGGTGGTGCATCTGTTCCTGCGCGGCGGCATGGACGGCTTGAACCTGGTGATCCCGGTCGATGGCGTGGACCGCACCTTCTACGAGGAAGCGCGGCCCAGTCTGAAGATAGACGCCACCGGCACCTATGGCGCGCTGCCGTTGACGTTGAGCACCGGCGCGGCGACCGGCTTCGGTTTGCATCCTTCCGCCACCGGTCTGCGCGATCTGTGGAACGACGGCCGGATGGCCATCGTGCACGCCTGCGGTATGGCCACCACGGTCACTCGCAGCCACTTCGACGCGCAGCTGTACATCGACCTCGGTACGCCAGGCAAATACGGTTCACCTAGCGGCTGGATGACGCGTGCGTGGCAGAGTCGCCCCACCAATACGCCGGCGGCCACCATGCCCGCACTGGGCGTTTCCGGCACGCAACCCGCGGGGCTGATGGGCGCCACCGATTCGCTGACCATGAGCAATCCTTCCGATTTCCAGCTCAATGCCGGCGCCTGGGCCTGGCAGAAGATACGCGCCGACTCGCCGGCCGGACTTCGCGGCATGAACGAAACCCTGGCCGATCTGTGGACCGGCCAGACCGGTATGGAGATCAATGGCCGTCGTGCGGACCTGGCCTTGAAGACCATCGGCCAACAATCCTTCGCTTCCCTGCCCGCCACCTGGCCCACCGGCAACTTCGCCGAGCAACTGTGGACCATCGCCCAGAGCATCCGCTTCAACCTGGGCCTGCGCTACGCCACGCTGGATCTGGGCGGCTGGGACACGCATGAGGGTCAGGGCACCGCAGGCAGCGGCTACCACTACTACCAGAACAAGATCAACGAACTGTCCGCCGCGCTCGCCGCGTTCTATAGCGAGCTCAATAGCACCGGGCAGATGTCGCGGGTCACCGTGATCGTGCAGTCGGAATTCGGCCGCCGCGTGCGCGCCAACGCCAACGGCGGCACCGATCATGGCTATGGCAATCCGATGCTGGTGCTGGGCGGCGCGGTGAACGGACGCCGGTTCTACGGCACCTGGCCCGGCCTCAATCCGGAAACGCTCTCCCCCACTTTCGGCGACGTGCCGGTGACCACAGATTACCGTCGCGTGGTTTCCGAAATCATGATCCGGCGCATGGCCAACCCCAACCTCAGCACCATCTTTCCGGGCTACGCCGGCTATTCGCCGCTGGGCATCGTGCAAGGTACCGACCTCACTCCCAAGATCGATGAGGCGGCGACGCTGGCTCCCGTTCCTCCCACGGCATCCAGCGTCGCCGGACAAGCGTCGGAGAATAGTTCGTCGACGCCGCAATCGCCGATACCGGAATGGCAGCGCCGTGGATCCGTGGACCGCATGCTGACCCGTCGCGAGCGCTGACATTTGCTGCCATAGTCGGCCCAGGAATCCGCTCAGGGCCGACGCATGACAACAACTCTGCGCAATGCCGACGACCTGCGCGGACTCGGCCGCCTGGCGATCGATGGCGTCGCCGGAGCCACCGATCTGGTCGAAGCGATGCATGCCGCAGTCACCCACCTGCCCGCCATCGTCGGCAAGCCCGCACCAGTCGTTACCACGGGCCTGACCGGTTTCGTCTATCGCAGCGTGCGCGGCGTGACCCGTCTGGTCGGCACGGGCGTGGAGAACTCGCTGTCGGCTCTGGCGCCATTGCTGGGTGGCGGTGCTGTTTCGCCGCAACGCGAAGCGGTCGTGGCCGCGATGAACGGCGTGGTCGGCGATCATCTGGAAACAAGCGGGAACCCGCTGGCGATACCGATGCGATTCCGTCGGCAGGGGCGGCCGCTGCCGCTGCTCGGCAAGGAACTCGGCACGTGTCTCCCGGATGCGACCGGAAAACTGCTGGTGCTGGTGCACGGGCTATGCATGAACGATCTGCAATGGAACTACGCAGGCCACGATCATGGCCAGGCCTTGCAGCGCGATCTCGGCTACACGCCGGTGTATCTGCACTACAACACCGGCCGACACATCTCAAGCAACGGCCAGGATCTGGCCGCTCTGTTGGAAGAACTGGCGCGGGCATGGCCGGTGCCGCTGGAGGAAATCGCGTTGCTCTGCCACAGCATGGGCGGACTGGTTGCGCGCAGCGCCCTGGACGAGGCTTTCGCCACCGGACTGGCATGGTCGAAGCTACCGATACGCATTATTTTCCTCGGCACTCCGCATCATGGCGCACCGCTGGAACGCGCCGGAAGCTGGGTCGATATGCTGATCGGCATCAGCCCCTACAGCGCGCCGTTCGTACGTCTGGGGAAGATCCGCAGCGCCGGCATCCAGGACCTGCGCCACGGCAATCTGCGCGACAGCGACTGGCAGGACGGCGATGGCGATGGTCTCGCCGATGGACGTACGCCGATGCCGTTACCGAAACAGGTGCAGGCCTATGCGATGGTGGCGTCCACGCAGAACAAAAGAAAAGACGGAGGCACCGATTCGCTGCGCGGCGATGGACTGGTGCCCATCGCCAGCGGATTGGGACAACACAAGGATCGCGATTTCGATCTCCGCATTCCCAAGAGCCGGCAATGGGTGGGATACGGCATCAACCACTTGGAACTGCTGGGCAGCGAGACCGTGTATCGGCGCCTCAAGCGCTGGCTGCGCAAGCCGATCCCTTAAGGGGCCTCGACCCGACATTGGGCCTAGATCACTGGCGATGTCGTGGACGGAACGGCGGGCCAGTCAATTCGCCCTGCAATGCTTCATCGCTCCACCAGGTCATGCACCGGCAGACCGTGCTCGCGGCAGTGGCGCTCGTATTCCGCCAGTTGCGTACTCGCCGAAGCGCGCGCCCGCACGCTGCCGCCCGGACCGACGAATTCGACCGTACCCATGACGATCACCAGCGCGACCATGGTTTCGTCGCCGACGATCTTCCACCAATCGGTGTTGCCCGGCGGTTCGTAGACGTAGTCGCCCGGACCGATGACTTCGCCCGTGCACAGCTTGCGGCTGCCTGCGAGGTTGTAGGCGTGGATCTCGCCGGTGTGCCGATGCAGCGGCATCACCACGCCCGGTTCCATACGCAGAAGTTCGACGAAGCCGCGGTCGTCGGCGAGGAAACGCAATGGCTTGGAGGACTTGCCCGGGGTCGCCGAGGGTATCCAGGGCAAGTCGGCGGTGGTGCTGAACCGCGCGGGCAGATAATCGGTCAGGACATCGAATGCGGTAGGCATGGAAAGACTCCTTCGGTTGTCGGGGCCGGCTGCGATGCCGCAGCCGATCTCATTCCCGCTTCGGTCAGCGGGAAACGGCGGTCAGATAGCGGTCGAAGGAGGCGTCCACGGCCGCACGCGCGTTGCCGACGATGTTGCGTCCCCAGGTGTAGCCGAATACATCCTCGAACTCGTATCCATTCAGACGCGAGCGCATGCCGCTCACGTCGCTGGGCTTCATCGGTATGTAGTTGGGATAGCTGTACATGAAAGTCACGTGGCGCCGGTCGAGCACGACCTGCAACGCGTCGCCAGGGAATAACGCGCCGCCAGCGCGGGGACCGTCCCTCCAGTGGAGAGCCGTACTGCCGGGGAAATGCCCGCCGCAGCGGATCAACGTGACCGCGTCGGACAGTTTGCGTTCGTCGCCGCTCCAGTATTCGATCTTCGGCGACGACCTTTGCACCCATTCCTTGTCCGCTTCATGCAACAGGATCGGTACGCCGCCCAGCGCTTCGCTCCACTCCACCATGGACGAATAGAAATGCGGATGGGAGATGACGATCCGGTCCACGCCGCCGCGCGCGTTCAAGGCAGCGACCGCCTCATCGGTCACCAGGCTGACGCACTCCCAAAGCAGGTTGCCCGCGTCGGTGGGTAACAGGATCGCCCGCTGCGGGATAGCGAAGTCCGGTGCAAGGCCGATACCCAGCAGGCCGTCGTCATTCTCCAAGCGCAGCCGATATTCATCGGCCAAGGCTTCATGGGTGGTCCAGGTCTGTCCTTTCCAGCCGACGTACTGGCGTTCGTCCTCGCATACCGGGCAGTGCGGGGGCGGCTGGGTTGTCTCGGCGTATTGGGTGCCGCAGGTCTCACAGATGAACATGGGCACGGCAGGGACCTCTTGGTTTCCAGAATTTCCTGGGGGTTTGAAGGCTTGGGCAGCGGCCTTCCTGGAGCCTTACCTTAGGAGTAATCTGGAACCTAAATTAGTCCAGTTTATTGAAAGTTTATGGAACCAGTATTCCCCTTCGCCTACCTGCCCCCTGCCCGCGGACTGGGCACGCTGGCCCAGGATCTGCACCAGCAGCTGCGCTCTGCGATTCTCGACGGTCGCCTGGCCGCGGGCTCGCCGCTGCCGGCCACGCGGCAAGTAGCCACCGCGCTCGGTGTGGCGCGCAATACGGTGATCACCGCCTACGACCTGCTGATCGCCGAGGGCTATGCGATCCCGCGCAAGGGCGCGAAGGCTTTGGTTGCCGATCTTGCGTCGCGACGTTCCTCCAAACCATCGCCCTCGTTGCAACCGCTGGAGGATCCGCGGCTCAATCCGCTATGGCGCGCACCGTTCCTGCGTCCGTCGCCGGCGCGCGATTTGCCCGAGCGCAGTTTCCGCCTGGGCATACCCGACCACCGCCACTTTCCTCACGACATCTGGCGGCGCCTGTCCGCGCAATCGCTGCGCGCGTGGTCCAGAGCGGGTTTCAGTTACCCGCCTTCGGAGGGCATTCCCGCTCTGCGCGAGGCCATCGCCCGGCATGTCGCGTTCGCGCGCGCGGTGGCCTGCTCCAGCGACGATGTGATCGTGACTTCCGGCGCGCAACAGGCCTTCGATCTGCTCGCGCGGATGCTGGTGGATCCTGGCCGGACCCGGGTGGCGGTGGAAGAACCGGGCTATCCGCCGGTGCGCGCTGCCTTCGCCGCGGCCGGCGCGCAATTGGTGCCGATAGCGGTCGATGACGAAGGTCTTTGTGTCGATCGACTGCCGGACGATGTGCGCGTGGTCAGCGTCACGCCCTCGCATCAGTCGCCGACCGGCGTAGCGTTGTCGCTGCGGCGGCGCACCGCCCTGCTGGAATTCGCCCGCAGCCGCGGCGCGGTGATCCTCGAGGACGACTACGACGGCGAGTTCCGCTTCGGCGGGCGGCCGCTGGATGCATTGCAGACGCTGGACCGCGACGATCTGGTGTTCTATATCGGCACATTCTCCAAGAGCCTGTTCCCGTCCTTGCGCAAGGGCTTCGTGGTGGCGCCGCCGTGGGCGCGCGATGCGCTCATCGCGGTCAAGCACTGCGCCGATTCGCATTGCGACACGATCACCCAGTCCGTGTTGGCAGCCTTCATCCGCGAGGGACATCTGGCGCGCCATGTGCGGCGGATGCGGCCGATCTACGCGACACGTCGCGAGGCGTTGCTCGACGGCCTGCGGCGGCAACTGGGCGCCTGGCTGGAGCCGATCCCCTCCGAAGCCGGGCTCCATCTCGCCGCCCGCATCCGCGCGCCGGAACTGGCCGCGAAAATATTCACGCAGGCGCGTCGGCATGTTCCTGGCGCGCAATCGATCGCCGAATATTCGCTGGCGCCTCCGGACCGACCCGCGCTGGCTTTCGGTTATGGGGTGATCGACGCGGACGATATCGCAACGGCCTTATCGCGTTTTCGCCGTGGGCTGGAGGAATGATCGCGACTGCTTCTGTCCGCTTCAATTCTGCGGTCCATGTGGACGTCCGATTAACGCGGAGCGTGCCTTGATGGAAGCCGCTTATCGACGACATCCAGGGAGCTCGCGATGATTCAGCAGATTATTCTTGTCTTGACCTTCATAGCCGCCATCGGCTGCGGCGTGGTTGCGGGAATCTTCTTCGCCTTTTCTTCCTTCGTCATGGCCGCACTCGGCCGCATTCCTCCCGCCCAAGGCATCGCCGCCATGCAGTCCATCAACGTCACCGTGATCAATCCGGGATTCATGCTGGCTTTCTTCGGCACGGCGCTGTTGTGCCTGGCGCTGACTGGCATGGCGTTTTTCCCATGGGAGCAGCCAGGCAGCGCACTGATCGTTGCTGCCAGTCTGCTCTATCTTCTCGGCTGTATCGGCGTGACCATGGCTCGCAATGTTCCGCTCAACGATCTGCTGGCCGTCGCCCAACCCGGTGCGCCTGAAGCGCATGCATTGTGGTCGAGATATTTGCGCGAGTGGACGCTGTGGAACCACGTACGGACCGTGGCGCCGGCCGCATCGGCGGTCTTATTCACCATGGCGTTGCTTTCGCGCTATGTCGCCCGCCACCTCGCGGCAAGCGGCTGAGCGAACGTCGGCGCGCCCGGACGAGCGCGCGATCACCAGGTGATGCGCAGGCCGACATTGCCTTCGACGGTCTTGCGGTCCCTGCCCTCATCGTCCGCGTCGGCGGTGTAATCCAGCACCACATAAACGCTGGTATGCGCGTTGAACCTTGCAGCCACGCCGGCGCCCAGCTCCACCGCATCGAAAGCCTGCTGCGTGCTGATCGCATCGGTGTTGAAACGTACGCGGTCCTCGCCGTCGAAGCCATGCCAGTAATTGAGCTTCAGATAGGGCTGCAGCAGACCTGCCGAGGTCTGGTAATCGGCGGACAAGCGCAGGCCGACGCGTCCGGTCAGCGCATTGTCGGAATCGAAAGCGACGCTGGCGAACTCGTCCTGTTGATCGTCGAAGGAGGTGCGCTGCCATACCAATTGCGCCTGCGGCTCCAGCGACCAGCGCGAATCCTCGCCCCAGCGCAGCGGATAACCGATCTCCACCGAAGCCGTCGCGCCATCGCCGTCGAGATCGATGCCGAGGCCACGCGACGAGTTCGCCTCGCCGTCGTAGCGACTGGCCACGATCACCGCGTCCAGGTACGCGCCGCTGGCTCCGATGCGCGACCAGTACAGGCCCAGATGCGTGTCGTCCAGACGCGTCTCGCCCACCGTCAGGTTGTTCCAGCCCAAAGCGAAACCGCGCACGTCGCCGTCGGCGCGCGTGCGTCCCACGAACAGGCCGAAGTGGTCGCGTCGTCCGCCCTCGGTTTCGCGGGCGAAGAGGTCCAGCCCTGCCTGCGCGCCCCACAGCGTTCCATCGAAGGTCGGCGCCACCGTGCCCGTCCAGCTCTGTTCGGTGTTCTGGCCGATGACGCGGCCCCAGGCCGAACGCACTGCGCCTTCGCCGTGCAGCAACGTCTGTTCGCCTTGGCGCTCGTGGAAGGTACCCAAGGTTGCCAACGCCAATTGGTGGACGATGGGTGGCACCACCGCATAGGTCGGCGTTTCCACGCGGTAAAGCGGAATGATCGTGCCTGTCGCCGGCGTGGCGCCCGGTGTCGGCGGTGTAGGCGGCAACGGTGACGGCTCCGGACTTGGAGTCGGCACCGGCGCGGGATCCTCGGGTACCGGCGGAAGCGACGGCGGCGGTGCCGGTGGCTCGGCAGGCGGCGGCGGTGCGGGTGGAACCGGCGGTGGCACAGGCGGCACTTCCGGATCCGGATTGTCCGGCGCCTCCGGTGGAGGTGGCGGCGGCAATGCGGGCGGCGGCGGCGCAGGCGGCTCCGGTGGCGCGGGCGGCACCGGAGGAGGTGCCGGTTCCAGCGGATCGGGTGCCGGTGCGGGCGTTGGCGGTGGCGAGGCCGGCGGCGCCACCAGCGTCGAGCGCAAGTACCAGTTTTCCGACGTGCCGTCGGAAACGCCCCCTTTGAACAGGAAATACTCGAAAGCGCCCGCGGCCACCGGTCCCATCAGCGCGAACGCGCTGTTGCTGGAACTGGCGCCGTTGATGGCCTGGATCACCATGATGCCGTCGAGCAGGGTCGAGCCGCCGCTGCCGTTGAGGTTGATGATGTCCAGGCCGGTGGTGCCGCTGGCGGTGCCGCCGGAAATGATCAGCTTGTCGGAGGGCGAACTGTCGTCGCCCAATTGCGTCTGCAGGAACAACGCCGCGTTGTCGCCGACATAATTTCCCACGATGGTGAAGGTATCGGCAGCGCTGGCCGCGCCATTGGTCAAATCGATGCGGCCTGCATTGAAAACGCTGGCCAACTGCCCGGTATTGAAGGCCAGGAGGGACGCATTGGCACCGTTGCCAGCGAACAACGTGCTGCTGGCATCGACGTCGAGCGTGCCGGTACCGCTGGCCGCGTCGCCCAATACCAGATTACCGTCGAAGGTCAGTTCGGTATCGTTGCGTGCATTGATGGTTTCCCAGTTGCCGAAGCGCACCACACCGCCGGTGGTGACGTTGTCGAAGGTCAGGCTGTCCACGCCGTTGCCGCCGCTGAGCGACGGTGTCGCGCCAAGATGGGACTGGTTCAAGCTGCGCAGCGTAGCGGTATCCGTGCCTTCGCCCAGTTCGATCGCGCCGTAGATGACGCCGCCGCCGTCCCAGGTGAAAGTATCGTTGCCCGCGCTGATGCGCACTTCGCCGCGCACCGTGCCGCCGGTGACGGTCACGTTGTCGTTGCCGCCGCTGACGCTGATGTTGCCGCCGATGTAGCCGTTGGAAAGGCGGATGGTGTCGTTGCCGAAACCGGTGACCAGATTGCCGTCGATGGTGCCGCCGGACATGTCGAAGAGGTTGTCGTCCAGCTTCATGTCCACCCGGCCGATGCGGCCGCCGGTCATCGTCGCGCGATCGCCGTCTTCGAACGCGCCGACGATGCGTCCGCCGCTCATGGCGAAAGTGTCCAGATTGTCGCCCTGCAGCAGCGCTCCGATCTGGCCGCCGGTCATCAGGAAATCGTCGACGCCGCTGCCCTGCTGCACCGTGCCAGTAACCAGGCCGTTCGCGCCGATCTCGAAGCGGTCCAGGCCATCGCCCTGGTTCACTGCATCCAGACGTCCGCCAGTCGCTATGACGGTATCGTTGCCCGCGCCCTGTGCGACCGTTCCGTTGATCTGGCCGTCCAGCATTTCCAGGCGATCGTTGCCGGCGCCGAAGACGACTCCGGTCGTCTGGCCGGTGATGGCGCCGCGATTGATCAGGGTGCCGTTCGCGCTGCCGCCGAAAAGTACGCCGTTACCGGTCTGGCTGGCGATGAGGCCGTTGTTGACGACGGTGTTGCTGGCGCCGGCAGCGCCGTCGATGCGGACGCCGGACGAACCGGCTCCGCTGACGTTGATCGTCCCGCTATTAGTCAGCACGTTGCCGCTGCCGTTGAGCGAGTACATGCCGTTGGCGTTGGCGCCTGTGGTGACGATGCTGCCGTCGACGCCGTTGGTGATCGCGTTATTGCTGCCGTTGGTCTGGAGGCCGTCCGACGCGCCGCCGGCGGTGACGATGGCGCCGGTATTGGCGACGGTATTGCCGCTGCCTTCGGCGAAGACGGCATCGAACGTGTCGGCGGCGCTCAAACCGATACTGCCGTCGTTGTTCACCTGGCTCTGGTCGCGCACCTGCACGCCTGCGCCCGCAGCGATTTGCAGAATCGCGCCGTCGACGATGTTGACGGTGACGCCGGTGCTGCCCGCCACCGCCTGCACGCCGGTCGTCTGCGGATTGGGAATGCCGGTGTCGCAGGTCACGGTCTGTCCCGAGACCGGCAGCGTTGCGTCGCAGCCCGCGTATGCGGAAAACGCGGCCGCGTATCCCAAGCCGCCGATAGCGCCGACATGCCCGTAGCGCAGTAGCAAGGCGATACAGGAAGACAAACGATGAGGCTTCGAATCAGCCATGGCGACGTCCCCAAGTCCGATGAACGAATCCCACCAGAAAGGGCGGGCATCCAGCTATACGTCTTGCATTGCCACGACGACAACCGATGGATACCTCGGAACAACCTACCGAGCCGCATCCCACTTAATGTGACTTTAGTAAACCAGAACTTATTCGAGCACAAGTGAAATGTCGGAAATAAATCAATCCATGCATAGCATCCGTACAAAATTTCACTCGGCGTTTACTTTCTTTAATGCGTGATGCGATGCTCGTTTTGTTGTGACTTCTGCAAGAGTGGATGACGACTGTTGACGTGATATCGAGAAGAAAATTCCGTAGCTCTCAATGAAAATCCCTGCTATAGCGGCGCGCGCTCTTCATGTGGACGGACCGGCATCTTCCGCTTAGCAACAGCTATGGATACCGCTACGTTCGATCCATCCCGTAACGCCTGCCTGCTTTCACATTGCAGCTGCGATCACAGGTTGGCCGATATGCCAACGGCGTCGCGTTGATTGAAAGTAAGCCTGTGATGGACGCTGGTTGGGAGGGGGAGATCCGCAGTGCAGGCATGCGGGGCGCGCGACGTGCGGGATGCGCACGGCACGCGCCCTTCCCCTCAACATGCGCGGAGACCTTCGCATGACTCATGCTCTTGGACGCGTCGTCGCCGACGGACGCACTTTTACTCACAGCAGTGGACTCGATCTAACCCCTGGTGCCGGCCCTTTGGGCGCACCACGATTCGTGTTCCTACACTTCGATTCGGTAGTGCTCAATGGCGGCGCGCGTTTGGAGGTGGCGCTGGGTTACGACACCGATGTGTTCACTTCGGCTTCCGGCAGCGAGTTCTGGTCGAGACCGGTCAACGCGATCAATACTCCGATCACGATGCGCATCGTAGGCGGCACCGGCAGCGCGCGACTGCTGGAATTCGGCAGCGGCGAGGCCACCGAAACCGCCAACCCGCCGGGCACTTCGACCGGCAGCCGATCCAATCCCGATCCGTTCTTGAACAGCAATCCGTACCAGGAACCGATCTATGAGACGCGATTGAAATGCCATCCGACCTTCGAGTGGCGCAATGCGCGCTGCACGCTGCCGACGGTGCCGGATGCGGTCCGCGACAAAGTACGCGCCGCCACCGGAATCATCGTCGAGGCGCACGACTTCGACGCCGCCGGCCATGGCGGGCATGTCAGCAGTTGCAGCGGCACGTTGATCGCGGGCGACCTGTTCCTGACCGCACGCCATTGCCTAGTCGACGCGGCCGGTCGCGACGTGCGTAGCGCGTCGGTCACCTTCGACTACGAGACCAATTGCGATGGCAGCCGGCCCGCAGGCCACAACCCGCGCTTCTTCAAGGTCGTCGAGGAAGTCGCTGCGGGCTCGGCCGCCAATGGTTCCAATCCACCCAGCAGCAGCGATTGGGTGGTGGTGCGCTTGGACGCTGCGCCCGGCGAATTGCCGGCGCCGCTGGAAATGCGCGATGCAGGGCTGATGTCCGGCGAAACCGTGTTCACCATGCACCACCCGACCGGCGCGGTGAAGAAGACCCAGGAAGGCGTGCATGGCGGCGGCACCAACATCGTCGGATTCGATTATTGCGGCGGTAGTTCGGGTTCTTCGTTGTTCGACAGCAGCGGACGCTTGGTTGGGGGGCCGCTCAGCGTCGGTCCGGTCGGCAACGCCTGCACGGTGACGTACGCGCCGCTGGCCAACGTCAAGGCCGGTTTGAACAATCCGCCGGTTCCGGCGGTGCCGCTGGATGTGATGATCGTGTTCGACCGCTCCGGCAGCATGGCCGGCAGCGCGCCACCGATCGGCCGCAGCAAGTTGGAAGAAGCGCAGGACGCGGCGTCGCTGTTCGTGCAACTGGTGCGCGAAGGCGCGGGCGATCGGCTGGGCATGGTGACCTTCAGTTCCGCCGCCGGTCTGGACCGGCCGATGGGATTAGCGGCCACGGTGAAACCGCTGCTGGTCGGTCCGGCGCCCTTCACCAGCGGCCAGATCGGTGCGATTAGCCCGGGCGGTGCGACCAGTCTCGGCGCCGGCATCGGCATCGGCCAGCTGGGTTTCGGCTCAGGCTCCACCAACACCAAGGCCATGTTGTTGTTGACCGACGGCCTGCAGAACACCGCGCCGATGGTGGAGGAAGTGGAATCGTTCCTCGGCACGACCAAGCTTAACGTGATCGGCTTCGGTTCGGACGCCGACATCAATGGACCTTTGCTCAACCGCGTCGCGCACGAGCATGGCGGCCATTTCACTCGCGCCTTGGATGGCTTGGGCCTGCGCAAGTTCTTCGGGCTGAGCTTCGGCAACATCTTCGAGAACGGCGCGCTGGTCGACCCCGAACATGTGCTCGGCAAAAACCAGGTCGAATCGCAACCGCACGTGTTCCAGGTCTGCGGAGAGGAACACATCACTGTGGTGCTGGGCTGGGACGATCTGCAGTCGCCGCTACGTGCGCGCGTCTATACGCCGTCCGGCAAGCTGGTGACGCCCGGCAAGCGCGTGCGTGAAGTGCGCGGCCGCAGCTGGGTTTTCCTGAAGATTCCGCTGCCGTACGAGGGCGAACGCGACGGCGCCTGGAAGCTGATCGTCGACCGCGTGCCACCGATCGTGATTGGCCTGAGCAAGCGCGCCGCAGCCGCGCGAGCAGCAGCTGCGCAATTCCCGGGCGACGTGCGCTATTTCTACCTGGTCACCGCCATCGGCGGACCCAAGTTGAGTTACCTGGGCTCGCCGCGACATGTGTACACGGGCGATATCCTGCATCCGCGAGTCGGTCTGCATTACCCCAACGGCACCGTGCCGGCCGATGCCGACGTGGAGTTGATCGTCGACGCGCCGACTATCGCGCTGGGGCGGCTGACCACGGAAACGGGCTTGCGTCCGCCGATCACTTCCGGCGATGCGGTGGACGGTTTCCACGCCACCCTGAAGAGCATCGCCAGCAGCAATGGCGGATCGTTGCCGGTGGGTACGACCAAGGTGCAACTGCCGATGTTCGATGACGGCGCGCACGACGACGGGGCGATGGAGCCCGACGGCATCTACAACCATCCCTTGAAGGACTTCACCCGCGCCGAAGGCACCTACACGTTCCGTGCGGTGGCCACTTACGGACAAGGATGCAGGGCGACGCGCGAGGTGCACTGGGCCGTGCATGTGGAACCGGGCATCGATCCGGACAACACCGATGTGACGCTGGTCGACGTGACCGATGTCGATGGCGGCCAACGCGGCACGCTGGTGCTGGTGCCGCACGACCGTTATGACAATCCGCTGGGACCGGGACGTGGCGACGGTTTCACCGTCGCGCCGTTGCCCGGCGTGCAGGTGGTGGGCCCGGTCAAGGATGGCGGCGACGGCAGCTATACAGTCGTCGTGGTGTGGGACCCCGATACCGCCACGCCCGGCGTGATCGTGCAGCAGCCCGATCGTCCGCCGGTGCCGGTGGTGCCAGGCGAATATCCGTCAGGCGATTGCCGCCCCGATTGCAACGACGCGGCCGGCAACTTGCTCGATTGCCTGGGCTTGCACGACCCCAACGTCAAGCGCGTGCAGGTCAAGAGCGTGTGCATCGAGGTGGATCTGGAGAATTCGGACTGCGAGCGGCCGTGCAATAAACCGGGTAGCAAACGCGGAAAGCACGACAAGCCACCACGCGGGCGCAAGGACGACAAAGGCTGCGGTTGCTAGGTGCCGATAGAAAAACGAAGGGTGGGCCTAGTCCCACCCTTCGCTGAAGAGCCGCGGGCCGTAGGAGCGACGTGAGTCGCGACTGGTTGTGTTGTATTCAAGTCGCGACTCACGTCGCTCCTACGCTCCGACACCTACATCCCGGCCGAGAGCGGAAGAACTCGTAGGGTGAGCCTTGGCCCACCATTGCCATGCATCAGATAGCGATGGTGCCGGAACGAAGAGCGGCGGGCTGAAGCCCACCCTACGGGCCTATTTGTGTCGGCTGACCCAATGAATTGAGCGCGAGAAAGCGATTCTGACGCCGTTTTTTACACGCACCTCCTCTTCAGTCGTTTTGAGATGCTTGCGAACGGCATTCTTTTCCTTCAGGGGGCAGCCCACGCGAAATACGATCGAGACATTCGTCAAATTGTTTCGAAACGATTGCGTTTGTCATGTACTTCTCACCAAGAAAGTCCACAAGGATAGTAGCGTCTGGTGATTTCACCCGGTAGGTGAATTTTCCGAGCTTCTCAAAAGCCCCATCAAACTCCAGCGCTAACGAGCAGCCGCGCTTTTCCATTAGCGAATTCTCAGACGGAGGCTCCAAGAATAAAAAATAGCGCCCACCTATATCCAAGGAAATTCTTGAGCACACTGATACTGCGGATTTAGTCCCTACCTCAGGCACGCCCTTAATTATTTTTCTTGGTTCAATCACAAGTTCGTACTGCGCTAAACAACCCTCGACCCCTTCACCATCACATTGAGCAGACAGCTTTGTCACAACCGCCTCCATAACTAAAGATGAACTGGAATAGATATCATCTATATTTCGGTCTGACAGGGACATCGCACTAGATACTGAAGAATAGAGCAGTACCCAAGCGGTTAATATTGTCAGAAAAAATCTCATCAGAACCTCCCCGTCAATGGAATGACTTTAGCCAAGACGCTGGGTTGGCGAGGCCAGCCGTTGAACAGAGGGGTTTTCGTGAGAATCGCCCCGGGTGCGCTTCACTTACCCGGGCTACGCTGGCTCTGTCATTTCATAGAGCGGACTCAAGCCCGCCACTTGAAGCCCGACCTACAGGGCTGGTCGACCCCGGTTTTGCATCTATTTCATAAATCGCTTGATTATCCTTACTGCAACCCTTTGCTCCCTTTGTTCGGCGCACTCTGTCCGTTGTTCGGAAGCTACGGAACATCTTCGTAACTAATGTATGCGCGCCTGTTCTAGATAGGCATAGCATTGCGAGACATATTTAGCGCGCCGAGTCAGTGAATCCAACCCAGCTGACAGCCCAATTGGATCATAGCAATAGGCTCCGCCCCGCGCAGGTTACGGTGAGGTTGAATTAGCTGCCTCCACCTTCTTTAGTCCTCTCGCGCCACTAGCATTGCAGGCGTCTTCGTGTTGGAGATCTGCACTCATAACATCTGCTTTAAGAATGTCTTGCCCAGAGAATCTCTGCATATATGAACACTCATCAGCGCTGCCATCGCAGCCTGGCCAGACTGTTCGATAGTAGGAGTTCGCTGACACTAGAAATGCTCCGTCAATAGGTACGTAAAACCGTACAGACTTCGGAACTTCATACGTAGTTTCATACCCGGAGCCAAGAAAAGTAATTCGACGCTGATTCGTCTTAATGTGATCAGCAAATAGCTTGTATGTCTCGCCGATCTGTATGGAGGCAGATGTTGTAAATTCTACGACCTGCCCCTTCTTCAAGCCATGAGGTATATGGTCGATCAATGTACCTTCATAAATTGAAGCGAAACATTGCCTCCCGCCACAGGCATCTCTGCCCGAGGTAATTTTTATTGTTATAACCACAGCTGTCGATGCCTTAAGTGAGCAAACACTCCTAATTTCTTGCTCCGCGGCAGCAATAGGAAAATTTACACACAACGATGCGAGCAAAACGACAATATTTGACCTTCTCATGGCGCCTCTCCAAATAACTCTTTAGCGTAATCTCTAGCATCTTTCTCGGAAGGTGATGAATAGGGGCTGTAGTTATCCTTGGGAATTAGGTAATTATCCAATTGCAGATGTCTGAATTCGTGAGCGATTCTATTGTTTTGCCTGAAATCATTCATTGATAGAAATATCTGAGGGTTGATTATCATCCCAGTTCCGTAAATTCCCTTTGCTGAGTAGGATGCACCATGAGCCCTACTCGGGTTTACTTCGATTCCGACTTTCATTTCGTTGAACGTTCGAACTTGAGCACCATCACCTCTTGACTCAAGCTTCTTACCCAGCTCATTTACACGGCCAGCAACTTTTCCTCGCGAGTCCTCTGGAAGCTTCTGTAGTTCATCTTGATGCTCAACAGTACCTGGTTCAATTTTTCGATATGCCTCTGATGAGCCGCCATTCGGAGCCGCTGTACGCTCGGTATGAACAAGGTCGACATCCTTTGCTTCAAACTTGCGCGCTTTCATGCAAATCATACTGCCCAGTTCCCGCGCGCAGCGACCATCCGGATCTACGAACTTATACGGGTTGTTGTTCGCATACCAATACCGATTGAAGTTCGCACCGGTATTCGAGTTCGCGGTTACAGGATCAACACTCAGGAACCGTCCGATACCCGGATCAAAGTAGCGCTGCTGCATATAGGTTAGCCCGGTAGCCGCATCCTGCACATGCCCCGTGAACCCCGGCCCATCCGCAAGCGGCCGGTTCAGCAGCTTCCCGTAAGGCTCGTATTCGCTGCGCTCGATCACCACTCCGGCGGTGTTGGTCACCGCCACCAGCGTGCCCAGCGCATCGGTATGAAGATATTCCACCGTCTGTGCCTGAGCGGAAACAGAGCCGACGGCCATTAGCAGGCCTGGCAGCCACTTCCAAAAACGCCGCACAAGAAATCCGTTTATCAGAGTTGACTCCTTTCGTCCGTTGCTACCTCTACCCGCCCTGCTCATGGCACCCACACAGAGCAGGTCGACGCGTTTTTATTTTTTGCCAGCCCTACTTACAACAATGCTGACAATAATAAGAAACGCCCAAAATACGATCGGCATCCAGAAGAATTCAAGAAAATGGCTCCACGCTTGTAGTCCTGAGGATTCAATTGCATCCGGACCCATGCCATCACGCAGAAACCAGACTACTATTCCCCAAATAAAGAGTGAAGCAGTCAAAAGAGTCGAAGATACGATCAGAAGAAATTTCGTCCTCCATATAAGGAAGATCACAAAAGCAGCCAAAGCAAGGGCAAGACTGCTAATTACTAAAGTTGAATCCAGCATGTTATTTTACTCCCTAACGATTTATGCAGCGACTAGTTTTGTGCATCGCTATACCTAATTCCCTGCTGGATCCAATACTGATCAACAGGATCATCGCCATTTGATCGAGTACCTATTAATCCCGGTATTCCGGGACTACCAAAAATAGCTGGGTTATCTTCGCGCGCTCGCTCATTCGCTATTCCTGCCGCTTGCAATAGCGTTGATTGCGAAAAACCAGCAGATTTCCCCGTAGCGCCATAGTTGAAATTCCCGAAATCCTGATAGTTCCCGCTTTTGTCCTGCTTATAGTCCCAACGGCCCTTGTTTTTTACTGCCTTGTAGAAAGCAGTATCCGACATGCTGGAAGCTTCACGCATATTAGAACTGACGTTGGCATTTGCAGGACCTTTTGGAACGAGAATGGGCCCAGATCGCGCTGCGGATGCTCCATCAGTTCTCCCCTCTTTGAAACCAACCTGGATATTGTTGTCTTTAGTGACACTTACGGTAGCGCCGGGTGTGTGTACGACATCTCCGGGCTTCAAGTCAGCAATCTTTATTTCACTCGGACAGCTTCCACCTTTCCTGCAGTCGTACTCCTTTCTCCCGTCAGGATCAGTGAAGCGATAAGGATTGTTTGCGGCATACTTGTACCTGTTAAAATTAGCACCAGTCTTCGGGTCAGCTATTATCGAATCGACGGACAGGAACCGACCTATACCGGGATCGTAATAGCGCTGCTGCATATAAGTCAGCCCCGTGGCCGCATCCTGCACATGCCCCGTGAACCCCGGCCCATCCGCAAGCGGCCGGTTCAGCAGCTTCCCGTAAGGCTCGTATTCGCTGCGCTCGATCACCACTCCGGCGGTGTTGGTCACCGCCACCAGCGTGCCCAGCGCATCGGTATGAAGATATTCCACCGTCTGTGCCTGAGCGGAAACTGAGCCGACGGCCATTAGCAGGCCTGGCAGCCACTTCCAAAAACGCCGCACAAGAAATCCGTTTATCAGAGTTGACTCCTTTCGTCCGTTGCTACCCCTACCCGCCCCGCTCATGGCACCCACACAGAGCAGGTCGACGCGTTGCAGGCGCGTACCTTGAGTCCCGTGGGGCATGCCGCGTCATAGCTGTAGGAGGTGGCAGGTCCGCTATAGAGCGTGAACGTCTTCTTCAGCTCGTAGTAAGTCGCACCCGCCGAAGCGTTCCACGAGATATTGCAACCCACGCCATTGGGCACGGCCTGAAGCCCGGTCGGCGCAGCAGGCGCCGGCGGCGCCGAACTGGTCACCGTGCTGACTGCCGACGTCGGGCCACAACCGACGCTGTTGCAGCCTTTCACCCGATAGTCCCAGGTGCCCGGCGTACGGTTGGTAAGCGCGCTACTGGTGCCGGTATTGCTATAAATCACGCTCCAGCTTCCGCCATTCAATCGCTCTTCCAGCGAGTAAGTGGCCGCATCGGTCACCGTGGTCCAGCTCACCGTGAAGCTGCCGGTCGTGGTACTAGCCGGCGCCGTCAGCGTGGGAGCGGCTGCGGGCGCCAGCGCCACGGCGATGGTTACCGTGGCGGAGTTGCCGCTGCAACCCGAGGCATTGCATGCGCGTCCGCGATAGGCATAACTGCCCGTTGCGCGACCAGTCGCGGCAGCGCTGGTAGCGGCACCGGTGTAGAACGCCGCCCATGCTCCACCATTCGCGCTTTGCTCGATCTGGTAACTGGTCGTAGTGCCGGGCGCCGTCCAGGAGACGGTGTAGTTCCCCGTGTTGCTGCTGGACGGTACGCTCAGCGCCGGCGTAGTCGGCGGGTACAAGACCACGACCGAAACCACAGCCGACACCGGCCCGCAACCCGCGCTGTTGCAACCCTTCACGCGGTAGCCGTAAGTGCCATTGGCGCGCCCGCTGATCGCGGTGCTGGTGCCCGCATTGGCTCCGAAAGCAGTCCAGCCGCCACCATTGACCTGCTCCTCGAGCGTATAGGTCGTGGCAGTCGCGACCGCCGTCCAACTCACGGTGTAGCTGCCGGTGCTATTGCTGGCCGGCGCGGTGACGGTCGACGTACCGCTGGGCGGCTGGATTGACTGCACGGTAGCGTTGGCCGAGTAAGCGGAACAACCCGCGCTATTGCACCCTTTGACGCGATAGGTGTAGTTGCCGGCGGGCTTGTCCACATACGGCACACTCTGCGCCGCGCCGGTGTAGGCCGTTGCCCAGGTGGACCCACCGTTGGTGCTCTGGTCGAGGGTGTAGCTTGTCGCACCGGTCGAAGCCGTCCAGGACACCGTGTAATCGCCACCTGGCGCCGTCGCCGGCACGCTGATTGTGGGTACTGAACTGGGAGGCAAGGTCACCGAAACGCTCGCTTCCGCACTCCACGCCCCACATGCGGACGGATTGCAGGCACGTGCCTGATAGCCATAGACGCCGCTGACCTTCCCCGTGAAAGCCTGACTGAGCGCCGTGCCGGAATACACCTGCGACCAGCTGCCGCTGTTGACGCGCTCCTGCAGCTCGTAACGGCTTGCGCCAGCGACCGCGGTCCAACTGACCGTATAGCTGCCGGTGCTGACGAAGCCCGGTGCGCTGACGGTGGGAACCGCGGGCGAGACGACATTGGAGACGCGCGCCACCAGGCTGCCGTTGAGCATGATGTAGTCGGTCGTCTTGCCCTGGCGTTCGTCGCGTTGGAAGCGCAGCGCGCCGTCCTGTCCGTAGAAGGAGTAGATGGACGCCTGCGAGGCATTCGTCGCTTTGACGCGCCGGCCGGCTCCGTCGTACTGGTAGGTTTCCTGGCCGGTTGCCTGGCGCAGGCGATTGCCGGTATCGAAAACGAACAACTGCCCGTTCTTGTTGTTCAGATTGCCGTGGGTATCGTAGTCCAGGGCGATCACCGTGGCCGCCCCTACCGTCACTGCCTGCAGGCGCCACTTGTTGTCGTAATTGTAGATATGGTCGCGGCCAGGCGCCTTGACCCGGGTCAGGTTGTCGAGCGCGTCGTACGTGTAGAGCGTGCCGCCTACGAACATGGGCGAGACCGTAGTCAGCAAGCGGTTCAATCCGTCGTAGGTCATGTCGCGATTGCCGCGGTTGCCCGGCAGGCCATCGCTGATCGCCGCCACATTGCCCACCTGGTCGTAGTCGTAGCTGTCGTCCAGCACGTCGCCGCTGTCCAGGCTGCGTTCGGGCAACTGGCGCGTATTCTGCGTCATCGTGTGCACGATGCCGTTGCCGTAGGTGAAACCGCTCATGCCGCCATTGGGGTGGTAGTTCACCCCAAGCGCATAGCCGCCAGCCTGCTTCGGCTGGCCCAGGGCATTGGGTGCGAAGCCGACGGAAAGCGAATCGGGATAGGTCAATGTCGCCAGATGGCCGTTGCGGTTATAGGCATAACCGAGCGACCAATCGTTGGTCCCCAGACGCAGGCGCTCGCTCGCAAGCGAACCACGACGCTTGTAGACGTAGTCCGAAGTGACCAGATCGCTGCCGCCATTGTTGACCAGCACCGAAGCGACCTGCCCTTCCGGTGTGTAACTGGTCGCCGTGTTGCCCAGGTTGTCGGGAAATACGAGCGTCTTGACGCGATTGCGGGCATCGTAGCTGCGCGTGACGATTTGCGCGACGGGAACGACGTCGGTATTGCATTCAGTGGTCGAAGGCAGATCCTGTCCGCTGGCCGACCAGTCGAGATTGCCGCCTAGGTCGTAGTGCATGACCGTGCTGGCGGTTTCGGGCTCGATGGTCTTGCACAATTCCTGATTGCCGTTATAGACGTAGCGGCGCGTCGAGGAGATCGTGTTGGCGGTGTTGCGCCGGCGCAGGTAAGTAGGCTTGCCGAATACATCCCGTCCGATCTCGGTGATCGTGTCCTCCGGCGATACGATCTTGGTGGGGGCATCGGTCGTGGGTTGATCGAATACCTGGAATTCTGTGGTGGTCTGGAAATTGCGCGGATCGGTCACTACCGTTTTGAAGCCGCTGTCATACAGCGTGGTCGTGGTCAGGGGGCCGATCTCGGAGGCCTGGGTGAACGAGGTGGCACGGCCCAGCGCGTCATAGATTGTGGTCGCACCGACCAACGAGCTAGAGGCATAGTCGCTCAGCGTGCGCAGCGGGTAACCCTGGAACGCGAGTTGGCCGCTGGTGTCGTAGCGCTTTACCACCAAGCTGCGGGTGTTGGCCGCGTCGGCAATGTCGTAGGCCTCTTCCACCAAGGGTCGCCAGAATGCGTCGAAGTACACGACCTTGCGGCCATTGCCGGTACTGATGGTCTGCTTCCAGTGGTTGGCGGGAATACCGTACTCGGAAGATGCAATCTGCTGAAACGACTGAGTGGTGATTTCCCAAGCGCTGCTATCGCAAGTATTGGCGGCCGTTTCGGACGGATAGGTGACGCTGGCGACCCTGCCCATGGTGTCGTAGGTGTAACAAGTCTTGGAGGCCGCTTCGTTGGTGACTGAGCCGATCCAGCCGTTGGCATCGACGACTGCCGATAGGCTGGTGCCGCCGGGTTGGTCGGGCGTGGCGGGGTGCTGGATGAGTTGCGGGGTACCGCGCTTCCAATTGGAAAGCGTGGTTGTGTTGTTGTTGCCGTCCTTCACTGTCGCCACAGTGCCCAGTTGGTCCGAACCAGCGGTCAGGTTATAGGTGAGCACCTGCTTGACCTTGCCGAACGATTTGGTCTGCAGCGGCAGCGCATAGGCCGAATCGTAGGTGGTCTCCGATGCGATGATTCCATCGATCGCTGTTTGCGCCACCTGCCCAAGGAGCCATTTGACTGGGTCGTGGGCATACACGGTCGTTTCGCTGCGGGTGAAGCCGAGCGAACTCGACTTGGTAACGCTGGTCGTATTGCCGTAGATATCGAAGCAATACACGGTGCTGCCGCCGGTACAGGCGGTATTGACCTGCATGGAAAAGGTGACGCCGTCCTGTTGGATGGTCTGGCTGATGACAGGCCGTACCGCGGCGGTCGAGGGATCATCGCCATTGATGATGTAGCCGTAAAGCGTAAAGAAGTTCTGGGCGGCGACCTGGGCTTCGGAGATGTATGCGGTAGATTCGGTCCGCCTGACCATGCCTCCAGCGTCGAGTACGCTGCTGCCCAGCAAGCGACCTTCGTTCAACGCATACAGAAACCCGTAGCGGTATTCGCGTCGGGTAGCGTCGGGGTTGGTGACCGTAACCAACTTTTCGGTGGCGCAAGTGGTGCAGGGATATGGAGCCGCCGTGCCGGCGCTTCCCCACAGCGCCTGATTGCTGATCCCGTAGTCGTAAGTCCAGACCATGGGCTGCGCAAGGCCGGGGCCGCTGATGGATTTGCTTTGCAGGCTCATCACGTCGAAATAGTTCGGCGTGTGCAGGATGTAGTAGGTAGTGCCCGCATTGACGCGCGGCAGACACTCGCTCGCGTGCAGACCGGCCCGATAATGTCGTTTGTTGGCGAACTGGAAATCTCCTACTGCACCGCTGGGGTGGGTGATGTTGAGACCGAAACTGGCTGCGATGGCCGGTGGCTTGAGGCTGCAGCTGGCATTTGAACCGCCGTCCCACGGCTCATAGTCGGGTTTGAGCGTGCCGATATAGGCGAACTGCCACTTGCTGCTGTCTGGCTGCACCACCGCCGTGAGCTTGCCCGCATCCACGCCCGCGCCATACTGATACTGCCAGGTACGACCGTTCGCGCTAGCCGAGGTCAGCAGCGCACCCGAATAGGCGAGCGTGATCAGGCGACCATCGCTGCCGGTGATGCTGGTGGGATGCCCATTGGCGTCGTACTGGAAGGTGACCGTGTTGCCGAAACGGTCCTGGATCTTGCTGGCCAGCAGGTAATACTTGACACGGCTGACGGTGAAAGGATTCGGAAAGCCCTCCACGTTCCTGGTCATGTATCCGAGGGAGCGCGACACGGCGATATCAAAGTAATAGCGCACGCCCGAGGTGGTCTGCATCAGGAAACCTTCCCCGGCCAGGCCGCTTTGCATGGGGATGCAGGTGAACATGTCGCGTTCGCGCGTGGTCCACTTGCGCGGTACGCCGTCGGAAGGTTGCGGCACGCCGGCTGCCATCAACAGCATCGTGCGGTCGCCACCGCCGGGAATATGGATGGAATTGCCGCGCCAGAAGTCGGTCGGTTCGAAGCCGCCCATCGAAGGCGCCCCTCCCACCGAGCAGCGGTCGGGGGCCCAGTCCGAGCTGCCCGCATAGGTGCTGCTGATCGAAGGAACTTCCACATCCCAGTTTCCCGCGCCGCCCAAACTGGAATCGAAGCCGCCGCCGTTTCCGGCGGGATTGAGTTCGATGGACAGGCGACGGCCAAGCCGCACGGGAAGCGAATCGTTACCTGGCAAGTCGATGTCGGTGGCCGAAAACTCGGTGGCGCCGTTGTACAGACTCACGCTGTCGCCCATTAGCTGATCGTTGAGCGCGGTGATGTTCTGTGCCGATTCGATCCGTTTGTTGTATTCCTGATAAGGCTCGACCGCGCCTGCCTGCAGCGAAACCAGTGCCAGGGAACCGAGCAGCAATAATCCGACTTTCATGTTCTTCCTTATCAGCCCGTTGCAGGCCGAATTCCTTGAATCCCCAAACTCGCAGCATCCAGAACCTGCGAGTACCCGGGTCCTGTATATCTCTGACCGATATCGAATTCAAGTCGTTCTAACTGAAGAGAGATATCTCACAATTTCCCACACCCTAGCGCGCGGGAAACACCAACAGCATTGCCACATAAACTTGACTAAAGAAAGCGGGCCGAAGCCCGCCTTTTTTTCCTCATCACCATCTCACGCCCTGCGCGCGCGCCAAAGCTTCAACAGCTCCGCTTCCTTCTCGTGCGTGATGCCGGCGCGCAACGTGGCCTGGCGCTCGGGCGGCTGACTGCGGAACCAGGCCATCAGATCGGTCACCGTGGTACCAAGCGGGCGGTAGGTCAGTCCCGCGGCGATCGCACGCGCATTGCTGACCTGGCCGTAGCCCGCATACGGCCCGCTCTTGGCCGATACCCAGATCGGCAGTTCCTCGACCTTCTGTTCTTCCAGGAATTCCGGAGCGACATGCGTGTAAGTCGGCTTGCCACCGGTGGCGGCCTGGCAACCCTGCAGCATCGCGTCCATGGTCAGCGTTTTCTCCGGGCCGACGGCGTTGAACACACCGTAGGTGCCGGCTTCGGCCAGCCGCACCATCCATTCGCCCAGATCGCGGCCATCGATGATCTGCACCGGATCAGAACCATCGCCCGGCACCAGCATCTCGCCGCCCTGCGCAACGCGGTGCGGCCAGTAGGTGAAACGATCGGTCTCGTCGCGCGGCCCGACGATATAGCCCGGACGCACGATCGTTACCCGTTCGCCGAACTGCTTGCGCGCTTCGGCTTCACTGAGCGCCTTCAGCGGGCCATACAGGTTCTCGATGTCGGCGCGCAGGTTTTCCTGCGTTTCGGCCATCGCGTCCTTGCCCTTGTACTGCCCCAGCGGCGCGTCTTCGCCGATGCCGGGCTTGCTGCCGTCGGCATAGACCGAAATCGTGGAGATGAAAAGATAGTGGCCGACATTGTCCTTCAGCACCGCGCCCGCATCGCGCACCCAGAACGGAAGACTGGTCGGGTTGTCGATGCACACGTCCCACTTGCGGCCTTCCAGCGCCTTCAGGTCGCCGGTATTGCGGTCGCCATGCAATTGCTCGACTTCGCCTGACCATTCCGGCGACGGCCGCTTGCCGCGATTGAACAACGTCACCTTGTGTCCACGCGCCAATGCGTAGTCGACCTGGAACGGACCGGTGAAGCCGGTTCCACCCAGGATAAGGATATTCAACGGCTTGGCGGCCCGTCCCACCGCCCCGGATTGCGCCGCCCACGCCAAAGTAGGCAAAGTCGCGGCAGCGGCAGCAAGCGCGCTGAGTTTGAGCAGGTCACGGCGGTTGGTCATGGGACGACTCCTCGGCAGACGGTGATGAAGCGAACGGCCTTCATATCACCGTGCCACGACCGGCGCCTATGGCAAAAGTATTGGGAGATCGTAGGGTGGGCATTGCCCACCATTGCCGTGCATCGGGCTGTCACGACGCAGGGACGAAGAAAACCGCAGGAAGGCCTTCTGCGGATTCGCATCAACCCAAGGATCGTCATCCCGGCGCAAGCCGGGATGACGACCCGAGGGTGGGTCGGTCCGCTTCAGCATCAGCCAAAGAAAAAGCGGGCCGAAGCCCGCTTTTTCGTAGATCGCAATAGCGCGACGGCTTACTCGACCGCGACGCCCTCGCCTTCTTCCACAGCCTTCATCGACAGGCGGATACGGCCCTGCTTGTCGACTTCCAGCACCTTGACCTTGACGATATCGCCTTCCTTCAACACGTCGCTGACCTTCTCCACACGGTCGCTGGAAATCTGCGACACGTGCACAAGACCGTCCTTGCCCGGAGCGATGGTGACGAACGCACCGAAGTCCATCAGCTTGGCGACCTTGCCCTCGTAGATGCGGCCCGGCTCGACGTCGGAGGTGATCTGCTCGATGCGCGCCTTCGCGGCCTGACCAGCGGCGCCGTTGACCGAAGCGATGGTGATGGTGCCGTCGTCCTGGATGTCGATCTGGGTGCCGGTTTCCTTGGTGATGGCCTGGATCACCGAACCGCCCTTGCCGATCACTTCGCGGATCTTGTCGGGGTGGATCTTGATGGTGATCAGGCGCGGCGCGAATTCGCTCAGCTCCTGGCGCGGCGCGGTCATGGCGTTGGCCATTTCGCCCAGGATGTGCAGGCGGCCGGCCTTGGCCTGCGACAACGCCTGCTTCATGATTTCTTCGGTGATGCCTTCGATCTTGATGTCCATCTGCAACGCGGACACGCCGTTCTGGGTACCGGCCACCTTGAAGTCCATGTCGCCCAGGTGATCTTCGTCACCCAGGATGTCGGAAAGAACGACGAAGTCGTTGCCTTCCTTGACCAGTCCCATGGCGATACCGGCGACCGGTGCGGAAATCGGCACGCCGGCATCCATCAGCGCCAGCGAGCTGCCGCAGACCGAAGCCATCGACGAGGAACCGTTCGACTCGGTGATTTCCGAGACCACGCGAATGGTGTACGGGAACGCTTCCATGGTCGGCATGACGGCGAGCACGCCGCGCTTGGCCAGACGGCCGTGGCCGATTTCGCGACGCTTCGGGCCCATCATGCGGCCGGCTTCGCCCACCGAGTACGGGGGGAAGTTGTAGTGGAACAGGAAGTGGTCCTTGTACTCGCCGGAAACGGCGTCGATGACCTGGCCGTCGCGGGCGGTGCCCAGGGTGACCGCCACGATCGCCTGCGTCTCGCCGCGGGTGAACAGCGAGGAACCATGCACGCGCGGCAGCACGCTGACCTTGGAGCTGATCGGACGCACGGTGTCCAACGCGCGGCCGTCGATGCGGACCTTGGAAGCCAGCACCGAACCACGCATGGTCTGGTATTCCAGCTCGCCGAATTCCTTCGACAGTTCGCCGGCGCTCCAGCCGTCGGCTTCGGCGCGGCCGGCCAGCGACTGCAGCACGTCTTTTTTGATCGCGGCGATGGCGTCGCGGCGCTGCAGCTTGTCGCGCACCTGGAAAGCGGAATCGAGCTGGGTGCCGACGGCTTCCTTCAGCGCGGAGATCAGTGCATCCTTCTTGGCCGGGGCCGACCATTCCCAGTTCTTGGTGCCGGCTTCGGTGACCAGCTCGTTGATGATGTTGATGACCTTCTGCATCTCGCGATGGCCGAACATCACCGCGCCCAGCATCACGTCTTCGGACAGCTCGGCGGCTTCGGATTCGACCATCAGCACGGCGTTGGAGGTGCCGGCGACGACGAGTTCCAGCTTGGAATCCTTCAGCTCGCTGACGGTCGGGTTGAGCACGTATTCGCCGTTGATGTAACCGACCTTGGCGGCGCCGATCGGGCCGTTGAACGGCGCGCCGGTCAGGGCGACGGCGGCGGAAGCGCCGATCAGGGCCGGGATGTCGCCGTCGATTTCCGGGTTCAGCGACATCACCGTGGCGATGACCTGCACTTCATTGCGGAACTCTTCCGGGAACAGCGGACGCAGCGGACGGTCGATCAGGCGCGAGATCAGGGTTTCCTTCTCGGTGGCGCGGCCTTCGCGCTTGAAGAAGCCGCCCGGGATGCGGCCACCGGCGTAGAAACGCTCCTGGTAGTCGACGGTCAGCGGGAAGAAGTCCTGGCCTTCGCGCGCGTTCTTGGCGGCGACTGCGGAAACCAGCAGCACGGTGTCGTCGAACTTGACGATGACGGCGCCGCCGGCCTGGCGGGCGATCTCGCCGGTTTCCAGGGTGACCTGGTGTTTGCCGTACTGGAAGGTCTTGGTAATTTTTGCCACGTTTGATTCCTTGGTGATGCGCTATCGGTTGAACCGGGTGCGACCCTTGCCGCACGCGGATGGCCGGGTTGGTCCGGCCGGAGTATTGCGATGTTGGAAACTTTTTTCGCCGGGACATTTTCTGTCCCGGAAATGCAAACCGCGGCGCATCACTGCGCCGCGGTCGGTATTGGGTTTAGCGACGCAGGCCGAGTTTCTCGATCAGGGTCTTGTAGCGCTCGCCGTCCTTCTTTTTCAGATAGTCGAGCAGGCTGCGGCGGCGGTTCACGAGCTGGAGCAGGCCACGGCGGCTGTGGTGGTCTTTCTTGTGGGTCTTGAAGTGGCCGCTGAGCTGTTCGATGCGGGCGGTGATCAGGGCGACCTGGACTTCCGGGGAGCCGGTGTCGGCGGGACCGCGCTTGTTGTCTTCAATGACTTTCTGGGTATCGATGGGCATTTGCTTTTTTCTCTTGAGATGCGTGGCCTGCAGGAACGCGCTGGATCCCTGGACTAGGGATGCGGTGCGCACCGCGGACTCGCCGTTTACGATGGGATGTTGCGAGTGCGATCAGTGATGATCGAGGATGCCGAAAAGGCCGCGGCATTGTAGTCGCCGAAGCCTTGCAAAACAAGGTTTTACTGCGCCGGCGCCGGATTTCCGGCCGGCTCGGGCCAGTTGAACAGGCGCTGCGGGGCCAGCACCCTGCCCTCATCCAACTGGGCCAGGCCCAGCACCCGCCCATCGGCGGCATAGACGGCGCACGGCCCCACGGAGCCAGGAATGCCCGGCAGACGCTGGCCCTGACTGAAGCGGCGGGCCGCCTCGTCGGTCAGATCGATGCGGCGGAAGCCGATCAGGCCGGCGTCCAGCGGCAGCAGGCAGGCATCCAGGCTGCGTTCGTCGCGCTGGGCCAGGGCCTGCAGCGCCTCCAGCGTCCACATGCGCGGCTCGCGGAAAGGCTCCACCCATAGGCGGCGCAGCTCCACCACGTGCGCGCCGCAGCCCAGCAGCTCGCCCAGGTCGCGCACCAGGCTGCGCACATAGGTGCCGGAGCCGCATTCCACCTGCAGGCGCAGCAGCGGCTCGCCGCCGTCCAGCAGGTCGGCAGCCGACTGCAATTCGAAACGGTGGACCTCGATCGCGCGCGGTTCCACTTCCACGATCTCGCCGCGCCGGGCCTTGGCGTACAGCGGTTCGCCGCCGCGTTTGAGGGCCGAATAGATGGGCGGGCGTTGCTGGATGCGCCCGGTCAGTTCGCGCAAGGCGGCGTCGATCTGCGGCAGAGTGTATTTGCCGACCGCACGTTCGCGCAGCGGCTGGCCTTCGGCGTCGTCGGTGTCGGTGGTGATGCCCAGGCGCGCGACCGTGTCGTAGGCCTTGCGCGCGCCCAGCAGGTTGCCGGCGATCTTGGTGGCCTCGCCGAAACACAGCGGCAGCAGGCCGGTGGCCAACGGATCCAGGCTGCCGGTATGGCCGCCCTTCTGCGCCCGGAACAGGAAACGCGCCCGCTGCAAAGCCTGGTTGGAGCTCAGCCCTTGCGGCTTGTCGAGCAGCAGGATGCCGTCTAGGCGTCGGAATTTGACCTTTGGCTGCATGACGGCGGGAAGCATAGCTTCCCTTCTCCCTCCGGGAGAAGGTGGCGCGTAGCGCCGGATGAGGGAGCGGGCGATCAGGTTGCGGGAAATTCCCGTGTGCCGGAACTCTCCCTCCCTCATCCGCCCTTCGGGCACCTTCTCCCAGTGGGAGAAGGGAACTCAATCACTTCTCTTCGGATTCGCCGTCTTCGTCCGCCGGCGGCGGCGGCAGATCGCGCAGCAGGTTCTCGATGCGCTCGCCGCGGTCCACCGAATCGTCGTAGTGGAAATGCAGCTCGGGCACATGGCGCAGCTTCATCGCCTTGCCCAGCTGGTAGCGGATCTGCGGCGAAAGCTCCTTCAGGTCCTTCACCGCTTCGGCCGACCGCTCCTGCATCAACGCGGTGACGAACACCTTGGCATGGGCCAGGTCGCGGGTGACTTCCACGTCGGACACGCTCACCGACGGCAAGCCATGTTCGCGCACGAACTCGTGCACCAGCTTGCCCAGTTCGCGGCGGAGCTGGGCGGAAACGCGGTCGCTGCGGTGGAATGATTTGATGGGCATGGGTGGTAATAGCTCAGAAGTGAGAAGCGAGGAGTGAGAAGTGAGTGAGAGCGCTCTTACTCACTACTCCACGCTCGCTCCTGGCCGTTACAGCGTGCGCTGCACTTCGATGCGCTCGAAGCACTCGATCTGGTCGCCCGGCTGCACGTCGTTGTACTGCTTCACGCCGATGCCGCACTCGGTGCCGTTGCGCACTTCGTCCACGTTCTCCTTGAAGCGGCGCAGCGATTCCAGTTCGCCTTCGAACACCACCGTGCTGTCGCGCAGCACGCGGATCGGCTTGTTGCGCTTGACCGTGCCCTCCACGACCATGCAGCCGGCGACCGCGCCGAACTTGGAACTGCGGAAAACGTCGCGGACTTCCGCTATGCCGATGATCTCTTCGCGGATCTCCACGCCCAGCAGACCGGAAGCCACTTGCTTCACCTGGTCGATCACGTCGTAGATGATCGAGAAGTAGCGCAGATCGATGCCGTTGGATTCGACGATGCGGCGCGCGGCCGCGTCGGCACGGACATTGAAGCCGATCATGGTGGCCTTGGAGGTCAGCGCCGAATTGGCGTCGGACTCGGTGATGCCGCCCACGCCGGAGTGGATGATGTTGATCCGGATCATGTCGTTGGACAACGCCACCAGCGACTGCTTCAGCGCTTCCACCGAACCCTGCACGTCGGCCTTGATGACCAAGTTCAGAACCAACTGGCCCTCGCCCTTGCCCAGCTGCGACATGATGTCTTCCATGCGGCTGCCGGCGGACTGTACCAGGCGCGACTCGCGGCGCTTGCTGTCGCGCTGCTGGGCCACGTCCTTGGCCAGGCGTTCGTCGGCGACGACGACGAAATCGTCGCCCGCATCCGGCACGCCCGACAGGCCGAGCACCTGCACCGGAATCGACGGGCCGGCTTCGGCCGGTTGGCCGCCGGTTTCGTCGAACAGCGCGCGCACGCGGCCGTACTGGGTGCCGCAGACCAGGTAATCGCCCTTCTTCAGCTGGCCCTGCTGCACGAGCACGGTGGCGACGGGGCCACGACCCTTGTCCAGCGAAGACTCGATGACCACGCCGCTGGCGCGGCCGGTAGGCGCGGCCTTGAGTTCCAGCACTTCGGCCTGCAGCAGGATCGAATCCAGCAGGTTGTCGACGCCGGCGCCGGTCTTGGCCGAGACCTCGACGAACTGGGTGTCGCCGCCGAACTCTTCGGCGACCACGTCGTGGGTCAGGAACTCGTTCTTGACGCGACCCGGATCGGCATCGCTCTTGTCCATCTTGTTGACCGCCACGATCAGCGGCACGTTGGCCGCCTTGGCCAGCTTCACCGCTTCGATGGTCTGCGGCATGACGCCGTCGTCGGCGGCTACCACCAGCACCACGATGTCGGTGAGCTTGGCGCCGCGGGCGCGCATCTGGGTGAAGGCGGCATGGCCCGGCGTATCCAGGAAGCTGATGACGCCCTTGCCGGTTTCGACGTGGTAGGCGCCGATGTGCTGGGTGATGCCGCCGGCTTCGCTATTGGCGACCTTGGTGCGGCGGATGTAATCCAGCAACGAGGTCTTGCCGTGATCGACGTGACCCATGATGGTGACCACCGGCGGACGCGGCGATTGCTCGCCCTGGTCGGTTTCGCTGTGGGCGATCAGGTGGTCCTCGACGTCGCCGCTGTCGGCGCGCACCACGTTGTGGCCGAGTTCTTCGGTCACCAGCGCGGCGGTGTCGTGGTCGATGCTCTGGGTGATGGTCGCCATGACGCCCATCTTGAACAGCGCCTTGACCACGTCGCCGCCCTTGAGCGCGAGCTTCTGCGCCAGGTCGGCCACGGTGATGGTCTCGCCGATGGCCACGTCGCGCACGACCGGTGCGGTCGGACGCTCGAAGCCATGGGTGCCGGTGCCCCCACGCGATTGTTCCTGACGGCGCGGCTTGGGCTTGCCGCGGGTGGTCGTGCGGCGGGCGCGATCGGCAGCGGAAAGATGCAGCTGTCCGGCGAAACGCTGGGTGCTGTCGTCGTCTTCCACGCCGGCGACCATCGCGTGCGAGCCGCGGGTCTTGTGCTTGCTGGCGGGCGTGGCGTTGCGGTCGTCGACGCGCGGGGGATCCTTGCGCACCGGCGGCTTGGGCACATGGTGTCCGCTGGGCTTGGCCGGACGCGCGGTAGTGGCATCGTCGTCGGTGGACGCAACGCCGGTGGCGGCGGCGACTGCTTCGGCTTCGGCCTGCAGGCGTTCGGCTTCGGCCTTGAGACGTACGGCCTCTTCTTCCAGGCGCAGACGCTCGCGCTCATCGGCGCGCTTCTTGTCGGTCTCGGCCAGACGCTGCTGTTCTTCCAGATTGCGCTGGTTGGATTCCTGCAGCTTGCGTAGCGCGTCGGCGCGCTCGTCGCTGGGCGGCGCTTCGACCTCATCGCTCTTGATGTAGGTGCGCTTCTGGCGCACCTCCACGTTGACCGTGGTCTTGGTGCGACCGGCGGCGACCGTCACTTCCTGCACCTTGCGGCGATTGAGCGTGATCTTCTTCGGCGCAGCGTCGTCCTCGGCGGGCTTGTCGGCCTTGCCATGGGTGCGACGCAGGAAGCCGAGCAGTTTCATCTTCTCGGTGCTGGTCACGGGCTGGTCGGGACCGCTGAAGCTCATGCCGGCCTCGGCCAGTTGCTCAAGCAGTTTCTCGACCGGCGTATTGACCAGTTCGGCAAGCTTGCGGATGGTGGTTTGCTGCGTCATTCGGATCCTGTGACCTTCGTATGCGTCCCCCGCCTATTGCGAAGGGAACGCGGATTCTAGCCCTGTATTCTGCAGGGCGGCGTTCATTGCCGGCTCATTGGCCGCTTTCCAGACGTACCAGCGTGGCGTTCATTCGCCACGCTCCAGACGGGCTATCTCCTCGGCGCGGGCGGCCAGGATCAGCGCCTTGGCGCGATCCTCGTCCAGCCCTTCGATGCCGAATTCGACGATCTCGTCCGTACTCAGGTCGGAAAGATCCTCGCTGGTGCGCACGCCATGCCCGGCCAGCGCATAGGCGGTTTCGTCGTCCATGCCTTCCAGGGCCAGCAAGTCTTCCGCCGGCTGGTTCTCGTCGACTTCCTCTTCTTCGGCCAGGGCCTCGTTGAGCAACGCGTCGCGGGCACGGGCGCGCAGTTCCTCGACGATATCCTCGTCGAAGCCCTCCACCGCCAGCAGCTCGCCGACCGGCACGTAGGCGATTTCCTCGACCGTGTTGAAGCCTTCGGCCACCAGGATGGCCGCGATTTCCTCGTCCACCTCCAGCTTGTCCACGAACAACTGACGGGCGACGGCCTGCTCGGCCTCGGACTTGGCCGACACCTGGTCCTGGGTCATCACGTTCAGCTGCCACCCGGTCAGACGGCTGGCCAGGCGCACGTTCTGGCCGCCCTTGCCGATGGCCTGGGCCAGGCGGTCTTCGGCCACGGCCAGGTCCATGGAGTGCTTTTCTTCATCGACGATGATGGACTGCACTTCCGCCGGCGCCATCGCGTTGATGACGAAATTGGCGGCGCTGTCGTTCCACAGCACGATGTCCACGCGCTCGCCGTTGAGTTCGTTGGACACCGCCTGCACGCGCGAGCCGCGCATGCCGATGCAGGCGCCGATGGGATCGGTGCGGGTGTCGTGCGCCAGCACCGCGATCTTGGCGCGGTCGCCCGGATCGCGCGCGCAGGCCTTGATCTCGACCAGGCCCTGGCCCACTTCCGGCACTTCCAGCTTGAACAGTTCGATCATGAATTCCGGGGCGGCACGGCTGATGAACAGCTGCGGGCCGCGCGGCTCGGTGCGCACATCGAACAGATAGCCGCGCACGCGGTCGCCGGCGCGCAGGGTGTCGCGCGGAATGCCCTTGTCCTTGGGAATGAAGGCCTCGGCGTTGCCGCCCAGGTCTACGTAGATATTGCCGCGTTCGGCGCGCTTGACGATGCCGGTGACCAGTTCGCCGATGCGATCCTTCCATGCGTCCACGACCTGGGCGCGCTCGGCCTCGCGCACGCGCTGCACGATGACCTGCTTGGCGGCCTGCGCGGCGATGCGTCCGAAATCGGGGTTTTCGATCTGCTCTTCCACGTAGTCGCCCACTTCGGCGCCATCGCTTTCGTCCAGAGCGTCCATCAGACGGATCTGGAAGTCGGGGGACTCCATGACCACGTCGTCGGCCACCACTTCCCAACGGCGGAAAGTCTCGTACTCGCCGGTCTTGTGGTCGATGGTCACGCGGGTCAGCACTTCCTGGTCCGGATAGCGCTTCTTCGCGGCCGACGCCAGCGCGGCCTCGATGGCATCGAAGATCACTTCGCGCGGCACGCCCTTTTCGTTGGCGACCGCATCCACTACCAGCAACAATTCCTTACTCATCGTTTACTCCGCGCGCGGCCGCTTGGCCGCCGGTTGGTTGGTTTTTGCCTGGCCCGGTTGCTTGGGGGCCGGTTTCTTGGAAGCCGATTTGCCGGCCGGTTTTTTCTTAATCGCTTTCTTCGCCGCTTTCTTCACTGGCGCCGTCTTCTTCGGCGCCGCCTTGGCTGCGGCCGGTTTGGCCGGGCCGGCTTTCTTGGGCTGCGGCGCGAACCCCAGCGCCACCCAGTCGGGCATGATCCTGGCCTTGTCCACATTCTCGAACGCCACCGTCATCTCGGCATTGTCGACTTGTGAATTATCAAGTTTGAACACGATGTTGCCGCCTTCGATGCGCACGATCTGGCCCTGCAGCCGGCGGCGCCCGTCCTGCGGCAATCGCAGCACCACCTTGGCCGATTCGCCCTGGTGGCGAGCGAACTGCGCCAGGGTGAACAGCGGGCGCTCAATGCCGGGTGAAGACACTTCCAGTGTGTAGTTGCCGGTGATCGGATCCTCGACATCCAACTGAGCGGACACCTCGCGGCTCACCGCTTCGCAATCCTCGATATTGACCACACGCGTGGCCAGTTCGGCCTCGGTCACGTCGATATACAGACGCAAGGTGGCGCTGCCCGGCGCGGGCAGGTACTCGGCGCCCAGCAGCTCTAGGCCCAGGGCCTGCACCGTGGGGGACAGCAGGTTCGCGATTTGTTTTGCCTTGTCGCTCACGTGATGACGATTTGCCAGAAGGAAAAGGAAAAGTGACGGTCCGGAAACAACAAAGGGCCCTGATGGGCCCCTTGTCCGATACTGCTGGATTCCGGTGTGGAGGCGGGAACATTCGCCTTCACTAGCCCAGGCCTTGGTCGGTAAAAAAGCCTCTGCAAGAGGCTTTCCATCGAACCGAAAAGCTTGGTAGCGGGGGCAGGATTTGAACCTGCGACCTTCGGGTTATGAGCCCGACGAGCTGCCAGACTGCTCCACCCCGCATCAGAAGCGGAATTATGGTGACTCGGACCTTTTATTGCAAGCCCGCATCGCCGCGAGGTTCAGCCGGCGAAGGCCTGCTGGCACCACGCCATGATCGGATTCCAGAAGATTCCCAGCACCAGCAGCGCCAGCGCATTGACGCCGAACACCACTGGAACCACACGATCCCCGCGCACCGGCGGAAGCTCGCCGACGGGTTCGTCGAAGTACATCACCTTGATCACGCGCAGGTAGTAGTAACCGCCGATCACGGCGCAGACGACGCCCAGCACGGCCAGCCACACCAGCCCTCCCTCCAGCGCTGCGCCCAGCACTACCAGCTTGGCCCAGAAGCCCAGGAAAGGCGGTACGCCGGCCAGCGAGGCCATCACGCACAGCACCAATCCGGCCTGCCATGGATTCCGCGCATTCAGGCCCTTGAAGTCGTCGATCTTGTCGGCTTCGAAACCCTGGCGCGACAACACGATGATGGCGCCGAACGCCGCGGCCGACATCACCGCATAGCTGATGCCATAGAACAGCGAGGCCGCGTAACCGCGCGCTTCGCCGCCGGCCAGACCCAGCAGCAGGAAACCGACGTGGGAGACCGTCGAATACGCCAGCATGCGCTTGAGATTGGTCTGCGCGATGGCGATCACGTTGCCGATCACCAGCGAGGCGGCGGCGAGCCCGGCGAGCATCAGCTGCCACTGCTCGGACATCGGGCCCACGCCGTTCTCCAGCAGCCGGTAGGCCATGCCGAAGGCGGCGAGCTTGGGACCGGCGCTGATGAACAAAGTGATCGGCGTCGGTGCGCCCTGATAAACGTCGGGCAACCACATATGGAAAGGAGCGGCGCCCAGTTTGAATGCCAGCCCGGCCACCAGGAACACGACGCCGGTCAGCAACAGGGCTTTGTCGGCGACCTGGCCGGACGCAGCGTGGATACCGGCGAGGTCCAGCGTGCCGGTCGCGCCATAGACCAACGACATGCCGTACAGCAGCAACCCCGAAGCGAGCGAGCCGAGCACGATGTACTTCATGCCCGCTTCGGTGGAAAGACCGTTGTCGCGGTCCAGCGCGACCAGCGCATAGGAACACAGCGCCAGCAATTCCAGACCCAGGTAGACCAGCACCATGTTGCCCGCCGACACCAGCATCATCATGCCGGCCGTGGCGAACAGGATGAGCACCGGCACTTCGCCCGGATAGAGCTTGCGCTCGCGCAGGTACGGCCAGGCATAGAGCAGCGACAGCGCGCTGACTCCCAGGATCACCACCTTGCTGACATCGGCCATCACATCGCGCACGAACATGCCGCTGAATACCGTGCCCTGCCCGCCCACGCCGCAGGCGATCATCGCCAGCACGCCGGCCAGCAAAGCCAACGCCAGCGCATGGGTGATCACGCGGCGATTGGCGTCCAGGAACAGGTCCAGCATCAGCAGCGCGAAAGCGCCACCGATCAGCACCAACTCGGGCAGCAGCGGCATCAGGTCGGCGGTGGCGGCGGATAACGTCGGCGTGGTCATCATTCTTCCTTACAGCTTGCTGTTGGCGAGCTGCATCGCCAGTTGCGCGATCGAGGGCTCCATGAGGTCGGTCAGCGGCTTCGGCCAGATGCCGATCGCCAGCACGCCCAAAGCGAACACACCGAGCACCAGTATCTCCCGACCGTTGAGGTCCTTCATTTCCGCCACGTGCGCGTTGGCCACCTCGCCGTACATCACGCGCTTGACCAGCCACAACGTGTAGGCCGCGCCGATGATCAGGGTGGAAGCCGCGGTCAGCGCGAGATAGGGATGCTTCTGGAAGCTGGCCACGATGACCATGAATTCGCCGACGAAACCGCTGGTGCCCGGCAGGCCGGCGTTGGCCATGCCGAAGAACACGAACAGCACCGCGAACCACGGCATCACGTTGGCCACGCCGCCGTAGTCGCGGATCATGCGCGTATGCATGCGGTCGTACAGCACGCCGACGCAGGAGAACATCGCGCCGGAAACGAAGCCGTGCGAGATCATCTGCACCATCGAGCCCTGCAGGGCCAGACGGGCGCCGTCCAGGTTGCCGTGGTCGCGGATGAGACCGAACGCGATGAAGATGCCCAGAGTCACGAAGCCCATATGCGAGACCGACGAATAGGCGATCAGCTTCTTCATGTCGTCCTGCACCAGCGCCACCAGGCCCACATAAACCACGCCGATCAGCGACAGCACGATCACCAGCCAGGCCCATTCGTGGCCCGCGTCGGGAAGGATGGGAAGCGTGAAACGCAGGAAGCCGTAGCCGCCGATCTTCAGCATGATCGCCGCCAGGATCACCGAACCGGCGGTAGGCGCCTCCACGTGAGCGTCGGGCAACCAAGTGTGCACCGGGAACATCGGCACCTTGACCGCGAAGGCGACCAGGAAGGCGAAGAACAGCCAGGTCTGCTCCTTGGCGTTGAGCGACAACTGGTACAGATCGGCGAACTGGAAGCTGCCGCCTTTCAGATACAAGTAGATCAAGCCCACCAGCATCAGCACCGAACCGAGGAAGGTGTACAGGAAGAACTTGACCGATGCGTAGATGCGGCGCGGCCCGCCCCAGACGCCGATGATCAGGAACATCGGGATCAGCATGGCTTCGAAGAACACGTAAAACAGCATCGCGTCGGTGGCGCAGAACACGCCGATCATCATGCCTTCCAGGAACAGGAAGGCCGCGACGTACTGGCTCACGCGCTTCTCGATCACGGTCCACGCGCCGATCAGCGCGAGCGCGGTGGTCAGCGTGGTCAGCACGATCAGGGCGATGGAGATGCCGTCGGCGCCCAGGTTGTAGCCGATGTCGTAGGCGGGAATCCAGGCATGCGCCTCGACGAACTGCATGCCCGGATCGGCCGAATTTATGCCGGTCAGCAGGCCGATGCTGGCCACGAAGGTCAGCAGCGCCACCACCAGTGCGGTCCAACGCGCCGCACTGGGGCGGGCATTGCCCAACGCCAGGATCAGCGCGCCGCCCAGCATGGGCAGCCAGATCAATACACTCAATAAAGGCCAGTTCGACACGTCTTCGTAATCCGTCAGTTCAACGCCGCGGCGTTCATTGCCAAAACCGGATGAGTACGGCCAGGAGTGCAATCAGGCCGAGGATCATCGCGAAGGCGTAGTGGTAGAGGAAACCCGATTGGGTGCGTCGCAACAGATTGGCTGCCATGTCGACCAGCTTGGCGCTGCCGTTGACCGCCACGCCATCGATCACCTTGCTGTCGATGGCGCGCGACAGATCGCCCAGGGCCACGCCGCCGCCGGCGAAACCGCCGATCCACAGCGTGTCCATCCAGTACTTCTTGTCGAGGATGTTGGCCAGGAAGGCGCCGACTTTGCTGTGGCGCATGCGCGCGGGCAGTGCAGGCGAAGCGACGAGATAAAGCAGCGTCGCAGCGATGAATCCCAACAACGTAAGTGCGAACGGCCATGCCCATACGCCATGCCAGGCGAACGCAACCGGGCCGTGGAATTCTTCCTTCAGCGCCAGCACCGTGTCCCGCGCCGGATCCATGAAATCGATCGCTCCACTGAAGAAGGTGAGCGCCTGCCCAGGGACCGAGGCCGCCGCGTGATGGCCCATCCAGTCGGTGCCGAACAGCATGGGACCGATGGTGAAGAAGCCGATCGCAACGGAAGGAATGGCCAGGAGAATCAACGGAACGGTCACGACCCACGGAGATTCATGGGGCTCATGAGCGCCATGACCATGATCATCGTGCGCGTGGTCGTCATGCGCATGCGCCGCATGGCCGTGGCCATGGTCGTCATGGGCATCGCGGAAGCGCTCCTTGCCGTGGAAAGTCAGGTACAACAGGCGGAAGCTGTAGAAGCTGGTCACGAACACGCCGCCCAGCACCGCCCAATAGCCGTAGGTGGCGATCCAGTTGTTGGCTTCGTGCGCATGGTGCGCCGCGGCTTCGATGATGGTGTCCTTCGAATAGAAGCCGGAGAAGAACGGCGTGCCCACCAGCGCCAAGGTGCCGATCCACATGGTGATGAAAGTGATCGGCATGTACTTGCGCAGGCCGCCCATCTTGCGCATGTCCTGCTCATGGTGCAGGGCGATGATCACCGAGCCCGCGCCCAGGAACAGCAGCGCCTTGAAGAACGCATGGGTCATCAGGTGGAAGATCGCGGCCGAATACGCCGACACGCCCAACGCCACGGTCATGTAGCCCAGCTGCGACAGCGTGGAATAGGCGACCACGCGCTTGATGTCGTTCTGCACGATGCCGATCAGGCCGGTGAAGAAGGCGGTGGTGGCACCGATGAACAGAACGAAGTTGAGCGCCGTCTCCGACATCTCGAACAGCGGCGACATGCGCGCCACCATGAAGATGCCGGCGGTGACCATGGTCGCGGCGTGAATCAGCGCCGAGATCGGCGTCGGGCCTTCCATCGAATCCGGCAGCCAGACATGCAGCGGCACCTGCGCCGACTTGCCCATCGCGCCGATGAACAGGCAGATGCAGATGATCGTGGCCACACTCCACGGATGTCCGGTGATCACCTGTGCGGTGACGCCTTTCAGCATCGGCGCATTGGCGAACACCGAGGCGTAATCCAGCGTGCCGAACCAGAATAGCACCGCGGCGATGCCCAGCAGGAAGCCGAAATCGCCGACGCGATTGACCAGGAAGGCCTTGAGGTTGGCGAAGATCGCGCTGGGACGCTTGAACCAGAAGCCGATCAGCAGGTAGGACACCAGACCCACTGCTTCCCAGCCGAAGAACAGCTGCAGGAAGTTGTTGCTCATCACCAGCATCAGCATGGAGAAGGTGAACAACGAGATGTAGCTGAAGAAGCGCTGGTAACCCGGATCGTCGGCCATGTAGCCGATGGTGTAGATGTGCACCAGCAGCGAGACGAAGGTCACCACCACCATCATCATCGCCGTCAGCTTGTCGATCATGAAACCGACATGCCCGGAATAGTTGCCGATCTGGAAGAAGGTGTAAACGTTCTCGTTGAACGGTGCGGCGCCTCCGACCAGTTGGTAAAGCACCCAGCCGGACAATGCGCAACTGACCGCCACACCCAGGATGGTGACCCAATGCGCGCCCGCACGGCCTACCTGCCGCCCGAACAGGCCGGCCACGACGCTTCCCAGCAATGGCGCCAGCACGATCGCCAGCAGCACGTTCTTGGAGATGATGATTTCCAGACCCGTCATCGGTGCATCAGCCTTTCAAGGTATCGACTTCGGTCACGTTGATCGTGCGCCGGGTTCGGAACAGGGTGACCAGGATGGCCAGACCGATCGCGGCTTCCGCAGCGGCCACGGTCAGGATGAAGAACACGAAGATCTGCCCGTCCGGATCGCCGAACTGGCGCGAGAAGGCGATGAAATTGATGTTCACCGCCAGCAGCATCAGCTCGATCGACATCAGCAGCACGATGATGTTCTTGCGGTTGAGGAAGATGCCGGCGACGCTGATGCAGAACAGCACCGCGCCGAGCGCGAGCAAATGGCCCAGAGCGATCATGGCTTAGCCTCCGGTTCGGCCGGCGGCGGCACGATCAGGGTCTCGCGCACCGGATTTTCCACCGCCACATCGATCATGCGCAGACGGTCGCCGGCCTTGACCCGCGACTGCTCGGCAGGGTTCTGCGTCTTGCTGCCTTCGCGCTTGCGCAGGGTCAGCATCACCGCCGCGATCACCGCCACGGTCAGGATCACCGCGGCGAATTCGAACGGCAGCAGGAACTTGGTGAACAGCGTGCGCGCCAGCCATGCGGTGTTGGAAACGTCCGCCGCTGCCGATGCCGCGTTGGCCGCGTACGGCGTGACCAGTTTGGCCTTGAATCCGATCAGGGCCAGGATCTCCAAGAGCATGACCACCGCCACCAGCAGACCGACCGGCAGGTAACGCACCCAGCCCTCGCGGATCTTGACGATGTCGATGTCCAGCATCATCACCACGAACAGGAACAGCACCATCACCGCGCCCACGTAGACCAGGATCAGCGCCACGCCCAGGAACTCGGCGCCCACCAGCAGCCAGATGCAGGCGATGGAGAAGAACGTCAGGATCAGGCACAGCACCGCATGCACCGGGTTGCGCACGCTGATCACGCCGCCGGCGGCGACTACCGCCACGGCAGCGAATACATAGAAGGAAGCGAGCAGCAGATCCATCGTGACCTCAGCGGAAGGCGGCGTCGGCGGCGCGGCGCTCGGCGATCTCGGTTTCCAGCCGGTCCCCGATCGCCAGCAGCTGCGGCTTGGTGACGATGTTCTCGCCACGGTTTTCGAAGTGGTATTCCAGGATGTGGGTCTCCACGATGGAATCCACCGGGCAGCTTTCCTCGCAGAAACCGCAGTAGATGCACTTGAACAGGTCGATGTCGTAGCGCGTGGTGCGGCGGGTGCCGTCCTCTCGCTTCTCCGAATCGATGGTGATCGCCAGCGCCGGGCACACCGCCTCGCACAGCTTGCAGGCGATGCAGCGCTCTTCGCCGTTGGGATAGCGGCGCAGTGCGTGCAGCCCGCGGAAGCGTGGCGACTGCGGGAACTTCTCCATCGGGTACATCACCGTGTACTTCGGCTTGAACGTGTACTTCAAGGTCAGCCACAGTCCCTGCATAAGTTCCAGCAGCATCAGGCTCTTGAAGTAATGGACTACTTTATTCATCACTCAGACGCCTTTCTCGAACACACCAAAGAACACCATCAACGCAGTGACCGCGATCCAGGCGATGGTCAGCGGGATGAACACCTTCCAGCCCAGACGCATGATCTGGTCGTAACGGTAGCGCGGGAAACTGGCGCGGAACCAAATGAACGCGCTGGCGAAGAAACCCACCTTCAGCAGCAGCCACGGCCAGCCGCCCTGCCAGATCCAGTTCACCCATGGCGACACGTCGCCCGGGTTCCAGCCCTGCAGCGGGCTCAGCCAGCCGCCCATGAAGAACAGCGACACCAGGAAGCTGACCAGGATCATGTTGGCGTATTCGGCCAGGAAGAACAGCGAGAACGCCGCGCCCGAATATTCGACCATGTGCCCGGCGACGATTTCCGATTCGCCTTCGGTCACGTCGAACGGCGCGCGGTTGGTCTCGGCCACCCCGGACACCCAGTACACGATGAACAACGGGAACAACGGCAGCCAGAACCATTCGAACGGACCGTTGTTGCCGGCCTGCGCCATCACGATGTCGCTGAGGTTCATGCTGCCCGCGGCGATCAGCACGCCGACCAGGGCGAAGCCCATCGCGATTTCGTAGCTAACCACCTGCGCGGCCGAACGCATCGCGCCCAGGAAGGCGTATTTCGAGTTCGACGCCCAGCCGGCGATGATGATGCCGTACACGCCCAGCGAGGTCATCGCCAGCAGATACAACAGGCCTGCGTTGGCGTTGGACAGCACGATCTTCGCGTCGAAAGGCACCACAGCCCATGCGGCGAAAGCCGGAGCCAGCGTAATCAGCGGTCCAAGGATATACATCGTCTTCTGAGCCTTGGCGGGCATCAGGACTTCCTTGAACAGCAGCTTGAACACGTCGGCGAAGGCCTGGAAGATGCCCATGCCCACGTACATCGGCCCGTGGCGCACGTGCATCCAGCCGATCAGCTTGCGCTCCCAGACCACGTAGAAAGCGACCGCGACGATCACCGGCACCGCGATCAGCAGGATCTTCAGCACGATCCACAGCACCACGCCGAAACCGCCCAGCCCGAAGAACCATTCGCGCAGAGGATCGATGGCATTCAACAGAAGCTCGTTCATGCGCGCACCACCGTCACGCGTCCGGCGCCCAGCGGTGCGGTTGCGCCATGGCCGCTTTCGATCCAGGCCGCACCGCGCGCCACGCGCGCGTCGACGAAGACCGGCAAGGTGGCCGTACCATCGGGCGCGCCGACCTTGGCGACAACTCCTTCCGTCAGGCCCGCTGCTTCGGCATCTTCGGGATTCAGGATAATCCGCGGCGAAACATTGAGCGGATGCGCCTGCAACGCCTCGGCACGACGCACGACACCGTCGGTGCGGTAGATCGCAGCGCTCGCCGCCACTTCAAATCCTTCGGAAGCCGGCGAAGGCGCAGGAGACTTCGCGATCGCAGCGGGCGTCGATGCCTTGCCTGCGGCGCGTGCGCCAGCGAGGTCGATGAACTCGAACGCAGGCAACTGCAGTTCGCCGCCGAGAGCGCGCAACACCTTCCAGCCTTCGCGCGCTTCGCCCGGCAACTTGCCGCCGGCCTGAGTGCGCTGGTCGACGCCGTCCAGGTTGGTCAAGGTCGCCTCGATTTCCGGCAACGCGCCGATCGGCAGGATCACGTCGGCCACATTGCGGGTCGACTTGCAGGCGAAATGGCTGAAGGCCACGACCTTAGCCGCCTTCAATGCCTTCTGCGCATTCGCGCCGTCGGCGAAATCCAGACCCGGCTCGATACCGTAGATCACATAGGCCGCACGCGGCTCGGCGAACATGCCGACGACATCGCGTTTGGCCGGCAACACGCCGTTGCGTGCCAAACCCACCGCATTGGCGCCCTGCGGAATACGGCACAGCGAAGCACCGGTGGCGGCGGCGAATGCCTTGGCGGCGGCGCGGATAGAGGCGGCCTGCGGATGGTTTTCGACCAACGCGCCGACGATCAATACCGGGCGGCTGGCGCCCTTCACCGCATCCAGCAACGCGGAGTCGTTCAACGCGTCGACGAATTTCGACGGCGGTACGATGCGCTTGCCGGCGAGCGGGAACGCGAAATCGAAGTCGACCGGATTGACCGCGTAGACCTTGGCCTTGCGCTGCGTGTTGGCCTTGCGGATACGCTGATGCAATAGCGGCAGTTCATGGCGAATGTTGGTGCCGAGCAGAACGATAGCGTCGGCTTGCTCGATTTCCGCCAGTGGCGTGGCGAACGGTTCGGCCACGGCGCCATCGGAGAAATCGCGGTTGAAGATGCGGTGATCCAGATTGCCGCTACCCAGGCCTTCGGCCAGTCGGGCCAGCAGACTGCCTTCGTCGTTAGGAGTCGCCGGATGCGCGAGCACGCCCAGATCGTCGCCCTTGTGGGCGCGCAGGATTTCGGCGGCGGCGGCCAGGCCTTCGGCCCAGGACACTTCCTTCCAGTCGTTATCGGTACCGCTGTCGCCGACTTTCAGCAGCGGCCTGACCGCGCGGTCTTCGGCGTACAGGCCCTGGTGCGAATAGCGGTCGCGGTCGGACAGCCAGCATTCGTTGACCGCTTCGTTGTCGCGCGGCACGGTGCGCAGCACTTCGCCGCGGCGCACGTGCAGGAACAGGTTGGAACCCATCGCATCGTGATAGCCGATCGATTCGCGCGCGATCAGCTCCCAAGGACGCGCGCGGAACTGGAATACCTTGTTGGTCAGCGCGCCGACCGGGCACACGTCCACGACGTTGCCGGAAAGTTCGGTGGTCAGCGGCTTGCCGTCGTAGGTGCCGATCTGCAGGTTTTCGCCGCGGTACATGCCGCCCAGCTCGTAGGTGCCGGCGATGTCGGCGGTGAAGCGCACGCAGCGCGTGCACTGGATGCAGCGGGTCATCTCGGTGGCGACCAGCGGGCCGATGTCTTCGTCCGGCACCACGCGCTTGCGTTCCTGGAAACGGCTGACCGAACGGCCGTAACCCAGCGACAGGTCCTGCAGTTCGCATTCGCCGCCCTGGTCGCAGATCGGGCAGTCCAGCGGATGGTTGATGAGCAGGAATTCCATCACGTTGCGCTGCGACTTCAACGCCTTGTCGCTGCGCGTGGCGATCTTCATGCCGTCCATCACCGGGGTAGCGCAGGCCGGTGCGGGCTTGGGCATCTTCTCCACTTCCACCAAGCACATGCGGCAGTTGGCGGCGATGGCCAGTTTGTCGTGGTAGCAGAAACGCGGGATCGGAATGCCCGCCTTGTCGGCGGCCTGGATGATCATCGAGCCCTTGGGCGCGGCCAGTTCCACACCGTCGATGAAGACGGTGACATGGTCGGGCGCAAGGTTCGGATTGACGGGCTGGGCGCTCATGCGGCGCGCTCCTCGGCAACGCGATCGTACTTCTCATCGACGATGGAACGGCCGTTGAGGATGAAGTACTCGAATTCGTTCCAGTAGTGGCGCAGCATGCCCTGCACCGGCCACGCAGCCGCTTCGCCGAAGGCGCAGATGGTGTGGCCTTCGATCTGGCCCGCCGAAGCCTTCAGCGTATTCAAGTCTTCCAGCGTGGCCTTGCCTTCCACTACGCGGGTGATCATGCGGTACATCCAGCCGGTGCCTTCGCGGCACGGCGTACACTGGCCGCAGGACTCGGCGTAATAGAAACGCGCGATGCGCTGGCAGGCGCGGACCATGCAGGTGGTCTCGTCCATGACGATGACCGCTCCCGAACCCAGCCCGGAACCGGCCTTCTGGATGCTGTCGTAGTCCATGGTCAGGCCCATCATGGTTTCGCCCGGCAATACCGGCATCGACGAGCCGCCGGGAATCACCGCCTTCAGCTTGTGCCCATTGCGAATGCCGCCGGCCATTTCAAGCAATTCGGAGAACGGCGTGCCTAGACGGATCTCATAATTGCCCGGGCGCGCGACATGGCCGGAGACCGAAAAAATCTTCGGGCCGCCGTTGTTCGGCTTGCCCAGATTGAGGAACCACTCGGCGCCATTGCGGATGATCGCCGGCACAGAAGCGTAGGTTTCGGTGTTGTTGATGGTGGTCGGCTTGCCGTACAGGCCGAAGTTGGCCGGGAACGGCGGCTTGAAACGCGGCTGGCCCTTCTTGCCTTCCAGCGATTCCATCAATGCGGTTTCTTCGCCGCAGATGTAAGCACCCGCGCCCAGGGCGTTATAGATCTCGATGTCGATGCCCGATCCGAGCACGTTCTTGCCAAGCCAACCGTGCTTGTAGGCCTCGGCAGTGGCTTCTTCCAGGTGTTCGAAAGGCTCGTGGTGGAACTCGCCGCGGAGGTAGTTGTAGGCGGCGCTAGAACCGGTCGCGTAGCAGGCGATGGCCATGCCCTCGATCACCGAATGCGGGTTGTAGCGCAGGATGTCGCGGTCCTTGGCGGTGCCCGGCTCGGATTCGTCGGAATTGCAGAGAATGTACTTCTGCATGTCGCCCTTGGGCATGAAGCTCCACTTCAGGCCGGTGGGAAAGCCCGCGCCACCACGGCCGCGCAGGCCGGACTGCTTGACCATTTCGACCACGTCGGCCGGCGCGATCTTCTCTTCGATGATCTTGCGCAGCGCGCTGTAACCGCCGGTCTTCAAATAGTTGTCGTACGACCACGGCTTGTCGAAATGCAGCGTGGTGTAGACCACCTGGTGCTCTTTCGGTGCGGGGCCGACCGGGCCGTAGCCCTCGGAGGCGTGTGGGTGATGTGCCATGCGCTTATTCCAACCCGTCCAGCAGTTCGTCCACCTTCGCGGGCGTGAGCTTCTCGTGGTAGTGGCCGTTGATGACGACCACCGGCGCGCCGCAACAGGCGGCCACGCACTCTTCTTCGCGTTTGAGGTAGACGCGGCCGTCGGCGGTCGATCCGCCGAGCTTGCAGCCGAGCTTCTTCTCCGCATGCGCGACCAGGTCTTCGGCGCCGTTCAACCAGCAGCTGATGTTGGTGCAGAAGGCGACGTTGTTGCGGCCGACCTTCTCGGTTTCGAACATCGAGTAGAAGCTGGCAACCTCGTAAGCCCAGACCGGCGGCAATTCCAGGTATTTGGCGACGGCGACGATCAACTCGTCGCTGAGCCAGCCTTGGTTCTGTTCCTGCGCCGCGTGCAGGCCCTGCAGAACCGCCGAACGCTTGCGGTCCGGCGGGAACTTGGCCAGCCAGTGGTCGATATGCGCGCGCGTCTTGTCGTTCAACGCCAGCAGCGGATCGACGTTGCGCGCCGCTTCGAAATTACCGGTCGCCCTCATGAGCGAAGCTCCAAGGAAAATGCGTTCCGCGCATGGTGAGCCTGTCGAACCCTCATCGGTCCACCTCACCAAAAACGAGATCGTAGGTGCCGATCATCGCCACGACGTCCGGCAGCATGTGCCCGCTGACGACATGGTCCATCGACGAAAGATGGGCGAAGCCCGGCGCGCGCAAGTGCACGCGGAACGGCTTGTTGGCGCCATCGGAGACGAGATAGCAGCCGAATTCGCCCTTGGGCGCTTCGACCGCGGCATAGGTTTCGCCAGCAGGCACGCAATAGCCTTCGCTGAATAATTTGAAGTGGTGGATCAGCGCTTCCATGTCGTCCTTCATTTCCTCGCGGGACGGCGGCGCCACCTTGAAGTTCTGCACCATCACCGGGCCCGGATTGGCCTTCAGCCACTTCACGCACTGGGCGATGATGCGGTTGGACTGGCGCATTTCGGCCACGCGCACCAGGTAACGGTCGTAGCAGTCGCCGTTGGTGCCGATCGGGATCTCGAAGTCGACCGTGTCGTATTTCGCATACGGCTGCTTCTTGCGCAGATCCCAGGCGATGCCCGAACCGCGCAGCATCGCGCCGGTCATGCCCCAGGCGCGCGCTTCGTCCGGCGAGATCACACCGATGCCGACAGTGCGCTGCTTCCAGATGCGGTTGTCGGTGAGCAGGGTTTCGTACTCGTCGACGCGCTTGGGGAATTCGTTGGTGAAGTCTTCGATGAAATCCAACAGCGTGCCTTCGCGCGCGGCGTTGAAGCGCTTCAGCGCCTTGCCCTTGCGCCAGGGCGATTCCTTGTACTTGGGCATGTGGTCCGGCAGGTCGCGATAGACGCCGCCCGGACGATAGTAAGTGGCGTGCATGCGCGCGCCGCTGACCGCTTCGTAGCAGTCCATCAGCTCTTCGCGTTCGCGGAAGGCGTACAGCATCACCGCCATCGCGCCCAGGTCCAGGCCGTTGGAACCGACCCACATCAGGTGGTTCAGGATGCGGGTGATCTCGTCGAACATGGTGCGGATGTACTGGGCGCGTTCCGGCGCCTGAATGCCCATCAGCCGTTCGATCGCAAGCACATAAGCGTGCTCGTTGCACATCATGGACACGTAATCCAGACGATCCATATAGCCGATCGACTGGTTGAACGGCTTGCTCTCGGCCAGCTTCTCGGTGCCACGGTGCAGCAGGCCGATGTGCGGATCGGCGCGGACCACGGTTTCGCCGTCCATTTCCAAGATCAGGCGCAGCACGCCGTGCGCGGCCGGGTGCTGGGGGCCGAAGTTCAGCGTGTAGTTGCGGATTTCCTGGCGGCTTTCGGCAGGATTGCTGGCGAAGGCGACGCCGGATTGCTGCGCGGTCACTTGGCGGGCTCCCTCAGGGCGGCTTCGCCGGCCGCAGTGGCGTAGCGGGCGTCGTCGCGGATCACGCGCGGTACGCCGACGCGGGGTTCGACCGAAGTCACCGGTTCGTAGATCACGCGCTTCTTCTCTTCGTCGTAGCGGACTTCCACGTTACCGATCAGCGGGAAATCCTTGCGGAACGGATGGCCGACGAAACCGTAGTCGGTCAGGATGCGGCGCAGGTCCGGATGTCCCTGGTAGAGGATGCCGAACAGATCGAACGCCTCGCGCTCGAACCAGTTGGCGCCCGGCCAGATGTCGGTGACCGAGGCCACCATCGGCAGTTCGTCGTTGGCGGCGTAGCAGCGCACGCGCAGTAGGCGGTTGTGCCGGTAGGAACGCAGGTGGGCCACGGTGGCGAAGCGGTGCACGGGGCCTTCGCCGTGCGGACGGTTTTCCCAGGTGAAGCGTCCCGGACCGAAACCCAGTTCGACACCGCGGCTGAAGCCTTCGGAAGAGACGTTGGCGGTTTCCCACTCGTCGCTGCCGTAACCCAGGTAATCGACACCGCACAAGTCGACGAGTTGCTCGAAGCCGAAATCGTCGCGCAGGGAGAGGCAGGCGGCGTGCCACGTCTCCGACGGCACTTCCAGCGTCACTTCACCGCGGGCTTCGGCGATGCTGAGGATCGCGTCGGGAAAACGCGCCTGCAGTTGTTCGATGTAGGTTGCAGCTTGCTCGGCCATGGGGGCGTGGCGTGCTCTTGAGTTAAGGGATCAGCGGGTGGCTCTTCAACGGGCAATCGTCTGCGTACGCCAGATTTTCTTTTGCAACTGCAGGATGCCGTAGACCAGCGCTTCGGCCGTCGGCGGGCAACCCGGCACGTACACGTCCACTGGCACGATGCGGTCGCAACCGCGCACCACTGAATACGAGTAGTGGTAATAACCGCCGCCGTTGGCGCAGCTGCCCATCGAGATGACCCACTTCGGTTCCGGCATCTGGTCGTAGACCTTGCGCAGCGCCGGCGCCATCTTGTTGACCAGGGTGCCAGCCACGATCATCACGTCGGATTGGCGCGGCGACGGGCGGAACACCACGCCGTAGCGATCCAGGTCCAGGCGCGAAGCGCCAGCGTGCATCATCTCGACCGCGCAGCAGGCCAGGCCGAAGGTCATCGGCCACATCGAACCGGTGCGCGCCCAGTTCATCAGCGCATCGACGCTGGTGGTCACGTAGCCCTTTTCCAGCAGCGGGTTTTCGCCGTCGGGCCGCAGGATGTCGTCGACCCGCCCTTCCGGGATCGGGTTGGTCATCAGGCGATCGATGGTTCCAAGGACGCTCATGCGCTCACTCCCATTCCAGGGCTCCCTTCTTCCAAACGTAGATGAAACCGAGGAACAGCATGCCCACGAACAGGCCCATGGTGACCAGCGCGCGTGCGCCCAGCTCCTGCCAAACCAGGGTCCAGGGCACGATGAAGATGATTTCCAGATCGAAGACGATGAACTGGATGGCGATCAGGTAGTAGCGCACGTCGAACTTCATGCGCGCGTCCTCGAAGGCCTCGAAGCCGCACTCGTAGGGCGAGAGCTTCTGCGCATCGGGACGACGGGGACCGAGGAACCGTCCTATCACCATCAGCGAAACGCCGATGCCGGTAGCGACGATCAGGAACAACAGGGTCGGCAGGTATTCGGCCAGCACGCGTGGTCCTCGGTTGGTTGACCTGCGGAATGCGCGCCGGTCGCGCGCGGGTTCCGCCGGATTCGCGTTTTCCCTCACGAGTCCGCGCGTCTGATGCGCGGGGCTTTGAGAAGAATTCGCATCTTGGTGCCCAAGAGGGGACTCGAACCCCTACGACTTTCGCCGCTACCACCTCAAGGTAGTGCGTCTACCAATTCCGCCACCTGGGCAAACGTATGCGCTTGGGCAAGCCCGAGCGCGGAAACTATTGTAACCGTCTTCAGCCGCCTTGCGGCGGTGTCACGGGCGGTTGCGCAGGCGTCGACGGTGCGGTTTCCTTCTCTACCGGAACCGATTCGACCGGCACGGAAGAAGCCGGTGCCGACGGCACGGAGGAAGGCGTCGCGCTGGGCGCCGTGATCGGCGCACTCGGCACCGTCGATGGAGACTGCGACGGTTTCGACAATTCGCCCGCGGCGGCGGCAGGCGCAGGCTGTTCGGCCATGATGCCGAGATTCTGCTGCACCACCGGACGTGCGCTGTGCGACGCCTGCCAAGCCATGAACAGGCTGATGCCGAAGAACACGACGGCCAGCCATTTGGTGCTCTTGGACAGGAAGTTGGACGCGCCACGCGCGCCGAACACGGTGCCGGAAGCGCCGGCACCGAAGCCGGAACCCGCGGCCGCGCCGCTGCCACGTTGCATCAGCACCATTGCGATGATCGCAATGGCCACCAGCACGTAGATCACATTGAGGGTCAACATCAACATTTGTGGATCTCGATCGAATTTGAAAAAAAGAGCCAGGGACGTCAGGCCCGAACCAATGGATCAGTCGGCTGCAGCCCTTGCGATGGCCAGGAAATCGGCGGCCACCAGGGAGGCGCCACCGACCAGTCCACCATCGACATCGGGTTGCGCGAACAGTTCCGCGGCATTGTCGGGCTTGACGCTTCCGCCATACAGCAGCGGCAGCGAATCGCCAATTCTAGCATCGCGGGCCTTGACCACGCCACGAATGAAGGCGTGCACGTCCTGCGCCTGCTGTGGAGATGCGGTGCGGCCGGTGCCGATGGCCCAGACCGGTTCATAGGCCACCACGGCCTCCCCGAAGGCCCCGATACCGGCCAGATCCAGCACCGGAGCCAGCTGCGCGGCGATCACGGCTTCGGTCTGGCCGGCCTCGCGTTGCTCCAGGGTTTCGCCCACGCAGAGGATGGGAACCAGCCCGGCATTCTTCGCCGCGACGAACTTGGCGGCCACCAGTTCGCTGCTTTCGGCGTGGTACTGACGGCGTTCGGAGTGGCCGACCAGCCCGTAGCGGGCGCCCACATCCACCAACATCGCCGCCGAGACTTCGCCGGTATAGGCGCCTTTTTCGTTGCTGCTGACGTCCTGGGCGCCGAAGAAAATGTCGTGGCGTTCGAAGTCCTCGATCAAGTCGCCCAGGTAGGGCATGGGCGGCAACACCACCACCTCGACCCCCGACAGCGGCAGACCCGCGGCCAGTTCAGCGACCAGGCCTGTGGCGAAGGCGCGGGTGCCATGGAGTTTCCAGTTTCCGGCTACGATCTTGCGGCGCATCGTGCGATTCCTATCCAGCCTGACTCCAGGGGCGCAAAGAATAGCCGATGCCCTGCCCCGCCTTCATTCAGGATGCGACCGATGGTTTCCACTGCTCCCGCCGGCTATGCACTGGTCACCGGCGCCTCCAGCGGCATCGGCGCCGCCATCGCCCGGGAATACGCGCAGCGGGGCGTGCCGTTGATCCTGACCGCGCGCCGCGTGGACAAGCTGGAACAACTGGCTGCCGAGCTGCGCGGCAAAGTGCAGGTGGAAGTGATCCCCGCCGACCTCAGCGACCCGAAGGCGCCCGAAATCCTGGCCGCCGAAATCCAGCGCCGCGGCCTGCCGGTGCGCATTCTGGTCAACAACGCCGGCTACGGCGTGCCCGGCCGCTATCTGACCAAGGACTGGCCGACGCATGCGCAGTTCCTGCAGGTCATGGTCGGCGCGGCCAGCGAACTGACCTGGCGGCTGCTGCCAGCGATCCGGGCTTCCGGCCATGGTCGCATCCTCAATGTGGCCTCGTTCGCCGCACTGGTGCCGGGCGCGGACGGGCAGACGCTATACGCGGCGGTCAAAGCCTACCTGGTGAGGTTCAGCGAATCGCTTGCGCTGGAAAACCTGGATCGCGGCGTGCACGTGACCGCGCTATGCCCGGGTTTTACCTGGTCCGAATTCCACGACGTGACCGGCACCCGCGAAATGATGTCCAAGCTTCCCAAATGGGCGTGGCTGGAAACCGATGCGGTGGCCAAGGCGGGTATCGACGGCGTCGAACGCGGGAAGGTGATCGTAGTGCCGGGGCGCGTCTACAGGCTGCTGCGGTTCCTGGCCAAGCATCTGCCCGATTCGCTGGTATTGGGATTAATGGGCAGGAATTCGAAGAAGATCCGCAAGGTGGATTGAATGCCGGATCGACGCAGATAACCGAAAGGAGCCTGTAAATCCCAAGGCTCGTCATCCCAGCGAAAGCTGGGATCCATTTTGCTTTTGCTCCTATCCGGCTGACCGCGAAGATCAAGATGGATCCCAGCTTTCGCTGGGATGACGACCCGTTACTTTTGCTTCGCCTGCAACAACTGGAACCTGCTGGCCACTACTTCTATTTCAGCTTGATCTCGCGCAACCGCTCTTCCAGATAGCCCTGGGCAGTGATCGGCTCCGGATAGCGCTTGGGATTTTCCGCGGTGACGGTCGAGGGCAACACGTCGATCAGGAAATCCGGATTGGGATGCAGGAAGAACGGCACCGAATAGCGCGGCTTGCGCGCCTGTTCGCCCGGGGGATTGACGACGCGGTGCGTGGTCGACGGGTACACATGGTTGGTCAGCCGCTGCAGCATGTCGCCGATGTTGACCACGATGGTGTCCGCATCCGAAGTGAACGGCACCCACTCGCCCTGCTGGGATTTGACTTCCAGCCCGGCGGCGCTGGCGCCGACCAGCAGCGTGATCAGGTTGATGTCCTCGTGCGCGCCGGCGCGCACGTTGGGGATGTCGTCGGCGGTGATGGGCGGGTAATGGATGGGCCGCAGGATGGAGTTGCCGGAGTCGGTCTTGTCGGCGAAATAGTTCTCCGCCAGCCCCAGATGCAGGGCCAGAGCGGACAGAACCCGCGAACCGAGCTTGTCGAGCGCCTCGTAAAGCCCGTAACCGTGCTCGCGGAAACCCGGCACCTCATCGGGCCACAGGTTGGGCGGCATGACCTCGGCGTATTTCGAGTCGCGCGGAATCTCACGGCCGATATGCCAGAACTCCTTCAGATCGAAGTGTTTGGAATCCTTCGCGGTCTCCACGCCGAACGGCGTGTAGCCGCGCGCGCCGCCGCTGCCGGGCACGTGGTATTTCAATTTGGTCTCTTCCGGCAGAGCGAAGAAATTGCGGAACACGTCGTAGGCGTCATCGATCGCCGGCTGCGGGATGCCATGGTTGCGGATGCCGGCGAACCCCCACTGCCGATAGGCAGCGCCGAGTTCGGCGACGAAAGCTTCACGATCTGTGTCGAAACGGGTGATGTCGAGGGTGGGAATTCTTGCTGTCATTGTTTTGCTCTGGCTTTTGTTCCCTTCTCCCACCGGGAGAAGGTGGCGCGCAGCGCCGGATATCGAAGTCGCCTCAAGCGGCTGAGGAGGGAGAATTCCAACCCACGGGAACGGCATCGCAAGCGGAAAGTCCGCTCCCTCATCCGCCCTCCGGGCACCTTCTCCGGGGGGAGAAGGAAAACTCAAGCCGCCGCACGCACCGCATCGGCCAGCTTGTCCAACGTGTTCTGCATCAAAACATCATCATCCGCCTCCACGGTCACCCGCACCACCGGCTCGGTGCCGGAAGGACGCAGGAAAGCGCGCCCGTGGCCTGAAACCGCGGCCTGCGCCTCGGCCAAGGCGGCCTTGACGCTATCGGCTTCGGTCGGCCTGGCGCCATTGGTCAGACGCACGTTGATGGTTTTCTGCGGCACCATCACCAGACCTTCCAGCGCCTGCCGCAACGACCTGCGCGTGCGGCCCAGCACTTCCAGCACCTGTAGCGCGCTGACGATGCCGTCGCCGGTGCTGGTGCGGTCCAGGCACAGCAGATGCCCGGAGGCTTCGCCACCCAGGATGCCTTTGCCTTCGACCAGCGCCTGATGCACATAGCGGTCGCCGACTTTGGCGCGGACGAACTCGATACCGGATTGGCCGAAGGCTTTTTCCAAACCGTAATTGGTCATCAGCGTGCCGACCACGGGGCCGCGTAGACGGCCGCTCTTCTTCCAGTCGTTGGCCAGCACATAGATCAGGCCATCGCCATCGACGATTTCGCCCTGTCCATCGACGAACAGCACGCGGTCGCCATCGCCATCGAAAGCGATGCCCAGATCCGCGCCGGTTTCGCGCACGCGCGCCGCCAGCAGTTCCGGGTGGGTGGAACCGACGCCGTCGTTGATGTTGAGTCCGTTGGGTTCCGCGCCGATCGCTTCGACGCGCGCGCCGAGTTCGCGCAGCACGATCGGTCCTACCTGATAGGTCGCGCCATTGGCGCAGTCCACCACGATGCGCATGCCCTGCAGGTCGAACTGCCGCGATACGGAATTCTTGCAAGCCTCCACGTAACGGCCGATGGCATCGCGGGTGCGTACCGCCTTGCCCAGTTGTTCGGAAGCCACGGTGCGGAACGGATGCTCCAGCGCCGCCTCGATCGCCAGTTCGGTGGCATCGTCCAGCTTCTCGCCTTCGGCGGAGAAGAATTTGATGCCGTTGTCGTGGTGCGGATTGTGCGAAGCGGAAATCACGATGCCGCCATCGGCGCGCAGCGAACGGGTCATGTGCGACACCGCCGGGGTGGGCATCGGCCCCATCAATTCCACGTCCACGCCCGCCGCGACCAGACCGGCCTCGAGCGCGGCCTCGAACATGTAGTTGGAGATGCGCGTGTCCTTGCCGATGATCACCACCGGCTTGCGCCAGTCGCCAGCGCTCTTGACCGAAGCGCGCAGCGCATGGCCGTAGGCATTGCCCAGCCGCAGCATGAAGTCGGCCGAGATAGGACCCTCGCCGACCCGGCCACGAATACCGTCGGTGCCGAAATACTTGCGACTCATGCGGCGTCCACCAGCGGACCATCCTGCGGCTTGGGTTGTTTCATCATCAACGCCAGCAGGTCGGCCAGGCGGTCACGCAGCTCGCGACGGTCGCAGATCTGATCGATGGCGCCGTGTTCGACCAGAAACTCGGAACGCTGGAAACCTTCCGGCAAGGTCTCGCGCACGGTTTGTTCGATCACGCGCGGACCGGCGAAACCGATCAGCGCTTCCGGCTCGGCCATGTTGATGTCGCCCAGCATCGCGAACGACGCCGACACGCCGCCGGTGGTGGGATGGGTCATCACCGAGATGTACGGCAGGCCGGCCTCGCGCAGGCGACCGAGCGCCGCCGAAGTCTTGGCCATCTGCATCAGCGAAAACAGGCCTTCCTGCATGCGCGCGCCGCCGCTGGCGGAAAAGCATACGAACGGCGAACCGATCTCCAGCGCACGCTCGGCGCCCAGGGCGAAACGTTCGCCGACCACCGAACCCATCGAGCCGCCCATGAAGGCGAAATCGAACGCGGCGGCGACCAGCGGACGCCCCTTCAGCGGGCCCTGCAACACGACCAGCGCGTCGCGCTCGCCGGTGGCTTTCTGCGACGCCTTGATGCGGTCGACGTATTTCTTTTGGTCCTTGAACTTCAGCGCATCGACCGGCCCCAGCGTCGAACCGATTTCCTGGGTACTGGCGCCTGCGTCGAACAGCGCGTTCAGGCGCGCACGCGCGCGGATGGCCATGTGGAAGCTGCACTTCGGACAGACTTCCAGGTTTTCTTCCAATTCGGGACGGTAAAGCACGGAGCCGCAGCGCTCGCACTTTTCCCAGAGACCCTCCGGTACGCTGCGCTTGTTCTTGTTGGCGCCCGCCTGGGTGCGGATGCCCGACGGCATCAGTTTGCTCAGCCAGCTCATGCGTTTGCCATGTGTTTGCGACGCCCCGTTCAGTTTCAGCGCTTGGATCAGCGCGGAAGTTTATCCCAGCCGCCGCTTTTTGAGTTCAGCCGTCCAGCGCGCGGCGAAGCGGCGCAAGGAATGCTGCAGCGCGGGATGCGGCGTCCTCGGGCGTGGCGGCGTCCGCCAGGTAAGCCACCAGCGCGCTGCCGACCACCACCCCATCGGCCTCGACCGCCATGGCGGCGGCGCTGGCCGCATCCTTGATGCCGAAGCCGGCGACCACCGGCACCTGCGATTGCGCCCGAAGCGTATGCAGCCGTCCTCCGGCGGCCTGCGTGTCCAGATGGCTGGCGCCGGTGACGCCGGCGAAGCTGACGTAATACAGATAGCCCTGCGCGGATTCGCACAGCATGGCCATGCGTTCGGGCGTGGTGGTCGGCGAAGCGAGCGCGATCAGGTCCAGGCCCTGGCCGGTGAAGATCTCGCGCGTCTCGGCGGCTTCTTCCGGCGGCAGGTCGACCAGCAGCACCCCGTCCACGCCGGCCTGCACCGCTTCTTCGGCGAAACGCCGGTTGCCATGGATCTCGATGGGGTTCAGGTAGCCCATCAGCACCACCGGCGTATCGGCATCGCGCTGGCGGAACTCGGCGACGGCCTGTAACACATAGCGCAGACCCGCGCCGCGCCGTAACGCCTGTTCGGAACTGCGCTGGATGACCGGACCGTCCGCCATGGGATCGGAGAACGGAACGCCCAGCTCGATCACATCGGCTCCGGCGGCGACCAGCGCATGCATGACCGGCACGGTGGCTTCCAGCGAAGGATCGCCTGCGGTGACGAAGGGGATGAGTGCCTTGCGCTGAGCGGACTTGAGTTGTGAAAAACGGGCGGCGATTCGACTCACGTTAGGAGGCTCGGTTGAGCCCCTCTCCCACCGGGAGAGGGGTTGGGGTGAGGGTACGGCGAAGTCCGGATGTTGAAATGGCTTCCGCAGTTCGGCACTCACTGCTCCGCCGTACCCTCATCCGCCCTTCGGGCACCCTGTATCAAGTACAGGGCAGGCCCTTCTCCCGAGGGGAGAAGGGAAAATGCTTAAAGCTCAAACCCCTCGCGCGCGGCGATCGTGTGCACATCCTTGTCGCCGCGACCGGAGAGGTTGCACAGCACCAGTGCGTCCTTGGGCAGCTCGCGCGCCAGTTTGATCGCCTGGGCCACGGCGTGGCTGGACTCCAGCGCCGCCAGAATGCCTTCGGTGCGCGCCAGCGTGTGGAACGCTTCCAGCGCCTCCTCATCGGTCACGCCCACGTACTGCGCGCGTCCCGCATCGCTGAGAAAGGAATGCTCCGGACCCACGCCCGGGTAATCCAGGCCGGCGGAGACCGAATGGGTCTCGGTGATCTGCCCGTCGTCGTCGCAGATCACATAGGTGCGGTTGCCGTGCAGCACGCCTGGGCGGCCAGCGGCGATCGAGGCCGCGTGGCGGCCGGTCTCGATGCCATCGCCCGCCGCTTCGGCGCCGACGATCTTCACTTCGGCATCGTTGAGGAACGCATGGAACAGGCCGATGGCGTTGCTGCCTCCGCCGACGCAGGCGGTGATGACATCCGGCAGGCGGCCATAGTCGGTCAGCATCTGCGCGCGCGCCTCGCGTCCGACCACGGCGTTGAAATCGCGCACCATGCGCGGATACGGATCCGGGCCGGCGACGGTGCCGATGATGTAGAAGGTGTCCTGCACGTTGGTCACCCAGTCGCGCATGGCTTCGTTCAACGCATCCTTCAGCGTCTGCGAGCCGGAGGTGACCGGCACTACGGTCGCGCCGAGCAGCTTCATGCGGTAGACGTTGATCTTCTGGCGCTCGATGTCGGTCGCGCCCATGTACACCACGCATTCCAGACCCAGCCGCGCGGCGACGGTGGCGCTGGCCACGCCGTGCTGGCCGGCGCCGGTCTCGGCGATGATGCGGGTCTTGCCCATGCGGCTGGCCAGCAGGGCCTGGCCGATGGTGTTGTTGATCTTGTGCGCGCCGGTGTGATTCAGATCCTCGCGTTTGAGCAGGATGCGGGCGCCGCCGACTTCGCGCGACAGGCGCTCGGCCTCGTAGATGGGGCTGGGCCGGCCGACGTAGTGCTTGAGGTCTTTTTCGAACTCGGCGATGAAGGCCGGGTCCACGCGCGCCACGTCATAGGCGGCTGCCAGTTCCTGCAGAGGACCGATCAGGGTTTCGGCAACGAAGCGCCCGCCATAACGTCCGAAATGGCCACTGGCGTCCGGATAGGCGTGGTAATCGGTGGTCCGGGTTTGGTTCATGGGTGATCGAACGACATCAATACGGGACCTACACTTTAGCGCACACAAAATCAGCTATAAAGCTATAAAATCTCAATGAAACGTCAGTAAAACTCACCTATCAATGCCCCGGAAACTGCCCTCTCTCAATGCCCTGCACGCTTTCGAGGCCGCCGCCCGCCTGGAAAGCGTGACCCGTGCAGCGAACGAACTGCACGTCACCCACGGCGCCGTCAGCCGACAGATCAAGGCGCTGGAAGCCGATCTGGGCAAAGCTCTGTTTGCGCGAGAGGGGCGCGGCCTGGCTCTGACGCCCGCCGGCGTTCGTTTGCGCGACGCTACTGGCGCTGCCTTCCAGCAACTGGAGGAATCCTGGTCGGACCTGCGCCGCGTCAGCGCCCCTTCGGCACTGGTGCTGGGCTGCCCGGGCAGCGTGCTGGCGCGCTGGGTCATTCCACGCCTGCCACGCCTCAGCCGGGAACTACCGGATCTGAAACTGCATCTGGTGGTCCACGAAGGCGATTTCGATGCCCGTTTGAATGGTCTGGACGCCGCACTGTTGCTAGCGGAGCCGCCGTTCCCCGAAGGATGGCAGGTGCACGAACTGGCCGCCGAAAGGATCGGCCCGGTAGTCAGTCCGCGTTACGCCGGTTTCGACTCGTTACGCGACCAGTCGCCCCCGATGTTGTTGGGCGAAGCCTTGTTGCATACCAGCTCGCGGCCGCAGGCCTGGCCGACGTGGGCCGCGAGCAACGGACTGGACCCGGACGATCTGACCTTTGGCGCGGGTTTCGAGCACCTTTATTACCTGCTGGAAGCGGCGGTCGCCGGACTGGGCGTGGCGATCGCGCCGCAGCCGCTGGTCAGCGAAGACCTCGACTCCGGACGCCTGATGGCGCCCTGGGGCTTTGTGGAAGCGCCGGGGCGATGGATTCTCTGCGCACGTCGCAACGAGGACGATGCACGCATCGCCCTGCTGGCCGAATGGCTGCGACGCGAGCTGGCCGGCGATCGGGCATAAATCCAAACGCTCAGTCGGGCTGCGCGTCGGCGCGGCGGGCCTCGTCCAGGAAGAATCGCATGCGATCGGGGTTCTTTATTCCGGGCGCCGATTCGATTCCGCTGGACACGTCCACGCCCCACGGTCGCGCGATACGGATAGCAGTCGCCACGTTTTCGCTGGTCAGGCCGCCCGCAAGAAAGACCGGTTTTTCGAGCCGCGGCACCCGTTTCCAGTCGAAGCGCTGACCGCTGCCGCCCTGCTCGCCCTTGCCGTGCCCGTCGAGCAGATAACCGTAAGCGGAAGGAAATTCGGTGGCGCGCGCGGACGCGTTTTCGTCTTCGCTGGCCATGGCGATAGCCTTCAGGAAAGGCACATCGAACCCAGCGCAGAAGGCATCGGTTTCGCCGCCATGGAACTGCAATAGGTCCGGACGCACGTTCTCGATCAACGTTTCGATCTCCGCGCTCGTGTTGTCCATCACTAGGGCGACCACCGCGATTTCTTCCGGTACCAGTTCACGCAACATCCGCGCTTGCCCCAACAGCAGCCTGCGTGGGCTGCGCGGCGCGAAAACCAGACCGACATAGTCCACGCCCAGCTCCACCGCCAAGCGCACGTCTTCGGCACGGGTCATTCCGCAGAATTTGATGCGGGTGTGGGTCATTAGTAAGGAGACGGCAGATAAGGCGATGGGGATAGCCTAACTCTTTACGTTCGTCATCCCAGCGAAAGCTGGGATCCATTTTGACTTTGCACTTGACTCTGCTCGCTTTATGGCCAAGAGCAAATGCCAAGAGCAAGATGGATCCCAGCTTTCGCTGGGATGACGGCACGAGCAACAATTGCTAATCAGATAGCGAGTGTCACTTCTTCGGGTAAGCCCCATTGCGCGGGATACAACGGCCCCAAGAACACCAACCCATCTGCGGGGGCGGTAGGCCCGGCCAGTGTCCGATCGCGTCCAGCCAGCAATTCGGCGATCCAGTCTTCGGGTTTCTCGCCCCGCCCCACCATCAGCAACGATCCGACGATATTGCGGACCATGTGGTGCAGGAACGCGTTCGCCTGTATCTCCAACCGCACCTGTTCGCCTTCGCGCACGATGGAGAGTGCCTGCAGATCGCGCACCGCGTGCGGCGCCTGGCAATGCACCGTCCGGAATGCGTTGAAGTCGTTCTCGCCCAGCAGCGCTTGCGCGGCACGGTGCATGGCGTCGGCATCCAGAGGCAAACGCTCCCAGCTCAGTTGTTGCCTGCCCAAGGCAGGCCGCACCGCACGGTTGAGGATGCGATAGCGGTAACGCCGTGCCCGTGCGGAAAAGCGCGCATTGAAATCGTCGGCCACCGGTAGGCACCAACGCACGCAAATCGAAGGCGGCAGGCGGGTAGTGGTACCCAGGCTCCAGCTGCGCGGCGTACGCGGCGCATCGCTGTCGAAATGCACGACCTGGCATTCGGCATGCACGCCGGCATCGGTACGGCCGGCGCAGACGACTTCGACCGGGGCCGCAGCGACAGACGAAAGCGCCTCTTCCAGCGAAGCCTGCACAGTCGGTACGCCGGGCTGCCCGTGCGGACTCAGCCGCTGCCAGCCGCGAAAATCGCCGCCGTCGTATTCGACTCCCAACGCGTAACGCATCAGCGACCCATCGCTGGGCGGTCAGCCGATCTCGCGCAGCAGCTGCGTCGCTTCTTTGCGCGCGGCGGCATCGCCGCCGGCGGCCACTTCGTTGAGCAGGTCGCGCGCGGTTTCCAGGTCGCCCAGGTCCAAATAGGCGATCGCCAACTCGAGACGTTCGCGCCCTGCCGGCGCGGCGTTCAGGGGCGCTACGTTCAGTCCGTCGCCGACGTGCCAGGTGGGTTTGATCGCAGCCGTCGTCCACGGTTGTGGCGCGGCGACCGGCGCGGCCGGTGCGCGCGCGGGCGCGTCTTCCGCTTCAGGCAGCGTTGCCGGCACCTCGTCCTCGTGGCGTGCTGCCGCGAAGTGGTCGTCCTTCGCCTTGGCGGCCGCTTGCGGCGCGGTTTCCGCGGCCGGCATGGCCGCCGCCATCGCCGCGCTGTCGTAACCCGGACGGGCGGCGACGAAGGCCGGCTTCTTGCGGCGGCCGATCAGCCAAGCCACCACCAGACCGGCGACCAGCAGGCCCAAACCGGCCCACAGCCACAGCGGCTGCGAGGCATCTCCCTGCGATTGCGCCAGGCGTTGCTGCGCGGCCGCCAGTTCGCTGTCCTTCATCGCGATCAGCTTGGCCTGCTGTTGCTTGAGGCCTTCCAGTTCGGCGACCTGAGCGCGCAGTTCCTGCACCTCGGATTCGCGCGCCGCCAGTTCTTCCTTGGTCAGCGTGAGTTGTTCGTTCGCCAGCATGTCGCCCTCGCCTTCGGCATCGATGCCGGATTGTGTTCCCGCCCTTGTCGCCGCGCTCGCATCGGGCGGCGCGATCTCAAGACGCGCCTCGGCTGCACGCGGAGCTGCAGGTGCGGCACGTGGCGGCGCCGACGCAAGCGGGGATGCCGTTGTTTCGACTGGCTGCGGGATCGGCCGGCGCGCCTGCCGCCATTCGGCCATCTGGTCGCGCACCAGCGCGGCCGCCTCGGCTTCCCCCAGCTGCGCCAGTTCCGCCGATTGCGGGACCCGCAGCACTGCGCCCTGTTTCAGGCGATTGATGTTGCCGTTGATGAAGGCCTCGGGATTGGCGCGCAGCAAGGCCAGCATGGTCTGGTCGAGGTTGTAGCCCTGGCCCGCGCCGTTATTTAAGAAGCCGCGCGCGATCTGCGACAGGGTCTGGCCGCGCTGAACTTCCAGTTCGCCGCCTGCCAGGGTCGGTGAGGGGGTGGGAGCCGCAGCTGCAGGGGCAGCGGCTGCCGGAGCCGGGGTGGGAGCGGGTTCGGTTGCCGGGACCGGTGCGGGCTCGGTCGCGGCAACGGGCTCCGGTTCGCGGACGATGGTGTTGGCCGGCGGCGGCAGCGGCGCCTCGATGATCGGTTGGTTAGCGGCCGCAAGGGCGCCGGGCGTATCGACCAGCGCGGAGTATTCGCGCACCAGCCGGCCCTGACCCCAATCGACCTCGATCAGGAAATTGACCGCGGCGACCTGCACGGGCTCGCTGCTGGTGACCCGGATTACCGGTTTGCCTTCGTCGCTGAGCGCCACCGCAAAGTTCAGGCTGCTGACCAGTCCCTCGGGACGCGCCAGGCCTACGCGCTCGAACGTGATCGGGGAAGCGAGCCGGGCCTGCAGCTGTTCGAGTTCCCCTGGCTCGTTGGAAATGACCGGAATTTCGGCGAGCAGCGGTTGTCCGGGCTGGGACTTCACCCGGATCTCGCCCAGCCCCAGGGCCATAGCGGCGCCGCTGAGCAGCACCAACGCGATCCCGAGCAGCAAACGCGGAGCAAGTTTCAGAAAACCATGTTTCAAGCACGTTCCCCGTTCATTCCCACCGGGGAATATAGCTTTTTCGGTCCCTGCAATGTGTCTTCACCCGGTAGGTCGGGGCTACGCCCCCGACGCGCGTGGATTCCGGATTCCCTGAGGTCGGGGGCGTAGCCCCGACCTACGGGCCTATTCGGCGGCGACCAGTTCAGCTACCTGCACGGCGTTCAGCGCCGCGCCCTTGCGGATGTTGTCCGAGACCACCCACAAATTGATGGCCCGCGGGTGGGAAAAATCCTCGCGGATACGGCCCACATAAACGGCATCGGTGCCGGAAGCATGGGTGACCGGAGTCGGATAGCCGCCGGCGACGGGTTCGTCCACCACTTCCACGCCAGGCGCGGATTCCAGCAACTTGCGTACGTCGGCGACGCTGATCTTGGTCTTGGTTTCGACGTTGACCGCTTCGGAGTGGCCATAGAACACGGGTACGCGCACGGCGGTGGGATTCACCTGGATGCTGTCGTCGGCCAGGATCTTGCGGGTTTCCCAGACCAGCTTCATCTCTTCCTTGGTGTAGCCGTTGTCCTGGAAGTCGTCGATGTGCGGGATCAGGTTGAAGGCGATCTGCACCGGGAACCGTTGCGGATCGATGCCCTGGAAGTTGAGCAGCTGGCCGGTCTGCTTGCCCAGCTCCTCCAGAGCCGAACGGCCGCCGCCCGAAACCGACTGGTAGGTCGCCACATTGATGCGTTCGATGCCCACCGCGCGATGGATCGGCGCCAGCGCCACCAGCATCTGCATGGTGGAGCAGTTGGGATTGGCGATGATGCCGCGCGGACGGTTCTTGGCCGCCTCGGGGTTCACCTCGCTGATCACCAGCGGCACGTCGTCGTCGTAACGGAAGGCCGAGGAGTTGTCGATCACCACCGCGCCAGCGGCGGCGAATTTCGGGGCGTATTCCTTGGAAATGCCGCCACCGGCCGAAAACAGCGCGATATCCACGCCGGTCGGATCGAAAGTGGCCAAATCCTGCACATTGACTTTGCGTCCGCCGAAATCGACGTCCGCGCCCGCCGAGCGTTCGCTGGCCAGGGCGACCAGTTCGCTGATCGGGAATTTGCGCTCTGCCAGGATCGACAGCATGACTTCGCCGACGGCACCGGTGGCGCCAACGACCGCGACTTTGAAGCTCTTCTTCTCGCTCATTTCAACTCAAGTGGTGGTGGGGGTGGGACCGGTCGTAGGGCTGCACTAGTCTTGAGACGCATCCGGCCGCGGCGCGCGCGCCAACCTGCCGGAGCCTTTCGGTCGCAGCTTCCGCAGCTCCTACGTGTACCGGCAGGATAACGGAAACCGGGCTTTATGCGCTGATCGGATTAGGCGGCTTGCCGGCGTTCGGGCCGACGCCCAGCGCCGCGATCAGGTTGTCCACCGCCAGCGACACCATCGCGCGCCGGGTGGCCAGGCTGCCGCTGGCGATATGCGGGGTCAGCACCACGTTGCGCAGCGCCAGCAGGCGCGGATTGATCGCGGGCTCGCCTTCGAACACGTCCAACCCCGCCGCCGCCAGTTTGCCGCCGGCCAGCGCTTCGGCCAGGGCGTCCTCGTCGACGATTCCACCACGCGCGATATTCACCAACGTGGCCGTGGGTTTCATTCCCGCCAGGGCCTTGGCGCCGATGAGGTGATGGCTTTGTTTGGAATACGGCAGCACCAGCAGCAGATGGTCGGCCCGCGCGAGCAGGTCGTCGAAACCGACATAGGCGGCACGGGCCTCGCGCTCGATGGCTTCCGGCAGCCGGCTGCGGTTGTGGTACAGCACCCGCATGTCGAAGCCGGAGGCGCGTTTGGCGATGCCCCGCCCGATCCGGCCCATGCCCAGGATGCCCAGCGTGCCGCCATGCAGGTCGGCGCCGAGCATGGTCTGGAACGACCACTGCCGCCAATGGCCTTCGCGCAGCCAGCGCTCGGCTTCGGTGATGCGGCGTGCCGTCGCCATCAGCAGCGCGAAGCCGAAATCCGCCGTGGTTTCGGTCAGCACATCCGGCGTGTTGGTGGCGGTAATACCCGCTGCGGACAGCGCCGGGATGTCGAGATTGTTGTAGCCGACACCGACGTTGGCGACCGCTCGAAGCTGCGGCGCAGCGACGATCTGTTCGGCGCCGATACGTTCGTTCAGGGTCACCAGCGCGCCGCTCGCATCGCTCAACGCGGCCGAGATCTGCTCCGGCGTGTATTCGGCGACATCCGATGTGGACACGACCTCGAAATACTCTTCCAGCCGCGCGATCACATCATCGAACAGCGGCTGCGACACCCACACCCGTGGAGGTGGCCGCGGCTCAGCCATGCCCGCCGTCTGAACGCGCGCTGCCTGGGATCAGCGGCGCGACTGGGCCGACATCGCCGCACTGGGCGCGATGGCGCAGTGCCTGGTCCATCAGCACCAGCGCCATCATCGCCTCGGCGATCGGCGTGGCGCGGATGCCCACGCAGGGATCATGCCGGCCGGTGGTGACGACTTCGGTCGCATTGCCTTCGATGTCCACGGTATTGCCCGGCAAGCGCAGGCTGGAAGTGGGCTTCAGCACGATGGAAGCGGTGACCTGCTGACCAGTGGAAATGCCGCCGAGGATGCCCCCGGCATGGTTGGACAGGAATCCTTCCGGCGAAATTTCGTCGCGATGCTCCGTGCCCTTCTGCACGACCGCGCCAAAGCCGTCGCCGATCTCCACGCCCTTGACCGCATTGATGCTCATCAGCGCCGCGGCGAGCTCGCCGTCCAGCTTGCCGTAGATCGGCTCGCCCCAGCCCGGCGGCACGCCGTCGGCGACCACATTGACGCGCGCGCCGACCGAGTCGCCGGACTTGCGCAGCGCATCCATATAGCTCTCCAGCACCGGCACCTGCTCGGCCGACGGCCAGAAGAACGGATTGTCTTCCACCGCATTCCAGTCGAAAGCTTGTGGGGTGATTTCGCCCAGCTGCGACAGGTAGCCACGTACGCGCACGCCGAAATGCAGCGCCAGCCATTTCTTGGCGATCACCGCCGCCGCCACCCGCATGGTGGTTTCGCGCGCAGAGGAGCGTCCGCCGCCGCGCGGATCGCGGATGCCGTATTTCTGCCAGTAGGTGTAGTCGGCGTGGCCGGGGCGGAACTGCTCGGAAATCTTGCTGTAGTCCTTGCTGCGCGCGTCGGTGTTGCGGATCAACAGGGCGATGGGCGTGCCGGTGGTTTTGCCTTCGTAGACACCGCTAAGGATCTCCACTTCGTCGGCTTCGTGCCGCGCCGAGGTGTGGCGCGACTTACCGGTGGCGCGACGATCAAGATCGGCGCGGAATTCCCCCACCGCGATTTCGAGACCCGGCGGACAACCGTCGATCACACAGCCGATGGCCGGCCCGTGGGACTCGCCGAAGGTGGTGACGGTGAACAATTTTCCGAAACTGTTGCTGGACACGCTGCCTCTACTCCGCAATGTCTATCGAATCGTCATTCCCGCGAAGGCGGGAACCCAGTGACTTTGTGCTTTTGCCCGCTTGCCCAGAAAACCAAAGTCGCTGGGTTCCCGCCTTCGCGGGAATGACGGCTGATTTTTCTGCGTGTCACGGCCGCGCATTCGCCAGTTCGCGGATGCGCGGGTGATGCACGATCAACTCCGAGCATTCCACCGCGAAGATGCCCATCTGCCCTACCTTGAACTCGATCCAGGCGAATTCGACATCCGGCAGCAACTCCACCAGCGCCTTTTCGGATTCGCCGACCTCGCAAATCAGCAGGCCGTCCTGGCTCAGGTGCAAGGGCGCATCGCGCAAGATCTTCAGCACCAGGTCCAGACCGTCGTCGCCTGCGCGCAGGCCGAGTTCGGGCTCGTAGGAATACTCCTTCGGCAGCGCGTCGGTTTCGGCATTGGTGACATAGGGCGGATTGGTGACGATGAGCTGGTAGTGCTGGCCCGAAAGTCCGGAGAACAGATCGGACTTGAACAGCTTCACGTTGTCGGCGTGTAGCCGTGCTTTGTTCTCCGCGGCCAGCGCGAGCGCGTCGTCGCTGATGTCCACGCCGTCCACGTGCCATTCGGGGTTGTAGTGGGCCATGGCGATGGCGATGCAGCCCGAACCGGTGCACAGATCCAGCGCGCGCAACACTTCGCGCCCGCCCAGCCAGGGCTCGAAGCCGCTTTCTATGAGTTCGGCGATCGGCGAACGCGGCACCAGCGCGCGGTTGTCGCTCTTGAAGTTGAGTCCGGCGAACCAGGCCTCGCCGGTCAGGTAGGCGATCGGCACTCGCTCCTCGATGCGGCGCTGGAACAGGGCCAGGATCTCGGCTTTCTCCGGCGCGGTCACGCGGGCAACGCCGTAGGCCGGGCCCAGGTCGTTCGGCAAGTGCAGGGTATGCAGGACCAACTGCGTGGCTTCGTCCAGCGCATTGTCGTAGCTGTGCCCGAAGGTAAGGTCGGAGGCATTGAAACGGCTGGCGCCGTAACGGATCAGGTCGATGATCGTATGCAGTTCGGCGGCCGGGTCGGCAGTCATGGCAAGGCTTTTCTCGGGTCGGATGGAGATTATAGGGGTATGCAAACCGAAGCGCCGGTATCATTGCCGTCTTGATTGGCAGGCATTGCGGGACGATCGAACCACTAGAACCTCGTTCGTGGTGAGCCTGTCGAACCACGCTTTTCGAGTAAAAAGAAAACCACCGCTGCGACCTGAAAGGTCACGCCAAGAGCGTGGTTCGACAGGCTCACCACGAACGGTTTCCAGATTTATTCAAGCCATCACCTATGAGCCCCGTCCATGTTCAACCGCAAAATCGGCTTCATCCTGATCATCGCCCTGGCCGCCGGCCTGGGATTGCTGGCCGCGCAGAAGTACTTCGGCGCCAAGTCCACCGGCCCGCAATGGCCGCAGACCACGAGCATCACGATGTTCCCGCAAGCGCGCACCCTGCCCGCGTTTTCGCTGCGGCAGTCGGACGGCACCCAACTGGTTTCAGGCGAACTGAACGGACATTGGACGCTGGTGTTCCTGGGCTTCACCTACTGCCCTGACGTGTGCCCCACCACTTTGGCCGAGCTGGCCCAGGCGCAGAACCAGTGGAAGTCGCTGCCCGATAGCACTCGCCCGCGCGTGCTGTTCGTGTCGGTGGACCCCGAACGCGACACTCCGACGCGGATCGGCGAGTACGCGCATGCCTTCCATCCGGACACTCTGGCGGCAACCGCAGACGTGCCGGCGCTGGAGTCGTTCGCCAAGTCGCTGATGTTCGTGTTCCAGAAAATGCCCGGCAATCACTTCGAAACGGACCCCAAGGACTACAGCATGGACCACTCGGCCAACATCGCCGTGCTGGATCCGCAAGGCCGCATGGTCGGCTTCATCAAGCCTCCGTTCCAGCCTAAGGCGATCGCCGAGGACATGGCCGCCTTGACCCTGGCGACGAAGAAATGAGCCTGGTTACGCGCCTGACCTATCTGTTGCCGCACCGGCTGATGTCCTCTTTGGCGCGACGGCTGGCGTATTCGTCTTCGCCGCGCACCAAGCAATGGCTGATCGACACCGTCACGCGCAAGTTCGGTGTGGATCTGGAGGAAGCCGCGCAGTCCGACGCCACGGCCTACCCGACCTTCAATGCCTTCTTCACCCGCGCGCTCAGGCCCGGCGCGCGCGTGGCCGATCCGGATCCGCGTGCGCTGCTGATGCCTGCCGATGGCCGCATCAGCCAGTGCGGCCCGATCCGCGATGGTCGCATTTTCCAGGCCAAGGGCCAGTCGTTCACCGCCGCCGAACTGCTGGGCGACGCGGAAGCCGCCAAACCTTTCCAGAACGGCCTGTTCGCCACCGTCTATCTGTCGCCCAAGGACTACCATCGCGTGCACATGCCGTGGACCGGTACTCTGCGCGAGACGGTGCACGTGCCTGGCCGTCTTTTCAGCGTGGGCACGGCGGCGGTGGCCACGGTGCCGCGCTTGTTCGCGCGCAACGAGCGTCTGGTCTGCCACTTCGACACCGATTTCGGGCCGATGGTCTCGGTGATGGTGGGCGCGCTACTGGTGTCCGGCGTGGAAACGGTGTGGAGCGGCGTGGAAATCCCGCGTTACGGCGACGCGATCACCCGCAAGGATTGGCGCGGGAAGAACATTACTCTCGAGCGGTTTGCGGAGATGGCCCGGTTCAATTACGGGTCGACCGTGATCGTGCTGTTGCCGCCGGGGATAGCGGAGCTTTCCCCCGAACTGGTCGCCGAATCGCCGGTCAGGCTCGGGCAAGCTCTTGCCCGACTCGTTCCGAACGCACCTTGACGACTAACGGAAGGATCCGGGCGCGTTGCGACGCGCTCGTTGCCGCTGGCGTCTCGTTCCTCGCGCGGCGCGGGCAAGCCCTCGCCCGGATCGTCTCGAACACCCCGTGACGGAACGATCCGAGCGCGTTGCGACGCGCTCCTTAGTCCTTGGCGTCCCGTTCAACGCACCATGGCATTGAGTTCGTTCTGCAACGCCATCAGCTTCTGGCGCTTGTCGTTCAATGCGCCCAGATGCACATTGAGCTCCTCCAACAGCGCAGGGCTGTTCACTTCCACCTGCGAGCCTACGAAATTCACCGAGGCTTCGTTGGTTTTCAGGAAAGTGGCGAAATTCTGCGCCTCGCCAAGAATGCCATCGGTCTGCTCCAGCACCTTGAGCATCAGCTCGCTGGGTTTGACCACCGTTTTTTCGTAAGCGGCCTGGAATACCGGCTTTACGTCGTCGGGCTGCTGCAGTTTGGCGCGATCGGCCTGCGTCTTGCCCAGCTGTTCGCCAAGCTGGCCCTTGACCTTGGCCAGCGCCGCGCGCGCCTCGCCGATCCGCGCCTGCTCCTGCACCAGCGCCTGCGGCGTCGATAGCGAAGCCATGGTCTGCATGGCGGGGCTGGCTTCGGTGAACGCCTTGCCCATGCTGTCGTTGAAATCGCCGATCACCGCATACTGCGCCGCATACCGGCCCAGCGATTTCTGTTCCTCGGCGCTCAGCTTGGGTACGCGCAGGCCCGGCTGATCCACGATGCGCGTCTGCAGGAATTCGATGAACGCCTTGCGTTCGCCTTCCTCGTTGCTGCAGGCGGCCAGACCCAGCAAGGCAAGGCCGGCGAAGAGGACGGGAAAGACTTTACTTGCCAGCGCATTCATATGTTCAGTCCTTGGATGCAGGGTGAGAAGAGCTTACTTGGCGGAAACGATTCTATCCGGCGATACCGTGTACTCGGTATCGAACAAGCGCACCTTGGCGATGGCCTTGTCGCCGCAAGCAAAAGCCATCTCGACCTTCAGCTTGGCCTTCGCCGGCACGGTGAACTCGTCGTCCACCGACTGCGTGGCGCAGGCATAACCTTCGCCATCCAGCGCGGTGACGTGATTATTCTGCGCCAGCTCCGTCACTCGCACCGGCACGTCGCCGGGGTTTGCGAAGCCCAGTGTGACCACGACGGTTTCGCCCGCCTTGGCTTCCAGCACTTCGCCCCTGAGCGAGGATCCGAGCTCCTTGCCACTGCTGACGATCAGCGCGCCATCGACACTGGTGCTGGCCTTCCGGCCTTCCTCAACCCCTTTGCTGGCGCCTGTGGCCGCACCCTTGACCAGTTCCACCGCTTTGGAGACGGTGCCGGAGGCAGCCTTTTCGGCGTTGTCGCCCGAGCAAGCAGACAATACGACGGCGGTCAGCAGAACCGCTGACATAGAAGCTTTCATTCAAATCCCCAAGTTGTACTGCAACGGAGTCTAGTCATTTCCGCGCCGGACAGAAGCCCGGCACGGGAGACATTCATTTTATTCAGCGCCCCGAAGAACGGCGTCTGGGCATTCGCAGCCTATCAGGCCGCTACTTCTTGCAGCTTTCCAGCTTCAGCGATTGCCCCGGCTTCACGCTGTATCCCGGCGCGCGCAGACCGTTGGCGCGTGCCAGCTGTTTCAGGTCGCAGCGCAACTTCTTGGCGATCTTGCCCAGCGTATCGCCGCGCGCCACCCGATAGTCGCGGACCTGTTCGGCTTTGGGCTTGGCCGGCTTGGGCTCGCCAGTGGCCACCGTGGTAGGAACGCCCGGAATGGGAGTGACGTCGCCCACCGCCACGCTGCCGGCAAGCGGGTTGCGGATGATCGCCGCATTGACGTCGGCGGCGATCAAGGTACGCGCCAGGTCCGCACGCGGGCCGCTGACGCAGTTGCGGTTGTACAGACTGGCGATCTTGGCCGTGGCCTTGATCTGCGTGCCGGCGGGAATCCACTGGTCAGGCTCGTAGCGCGGGTTGAGGTTGCGCAGCGCGCGCATATAGCCGTCGCGCGTTCCTCCGTTGCCCAGGCAAATGGTCAGTTCGTAGATCGACGCGGACTTGGCCAGCGGGAAAGTCGCAGGTTCGGCGTCGACCTTGGGAAACTCCAGCCCATATTGCTTGGGATGCAGGAACAGCCAGGCCGCCGCGATCACCATGGGCACGTAGTCTTTGGTCTCGCCCGGAAACTGGTTGTAGACAACCTCATCCCAGAAATTGCGGCCGGCGAACTGGTTGTATACCCGCTGGGCGCGGCCTTCTCCGCCGTTGTAGGCCGCCAGCGAAAGCTCGATGCTGCGGTTGAGGGCGCCCATGCGCTCGTCCAGGTACTCAGCGCTGGCCATTCCCACCGCGGTCGGGTCGAAGCGCGTGTCGAAGCCGGTGCCGTCCGGGCCCAGGCCGAAGCGCCGGCCAGTGGCCGGCATAAACTGCATCAGGCCGGCGGCGCCGGCGCGCGAATTGGCATGCACGCGGCCGTTGGATTCCTTGGCCATGATGCCGAACAGCAGGGCCTCGGGCAGTGCGTGCTTCTCCCATGAGGGCCACATCAGCGGGCGCACGTATTGATAGTTCTCGTAGCTGGTGATCAACGACACGCGCATGTCGGTCAGCCAACGGCGGATGCCGGCCTGCACGGCGGGGTTGTACTGCACCATTTTGTCGAAGGCGTGGCGTTGGTCGTTGAGCAGGCGCGCGGCGCGCGCCGCTTCGGGTATCGCGATGGCCGCCGCGTGGTCGGTGCCATCGTCCAGCAGATCGACCTCGCCCTCTTCGTCCGAGGCGGAGGATTCGGCATCCACGTTCTGCTTCAACAGACGCTTGTAAGCGCTGAGCATGGTGTGCACCTGGCAGCCCTTCTGCTTGAGGCAGGCGTCCATCACGTCTTCCATGTCCTCCAGCGCCGCATCGCCCTCGGTGGTGCCCTTGGGGTCGCTGTTGGCGCTCAGCACCAGCGCGTCCCGGTAGCGCTTCTCGGCAGCGGCCATGCGCTGGTCGAGGACTTCCAAGGCCTCCTTGTCGCGTGCCGAGACGCGCTGGGCCAAGGCGGAGGGAGCAACAGAAAAGAGCGGCAGCATGACCAGCAAGGGCCAGGCGCGGAACAAGGATTGTGGGGACGGCATCAGTAAGGACGACTACGGGAAAAAGGCAGGTTAGCCCCCTGGCGCCGCGCGGGGCAAGGTTGACAAGCGCCTCTGTTGCCCTGCGCGACAGGTTGAGCCGCTAGAATTCGCGCTTCGACTCATCGCTAGGAATGACATGGACCCCATCCTGCTAGGCAAAGGCACTACCGACGATATCGCCGTCACGCTTTTGCCCAAATTCGGCAATCGCCACGGACTGGTCGCCGGCGCCACCGGTACCGGCAAGACCGTGACCCTGATGACCCTGGCCGAAGGTTTTTCGCGCATGGGCGTGCCGGTGTTCATGGCCGACGTGAAGGGCGACGTAGCGGGATTGGCGGTAGCGGGGGACGGCAACGAAAAGATCCTGCAGCGCGCGAAGGACCTTGGCGTCGGCGACTACGCGCCCGGCGCCAGCCCGGTGATCTTCTGGGATCTGTACGGCAAGAAGGGCCATCCCGTGCGCACCACGGTCAGCGAGATCGGATCGATCCTGCTGGCGCGCATCCTGGAGTTGAACGACACCCAGAGCGGCGTGCTGGACATCGTGTTCAAGCTCGCCGACGACCGCGGCCTGCTGTTGCTTGATCTGGACGATTTGCGCGCGCTACTGGCGCTGGTCGCCGACGAGCGCAAGGACATCGCCACCGAATATGGCTTGGTCAGCACTCAGTCGGTCGGTGCGATCCAGCGCGCGCTGTTGCGCCTGGCGCAGAACGGCGGCGAAGGTTTCTTCGGCGAACCGGCGCTGGAACTGGCCGACCTGATGCGCACCGGTACCGATGGTCGCGGCGTGATCGGCATCCTCGCCGCCGACCAGCTGATCCTCAACCCGCGCCTGTACTCCAGCTTCCTGCTGTGGCTGCTGTCGGAACTGTTCGAGCAATTGCCGGAAGTCGGGGATCTGGACAAGCCCAAGCTGGTGTTCGTGTTCGACGAAGCCCACCTGCTGTTCGACGACTCCCCGCCGGCGCTGGTGCAGCGAGTGGAACAGGTCGTGCGCCTGATCCGCTCCAAGGGCGTGGGCGTGTACTTCTGTTCGCAATTCCCGGACGACGTGCCCGACAACATCCTGGGCCAGTTGGGCAACCGCGTGCAACACGCGCTGCGCGCGTTTACCCCGCGCGACCAGAAGGCCGTGCGCGTCGCTGCGGAGACGTTCGTGCCTAATCCGAAGCTCGATGTGGCCGAAGCCATCTCCAAACTGGGCACCGGTGAAGCGCTGGTGTCGACGCTGCAGGACAAAGGCATTCCCATGCCGGTGCAGCAGACCCTGATCGCGCCACCGCGTTGCCGCATGGGTTCGATCAGCGATGCCGAACGCAGCCAGGTGCGGGCCGGCAGCCCGGTGGGAATGAAGTACGACAACCCGGTCAACCGCGAATCCGCATCGGAGATGCTGGCCAAGCGCGCCGAAACCGCCAGCAAGGCCGCCGATGCGCCACCGGCCAAGGACGACCCGGAAGCGGGCGGCTTCGGGCAGTCGATCAAGGACGCGGTGTTCGGCACCAAGCGTCGCCAAGGCATGGTGGAAACCATGGCCAAGCAGACTGCGCGTACCGTAGGCAGTCAGGTCGGTCGGCAGATACTGCGCGGATTGTTGGGCGGCATTTTCGGCGGCAAGCGCTGATTCGGCATGGGAGAGAGCGACGATGAAGGCAGGGAAGCAACTCCTCATATTGGCGTTGTGGGGTATGGCGCAATTCGCAGTGGCTCAGGTCGCGACCGAGAACGGCGGTTATGGACCGATCGTGTGGCCTAAAGAGCGCCAACACGAACTGGCCGGGCATTACGCCGGAACTTTGCGCGACCACGCATGCGAAAACATGATCGCGCGCCTGGCCCTGGATAAGGCGCATCACTACGTACTGACCGTCGACTGCTCGGAACAGGGCTCGCGCGCACGCACGCTGCGCGGCGACTGGTGGATAGACGAGATCGCGGGCAGTTGCCTGATCCTCAACCATGGGGATGGCGAAGAGAAGAGGTTCGGCTTCCGCATCAGCGACGACGCGAACCTCTTGTCGCTGGATGGCAGCGACTGTAACGCCGCCGACGAGCGCGACTCGCCGCATGGCCTCAAGCGTACGGGGAGCAAGCGGTGAGCGCTGGGTCGTATTGCGCAGCGGTTGCCCGCTCGATGCCGTTCCACCACGCACGCTAGCCGCTTTCGGCAAGTTTCTGTAACAAACCACAAGGAATCAGACCATGACCAATCGGACCCTAATCCTGCTTGCGCTCGCCGTCATGCTGGCCACCGCCTGCAAACGCGAGGAACCTGCGGCACCGGCTGAGCCTGCTGCCGCCTCGACTACCGCACCTGCGAATACCGCCAACCCGGTCGACGCCACTTCCGTGGTCGAGAACACGCCGGCCGCCGCAGATGCCTCCGCAGTGGACAGCAAGGCAATCGCCGGCAGCTTCAGCGACGGCGAATCGGTCCTGGAACTGCGCGCCGACGGCAGTTACGTGCAGACACTGAACGCGGGTGGCGGCTCCATTTCCAGCGACGGCACCTGGAGCGGTACCGGCAACAAGAGCCTGTTGCTGGACCCGAACAGCAAATCGGCGAAAGACGTCGCTTTCGAAATCGTCTCCAACGACGAGTTGCGCACCGACAACGGCGCGCGCGTTTTTCGACGCGTCGCCGGCCGATAAGCGGGCCGCCGGTAAGTGAGCCGCTGGCGTCCGCCCGGAGAAAAAAGCACCGCCCTGATCACGCGCGAAGGCCATGAACGCCTGAAGGCGGAACTGGACGATCTGTGGCGCGTAAGGCGGCCGGAAGTGGTGAAAGCGCTCACCGCCGCCGCCGCCGAAGGCGACCGCTCGGAGAACGCCGAATACCACTACCGGAAGAAACAACTCGGCGAGATCGACCGCCGCGTGCGCTATCTCAGCAAACGCCTGGAAGAATTGCGCGTGGTCGATACCCCGCCCACGGATCCGGAAGCGGTTTTCTTCGGCGCTACCGTGGAGCTGGAGAATATCGGCACTGGCGCGCTGTCGAGTTACCGCATCGTGGGTCCGGACGAAACCGACGCTTCGCGCGGCTACATCAGCATCGACTCGCCGTTGGCCCGGGCCATGCTGAAAAAGCGCATCGACGATGAGTTCGAGGCCTCGCTGCCCACCGGCATCGCCAGCTTCGCCATCATCGGCGTCGAATACGAAGCCTGACGCGGCGCGGCGGGAGTCGCTACTGGTCCCAGCCGAGCGTCGCTTCCGGCGCGGGCGCGTCCTCGATGTACAGCGGCGTGGTCGGCACCTTGCCGCGCGTTTCGGGTTTTTCCACGTATTCGCCCGCATCGTCCAGATCGGCGGAACGACGGATCTGCAGACCGGTCAGGCGATTGGTGCTGATTTCCTGCCAACCGTGCGCGTTGGTGCGGCTGTACAGCTTCACGTCGTCGCCGATCAGGCGCATGCGCTTGCTTTTCGCTTCGTAGCGATAGCGGTAGGTCGATGAAATCGCGGTGGTGCCGCCGGTCAAGTCCTCCACCACCAGCACACCCTTGGGCGTGCTGAGCGATGCCGGACCCAGCGCATCGACCGCCAGCTCGGTCTTGCCGGCAGGCGAGTGGCCCATGTCCATTTCCTCCATGAAGCCGAACAGCACGCCGAGCACGCGCGACTCGTCATTGCGCGCGACGAAGGCGATATCGGTCAGGCCGTCGGCATTCAAGTCCGCGTCCAGCCGCTTTTCCAGTTCCATGCCCGGTGGTAGTTCCATGGCATTGAAGTAGTAGTCGGCCAGCAGCTTGTCGTCGGGCATGAACAGTTCGGCGGCTGTCGTGCGAATCGAAGCAGCCATAGCCCAACAAGCGCAGGCGGGCAGGAAAACGGCACGAAAAAGTCTGCGGAAATATTTGCTGGTCATGGCTCCCCCTATCCAAGCGGCACCCCTGCCGCGTTGGTGAAAGGTAACGCAGACGGGCGACGGTAAGGGACATGTTGCCGTCGCATCGGCCGCCGCAAGGCGAACCGACCACGACGCACCCACGGAACCGGACGACCGCCCTAAACTGTAGCCCTCTGCTTTTTGCTTTGGAGGCCACGTGGGCGCCTGGATAGAGATCGACACACCGCATGGGGCCATCGCCGCCTGGAAAGCGTTTCCAGTCGCTGCGCCGCGCGGCGCGCTGGTAGTCATCCAGGAAATCTTCGGCCTCAACGCGCACATCCGCAGCGTGGCCGACGGATTCGCCGACGAAGGTTACGCGGTGCTGGCACCGGCGTTGTTCGACGTGCTCGAGCGCGGCGTGGAATTGGGCTACGACGCTGACGGCATGGCCAAGGGCAGCGATCTGATCACACGGCTGGGACTGGAGAAGGCGTTGGACATGACCGCATCGGCCGCCGACGCACTGGCCGCGCAGGGCAAGGTGGGCACGGTGGGTTATTGCTGGGGCGGCACCGTTGCCCTGCTGGCCGCACTGCGCCTGGGACTGCCGTCGGCCAGCTACTACGGCAAGCGCAATGTGCCCTTCCTGGGCGAAACGCCGAAGGCGCCGGTGATCTTCCACTTCGGCGAACGCGATGCCTCGATCCCTCAGGAGATGGTGGAAAAGCATCGCCAGCTGTTGCCGCAGATGCCGGTCTACGTCTATCCCGCTGGGCACGGCTTCAACTGCGACGCACGCGCCGATTTCGACCCGCAAAGCGCCGCGCTCGCGCGCTCGCGGACCCTGGCCTTCTTCGACGAGCATTTATGATTTCCACCGATTTCATCCTCGACCCGCGCCTGGCCGCCGACAGCGTCTTCATCGCCGACGGCCCGCTGTCGCAAGTGCGGTTGATGAACGACGCCCGTTTCCCTTGGCTGGTGTTGGTGCCGCGCGTGCCGCAGGTATCGGAATGGCTGGAACTCGACGGCGCGCAGCAACGCCTGCTGCTGGCCGAGATCAACCAGGCCGGCAACCTGATACGTACGGAGCCGGGAATGGAAAAACTGAACATCGGAGCCCTAGGCAACATCGTGCGCCAGCTGCATGTGCATCTGGTCGGCCGTCATGCGGGCGACGCCGCCTGGCCAGGACCGGTGTGGGGAAGCGGTGCAGCCGAGCGATACCCGCAAACGACGCTGGATACCAGAATCGCCTACTGGCGACAGCGGCTGGCATGAACCTGCCGACGTTCGAGCCGCTGGCCGACGACGCGCTGCTGCTGCGTTTCGGCGAAGTCATCGACGCCATGCACAACACCCGGGCGCTGGAAGCTTCAAGACGGCTGCGCGAACGGGACCCGTGCTGGCTGCGCGACGCCGTACCGGCCTACGCAAGTCTGGCGGTGTTCTTCGATTGCGGCAGGATCGACGATGCCGATCCCCATGCGTTCGTCGCCACCGCGCTGCGTGCGATCCTGCAAGAGCCGGAAACCGCAGGTGTGGCGACTCCGAGACTCGTCGAAATCCCGGTCTGCTACGACTTGAACATGGCGCCCGATCTGGTCGAGGCGGCGAACGAACTCGGCATCAGCCCCGATGAACTCATCCATCGCCATAGTGCCGCCAACTACACCGTAGCGATGATCGGTTTCGCACCGGGGTTCCCCTATCTGCTCGGCCTGCCGGACTCCTTGGCGTTGCCGCGCCTGGCCACGCCGCGCACCCGCGTGCCCGCGGGCTCGGTGGCGATCGGCGGCAACCAGACCGGTATTTATCCACGCGAAAGCCCGGGTGGCTGGCGGCTGCTGGGACGCACGCCGCTGGTGTTGTTCGATGCCGCCCGCGCGTCGCCCGCACTGTTGGCGCCTGGCGATCGCGTCCGATTCCAGCGCATCGATCTTTCCGCCTTCGACCGGTTACGGAAACCATGAAGGCTTGGGAAGTGATCGCGCCCGGCGCGCTGACCACCGTCCAGGATCGCGGTCGCGAGGGTTGGCGCCATCTGGGCGTGTCGCGTGCCGGCGCGCTGGATCCCGACGCTATGGAACTAGCCAACCGACTGCTCGGCAACGCGCTCGATGCGGCAGTGCTGGAGCTGACCCTGCAAGGCCCGACCCTGAAACTGACGCAAGCGGCGAGGATCGCCATCGTCGGGGCCGAGGTCACGGCGACATCGAATGGCCGTGCCTTGCCCGGCCAGCGCCCGCTTACCGTGCCCGCAGGCGAACTGAAACTGGGCGGCCTCCGTGGGGGCATCCGCGCATGGCTATCGGTCGCGGGCGGCTTCGATTTGCCGATGGCGTTGGGCAGCCGTAGCACCGACCTGCGTGGCGGCTTCGGGGGAATAGAGGGGCGCGCATTGCGTGCGGGCGATCTGCTCCCACTGGGCAAATCCCCACGCGTGGAGACCGCAGTCCCGCAACGCGCCGCGTGGTGGATCGGCGCAGACGACCACAATTCCGGGATCGACCTTCCGCTTCGCTTTGTGTCCGCCGAGCATCCGGCCTCGACCACTCTGGCGGACCGGACATGGTTGGTCAGCCCCAGCAGCAATCGCCAAGGCATCCGGCTGCAGGGACAGCCGTTGCCGAACGCCCCGCACCACAACGTTTCCGAGCCCGTCGCAGTGGGCTGCATCCAATTGCCGCCCGATGGCCAGCCCATCATTCTGTTGGCAGACGCGCAAACCGTTGGCGGATACGCGCGACTGGGCTATGTGATCGCTGCGGACCTGCCGCGATTGGCGCAAGCCGGGCCTGGCGCCGCGCTCGCCTTCACCGCGATTGGCATCGGCGAGGCCCGGCGAATCAACCTGCAGCATCGGCATCGGCAAGCCCGCACCGCCCTTGCCATCGATCAGCGACTGGCCCGCGATCCGTAAGCCGCAACAGGCCGCATAATCCTCATTACCTCCCTGCAGGCTATTCCCGCCAATGAAAGCGAATCTCGTACCCAGCCGGATCCTCATCGCGATGGGTATCAGCATGCTGTCCAAGAATCGCAACGGCAAATAGCCGCAAGCCGCGATGGCACGGGTAATCGACTTCAACTGCGACCTGGGCGAAGGCGTCGGCGACGACGCCGGACTTATGCCCTTCATCAGTTCGGCCAGCATCGCCTGCGGCTTCCACGCAGGAAGCCCGGAGCTGATGCGCGACACAGTGAAGTTGTGCGGCGAACACGGCGTCGCCATCGGCGCGCATCCCTCCTTCGCCGATCGCGAGAACTTCGGCCGCACCGCGCAATCCGTTGCGCCCGGCGAGGCCTATGCGCTTGCGCTGTATCAGATCGGGGCACTGGACGCTTTCGTGCGCGCGGCCGGCCTTCGTCTCAATCACGTCAAACCGCACGGCGCCTTGTACAACCTGGCTGCGCGAGATCGCGCGATCGCCGATGCCATCGCCACCGCCGTGCGGGATCACGATCCGCATCTGATCCTGTACGGCTTGTCCGGAAGCGCCTTGACCGACGCGGGAACCGCACTCGGATTGCAGGTCGCCCATGAAGCGTTCGCGGAACGGCGCTACGAGGCCGACGGCGCCTTGACGCCGCGCAGCCATGCCGATGCGAGCATCGACGATCCCGCCAATGCCGCGGCCCAAGCCGTCTTGCTGCTGCGCGATGGCGTGGTGATCGCGCGCACCGGCGAGCGTCTGGCCTTGCGTGCGGACAGCCTGTGTCTGCATGGCGACCGTGCCGACGCGGTCGGCTTCGCGCGCGCGCTACGCGCGGCGATCGAGAATTCGGGTTTCCAAGTTCGCGTACCGGAGCGTCGCCGATGAATTACTGGCCCCTGCTGGGAATCGCCGTAGTAGTGGTGGGTTTCGTACTGCGCTTCAATCCGGTGCTTGTGGTGGTGGTCGCCGGACTGACCAGCGGCCTGCTGGCCGGCATCGCCCTGCCCGACCTGCTGGCCTTGCTGGGGACGAGCTTCGTGGAGAATCGTACGCTGTTGATGTTCCTGTTGACGCTGCCTGTCATCGGCTTGTTGGAGCACTATGGCTTACGTGAACGCGCACGTGAGTGGATCGTCAGCTTCCGTGGCTTGAACCTGTCGCGTTTCCAGATCGCCTATCTGGCGATGCGCCAGTTGAGCAGCATGATGGGACTGACGCACGTCGCCGGTCCCGCGCAGACGGTGCGTCCCCTGGTTGCGCCAATGAGCGAAGCGGCAGCGGAACGCACCCTCGGGCCGCTAACCGATTCGGAACGCGAGCAGGTGCGCGCCAGCGCCGCGGCCACCGACAACATCGGCCTGTTCTTCGGCGAAGACGTTTTCGTCGCCATCGGCGCGGTGCTGCTGATCCAGGGTTTCTACGCCCGCAACGGTATCGAACTGGAACCCATCGCCATCGCTTTGTGGGCGCTGCCCACCGCCATCGCGGCCTTTGTCATCCATGCGATCCGATTGAGACTGCTGCAGCGCAGGTTGGAACGCGAGCGCGCCCGGACCGCACCGGAATCCACCGATGCTTCGGGTTGACTATTTCTACTGGCTGATCGGCGCTTTCCTGCTGATCACGGCCTTGTACAACCTGCGCGAAGGGCGTTACTCAACTGCCGCCTTTTGGGCGATATTGATCGGACCCTTCGCTTTCGGCACGCAGATCCTGCAGGCCGCAAAATCGGGCGTGCAATGGCCCGCACAGGTCATGGGTGCGGGCGTGATCGCCCTGGGCGTACTGGCCGCGAGAGGACGTCTTGGCACCGCGCCCGACAGCGTCGAGGCGCTCGCGCGACGCCAATCGCTGGCCGCCGCCCTGCGCAATCGCCTGTTTGTGCCCACATTGCTGATTCCGGCGCTCACGCTGGTGCTGTTCGTCGCCAGCAAATGGGTGCCGGGCATGGACCGGTTGATGGACCCGAAGGCCTTGACGCTGAGCTCGCTGGCGATCGCCAGCCTGTTCGCACTGGCTGCGGGATTATGGGTGACGCGCGCCCGCGCGGCCGAACCCCTGGCGCAGGGGCGCCGCCTGCTCGACTCCCTTGGATGGGCAGTCTTGTTGCCGATGGTGCTGGCCACACTGGGCGGCGTGTTCGCCGCCACCGGCGTGGGGGAGGTGATCGCTTCCCTGGTCGGTCACGTGATTCCGATCGAAAGCCGAGTCGCCTGCCTGCTGGCGTTCGCGTCGGGCATGGTGTTGTTCACCATCATCATGGGCAACGCGTTCGCCGCGTTCCCGGTGATGATGGCCGGCATCGGCCTGCCGCTGCTGATCCAGAAGCACGGTGCCGATCCGGCCAGCCTGGGCGCCATCGGCATGCTCACCGGCTATTGCGGCACCTTGCTGACGCCGATGGCGGCCAACTTCAACATCGTGCCCGCAGTACTGCTGGAATTGAAGGATCCCTATGCGGTGATACGTTCGCAAGCCATGACCGCATTCGCGCTCATGGCGGTCAATGTCGCGTTGATGTTGCTGCTCTGCTTCCGATGAAATCGCTGCCCACCATTCTGCTGACCGGCTTCGAACCCTTCGACGGCCAGCCGACCAATCCCAGCTGGGACGCGGTGCTGGCCCTGCACGGCAAGCGTATCGCCGGCCACCACGTTGTCGCGCGGAGACTGCCTGTCACGTTCGGCGCATCGCTGAAGCTGCTGGGAGCCGCCCTCCGTGAAGTTTCGCCGGTCTTGGTCGTCTGCGTGGGCCTGGCAACGGGCCGCGCGTGCCTCTCGCTGGAACGCATCGCCATCAATGTCGACGACGCGCGCATTCCCGATAGCGATGGCAACCAGCCGGTGGACGAGCCCATCGTCGCCGACGGTCCGGCGGCCTACTTCGCCACCCTGCCCATCAAATCGATGCTGGCCGGATTGCGTGAGGCGGGATTTCCAGTCGAAATTTCGCAGACCGCCGGCACCTATGTCTGCAACCACGTGTTCTATGGACTGATGCACGCATTGCGTAAGCGCCGCAAAGTCCGTGCCGGTTTCATACACGTCCCGTATTCGCCGGAACAGGCCTCGATTGCGAACGCGCCCGGGCTTCCGGTGGAAACCGTCGCCGATGCGCTGCGCCTGGCCCTGCGCATCGCTATCGCCACCACCGACGACCAGCGTATGGCCGCTGGCGCGGAACATTGAAAGCCTTCCCTTTGAACAGGAAGGAGTAAATCGTCAGGTACGCGGCAGGGTGACGCCGGTCTGCCCCTGGTACTTGCCGCCCCGGTCCTTGTAACTGGTCTCGCAGACTTCGTCCGATTCGAAGAACAACATCTGCGCCACGCCTTCGTTGGCGTAGATGCGCGCGGGCAGCGGCGTGGTGTTGCTGAATTCCAAAGTCACGTGGCCTTCCCACTCCGGCTCCAGCGGGGTCACGTTGACGATAATGCCGCAACGCGCGTAGGTGCTCTTGCCCAGGCACACGACCAGAGTGCTGCGCGGAATGCGGAAATACTCCACCGTGCGCGCCAGCGCGAAGCTGTTGGGCGGTATCACGCAAGAGTCGGCCTCGACGTCGACGAAGCTGCCGCTGTCGAAATGCTTCGGATCGACGATGGTCGAGTTGATGTTGGTGAAGATCTTGAACTCGCGCGAGCAACGCACGTCGTAGCCATAGCTGGAGGTGCCGTAGCTGACGATGCGCTCGCCGTTGACCTGCTTGACCTGCCCGGCCTCGTACGGTTCGATCATGCCGTGCTGTTCGGACATGCGGCGGATCCAGCGGTCGCTCTTGATGCTCATGCGTTGATTCCTGTGGCCGATCGGCCGGGGCTTTATGGAGTTGAAGCCGTCAATTCTAGCCGAGGCGCTGCGGTCGGTCTCAGACCAGGGACGACGCAATGGGAATGGAAGCGCGCGGACGCAGGGCCAGTTGCGCGGCCATGGCACGGGCGGTCTGCCGATACGCCTCGGCCACGGCCGAGTCGGGCGAAGCGATCACCACCGGTTGGCCGGCATCGCCCTGTTCGCGGATGGCGATATCCAGCGGCAGCGAACCCAGCAAGGGCACGCCGTACTGCGCGGCCATGCGCTGCCCGCCGCCTTCGCCAAACAGGTGTTCTTCGTGTCCGCAGTTCGAGCAGACATGCAACGCCATGTTCTCGATGATGCCCAGCACGGGCACTTCCACTTTATGGAACATCTTCAATGCCTTCTTCGCATCCAGCGTGGCGATGTCCTGCGGGGTGGTGACGATGACGGCTCCGGCCACCGGTATTTTCTGCGCCAGGGTCAGTTGGATATCGCCCGTGCCGGGCGGCAGGTCGATCAGCAGGTAGTCCAGATCCCCCCACAGGGTGTCCGTGAACAACTGGGTCAAGGCGGAAGTCGCCATCGGGCCGCGCCAGATCATCGGCGTTTCGGCATCCACCAGGAAACCGATCGACATCGCCTCGATCCCGAAAGCCCGCATCGGCTCGATGGACTTGTTGTCCGGGCTGTCCGGCTTGCCGCTCAGCCCGAGCATGGTGGGGATGCTGGGGCCGTAGACGTCGGCATCCAGGATTCCGACTTTCGCACCATCGGCGTGCAATGCCAGCGCAAGATTTACGGCGGTGGTGGACTTCCCCACCCCGCCCTTGCCGGAGCCTACTGCGATGACGTTCTTCACCCGCGGCGACGGCGACAGCCCAGGCTGTACTGCGTGCGCACTGATTCGATGTTCCACTTCGGAAGAAACCCCGGTTGTTCGGCAAGGCGTTCATTTTACCTGCATCCCTCTCTGTGCCGCCTGCTGAATGGAAGTGGACATCCGCTTCCATACGCCAGCGGATGCGGTATAAAGGCGGCGCACCGGGATGACCAGAAGCGATTTCCGGACCGAACGTCCACTATCCCTGGGAGGGGAACATGCGCAATAAATTGATCGCCACGCTGGTGGCACTGCCTTTGCTCGCCTTGTCGATGTCGGCTATGGCCGCCGACCCGGCCGTTGGACGCTGGAAAACCTACGATGAAGACACCGGCAAGCCGCGCCTGATCGTGGATGTGTACGAAGCCAAGGGCGGCACCATCGCGGCCAAGGTGGTGGAAACCCTGTTCGCGCCGAACGCCACCTGCACCGCATGCACTGGTGCAGCCAAGAACAAGCCAATGAAGGACATGGTGATCCTGTGGGGACTGAAGCGCGACGGAGCCGGCTACAGTGGCGGAACCGTGCTCAAGCTCGCCAACGGCAAGACCTACAAGGCGAAGGGCGAGTTGCTGTCGCCGACCAAGCTGCAGGTTTCCGGTTGCCTCGGCTTCATCTGCAAACACCAGGAATGGACCCGCGAGCACTGAGGCCCGCCTTGACTTGAAGGACGAACGGCCCGGTCGATCCGGGTCGTTTTCGACCATGCCATTGGCTCATGCCTCGACCGGATCATCCGCCATGTCCCTCCGCCGCCTGTCCGTCTTCCTGTTGTTGTTGGCGCTTCCCTTCGCATGCGTCGCCCAAAGCAGTCCCATCGGCCGCTGGAAAACCATCGACGATGAGACCGGAAAGCCGAAGTCGATCGTCGATATCTACAAGGCTGCCAATGGCACTCTGGCCGGCAAGGTCGTGGAGGTGCTGCAATCGGACACGGGCCCGAACCCGATCTGCGACAAGTGCTCGGGCGTCAACAGGAACAAGCCGATCAAGGGAATGGTGATCCTTTGGAATCTCAAGGCCGAGGACGCGACCCGCTGGGTCGGCGGCACGGTGCTGGATCCGAGCAAGGGCAAGACCTACAAATCGAAGATCGAACTGCACCCGAGCGGCAAGAAACTGGACATGTCCGGCTGTATCGCCTTTATCTGCCGGGCGCAGACTTGGATTCGCGAATAAGCGATCGCCGATACAGGCAAGCGACCTGTTCGGCCCGGCGTCTGCCGGGCCGCGCCTTTTTAGGCAGGCCGGTTTGCGGCGCATGCGATAATCGCCTGCCCTCCGCTCGCCGCATCCCATGACCCGCACCGCGCTCGTAACCACCGCCCTGCCCTACGCCAATGGCCCCCTGCACCTGGGCCACCTGGTCGGCTATATCCAGGCCGACATCTGGGTGCGCGCCCGTCGTCTGCGCGGCGACATCGCTTGGTTCGTATGCGCGGACGACACCCATGGCACGCCGATCATGCTGGCCGCGGAAAAAGCGGGAGTGACGCCGGAAGCCTTCATCGCCAGCGTCCAGGCCTCGCACGAGCGCGACTTCGCGGCGTTCGGCGTCGCCTTCGACCATTACGACTCGACCCACTCGGCCGCCAATCGCGAGCTCACCGAGCTGTTCTATACGCGGCTGGAAGCCGGCGGCCACATTGCGCGCCGCAGCGTGGCCCAGTTCTACGATCCGGAAAAAGGCATGTTCCTGCCGGATCGCTACATCAAAGGCATTTGCCCCAACTGCGGCACGCCCGACCAGTACGGCGACAATTGCGAGAACTGCGGCGCCACCTACGCGCCGACCGAGCTGAAGGAACCGAAGTCGGTCCTGTCCGGGGCTACGCCCGAACTGCGCGATTCGGACCACTACTTCTTCGAGGTCGGCGGCTTCCAATCGTTCCTGCGCGAGTGGATGGCCGGCGATGTCGCTCTACCCGGCGTCAAGGCCAAGCTGATGGAATGGCTGGACGCCGAGGGCGGCCTGCGGGCGTGGGACATCTCCCGTGATGCGCCGTATTTCGGGTTCGAAATCCCTGGCGCACCTGGCAAGTACTTCTACGTCTGGCTGGATGCGCCCATCGGCTACCTCAGCAGCTTCCGTAACCTGTGCGCGCGTAACGGCATCGATTTCGAATCGCACCTGATCGCCGGTACAGGGACCGAACTGCATCATTTCATCGGCAAGGACATCGTCAACTTCCATGGCCTGTTCTGGCCGGCGGTGCTTAAGGGCGTGGGCTTCCGCGCGCCGACGCGCCTGCACGTCAACGGCTACCTGACCGTGGACGGCGCCAAGATGTCCAAGTCGCGCGGCACCTTCGTCATGGCGCGCACCTTCCTGGATGTCGGCCTGGAGCCGGAAGCATTGCGCTACTACTACGCCGCCAAGTCCTCCGGCGGCGTCGACGACTTGGATCTCAACCTGGGCGATTTCGTTGCGCGGGTCAATGCGGACTTGGTCGGCAAGTTCGTCAACCTGGCCAGCCGCTGTGCCGGTTTCATCGAAAAACGCTTCGACGGGCGATTGGCGGCGACGTTGCCCGACGCGGCGATGTATGCGCGCTTCGTGACTGCGCTGGCGCCGATCCGCGAAGCCTACGAACGCAACGATCCCGCGGGCGCGATTCGCCAGACCATGGCGCTGGCCGATGAGGCCAACCGCTATATCGACGATAAGAAGCCTTGGGTCATCGCCAAGCAGGACGGCGCCGATGCGGAACTGCAGGCGGTCTGCACGCAGGGACTGAACCTGTTCCGCGTGCTGGTTGCCGCTCTGAAGCCTATCCTGCCGCATACCTCGACGCAGGCGGAGGCCTTCCTCGCCGCGCCGGTCTATGCCTGGCAGGACCTGGACACGCCGTTATTGGCGCACGCGGTCAAGCCCTACCTGCCGCTGTTCACCCGTATCGACCCGAAGCAGATCGCCGCCATGACCGAAGCCTCGAAAGACACCATGGCTGCTCAGCCCGCCACGGCGCCGGAAACGAAACCGGCGGTAACTAAGGTGGTCGCCAAGGCGACTGCCGCCACTGCCGACGGCACCAAGACGGACGCTTTCGTTTCGATGGAAGATTTCGCCAAACTCGACCTGCGCATCGGCAAGGTCGTTGCCTGCGAATTCGTCGAGGGCTCCGACAAGCTGCTGCGGTTCGAGCTGGATGCTGGCGATCTGGGCAGGCGCCAGATCTTCTCCGGCATTCGTGCGAGTTATGCGGAGCCGGAAAAACTGTTGGGCCGCAGTGTGGTGTTCATCGCCAATCTGGCGCCGCGCAAGATGAGGTTCGGCACCAGCGAAGGCATGATCCTGTCCGCGGGTTTCGATGGCGGCGCGCTGGCGCTGCTGGACGCGGACGACGCCGCCGAACCCGGCATGCCGGTGCGCTGATTGCCGGTGCGCCGCAGACGACGTGGACATCGCACTTGCCGAGCGTCTTGACCGCCTGCTGCCGCAGACCCAATGCGGGCAGTGCGGTTTCGACGGCTGCCGCCCTTACGCCGAAGCGATGGCCCGGCACGAAGCCGGAGTGGATAGGTGTCCGCCCGGCGGCGACGCGGGCGCACGGGCGCTTGCGCACCTTCTATCGACGGCTGCGCAACCCTATGATCGAACGCGCGGGTTGCACAAACCCTCTGCCGTCGCACTGATCGTCGAAGCCGATTGCATCGGCTGCACCAAATGCATCCAGGCCTGTCCGGTGGACGCCATCATCGGCGGGGCCAAGCACATGCACGTGGTGATCGAACCGCTATGCACCGGCTGCGAGCTCTGCCTGCCCGCTTGCCCGGTGGATTGCATTGAAATGCACCTCACCGCTTGAGCGACGACCCAAAGGTCAGCCTACGTCCACGCCGCCTTCTTCGAGCAGACGCCGCAGTCCCTCCATCTGCGTTCCATAGCGCTTCCATCGATGCAGCGAGGAGGCATTCATGCCGGCACGCACCTGCACCATGCTCGCAGTCGCCGCAGGCGCCTGGTTCCGCTCGAAGCTGAGGCAGCCTTCCTCCCACGGCAAACCGCAGAACTCCAATAGCGCGCGCGTGGTGTTTTCCTGCGCATTGACGAGCTGTTCGTAATGAAGGTCCAAGATCCTTCCCGGCATCATCTGCTGGAAGTACCGCATCAGCCGGTCGAATCGCAGGTAATAACGCCCGGTGTCGAGTAGGTCGAAGGAATAAGCATGATCGATCGACTCCAGCGCGAATAGTTGCCTGAAATTGCTCAGACAGGTATCCATCGGATCGCGGCGCAGGCAGATGAGCTTCGCCCGCGGCAATGCTTGCGCAATGAATCCGGCATACAGAAAGTTGTGCGGAAGCTTGTCGACGAAGTGCGGAGCACCGCCTGTGCCTGGCCGCGTGCTCTCCAGATAGGAGTTTCCCAACCGGGCCCAGTCCGAGAATCCGGGGCCGAGTCGGGAGATGACGTCCGGCAGCGATCGCAGCGCGCTGCCGGCCACGCGCTGCAGGGCGGTCCCGAAGTTGTCCAGTTCGCCAGCCGAATGCACCGCGCTGTGCGAAGACAGTATGCGATCGGTCAGAGTGGTCCCCGAACGCGGCATGCCGAAGACGAAGATCGGCTCGTCGCTTTCCGCGCCGCTTGCCGCGCTCACCTCCAGCCCATCGAAATAGCGCCTGATCGCGTCGAAAACCGCGGCATCCCGCTCGCTTGAGTATCCGACCCTGCTGCGATGCGCGGCCTTGCCGCGGGTGTAGTGGTCGAATGCCGTCGGATACTCGCCAAAGTCCTCGAATTCTTTGGCTAACGACAAATTAAGGTAGAGCCTCGCATCGACGTCCTGCAGGTGATCCTGCAGCAATTTGGCGACTCGCTCGATGTGGTTGTTTTCCCTGGTTTGCGTACGCAGCTGCGACAATCCCATGTACGCGCGCCAGTAAGTAGGATCGATTTCGGCGCAAATCTCGTACTCGCGCTCCGCCAAGCCGATCTCGCCGTACTGCATGAATGAAGTGGCGAGGTTGAAACGGAGATTGGCATTGTCCGGGGCGAGTTCCACGGCCTTGCGGAATGCGTCCGCTGCCTGCCGGTGCAAGTTCGCCAAGGTATACACCACGCCAAGCGTGTCCCAGGTCGTCGCATCGGCGCTGGCCAGACCAATCGCGGCATCGGCCACGGCCACCGCCTCGCGTTGGTGTCCGCTGATCGCCAAGGCACGCGCATATTGGGCCGAATAGTCCGCACGATCCGGGCCGTAGCGGGCGGCCTTCTCCAGGTGTTCAATCGCCAGCGGCAGTTGTTGCAACTGCAACGCCGACACGCCAGCGATAAAATGCACGCCACCGTGGTTGGGCGCGTGTTTCTCGACCTGCCCGACCAGTTGCTGGGCCTGCCGCCACTGGCCACGATTCATGGCCTCGACCGCGCGCATGTAGGCCTGCATGACCTCGCGCATGGCGTTTGAATCGGTCAACGGCCGGAATTCCCCTGGCCACCTGTCCGCTCACAAGCCGAACAGATACGCTCGATCCGATAACCCTTGGCACGAAGTTTCTCGACGACGCCATCCGATCCCAACAGGTGCAAGGCGCCGACCACGACCAGCGTGTCGTCCTTGCCGGATGCAGTGAGACGCTTCTCGATCCTGGGCACCCACGCGTCGTTGCGCGCGACGTTGATGCGCTTGTAAAGACCGGGATACTCCTTCTTCATCTGCACAGCCATGTCCTGCCATAACACGTCGGCTTTACCGGCGCGCCATGCGGCATGCAGCTTGGCGGTTTCCTCTTTCGCGTCCCTGGATTCGGACAAGGCCTCGGCCAGGAACTGGAGTTGTTCTTCCTTGCTCATGCCGTCGAGGAACGCGATCTGCTGCGCGCCGGTCTCCAGGCCGGCGGTCGGCTTGCCTGCCTCGGCTGCCATCGCAGCCAAGTGCGTATCCAGGCCGAGTTTCGGGTCCAGGCCCTGCTTGGTCATTTCGGTGATGGTGATGGTCAGGCCGACGAACCAAGGCTCGAACATCTGCACCACCTGCGGCGTCAGCCCCATTTTCTGCAGGTCTGGTCCATTGGCCGCCAGCCAGGCGTCCAGCAAGCTCACGGTGGCGGCGGGAAGCTCGCTATTGAGCTGCGTGCCGTCTATGCGCAATGCGGCCTGTCCCATCTGCATGCCCAGCGCGGGAGAAGACATTTCCTCCGGCGCCATCTCGAACACCAGCGACTCGGCATCGGCGAACGCCGCATCCACATCCTGGGACAGCGGATAGTCGTTGGGTCTGAGCAAATGGAACGAACCCAGCAGGTAAACCGAATTGTCGCCATCGGATACCTTCCACAACAGCGGGACCGGCGGCGAACTGGCCGTCGCGGCAAGCGGGGATTTGGCCGCATCTGCATTGACGGCGAAAGCGAACGTGGCCAGCGCCGCCAGCAGCATCGGCTTGAAGCCGCAGGATCGAAGTAGACGCATGGTTGTCCTGGTCACAGGGTTGCGGGATGAGAGTAGGTTTTCTCGCCGGCGGTGATGGCCAGGTCGAGACGGTTTTCGGGCGGCGGCAACGGACAGGTCGCGAACGACGTGAAGGCGCAAGGCGGGCTATAAGCCCGATTGAAATCCAGCACCACCCTGCCCTGCGCGTCCGGACCCGGCGTATCGATGAAGCGGCCCGCCGGATAGCTGCCGTGGCCGCTGGTGCGGTCGGCGAACACCAGGAAAAGCTCGTTGCCGGGCTCGCCCATCGCCTCGAGGCGGTAGGTCTTGCCCTCGCGCACGAATTCCACCGCACCCGGATTCGGCGCATCCGTGGCGGTGCCGATGATGTCGACGATGGGCAAGGTCTTGCCCGGCGGATGCGGAACGAATTTGCCGACGATTCTCCAAGACGGATCGGCCGGCCAGTATTCGAGTCCGGCGAACTGCAGGCGCGTGGGCGCATCGGCGTGCTTGATGCGCAAACCGAAACGCTGGCCACGCTTGATCACGCTCAGCTGACCTTTGCCATCGTCGAAACCGATCAGGCTGGGCGCCTGGTCATGGTCGTTTTTCAGCTCCACTCTGCCGGTCAGGGGGTTGCCGTCCAAGGTCAAAGCGACGCCACTCTCGGGAGTGAAGTAAATGCGCCCGTCGCGCTGTTCCACCATGCCCATCTTGGGCGGACCTACCGCCAGATGGATTCCGCTGCCGGCGCTGCTGCCGAGGTAGTGGGCTTTGAGTTCCAGCCAGTGCAGGCCTACCAAGCTGGTCCAGCCATCCGGCTTGAGCAGATCCTGCTTGCGCTCGTTGCGCCAGATGGCGTTGTCGGCGTTGAAATTGACGTCGGGTGCGGGCGCTGCCGCCTTTTGACCCGCGCCAGGATCGCCACCGCATGCCGCGAGCAGCAGCAGCGACGCAGCCAGCGCATAGCGGGTCAATTTTCCCATCTCCACGGCCTTCCCCATCTCAACGTCCTCTCAAGAACCAGCGATCGATTTCAGTCAGGGAGAAACGCGCCCAGGTAGGCCGGCCATGATTGCATTGGCCGGAGCGCTCGGTTATTTCCATCTCGCGCAGCAACGCGTTCATTTCCGGAACCGACAGGCGGCGATTGGCGCGCACCGCGCCGTGGCAAGCCATGGTGGAAAGAAGTTCGTCGCGCGCTGCCGCAATGCGTCTGGTCTCGCCATGCTCGCGCAGGTCGGTCAGCACGTCGCGCAACAGGCCCTCCGGTTCTGCTTGCGCCAGCAATGCGGGTACGCTGCGCACGCTGAGCGACTGCGGGCCGCTGCGGGTCACGTCGAAACCGAGCGTCGCCAGGGTTTCGGCTTCGCGCTCGGCGACTTCCGCTTCGCGCTCGGCCACCGCCAGATTCAACGGCACCAGCAGCGGCTGGGAATGCAGACCGATGCCGTCGTGCGCGCTCTTCAATTTCTCGTAACCGATACGCTCGTGCGCCGCATGCATGTCCACCACGATCAGGCCATCGGCGTTCTCGGCCAGGATATAGATGCCGTGCAGTTGCGCAATGGCATAGCCCAACGGCGGAACGGCAGCATCGCTGCTCGCGGGCAAGCGCTGCTCCTGCGATTGCGCCGAGTAGGGTTGTGATACTGGCGGTTGCGCATAGAGCGCGGCATAAGCCGCCGGCGCTTCGCCGAGGCTCAAGCCCAGCGGCGACTGTTGCGTCGGCAACCACTGTCGCGGCGAACCGAACGCAGCGGCGGTTGCCGGATACTGCGCGTTGTCCGCGGCTCCCTGGGTCGCGGCCGCAATCGCACCGGCGCGCGTTTCGGCCAGGGCGTCCTGCAAGGTGCGATAGACGAAGTCGTGCACCAGGCGCGTGTCGCGGAAACGGACTTCATGCTTGGCGGGATGCACGTTGACGTCGACGCGCAGCGGGTCTATTTCGAGAAACAGCACATAGGCCGGCTGACGGCCGTGGAACAGCACGTCCTGATAGGCTATCTTCACCGCGTGGGCGACGTTGCGATCGCGCACCGCACGACCGTTGACGTAGAGGTATTGCTGGTCCGCACTGGCGCGCGAATAACTGGGCAACGCGATCCAGCCGTGCAAGCGCAGGCCCGCCGCCCCGTGCTCCACACGTAATGCCTGACGCGCGAAATCCTCGCCCAGGGTTTCGTTCAAACGTAGCGAAGCGTCCAACAGATCGGGCTTGTAGCGGCGCGAAGGACGGCCGTTATGGCTGACGCGCAGCTCCACGTCCGGGCGCGCCAGCGCAAGCGAACGCAACCATTCTTCGATATGCCCCAACTCGGTGCGCTCGGCGCGCAGGAACTTGCGCCGCGCGGGCACGTTGTAGAACAGTTCGCGCACTTCCACCGTGGTGCCGGGCGCCTGTGCCTTGGGCGCTACCTCGCCCAGCTTGCCGCCTTCGACCTGCAGAGACGCGCCATGCTCGTCTCCGGCGCGACGCGAGGACAACGAGAAACGGCTGACCGAAGCGATCGACGGCAAGGCTTCGCCACGGAAGCCTAGCGTGGCCACCGCTTCCAGATCGTCCAGCGAAGCGATCTTGCTGGTCGCGTGGCGTGCGACCGCCAGCGGCAGTTCTTCCGGGGCGATGCCGCCGCCGTCGTCGCGGATGCGGATCAGCCGTATGCCACCCTCTTCCAGATCTATGTCGATGCGTAAAGCACCGGCGTCCAACGCGTTTTCCACCAACTCCTTGACCACGGACGCGGGGCGTTCGACGACCTCGCCTGCAGCGATCTGATTGATGAGGGTGTCGGGGAGTTGGCGGATCTGCACGGTCGGATGGCGACGCGCAAGCGTCGTCGGGAAAACAGACGTGATGATAGCCGAGGGGTGGAGCTTACGGTGCGCCCGCGCTGCCGACGCTGGCCGTGCTCCTGGCCGCCGCGTCCGCTGCGGCGGCGCGCGCCGCGAACAGCGTGCCCGGTGGCGGCTGGCGGGTGAAATAGGTCTGCACGCCATCGAGCACCGCGCCGGCGACCTTGCGCTGGTAGCCCGGGTCGGTCAGGCGCCGCTCTTCGTCCGCATTGGAGATGAACGCGGTTTCCACCAGCATGGCGGGCATGTCGGAAGTGCGCAGCACCGCGAAGTTGGCGCGCTCGATGTTCGGCTTGTGGTTGTTGCCCACGCGCTTGAGTCCATCCAGCACGTGGTTGGCGGCGTCCTCCGACGCTTTCATGTGTCCGCTCTGAGCCAAGTCCAGCAGGACCGAGGACAGGGTGTTGTCCACCTGCCGCAGACGCACGCCTCCGACCAGGTCGGACGAGTTTTCCTTATCCGCCAACCAACGCGCCCGCTGCGAGGAAGCGCCCTTGAGCGAAAGCACGTACACCGACGAACCGCGCGCGCTGCGATTCTCGGCGGCGTCGGCGTGAATGGAGACGAACATGTCCGCCTTGTTGGCGCGCGCCTTCTGCGCACGCTGGGGCAGCGGAATGAAATAGTCGCCATCGCGCACCAAATAGGCCTTCATGCCCGGGGTGGCGTTGATCTGCCGCGCCAGTTCGCGCGCCACCGCCAGGGTGACGTCCTTCTCGCGCTTGCCGGTGGGGCCTTGTGCGCCGGGATCCTGACCGCCATGCCCTGCGTCGATAGCGATGACGAGCGGACGCATGCCGGTTCGCATCGGCACCTGCGGCACTGGCTTGTAAGGGGCGGGCTCGCCGGTTGCCGGAACTTCCGCCGGGGTGGCTGACATGGTGGGCGTCGGCACCCCCGTGGCGATGGTGTACTGGCCAGGGACCGGTTGCGTCGGCTCAGCACTGGCTTCGCCAGAGCTGGCGGGAACCGCAGCCTGAGTGCTCTGGCCATTGAGAATGGCCTGTGGCGAGAGTTGCGGCGAGACCGCAGGGGGTTTTGCCGCGGCCTGTTGCGCGGCGGCGGAAGTCAACGCGGCAGTCGCCTGCGCCGCGGTTTGCGCGCTGGCTTGCTGGGTGCCGGCTTGTTGGGTGCCGGCTTGGGTCGTCGCAGGCGGAGAATCGACCGCCGCCGGTTTGGCCGCGACCGTCGCGGGAGCGGGACCGTCGCCGGGCCATTCCAGCACCAGCCGCGCGCCGCTGCCGGTGGACTCAAGACGCGGTTTCATCGCCACGACCGAAGACGAAAGATCGAACACGATGCGCAAGGTGTCCGGCGTCGGCTGGCCGGTGCGCACCGACTTGATGATCCCGGCACCGGTCGGAAGCTTCAGGCCACGCATGGCGGTGGAGGCTGGCAGGTCTACGACCAGCCGATCCGGGCCGGCCAGGGAGAGGGTTTTGTACTCGCCTTTGCCTTCCAGCTGGATCTCGGCGCGGGTACCGGTCGCACCCGACTCAACGCTGACCCCGCGGACTTCACCGGCAAAAACGGGGCATGCGACGCTCAAAGCGAGCGCGATGCCCATCGTGGTGCTGCCGAAACGGGTGATCCCCTTATGCATGCGGCGGATTCAAGCACCATCTGCCCAGGAATGCAACTATTTTTCCCTTAATAATCCGTGACCTGCTGGCACTTCCTGTTGTGGCTGGGAAGATAGTGCCGCAACTTCCTGCGAAGTGGCCAGATGCGCCAGCCAGCGCTTGCCTATTCCCGTACCGGCACTTACTCTGGCCTCCCGGCCAACCCCTTGAGTCGCCAGTTCCACCCGCAGATCGGCTTTGGGCAGAGCAAGGCCCGCGCGCTCAGGCCATTCCACCAGCCACAGGGTGGCGACCGCGTCGTCCAAGCCCAGAAAGTCCAACTCTCCCGCATCGCCGATGCGGTAAAGATCCAAGTGCCAGGCTTCGCCTTCGGGAATCGGATATCGCTCCACCAAGGTGTAGGTCGGGCTGCGGATCGCGCCCTCCACGCCCAGCGCACGCAGCAACGCGCGCGCAAGCGTCGACTTGCCCGCGCCCAGATCGCCTTGCAGATGCACGACCGCATGCGCCGGACGCGTGATCGCCAACGCACGACCCAACGCCTCGGTCGCGTCGCTTGCCGGAAGCAGCAGGCGCATCAATCGACTCCCACCGGATTGGCCAGACGACGCAGAGGGAAGAAAAGATCCGCCGGCAAGAGTCCGCGTTCGCCCTCTTCCGCAGCGGCATCGCCCGCTAGCGAATGCAGTAGCGCGCCGGCGCTGGCCGCATCGAAAGCGGACATGCCGCTTGCCCGCAACGCCACGATCACGCCGGTCAGCACATCGCCCATGCCGCCCACCGCCATGCCCGGATTGCCGGCATCCAGCACGCGCGGCGCCTGCCCAGGCGCCGCAATGATCGTGCCCGCGCCCTTGAGCACGGCGACCGCTTGGTAACGTTCCGCGATGGCTCGCGCGGCGGCGAAGCGATCGCGCTGCACTTCGGCCGTATCTGTGCCGAGCAGACGCGCCGCTTCGCCCGGATGCGGGGTCAGGATCGCATCGGCAAGCGCAGGGGCGAACGTATGGGACTCTGCGGCGATCAGGTTCAGCGCATCGGCATCCAGCACCAGCGGTTTGTCCGTCGCCAGCGCGAGCTTCAGCATTGCGCGGCCCCAATCGCCCTGACCCAAACCGGGGCCGATGGCTATCGCGTCGACCTGCGAAAACAAGGGCTTCAGTTCGTCTCCGGATTCGACCGCACGCACCATCGCTTCGGGACGCCTCGCCAATATCGCCGGCACGTGCGTTTCGCGGGTCGCCACGCTCAACAGGCCCGCACCGCTGCGCAAGGCCGCTTCCGCGCACAACAGGATGGCGCCGCCATGCCCATGATCGCCGCCGATGCACAGCGCGCGGCCCGACTCTCCTTTGTGCGTATTGCGGCGACGCGGCAGCAGCCAGTACGACAACGCTTCCTGCGTCAGCAGCGATGCCCCAGGCTCGACCGTGGAAAAAACCTCGACAGGAACCTCCAGCCCGTCCAGTTCGAGCTCGCCCGTATGTTCGAGCGCTTCGCCAGTGTGCAGGCCCGCGTGCCGCGCGATGAACTGCAAGGTGCGTGATGCTGCCACCGCCTTGCCGGGCGCCGATCCCTTGTCGGCATCGAATCCACTAGGCACATCCAGCGCCAGCACCGGCGCCGGCTGCCCATTGATGGCATCGATCAACGCGGTAGCGAACGCATCGGGCGGCCGCGACAGACCGATGCCGAACAGAGCGTCCACCACCAGATCCCCATGCGGCACGACTTCGGGGAAAATCCCGATCTCTCCTCCCACCGCCACATAATCGGTGCAAGCGCGCTGGGACAGCTCCGTGCCGGGCACGTGCTCGGCCAGGTGCACCACCTTCACGCGGCGGCCCGAACGGTGCGCCAGGCGCGCCAGCACATAGCCATCGCCGCCATTGTTGCCGGGCCCGCACACCACGGTGATGCGTTGCGCGGCGGGCCAGTGCTGCAGCAGATGCTGCCAGGCGGCCTGTCCCGCACGCTGCATCAGCGCGTAGCCATCGCCTCCCAGCAGCGCTGTCGCGCGGGCGTCCAGTAAACGCGCGGCGTGGGTATCGAACAAGGGCAGCAATCCGTACATGGCATGGATTCTATACTTGACTCATGTCCTCTTCGTTCGCCGTCGCACCGGATCCTGCCGCACTCGCCCGGCGCGTGCGGGCGTTGTCGCGCGAACTCGGCTTCCAGCGCTGCGGCATCGCCGGCATCGAACTGGGCGAGGACGAAACCCACTTGCGCGACTGGCTGGCCAAGGGCCTGTACGGCTCGATGGATTGGATGGCGCGCCATGGCGACAAACGCGCGCGGCCCGACGAACTGATTCCCGGAACTTTGCGGGTGATCTCGGTCGGCCTGGACTACGGCCGCAACGATGGCGAGGAAGCCTGGACCACGCTGGAAAACGGGGAGCGCGCCTATGTCGCCCGCTACGCGCTGGGCCGCGACTATCACAAGTTGATGCGGCAGCGCCTGCAGAAACTGGCGGAACGGATACAGGAAGAAGTCGGAGCGTTTGGCCATCGCGTGTTCGTGGATTCGGCGCCGGTGCTGGAGCGTGCTTTGGCGAGAAATGCGGGGCTGGGCTGGATCGGCAAGCACACCTGCCTGATCGACAAGGACGGCGGTTCGTGGTTCTTCCTGGGCGAGATCTACGTAGATCTACCCCTGCCCGTCGACGCGCCTGCCAGCGCGCATTGTGGCACCTGCACGCGCTGCATCGACATCTGCCCGACCCAGGCCATCGTGGCGCCTTACCGGCTGGACGCGCGCCGTTGCATCTCCTACCTGACCATCGAGCATGAAGGCTCGATCCCCGAGGAACTTCGCCCCGCCATCGGCAACCGCATCTTCGGCTGCGACGACTGCCAGTTGGTGTGCCCCTGGAACAAGTTCGCCAAACGCACGGACGAGCCGGATTTCCGCGCGCGCAACGACCTGGATGTCGCGACGCTGCCGCAACTGTTCGCATGGTCGGAAGCCGAGTTCCTCAGTCGGACCGAAGGCTCGGCGATCCGCCGCAGCGGCTACGAACGCTGGCTGCGCAATATCGCGGTGGGATTGGGAAATGCGCCGACTACGCCGGAAGTGACCGCCGCCCTGGCTTCACAGCGCGACAGCGAATCGGCGGTGGTGCGCGAGCATGTGGCCTGGGCGCTGGCGCGTCACCAAACCTAGCGGATGCGTCCACCGTCATCCCAGCGAAAGCTGGGATCCATTTTGATCTTGATCCTGACTGCCACCGCGAAAATCAAGATGGATACCAGCTTTCGCTGGGATGACGACTGATTTTCTTTAGGCTCGCGCCTTCAGTTCCGCCAGCAGCACCTTGGTGACCGGATCGCTGGCTTCGGCCTCCCCGCGCAGCGCCGGCAGCAAACCGTTCGCTAGCTGCTTGCCCAGTTCAACTCCGAACTGATCGAAAGCATTGATTCCCCACAGCACGGACTGCGCGTAAACGCTGTGCTCGTACATCGCGATCAGCGCGCCCAGGGATTGCGGCGTCAACGCGTCCAACAATATCAACGTGCTGGGCCGGCCGCCGGCATAGGCGCGATGCGGATCTTCGCTGGACTGGCCGTTGGCCAGCGCTTCGGCCTGGGCGAAAAGATTGGACATCAATGCCAGATGGTTTTCCGCGTACGGATCGTCGTTGCGGATGGTGCCAACGAAATCCAGCGGCACGATACCCGTGCCCTGGTGCAATGCCTGGAAGAAACTGTGCTGCACGTCGGTACCCGCCCCGCCCCACCATACCGGCACCGTGTCGCCCTCCACCGGGCTGCCGTCCAACTTCACCGACTTGCCCAGGCTTTCCATCACCAGCTGCTGTAGATAAGCGGGCAGCAAGGCCAGGCGCTGGTCGTAGGTCATCACGCCATGCGCGGCATGGCCGAGAACATTCCGGTTCCACACCGCCGTCAGCGCATGACGGACTGAGATATTGCTTTCCAGCGGCGAATTCAACACATGCGCGTCGAACTCCGACGCACCGGAGAGCAGGCCTTCGAAACGATCGAAACCGATCGCCAGCGCGATCGGCAGACCTACCGCGGACCATAGCGAGTAACGGCCGCCGACCCAGTCCCACATCGGCAGCACGCGCTCGGCCGCGATGTCGAAAGCGGCTGCGGCGCGCTCGGGATTGGCGCTGACCGCGTACAGGCGTTCGCTGCCGCCCAGCCAGTCGCGCAGGATGCCGCCATTGAGCAGCGTTTCCTGGGTGCCGAAAGTCTTGGAGATCAAGATCGCTGCGGTGCGTGCCGGATCGAGCGGCGCCAGCGTGCGCTGCGCGGCGGCGCCGTCCACGTTGGAAAGGAAATGCACGCGGAAACGTCCGCCGGCCGGCTCGCGCAGCGCATCGGCCACCAGCCGCGGCCCCAAATCGGAACCGCCGATGCCGACGCTGACGATATCGGTGATGCCGCTGGCCTCGAGTTCCGCGACCAATGCGCCCATGCGCAGGCGGACCGCACTGGCGGTCGCGTAGGCCTCGCGCGCGATCGCGGCGCCCGAATGGTCGCCGCGCAGCGCCGTATGCAACGCGGCGCGGCCTTCGGTGATGTTGACTTTCTCGCCGTCGAACAAACGCCGGTACGCACCCGTCATGTCGCGCGACCGCGCCAGAGCCAGCAACGCGTCGAGCGCATCGCGGTCGTAGGATTGCCGCGCGAAATTGAAATACAGCGATTCCTGGCGCAGCGCGAAGTCGCGCGCGCGCGCCGGATCCTTCGCCAGCAGCGACGACGAGTGCGCGCCCTGCAGGCGCGCAGCGTGGGACCGCAGCGTGTCGAAACCCGGCTTCATGCTCATGCGGCCTGCTTGGGGATGGAGTGGTTGGTGTGGGTCAGGCGGTTGTCGGCATCCACGTAGACCAGGGTCGGCTTGAAAGCGGCGGCCTCCTGTTCGCTCACGCCAACGAAGGCGGCGATGATGACCAGGTCTCCAACCTGGACATGGCGCGCGGCGCCGCCGTTCAAGGAAAGGATGCCGCTGCCTTCGTCCGCGCGGATCGCATAGGTGCTGAAGCGGCTGCCATTGGTGACGTCCCAGACGTGGACCTGTTCGAACTCGCGTATGCCGCTGGCGTCCAGCAGCAGGCCGTCGATGGCGACGGAGCCTTCGTAGTTCAACTCGGAATGGGTAACGGTGGCGCGGTGGATCTTGGCTTTCAGGAGGCTGAGTTGCATGGCGGAAGAAACGTCGGAGGGAAGCCGAAGTCTACCAAGCAGGCCCCTCTCCCGTCGGGAGACGGATTGGGGTGAGGGGTAATGGAGTACGGATGGTTCAGACATCACTACTCCGTTCCCCCTCATCCGCCCTCCGGGCACCTAGTATCAAGTACGGGGCAGGCTCTTCTCCCGTTGGGAGAAGGGTTTCAGAACTCCAGGTTGTCGATCAGCCGGGTCTTGCCCAGTTTGGCCGCGATCAGCGCCACTTTCCCGGATTTTTCGCCGTCTGCCGGCTCGCTGAGATCCGGACGCCTGATCACGGCGTAATCCACGGCGAAACCCGCCACGGCCAGTCTGCGGGAAGCCTCCGCTTCCACTTCCTGACGGGGCCGTCCGGACGCCGCGGCATCGCGCATCGCCAGCAGCGTCTTGCGGATCTCGGCTGCAAGCGGACGCTCGTCCGCCGACAGATACTGGTTGCGCGAACTCATCGCCAGCCCGTCGCTTTCGCGCACGATGCTGCCGCCCAGAATCTCGATGGGAAAAGCCAGGTCGGTGACCATCTGCCGGATTACCGCCAGCTGCTGGAAATCTTTCTTGCCGAATGCGGCCACGTCGGGCTGAACTTGGTTGAACAGACGCGTGACCACTGTGCAGACGCCGTCGAAGTGCCCGGGGCGGTGCGCGCCTTCCAGCACGCCGCTGACGCCGGGCACGTTGATCCTGGCCGCCAGTTCGACGCCGAACGGATACATGGATTCCACTGTCGGCAGCCACAGCACGTCGCAGCCCGCGCCCTCCAGACCGGTCGTGTCCGCTTCGGGAGTGCGCGGGTAGCGGGTGAAGTCTTCGTTGGGGCCGAACTGGGTCGGATTGACGAACACGCTGGACACCACGCGATCGGCGTACTGGCGCGCCAGCATCACCAGCGAATAATGACCGGCGTGCAGGTTGCCCATGGTCGGCACGAAACCGACCCGCAAGCCCTCGCGCTTCCAGCCATTGACCCGCGCGCGCAGCGCGTCGAGTTCGGTGATGGTTTCGATCATTGCGCTTCCTTATGCGGGCGCCGGCTTTTATTAGGGGTGTTCAGCTGGAAACTTTCAGTAGGAGTGTTCGGCATCGGGAAACGAGCCATCGCGCACCGCTGCGGCGTAAGCGGCGATCGCGCCGGCGATCGAACCGCCCTCGCCCAGGAAATCCTTGACGAATTTAGGCTTGCGGTGTCCTGTGTCGATGCCCAGGAAGTCGTGCAGCACCAGCACTTGGCCGTCGCAATCGGGACCGGCGCCGATGCCGATGGTGGGAACGGGGCTGGCTGCGGTGATGGCCGCGGCCAGCGGCGACGGCACGCATTCCAGCACCATCATCGAGGCCCCGGCATCGGCCACGGCCTGCGCATCGGAACGTAATTTGGCCGCGGCATTTTCGTCGCGACCCTGCACTTTATAACCGCCGAACTTCAGCACCGACTGCGGGGTCAGACCAAGGTGCCCGCAGATCGGAATGTCGCGCTCGGCCAGGAAGCGGATGACTTCGAGTTTGTGGCCCGCGCCCTCCAGCTTCACCATCTCTGCACCGGCCTGCAGCAGCGCGATGGACGCTTGCAGCGCCCGCTCGGGCGTGGCGTCGGACTGGAAAGGAAGATCGGCGATCAGCATCGCGCGGGTTAACCCGCGAGCGACTGCCGCGGTGTGGTAGGCCATCTGCTCCACCGTGACCGGCAAGGTCGAATCGCGGCCCTGCACCACCATGCCCAGCGAGTCGCCGACCAGCACCAGGTCAACGCCGTTGGCGTCGACCACCCGCGCGAAGCTGTAGTCGTAGGCGGTCAGCATGACCAGCTTGCGCTGTTCGCGCTTGGCGGCGGCCAGTGCCGGCAGGGTCCACTTCTTGATTTCGGCGTGTGTGCTCATCGGTTGATTATCACCCTAACGACTCTATGGCCGAGATATCCAGGTTGGACAGAGCATCCTGCGCGCGGCCTTGCCGGGGAATGAGGATATCCGGGGCGATCTCGAGCAAAGGCACCAGGGCGAAGGCGCGCTCGTGCAGATGCGGATGCGGCACCTGCAGACCGGGTTCGCCGATCACCGCATCGCCATAGAGCAGCAAGTCCAGATCCAGCGTGCGCGGGCCCCAGCGCGAGGCCGCCCCGCGTTCGCGGCCGAAATCGCGCTCGACCGCAAGCAAGGCCTCCAGTAAGGGACGCGCTTCGAGCCGCGTTTCCAGCATGGCGGCGCCATTGATGAAGTCCGCCTGCTGTTCCAACCCCCATGCTGGTGTCCGGTACAAGCTCGACGCCCGCAGCAGGCGGGTTTCGGGCAAGTCGGCCAAGGCTTGGACTGCCAAACGCAGGGTCGCGACGGCATCGCCCAGATTGCCGCCCAGGCCGACGAAGGCGATAACGGGAGGAGTCATTCCGTGGCGGGCGCGGCACTGCCGGAACGACGGCGACGGCGGCGACGCTTGGGCGGCGCGGCGTCGTCTTCGGCATAGACGTCCCGGGGAGCGGCCACGCCGAGAGCGGCCGACAGCTCTTCGCCCGACTGGGTCTGGGCTTCACGCCAGAAAGCCACGTCTTCCGCGTGCTCGCTGGACGCGGTCAGTCGCAGCAGCAGGAAATCGTAGGCGGCGCGGAAACGCGGATGCGCCAGCAGACGCATCACCCGCTTGCGCTGCCTCGAACTGAAGCGCGATTGCAGCAGCCAGATTTCCTGCATGGGCAGGGAGAAACGGCGCGGCAAGGCGACCGTGCCGAGCTGGTGCAGGGTCACCCGGTCGGCGGCACGGCGCTGGGCCTCTTCCGCATTCACGCCCTGGGCCTGCAGGCCGATCAACGCGCGGCAATACGCCGGCCACAACAACAACGCGAACAAGAAGGCCGGAGAAACCGGTTCGTCGTTGGCCACCCGGGCATCGGTACCACGCAGGCCCTCCAGCAGCATGCTGCGCAGAGCGCCGCTGCGGTTGGAAGCGAGTGCAGCGGCGGTCTCGGGAAGGATCGCCGGCAACAGACCGAAGCGCTCGAGACCCTCGAAACTGGCTACGGCATTGCCTGAAAGGAACAGCTTCAGCAGTTCCTCGAACAATCTGGCCGGAGCGGCTTCGGAAAGCAGCGGCGCCAATCGCGCGATCGGCTCGGCCGAGGCGGGATCGATCTCGAAACCCAGCTTGGCGGCCAGCCGTATCGCGCGCAGCATCCGTACCGGATCTTCGCGGTAGCGCTGCTCGGGGTCGCCGATCAGCTTCATGCTGCGCGCCTGCACGTCCTCGAAACCGCCGACGTAATCGCGCACCGAGAAATCCTCGATGGCGTAATAGAGCGCATTGGCGGTGAAATCGCGGCGCACCGCGTCGTCCTCGATGGTTCCGTAGACGTTGTCGCGCAACAGGCGGCCGCCTTCATGCTGCTCGCGGTCGCCGCTGCCGTCGTCGACATTGGCACGGAAGGTGGCGACCTCGATGATCTCGCGACCGAACACCACGTGCGCCAGTCGGAAGCGTCGCCCGATCAAACGGCTGTTGCGGAACAGCGCCTTGACCTGCTCCGGGGTGGCGTCGGTGGCGATATCGAAATCCTTCGGGTGCCCGCCTACCAGCAGGTCGCGGACCGCGCCGCCGACCAGATAGCCGGCGAAGCCCGAATCGCGCAGTCGGTACAACACGCGCAGCGCATTGGGACTGATGTCCTTTCGCGAGATGTTGTGCTGGTCGCGCGGGATGACGCGCAGGGAGACGGCGGGTGGGAAGGCTTGCGACGTAATGGTGGCGGGTCCGTCTGTAGGAATGTTTCGGGTGGGTTCCGGGCTGGTTCCGGCCTGTCGGGCATTTGCCGCAGGCACGGACTGGCGAATATACTAGTCCGTCGCGACGCTGCTTACCAAAAGCTCCCTTCGTCTAACGGTTAGGACGTGGCCCTCTCAAGGCTAAAATAGGGATTCGAATTCCCTAGGGAGCACCAAATTCCCTTTCCGCGCCTGGAGCCGGTCGCTCCCGGCCCGGGCAATCGCTGGCAAAGCCCGGCTTCTGGCCGGGCTTTTTTTCGCCTGCCGCTGCGCGATATCGGCGATGCCGCGCAACAGCGCCCTTGCGGCGCTCTAGACTCGCGATGCTCTAAACTTGCCGTACCCCCCATCGGATCGGACCCATGCCCTTCGTCGTCACCGAGAACTGCATCAAGTGCAAGTACACCGACTGCGTGGAGGTGTGCCCGGTGGATTGTTTCCATGAGGGTCCCAACTTCCTGGTGATCGACCCTGACGAGTGCATCGACTGCACTCTGTGCGAGCCGGAATGCCCCATCAATGCCATCTATCCCGAAGACGACGTCCCCGCCGGCCAGGAAGGCTATGTGGCGCTGAACAAGGAATTGGCCATGGCTTGGCCGGTCATCACCGTACGCAAGGAAGCGCTGCCCGATGCGAAGGAATGGGAAGGAAAAACAGACAAGCTGCCGTTGCTGGAGCGCTGAGGGACAACTCCATAGCGACAAACGCTCCAGAGCGTAGGGCGGGCACTGCCCGCCAGCTCTTGTGCCAAAGCGGCGGGCACTGCCCGCCCTACAAGATTGCTTGGCCTTGACGCTGCCATTGCGGGGGCGCAGCAGAGGGAGGCCCCGACAGCGGCGAACAGCAACAAAAAAGGGCGCCCGAGGCGCCCTTTTCGCAATTCTCAACTCGGGCAATCAGCCGCCCAGCTTCGCCTTCAGCGCCGCCATCAGTTTCGGCGCCGATCCCGCTGCGGGAAGGCCGCGCGGATCTACAGCCGACACATAGGTGCCAGCCTCCACCGCTACCACGCGCACCAGGAAGTTGCTGCCTTCGTAGGCGACGTCGTAGCTGCCCAGCAGCTGCGCGCGGCTGGCGATGGTCAGGCCTTCCACGCCCGCCAGCGCGTCGCCGACCTTGGCGAACACCTCATCGCGCGGACCGGCCACGTTGAAACCGGTCGCGGAAGTCGCCACGCCCTGCGGAGTGGTCGGGGCGCCGGTCGGTGGCAGCTGCATGGCGCCGGCGGTGTTGGGCAGGTTGAGATCCGGCGGCACTTCCAGCGGTCTGGTCTCGGCGCTCATTGCGTAGTCCGGATTGCCTTTGCGGAACCACTTGCAACCGGTGACGCCAAGCACGGCGATGGCCAGTGCCGCGATGGCGAGCGGGCGCAGGAACGGGGAATGGGAACGCATGGGTAATCTCCTGGAAGTTCTGGTGTTAAGCCGCGACTACTTCGCGGCTGGCTTGAATTAAGCCGCGACGGCTTCGCGGCCGGATTGTTCTTCTATGACCGCGGTGGCGTCATACAGACGGTCCGCCTCGGCGACATGGGCATCGGAAAGCGGCAACAGCGGCAGGCGCAGGCCCGCACCGTAACCCAAACGCTGCAACAGCGCCTTCACCGGGATGGGATTGGATTCGACGCCGAAGAAGGCATAGAAATCCTGCATCCGCGCATCCTGGCGTTCCGCCGCGGCCCGTTCGCGGCCGCGAGACAGGTCGCAAAGCTTGCGGAATGATCGTGGCAGCGCGTTCGAACCGACCGAGATCAAACCGTCCGCGCCCGCCAGCATGGCGCGGCAGGCCGTGGGATCGTCGCCGCTCAGCACCGCGAAGCTTTCGCTGCGCAGGGCCAGCAAGGCCGACATGCGCTCGGGTTCCGAGCGCGCTTCCTTGATGCCGACGATGTTCGGATGGGAAACCAGTTCGGCCACGGTTTCAGGCAGCAGATCGCAGCCGGTACGGCCGGGCACGTTGTACAGCACCACCGGCAGTCCGCCCTGATCGGCCACGGCATTGAAATGAGCGATCAGCCCGGCCTGGGTCGGGCGCACGTACGGCGGGGTCACCACCAGCGCCAAATCCGCGCCTGCGGCGGCGGCACGGCGGGTCTGCGCGATGGTCTTGGCGGTGTTCATCTGGCCGGTGCCCGCCAAAACGGGGATTCGGCCGGCCACGGTTTCAACCGCGGTTTTCAGCAAAATGTCGTATTCGGCATCGGTCAATGCCGCGGCTTCGCCGGTCGAACCGGCCACGACAATGCCCTGGGTACCGCCATCGAGCTGCTGCCGCAGCAAACGGCGCCAGGCATCGAGATCGAGATCGCCGGCAACCGTGAACGGTGTCGCAAGTGCGGTGATACTGCCGGAGAGGGACAAGCGGTTGCCTTCGGAATGGGGTCGCGCGGATCGCCGCGCACCCTGCGATGTTACTTGCGGCTGGAAAGCGCGGGCAAGTATGCTGGGCTATGCACCAGGCACCTGCCCGGTCGCCATTCAGACTAGAAGTGATGCCTGAAGCCCCACAGACTGATTCGAACGCCCGGCCTTCGCCGAACGAGAACCATCTCCTGATCAACGCCTATACGACGCATCCGGAGTCGCCGCTCCTGTCGGTGACGCGCCGGATCGCCGATAGCGGCTGCAACCTGGTCGATGCGCGCCTTTCCACCGTGGGCCGCGATGTGTCGGTGACCGCGCTGGCGACCGGCTCGTGGGATGCGGTGGCCAAGCTGGAGGCCATGCTGACCCGGCTGGAGCGCGAGGAAGGCCTGAAGCTGGTCTGGTACCGCACCGGCGCCAAAGTCGTTCAGTCCAATCTGCTGCCCTATATCGTGGAAGTGGTGGCGGCGGACAAGCCCGGCATCCTGTTCCAACTGGCCGATTTCTTCGACCGCCAGGGCATCACCATCGAAAACCTGCAAAGCACGCGCTATCGCGCCATGCAGACCGGCGCGGAGATGTTCTCGGCGCAGGTGACCATCGGCGTGCCCGCCAACATGCACATCGCCGCGCTGCGCGACGATTTCCTCGAATTCTGCGACCATTTGAACCTGGACGCGATCATGGACCCGATGAAGTTCTGACCTGATGACAGCAACCGGCACGGCCCTGAGCAAAACCACGCTGAAGCTTCCGCTGGCGCTGTCCGGCGGCGAAACCGCGAAACTCTCCGACTACGCCGGCCAGTGGCTGGTGCTGTATTTCTATCCGAAGGACAGCACGCCAGGCTGCACCACCGAAGGCATCGACTTCAACGCGCTGCTACCGAAGTTCAAGAAACTCAACGCTAGCGTGCTTGGCGTGTCGCGGGATTCGGTGAAATCGCACGACAACTTCTGCGCCAAGCAGGGATTCAAATTCCCTCTCGTCAGCGATGCCGACGAGACGTTATGCAAGGCCTTCGATGTGATCCACGAGAAGAACATGTACGGCCGCAAAGTGCTGGGCGTGGTCCGCAGCACCTTCCTGATCTCGCCGGACGGACGCATCGCGCAGGAATGGCGCGGAGTGAAGGTCGCCGGCCATGCCGAAGCGGTACTGGAAGCACTGAAGGTCGCAAGCAAGCAGTGACCGACTCTTTTTCCTCATTACGTCACTGCCCCGCCCTGCGGGCTGCGGTGGCGCGATGCTGCGCCAGATCCACCTGTTGCACCCGATCCCACACCCCACCCTCCGCGAGGCTGTCTAGATGACCCGAAGCAAGCGCATCTACGTGTTGGACACCAACGTGCTGATGCACGATCCGACCGCGCTGTTCAAGTTCGAGGAACACGATGTCTTCCTGCCCATGCAGGTCATCGAAGAACTCGACAACGCCAAGAAGGGCATGACCGAAGTCAGCCGCAACGCGCGTCAGGTCAGCCGCTTCCTCAACGAGCTGATCGAAGGCGCCGGCGCCGAGCAGATCGACGCGGGCATCGTCCTCAGCCATCCGCAGGGACTGCAGCTCAAGTCGCAGAGCGCGATCGGCAAGCTTTATTTCCAGACCAAGCCGGTGGCGCTGGACCGCACCTTCGGCACCGTCGCTCCCGACAACAAGATCCTCGCCGCGGTATTGGAACTGCGCGAACAGCATCCCGAGGTTCCGGTCATCCTGGTGTCCAAGGACATCAACCTGCGCATCAAAGCCGCGATCAGCGGACTGGTGGCCGAAGACTACGAAAACGACCGCGCGCTCGACGATTTCAGCCTGCTGTTCACCGGCGCGACCGAGCTGTCCATGGACTTCTGGGACCGTCACGAGAAAGACCTGCGCTCGTGGAGCGACAAGGCCGGACGCACCAGCTACGAAGTGACTATGACCGAGGACGAGGACTGGTATCCCAACCAGTTCCTGTACCTGCCTGGCGACGACGAGGTGGAATTCCGCGTCGCCAAGATCGGGACCGACAAGAAAGCGACGCTGGCGCTGGCCGATGATTTCCGTAGCACCCAGCACGCGGTCTGGGGCATCACCGCGCGCAACCGCGAGCAGAATTTCGCCCTCAACGCGCTGATGGATCCGGAAATCGATTTCGTCAGCCTGCTCGGCACCGCCGGCACCGGCAAGACTTTGCTCGCGCTCGCCGCGGGCCTGGCCCAGACCATGGACCAGCAACGCTATCGCGAGATCATCATGACCCGCGCCACCGTCAGCGTGGGCGAGGACATCGGCTTCCTGCCCGGCACCGAGGAGGAAAAAATGACGCCCTGGATGGGCGCGCTGACCGACAACCTGGAAGTGCTGACCCACAACCAGGACGGCGGCGCCTGGGGCCGCGCGGCGACCAACGACCTGCTCGCCTCGCGCATCAAGATCCGCTCGATGAACTTCATGCGCGGCCGCACCTTCCTCAGCCGTTATCTGATCCTGGACGAGGCGCAGAACCTCACCCCCAAGCAGATGAAGACGCTGATCACCCGTGCTGGCCCCGGCACCAAGATCGTCTGCCTGGGCAATGTGGAGCAGATCGACACCCCGTACCTGACCGAAACCACCTCGGGCCTGACCTACGCCGTGGACCGCTTCAAGAACTGGGCGCACAGCGCGCACATAACGCTGCGCCGTGGCGAGCGTTCGCGGCTGGCCGATTACGCGTCGGAAGTGCTTTGACTGCAGATGCCGGGTTGGCTTCCCAGCCCGGCGTTCTGCGCAGACCGATGCCCGACCATTGACTAGCGGCTCAGTCTGGATGATGTTTTATACATCATTATGCATTTACAGTAATTGCACCAGCATGCTTCATATGCTCGAATAAATCCCCTGATCCACTGCCTTAGGGGCGCAAATGATTACTGCCGCGCAATTGCGGGCCGCGCGCGCGCTGCTTGGTATCGACCAGCGAACGTTGGCCGAGATGGCCGGCGTCTCGCTGCCCACCATCCAGCGCATGGAGGCAAGCAAGGGCAATGTGCGTGGCGTGGTCGACACGCTGACCAAGATCATCGAGGCACTCGATGCCGCCGGAATCGAACTGATCGGCAACGAGCAGCCCAGCCAGGGGCGTGGACGTGGCGTGCGCCTGAAGGAACCCGCCTGATGTCGATGGATGCCGCGCAGTACGGGCGCATGTTCGTACCGAAGCTGTACACCGTGCTGCGTGGCGGCTACCGCTGGACCGACTTGCGCGCCGACGCCATCGCCGGGCTCACGGTCGCCATCGTCGCGCTGCCATTGGCCATGGCGCTGGCGATCGCCAGCGGCACCACGCCGGAAAAAGGCCTGTATACCGCGATTATCGCCGGTTTCCTGATCTCCGCGCTGGGCGGCTCGCGAGTGCAGATCGGCGGGCCGACGGCGGCGTTCATTCCGGTCGTGTTCGTGGTGATCCAGAAATTCGGTTTCGGCGGCCTGATTCTGTGCACGTTGCTGGCTGGGCTGATGCTGATCGGCGCCGGCCTGTTGCGCTTGGGTACGCTGATGAAATACATGCCGCAACCGGTGATCACCGGCTTCACCGCCGGCATCGCGGTCAGCATTTTTTCCAGCCAGGTCAAGGACGTGCTGGGATTGCGGATGGAAAGCGTGCCCGCGGAGTTCTTCGCGCGCTGGTCCGCTTACGCTAGGCACATCGCGACCACGCAACCGGCGGCGGTCGCGCTTGCGGTATTGGGCCTTGCCATCATCATCGCGTTGCGGCGCTGGAAGCCGAACTGGCCCGGTTTCCTGATCGCCCTGCTGGTCTGCACCGGCGTCTGCATCGCGTTCGCGATGCCGGCGGAAACCATCGGCAGCCGCTTCGGCAGTTTGCCGTCATCGTTGCCGGTCTTCGATTTTCCGCGCATCCCGTTCGAACGTACTTTCGAACTGTTGCCCAGCGCCTTCACCATCGCCTTCCTGGCCGGCGTCGAATCCTTGTTGTCGGCGGTGGTCGCCGACGGCATGACCGGCGGCCGCCACCGTTCCAATGGCGAACTGGTGGCGCAGGGAGTGGCGAATGTGGGTGCGGCGCTGTTCGGCGGCTTGCCTGCGACCGGCGCCATCGCCCGCACCGCCACCAACATACGCGCTGGCGGGCGTTCGCCGGTGGCGGGCATGCTGCATGCCGCTTTCCTGCTGGTGTTCATGCTGCTGCTGACGCCGTGGATGCGTTATGTGCCGCTGGCCGCGCTGGCGGCGGTGCTGCTGGTGGTGGCCTGGAACATGAGCGAGTACCAGCATTTCCGGCATACGTTGTCGGCGCCCAAAGGCGACCGGCTAGTCCTGCTCCTGACCTTCTTCCTGACGGTTTTCTTCGATCTGACCATCGCCATCGAGGCGGGAATCGTGACCGCGGCCTTCGTTTTCATGTTCCGCATGGCCGATGCGTTCGAAGTCAATTCCGGGATCAAGCTGATCGACGAGAACGGCGACGACCGCGCCAGCGGCGCCGATCCAACGCAACGAGCGCGCCTGCCCGAAGGCGTGGAAGCGTTCCAGATCAGCGGACCGCTGTTCTTCGGTGCGGCCAGCCGGCTGGATGAGCTTCTCGATCAGTTCTTCGACCCTCCACAGGTCTTCATCCTGCGCATGCGTCTGGTGCCGATCATCGACGCCAGCGGCGTCCATGCGCTGAAAACGCTGCTCGACCGCTGCCGCCGCCGCGGCATCGTGCTGATCATCTCGGGCCTGCAGGCCCAACCGCTTGAGGTTGTCCGTAAAATGGGACTGGACCTGCATGAAGGTGGACTGCATTTCGTCGCGGATTTCGAATCGGCGCTGCAGTTGGCCGAAACCCTGCTCGATTCCGGAAAAAACACAAAGGCCACCGACGCTTGAGCATCGTACGACCCCTCTCTGCCTTAACCATCGCCGGCTCCGATTCCGGCGGCGGCGCCGGCATCCAGGCGGACCTGAAGACCTTCGCAGCGCACGGCGTGCATGGGTTATCGGCCATTGCCGCGCTGACCGCGCAGCACACCCGTGGAGTCACTGCGGTGAACGTCCCTCCCGTGGACTTTCTGCGCGCGCAGATCGAAGCCTGCTTCGAGGATTTCGACATCGGCGCGGTCAAGTTGGGAATGCTGGCCAATGCCGACGTGATCGATGCGGTCGCCAACGCGCTGGAGGCGTACAGGCCGCCTTTCGTGGTTCTGGATCCGGTCATGGTGGCGACCAGCGGAGCCAAGCTGTTGGAAGACGCAGCCCTCGATGCATTGCGTCTGCGCCTGGCTCCGCTCGCTTCGCTGATGACACCCAATCTGCCGGAAGCCGAACTGTTGCTGGGCCATGCCATCCCCGATCTTGCAAGCATGCGCGCGGCCGCGGCGGAGCTGCTTTCGCTGGGAGCGGCGGCTGTGTTCCTGAAAGGCGGCCACTTGCCCGACGACGGCGATGTGGTGGATTTGTTCGCCAACGAAGCAGGCATCGTCGAGATCGCGCATCCGCGCCTGCGCATCGAAGCCCATGGCACCGGCTGCACGCTGGCCTCGGCGATCGCGGCGAACCTGTGCCTGGGCCTTGCGCTGACCGAAGCCTGTTCCGCTGCGTCGGATTACGTGCATGCCGCTCTGCGCAAAGGCTACCGTCCAGGACGCGGCGAGATAGTGGTGCTCGACCATTTCGGAGCGGCGCCCGCACGATGAGCATCCAGGAAATCGAACTCCCGCTGTCCACGGACGACGGCCACCGCTACAACCTCATCGCACGCATTCCCGCGCATCCGCAGGCTTCATTGCTCTGGCTGCCGGCGCTTGGCGTGGCGGCACGGCATTACCTTCCGTTCGCCGACGCGCTGGCGGCCAAGGGCGTCGCGGTGTTCCTGCAGGAAATGCGCGGCAACGGCAGCAGCAACCTGCGCCCGAGCCGGCAGGTGGACTGGGGCTATCGCCACATACTGACCCTGGACATCGCGCGCAGCCACGCCGCCTCGGTCGAACACTGCGACGCAAAGCAGCGCATCATCGGCGGCCACAGCATCGGCGCGCAGTTCGCGGCGTGCTATCTGGGCCTGAATTCCGGGGCATTCGACCGCCTGTGGCTGGTGGCCAGCGGTTCGCCGTATTGGCGTACCTTTCCTGCGCCCAAACGTTGCGTCCTCCCCTTCGCCTACCAGTTCGTACCGTGGATCGCCGACCGTCGCGGCGTCTTCCACGGCAGACGCCTGGGTTTTGCGGGCGACGAGGCGCGCAGTTTGATGCGCGACTGGGCGAACGTGGGCCTCAGCAACCGCTACGCGGCTGCGGGCATGCAAGCGAATCTCGAAGCGGCGCTTTCCATGGTCCCTGCGCGAACGCAGGCAGTGCTGTTCAAGGAAGACTGGCTAGCGCCGCGCCGATCGATGCTGGCCCTTCTCGAAAAGATGCCGAGCGCAGCCGCGACCCTGACCCTCCTGGACCGGACAGCGCTGGGCGTACGCGCAGACCACTTCGCCTGGATGAAACAACCTCAGGCAGTGGCCAGAGCCCTATCGGATTCCGTCGAAAACAACGACGCGTAACCTTGCGGATTCAGCGACTGCCAGCGCCAGGCATCGCGGCACATGGCATCGACATCGAACTCGGCGCGCCAGCCCAGCAATCGCTGGGCCAGCGAAGGGTCGGCGTAGACTTCGGCGACATCGCCATTGCGGCGGTCGACGATTTCGTAGGGGATGTTCCGGCCGGACGCTTTCTCGAAGCCACGCACCAGCTCCAGCACGCTGACGCCCTTGCCGGTTCCCAGGTTGACGGTAAGGTTGCGGTCCTCGCGAGCCAGATAGTCCAGTGCGTCGGCATGGGCGCGGGCCAGGTCCATGACGTGGATGTAGTCGCGCACGCCGGTGCCGTCGACGGTCGGCCAGTCGCCGCCGAACACGCTCAGCTTGTCGCGCAGACCCACCGCCACTTGGCAAATGTACGGCATCAGGTTGTTGGGGATGCCGCCCGGATCCTCTCCCACCATCCCCGATTCGTGGGCGCCGACGGGATTGAAATAACGCAGGTTCGCGGATCGGAAAGCCGGATCCGCCCTGCACACGTCGCCGATCAATTCTTCCATCACTAGCTTGGTGCGGCCGTAGGGATTGGTGACCTGCAAGCGCGCGTCTTCGCGGATGGGCAGGCGCTCGGGATCGCCGTAAACCGTCGCCGAGGAACTGAACACCAGGTTGCGGACCTCGGCCTCGCGCATCGCCTGCAGCAGGTTGATAGTGCCGCTGATGTTGTTGTCGAAGTAATCGAGTGGGCGTTCGCAGGATTCGCCGACCGCCTTCAGCGCGGCGAAGTGGACCACGGCATCGAACCGGCGGGTGGAGAACAGTTTTGCGAGCGCCAACCGGTCGCGCATGTCGACACGATGGAAATTGACGGAGGATTCGGTCAGCGTTTCGAGCCGGTGCAGCACCTGCGGGGAACTGTTGCTGAAATTGTCCGCAATGGTCACTTCGTGCCCGCGCGCGGCCAGTACCAGATAGGCATGGCAACCGATATAACCGGTTCCGCCGCAAAGCAGGATGCGCATCGTCGATTCCCCTGGTGGACCGGGCCGCACTCGCCCTGGTACACAGGTTTACGCAATACGGCGGTGGCATCGGACAAACCTCCACGTGTCCTGACCAAGGCGTTTTGCGCGTTCAGTCGGCCATAAGGGGGATTCCGCATCCATCGTGTGCAGCACGCCTGCAGACGGCATCGGCTAGACTCCGTCCGCCTAGACGTTATACGTCTAGATCTCATCAGCATGTCCACCTATAGACGAGAGCCACCTTCCGTATGGATGCCGCACTGCCTTCGCGCGACCAGATCAGCATCGCCGTCATCGGCCTGGGTTATGTGGGCCTGCCATTGGCAGCCACCTTCGGACGCCGCTTCAAGACCCTCGGCTTCGACATCAACGCCAAGCGCGTCGCCGAATTGCGCCAGCACCACGACCATACGCTGGAGGTTTCGGAACAGGAACTGCGCGAAGCCCGTGATCTCAGCTTCGCCAACGACCCCGAAGAACTGAAGGGCTGCAACGTCTTCATCATCACCGTGCCCACGCCGATCGACGAATACAAACGGCCCGATCTGCGGCCGTTGGAATCGGCAAGCCGCACGGTGGGCCGCGCGATCGCCAAGGGCGGCGTGGCGATCTACGAATCCACGGTCTACCCGGGAGCGACCGAGGAAATCTGCGTGCCGATCATCGAGCGCGAATCGGGCCTGACTTTCAACCGGGATTTCTATGCCGGCTACAGCCCCGAGCGCATCAACCCGGGCGACAAACAACACCGCCTGGAAACGATCATGAAGGTGACCTCAGGCTCGACCCCCGAGGCCGCGGACTTCATCGACGACCTGTATCGCCAGATCATCACCGCCGGCACCCACAAGGCTTCCTGCATCCGCGTCGCCGAGGCGGCGAAGGTGATCGAGAACACCCAGCGCGACGTCAATATCGCCCTGATCAACGAACTGGCGCTGATCTTCCACCGTCTGGGCATCGACACCCACGAAGTGCTGGAAGCCGCCGGCACCAAGTGGAACTTCCTGCCTTTCCGCCCTGGTCTGGTCGGCGGCCATTGCATCGGCGTGGACCCCTATTACCTGACCCACAAGGCCCAGCAGATCGGCTACCACCCCGACGTGATCCTGGCCGGGCGCCGCATCAACGACGGCATGGGTAGCCATGTCGCGCGCCGCACCGCCAAACTGATGGCGCAGCGCAACTTGCAGACCACCCAATCCAATATCTTGATCCTGGGCCTGGCGTTCAAGGAAAACTGCCCCGACGTACGCAATACCCGGGTCGTGGATATCGTGGCGGAGCTGCGCAGCTACAACGCCAACGTGCATATCCACGACCCGTGGGTGAATGCGGACGAAGCGCGGCACGAGTACGGCCTGGAAATGATCGGACAGCCCGAACAGGGCAAGTACGACGCGATCATCCTGGCGGTGTCGCACCGCGAGTTCATCGCCCTGGGCGCGGAAGGCATCCGCGCCTTCGGCAAGCCCGACGCGGTCCTGTTCGACGTCAAGCGCGCCCTTCCGCGGCAGAGCGTCGACGACTGCCTGTGAAAGCGGCTACCGCCCGTCTGCGTGTGGACTGCTATCTGCCGAGAAGCCGCCTGCCGTAAACTTGCACCCGCGATCCACGGAGATGTTCTGAATGCGCGTACTGGTCACCGGCGCCGCCGGCTTCATCGGCTCACACCTGAGCCAGCGCTTGCTGGCCCGTGGCGATGAGGTGCTGGGTTACGACAACCTCAACGCCTACTACGACCCGCGGCTGAAACAGGCGCGGCTGGACAGGTTGCTGCCACTGGAAGGTTTCAGCTTCGTACAAGCCTCGCTGGAAGACCGCGCCGCGCTGGAGGCCGCCTTCGACGAATTCAAACCGCAACGCGTGGTCAATCTGGCCGCACAGGCCGGCGTGCGTTATTCGCTGGAAAATCCGCAGGCCTATGTGGACAGCAATATCGTCGGCTTCCTCAACATCCTGGAAGCCTGCCGCCATCGCGGCATCGAGCATCTGGTGTACGCCTCTTCCAGCTCGGTCTATGGCGCGAACAAGAAATTGCCGTTCGCGGTGGAAGACAGCGTGGACCATCCGGTCAGCATGTATGCCGCCACCAAGAAGGCCAACGAACTGATGGCCCACACCTACAGCCATCTGTTCAACCTGCCCACCACCGGCTTGCGGTTTTTCACGGTCTACGGGCCATGGGGGCGCCCGGACATGGCGCTGTTCCTGTTCACCCGCAAGATACTGGCGGGCGAACCCATCGACGTGTTCAACCACGGCCACCACACGCGCGACTTCACCTACGTCGACGACATCGTCGAGGGCGTGATCCGCACGCTGGACCGCGTTCCCGGGCCGGACCCGACCTACGACCCGCTGCATCCCACTCCAGCCAGTTCCACCGCGCCCTATCGCGTCTACAACATCGGCAACCACCAGCCGGTGCAGCTGCTGCGCTATATCGAAGTGTTGGAGGAATGCTTGGGCCGCAAGGCCGAGCGCAACCTGCTTCCGTTGCAAGCCGGCGACGTGCCCGACACCTACGCCGATGTCAGCGCCTTGCAGCGCGATACGGACTATTCGCCCTCCACCTCCATCGAAACCGGCGTGCGGCGCTTCGTGGACTGGTATCGGGACTTCTACGGAACCTGAAACCGATTCAGGTTTCCCCTGCCCGGAACGACATGTGTCCGGAACAGCACGCCTTCAGCGTTTTAGTTGACGTGACCAACACAGGGGAAATGGAATGTTGCGCTCTATTGCTGGCCTGACGGCTGTCTGCCTGTCGCTCTTGTTGACCGCTTGCGCTAGCAGCGGCCGCACCGGAGCTGCGCCTCCGCCTGTCCAGGCGACCGCCACCGCTGTCGACTCCTACAAGATCGGCGTCGACGACATCGTGCAGGTGTCCGTCTGGCGCAACCCGGAACTGGGTATCACCGTACCGGTCCGTCCCGACGGCATGATCTCGGTGCCGCTGGTGGGCGACGTGGCCGCAGGCGGCCACACGCCGGCCGAAGTGGCCAAGGACATCCAGCTCAAGCTGGCCAGTTTCGTTCGCGATCCGCAGGTCGCCGTGATCCTGACCGACCTCCGCAGCCACGAATATCTGTCGCGCGTCCGCGTCACCGGCGCGGTGCGGCAACCGATTTCCATTCCCTATCGGCCGGGCATGACCGTGCTCGACGCGGTCCTGGCTGCGGGTGGCGTGACCGAATTCGCCGCGGGCGATCGCTCCGAGCTCTACCGCAAGTCCGGCGAAGGCACCGAAACCTACGCCGTGCGCCTGGACAAGATCCTCAATCGCGGCGATCTGTCGACCAACTTCCCGGTATCGCCGGGCGATGTCATCACCATTCCCGAGCGCACGTTCTGATGAGCGCAGAAGCACTTCCCGGACGCCGTTCTACGGCCGTCAACCGGCCTTCTACCGCCCTTGCCCCGAACGAGATCGTACCGATCCTTCTGAACGAAGGGCGCCGCCACACGCTGGCGCTGGTCGCGGTCTTCGCGGGCATCGCCTTGCTGACCCTGTTCGCCGGCCTGTTCCTGTTGCCGAAGAACTACACGGCCTCGACCACCATCCTGGCTCAGGAAAGCGACATCATCCAGCCGCTGCTGGAAGGCCGCGCCGTGGCCACCGGCGTCACCGACCGCGCGGGCATCGCGCGCCAGGTGATCTACAGCCGCAAAGTCTTGGAAGACGCGCTGAAGACCGGCGGCTGGCTGGAAGACAATCCCACGCCACTGCAACGCGACCGCTTACTGGAAGAGTTGAAGGAGCGCATCACCATCCGCGCCTCCCGCCCCGATCTGGTCGAGATCACCTACCGCGATTCCGACGCACAGCGCACCTACAAGGTGACCGAGCGCCTGGGCGCGATGTTCATCAAGGAAAGCCTGGCTACCAAGGGCCGCGAAAGCCGCGAGGCCTACCAGTTCATCGATGCGCGCGTGAACGATTACCACAAGAAGCTCACCGACGCCGAAGACAACCTGCAGAAGTACCGCTCCGCCAATGCCGACGCGCAGCCTGGCAGCGCTACCGACGCCAGCACCCGTATCAGCGCGTTGCGTACCCAGGTCGAGCAGACCCGGATGTCGCTGCTGGAACAGCGGTCGCGCGAAAGCGCCATCACCTCGCAGCTTTCCGGCGAATCGGCGGTCACCGCGGTGCAGACCCGCGAAAGCCTGTATCGCGGACAGTTGCTCGAACTGCAGAGCCAGTTGGATCGCCTGTTGCTGACCTACACCGAGCAATACCCGGACGTGGTGCGCATCCGCCACCAGATGGCCGATATCCAGCAGGCGATGCGCGATGAAGAGCAGCGGCGCGCGACCGCGCCGAAAAGCGCCAGCCCGTTCGACGACGCGCAGATGAATCCGTTGTACCAGGAACTGCGCAGCCAGCAGGGACAGGCCCGCCGCGAAATGGCCGCCACCCAGTCGCGCATGGGCATCGCCGAATCGCTATTGGACGAAGAACTCGGCCGCAGCCGCCGCATCGCCGCGTCGGAAAGCGCGCTGGCCGAGCTGACCCGGGACTACGAGGTCAACCGGGACATCTATCAGGACCTGCTGCGCCGGCGCGAAAACGCGCGCGTCTCGATGGAGCTGGACCGTGAGGAGCGCGGCCTGACCCTGCGTGTGCAGGATCCGGCGATCATGCCGCTGCGCCCCACCGGCCTGCGTTTCCTCCATTTCGCCATCGCCGGCCTATTGATGGCGGTCGTCGTTCCGCTGGGCTTGCTGTTCTTACGGGTGCGCTTCGATCCCCGCATCCGGTCGGCCAGCCAGTTGCAGAAGATTTCCGATCGCCAGCTGCTGACCGTGGTGCCGCTCTACCGCACTCCGCGCGACCACCGTCGCCTTCGTCTTCGCCAGGCGATGAGCGTGGGAATCCTGTTCGTCGTCGTGCTGGCGTACGGACTGGCGTTCGGCTTCAAGCAGATGATGGCCTGACGTGAACGCCATGAACCGACAAGACAACCTGGAACCGATCGTGGAACCGACAGTGAATCAGGAAACCGAACATTCGCAAGGGGCCATCCGCCGCATAGACGCGGCCCGCTCGCTCGCGCTGCTCGACGAACCGAAGGCGCTGACCACGCGCGAACTGGAAGACCGCCGCGTCATCCACCGCAACGATTCGGTGCGCGAACAAGCCGACGCGTTCCGTGAGCTGCGCACGCGTCTGCTTGCGGCCGGCGGCGAACGCAACTTCATCACCCTGGTCGCCCCCATCAGCCATGGTTGCGGCGGCAGTTTCGTCGCGCGCAACCTGGCCGCCGCGTTCGCTTTCGACGACACCAAGACTTCTCTTCTGATCGATTGCGACGTCCTGCACCCTTCGCAGCACACCGCCCTGCGCGTGGACATGGCTGGCGGCGGACTGATGGACTACCTGGACGACAGCTCGCTAGACGTGGCCAGGATCCTCTACCGCACCGGCGTACCGCGACTGCGCTTGATCCCCAGCGGTCGCCAGCGCGAAACCACCGGCGAAGCCTTCAGTTCGTTCCGCATGCGCGCCATGATCGATTCGGTGCGCAGCCGTTATGCGGACCGCTACCTCATTCTGGACAGCCCCTCGGTGCTCGGTTCGCCCGACGCTCGCATTCTGTCCGAGCTGGCCGACATGGTCGTTCTGGTCGCCGGCTATGGCCTGGTGACGCCGGACAAGATCGAAGCGGCGCTGGCGAGCTTCCCATCCGAGAAGCTGGCTGGCGTCGTTTTCAACCACCTGCCCTGAAGCATCCGCAAGGAGAAGGCGCATGCAACCAAAATACCAATGTGCCTACCTACGCGTGTCGGTCATCGCCGCCTCGATCCTGGCGTGCATGCCCGGCACGGCCTTGGCGGCACGGGTGGACTACACCGTGGACCTGGGCATGGAGTGGAACGACAACGTCACCCTGGCGCCATCGGATCCCATCGATCAGCGCTACCTGCGCAGCGGCCTGGGCTTTCTGGTGACGGAAACCAATTCGGCGGTACAGGCGCACGCGGATGGGCGGATCGAATACCGCGATTACGAAGACGATATCTTCACCGATACCGTCGATGGCACGCTGTCGGGCAGCCTGAACTGGATCGCGATCCCGCAACGATTGTTCTTCCTCGTCGAAGACAATCTATCGGTGCAGCCGGTCGACGCGTTGGTGCCCGATGCGCCCGGCAACCGTCAGCAGGTCAACGTGTTTTCCGCCGGCCCCACCCTGCTGTTCAACTGGTCGCCGACGCTGCAGGGACAGGCCGAAATTCGCTACGTGAACAGCGACGCCGAAGTCACCGACGAGTTCAATTCGCAGCGTCTGGCCCTGGCCCTGCGCACCATCAAGGAATTCAGCCCGACCAGCCGGGCCTCGTTGAACGTGCAAGCCCAACGCGTCGATTTCGAAGACGACGTCGTGGCCCGCGACTACAACCGCTACGACATTTTCGGTCGGTATTCTCGGACCCTGGCGCAGTTCGAACTGGGAACGGACCTGGGTTATTCCAGGATCGATTACCGGCAAGGCGAATCGCGCTCGGACCCGTTGTTCCGCTTCGACGCGACCTGGAACCCGAGCGAACGCCATCACCTGACCGTGCTCGCTTCCAGCCAGTTCTCCGACACCGCCGTCGACGCGCTGAGCAGCATCGAAGCCGATGCCACGATGCCCGAGAACGTACTCACGGGCGATGCCATCGTGAACGCGTCGCCCTATGAGGTACGCAGCCTGGAGATGGAATACGGCTTCACCAATATCCGTTTCGACTTCATGGTCGCGCCGTATGTGCAGAAGCGCAATTATGTGGATTCGGACGAGTTCGACCAGGACAACCATGGCGTGCGCACAGACTTCCATTGGAGACTGCGACGGACGTTGACTCTGGGGCTGTATGGGACTTACGAGAGCCTGGACTACACGCAGCTGGACCGCCAGGACGACACCCTGCGCGTTGGCGCCACCTTGCGTTACCACTGGGCGCCCCGCTGGAGCGCGGGTTTGGAATGGGAACGCTACAAGCGCGACAGCACAGCCGCAGGGCAAAGCGTCTCGCAGAACCTCGTCTACCTGAGCATCTCGTATTCCAATCGCTGAGGAGGCGCGCCATGAGCCAGCAGTCGGTCCCGGCGAACGCATCGTCACGCAGGCACGGACGCGGCTGGTCCAGCGCTTTTCTGTTGTGCCTGGCCATGATGGCCGCGGCCATGGCCCAGTGCAGCGAGGCCGGAAACAGCCAGGCCTCTGCGCCCTCCACGGCGCCGCAGACGCCGACGCCAGAATCTCCTCCGCCCCCTTCGCCCCCGCCGGCTACCGATAGCGCGCCCGCGGCGCCGGCAGGCGCCAGCGGTTTGAAGATCGACCTTTCATTCGTCGACAAGAAGTCCGCCGCTTATTCGCGCTTCAAATCCTATGTCGACTCGGCGGTGGCTGGCAGTCCCGGCTATGCCTTCGCGGCGAGCGACGCGGCGCTGATGTTCCGGCTTTCCGGTGGCGCCAAATATTGCAAGCTGGCAGTCGCCATGGTGGAGAAGCAGGTGGCTGACGCCGAGGCCGCGATCGCGTCGGGCGGGCGTCCGGAGATTTCCGGCGACTCCTATCTCGAAGTAGGCCCGAATATCGCCGACCTGGCCCTCACTCTGGACAGTTGCGCCACCGATATTCCGGCCGACCAACGTAAGCGCTGGTCCGCCTACGCCGAGCAGGCGGTATGGAACGTGTGGCATCACGGTTCGGCGCAATGGGGCGGGAAACCGCACCCATGGACGGGCTGGTCCACCGACAACCCGGGCAACAACTATTACTACAGCTTCCTGGAAGCCACCATGTATTGGGCGTTGGTAAGCGATAGCCAGACCTGGATGAAGGATCTGCGCGAGCGCAGATTGCCGCCGCTCAAGGCCTATTTCGCGAAGTTGCCCGGCGGCGGTAGCAGCGAGGGTACCGGTTACGGCGCGGCGCATATGCGCCTGTATTCGCTTTACCGGCTATGGCGCGACAGCACCGGTGAAGACCTCGCCAACGCCAGTTCGCATGCGCACGACAGCATCGCTTACTGGGTGCACGCCACCGTTCCGACTCTGGACCGGTTCGCGCCCATCGGCGACCAGTCCCGCAACTCGGTGCCGGAGCTGTACGACTACCATCGGCGCCTGGTGCTGGAAGCCCGGCAACTGACGAACGAACCCGAAGCCTTGAGCATGTCCTCGTGGTGGTTGAACGCCATTTCCGTGCCCAGCATGAGCGGCGGTTTCAATAGCCGCTACGACCTGCTTCCGGCCGGCAAAGGCGGCGACCCGCCGACGCGATTGACCTATCTTGCCGAAGGCACTGGGCACCTCTTCGCCCGCACCAGCTGGGACAAGGATGCGATGTGGGTGTCCTTCGTGGCCGGACCCTACAACGAAAGCCATGCGCATCAGGACCAGGGTTCCTTCACCCTGTTCGCGCGCGACTGGCTGGCGGTTACCGAGAACATCTGGAGCCACAGCGGCATCCAGCAGGGCACCGAAGTCCATAACGTCGTTCGCTTCGAGCGCAGCAACGGCAGCGCGAGCCAGTGCGCCGCTCCTGGCGGGGACTTGATCGTGCACCAGTGCGAAAGCGCCGAATCGCGTTCCAAGCTGACGGTTGTTCCTGGCACCGACGGCGGGTTTTCCGCGACCGCCGATCTCACCCCGGTCTATCGCGGCAATCCGGCCCTGGGAAGCTGGCAACGGAAACTGGACTTCTCCGGACGCAAGCTGACCGTGCGCGATCAATTCAAACTCGGCGCTGGAACCCGCGCCATCTTCCAGATCAACGTACCGGTGGAGCCGAAGGTCAACGGCAACGAAGTTGTGGCCGGCGGACTGAGGGTGCGCGTACTCGAGCCCGCCAACGCCACCATCAGCGTCCACGACTGGCGCAAGGTGGACGGCCAGGAGTTCCGCAGCGGCTGGCGCATCGACATTGCCGGTGGACAGACCGGCTATCTGGTCGAACTCGGGGAAAAATGACGCTGGTCACGGTTTTCTAGTGACATGTGCCCCAACCATGTCCATCGGGCCGTTTTCGGCCCGGATTCTAACCCTGACGCCAGCTGAACAAAGCTGTTTCAGCGCAATTAACCTGTCCTGTAATGTCGGCTGAAGCCGTTATGATGCGCCCGCCGATGCGTTTGTATGGGCTAGGGGGAGCCAGAGCGAAACGACAATAATCCTATTGTCGTTGTTGTGCGCGCGGCTTTAGGAGAATCCCCGTGCACCACCCCATACACGCACTATCCCGTGCCTTGCGCCCGCTCGTTCGCCGCAAGCGCCTGATCGCTGCCTCCCTTGTCGGCAGCGCCCTCCTCGCCACCATCACTGTTTCCAGCGCGGCCGGTCTGCTCGGTGATCGCTGGGAGAAGCGATCGCAAGACGCTTGGCAACAATCCATCGTCGCCACACGTCGCGTACAGACTTTTGCCCGCGCCTATTCGGAAACGCTGCTGCCAGTAAGGCTGATGGCCATGTTGCGCGCCCGCGCGCAGGCCAACTCCACGACGCCGAGCCGCCCAGCGCCCACGCCAACCACTGCGCTTCCGGCAGCAACAGGTCCCGTCATGAGCGGCGGAAGCGGTGGACCGCAGATGGCGAACTCTTCGTTGCCGCGCCTGATCCAACTGCCTTCCGTGCGACGCTACGTGAACCTCAATTCTGCGGCGTATACGCGCTTCAAAGGCTGGGTGGACTCGGCAGTGAACGGCAGCCCCGGATACGCCTTCGCGGCCAGCGAAGCCGCGATGATGTACCAGCTTTCGCCCGAGTCGAAATACTGCACGCTGGCGGTGAACATGGTCGAGCGGCAGGTCGCCGATGCCGAGGCCGCCATCGCGGCCGGCAGCAACCCGGAAGTAGCGGGAGATTCCTATCTCGAAGTCGGCCCGATGATCTCGGATCTGTCGATGACGCTGGTTACCTGTTCGGCTTTCATTAGCGGCGCACAGCGGACCCGCTGGTCGGCGTATGCGGAGCAGACGGTATGGAACATATGGAACTACGGCAGCGCACGCTGGGGTAGCCGTTCGGCACCCTGGACGGGTTGGTCGGTGGACAACCCCGGCAACAATTACCATTACAGCTTCCTCGAAGCGACCATGTACTGGGCGCTGGCCACCAACAACGCCACCTGGATGTCCGAACTGCGCAATCGCCGCCTGCCCGCGCTGCAGGCGTATTTCGCCAGACTGCCGGGTGGCGGCAGCAGCGAAGGCACTGGTTACGGCACCGCGCAGATGCGGCTGTTCTCGCTGTACCACCTGTGGCGCGACGCCACCGGCTCGGACCTGGCCAACACCAACACGCATGCGACGGACAGCATCTACTACTGGATCAACGCCACGGTGCCGACCATGGACCGCTTCGCGCCGATCGGCGACCAGTCGCGCAACTCCGTCCCCGAGCTGTACGACTACCACCGCCGGCTGGTTTTGGAAGCGAGACAGACCGCCAACGGCGATGCCGCGCAGCGCGCCGCCACGTGGTGGTTGAGCAACATCATGATGAAGAACAGCAGCGGCGTGGTGGTGCCGGGCACGCAGATGAATTCGGGCTTCAACTTCCGTTACGACCTGCTGCCGGCCGGCACCGTCGCCACCCCTCCCTCCAATCTGGTCTATCACGCCACGGGCGTCGGGCATCTGTTCGCCCGCACTGGTTGGGACACCAACGCGATGTGGGTAGCGATCGTAGCCGGCCCCTACAACGAGAGCCACGCGCATCAGGACCAGGGATCTTTCACGCTGTTCTCGCGCGACTGGCTGGCCGTCACCGCCAACATCTGGAGCCACAGCGGCATCAACCAGGGTACGGATGTGCATAACCTGGTGCGCTTCGTGCGCAACGGCAGCGTGGCGCGGCAGTGCGAATCGAGCACGAAGAAGTCCACGATGACCGTGACGCCGGGCAGCGGCGGCGACTTCACCGCCAACGCCAATCTGACGCCCGCCTTCTGCGATAACACTGCGGTGACTTCCTGGCAGCGCCAGTTCACCTTTGGCGGACGCAAGTTGACCCTGCGCGACACCTTCGCGATGACGGCAGGCACAGCTGCTACCTTCCAGGTCAATACGCCCGTGCTGCCGACCCTGGTCAACAGTCGGGAAGCGCGGGCCGGACGGTTGAGGGTTCGCGTCCTCGAACCTGCGAACGCCACGATCAACAGCAACTTCAGCAGCGGGAAATACGTCGAAGACGGTGCGGGCTATCGCATCGACGTGACCGGCGGCACCACCGGCTACCTAGTGGAACTTTCCGAAATCTGATCGCACCGGGTGGTGGGAAACCGGCTAGCAAGAAAACAAACGAAGATGCCGTCTGCTCAATGCAGGCGGCATCTTCGTATCGGCACCCGTCAAACCGCCGCCAGGCCACGCTTCGAAAGCGCGTGCCTAACGTAGTGGAACATGTACCAGGCTGCCTGCCAGAGGGTGAGATGCTCGGACTCGCGATACACCCGCCACTGCCACCGCGCGGCCCGCAGTTTGTTGGAAGAAACCGAACCGTTGCGCACCAGGTAATAGGCTAGTGGGCCTTCGTGGCGCACGCGCACGGCATGGCCCGCACGGCGAACGCGGTCCAGCCAGAATACGTAGTCTTCGTGGCCCATGCGCACGAAAGGCACGTCGCCCAGACGGCGGTCGTAGACTCCGGTGAGGTTGCCGATGTGGTTGCTTTTCAGCATATCGCCATAAGCGATTTCGGCAGGCGGTTCGACGCAGGACAGCAGATGACCGTCTTCGGCGACGCGCTGGTAACCGGCGTAGGAAACCAGCGCGCCGCTTTCCTGCATTTGCGCCAGTTGCAATTCCAGTTTGCGCGGGTCCCACCAATCGTCGCTGTCCAGGAAGGCCACATGGCTGCCCGATGCCGCGCGCAATCCCGCGTTGCGGGCCTCGGCCACGCCCGCGTTCGCCGGCTGGCTGACGATCTTCACGCGCCGATCCTTGTCGGCGTATTCGCGCATGATCCGGTCCGATCCATCGCGCGAACAATCATCGACCAAGACGAGTTCTAGGTTGGTCAGCGTCTGCCGCAACACCGACTCCACCGATTTCCGCAGCGTCGGTTCCGCATTGAATACGGGCATGATCACGCTTACCAGCAGTTCTGCGGGATGGTCGGCGCCGTCGGCGGATTGCAGGGAGGTGGCCGTAGTCATGCGGCGGCTCGCGCGGAATCTTGTGCAGCGCCGGCCCACGAAGACTTCGGAGGCGGCAGAACGAAGTCGCGATAGGCGTTCGGGTCGCCTTCCTTGCCTGCCTCGGCCGCCTTGATGATGTTGTAGACCTCGCGCGCGCTGACGTAATGCAGCACGTAGCGCTCGCCATCGTTGTAAGCGCGCTCCAGATGCGCATGCATGGCGTCGGTCGCGGGACCCAGCAGTGTGTCCATGTCGGTTTCCTGGGTGCCGTGGGTATGCACTTTCACGAATACCCATTCCGGCCTGCCTTCGACATGCACGCCGGTGCGCACCCAATCGTCTACGCGCTGCGCGGTCGGCGGACAGCCGCGACGCACGTCCGCGTTCTCGATGCGCGGCACCAGCCCCGCCCTGCGGTCGCGCCAATTCAATCCCAGCGGTCCCTGCACGATCATCAGGTCGCCGGTCGCGCTGCCGCCCACATGCACCGCCACGCCGTCGTCATGCGATTTGGGATGCTGCGGGTCGTCGGTGGCGTAATAGATGGAATTGATGGTGCGAGTCTGGGTATCGCTGGGCGCGGACGGCAAAGTGAAGTCCGCGTAGCACCCCAATTCCCGCAGCAGGATCAGTTCGTTGTTGAGACCACACCAGCGCCCGTCGCTGCGCGAGTTGTCCAGGCACCAGTTGCCATGGATGAAGCCGAAGCTCAGCTCGCCGGTCGCCGGATCGCGCGACAACGCGCCGTGGCGTTCGTGCAACGTCTTGCAGAAGCGGCTGATGCTTTCGCGGAAGTTCGCTTCGGTATCGTTGTCGTGGTGCAGGTGTATTTCGAGTTCGCCGTAGCCGTCCGCACAGAGCGCGGCGATCTTGTCGAGGTGTTCTTCGGCGTATTCCTCTTCCGGATAGAAGAAGCTGTGCTGGGGAGGGCGTCCATCGGCATCACGATGCACCGAGGCGAGCGTCCGGTAATCTCGGCACCAGCGATCCACGCGCGCGCGCTGGGTTTCCAGATCCGCGCCATGCCACATAGGTTCGAAGTGATCGACGAAGCAGAACATCACATGCACCGGTCGATCGGTCACACGCGGGGCGCGCGACATCTGGCGACGCAGATAGCTGCCGATCCAGATTTCCATGTTGCGCGCACGCAACAAACGCCAGACCACGAAAGCCGCAGCGACGCCGACCAAGACGGCCGCTATCGCCACCCATTGCAGAATGCCCAAGACTCCCCCTTACCTGCCGCGATCCGGCTACTGCCGTTACATGACAATCCAACGGCATAAGCGCCCTGCTCAGGCCAGTCCGGAGCTCCGAAAACCGGTTTTCGGTAATCGGCCGGTCAGGCTTCCGCGGGCAAAGCTTCCAGGGCGAAGCCTTGGGCCTTCCACTCCGGAATCAGGTGGGCGAGCATCTCCAGCGACAGCGTGCTGTCGTCGTGCATCAGCAGGATATCCCCCGGCCGCACCGGGTGCCGGCGGATGATTTCGATCAGCTCGGCCGCCGGACGGCGACTGTAATCCAGGCTGTCGTAGGACCAGTAAGTCGCACGCCGGCGTCGACGGAAGAAGTTGGCCAGCATGCGCGGCGGCATCACCCCGCGCGGCGGCCGGAAACTGTGCCGCGGCTGACCGTCGATGCCGCTCAGCAGCGCATCGGTGCGATTGACTTCATCGAGTTGCTCGGACAACGACAACTTGTCGAAATGGGGATGAGTGAACGAATGGTTGCCCAGCGTGTGCCCTTCCAGGGCGATGCGGCGCGCCAGCTCCGTGTTCGCTTCGATCTGGCGGCCGATCAGGAAAAAACTGGCTTTTGCTTCATGGCTCGCCAGCAGATCGAGCAGCGGGGCGGTGTGCTCGGGATGCGGACCGTCGTCGAAGGTCAGGTACAAGCTGCGACGCGCACGCGAACCCGTCGTAGTCACCAACGAGCTGGGCAACCAGCGGAGGATCCTGAGTTTTCTGGGCCGGGGCGTCATGTGATGGAAAATGGCAAAGGTTGCGGTGAGAGTATGCGGAGTCTGAGTGGATGATAGGTCGCGTGAAGAAATACCCTCAACTCACACTTACTGTTGCGATGATAGTTCCTCTCCCGAGTTGCTTGTTCGCTTGCGAGAATGAGGTGGTGAACGCGATTAGTTCGCTGTCCGCAAAGATCAAGTCCGTCATGTTTGGGCGTTTGGTCCGCGAGAGAGAAGATGCGGCGTGCGGGCGGTTCGCGGTTCATACGTCGCTCCCTGGGTGCCAAGCCTCATCGCGGTAAAGCGCCTCGTAGCGGGCGGCCATGGTCCGGAACGAACCTTCGTGTGTGACCCACTCGCGCCCTGCCCGACCCATAGCCGTCGCACGATCAGGCGACAACAGCATCTCGACCATGGCCGCGGCGAGCGCATCCGCATCCCGAGCCGGTACCAGCAGACCGTTGATTCGATCTCGCACGATCTCGCCATTTCCCCCTACGTCGGTGGCCACGATAGGCAGTTCGGCGGCGCAAGCCTCAAGCAGCGCGATGGAATAACCCTCGCTGATCGAGGACAAAGCGAATACATCCAGTCCCTGCAGCAGCTGCGGCACGTCCCCGCGATCGCCCAAGAACCGTGTCGCTTCTGCGACTCCTTCGGCCGCAGCGATGGTCTCCAGTTCCATGCGCAACCCGCCGTCACCCACCAGCACCAACGCCGCCTCGGGCACGCTGAAACGCACCCGCCTGAAAGCGCGGATCAGATTGGCTTGGTCCTTCACCGGTTCGAGCCGGCCCACCGTGCCAACGAGCCGGCTTTCCGGCGGCAGCGCCAACTCGCTCCTCAGCCATGCACGTACCGCATGATCCGCGCCCCGGAATCCTTCGGTGCGTATGCCGTTGGGAATGGCCAGCAGCGCCGAACGAGGCGAAACCCCACTGTTGTGCAGGTGCCGGCGCGCGGTTTCGCACACCGCTACCGCGTAGTCCGTCCTCGACATGGAACGGCGATAAAGCCATTCCCGCCGGCTGCGCGGATTGCTTTCGCCCATGCCGTGCCGGGTATTGATCACCCGCTGCAGCGGCAATCCCACCGAGGCCAGCACCGCATGGTAGTGGGCCGCCGCATTATGGGTGTGCAATACGCCGCCGCCCCGCAACAGATCCCGCGCGCGTCGCAGCGCGCGGAAGTCGGCGCCCTTGCGCTTGTTGCAGGTTTCGACGCTGACGCCACTGGCGGACAGTTCGTCGGCCAGCGCACCGCGATCGAACAGGCAGACCAGCCGGCACTCGTGGCCCGCTTCCCGCTGCGCGCCGATCAGGTCTATTACCGCCCGTTCCAGGCCGCCGCGCTCCATGTTTTCGACGAAGTGGGTGATGCTCAGAGGCGCCGTTCCGTTCATGGCAACTCCGAAATCGTAACCCGCAACTTGCCGGTCTGCGTCAGTGGGATTTCATCGACGAATTCGAAATTGAGGGCAACGCTGTCGCCCACTACTTTGAGCAGTTCGCGACGTACCAGGTCTATGGCGGAGGGTTCGAAATCGCGGTCCCGCACGATGCGGATCTCGAATGTGTCCAACTGCTTCTGTACAACTTGGTAACGCTTGATGCCCGTCGCGTACAGGAAAGCGTAGACGATGTACTCGCCGGGGACGAAACGTCCGTCGCGGGTACGCAGCGCATCCAGCTTGCGCCCGTCCACGCTGGCGAGCAACGGCAGACCGCGCCCGCAAGCGCAGGTCCGCGGGCCCGCGGTAGCGAGGTCGCCATTGGCGTAACGCAAAAGCGGCATGCCGTAGTTGTGCAGATCGGTAACGATGATGTCGCGTGGACCCGACTCGTCCTGACCCTCGCCGTTGACGGCACCCAGCTCCACCTTCAGGTGATCGGCATTGACGTGCAGACCGCCGCGATGTTCGCATTCGGCGGCGATCAGCATGAATTCGCGGCAGCCGTAGGTGTTATAGGCAGGGCAACCGAATGCCTGCTCGATGATTCGACGCTGGCTTTCATGCAGGGTTTCCGCCGCGCCCAGGATCCGTTGCGGCCGATGGATGCGCCTGCCGTTCGTGATCAGCCATTCGGCCATCTTCACGATCGGCGCAACGTAGGACACGATGGTTTCGGGGCGGAAGCGATCGATGGCGTCGGCATATTCGGCCATGCGCGCTTCGCTCATCTCGAAGGCGTTGAGCATGTACCGGTTGAAACCCGCATGGTAGAGGCGATCCTTCCGCTTCTGCGCGCCGATCGAAGTACCCCACAGGTACAGCGTGCGCTGCCCCAAGCGCGCGCCGGCCCAGCCGTAGCCCCGCCACATGATGGAAAGGCGCCGTTCGTAACTCTCGCGGGTGTAGCCGAAACGCAAAGGCTCGCCGGTGGAGCCGCCGGTGGTCTTGTAGAGCATTCCGTCGCGATAGCCGGGGGCGATGAGCTTGTCGAAGTTCGCACGGATTTCCGGCTTGTTGAGCACAGGCAGGCGCGCATAATCGGCCGGGCCGGCGATGTCCTCCGGGGCGGCGATGCCCAGCGCCTGCCATCGCTCACGGTAATAAGGCACCTGCTCCCAGCAATGCCGGATCAGATCCTGCAGTTTGCGCCATTGCAGCGCTTCGGTTTCCTCGAGCGTACGCCACTGGCTGCGCTCGTATTCGCGCAGGTAATCCAGCGTCTTGCGGCGGCGCAACCCCGATTCGTATATCGGAAACAGCACGCGTCGGAACAAGGGTTCGTAGAAGCCGCTCATGGCATGCCCTCTCCTGGCGCTCGATCGTGGGCCCACTCCAGCAGCCATGTCCCCATGCGCCGTTTCCCAGGAACGAAACGTTGATACAGCTGCTGCAGATGCTCTATGTCGCCGCGGCTCCAGCAGCCGAGCAGCATCGTCGACGCCAGGTACGCCAACCCCAATAGCAGACCGCCAAACACGACCTGCGCCCAAGGCAGCAGTTGCCCACGCAGCGGCAACGCGACCAGGGCCGCGATCGCGGCCGCCGATGCGATACGCGACATGCGCCCCCAATCCGGCGTGGCGTGGCTGACGCGGATCGCCAAGGCCATCATCGCCGCGGCGTTGATCAACGCCACCAAACCATAGGCGGCGACCGCGCCGGTCAACCCGAAATGCATGATCAGCACCGCATCGAGCAACACCTTGAGCAAGGCGCAGCCGATCACCAGCATAAGGATGCTGCGCTGGCGGTCGGCGCTGACCAGCAGGCTGGATCCGCCCTGGGTCATGGTGGTGATGCACGCGCCCGCAAGGCATACGGCGAACACCGGACCCGCCGCTAGATAGGCGTTGCCGTAGAGCAGATGGATCACCGCACCGGAAAATACCGCGCCGAATGCGATCAGCGGCATCGCCAGCAATGCCAGGTAACCAGTGCTTGCGACGAACCGCCGACCGGCGACCTCGCGCCCATGACTCAGCGCATTGGCCATCATCGGCAGCAGCAACGCTCCGAACACGCCGGGCACCAGCGCCGCCGCGCCGATCGCGAGCTGGTAGGCGACCTTGAACTGGCCCGCGTCGTGGCTATCGGCGTACAAGGTGAGGAACAGCACCTCCACTTCGCTGGCAGCCAGAAAACCGACCGACACCGTGAGCGCGGTCCATCCCATGTGCCGGCGTATCCTGGACATCAGGACATCGGGAATCTTGATGCCGGGCACCCGGTCCGGCACCAGCGGCTTGATCTGGCGAAAAGAAACGCCGTAGAACACCAGACCCGAAATCACGAACACCGCGAGCAGCCATTCCACGCTGGCGTCGAAGAACATGGCCGCGATCACCAGGCCCAGATTGATCGGCGTCGATACCAGCGAGACGATGGCGGTGGCGCGGAAATTCTCGAAACCCTTGGCTACACCGATGTTGAACATGTAGGACGCGCGCAGCGCCACCGACACCACCAGGAATCCCAACAGCATCAAGTGGTTCATGCCGGGCGCGACATGATCGCCGGCGAACAGGAACACCGCCGCACCGGCCAGCAGAACGAACAGCAGAAAAATGCGTTGCGCGCGACGCAGGTAGTCCAATAGGGTCGGGATCATCTCGGCCCGGCCGGAACCGCGCAGTTCGGCCACGAACTTGATCGCCGCGCTGGCGGTGCCCGAATTGGTCGTGGCCACGCCCAGCGCCACCAGCCAGATGACCAGGCTGTAAGCGCCGTACTCGTCCGGACCCAGATGGCGGGCGATGATGATCGACGTAAGCATGCCGAGCACGTACTCGGTGTACAGGCCCACCGAGGAGAAGAACGTGTTGCGAAGGGTATGGGCGCGCGTGTTCATACCGTAGCCAGCAGCACCTTCACCATGATGTAGAGCCCGATCACCCACAGGACCGCGTAGACGGGCCAGCGCACCAGATCCTTGTCCAGACTGAACACCGGAAGGCTGGAATAGGTTTCGCGCAGGCGCACATAGTTGGCCACGATCAGCGCCACCAGCAGATAAAGGATGATCACGTAACTGCGGCTCAGGAAGAATGCCGAGACGAAGTAACCGACCAGTGACAGCAACAGGGTCAGGGTCAACGCCCGGTCATCGCGCCAGCCGGCCACCACCTCGTCGTCCGGCACCTCGGCCGGCACGTCGTCCATCACCTCGTCGCCGCGCTTTAGCACAGACAGCGTCATCCGGAAGCTGTAGCCGGCAATGGCCAGCCAGATGGTGAAGCCGATGATCCCCATCTCGGCCAGCACCAGCACGAAAGAATTGTGCGCCGTCAGCGGGTTGACGTCCGTGTAGCCGCCAGCGCCCACGCCGAACAACGGGTCGCTGATGAACATCTGGATGCCTTCGTACCAGGAATCGATGCGCCCCGCGGCGGACGCTTCGGAAGAATCGAGTTCCTGCATGCGCGAAGGCATGGCCATCAACCCAACCAATGCGCCGACCGCCAACACGCCTGCGGTCATCAGGCCGCGTTTCTGCCAGACGTACACGCCCAGGATCGCCACCATTGCCAGCAGCGTTCCGCGCGAGTTGGTGAGGAATATGCCGTAGACCAGCAGCCCCGCGCCAGTCCACCAGAACAGCCGGCGCAATCCCAGCAAACCGCCTCGGCTGCCCAGATAAAAGGCCATCGGCAGACACATCACGAACAGCATGCCCAGGTCGTTGGGGTCGTTGAAGATGCCCACATACTGGATGCGGGTCTCCTGCGACATCTCGACGCCGGTCCAGCCGATACCGGTCACCGACTGTTCGATGCCGTGCACGGCCAGGACCGCGCCGCAAGCGGCGAACACCGCCATGGTGATGCGCATGCGGTTGCGCGTATCGGCTGCGTTGGACAGCAGCATGAACGCCAGGATCACGGGCGCGAACAGCGCGAACACGAACAGCGCGCCCCCGGTCCAGCCGTTGACCACCTTCGAAATCATCGCCACCAGCAAGAACACCGGCAACAGCAAGTATTGCGGCGCCGCGAACGACTTGCGCGCGGAGAACAGCCAGAACACTGCGGCCAGGATCAGCGCGATCGGCTGCCAGGGCGGGCCCGGCGAGTCGACCACCGCCGGATAGTCCTGGGGCCGGATAATCACCAGGACCAGGTACACCATCATGAAGAAGAACATTTGCCCCTGTAGCTCCGATCAACCTGTTCGCAAACGCGACGAGTAACTGAACACCTCGGGCAAAGCGACCATGGCGCTGAACCACGCGCCATCCATTTCGCTTTCCACCGGCAGCCTGCGCATGCTGTACCGCGAACCCGGCTCGACCACGCTGGTGCCCGCCATGTAGCTGCAGGCCATGCGGAAACCCGCGGAGCGCACGACCTCGACCGTTTCGGTGTCGAAGGCGTCCGGCCCTCCTACCGGATAGGAAAGCACATGCGCCGGCGCGCCGAGCTCGCGCTCGAGCGTGCGCTTGGATCCATTCACCTCGTCGTTCATTTGATCCTTGGGCAGTTTGGCCAGCATGCGGTGACCCACGCCGTGCGAACCGATCTCCATGCCGCCTTCGTGCATCTCCCGCAACTGCTCCCAGCTCATCGGCCGGCAGTCCGGATGACCGGCATCGCGCGGGATGGCCCACTCCCGCTCCAGCCGCGAGATGAGCGCTTCCTGGCCGGCATCGTTCAAGCTTTTCAACTGATCCAGCAATCGAGCGGCCAGCGCACGCCGCTCGGCGAGCGTATCGGGTATGTCCCAATCGACGCCCAGCTCGGGTGCGAGCAACTTCGGCGCCGTCGTGGTGCAGATCATATGCACCAACCAATCGTAGGCATAAGGCATGCCCGAATCGATGTGGCCGGTGGAAACGAAGAACATGGCCGACATACCGAGCTCGCGGAGAATGGGGTACGCGATCCGATAATTGTCGTCGTAACCGTCATCGAAGGTCACTAGGATCGCACCCTTGGGTAAACGGCGATTGGCGTCGATATAGGACAGCACCTGGTCGAAGCGCATCGGGTGGAAATCGCGCTTTATCGACCGCATTTGTTCGCGGAATTGTTCGCCCGTGGCGCTTATCAGCTCCGTGTCGAAACTGAACCCGTCCGGGTCCGCCGACTCCAACACGCGGTGATAGGCCAGGATGCGCAGATCGTGCCGCAAAGCCGACCGCAGCTGCCGCAGCACGGGTAACAGGCCCGCCGCATGGCTTCGACGGGCCAGTATCTGGCGCCTTCCGGCGCGCGACGATAAGGTCATGGAGCTCCCCCTGTTCTCTGCATCACCGGAATGGACAACCCGGTTTGTGTGTGGGCGATCGGTTTACCCCCAAGCCCTGGACCGCCCCGCGCACCCCTGCGCGCCCCATCTCATTTGTGTCAGATTGCACCCGCGCCCGCAAACCTGTCCACTGTAGGATAACCATGGGGAACAAGGACAAGGATTCGCTTGTATGGCGGAAGATACCGACTTCGTTGCGCTTTACGATGAGTTGGGGCTGGATGCCGAGTGCAGCATGGCCGACTTCAAGCGCGCCTATCGCCGACGCGTTGCCCAGTTGCATCCCGATCATCCTGACAATTCCTCCGATATTTCCCGGTTACAACGCTTGAACCGTCTGTATGCGGCCGCGATCGATTTCCAGCGCACCCACGGACGCCTGCCCGGCGCGGTCCGGGTTACTCCCATCGGAATGCCCGACGACGTGTCGTTCGCGTCGAACGACGCGCCGACGCACGACTTCCCTTCATTGTCCGGATCGCCTTCCTATTGGCGTTATGTCTTGTTGGTAGCGTTGCTGGGACTGGTGCTTTATGGCCTTTCCATCCAGGAGCCCGCCACTACCATGTCCGATGCCGCGGAACCGACCGATGCGCCAAAGCAGGATCTGCAACGGCCGGTGCCGGAAAAGCTGCTGGCCATCGGCATGGACGGCAAACAGGTAAGGCGGATACAGGGCGAGCCATTCAACTCCCATGAGCAACGTTGGGAATACGGACCTTCCTGGATCCTGTTCGATTGCGGAAAGGTGGTGGATTGGTACAGCTCGCCCTTGCATCCATTGCGGGTGCGGAGCGCCAGCCCCACCGACAGTGCGCAAGCCCCATCCGGGACGCTGCGCAAATGTTGAAACACAGGGGAAAAAACCATGTTCGCTGGCACCGCCAGACTGCTGAAAAAAGCGCAGAGACGCCTGTGGATGAAGTACGCCCTGCGTGGTGTCGGCGGCAGCGACAACCACTCCCGGCTGGACCTCGCCTATAACGTCGAGGATCCCTGGAACATGGACTCGGAGCTGGAGCAGTCCCGCTTCCAGGCCACCAACCGCATCATCGAAAAGAATTTCGGCCGTGTCGGCTCGCTGCTCGAGATCGGCTGCGGCGAAGGCCACCAGACCCAATACCTGGCGCGCTTGAGCGACGAGCAGTACGGCATCGATGTAAGCATCCACGCGATCGAGCGCGCGCGCCTGCGCCTTCCCTCCGCGCATTTCGCCGCGACCGACCTGTTCAATCTGCCTTGGGAGCACCAGCCGCAACGGTTCGACCTGGTCACCGCCTGCGAGGTGCTCTACTACCTCAGCGACCCGGCCACGACCCTGCAACGCATGCGCCAGTTGGGACGCTGCGGGCTGGTGACCTTCTTCGCACCGGCCAGCGGCCGCATCGGCCCGCATCTGGACGCCATACCGGGCCTGCACAAAGACTGGATTTACCACGGCGGCACCTCCTGGCTGGTGGGCTGGTGGCGCGATGAGTGAGGCAGACACGCCGCTGCGGGGAGTGGGCATCGTCTACTTCGGCAACGACTGGAATGCCGAGAACCGCACCAGCAGCCATCACGTGGCCGAGCGACTGGCACGGGTCCTGCCCGTGCTGTACGTCGATTCGCCCGGCATGCGCGCCCCCAGCGCCAATGGACGCGACTTCAAGCGCGCACTGCGCAAGCTGCGCGCGGCGCTGCAAGTTCCGGAACTGATACGCGAAGGATTCTGGCGCTGCACGGTGCCGCAGCTGCCGTTCCGGCGCATCCCCGGGGTGGAAGCCTTCAACCGACGCTTCAGCCGCTGGGCCGTGCGGCGCGCGCTGCGTCATGCGGGAATCACGCGCCGGATCTCCTGGTTCGTGGTGCCGCATCCCGGCTTTCTGGCCGGGCAGCTGGACGAAGAGTTGTGCGTCTTCTATTGCATCGACGATTACGCCGCGCACCCGGGCGTGGACATGGCCTTGATCGCGCAGCGCGACGAAGCCCTCAGCCGACGCGCAGACCTGCTGTTCGTGGCGCCGCCCGCGTTGCTGGAAAGCAAGCGCGCGCTGAATCCTTCCACCTTGTTCGCGCCGCATGGCGTGGACGCGGCGCTGTTCGGCCGCGCACAAGACGACGGCACCGAAGTGCCCGCCATCGTGCGCGGTCTTCCCCATCCCGTGATCGGCTACATAGGCTCGATACACGAATGGATAGATCTGGAGCTGATCGCTTGGTTGGCGACGCAGCGTCCGCAGTGGTCGTTCCTGCTGGTGGGGCATGCCGCGGTCGATGTGAGCGAACTCCGCGCCCTGCCCAACGTGCATTTCACCGGCGCGCAGCCGTACCAGGAGTTGCCAGGCTGGGCCAAGGCGTTCGACGCCGCCATCATTCCCTACCGCCTCAACCGCCAGGTCGCCAACGCCAATCCGCTGAAATTGCGCGAATACCTGGCCACCGGCAAACCCGTGGTCAGCGTACGCAATGCGGAGATCGAAAAGTTCGCCCAGTGGGTCGGCATCGCCGACGACCGCGACGGCTTTCTGGCGGCGCTCGACAGCGCGCTGGCCGACGACACCCCGCAAGCGGCCGCGCTGCGCATCGCATCGGTAGCCGACCAGACCTGGGACCACCGGGTCGAAGCGGTGCTGGATGCGGTCGCGCAAAAACTGGCCGCCAAACACGCGCTGTCGAACAAAATTCCCTCTTCCGAGTTTCAACCCGGTACTCCATGAGCATTGATCCTTCCCAAAAGCTGCGCGTCGCCCTGGTCGGCGCCGGCTACGTCGCTGGCCACCACCTCTCCGCACTGAAAGCCTTGGACTTCGTCGAGGTGGTGGGCATCTGCGACACCAACCTGGAGGCGGCGCGCGCGCTTGCGGCGCGCCATGGCGTGCCGCTGGCCGCCGCTTCGCTGGCCGAACTTGCGCCCGCCAAACCACAAGCGGTGCACGTACTCACGCCTCCGTCCTCGCACGCGTCCATCACCCTGGCGGCGTTGGCGATGGGCTGCCATGTGTTGGTCGAAAAGCCGATGGCCGATTCGGTCGCCGATTGCGAAACGATGATCGACAAAGCGCGCGAGAAGCACCTGGTGCTCGGCGTGAATCACTCCGACCTCTACGACCCGGTTTTGCTGCAGGCGTTGGATGCCGTGCGCAAAGGTTCGATCGGCGAACTGGTGTCGGTGGATATCGTGCGCAACTCCGAGTATCCGGCCTATGCCGGCGGCCCGCTGCCCGGCTCCGTCACCCAGGGCTCGTACCCGTTCCGCGATCTGGGCGTGCACGGGCTGTACACCATCGAAGCTTTCCTGGGTCCGGTGACCGACCTGCAAGTGCAGTACCAAGCGCGCGGCACCGATCCCAATCTGCATTTCGACGAGTGGCAAGCGCAGGCGCGCACCGGACAGGGCGTAGGCCGGCTGCTGTTGTCGTGGAACGCGCGCCCGATGGAGAACCGCGTTTTCGTGCGCGGCACGCGCGGCACCATCGAGGTCGATCGCTTCCTGCAGACCTGCCGCATCCATCGGGTGCTGCCGGGTCCCAAGTTCATCGGCATCATGGTCAATGCCTGGATAAGCGCAATGAAGGACGTGTTCCGCATTCCTTGGAACGTGGTCCGCTTCGCCACCGGCATGCTCAAGCCTTCGCCCGGCATCCAGCGCGGCGCGCAGGAATTCGCGAAAGCCGCGCGCGACCATGCGCCGCCGCCGTTCGGCGGCGAAGACGCCCTGCGTATCGCAAAACTGCTGGAACCGGTGTGCGCCGAACCCGACCGCCTGCGCCTGCAAAGCCTGGAAGACCGATACGCTGCTCTGGCCCCGGTGGACGCTTTGGTGACCGGTGCCGCGGGCTTCCTGGGACGCAAGCTGGTCGCGCGACTGCGCGAACAGGGACAGCGCGTACGCGTGCTGGTTCGCCGGCCCGTCGCAGCCTACGCCAGCGACGACGGCGTGCAGATGGTGGTGGGAGATTTGGGCGACCCGCGCATGGTGGCCCATGCCGTGGCCGGCGTGCCGATCGTGTACCACGTGGGCGCGGCGATGCGCGGCAGCGCACGGGACTTCGAAGCCGGCACTACTTGGGGAACCCGCAACATCGTGGAGGCGTGTCTCGTCAGCCGCCCGCAGCGCTTGATCTACGTGAGTTCGATGAGCGTGTTCGATCATGCCGGACGCGATCCGCAAGCGGTGATGACCGAAGCTTCCGCGCTCGAACCGCATCCCGGGCTGCGAGGCGCTTACACCCAGACCAAGCTCGCGGCCGAGCGGCTCGTGCAGAACGCGATCCGCGAACACGGACTGCAGGCCGTGATCCTGCGCCCCGGCCAGATCTTCGGCCCCGGCGCCGAGCGGGTGACGCCGAACGGCGTGATCGCGCTGGCGGGACGCTGGGTCGCGATAGGCAGCGGCGCGCAGACCATTCCGGTGGTTTATCTGGACGACGTGGTCGATGCTCTGCAGCAAGCAGCCGTTGCGCCAAAGGCTGTCGGCGGAGTCTTCAATGTGGTCGATACGCAACCCATCACCCAGCAGGAATACCTGAACAGCTGCCGCAGGAAGCTGGGCAGCGAACTCAAGCTGGTGCGCGTGCCCACCTGGATCTTCATGGGGCTGGGTTTTGGCGTGGAACTGCTGGGCAAGCTGCTGCGCCGCGAGGTTCCGCTGACGCGGTACCGCGTGCGATCGCTGCGGCCACTGGCCAATTTCGACACCCATGCGGCGCGTGAGGCGCTGGAATGGTCGCCCCGGATCGGGGCAAGGAGAGGAATGGATGCCACTTTCGGCTGACCCGTACGCGCCCTGACCATGCGCACGCAATCGCTTGCGGATACCGCGAGCCCCTCTTACCGGGTTCGCCTGGAACCTTTGCCCCCTTTGGACGAACTGGGCGTGCGCTGGCAGGAACTGGAACGGCGTTCGCGCTGCAGTTTCTTCATCAGCTGGCGCTGGATCGGCCCGTGGCTGGCGCTGATCTCTCCATTGCGCCATGCGCGCCTGTTGAGCGTGTCGCAAGGCACGCGAACGATCGCCTTGGGAATTTTCACTCAGCGCAGGCGCTTCTTTGGCCTGGGCCCGTTGCACCTGCGTCTGCATGAAGTGGGCGACAAGGTGCTGGACAGCCTGACCATCGAGTACAACGGCCTGATCTGCGAAGACGGGCACGAGCGCGAAGCGCTTGCGGCCGTGCTGGACCACCTGGCCCACAACGACAAACGTTGGTTGACCCTGTACCTGCCCGGCATGGCCGCCGACGACGTTCCATTCGAAAGAGTCCGTGCTCTCGGCATGGCCATGCGCTCGCGCAAACGCGCCGCGCATTACATCGACCTGGCCGAACTGCGCGACGGCGGCAACGACTACCTGCCGACCGTACTCAGCAGCAAGGCGCGTGGCGCGGTACGGCGGACCGCGCGCAAACTGCAGGCCGGCTTCGGCGAGCTCTGCGTCACCATCGCCGCCACCATCGAGGAGAGGCTCGCCTTCTTCCAGGCGATGGTGCGGCTGCACGAATCCCACTGGAGCGAGGAAGAGCAGGATCGCGGCGCGTTCGGCAACCCGCGCATCCTGCGCTTCCACGAGCGTCTTATCGCCCAATCCGGCGACGGCGAAGGCGCGCAACTGATCCGCGTAAACGCCGGCGAGCACATCGTGGGTTACGTCTACAACCTGGCCTGGCGCGACACCTTGTACTTCTATCAGGCCGGCATCGACTACAGGCGTTTCGGCGACTCCGGCAGCCCCGGGCTGTTGCTGCTGACCCGCGCCGTGGAGCACGCGTTGGCCAGCGGCATGGCGCGTTTCGAATTGATGGCCGGCGACTCCGCGTACAAGCGCACCCTGGGCATGGCCGAGAACAAGATGGTCTGGCTTTCGCTGGACCGCAACGGCTGGGCCTCGTCGCTGCGGCGCGCGTGGTGGCGCCTGAAGGGCGAGGTGCAGGAGTCGTGACTGTCGCCGTGCGATGGCTGCCGTTGCAGGACGTCGATGCGGCGACGCTTTCGGCATGGACCGAACTCGGCCAGGCGATGCCGCGCCCCAATCCGTTCGCCATGCCGCAATTCGTCCTGCCGGCGGCGCGCTGGCTGACGCCTCGCACGCCGCCCCAGGTGGCCTTGATAGAACGCCAGCAGCCAGGTTCCCGCAAGCTGATCGGTGCGGGCTGCTTTACTCCGGAGCGTCCCAATCTGTTCGTGCCTGTGTCGCACCTGGCAAGTTATCGCACCCTGCATACCTTTCGCTCGGGCATGTTGTACGCACCAGGCGAGTCCGAGTCCGTGGCCGAGTCCCTGCTGGCCGATCTGCATGGCAAGAGCAAACGACTCCATGCGATCGGCTTCCACAATCTGCTGGCGGAGTGCCCGGTTCTGGCTTCCTTGCGCGAACTGCTGGACGACGGACGCGGAGGCTGGTTCGAACAGCACCGATTCCGGCGGCCGGTGCTGCGGCTGCATCCGCCAACACAGGAGCATGCGCTGGGCGTAATCGTGATGGACCGCGATCTGCGGCGGCGCAAGCGACGCCTGGAAGACCGCGGCACCGCCGCTTTCCGGATCACTCTGGCCAACACGAACGTGGCCGATGCCATGGAAACCCATCTGCAGCTGGAACACGCGGGGTGGAAGGGAACCGCCGGCACCTCATTGCTTGCCTCTCCTTCGCAGGCCGGATTCTTCCGTGAAATGATCCAGCGCTTCGATCAAATCCAGGGCGCGGTGTTCGCCGAAACCCTGTGCGACGGCAAGGTCATCGCATCCACCAGCAATCTGCTGCTGGGCGATACCCTGAACGGCTTCAAGACCGGCTGGCATCCGGATTTCGCTGCCTGCAGCCCCGGCCGCTTGAACGAAGTCTTCCTGTCCGCAGCGGTTCCTTCCGCGTGGCCGCAAGTCGCCGTCTTCGACAGTCAGGCGCAGGAAGATTCCTATCTTTCGGAGTTGCTGCCGCACCGCGACACCATGATCACCGGTACGCTGGCGGTGACCCGCCTGGGTCGACGTGCGATGCGTACCGCGCGCTTGATCCGTCCCGTCGCGTATCGACTGGACAAGGATCGCTGAAGAAGCGATCCAACCGCATACAAAGCTTCATTGCTTCTGCTCCATAAACCTCGTGAGGAGCGGCATGCGGATTGGGTAAACCCGAAGGGCGGCGCACATGGATGTGCGCCGTTTCCGGAGGCGCAGGATGCGCCTTACGGAAATTCCCAATTCGCATGCGTACCCAACGGCTTCATCGTTGGGCGCGCCGTAGGGCGGCTTTCTTTTGGTTACTTTTCTTTGCCGTTCAAAGAAAAGTGACTCGCGCAAAGCGCGAAACGATTTGGCTTTGCTTCAAAGAATCAGAAACAAGATCAAGAGCACCCCTCCTCAGTCCTCCCCTGCGCTTTGCGCAAGGGAGGAGGCAGAAGCAGATGCGGAAGCAGCAGCAAGAGCAAGATCAAAATGGATGACCAGCCATTCGGCTGTTGAGGAGCACTTCCAGCTTGCGCTGGGATGATGGTGGTTTTGTTCGGGGGTCTGCTAGGCGATATGCGCGCGATGCCATTCCTGTTCTTCAGGGCTGAGCCACAACACACGGCGCTCGGGCCGGATCGCGCTGGGTTGCGGGATACAGGCGGGCGGGCGGCTGCGGATCAGCAGGCGCTTGCCCAACGCAAGCGAGCGCACCGTGGCCAGGCGCTGGAAACCCAACGCCCTGTGCGCGCGCAACGATACCCAGTTCGATGCGCTGACGTCGGACAGGTAACGCATGGGTCGCTCGTCCAATGTGCCGGCCAGGTCCATCATGGCGGTGAGCAGCCGCCGGCCGCGGCGCTCGGGTGCCACGAACGCATCGCGAGCCCACACATGGGTCGCTTCGAGATCCACCCGCCAGCACATTTCGTCGAAATAGCGCGGACAGGCGTGCGCTACCCAGAACCAGGCGACCAGCCCCTGCTCTTCCTCCACCGCGAACAGCCGCAGGCCGTGACCGAAACGGGCGAGGATGCGTTTCATGTCGCCGCGCCGACCGTAACGCCGGTCTTCCCGGGAAATGCGTTCGGCATCTTCCACACGCAACTCGATGAAACGTTGATCGGGCGTCAGCGCCGCTTCGCGCACGAAGCCGGGATCGCGACCCAACAGGACGATGGCGTTGAACTCGATCATGCGCGCTCAATCATGCGTGGCCTTGGCGGGTTTGAAACTATTCGATACCTGCTGCAGTTCCGATTTTCCCGATGCGCTCAGCAGGCGCAGCACATCCTGCAGCAGACCGCGGCCGAACGCGTACAAGCAAGCTGCGTACACGACCACGCCCATCGCGATCTCGCACGCCAACAGGACCAGTTTCCTGTCCTGCAGGTGCGGGGCAAGCTGCCAGCGCAGCAACAGCACGGCCGCGACCGTCGCCACACAGGCCGCCAGCACACGAAGCAGCGGTCCGCCCAGATTCCGCAACGACAGCCCATGTCGGTGGCAGGCCGATGCCGAAAGCGCGAACTGTACGATCAACGCAATTCCCACCGAGAACGAAGCCGCAACCACGCCCCAGCGCGACAGAAACACCAGCGCCGCCACCAGCGTCGCGATCGAGATCGCTTCGATGCGCACCAGGGTGAAATTCCGCCCCAACGCGGCCAGGAACGAGGCCAGCATGAAACTTCCTGCGCCCAGCACCGAAGTCACCGCCATCACGCTGAGCAAGGGCGCCACTTGCGCCCATGCCGGCGGCAGCAGCGCGTCGACCAAGGTCTGTGCGCAACTGGCCAGGCCGAAGGCCATCGGACACAACACCACGGCGGTGAGCGCAAGCGCACGTACGATCATGGGCGCGCGCTGCGCCGGCTGCGCACGCACGATGGCCGGCATCAACACGTTGCCCACATGCCCGCCCACGAACAACGCCGGCAAGTGCGCAAGGCTGAAAGCCAGGCTATAAGTGCCGGCCGCCTCCGCGCCCAGCACGCGCATCATCAGCGGCTTGTCCCAGTAGCGCGCGCCCTCGCTCAGGGTGATCTCGGCGGTCACCGGCGCGCCAAAACGGAAAATATGCCTCAATCGTTGCGCGGTGACCGGCGCCGGACCCAGCCAGCTGCGCAGTCCGGTACCCGCAATCAGCATCGCGGTGATCACGCAGGATTGCACGATGAAAGCGACGATCATCGACTGCCCACCCAACGCCGTAGCGCTGACCAGAACAATGGCGACCAGGGCGTAGGCGATGTCTCCCACTCCGGTGGCGATCGCGATGCGCCTGAAACGCAGTTCGCGGGCCAGCAACTTGTCCGGAATGGCGCCCATCCGGCGGATCGTCATGCCCAGCAGCGCGCCCGGCAGGTAGTCGACCAGTTGCGGGGCGGAAAGCAGCTGCGAAATGACCGGCGTAGCCAGCCACAGCCCCGCCAGGACCAGCACGCCGAACGACAGGTACACCAGCGAGGCAGCGAAGATCGCCGGCCGGCCCTCACCGCCGTGCACGATCACGTACTGGCCACAGCCCCAGGCCGATATCCAGTTTCCAGTCAGGGCGATGATGGTGGCCACCGCCACCTCGCCCACGATGTCGGGGCTCAGATGCCGCGCGAAAATCAAAGTGGCCACCAGTCCCAGCGCGCGGCCCAGCAAGCCGGCGCCGATGCTCCAGGCGGCGGAGGAAACGATCTGGTGGTTGTCGCTCAACCGCCCTCCCCGCGAAGGAGTGCGCATGTTTCCGATCGGGTCCCGCGCAGCGCGTGAATCATGCCGATTTCAGTTGCAGACCGTTGGCGCGCCACCACGAGCGGATCTTCCGCATCGCGGGCCGTTCCACAACGAAGGTCAGGGCACTGGCCAGCGCCAACACGATGGCCAGGGTCAGCAGGCATGCCAGCAGACTCGGCACGCCCTGCCGCTCCAGATCGTGGATCAAGGCGAAACCTATCGCCTGGTGCAACAGGTACAGCGAGTAGGAAATACTGCCCAGGAAGACGAAGAATGCGCCGCGCAACCATGCAAGCAGGTTGTTCACGAACAACAGGAAAATTCCGCAGCAGGCGAGCCCCACCCACAGGAATACAGGGGGGTTGGCGACGCCTATCGCCACCAGACACAAACCCATCATCGCGCAGTTCAACCGGTTTTCCTGCGGTCGCGTATGCAGGCGGTAGAACAGGATGCCCAGGGCGAAGAACGGTATGTGGCGCAGGATCAGCAACTCGCGGGCCAGATAGGAGAAGTGCATGCGGTGCTGCACCACTTCGCCGTAGCCCATCGCCAGCCCCAGCCACAGCAGGATAATCAGGTGGATGCGCTTGAGCTGGCCCAGCGCGAACCACAGCAGCATCTGCGCATAGAAGAACAACTCTACCTGCAGGGTCCAATACGAGCCGTCCAGATGTTCGCCCCCGAGGATCTGCTGCACCATCGTCAGGTTGAGCAGAAGATCGCGCAGCGACAGACGCTGCTCCGGCATGCCCAGCAGGTAGACGAAGATAGCGGTGAGGGCCATTGCGGCCCAGTACGCGGGGTACAGACGGGAGAAGCGCGAGACCACGAAATCCATCGCGGTGCGCGTGCGTTCCAGGGTCATGAAGATCACGAAACCGCTGATCAGGAAAAACAGGTTCACGCCATAGTTGCCCGGCGGGAACCCGAACCCGAGCGGCGTCGTATGACCGTATTGCTGCCCATATTGCGTTGTGTAATGGAAGGCCACGACGGCCAGCGCTGCGATTCCCCGCAAGGCATCCAGCTCAACCACACGAGAGGACGGTGACGCTTCTTTATGCATCTTGGCCCTCCTACTAACGATCACTGTATGGCAGTGGAAACGCAGTTCGCCGGATTTTTCGGCCAATACTCGTCTCCGCTCCCCGCCGCGCGGACCGCTCGCCGATGCGTCTGCTGATCGTCACTTCGCAGTTCCCCATCGCCGGCGAACCGAACCGCGGTCGCCCCGTGTATCAGACCATTCGCGAACTCTCGCGCCTGGCCACAGTACGCGTGGTCAGCCCGGTCGCCAGCTACCCGCGTTGGGCGCAGCCGCGCAGCTATTTGTTCCGCGCCTCCGACGATGCGCACACGGTGGAAGGCTGCGACGTGCAATACGTGCGCTATCCGGCCTTGCCCGCATTGACGCGTCCGTTCAACGGCGGCTCCTGCGCGCGCGCTCTGCATGCGCCTCTCAAGGCTTTCGCTCCGGATCTGGTGCTGTCCTACTGGCTTTACCCCGATGCGTATGGCGCCATGCTGGCCGCGCGCAAGGCGGGCCTGCCGCTGGTGGCCGGCGCGCGCGGCTCCGACCTGCGCGTACGCGACGCGATCAGCCGCGGGCTGACGCGGCCCGTGGTGCGCGCCGCGCAACGCCTGCTGGTGGTCAGCGAGGACCTGGGACGCGTGGCCGTCGAAAACTACGGCGCCGATGCGGCACGCATCCGCACCATTCCCAACGGCTGCGACGCCTCCCTCTTCCACCCCGCCGACCGCGCAGCTGCGCGTGCCCAATTAGGTATCGCCGCGACCGATGCCGAAGTGGTGACCTATGTCGGCCGGTTGGTGGCCGAAAAAGGCCTGCGCGAATTGCTGGAAGCCTGCCGGACGCTTTCCGCCGCACGCCCGCGCCTGCGTCTGGTGTTGGTTGGCGAAGGGCCGATGCGCGAAGAAATCGCGTCGCGCCTGGCTGGCGATCCGTCGTTGCAAGTGACGTTGGCGGGAGCGCAGCCGCCCGCGGAAGTCGCACGCTGGATGGCGGCCTCCGACCTGGTGACTTTGCCGAGCTATTCCGAAGGCCACCCCAACGTACTGGTGGAAGCGCTGGCCTGCGGCCGGCCCGTGGTCGCCACGCCCGTGGGCGGCATTCCCGAAGTGGTCGATGCCGACTCCGGAATCCTGGTGCCGGCACGCGATGCCGCTGCGCTGGCCGCCGGCCTGGCGCAGGCGCTGGATCGCCGCTGGGATGAAGCCGCCCTGGCGCGCAAGTTCTCGCGCGACTGGCGTCAGGTCGCCGAAGACACGCTGGAGGCCTGCGAGCAGGCCTTGCACGAATCGCGGACGACTCTCGCCGTCAGCGCCGCGCACGCCCGCTAAGCACGCCTACACTGTCGTCGACCAGGAGCACCAGAACCGATGTGCGGAATTGCAGGTTTCAGCGGACCGGATGTCACGGCCGGGGCGGCACGCCCGGCGCTGGAACGCATGATCCATACCCTGGCCCATCGCGGGCCGGACGGTTATGGCTTCCACGCCGAACCGGGAATCGGCCTGGCGCATGCGCGCTTGTCGATCATCGACCTGGCGACGGGCGACCAGCCCATCCACAACCCGCGCCGCGACGTGTGGACGGTGTTCAACGGAGAGATCTTCAACTACATCGAACTGCGGCAGTCGCTGCAAGCGGCGGGGCACCAGTTCTACACACAATCGGATACCGAAGTGATCGTGCACTTGTACGACCGCTACGGCGACGATTTCGTGCAGCATCTCAACGGTCAGTTCGCCATCGCCCTGTGGGACGCGCAACGCCAGCGCCTGGTGTTGGCGCGCGACCGCGCCGGCATCCGTCCGCTGTTCCACGCGCGCAGCGGCGGTCGGGTCTGGTTCGCCTCGGAAGTCAAAGCGCTGCTGGCCGTGCTGCCCGAGTGCGCCACGCTGGATCCGTTGGGCCTGGCGCAAACCTTGACCTACTGGTCGGCGGTGGATCCGGGCACGCTGTACCAAGGCGTGCACAGCCTGCCGCCCGGCTGTCTGCTCAGCATCGAACGCGACGGGTGCGAGACGATGACCCAGTACTGGGACTGGACTTTCCCCAGCGCCGCCGAGACCTCGCCTTCGCGTTATCCGAAAAGCATCGAAGCGGCTACCGCCGAACTGCGCGAACTGCTGGTGGACGCGATACGCCTGCAACTGCGCGCCGACGTGCCGGTCGGCGCGTACCTGAGTGGCGGGCTGGATTCGTCCGGTATCGTGGCCATGATCCGCGGCTTCACGCAGACGCCGGTGCGCACTTTCTCGGTCGCGTTCGAGGACGGCGAGTTCGACGAAAGCGAACACCAGCAGGCGATGGTGCGGCACCTGGGCACCGACCACACCACCCTGCGCTGCACGCGCCGCGACATCGGCGACGCCTTTCCGCGCCTGATCCGGCATACCGAAACGCCCGTGCTGCGCACCGCGCCGGTGCCGTTGATGTTGCTGGCCGGCAGCGTGCGCGAACAAGGCTACAAGGTGGTGCTGACCGGCGAAGGTGCCGACGAAGTGTTCGGCGGCTACGATTTGTTCAAAGAAGCCAAGATCCGCCGCTTCTGGGCGCGCCAGCCGGATTCGCGCATGCGTCCGCTGCTGCTGCAGCGTCTTTATGGCTATCTGGAAAATTCGCCGGTGCGCAATCCGGCGTTCGCGCAGTCGTTCTTCGGCCAGGGCATGGAACACCTGCAACGCCCGATCTTCGCGCACACCCCGCGCTGGACCACGTCGCAGCGCGCGCTTTCGTTCCTGTCGCCGGAACTGCGCGCCGGCATCGGCGAGTGGGATCCGCTGGACGCCTACGAACGCACGCTGCCTGCGGAAATATCGTCGTGGAGCGGCCTGGCACGCGATCAGTACGTGGAAGCGAAATCGCTGCTGGCTGGGTATCTGCTGTCTTCGCAGGGCGACCGCGTGGCCATGGCCAGTTCCATCGAGGGGCGCGTGCCCTATCTGGATCACCGGGTCATCGAATTCGCCAATCGGCTGCCGCCCAGTTTCAAGATCCGCGGCATGACCGAGAAATACATCCTGCGCCGCGCTTTGGCCGACTTGCTGCCGGAGGAAATCCTGCAGCGGACCAAGCAGCCCTATCGTTCGCCAGACAGCCAGAGTTTCTTCTTCGACGGGCGGCCGCTGGATTACGTGGCCGAGTTGATGGGCGCCGACAGCATTCGTGCCGCCGGCTATTTCGATCCGGTCTCGGTGGGCAGGCTGGTGGAGAAGTGCCGGCAGGGACGCGCCACCGGCTTCGCCGACAACCAGGCGTTCGTGGGCATCCTCTCCACGATGCTGGCGCACCGTCAGACCGCCGAGGCGCGCCAGCAGGCGGCGAGCGCGCGATCGACCTCCGTCGACGCCGCCCTCGCATGATCAAGAGGCGACCACGCAATATGCAACCGGCATTGGGGGACTGAGATGCACTGGCGAATCAAGGGGCTGATCCAGAAGGCGCTGGGCCCGCTGCCCGGCGGCGAGGCGCTGCACTACCGGCTGCAGCGCCGTTTCGGTGGGCTGCAGAATTTCCACAGGGAATTGTCGGTCAAAGTGGAGGACTGGCAGATCATGGTCCGGCATCTGCGCGATGCGGGTGTGGCCATTTCCAGCAGCCATTTCTTCGAGATCGGCACGGGCTGGTATCCGACGTTTCCGTTCGCTTTATATCTGGCCGGCGCGCGGCGCATCACCACTTACGATCTCATCCGGCATTTGCAGGACGATCTGGTGCGGGCGGCGGTGAAGGAGCTGGGCGGCTTCCTCAAGGTCATCGCCGAGGACAGCGGCAGCGACTTGGCCGAAGTGCAGGCGCGCTACGGGATGCTGGCGACGGCGGTGGATGCCGGCGCGGATCTGAGCGAAGCCACCGGCGGCAGGATCCTGTATTCGGCGCCTGCCGACGCGACCGCCACGGCGCTGGCCGATGGCGAAGTGGACGTGGTGTTCTCCAACAGCGTGCTGGAGCACGTGCCGCCAGAGGCGATCACGGCGATGTACCGCGAGTCGATGCGCATCCTGTCGCCGGGCGGGATCATGTTCCACTCGGTCAACTGCGGCGATCATTATTCGTATGTGGACAGCAAGATCCACCAGCTCAATTATCTGCGGTATTCGGACCGGGCGTGGAAGCTGTGGAACAACGCTTTTTTGTATCAGAACCGTATGCGGGCGCATGAGTTCGTGGAGGGTGCGGCTGCGTTGGGATTCAAGATAGAGCTGGACACTTCGACTGCGCGCGCCAATCGCTTGGAGCAATTGGCGGCGATGAAGGTGGATTCCCGCTTCGCGCAGGTACCGCCGGAGAGGTTGTGCATTACCAGTGTTGATTTTATTGCTCGTAATCCCGCGTAGGTTTGGCCTTGGCCCACCATTTGCATCATCAGATAGCGATGACGTCCGAGTGAAGAGCGGTGGCTAAAGCCCACCCTGCGGGGCCTTAAAAGCCAAACACAGCCATCTGGAACAAGAGCATGCGCTGGGCAACGAACGACTCCGGAAAATGGTCCAGAAGACATTGAATCACTCGACCACCTGCAGCCCGCACGGTAGACCCCGAGCCAGGACCAGTTAGTTGCATCCGTTCCCTATAGTTCTATGTGAACCCAAGGGGGAACCAAACTCCCCGCAATGCAGGGTTGCCCATGTTTGGCTGTACGTGATTTTTATCGAGAGATTCGAGCTCAATCGACTCAGTGATAGATCTGATAGTTGGCAAGTGTTCCCCATGGAATATCTTGGATTTTAGTAATTCGATTGCATCCTCTCGCGAAAAGGCGGTGACACCACATCCCTGTTGCATCCAGGAGTATTGAGGAGGTTCTTCGAATTCCACCCACATTCTCATTAGCTGCATGACTAGTTTACGACCCTTGGCGGCATGTTAGGCTCAAAACGAATGAAGGACCCGTCCGTTGGATTGGGCACTCCACGAAGTATTCCGTGACCCGGATCCAAGCTAGGCAATCTTCCTTGCAACCCATGAGCAAAAAGGGGTCAGAGAACATTACCGTTCGGCAAAAAGGCGGCAAAAAGGCGGCAAAAAGGGGTCCAAAAAGGGGTCAAAAAGGGGTCAGAGAACATTACCGTTTGAATCAGCCATTTCCTGTCCATGTATCCGGAAATATCGGATGGTCAGCATGATGGAGTGACATACATGCTGGTCCCACCTCAGCAACCACGCAACCCTATGCGCCGCCCTCGACTCGAGCTCCCCGGAATCCCGCTACACATCACTCATCGCGGGGTTAATCGCGCCGCTACTTTCCTCGACGAGGATGACTATGTCAGTTATCTGCAAGCCTTGGAAGCATCCGCTGAAGCGCAGCACGTGCGAGTCCATGGCTATGTCCTGATGACCAATCATGTCCATCTCCTGGTTAGCGCCCAGGAAACTGGAACCGTATCTCGAATGATGCAAGCCATTGGGCGTCGATACGTCCGCACCTTGAATACCAAGCACCGGCGGACAGGGACCCTCTGGGAAGGCCGCTACAAGTCCTGCCTGGTTGACTCAGACCACTATCTGCTGCGGTGCCTGCGGTATATCGAACTCAATCCTGTGCGAGCCGGCATGGTTGCGTTGCCTGAACACTATCGGTGGTCCAGCGTTCACGCCCACCTTGGAAAACACCCAGACCCTCGCTGGACGCCACATCCACTTTATCTCGCACTTAATGAAGATCCGGTGGCGCGCTCGCATCTCTATCACACCCTACTGATGGAGCCTATCTCCTCCGCAGATATCCAGTCCATTCGCGACCACCTCCAGCAGGAGCGAGTCTTGGGCTCTCCCGCATTCCAGGCTATGGTCGAAAAGACGCTCAATCGCTCCTGCTGCTTGCGATCGCCTGGCCGACCCACCAAAGAAACAGAAAATTCAAACACTAATGTTCTCTGACCCCTTTTTCGGAAAATTCAAACACTAATGTTCTCTGACCCCTTTTTCGGACCCCTTTTTCGCCTTTTTCGGAAGCAGCGCAGGCCCTGCAACGCATGACCTGGGATGAGGATTATCGGCGCGAGGTCGGGCGGAGGATTTCGTAATCCATCATGACAACAAGTCCCACATATAACGGGGCTTGTTGTCATGCGAGTGGATTAATTACGCGCCACCTTTAATTAGTTCTCTGTTTCCCTAAAATTCAGTAACTCTTTTGCTATATCGCGATTCTTAGGAAGGCCAATTCCCCAATAAAAAAGCCTCCCAACTTCTGCGATTGACTGCTTCTCCCCCAACATCATGCCCCTGAAGTAATAGATCCCAGCCTTCCTCAGGTTCTTCCGGATTCCCTTGCCCGTTTCATAGCTCACAGCAACATCAAAGCATGCATCAGGAATGAAGCCCTCAGCCGCATGCAACATGAGAAGAAACCCTTTTTTCTCATCCTTGTCGAAAAAGCGTCCATGGAAGTACCACGTACCAAGCGCGTAAGTCGCCCATCTGTCGCCGCTTTTATGCGCATCTTCAAGAAGGCTCGCTACTGAAGCCATTCTCTTAGTGCTATTTGTGAGCTTAGCCGCACGCAATGCGGCATCATATTTTTTACTTGTCTTTTGGGGGCCAAGGCCCTTTGTGACCGGGAGGCTTCTTCCCATACGGGTCTCTGTTGTCATCACCCTTTTCTCCACCATGTTTATCTGCTTTTGCCCTTGCTCGTCCCTTCTGATGCTTTCCTTTTGTACTTGGTCGAGCACCACTCGTATGTTCCGCTGCTTGCTGCACTAACTCACCACATGGCTGACCATCGCAAGGATGCGGTGCATAGATAAGCATTAATGGACCTGTCAGCCGAGCTAACGTTCCCTCAATGATAACGGGCCAAGGAACAGGCGCAGGCCTTGGCATGGAAACAGGACGCGGAACAGCTACAGGCGAAGGCGCAATTGGCCGTTGACCGATGACCACAACGGTAGCTTCATTGGTAATCGGAGGTGGAGGTGGAGGCGGAGGTGGCTCATTCTTTTCATCCAGTGCAAAACGACCATCTGGATCTGTAAACACATACGGGTTGTTATTGGCGTACCAGTAGCGATTGAAGTTGTCGCCCGTATCCTCATCTGCCGTTACTGGATCCACGCTGAGGAACCTTCCGATGCCGGGATCGTAATAGCGCTGCTGCATATAAGTCAGCCCGGTAGCCGCATCCTGCACATGCCCCGTAAATCCCGGTCCATCGGTCAGCGGCCGGTTGATCAGTTTCCCGTAAGGTTCGTATTCGCTCTTTTCAATGAAGTTACCCGCACTGTCGGTCGTGGCGATCGGCGTGCCCAGCGCATCGGTGTGCTGGTACTTGGCCACCGCACCGCCGCCCGCGGTGGGTTGTTCGCGGATCGCCACCAGACTGCCACCCAGATAAAGGTTGACGTAGTCCAGCCCCTTGCGGTTGTCCCGATGGAAAGACAGCTGACCGTTCGAAGCGTATTGCTGGTAGTCACAAGCGGCAGGCGTGCAGCTGAGTACCCGCCGGCCATGGCCGTCATAGGCGTACCACTCGCCTGGCGCGCTGCGCAGGCGATTGCCGTAGTCGAACACATAGTCCACGTCGTTCTTGTCATCCACATTGCCCTGAGGGTCGTAACCCAAAGTGGTGACCGCCGCACCACTGCAGCTGCCGGTGCGGATGAACGTCAATTGCCAGCTCGTGGCGTTGTAGCAATAGAAGTGGTCGCGTGCCGCAACCTGGGCCGAGGCACCCACCGTTACCCGGGTCAGATTGTCCAGCACGTCGTAGCCGTAGCTGGCCGTGCCGAACATCGCTGAGGTGGTTTGGGTCAGCCTGTCCAAGTTGTCGTAGGTCATGCCCCGCGTCTGGCGCGCCCCGCTGGTGTAGTCGGTAATGGCGCTGACATTGGCGTGCTTGTCGAAGGTATAGCCCAAGTCCAAGCGCTGGTTGGCCGCCGCGCAAGACCCGGCCAGGGTGCAGTCGGTACTGCGGCTCGGAAGCTGGCGCATGTTCTGGGTCATCGTATGTACGATGCCGTTGCCGTAGGTGAACTGTTTGATGGCTCCGTTGGGGTAATAGCTCACCCCCGTGGCATAGGTCCCGACCTGGGTCGGCTGGCCAAGCGCATTGGGCGCGTAGTTCACCGCAGTCGTGTTGGCGTAGGTCTGGCTGAGTAGATGGCCATTGGCGTTGTAGCCATAGCTTTGGGTAAAGGGGCCTCCCGCTATGTTCACCGTCTCGGAGGTCGGTAGCCGACGCTTGTTGTAGTTGTAAGTGTTGACGATGGGATTGGCAACGTTGGGATTGGTGGTGCCGATCTGGGTCACCAGGCCGTCCGGGGCGTAGGTCCAGGTCTGGTCGCCTTTGGTGTCGGGGAAGTTCAGGGTCTTGACCCGGTTGCGGGCATCAAAAGTGCGATCCACGCGCCGGGCAGCCACCGAGGCACTCGTGCCGTTGGCCTCGCAGGCCGTGGCCGCAGGCAGACCTGCAGCCGACCACTTGAGATTGCCCGCGGCGTCGTAGCCGGTCAGCGTAGCCCCGGTCTCCGGTTCCACACCGCGGCAAAGTTCCTGATAACCGTTGTAGGTGTAGCTGCGGGTGATACCCAAGGTGTTGCCGGTGTCCTGGCGGCGCAACGTAAGCGGCTTGCCGAACACATCGCGAGTGATATTGGTGACCGCCCCGGCAGGATGCAGCACGTTCACCGGCCAGTCTGTGGTGGGCTGGTCGTAGACCTGGTAGCTGGTGGTGGTCTGCCAAGCCGCGCCTTTGGGTGGAGTGACGCGGGTCTTGAAGCCGGTCAGATATTCGGTCAGCGTGGTCAACAGGCCCAGCTCACTGTCCTGCGACACCGACGTCACTCGATCCAAGGCGTCGTACTCACTAAAGGTGCCCTTGAGAGTGGTATCGGTATAGTTAGCCTGCCCGTTGGTGTTCATCGGATAGGACTGGAATTCCACTCGTCCCTGAGTGTCATAACGCTTGATGACCTCCGACAGCGTGCCACTAACGTTGCCCAAGTCCAGCGTCTGCTCCACCACCGGGCGCCAGAGCGCGTCGAAGATGAGAATCTTGCGGCCGTTGCCAGTGAGAATGGTTTGCCGCCAGTGGCCGGCCGGCATGCCATAAGCCGCCGCGTTACCTGCTGCCGTAAAGGTGATGGAGGTGGGGGTCCAGGCGGAGTTATCGCAAACCCCCGCCGTGGTTTCCGAGGGATAAGTGATCAGGTTCACCCGGCCCATGGTGTCGTAGCCATAGCAGGTCTTGTAGCCGTTCTCGTCGGTGATCGAGGTGATCCAGCCGTTGTCGTTGACTACCGCCGATTGAGTGGCGCCGGTAGGCGATTCGGCCGTAATCGGATGCTTGATGGATTGCGGCGTGCCGCGCTTCCAACTGCTAAGCGTGGTGACGTTGTTGTTGCCGTCCTTGACCGTGGCGACGGTACCGTCGGCGTAGTAGGTCAAGGTTTGCTGCAGTTTGCCGAATGCCTTACTCCAAATCGGCCGCGCCAAGCTGTCGAAACCGGTTTCCGCCGCGACGATGCCGTTGACCGAGGACGAGGTAACCTGCCCCAGCATCCACAGCGTGGTGTTGTCATGGTAGACCGTAGTCTCAGCCTTGCTATAACTGAGCGTATTCGACTTGGTCAAGCTCGTCGGACGACCATAGACATCGAAGCAGTACACCGCCCCGCCGCCGCAGCCGGTGTTCACCTGCATCGTAAAGGTCACCCCGTCCTGCACCACGGTCTGCTGCTTCACCGGCCGCACCGCCACGCTCGATGGATCGTCGGCGCCGTAGCCGAACCCGTAGATGCCATAGGTCCCGTAGAAATTCTGTGCGGGCGCCTCGGTTTCCGAAACGTATTCTGTGCTCTCCACTCGACGCGCCACCCCGCCCGCATCCAGCGTCGTGGTTCCCAGCAAACGTCCCTCGTTGGCCGCATACAAATAGCCGTAGCGGTATTGCTTGCTGGTGCTGTCCGGCTCTGTGACCGTCACCGTCTTCTCGCTGGCGCAGGTCGTACACGGATACGGCTGGTTGGCTCCACGCGTACCCCAGAGCGGCTCGCTGCCGAAGGGATAGCTATAGGTCCACGTCTGCGCCGAGAGCCCCGGTCCCGACAACGTCTTCGACGTCAGGCTCATCACGTCGAAGTAGTTGGGCACCTGCAGCTTGTAGCTGATCTGTCCGTTCGAGACGATCTGATTGCAGACGTTGATATGCACGCCCGAGCGCGGATGCCGCTTGTTGTAGAACTGGAACGCACCCATCGCGCCGCTGGGATGCGTCACCGTGAATGTGAACTCCGCGGCGACGGCTGGCGGCTTGATTCCGCAACTGGAATTCGAGTTGCCGTCCCAGAGGCCGCCGTCGTCCGGGAACAGCGTTCCCGCATGCGCGTACTGCCACTGGCTGGCGTCGGGCTGAGCCACCGAGGTCAGCATCCCATTGTCGTCGCCGCTGCTGCCGTAGGCATACGACCAGGTCCGACCGTTCGCCGTGGCCGTCGCCAGCCGCCCATTCGTGTAAGTCAGCACGATGCTGCGCCCGTCGCTGGATGCGATCGCCGTCGGATGTCCCGCCGCGTTGTAGCTGTAGGTCGTCCAATTGCCGAACCGATCTTCGACCCGACTCGCCAGCAGGTAATACCGGGTCCGATTGAACGATACCGGCTGGAAGCCGTCACCGGGTTGATAGTTTATATAGCCCGCGTAACGGGTCGTCGCCATGTCGAAATAGAATTTCAGGCCATCAGAGGTCTGCAGCAGGAAGCCTTCGCCCGCCAGGCCGCTCTGCATCGGAATGCAGCGCACCATGTCGCGCTCGCGCGTGGTCCAAATCCAGGCCGCCCCATCAGTGGGTTGCGGAACGCTCGAAACGCCGATGCTGAGCAGCTTGCGATCTCCCGCGCCGGGCAGATGCACGCTATTGCCCTGCCATCCGTCCGTGGGAGTCAACGGCGCAGGCACCGACGGGAAGCTGGGTGAGGAACACCTCGTATTCGGCCAGGCGGTCTGACCCCAGGTCGTACTGAGGTAGGGCACCTCGATATCCCAGTTTCCCGCGCCGCGGTAGTTCGGATCGCCCGCCGAGCTGCCCGGCGATCCGCCCGGCACGATCTCCATCGAAAACCGACGGCGCAGCTCCACCTGCAAGGCATTATTGCCCGGCAGACTGATATCGGTGACAGCGAACTCGGTCGCGCCGTTGTACAGACTGACGCTGTCGCCCATCAGCCCATCGGACAGCGCGGTGATCGTCTGCGCCGACTCGATGTGCTTGCGGTATTCCTGGTACGGCTGCGCCGCCTGAGCGGCAGCGGCCGTGAGCATCAGCACCGCCCACAGGCAGGCTGCTCTGAATGTCCCAAGACGGATCACTACCAAAGTGCAATTCATCACTCATCCCTTTCAGCCCGTTGCAGGCCGAATTCCTTGAATCCCCAAACCCGCAGCATCCAAAACCCGCGAGTACCCGCGCCCTGTATAGCCTTGCCCGATATCGAATTCAAGCGGATCGCAATACAGTGAGATGTCTCACATTTGTGTGGAAGCGATTCTGGCCACCTTCACCCAATAACGATGTGCGCTAGAGAACTGCAGGCGTAATCCGCAACAACTTCCCATCCACCTCATCCGTCAGCACGTAAAGTGCTCCGTCCGGCCCCTGCCGCACATCGCGAATACGCTGCTTCAGCGCACCGAGCAACCGCTCTTCATGCATCACTTTATCGCCGTCCAATTCCAGACGAATCAGCTCGCTTTGCGCCAGCGAACCTAGAAACAAATTGCCCTTCCATTGCGGAAACAGATCGCCGGTATAGAACGCCATGCCGCTGAGTCCCGGCGATACCGCCCAGACATGATGCGGCTGCTCCATGCCCGGCGCCGATTTTCCGACCGATCCCGGCACCGGTTCGCCGCTGTAGTCGATACCGTGGGTGATGACCGGCCAGCCATAGTTGCGTCCGGCCTGCGGAATATTGAGTTCGTCGCCGCCCATCGGGCCGTGTTCGCTGGTCCATATCTGCCGCGTCACTGGATGCAGCGCGGCGCCCTGCATGTTGCGGTGGCCATACGACCAGATTTCGCCTCTTGCATCGGCACGCTTGACGAAGGGATTGTCGTCGGGGATTCGCCCATCCGGCCATATCCGCACCAGCTTGCCCTGCAACTTGTCCAACTCCTGCGCCGCAGCGGCAGCCACGCGGTTGTCGCCCTGAGTGACGAACAGATGCCCGGCATCGTCGAAGACCAGGCGCGAACCCACGTGGGTGCCGTGCGAAAGTTTCGGTTCCTGGCGATAGACCACTTGCGTGTCCTGTAACGCCCCGTCTTGCAGCCGGCCCCGCACCACAGCGGTGCCGGCCTTGTTGCCGCGCAGATTGGGTTCGGCATAGGACAGGTAAACCAAATTGTCGCTGGCGAAGGTCGGCGAGATCGCCACATCCAGCAGGCCGGCCTGGCCATCGACGAAGAAATCCGGCAACCCCGTGATCGGCGCCGACACCTGCCCCGCCTTGGAAATACGGCGCAGGCGGCCCGGCCTTTCCGTGACCAGCATGTCCCCACCCGGCAGGAAAGCCAGTCCCCAGGGATGCTCGAGACCGGCGACCAGCTCAGTCACCGCATAGTTGCCCTTTTCGGACTCGTGCACGCTAGGCGCGGCTTGCACCGTACGCGGCTGCGCTGCAGGGGAAACGGGCTCCTTGTCGCCGCAAGCCGACAGGGCAAGCAGCAGGAGGACAGCCAGAATGCGCATGGCAACGACTCCGTGGAAACGCAGGTGATGTCCGGATGTTAGCACTCGCTCCGGCGGCGCAACGCGGCCCGCTTCCGGCATTCCGGGCCTGCGCACTGTCCGGTAACAAGCCCAACCCGCGTTCATGTTGATAGCACCAAGGGAGATTGGGGGATCCGCATGCAACAGAAACAACAGATCAAGAAATTCATACTGGAGAATTTCCTGTTCTCGGACGATGAATCGGCACTGGGCGATCAGGACTCGCTGATCCGCGGTGGCATCATCGATTCGACGGGCATCCACGAGCTGATCTTCTTCCTGGAAGACGAGTTCAAGCTGACCATCGTGCCGGATGAAATGATCCCGGCGAATTTCGATTCGATCCAGACCGTCGACGAATTCGTCCGCCGCAAACTCGCCGTTTGACCGGCAGGCCCTGCGTGAACGGACTACCAGGCCGCGTCGCCCTCGTTGCAGGCCAGACACCGCAGCGCACCGCTATGGTGGATGGCGCGCGCAGGATCGACTACGGTCAATTCTGGCGGCAGGCACAGGCTTTCGCCGCGCATCTGCGTGAGCAAGGGCTGGCCAAGGGCCAACGCCTGGCCTTGCTGCTGCCCAACCGGATCGAGGCCGCGGTGGCCTGCTATGGCGGCTGGCTGGCCGGCGCCATCGTGGTGCCGTTGAACGTGCAGGCGCGCGTGCGCGACTTCGCGCCCTGGTTACTGCACAGCGGTGCCCGTCATGTGGTCTACGAACAAGGCCATCGCGATGCGGAACTGGCGCTGGAGGAGATCGGATACAGCGGAGGGCGCACGGCGCTGGCGGAGGGCGAGCCGCTATGTCCGTTGCCGACCGAAGACGACGCGCTCGAACCTCAGCCGATCCACGACGGCGATACGGCGCTGATCCTCTACACCTCCGGCACCACTGGCGCACCGAAAGGGGTGATGCTTAGTCACGCCAATTTGGCGGCGAACGCGGAAGCGGTGGTGGCCTATCTGGGACTGAGCCCGGAAGACCGCGTGCTCAGCGTGCTTCCGTTCTATTACGCCTACGGCGCATCGGTCCTGCATACCCATCTCATCAGCGGCGCCTGCGTGGTACTGGCGCCGAGCCTGATGTTTCCGCATCTGGTGCTGCAGGCGCTTGCGCAGGAACGTGCCACCGGTTTTTCCGGCGTGCCTTCGACCTATGCGCTGCTGCTCCAGCACACCGCTTTGGGCGAATACGATTTCTCTTCGTTGCGCTATCTGACTCAGGCGGGCGGAGCGATGTCGCCGCAGCTCACCAATCGCCTGCGCGCCGCCCTGCCCCATCCGCGATTGTTCGTGATGTACGGACAAACCGAGGCGACTTCGCGCATCAGCTGGCTGCCTCCGGAAAAACTGGACGAAAAACTGGGTTCGGTAGGCATTCCGGTGCAAGGCCTGCACTGGAAGATACTGCATGAGGACGGCAGCCCGGCCGACGCCGGCGATAGCGGCGAAGTGTGGGTGCAAGGACCCAACGTGATGCAGGGATATTGGGAAAACGCGGCCGCCACCGCCAGCGTGCTCGCCGAAGGCTGGCTGCGCACCGGCGACGTCGGTTACCTGGACGGCGATGGTTATCTGTTCCTGCATGGCCGCCGCAGCGACATGATCAAGACCGGCGCGCACCGGGTGCATCCGACTGACGTGGAAGAAGTCATCGCCGAAATGCCGGGCGTGACCGAAGTTGCGGTGGTCGGCGTGGACGACGAAATCCTGGGTCAGGTCGTCAAGGCCTTCGTCGTCGCCAGCGGCCTGCCGCCGCGCGCCGAAGACCGCATCAAGGCGCACTGCCGCGCCCGGTTGGCCCCTTACAAGATTCCCAAACACGTCGCCTTCGTCGACGCCCTGCCGCGCACCGCTTCCGGCAAGGTCCGGCGCGTCCAACTGATGGAACTACAGAGCACACCATGACGACACTAGATGCCACCTCCCTGGATATCGACTACGAAGCCGAAGCGAACCGCATCGCTGCGAAACTGCGCGAAGTCACCGCGCGGCAACTGCATCGCCGCGGCCTGGTCGTGGCCATCTCCGGCGGCATCGACAGTTCGGTCAGCGCCGCCCTGGCGGTACGCGCACTGGGGCCCGAGCGCGTCTTCACCCTTATTCTGCCCGAGCAGGACTCCTCCGACGACAGCGCCGCGCGCGCGCATATTCTGGCCAAGCATCTTGGCGTGCGTACCGAGACGGTCGACATCGCGCCTGCGCTGGCCGCGATCGGCTGTTACACGGCGCGCGACGCCGCGGTACGGCATGCACTGCCCGAATACGGAGAAGGCTGGAAATTCAAGATCGTGATCGATGGCGGCACCGAGGGCCGCATCAACCGCTTCCGCCTGATCGCGCAATCTCCCGAGGGCGCGAGGGTCGAACGCGAGCTGCCGCTGCAGGACTACCTGACCATCGTGGCCGCCACCAATTTCAAGCAGCGCATCCGCAAGACATTGGAATACTTCCATGCCGATCGCCTGAATTACGGCGTGGTCGGTACGCCCAACCGCGTCGAATACGACCAGGGCTTCTTCGTCAAGAACGGCGATGGTTCCGCGGACGTCAAACCCATCGCGCACCTGTACAAATCGCAGGTGTACGGCATGGCCCGCCATCTGGGCCTGCCCGAGCGCGTTTGCGCCGCCATTCCCACCACCGACACTTACAGCCTCAGCCAGGGCCAGGACGAGTTCTACTTCGCCCTGCCCTATCAGCAGATGGATATCGCGCTGTGGGCGCTCAACCACGAGGTACCCGCAAGCGGCTTGGCTACCGCGCTCAAGATCAGCGAAGCGCAGGCGCAGGCGGTCTATGAGGATATTCGCAACAAGCGCCGCACGACCCGTTACCTGCATCAGACCCCGCTGCTGATGAGTCCGGTCATCGAGCTCGACTAGGCCCCGATGAATTCCCTGTCGCCGCCGCCGCAATACGTCACCCGCGACGGCGATGCCTTGCGCGATCGCGATACCGTTCTGTCGATCTGGCACGGCAACCTGGGACAGGAAGACCGCATCGCGGCGAAGTACGAATGGTTCTACCTGGGCTGTCCGTACGGACGGCCGGTGCTGCAGCTGTTGCAGTACACGCCCGATGCGACCGATATCGGCACCGCCTGCGCGGGCCAGCGCCGTATGCTCTGGCAAGGCAAGGAAATACGCGCCGGCGTGCTGGTGGATCTTACCGTGGTGCCGGCGCATCGTTCATTGGGTCCGGCCCTCATCCTGCAGCAGGGATTGATCCAGGCTGGCCGGCAACAGCTGGACTTGCTGTACGGCTTTCCCAATCCAAAAGCGGCGGCGGTATTCAAGCGCATCGGCTACGAAAGGTTCGCCGACATCGTGCGTCATGCGCACGTGCTGCGCCATACCGGATATCTGCGCAGCAGAATTCCCAGCTGGCTTGCCTATCCCTTGGGCGCTTTGGCGGACCTAGTGTTCGCGGCGAAGGACCGGCTCAAACGCGCACTCGGACCGCGGCTGGATTACGCGTGGTCCGGCCGGGCCGACGCCGCGATGGACGCCTTGTGGCGGGACTCCGAAAAAGGCAGCGGATTGCTGGCCATCCGGGACAGCGCGCATTGCAAATGGCGATTCGACGATTCCCCGCTAGTGCGGACGCGCTATCTATTGCTAACTGCGCCCGGCGATGCAGGCATGCAGGCCTGGTTCGCCACACAGGTGGAAGGAAATACCTTGCACGTGCGCGATTTCTGGTCCAACGCCGGCTGTGGCCGCATGAGCGAACCTCATCTGCTGGCGCTGTCGTGCGCCGCGCGCGAGGCCGGCCACACCTCCGTTTCCGTGGAAATCGCATCCGACTCATCGCGTATCGACTGTTGGAAGCGTTGCGGCTACGTCGAACGGAGCCGTCGGCCCGTGTTCGGCCGCTGGAGCCGTGAGGAAAAACCGGATCCGCAGACGATGGATCTGTTCCTGACATCCGCGGATGAAGACGAATAGACCGACTGATTTCCGCGCCGGAAAATCCCGCGCGATGCGCATAGGCGCCAGCATCGCGCGCGCGTCAGGCCAAGCGCCTTGTTTCCCTGCGGAACAGATAAAGCGCCAACCAGTCGGGACGAAACCTGCCCTTGGTATCGACCACCGCGTCGGTTTCGTAGCCCGTCCGCCCCAACAACCAGCTCGGTTGCGGCGCGACCGAATTGAGCACCGGCACGCTGGTGAATACCAGTTCGTAGCCGGCCTGGCGGGCGCGCTCGGCGATCTCCGGCGTATGGGCGCCATGCGGAAACGACATCGACTCGGCGGTGGGAGCGGACTGACCGAGATGGCGGGCGAGCTCTTCGCGCGCGCCTGCCAATTCTGCGTCCAAATCCGCCGCCGCCGTCATCGGCGTATGGGTCTTGCCATGCAGGCCCAGCGCGATTCCGCCCGCCTGCAACCGATGCAGTTCGCTCGCGTCCACCATATGCCGGAGGCCGTCATCGAGCGCCTGCAGATAAGGAGCCAGTATTTCGCTCCGCCGCGCCGCGTCGAGCTTTTCGAGACGGGCTATGGCCCTGCGCAGCGATGCTATCGACTCGTCTTCCGGCGTCCAGGGTTCGGCCAGCACGGGCGCCATGGCGAGCGCCAATTCATCGACGCGCAAGAGACCGCGACGCCAGGCCGAGATCAAGCGCTCCTGGAAGAAAGGCTGCTGCGTCCCCACCGCATCGGCCACCACGAACATCAAGCCCGGCAGACCCGCGCGTTGCAGTTCCGGCAACGCGTAGTCCGCATTGTCGGACCAGCCGTCGTCGAACGTAATCAAGAGCGCATGCGGGGGCAACGCCGCGCCGGAACGCCGCGCTTCGACGACCTGCTGCAGCGAAACGACGTTGTAATGCCGTTTGAAGAACGCCAGCGACTCGGAAAGATGCGCGACGGACAGCGTGTAGTCGGGATCGCAGGTCCGCCAGCGCGGATCCTGTGGACTCAGCGTGCGGTGGAACATCACCACGGTTAGACTGCCGGCATTGCGCAGGCGGTGGTAGAGGCCCAGCAGACCGCTGGCGTAAAGCAGTTTCTTGGAGAGATCCTTCATGGCGCCAGCGATCGAAGTTTCCGCGATTATACCCACATACAACCGGCGCGAGCTGGTGGTCCGCGCGATAGATTCGGTGCTTTCCCAGACCTGGGGCGTCGATGAAATCGTGGTGGTGGACGACGGCTCCACGGACGGCACGGAAGCGCATCTGCGCGAGCGCTACGGCGACCGCATCCGCTACGTTTGGCAGGCCAACGCGGGGGTCTCGGCGGCACGCAATCACGGCATGTCCATCGCGCAGGGCAGGTATTTCGCATTGCTGGACAGCGACGACGAATGGCTGCCCGAGAAGACAGCGCGGCAACTCGAGTGGATGGAAGCCCACCCGGACTTCGGCATGGTGCTTTGCGATGTGGAGCGCGTGGATAGCGACCACCGCCTGATCGATGTGTTCCGTCGCCGCGATACGATCCCCGAAGACGGCTGGATCCTGCGTTGGATCATCCATAACCCCGCCCTCGCGCCCGCTTCGGCCTTGCTGCGCCGGGAAGTGGTTGCCGATGTGGGCGGTTTCGATACCGGCCTGCGCACCGCCGAGGACATCGACTTCCATTTACGTGTGGCGCAGCGTTGGCGGATCGGCGTGGTGGAAGCTTCGCTGGTTCGCGCCATGCGCGGCCATGACGGATTGTCCGCCGAGTCCACCACCTATGACGATTACGTGCGCGTGGTGGAGCGCGCTGTCGAGAACGCCAAAGGAGTAGTCGACGAAACGGAGTTGCACCGCGCGCTAGCCGCCACCTACGCGCGCAACGCGCGCGGAATGTTGATCCGCAAACGCTGGCGGGATGGATGGAGCCTTGCGATGCGGGCATGGCGGCTGACACCGGATCGCGCCTTGCGCGGCGATCTGTTGCGGCTTATTCCTTTCGGCTTGCGTCGCGCCGTTCGCGGCCTGCTTCCCGGTTGAAGTAAACGCCCTGCGCTTGCCGCCGATCAGCGCGCGCCGCGCCCGAACATCACCACTTCCACCGTTTGCAGCAGGATCATCAGATCGAATACCAAGCCATGGTTCTTGACGTAGAACAGGTCGAACTTCAGTTTTTCCTCCGCGTCCTGCACGGATGCGCCGTACGGATAACGTAATTGCGCCCAGCCGGTGAGGCCCGGCTTCACGCAATGGCGTACGCCGTAGTACCGGATTTCATCGGACAACAGGTTGACGAAATGCGGGCGCTCCGGTCGCGGCCCGACGAAGCTCATGTCGCCGCGCAGAACCGCGAACAACTGCGGCAATTCGTCCAGGCGGGTCAAGCGGATGAATTTTCCCACTCGCGTGCTGCGATCGTCATCTTTGCTGGCCCAACGCGCCACACCGTCCTTTTCCGCATCCGCGCGCATGCTGCGGAACTTGGTCAGGGTGAAGTTCTGGCCGCGTTGGCCGACGCGCGTCTGACTGTAGAGAATCGGGCCTTCGGATTCCAGGCGCACCGCCAGCGCGACCAGCAGCATCACCGGCCACGCCATCAGCAGCAATACGCTGGCGGCGACTAGGTCGAAGAACCGTTTGCTCAATCTGCGCGGCGTGGAATAGTCGAAGCCGCCGGAGAACACGAGCCAGGACGGATCCACCACGTTGAGCTGCACCATGCCCGCTTCGCGCTCGAAAAAGGTGGAGATGTCGATGACCGAGATGCCGCGCTGCACACAGGTGAGCATGTCTTCCATGGGAAGCCCACCGCGGCGTTCGTCGGGAGCTATCACCAGCTCATCGATCTGCAGGCGTTCGGCCAACTCGTGCAAGCCGTTTTCAGGCATCTCCTGCAGATCCTTGCTGACCAGGACCGCTTGACCGGGCACCGCTACGAAACCGACCACGACGAACGAACGGCGGTCCGATTGGCGACGCATGCGGCTGTTGATCAGCTCCGCGTTCTTACCCGCCCCGAATACCAGGATCCGCTGGCGCAGCGCATCGGCGCGGATCACGTGCACGGAGATCGCCCGTACCAGGATCACACCCGCCAACCCCATCGCCAGCGACATGGCCAACACGCCACGGCCGATATAGGTCTGGGGAATCAGGTAGTACAGGACCACCAGAGCGATGCCGCCAAAAGCGAACGACAGCGTTGCCCGCAACAGGAAGTCCAGCCGATTGTGGCGGACATGCACCTGGTACATGCCGAACGCCGCCATGGCTCCGGTGATGAAAAGCGCCACCAGCACCGCGCGCAAGGGCGCCTGCTGGGAAAAAATGATGTGGCTTTCCGGATCGTCGTGGAAACGGATCCAGGCCGCGATCATGACCGCTAGGATCAAGACCAGCATTTCGGCGAGCCAGAGGAAGCGGACGGCGCGGGCCTTGCGGCTTGCGTTGGCGGATTTCATCGGTCGCTTCCCACGGCTGGCGCGCAGGACCTTTCCTGGCGACGAGGCAGGCGTTTATCACCCGGAGCCCTGCCGCTTCCACGTAATGTCATCGAACGACGCATCTCTTTCCCCCGTGGCGTACCGTCCAGCGCTGGCGATCCCGACCCTTCCGCATGAGCCGCCGATCCAGCGCTCGCCCACCTGTGGGTAGGCTATCCAGTACAACGCCACGGAAGCAGCGATCCGGCCACTGCCTGAGTCTGCTTACCGGCTGATCCCAACAGGGAAGTCCTATCGGCCTGTCCAAAACCAATCCAGCCGCTTCGAGGCGGCTGGATTCGTTATCTGGAAGGGGCGCGCTTGCCCGGCTGCCGCTAGTCCACCACAAAGCGCCGGTAACGCCTGGCCGGCGATTGCCGCCAGATCGGTCTTCCTCGATCGCCACGAACCGCAGGCGCCTGCGGTTCCGAGGACGATGATTGTGCCGGCGAGGACGATTGGACCGGCAAGGCAGAGGAGGTCTGCCCTCTAGGCGGAATCAACGGCTGCGAGCCATTGACGCGGATGGGGGCGGATCCACTCGACTCGAACTGTTCCAGAGCGCCTATCTCTATGATTCCCCCCAACGCGAGACGCGGCTTTTGCGCGCCGATCGCCATTTTTGCGCGCAGTGGCGGGTCGAAGACGGCCAGTACCAGTGGCGTCGGGAAAGGAAACGCAGCCGGGGTCACCGGCGCATTGTTGCCGGCATTGATCAGCGGGCTTCCTGCTGCCGGCCGCAGCGAGCGCTGCGCGAAATTGGTCAACAGCGGATCGGCGCCACGCGAGGTTCCGGTCCACTCCGCCGGCACCAGGCTGGCTGAGGTCTGTACCCAGTTATTGCTGCCCGCGACCTTGCGGCCCCCGGACCAGGGCTCCCGGCTCTGCGGACCGCAGGTTGGCACCGAAACGTTGCTGGCCGGATTTTCCCGCACGATCGCGGGGGATCCGGACGGCTGATAGACCACGTTGTTGTGCATCTCCAGCGACCCCTGGCCAAGCTGCACAAGGACCGCGTTGACCGCACCTGCTCGGTCGAAAAGAATCGTGTTGTTGACCAACCGGGTTCTGCCCTGATTGCGGCCTTCCAGGTCTCCGCCGATACGCAATGCGTTACCCGAGCGGCTGCTGGAATTGTGGATGATCACATTGCCCACCACATCCGCGTCCTCTCGCCGGAGGTCGGCAGTCCATGCGGGCTTCTGCGTTTCGCAATCGGGTCCTATCAATTCGATCTCATGAAGGTTGGAGCCCTCGATCCAGTTGTAGTAGATCTCGGCCCTTTGATGGCGCACACGCACTAGCACGCCGCCCGTGGCGTCATGCACATAGTTGTAGCGCATGCGGAACACGGTATCGGGGAAGGCCACCTCGTCCGACTGCATGTAGATGGCATGGCGGGTATCGCCCTGGCCGGAATTGGCTATTTCGCTGTATTCCAGCGTGAACGCGCCCGAATTCTGATCGGCCGCCAATATTCCGTGCGACGGGCAGTCGTGGATATAGGCATCGCGGACGGTCACGTTGTGCGCTTCGCTGAACACACAGGTGGTCGTACCGCCCCGAACCTCGAAGCCTTCGAACACGATGTGGTTCGATTGTTCGAACTTGATCGTGTGCGTGCCGCCCTGCAATACCGGACGTGTAGTACCGACAGCGCGGCGCCAGCGGATGATGACCGGATTGGCTTCCGTACCGCCATCGTCGTCGCCCACCACGATCCCGCCGGAATAGGTGGCGCCACCATCCACCTCGACGATATCGCCCGCAGCCAGATTGTTGCTGGTGAATACAGCCGACAGCTGTGTGTACTGGCGACCCGATCCCGCGGGTCCTACGGTGTAGGTTGCGGCCGAAGCGGCGGCAGGAACCATCGCCAGCAGACCTGCCAGACGCAAAAACCTTCTCAAACATTGCATTCGCTTTTAACCCCCAGCGCCATGGCGCCGTTGATCCCCTGCTCTTCCATTGTCCACATTCCAGCGTGAACACGTCGCTAAAAAAGACCTGCAAAAACGTCGTCTGGGCGGACCTGACGCACATTCCCGACAGCAAGTCTCCTCAACAGCCGCAAATCGGGGCGTTGGCGGGCACGGCAACGGTCAAGCGGCCGGGCGGCCAACCTCGCCCGAACCGCGCTATCGATAGCGATGATTGACGGCTTAATTCAGTTCGTGCAAAATTCCGCTTCTAATGCGCCCGTAGCTCAGTTGGATAGAGTACCTGGCTACGAACCAGGCGGTCGGGAGTTCGAATCTCTCCGGGCGCACCATTAAAAACAAGAAAGCCAGCGGGCAACCTCGCTGGCTTTTTTGTTGGCCTGCACGGAACCCGAGCCGGCCAGTTACGTATCCGCATATCGAGCATCGTTTCCCGGCGCTGCCGATCGCGAACCGCAGGCACAAAAAAACCCTGAAAATCAGGGCTTTTTTGCTAGTGGCGGAGAGTGAGGGATTCGAACCCTCGATAAGGCTTTTGACCCTATACTCCCTTAGCAGGGGAGCCCCTTCAGCCGCTCGGGCAACTCTCCGGGATTTCGAAGCGAACAGCAGTGCGTCGCCTCAGCCGTTTAGGATACCGGCTGACTGCGATGACGGCAAACGAAATCGTCAGCTCGAAGAGCTGGTTTCTGCGGGTTGCGCGGGGGTGTTGGCATCTTCACCGCGTTGGATGCGCTGATAAATTTCTTCACGATGCACAGCCACGTCCTTGGGCGCAGTGATACCAATGCGCACCTGATTGCCCTTGACGCCCAGCACGGTCACGGTGACCGAATCGCCGATCATCAAGGTTTCGCCAACTCGGCGAGTCAAAATCAACATTACTTTGTCTCCTTAATCCGGCAAGAGTAGTGCCGGGAGGACGTTTTAGCCTTAACGGAGGCATAAACGCTTCCTGATACATTCATAAACGTGAAACATGGTAACGGCCGGCCAGTCCGGCCCGCAAGCTCATGTTTCATGGATTCAGGGCCGTATCCGTTGGGCTACCCATGCCGGAACGTCTGCTAGTGCCGAGGCAAGGGCGGGCCCGTCCTCGCCACCACCCTGGGCGAGATCCGGGCGGCCGCCGCCCTTGCCCCCGGTGAGACTGGCGATATGCGCCAGCAGTTCCCCCGCCTTGACCCTGCCTGTTGCGGAGCCATTCACGCCGGCCACCAGCGAGGCCTTGCCTTGGGCCGTACCCGCCAGGACGATGACCGCATCGCCCAGTTGTTGCTTGAGCCGATCCATGGCTTCCCGCAACGCCTTGGCGTCGAATCCTTCCAGCCTTGCGGCCAGTACGCGCACGCCTTCGATCTCCACCGCTGAGCCCGCCAGATCCGCAGTGGCGCCGGAGGCGGCCTTGGCCTTCAGACCTTCCAGCTCACGCTCCAGCTTTTTCTGGCGTTCGGTCAGTTGCCGTACTTTGTCGACCACCTCTCCTGCGCTGCCGCCCAGCAGGGCCGCGGCTTCCTGCAGGCGTTGCTCTTCCGCGGAAACCAGATCGAGCGCGCCTTGCCCGGTCACCGCTTCGATGCGACGCACGCCCGACGACACGCCGCCCTCGCTTACGATCTTGAACAGACCGATATCCCCGGTCCGGCCGACATGCGTGCCGCCGCAGAGCTCGGTCGAATAACTGCCCATCTTCAGCACCCGCACGTGCTCGCCGTACTTCTCGCCGAACAAGGCCATGGCGCCGAAATCCAGGGCTTCCTGCATGCCCATGTTGTGCACCTCCGCCGCGTGGTTGGCGCGGATTTCCGCATTGACGCGGCGTTCGATCTCGGCCAATTCGGCCGCGTTCACCGGTTGGAAATGCGAGAAGTCGAAGCGCAGCCTGTCCGGCGCCACCAGCGAGCCCTTCTGCTGCACGTGCGTGCCGAGCAACTCGCGCAGGGCGGCATGCAACAGATGCGTGGCGGAATGATTGAGGATGGTGGCGGCGCGGCGCGGCGCATCGACCGAACCCAACACGTGGTCACCGACCTTCAGGCTGCCGACCGCAACCCTGCCGACATGACCATGGAACTGGCCGGCGTATTTCAGCGTGTCGTCCACTTCGAACTTGACGCCCTGCTCGGCCAGCACGCCGGTGTCGCCGACCTGGCCGCCGGATTCGGCGTAGAAAGGCGTGCGGTCGAGGATCACCACGGCCTCATCGCCCGCGCCGAGGGAATCGACCGGGCGTCCCTCCTTCAACAGCGCGACCACTACCAGGCCACCGGCATCCAGCGCTTCGTAGCCCAGGAATTCGGTGGGCTTCAACTTCGCCACCAGCTCCGCAGGCAAACCCGAGCCGGCAGAGAACTTGCCCGCGGCGCGCGCGGTTTCGCGCTGCTGTTCCATCGCCGCGTCGAAACCCTGCATGTCGACCGACAGCCCGCGCTCGCGTGCGATGTCGGCGGTCAGGTCGACCGGGAAACCGTAGGTGTCGTACAGGCGGAAGGCATCGGCGCCCGGAATCACTTCTTTGGCGCGCGCAGCCACGTCATCGAAGATGCGCATGCCCGAGTCCAGGGTCTCGGCGAAGCGCTCTTCCTCGGCTTTCAGGGCGCGCTCCACCAGATCCTGCGCCGCCGGCAACTCCGGATAGGCTTCGCCCATCAGTGCGACCAGCGTCGGCACCATCTTGTGGAAGAACGGCTGGCGCACGCCCAGCATCCAGCCATGGCGCAGCGCGCGGCGGATGATCCGGCGCAGCACATAGCCGCGGCCTTCGTTGGAGGGCAGCACGCCGTCGACGATCAGGAACGAGCAGGCGCGGATGTGGTCGGCGATCACGCGCAGCGACTTGTTCTCCAGATCCGCGGTGCCGGTCAGCTCGGACGCCTTGGCGATCAGCGCCTGGAAGAGGTCGATTTCATAGTTGGTGTGGACGTGCTGCAGGATCGCGGCAAGGCGCTCCATGCCCATGCCGGTATCCACGCAAGGCGCCGGCAGCGGCACCAGCATGCCATCGGGCTGGCGGTCGAATTGCATGAACACCAGGTTCCAGATTTCGATGAAACGATCGCCGTCCTCGTCCGGCGAGCCCGGCGGGCCGCCGGCGATATGTTCGCCATGGTCGTAGAAGATCTCGGTGCAGGGACCGCACGGGCCGGTGTCGGCCATCTGCCAGAAGTTGTCCGACGCGTAAGGCGCGCCCTTGTTGTCGCCGATGCGAACGATGCGTTCGGCCGGAATGCCGACCATCTTGTTCCACAGCTCATAAGCTTCGTCATCGGTGTGGTAGACCGTGACCAGCAGGCGCTCCTTGGGTAGCTTCCAGACCTCGGTCAGCAGTTCCCAGGCCCAAGCGATGGCGTCTTTCTTGAAATAGTCGCCGAAGGACCAGTTGCCCAGCATTTCGAAGAAAGTGTGGTGACGCGCGGTGTAACCGACCGAATCCAGGTCGTTGTGCTTGCCGCCCGCACGCAGGCAACGCTGGACGTCGGCCGCACGCACGTAGCTGCGCTTCTCCGCGCCCAGGAACACGTCCTTGAACTGGACCATGCCGGAGTTGGTGAACAGCAGGGTCGGGTCGTTGCCGGGCACCAGCGGGGCCGAAGGCACGATGGTATGGCCCTTGCCACGGAAGAATTCGAGGAAATCGCTACGGATCTGGCTGCTACTGAGCTTGGGAGTAGTCATCTGGCTGGCATTTGGCGGGCGGGCACGTCTGAAGTGCCGCGATACCGACAAGATGCGGACGCATGCTGGAACAGACAACCCAATCCGCAAAGGTTAACAGGCCAGGGCGGTTCAGTCCTCCGGGTCGCTACGCAAGGCCAACCTGACCGTGTCGCCATCGAAGCCGCGTCGGTACAGGAAATCGGCGGCCTTGCGCCGCTGCGCCGGGTCGGCCGAAGCCAGATCCGGACCAAAACGGCGGCGGGCCAGATCCCGCGCCGCCTGACGCCAGTCGCCGCCGAAAGCTTCGATGGCGGTCTCGATGGTGTCGCGGTCCAGCCCATGGGTACCCAGCTCGGCGCGGATGCGGAGGGGCCCCTGCCCATGGGCGGCCCGGGTGCGCACCAGCATTTCGGCAAAGCGCGCATCGCTCTGCCAGCCATCGCCTGTCAGCCTTTCAATCGCAACCGATGCGGCCTCGCTCTCGATCCCGCGCTCGGCCAGCTTGCGCGCCAGCTCCTTGCGCGAGTGCTCCCTTCGCACCAGCAGTGCCAAGGCACGCTGGGTAGGCGTCAGTTCCCGCTGCTTGCGCTTGCGGGAACCGGGGAGAACATCGGTATCTGGAGCATTAGCATCTTCGTCCGGCACGCCGACTCACTCCTGATCGAAAAAGCGGCGCTTCCCTGCGCCAATCCCGATCAAATTTCTGCGTCTTCGTCGACCTCGTCAGGCTTCACCTCGGTCGGCTGGAACTTGTCGCGCAACTCGCCTTCCAGGCGGGTCGCGACCTGCGGGTTGTCCTTCAGGTACTGGCGCGAATTATCCTTGCCTTGGCCGATGCGCTCGTCGCCGTAGCTGTACCAGGCGCCCGCCTTGTCCACCAACTTAGCTTCCACGCCCATGTCGATGAGTTCGCCTTCGCGGCTGATGCCTTCGCCGTACAGAATCTCGGTGATGACCTGCTTGAACGGCGGCGCCAACTTGTTCTTCACCACCTTGATCTTGGTCTGGTTGCCGATGATCTCGTCGCCCTTCTTGATCGCGCCGATGCGGCGGATATCCAGGCGCACGGATGCGTAGAACTTCAGCGCGTTGCCGCCGGTGGTCACTTCCGGGCTCTGGCCGGGCATCATCGCGCCGATCTTCATGCGCAGCTGGTTGATGAACAGCACCATGCAATTGGAACGCTTGATATTGCCGGTCAGCTTACGCAGGGCCTGGCTCATCAACCGGGCCTGCAGGCCGGGCAGCTGGTCGCCCATTTCGCCCTCGATTTCGGCCTTCGGCGTCAGCGCCGCGACCGAGTCGATGACGACCATGTCCACCGCGTTGGAGCGCACCAGCATGTCGCAGATTTCCAGCGCTTGTTCGCCGGTGTCGGGCTGCGACAGCAGCAGATCGTCCACGTTGACGCCCAGCTTGGCGGCGTAGATCGGATCCAGCGCATGCTCGGCATCGATAAAGGCTGCGGTGCCGCCGCGCTTCTGGCACTGCGCGATGGTCTGCAAGGCCAGGGTGGTCTTGCCAGAGGATTCGGGACCGTAGATTTCCACCACGCGGCCCTTGGGCAGGCCGCCGATGCCGAGTGCGATATCGAGCATCAGCGAACCGGTGGGAATGGCCTCAACCGCTTCGATGATCTGGTCGCCCATGCGCATCACCGAGCCCTTGCCGAACTGGCGTTCGATCTGGGTCAGGGCCGCGGAAAGTGCGCGCTTCTTGTTCTCGTCCATCGTGGTGTCCTTGGTGGTTTGTCGGGTTGAGGGCAATTTAGCGGCCATGGGTCGCACAGGTTGCGACGCGATATGCCGTGATCGAAATTAACTTTGCAACGCGGACTGGGACTAGCGGACAACGGCTTGCAGACGTGTCGGAAATTTCCTGTTTGATAAAAAAACCCTTCTCAGTGGACGAATGACGGGACGGTCGCGGCATCAGCGGTTAGGACGCACCAGCCCGCAATACAGGCCTTCGATGGCGAAGTCCTGGTCGGGCATGACTTCGATCGGCGAATAGTCGGGATTGCGCGGCAGCAGGCGGATGCGGTCCTTGCCTATTTTCAGAAGTTTGACGGTGATCTCGTCGTCGATGCGGGCGACCACGATCTGGCCCGAGCGCGCATCCGGGGTGCGATGCACGCCGATCAGATCGCCGTCGAAGATGCCTTCGTCGCGCATCGAATCGCCTTGCACCTTCAGCAGATAGTCCGGCGCGGGAGCGAAAAAGGCGCGATCCAGCAGTACGAAATCGTCCGAACGGATATCGGCGCCGATCGGCAGACCGGCCGCCACTCGTCCCAATACCGGCAGCCGCAGCGCGTTGTCCGGAAGCGCGGGCTCCGGTACGGGGATATCGGTGTCGTCATGGACCAGGCGTATGCCCCGGGCCTGCCCCGGCACCCGGCGGATTGCGCCGGCGGCCTCAAGCGCCTCGATGTGATACTGGGCAGCACGGACCCCGCTGAAACCGAACGCCTTGGCGATCTCGGCCTGGGAAGGCGGTACCCCATCGGCGCCGATGCGCTCGGCGATCATGGCGAGAATTGCTTGCTGGGTGTCGGTCAGATTCATGGTTAGTAGTAATACTACTAACGAATTTGGAAAGCAACTAATTTGTGTCCTGGCTTAGTGCCCGGTCGATTGATCTTGAGCCTCCCGGGACACCCAGAGCGATCATCAGCCAGCCAGCGCATCCAACCCCTGCAGCGCCGCCGCCACCGTCTGCCTGCGCACCGCCTCGCGGTCGCCATCGAAGTGGAAGACCTCGGCCCGCGCATAGCCGCCACGGCGCTTCCAGCCGATCCACACCGTGCCCACCGGCTTGCCTTCGCTGCCGCCGCCCGGCCCAGCGATACCGGTCACCGCCACCGCGATGCTGGCGCCCGAATTCACCAGCGCGCCGGACACCATTTCGATCACGGTCTCCCGGCTGACCGCGCCATGGACTTCCAGCGTCTCCGCACGCACGCCCAGCAGCGCCTGCTTGGCCTCGTAGCTGTAGGCGGCCATGCCGCAATCGAACCAGTCCGAAGAACCGGCGATATCGGTCACCGCCTTGGCGATCCAGCCGCCGGTACAGCTCTCCGCTGTGACCAAGCGATGGTGCGTATCGCGCAGGCGCGCGCCCAGGTTCTCTGCGAGCGCGTGCAGGTCGTGGTCGGTGGGGACGGACATCGGCGGTTTTCGCGAAGTGACGGCGCTGACGTTGTATCGGAAAAGCAGGCCGCTGTCTGCCATAGGCGCTCACGGCAAACAAAACGGCCCGCCACTTCCGTGGCGGGCCGTCGGTTCCCAACCTTGCGCGATCAGTACTGGATGCGGAAGGTCACGCCATAGGTGCGTGGCGCACCCAGGAAGGCGTTGTAGGTGTTGCGCGGATCGTTCGGAGTCGGGCTGGCGGTCTGCAGCGGACCGTCGAAACCCACCTGCACATACTCTTCGTCGAAGATGTTCAGACCCCAGAACTCGAGCATCCAGCGCTTGCTCTTGGCGCCGATGCCGAAGCGTGCGTTGACGACGGTGTAGGCGTCCTGGATCTTCTCCACGTCCAGATCGGAACCGGTATTGAACTCCGAGGTGTACTTGGCGCCGACGTTGAAGCGACCGACCAGGCTTGCGCCGAAGTCCCACTCATAGGTGACCGATGCGGTACCCGACCACTCCGGTGCGAAGCTGGTCTTGTTGCCGGGCAACTTGTACAGGGCGCCGTCCGGGGCCACGAAATCGGGCGTAGGCCGTTCATCCCCGTAGAAGGTGTCGGCGTACATCAGACCGCCCTGCAGCATCAGACCCTTGCTCGGCTGCCACAGGATTTCGGTATCCACGCCGCGCGAAGTGACTTTGGGAATCGAGCGCACCACGAAGCTGGTGCCCAGGAAGCTGTTGAGCTGGAAGTCGTCGTAGGTCTGATGGAACAAGGTCGCGTTGAGCAGCAGGTTGCCGTCCAGCCAGGTGGTTTTGGCGCCCAGCTCGTAGCTGTCGACGAACTCGCCATCGAACGAAGTGTCGTTGACGGGAATGATGCCCTGCCCGCCGCTGGACAGCCCATTGGAAGTCTGCACGCGATCGAGGTTGAAGCCGCCGCCCTTGTAGCCGCGCGCGGCCGAGACGTAGGTCATCACGTTCTCGTTCCAACGGTAGGCCGCCTTCAGCGTGCCGGACCATTCCTTCTCCTCGCGCTCCTGCTGGGTCGAACGGCCGTTGTGCAGCGCGTTGGCCCAGGGCAGGCAGCTGAAGCCGATGATGTTGCCGATCAGCGCTTGCTGCTGCGCGGCCGGCAAGGAGGCGAACGGAATGCCGCGGGTGGTCAGCGCGGTCGCGATGCGGCCGATCGCCGCCGCACTGGGCGCGCCGGTAGGGCCGAAGTACGACGCACAGGCCGGCGCGCCGTTCGGATTGGAATAGACCGAATCCAGGGTCTTCTTTTCCCGGGTGTAGCGCAGACCCAGGGTCAGGTCGAGCGCGTCGGTCGCGTGCCAGGTGTTGTTGGTGAACAGGGCCAGGCTCTTGGCGTTCTGGTCGTAGCGGTCGAGCGCACCCAGGCCCGGCGCGAACGTGGTGCCGAAGGCCCGGCCGGTGGTCTGCGACAGGAACAGCGGCGCGGTCGGCGAGGCCGCCAGGGCCGGATTGATCCGTGCCAGCAAGGCCGTGGACAGGAAGGGCTCGTAACCGATGCCGATGCTGTAGGAATCGTGACGGGTCAGGTCTTCATCGGCGTAGAACGCGCCGACCATCCAGTCGATGCTGTCGGTGGCCCCGGTCAGGCGGAATTCCTGGCTGAAGGTCTCGAACCGGGTCAGCGATTCGTCTTCGTTCGCGTTCCGGTACAGCAGGTCGGCGCCGGTGTAGTCGAAGTCCAATGCGTTGATCGACTGCCAGTCGCGCATTGCGGTGATCGAAGTCAGGGTCGCGCCGCCGAACCATGGCGACTCCCAGTTCACTTCGGCCGACACGCCCTTGTCTTTCATGTCCTGTTCGGTGCTGCGGTTGCTGTACGCGATACGCGCGAACGGATCGGCGACCGTCGGAATGGAACCCGCGCCGCCCACGCCGTTGATGATCGCGCCGGTCGCGCCGACTACTGTCTGCACGGCCGAGCAGCAGTTCTCTTCACGACTGGTGAAATCGCCGATGAAATTGATGTCCAGGTTGTCGGTCGGTTCCAGCAGCAGCTGGGCGCGTATGGAGTGGAAGTTCTGGTCGCCGTCCTCGTCCAGCGTGCGCGGCCCGCGCGCCGTTTCGACATCCAGGAAGCCGTCGCGCTTGCGCTTGGTGGCGTAGATGCGGAAGGCGGCGTTGTCGGACAGCGCATCGTTGTAAGAGCCCGACACGCCGATGGCACCATAGTTGCCGACGGTGATCTCGCCTTCGGCGCTCTGCGAATAACTGGGGCGGCGGGTGATGATATTGATCACGCCGGCCGAGGTGTTCTTGCCGAACACGGTGCCCTGCGGGCCCTTCAGCACTTCCACTCGCTCGAGCTCGCCCAGGTCGCCGAAGCCGACGCCGTTGCGGGCGCGGTAGACGCCGTCGATGACCACGCCGACCGAAGATTCCAGGCCGGCGTTGTCGCCTACCGTGCCTATGCCGCGGATGCGCGCGGTGGTCAGGGCTTCGCTTTGGGTACTGGTCACGGTCAGGCCGGGAACCAGGACCTGCAGATCCTTGATGTCGCGCACGCCGGTATCTTGCAGCAGCTGCTCGGGCAAGGCGGTGACCGAAATCGGCACGTCCTGCATCGCTTCTTCGCGCTTCTGCGCGGTCACCGTCATGGTGGCGAGCGTGGTGGGTTCCTCGTCGGTACCCGGCGGCGGCGCGGCCTGCTGGGCCTGCGCCTGCGATACGGCGAAAAGCGCTGTGAATACAGCGACTGCCAGCAGCTTGTGCTGCGGTTTTGCAACGACCATTGTTATCCCCTCCCAGGGTCATCGAATTGCAAATGGAAAAGCGGTGGTTTGTTCTGAGCCCCCAAAATCCGTGATGGCGGACGTTTCCCCACGTCACCTTCCGAACTTAACACTATCTTCACTATTCGGCATTTTGCAGTGCACCCATACCAAGTGTCACTGATCGGGATGGCCAGAGCGTTTCGATCGATTCGCGAGCCTGCCCGCGGACCGCTAGACTTCCCTCCCCCACCTCCGCTGCTCCGGCCTCGACCTTGATTGTTACTTCCCGACCGTGAGCGATCCGGCGACCCTCACCCACACCCCGCTCATGAAGCAATTCTTCGCCGCCAAGGCGGAGTATCCGGACCTGTTGTTGCTGTTCCGCATGGGGGATTTCTACGAGCTGTTCTACGACGATGCGCGCAAAGCGGCGCGCTTGCTGGACATCACCCTGACCCAGCGCGGCAGTTCGGCCGGCGCGCCTATTCCCATGGCGGGCGTGCCGGTGCATGCCTACGAAGGGTATCTGGCGCGGCTGGTGGCGCTGGGCGAATCGGTGGCGATCTGCGAGCAGATCGGCGATCCCGCGCTGGCCAAGGGCCTGGTCGAACGCAAAGTGGTGCGCATCGTCACCCCGGGCACGGTGACCGACGAAGCGCTGCTGAACGAGCGCCGCGACACCTTATTGATGGCCGTTTCGCGCAGCGGCACATCGTCTAAAAGCGGTGGTTATGGACTGGCCTGGGCGGATCTGGCCGGCGGTCGTTTCCTGGTCAACGAAGTCGACAGCGCCGATGCGCTTGAAGCCGAACTCTCGCGTCTGGAGCCCGCGGAACTGCTGATTCCCGACGAGGAAGGCTGGCCCGCGTTCCTGGCTACGCGCACGGGTCTGCGCCGGCGCGCGCCCTGGCTGTTCGACGCCGACAGCGGACGACGCCAATTGCTGCAATTCTTCCGTCTGCATGATCTCAGCGGTTTCGGTATCGACGACCGCCCGCTGGCGACCGCCGCCGCAGGCGCCCTGCTCGGTTATGTGGAGGAAACCCAGAAGCAGCGCCTGCCGCACCTGACCGCGATCGCGGTGGAATCGGCGGGCGACGCGATCGCCATGAACGCGGCCACGCGCCGGCACCTGGAGCTGGATACCCGCGTCGACGGCGACACCAAGCACACCTTGCTCGGCGTGCTGGATTCCACCATCAGCCCGATGGGAGGGCGCCTGCTGCGGCGCTGGCTGCATCGACCGCTGCGCGATCGCCAGGTACTGGGCGAACGCCACCAGGCCGTAGCGACGCTGATCGAAAGCCGCGCCGACGAGGCGTTGCGCGAACGCTTCCGCGCGTTGGGCGATATCGAACGCATCCTCACCCGGGTGGCGCTGCGTTCGGCGCGCCCGCGCGATCTGTCGACTTTGCGCGACGGCCTGGCGATGCTGCCCCGCATCGGCGAAACGCTCGCCCCGCTCGATTCCCCCCGGCTGCGGGCGCTTTCCGCCGAGCTGGGCGAACACGCCGACACCGCGCACCTGCTGGCCGCCGCCATCGCCGAACAGCCGCCGATGAAACTCAGCGACGGCGGCGTGATCGCCGCCGACTACGATGCCGAACTGGACGAATTGCGCCGCCTCAGCACCCACGCCGACCAGTTCCTGATCGACCTGGAAACGCGCGAGCGCCAAAGCAGCGGCATCAACTCGCTCAAGGTCGGCTACAACCGCGTGCATGGTTACTACATCGAAATCAGCAAGGCGCTTTCCGAACGCGCGCCGGTGCACTACACCCGCCGGCAGACCCTGAGCAACGCCGAGCGCTACATCACCGAGGAACTCAAATCCTTCGAAGACAAGGTGCTGTCGGCGCGCGAACGTTCGCTGTCGCGGGAAAAACTGTTGTACGAGCAACTGCTGGACGCGCTGGGCGGAGTGCTCGAGCCGCTGAAGCGCTGCGCCTCGGCGCTAAGCGAACTCGACGTGCTGGCCGGCTTCAGCGAACGCGCGCAGGCCCTGGATTGGTCGCAACCCGAATTGCGCGAAGCGCCGGGCCTGCGTATCGAGCGCGGCCGCCACCCGGTGGTGGAAGCGGTACGCGAGGAACCGTTCGAGCCCAACGACCTGGTGCTTGATGAAGAGCATCGCATGCTGGTCATCACCGGCCCCAATATGGGCGGCAAGAGCACCTACATGCGCCAGAACGCGCTGATCGTGCTGCTGGCGCATATCGGCAGCTTCGTGCCGGCCGCGCGCGCGCTGATCGGGCCTACCGACCGCATCCTCACCCGCATCGGCGCGGGCGACGATCTGGCGCGCGGGCAATCCACTTTCATGGTGGAAATGGCCGAGACCAGCTACATCCTGCATCACGCCACTCCGCAGTCGCTGGTGCTGATGGACGAAATCGGTCGCGGCACCTCGACCTACGACGGACTCGCGCTGGCCGATGCGGTCGCGCGCCATCTCGCAGCGATCAACCGTTGTTACACCCTGTTCGCCACGCACTATTTCGAACTCACCGCACTGGCCGAGCCCGGCAGCGGCATCGCCAACGTGCACCTGGACGCGGTGGAGCACGGAGATTCATTGGTCTTCATGCATGCCGTAAAGGACGGTCCGGCCGACCGCAGCTTCGGTCTGCAGGTCGCGGCATTGGCCGGCTTGCCGAAAACCACGGTGCAGCAGGCACGCCGCCGGCTGGCCGAACTCGAGCAACGCGGTAACGAAACCCATGCGGCGCAAATGGCGCCGCAAGCACTGGACGCACCGCAACAGTTCGGCCTGTTCGCCCCGGCACCCTCTGCGGCGCAGGAGGCGCTGGCCGCACTCGACCCCGATGAGTTGACGCCCAAGCAAGCGCTGGAAGCGCTGTACCGCCTCAAGTCGCTGCTGTAGGTCGGGGCCACGCCCCGACGCACGGGATACCCGAACGATACGAGCGTCGGGGGCGTAGCCCCGACCTACGATTGCGCATCGCACCATTGAACAACTCTATCAAAGTGGTTGCGAAAAACGATTTTCATTAATCGATTGCACTGGCTAATCTGCTGGCTGATCGCCAACGTCAACCAGGACGTCAGCCATGTGTACCTCCACAGGAAAACTCGGCTGCCCACTGCTCCTGTCGAGTCCGAAGCCGTCGCGGGACGCTGATCTGCCTCCAGCCGGTCACGATGCTGGCGTATTCACACGAAAGCTGCGCACATGCGCCGTAACCTGATCGCCTAACGGCGATCGCATCCAGGCGCGTGCGCGTCAAGACAAGTCCCAACCAGAACCCAACTGCCAGAGGTGAAGAATCATGTCTACCGAAGCGAAGTGCCCCTTCAACCACACGGCCGGTAGCGGACGTTCGAACCGCGACTGGTGGCCGAATCAGCTCGCCGTGGAGTTGCTGCACCAGCACTCGTCCAAGTCCGATCCGATGGGCCAGGGTTTCGACTACGCGAAGGAATTCAACAGCGTCGACTACAAGGCGCTGAAGGACGACATCGCCAAGGTGATGACCGATTCGCAGGACTGGTGGCCCGCGGACTTCGGCCATTACGGCCCCTTGATGATCCGCATGGCCTGGCATAGCGCCGGCACGTACCGCATCGCCGACGGACGCGGCGGCGGCGGCCGCGGCCAGCAGCGCTTCGCACCACTCAATAGCTGGCCCGACAACGGCAACCTGGACAAGGCCAGACGCCTGCTGTGGCCGGTGAAGCAGAAGTACGGCCGCAAGATCTCCTGGGCCGACCTGATGATCCTGGCCGGCAACGTCGCCCTGGAGACGATGGGCTTCAAGACCTTCGGCTTCGGTGGCGGACGCGCGGATACCTGGGAACCCGACCACGACGTGTACTGGGGCCCGGAAGGCGAATGGGTGGCGACCAGCGACAAGGAGAACAGCCGCTACTCCGGCGACCGCGAGTTGGAAGGTCCGCTCGGCGCGGTGCAGATGGGCCTGATCTACGTCAACCCGGAAGGCCCGGATGGCAATCCCGACCCGATCGCCGCCGCGCGCGACATCCGCGAGACCTTCGCGCGCATGGCGATGGATGATGAAGAGACCGTTGCCTTGATCGCCGGCGGCCACAGTTTCGGCAAGACCCATGGTGCCGGCGAGACGCATCACGTCGGCAAGGAGCCCGAAGGCGAGGACATCACCGCGCAGGGCCTGGGCTGGCGCAGCACGCACGGCACCGGCCATGCGGGCGATGCCATCACCAGCGGCCTGGAAGTCACCTGGACCACGACGCCCACCAAGTTCAGCAATAACTTCTTCGAGAACCTGTTCGGCTTCGAGTGGGAACTCACCAAAAGTCCTGCCGGTGCGCACCAGTGGGTCGCAAAGGACGCCGGCGAGATCATCCCCGACGCCCACGATCCGTCGAAGAAGCGCCGCCCGACCATGCTCACCACCGACCTGTCGCTCCGTCTGGATCCAGCCTACGAGAAGATCTCACGGCGCTTCTTCGAAAATCCAGACCAGTTCGCCGACGCCTTCGCGCGTGCCTGGTTCAAGCTGACCCATCGCGACATGGGCCCGCGTGCGCGCTACCTCGGGCCCGAAGTGCCCAAGGAAGAACTCATCTGGCAGGATCCGGTGCCTGCCGTCGACCATCCGCTGGTGGACGACAAGGACGTTGCCGCGCTCAAGCAGAAGGTGCTCGCGTCCGGCCTGAGCGTGTCGCAGTTGGTTTCGACCGCGTGGGCATCGGCCTCGTCCTTCCGCGGTTCGGACAAGCGTGGCGGCGCCAATGGCGCGCGCATTCGCCTGGCGCCGCAGAAGGATTGGGAAGCCAATGAACCCGCGCAACTCGCGAAGGTGCTGGCGACGCTCGAGGGCATCCAGAAGGAATTCAATGGCGCGCAGTCTGGCGGCAAGAAGATCTCGCTGGCCGACCTGATCGTGCTGGCGGGCGCCGCAGGCGTCGAGAAGGCGGCGAAGGATGCCGGCCATTCCGTCACCGTGCCCTTCGCGCCGGGCCGCACGGACGCCACGCAGGAGCAGACCGACGTCGAGTCGTTCGCCGTGCTCGAGCCCTTTGCCGATGGTTTCCGCAACTATCTGAAGGGGCGCAGCAAGGTCACGCCGGAGACGCTGCTGATCGACAAGGCGCAACAGCTCAGGCTCACCGGACCGGAGATGACGGCGCTCGTTGGAGGGATGCGTGTGCTCGACACCAACGTAAGCCGGAGCCGGCACGGCATCTTCACCGATCGGCCGGGCCAGCTGAGCAACGACTTCTTCGTGAACCTGCTGGAGATGGGCACCGAGTGGAAGCCGGTCACCGATGCCGAGAATCTGTTCGAAGGCTACGACAAGACCGACAAGCTGAAATGGACGGCGAGCCGCGTCGATCTGATCTTCGGCTCGCACTCCCAGCTGCGCGCGTTCGCCGAGGTCTACGCCAGCGCCGATGCGAGCGAGAAGTTTATCGGCGATTTCGTGGCCGCCTGGACCAAGGTGATGAACCTGGATCGTTTCGACCTGGCCTGATCTGGATACCTCAGAAGTAGTAGTCGGAAAAGGGCGTGTTTTCACGCCCTTTTCTATGGAGACCGTTGCGCTCCGCGCCAGGCACGCAAATGTGAGTGCAGCTCTACTCGGAATAGGGATAGCATGGCTGCCCGCTCCATTTCCACGTCCTGGAGGACGCCCACCATGAGCACCAACAGCCTCGCCGAAGAACTGTTCCAGCAATTGCAAGGCGCACCGTTGCAGCAGGTTTCCCAGCAGCTGGGCACCGGCCAGATGCAGACCGCCAGCGCCATCAGCGCTGCATTGCCGCTGCTGCTGGGCGCACTCGGCAAAAATGCGGCCGAGCCGCAGGGCGCCGAAGCTTTGTTCGGCGCGCTGCAGAAGGACCATGCCGGTCTGGATCTGGGCAGCGTGCTTGGCGCGGTGCTAGGTGGTGGCTCGGCTCCCAGCCGGCAGACCGACGGCGCGGCGATCCTTGGGCACATCTTCGGGGGCGCGCAACCGCGAGCCGAAGCCAGTCTCGGACAGGCCACGGGCCTGGGCGGCGACAAGGCCGCGATGTTGATGAAGATCCTGGCCCCGATCGTCCTGTCGTTCCTCGCTCAGCGCTTCATGGGTCAGGGCCAGTCCCAGGCCAATCCGAATGTGCTCAGCCAGGTGCTGGGCCAGGAACGCCAGGTGGCGCAGCAGCAGGGCGGCCTGGGCGGCGGGTTGCTGGGCGCGGTGTTGGATCAGGATGGCGACGGCCAGCTGGGCCTTGGCGATCTGTTGAAGATCGGCGGCGGGTTGCTGGGCGGCAAGCGCTGAGAATTTCTTTAAAGCTTTACGAAAAGACGCCGGCAGCGATGTCGGCGTTTTTGTTGCTGCGGCCGCGAATAAAACGCAACTGTCATCCCGAGCGCAGCGAGGGATCTGCTGCTACGGCCCGATGAAGCAGATCCCTCGCTGCGCTCGGGATGACAGTAATCACAACGCATCCAGATCCCCCAATGCCTGTATCAACCGCCGCGCCCGCTTGTCCGGCTTGTGCTCGGGCGCGCGATAGCCGTTGCGCTCGGCAGCGCGCTGCGCGCGTGCCTGCTCGCGTTGCGCGCGCGAAGCTTCGCTTTCGGCATACAACGCCTGCGCGACGCTGGCAGGTCCGCGCTGTTCGCTGAGCGCCAGCACCTGGATTTCGAAGTGCTCTTCGCCACGCGATATCTTCAAGCCATCGCCGACCCTCACCATCCGCGACGGTTTCGCGCGCTGTCCGCCCGCCTCCACTTTCCCTGTTTCCACCGCCTGCTTGGCCAGGCTGCGGGTCTTGAAGAAGCGCGCGACCCAGAGCCAGATGTCTAGGCGGATGGCGGGGGATTCGGTCACTGGAGAATGATGCCGTGGAAGCGGGATATTATCCGTTATTACGGTGTGGTTGCCGTATAAACAATAGTTAGGCATCAGATGAACCTACGATTCTAATTTGGGAGAAAACGTGGAGCGGATCAATACCAGGATCATGGTCATCGCCCTTGTTCTTGCGACGATCTCGAGGGCATACGGCGCGACGGCGTCGCCTGTCGATAACGCCGCTGAGCCCATTATCGAGACCGGCGACGTTCACCGGTTCTATAAGATCTATGACGCAGCGGGCGGGCGCCCGACGGCCGAGGCACTGCAGTACGACTATATCGATCCGGGTTCGGACGGGCTGCATGAACTCGCACGGTTGCGCAAAGTCACGGGTCAGTCGATCGCCGAGGCCATTGCCAAAAGGCCTCAGATCTATTCTGGGGCGCGCGATTGCGTCGCTGTCCTGCCACGCGTGCGCGAAAGACTGGTGGTCGTGCTGGGCAAACTCGGGGCCCTCTATCCCGAGGCGCGCTTTCCGCCGATCACGATCGCGGTCGGCCGGAGCAAGCCCGTCGGCGTCGGCGGGCGCGATACCGGCGTGCAGATCGGCCTCGAGGCGCTGTGCGCGACCGGCTGGATCAATCCTGATATCGAAGACCGGTTCGTGGGCGTCATCGCGCACGAGTACGCCCATGTCCAGCAAGCCGTGGCCTTCTCCGAAAGTGAGAACGTCACCGTCCTGGCGGCTTCGCTAGAGGAAGGTGCGGCCGAGTTCGTCGCGGAGCTGACGACCGGCTCTGTTTCCTATTCCTATATTAGCGGGCTTACCGCAGGGCGTGAAAGGGAAATCGAAACGGCATTTGCCGCCGATGCGGACAAGACCGACCTTTCGGACTGGCTCTACAACAGTACGCCCGAAAAACCTGCCGATCTCGGTTATTGGGTCGGCTATCGCATCGTCAAATCCTATTACCAGCATGCCGACGACAAACACCAGGCCCTTCGCGAAATTTTCGAGATGACGAACCCGAAGGAATTCCTAGCCAAGAGTGGGTGGCGGCCCGGAGTCTCGCTCGATTAGGTTCAAGCTATGCAGGGAGCCTTTTTCCTCGTGTTTTGTTTCTATTCGCTGCCACCTAACAATTCATTCAAGCCGAACCCGCTTCGCGGGTCGGCTTAATTCAGGCGCTAGACCGCACACATGCAATATCAGCTCGTTCTACAGTTCAACGGCGACTCTCTTAGTGACTACGACGCTTTGATCGCGCTGGAAGATGATTTGATCCAGGAGCTTGGGAACACTGGTGACGTAGATGGTCACGACATTGGCTCCGGCGAAACAAATATCTTCATTCTCACTTTGAAGCCTGAGATTACATTTCATCGCGCAAAAGCTGTGCTAGACCGCACTCAGTTGCTCGGAGCGGTAACAGCGGCTTATCGTGCCGTTACCGGCCAAACGTTTACGGTGTTGTGGCCCGCTCACCGGCAAGAGTTCCGGGTCGCATGACTCGGCTGCGGCCTAACAATTCATTCAAGCCAAAGCCGCTCCACAATGCACAAAACGAAACGGCCACCCTGAGGTGGCCGTTTCGTTGATGCCGGGAAGTACCCGCTTATTCGGCGGAAGCAGCGGCGGCCAGCTTGGCGGCCTTGGCCTGCTGGCCGGCGGCCAGGTCTTCCTTGATGCGGGCGGCCTTGCCTTCCAGATCGCGCAGGTAGTACAGCTTGCCGGCGCGGACCTTGCCGCGGCGCTTCACTTCGACCGAGTCGATGGTGGAGCTGTGGGTCTGGAATACGCGCTCGACGCCGAAGCCGTGCGAGATCTTGCGCACGGTGAAGGCGGAGTTGAGGCCGGCGTTCTTCTTGGCGATGACCACGCCTTCATAGGCCTGGACGCGCTCGCGGTTGCCTTCCTTGACCTTCACGTTGACGACGATGGTGTCACCAGGGCCGAAGGCGGGCAGTTCGCGCTTGATTTGGGCGGCTTCGAAATCAGCCAGGATGTTCATGTTGAGCTTGGTCATGGTGGCACCGTATGAGTGTCGTGGGCGTGTCGTTCGACAACTGGAAACTGATGCAGTCACCGGATTGTGCTGCACGATATTATTGTGGGTTCCACATGCCAGATCCCGGCATGCGAGCCGCGCATTCTACCCCAAAATTTGTCGGCGGGGCAAAGGGTTAGCTGACTCCGCCCCCTCTCCCACCGGCGCCCGCAGGGTGTGCAAGGCTGAGAGGGTTGGGGTGAGGGTACGGCGGAGTCCGGACGGGCGCAGGCTGCGACTGCCTGCCCACGTCCACAAAGCGGCTGGTTGCCGCCCCGTCCAAACTGGCAGTACCTCACTCCGCCTTACCCCCATCCGGCGCTACGCGCCACCTTCCCCCGATGGGGGAAGGGAATCTCTTCGAAACGCCTCCAGCAGCGCCCGGTCGGCTTTGGACAGGGAAGCCTCGTCCAACAGGTCCGGACGCCTGAGCCAGGTTCGGCCCAGCGCCTGCTGCCGGCGCCAGCGGGCGATGGCGGCGTGGTCGCCGGAACGCAGGACCGCCGGCACCTCGCCCAACGCATGACTGGCCGGATGGGTGTAGTGCGGGCAATCCAGCAGACCATCGCTCTCGAAACTGTCCTGGATGGCGGATTCGGCGTCGTTCAAGGCGCCCTCCTGCAGCCGCGCCACCGCATCGATGACCACCGCCGCGCCCAACTCGCCACCCGACAGCACGTAGTCGCCGATGGAGATTTCCTCGTCCACCTCCGCCGCGACCAGACGCTCGTCGACGCCTTCGTAGCGGCCGCACAACAGGATCAGCCGCGGCAGCGCGGCCAGCTGGCGCACCTTCGCCTGGGTAAGCGGCGTGCCCTGCGGCGTCAGGTAAATGACCGGCCCCACGACCGGATCGGCGGCCCGCGTCGCCGCCAGGCAGGCCTGCAAAGGTTCGATCATCATCACCATGCCGGGACCGCCGCCGAACGGGCGGTCGTCCACCCGCCGGTATCCGCCTTCGGCGTAGTCGCGGGGATTCCAGCCGTGCAGCGAAAGCAGCGCGCGCTCCTGCGCCCGCCCGACCACACCGAAACCCGCGCATTGCGCGATGAATTCGGGGAACAGGCTGACCACGTCGATGCGCATTAGATAAGCAGTGAAGAGTGAAGGGGAAATAGTAAAGGGTAAAACGACCGCTCTTACCCTTCACTATTTACTCTTTCCCATTCACCTCAAAAGTCCGGATCCCAGTCCACAGTGATCAGGCCGGCCTCGAAGTCCACCGACTTCACGAAATCCGGTTCGACGAAAGGCACCATGCGCTCGCGGTCGCCGCGTATCGACAGCACATCGTTGGAACCGGTGGAGAACAGGTGCGACACGGTGCCGAAGTCGACGCCGTCCACGGTGACCACGCGGAAACCTTCCAGATCGACCCAGTAGAACTCGCCCGCTTTCGGCGGCGGCAATGCCGATCGCGGCACATAGATGTCCGTGCCGCGCATGGCTTCCACCACATCGCGATCGGTCACCTCGGGGAACGTCGCGACCAAATGTTTGCCGGACTCTTTGCCGCGCGCGCCGCTGAATTCGCGCTCGCCGCCGGCGGCATCGACCAGGATCCACGGCTGGTAGCGGAAGATCGCATCGCGCGGCTCCGTCCAGGACTCGATCTTGATTTGCCCGCGTATGCCGAAGGCGCCGACTATCCTGCCCAGCAGGATCCGACGTTCGTTATCGCTCATAAGAAAGGGACGGCGCTCGACGCGCCGTCCTGCAGGATCAGGCCGAAGCCTGCGCCGCGACCTTGCCCGCTTCCTTGTACAGGTTGCGGACCTTGTCGGTCATCTGCGCGCCCTGGCCGACCCAATGGTCGACGCGTGCGGTGTCCAGCTCGATACGCTTCTCGTTGCCGGCGGCAACGGGGTTGTAGTAACCCAGGCGTTCGATGTTGCGGCCGTCGCGCGCGCTGCGCGAGTCGGTGACGATGATGTGGTAGAACGGACGCTTCTTGGCGCCGCCACGGGTAAGGCGAATCTTGACCATTGTGATGCTTTCCTGTGTTGCCCAGTCGCCATTGCGGCGCGGTGAACCCGTAATTCTAAGCCATTGAATTACGGAAGGAAACCCCACCTCTCCGATTGCGTAGAGCCTCTTGCCCAGCTGCTTTTGCTCTGGCGACGCGCCCGGCCCAAGTGAGCTCGGTCCTACAGGCGTTGCCAGGCTTGGCTTTCCAAGGCCTTCTGCAACCTTGCGGCCAGGCCGGAGTCAACGCCGAATTCGGTCTCATCGATGCTTGCGATCTGCTGGACCCCACTGGCGTTGCTGGCGAAGGCGGCCTGGAAGCCACCCAGCTCGGCCAGGCGAACCGGGCGTACTACCTGGCCGATTCCGGACTCCCGCAACCCGGCCTGCAGCAGTTGCTCGGACGTGCCACGCAGCGCCGGCGCTTCGGGCCAGACCAGCTGTTCGCCGTCCCAGAAACCGACGTTCCAGACCGACCCTTCCGAGATCCGGCCATCGGCATCCACGAACAAGGCATCGTCATAGCCCTGCCCCAGCGCTAGCCGCCGGTAATGGAACAGGGGAAAGGTGCCCACGTGTTTGACGTGCGGCAAAGGACGCTGGAACCCGAACGATTTCACTTTCAGCGCGGGCGCCGAAGACTGCGCGGGCGGCGAAAGCGAGATCAAGACCTCCGGGACGAAACTTCCTCCCGGGCTGCGGAAATCGAAACTGTGGGAGAACACCGTGGCGCGCAGGCTGCAATCCGGCGTACTGGCGACGGCAGCGCGCATTTGTTCCCGCACCGCGGAGAAATCCAGATTGCTGCCGAACAGTTCAAGCGTTCCGGCCTGAAGCCGTTGCTCGTGCAATGCGATCCCCTGCACGGCTCCGTTGCGTACCTGCATGGAACTGTAGTGCCCGTAGTTGACCAGCGCGAGGACGCGCAGGTCTTCTGCGGTGGCTGGTAATCCGTTGAGGAGAGCTGCGTGCATGCCGATCTCGTAATGGCAGCGACTTTAAAAAACCGCCGTCATCCCCGCGAAGACGGGGACCCAGCGACTTCGACGTGTACAAACAAAGGCACTGGGTTCCCGCCTTCGCGGGAATGACGAACTCTCTTTTGCGGACGCTTCAACCTTCAGCCCGTCCCAACGCGACGGCTCACCGGAACGGCATACCGCCGCCACGCGCGCCCATCATTCCCTTCATCCCACGCATCAGGCCCTTCATGCCGCCGCCGGCCAGCTTGCCCATCATCTTCTCCATCTGCTGGTACTGCTTGAGCAGGCGGTTGACATCGGCCGGCGTGGTGCCGGAACCGCGCGCGATGCGTGCGCGGCGCGAACCATTGAGCAATGCGGGATTGCGGCGTTCCTTCTTGGTCATGGAACCGATGATGGCGACCATGCGCGGCACTTCCTTGCCGGTGACCTGCTGCTTCACGTTCTCCGGCACCTGACCCATGCCCGGCAGTTTGTCCATCAGGCCGCTGATGCCGCCCATGTTCTGCATCTGCTCAAGCTGATCGCGCATATCGTTGAGGTCGAATTTCTTGCCCTTGGCGACCTTGGCCGCGAGCTTGGCGGCTTTTTCCTGGTCGACGTTCTGTTCGACCTGCTCCACCAGCGACAGCACGTCGCCCATGTCGAGGATGCGGCTGGCGACGCGGTCCGGGTGGAAGATATCCAGACCATCGGGCTTCTCGCCCACGCCGATGAACTTGATCGGCTTGCCGGTCACGTAGCGCACCGACAAGGCCGCGCCGCCGCGCGCATCGCCATCGGTCTTGGTCAGCACCACGCCGGTCAGCGGCAGCGCTTCGGAGAAGGCTTTGGCGGTGGTGGCCGCGTCCTGGCCGGTCATCGAGTCGACCACGAACAGCGTCTCGACCGGTTTCACCGCGGCGTGCAGGGCCTTGATCTCGGCCATCATCGCTTCGTCGATGGCCAGGCGACCGGCGGTATCGACGATCAGCACATCGGCGAACGACTTGCGTGCGTCGTCGATGGCGGCGCGCACGATGTCGACCGGCTTCTGCGAGGCGTCCGACGGGAAGAACAGCACATCGACCTGCTGGGCCAGCGTCTTCAGCTGTTCGATGGCGGCCGGACGGTAGACGTCGGCGCTGACCACCATCACTTTCTTCTTGCGCTTTTCCTTCAGGTGCTTGGCCAGCTTGGCCACGGTGGTGGTCTTGCCCGCGCCCTGCAGGCCGGCCATCAGGATCACCGCCGGCGCCGGCACATTGAGGTTGAGGTCGGTCGCGGCCGAACCCATGACCGCGGTCAGTTCGTCGCGCACGATCTTGATCAGCGCCTGGCCGGGGGTGAGGCTCTTCAGCACTTCCTGGCCGACCGCGCGCACCTTGATGCGTTCGATCAAAGCCTGCACGACCGGCAGCGCCACGTCGGCTTCGAGCAGCGCGATGCGCACTTCGCGGGTGGCTTCGCGGATGTTTTCCTCGCTCAGGCGGCCACGGCCGCGCAGGCGCTCGATGGTGCCGGAAAGACGCTGGGTGAGGGACTCGAACATGCGGGGAAACCGTGACGAAAAGAGGGCGAAGTATACCGGCACGCCGGAAGGGGCAGGCGCCAATCGAGAACGGTTCTCGGATAGGGCGCGCTATGCCAAACTGCGGGCATGTGGATTTCCTTCGTCGCCATCGCCTTCTATCTCGCCGCTACCGGCTTGCTGGTGCGGGCGGTCGCGCAAGACAGGGTCGCGGCGAGCCGCAGCTGGTTGTGGCCGGCGCTCGGCGCGGTGCTGCTGCATGGCGCCTACCACCTGGTGGTGGCGTGGCGCACGCCGGGTGGCCCGGACATGCACTTCTTCGCGGCCCTTTCGCTGGTGAGCCTGGGCATGGCCGCGATGACCACGATGGTGGGAGCCCAGGGGCGCATGGCCGGACTGGGCGTGCTCTCCTTCCCGCTGGCCGCGCTGCTGTTGTTCGTCTATCACGCCTACGGGCATGAGCCTTCGCGCGGCCTGGACTGGCGCTTGCAGTTGCACGCCTGGCTGGCGTTGCTGGCCTACGCGACGCTGGCGATCGCCGCGCTGCTGGCGGTGATGCTGTGGGCGCAGGAACGGGCGCTGCGACGGCGCGAATTCCATGCCTGGCTGCGCGCCCTGCCGCCGCTGACGGAATTGGAGGAACTCCTGTTCCGCACCATCACCGTCGGCTTCATCCTGCTGACCGCGACCCTTCTCACCGGCATGCTGTTCGTGGAGAACCTGTTCGCCCAGCACCTGGTGCACAAGACCGTGCTCAGCGTGCTGTCGTGGCTGGCGTTCGGCGCTTTGCTGGTCGGTCGCTGGCGCTATGGCTGGCGCGGCGGGAAGGCCGTGCGCTGGACGTTGATGGCCATGGCGTTGTTGCTGCTGGCGTTCTTCGGCAGCAAGTTCGTGCTGGAGCTGGTGTTAGACCGCACATGATCCAAGCCCTGGGCGACCGTATCCTCAAGGTCGATCACGCGGGCGAACATGGTGCCGTGAATATCTATCGCGCGCAGATTCTGGTTTCCCGGATCACCGCCCCGGAACTGACCGCCACGCTCCGCGAATTCATCGCCCATGAACAACGCCATCGCGCCTTGTTCTGGAATCGCATGCAGTCGCGCGCGGTTCGTCGATGCAGAAGTTACCCGTTGTGCGGACTCGGCGGCTACTTGTTGGGTTTTCTCACCGCATTGCTGGGACGGCAAGCGATCGCGGCCACCACTTTCGCAGTCGAGAGCGTGGTGCTTGGGCATCTCGAAGAGCAACTGCTGGTATTGAAAGACGGCGACCCCGAGGCGTATGCGACCGTTCTCGATATCGTCGAGGAAGAACGCGAGCACCACGATCACGGCAAACGGCTGATGGAAGCTGGAAGGTTCTGGCCCTGGTTGATCACGCCCGTCGTGCGCTTCTCCACCGAAACCGTGATCTGGCTTGGAATGCGGCTATAGCCATAAACACCAGCTAACCGCGACGCAGCATTTCATTGCTGAAACAATATTTGCATTGACAACTATTGCATGGGCGAGGATATTACGCCGCCATGAGCAATAGCTACCCTCCCGAAACCAACATGGGTCTGCTGTTCCGGCAGGTCCGGGACGCCATGTGGGCCGAAATGGCCCGGGAAATGGCCCTCGCCGGTCATGACCTGACCTACAGCCAGTTCATGACCATCAAGTACCTGGCGCTGGACCATACCGTCGGGGTCACCGACCTGGCCCGTCACGCCCAGCTCAATCCAGGGGCGATGACCCGCCTGCTGGATCGACTGGAAGCCCGCGGCCTGATCGAACGCGTCGCCGACCCCCGCGATCGCCGCGCCTGGAACATCGAACTGACCGACGCGGGTCTGCTCATCTGGCGCGACATCGAGCATTGCGGTCAGCGCGTGCGCGAGCGTGCCATGCAGGGCATCGACGACGATCAACGAGAGCAGTTGTTCCGGCTGCTGAACCAAGTACTGCAGAACCTGACCCCTCCCAGTGGCGACTCCCCCAACGCTTCCAACGACTGAATCCATCATGCGTAACCTGATTACCCCGCACGGGCTGCGGCTCGCTGCTTCCTCATTGGCGCTGGGCCTGTTGTTGGCCGGCTGCGCGAGCACCCACGGCCTGGAACCGAAGGTGCGCGCGCTGGATGGCGATACGCTGTCTTCGAACCGCAGCCTGGCCGAGCACAAGCTGAGCGCCGCCGATTTCCCGCGTCAGGATTGGTGGACCGCGTTCGGCGATGCGCAACTCGACGCGCTCATCGACGAAGCGCTGCAAGGCAATCCATCGCTGGACGCCGCCGATGCGCGCCTGCGCAAGGCTCAAGCGCAGGCCGGTCTGGCCGATGCCGCGCGCAAGCCCACGGTGACCGCCAGCGGACAGTATTCGGGCGTGCAGCTGCCGGCAACCTTATTGCCGCCGCCGGAAGGCGGTTCCTACATGGGCAGCACCGTGTTGATGCTCAACTTCAAATACGATCTGGATCTGTGGGGCGGCAAACGCGCGCAGTGGGAAGCAGCCGTGGGCCAAGCCCAGGCCGCGGAAGTCGATGCGCAGGCCGCGCGTCTGACGCTCTCTTCCAACATCGCGCGCGCTTACGTGAACCTGGCGCAGGCTTACGCCGCGCTGGACGTGGCGAACGACGAACACGACCGCGCGACGCATTTGCGCGGCCTCGGCGAGCAGCGTGTGAAAGCCGGCCTGGACAACCAACTGCAGCTCCGGCAAGCGGAGAGCACCATCGCCAGCGCCGAGCAACAAGCGCAGGCCGCGCAACAGCAGATCGATGCGGCACGCACCGCGATCGCCGCGCTGATGGGCCAGGGCCCGGATCGCGGCCTGGATATCGCACGCCCGCAAGTGCTGCAAGCGGGCCCCCCGGGCATTCCCGACGTGCTGCCGAGCGAGCTCCTGGGCCATCGCCCCGATGTGGTGGCGGCACGCTGGCGGGTGGAAGCCGCGAGTCGCGGCATCGACGCCAGCAAGGCCTCCTTCAAACCCAGCGTCAATCTGAGCGCGATCGTCGGTCTTGCCTCCGGCGGGCTATCGGATCTTTTCAGCAGCGATGCGCTACTCGGCCTCGGCGGCCCGGCGATCAGCTTGCCGATCTTCGACAGTGAGCGCCTGCGCGGACAGTTGGATGCCAGCGATGCCGATTACGACCTGGCCGTCGCCAACTACAACCAGATTTTGGTGGGCGCGTTGCATGAGGTCACCGATGCACTACAGGCCGCGCGATCGCTGGAACAGCAGATCGACGCGTCCAAGCGCGCGCGCGCCGCCGCGCAGTCCGCCTGGGATCTGGCGCAATCGCGTTATCGCGCCGGCCTGGGCACGCAACTCGACGTGCTGTCGGCGCAGCGTCCGCTACTGCAGTCGGACCAGCAGATCGCCATGCTTCAAGCGCAGCGATTGAACGCCGCCGTCGACCTGGACCGCGCGCTTGGCGGCGGCCTGGTCCTGCAACAGCCCAATACCCCCATTGCCAACACCGTGGTCTCGCCATGACTTCCAAAATCAATCCAGAAGCTTCCACTCCCGCCACCGCCGCGCCGAAAAACGGCAAGCGCAAGCGCGCCCTGACGATCGTCGCGGCGGTCGTGATAATCGGCGGCATCGCCTGGCTGGCGTACTACTTCCTCTATGCACGCTGGCACCAGGACACCGACGACGCTTACGTGCAAGGCAACGTGGTCAGCATCGTGCCGCAGACCAGCGGCACGGTGATCAGCATCGATGCGGACGATGGCATGAAGGTGGAAGCCGGCCAGGCGCTGGTGCATCTGGACGCCAACGATGCGCAAGTCGCTTACGACCAGTCCGTCGCCAACCTCGCCGGTACCGTGCGCCAGGTGCGCGGCTTGTACAGCACCGTGGATACGGGGCAGGCGCAAATCCGCGCGCGCGAAGTCGCCGTGGCGCAGGCGCGCGCCGACGTCAGCCGCCGTAGCGGCCTGGTCGCCAGTGGCGCGGTTTCCAGCGAGGAACTGGCCCACGCGCGCGACCTGCTGGCTTCGGCCGAAGCCGCGCTGAGCGGTTCGCGCGGCGACCTGTCGCGCAGCCGCGCCTTGGTCGACGCAACGACGCTCGCCAAGCAGCCCCAAGTGCAGGTGGCGGCTTCCCAGCTTCGCCAGGCTTATCTGAATCTGCAGCGCTCGGCGATAGTCGCCCCGGTATCCGGTTACGTGGCCAAGCGCCAAGTGCAATTGGGCCAGCGCGTGCAACCCGGCGCGACCCTGATGACCATCGTGCCGCTGGAACAGGTATGGGTGGAAGCCAATTTCAAGGAGACCCAGCTCGGCCACATGCGCATCGGCCAGCCGGTAGAAGTGCATTCGGACCTTTACGGCGGCGATGTGGAATACAACGGCAAGGTCGCCAGCCTGGGACTCGGTACCGGCAGCGCGTTCTCGCTGCTGCCGGCGCAGAACGCCAGCGGCAACTGGATCAAGATCGTGCAACGCGTGCCGGTACGCATCGAACTGGATCCGAAGCAGTTGGCCGAACATCCTTTGCGCCTCGGCTTGAGCATGAGCGTGGACGTCGCCGTGCGTAATCAGGAGGGTCCGTCATTGGCCGTCGCACGCAAGATCGTGAAACCGGTGTTGACCACGCTGGCCTACCAGAAGCAGTTGAACGACGCCGACGCGCTGATCACGCAGATCATCGAACGGAACCTGCCCGCCTCCGCCCGCAACTGACCCCGCCATGGCCACCATCACAGCAGATGGCGCGGACCTGCCGGCAGCGCCAGTTCCCGCAGCCAAGCCATTCGCGCCGCCCAATCTCGCGCTGACCACGCTGGGTCTGACGCTCGCATCGTTCATGCAGGTGCTGGACACCACCATCGCCAACGTTTCGTTGCCGACCATCTCCGGCAACCTGGGCGCCAGTTCCAATCAGGCGACCTGGGTCATCACCTCGTTCGCGGTGAGCAATGCGATCGCGTTGCCGCTGACCGGCTTCATGGCCAGGCGTTTCGGCGAGCGCAAACTGTTCATGTGGGCGACCCTGGCCTTCGTGATCGCCTCGCTGCTGTGCGGGCTGGCCAACAGCATGGGTCTGCTGGTGGCGGCGCGCGCGCTGCAGGGTTTCGTCTGCGGCCCGATGTATCCGGTCACCCAGGCGCTGCTGATCTCCATCTATCCGCCGCAAAAGCGCGGACAGGCCATCGCGCTGTTGGCGATGGTAACGGTGGTCGCGCCCATCGCCGGCCCCATCCTCGGCGGCTGGATCACCGACAACTACAGCTGGGAATGGATCTTCTTCATCAACATTCCCATCGGCATATTCGCCAGCATCGTGGTCGGCAGGCAGCTCAAGGGCCGCCCGGAAAAACTCGAACGTCCGAAGATGGACTACATGGGCCTGTCGATGCTGGTGCTCGGCGTGGGCGCATTGCAGATCCTGCTGGACCTTGGCAACGACGAAGACTGGTTCAATTCCACCAAGATCGTGGCCCTGTCCGTTATCGCAGCGGTCGCGCTGACGGTATTCGTCATCTGGGAACTCACCGACAAGGATCCCATCGTCAACTTGCGCCTGTTCCGCCATCGCAACTTCGCGGCGGGAACGATCGCGATGGTGATGGCGTACGCAGCGTTCTTCGCGGTAGGCCTGCTGGTGCCGCTGTGGCTGCAGCGCAATCTGGGCTATACGGCGATCTGGGCCGGCTTCGCCAGCGCGCCCATCGGCATTCTGCCGGTCTTGCTGACGCCGTTCGTGGGCAAGTACGCGACCAGATTCGATCTGCGCTGGCTAGCGACATTCGCCTTCATGGTGATGGCGTTCACCAGCTTCTTCCGTTCCGGTTTCAATCTGGATGTCGATTTCGAACGCGTGGCGATGGTGCAGCTGGTGCAGGGGCTGGGCGTGGCTTTGTTCTTCATGCCGGTGCTGACGATATTGCTGTCGGACCTGGAACCGCATGAGATAGCGGCCGGCTCGGGGCTCGCCACGTTCGTGCGCACCCTGGGCGGCAGCTTCGCCGCCTCGCTGACCACCTGGGCCTGGAGCCAGCGCACCACGGTGCACCATGCCCAGCTCACCGAACATATTTCCGCCTACGATCCCGCCACCCTGCAGACGGTGCAAGCGCTGGGCAACGGCGATGTGCAGCGCGGCGCGGTGGTATTGAACCAGATGATTTCGCAGCAAGCCACACAGATCGGCTTCAACGAGATCTTCCACCTGCTCGGCATCCTGTTCCTGGTGGTGATCCTGTTCGTCTGGTTCGCCAAACCGCCGTTCGCGGCGAAAATGGGCGGTGGGGCCGCGGCCGGCGGGCATTAATCTCTCTCTGGGCCGTAGGAGCGACGTGAGTCGCGAAACATCTTTTTCGGTCGCGACTCACGTCGCTCCTACGCCGTTCCTACGACGAGCTATTCCGACGCCGCTTCCAACGCATCGGACAATCGTTCGACCCCGATCACTTCCATCGCCTTGAACGCGCCCGACTTGGGCGCATTGCCCTTGGCGACAATGGCGCGTTTGAAGCCATGCGTGGCCGCTTCGCGCAGCCGCTCCTCTCCATTGGGAATCGGACGGATTTCCCCCGACAACCCCACTTCGCCGAAAGCGATGGTCTTCTCCGGCAGCGGCTTGTCGCGCAACGACGACAACACCGCCAGCAGTACCGGCAGGTCGGCCGCAGTCTCCTGCACGCGGATGCCGCCGACCACATTGACGAACACGTCCTGGTCGCTGGTGACGATGCCGCCATGGCGGTGCAGCACCGCCAACAGCATCGCCAGCCGGTTCTGTTCCAGCCCCACCGCGACGCGGCGCGGATTGGACAGCGGCGACGAGTCCACCAGCGCCTGCACTTCCACCAGCAACGGACGCGTGCCCTCGCGGGTGACCATCACGCAGCTTCCTGGCTGCTGGGCGCTGCCGCCGGACAGGAAGATCGCCGAAGGGTTGGGCACTTCCTTCAGGCCTTTTTCGCCCATCGCGAATACGCCTAGTTCGTTGACCGCGCCAAAGCGGTTTTTGAACGCGCGCAGCACGCGGAAGCGGCTGCCGCTCTCGCCCTCGAAATACAGCACCGCATCCACCATGTGCTCCAGCACGCGCGGGCCGGCGATACCGCCTTCCTTGGTGACGTGGCCGATCAGGAACACGGCGGTGCCGGTCTCCTTGGCATAGCGGACCAGTCGTGCCGCGCTTTCGCGCACTTGGCTTACCGAACCGGGTGCGGCGGTCAACGAATCGGTCCAGAGCGTCTGTACGGAATCGGCGACGATGACCTTCGGCTGCGCTGCGACCGCGTGGTCCAGGATTTTCTCTATCCCGGTTTCGGCCAACGCCTGCAACCCATCCATCGGCAGTCCCAGACGCAAGGCACGGCCCGCCACCTGCGCCAACGATTCCTCGCCGGTGACGTAGAGCGAGGGCAAGGTCAGCGACATCTTCGCCATCGCCTGCAACAGCAGCGTCGACTTGCCGATGCCTGGATCGCCGCCCACCAGCACCACCGCGCCTTCGACCAGGCCACCGCCCAGCACGCGGTCGAATTCGCCTATACCCGTCGAAACGCGGGCTTCTTCGCTGCTGCGCACGTCCTTGAGCGCGGTGATCTTCGGCGTTTCCAGCTTGCCGGCCCAGCCGCTGCGCCGCGACGCGGGTGGCGCGGCGGTGGCCGATTCCAGCACGATCTCGGACAAGGTATTCCACGCCCCGCATTCGGCGCACTGGCCCTGCCATTTATTGTGTTCGGCGCCGCATTCACTGCAGACGTAGGCGGTCTTGCTCTTGGCCATGATGTTTTCGTTCGGCGAACCAGCGCACAGGATAGACGGGTGCCATCGCGCAGGGCGAGACTCGCGCTGGCGACGCCGGAGCCGCCCTCTCCCCTCAAGCCATCCGCAGGGCGGCCCGGGCGACGACTTCTGGTTCCTGCTGCTGTGCCGGGGCCGAATTCCGTATCTGTTCGGCACGGGCGTTCACTTCGGCCATCTGCTGCGTGCTCTGGGCCAGCGGTGTATTCAGACCCTGCATCGTGTCTACGCTGGCGCGGCGATGGGCGGGGTCGTCCAGACGCCCTTGCACCGCGAAAGTGAGCTTGGCATCGCCGCTCATGACCACGTGATCGATCCCGCGCAGGCCCTGTTCCTTGGCCGCCACGGCCAGATGGCCGCCCAGTTGGTCGCTGCGCAGATCGGAAACCCGGTTGTGCTTGGCGTCGATGGCATGGATGCCACGCGCCGCATCGCGAAACAGTGAGTGGTCCGGGTGGCTTGGATCATTGAGCAGCGCGCCGGAACGTGGCGAAGGGTTCGGCGCAACAGATTGCGAATCCTTTGCCGGAATCTGCCCGCTGGATTCCCGAGTTGGCGCCGGCTGCGTCAATTGCTTGACCGCAGCGTGCTCGAGCGATTGCGTCCGTGCGTCCAGGCTTGGGATCACCGTTTCGGTCATCAAATGCCGCTGGGTCGCTTCATTGCCCGCACCCGGCGCTTGCTTGATGGCAGCCCTTGTCTGCCAAGCGTTCATCAGCCCGCCAGGTCCAAGGTAAGTCGCTTCCGCGGCAACGACGGTACCCAATCCGGCTCCCGTTGCGGCCAAGGCCGTCGGCGCATGTCCAGTCAGGTTGCGCACCCCACGTCCGGCCTGATCGAACGCCCGGTCGATCGTCGCGCCGGTTTGTTCGGTGGACTTGCGCAAATTCGCACCGGTCTGGTTGGCGGCCTGTTCCAGCAACTGCGCGCCCTGGCCTGCGGTTTGCCGGATGCTGTTCGCATCGCGTCCTGCGTGATCCAGCGCTCCCCTGGCCTGAGCGGTCTTGAGATCGCAGTACGCCTCCGTGGCCTGATCGCGCCGGTCGGCTTCCTGGCGCAGGCCCGGTGCGATCTTGTCGGCGAAAGGCAGGTGGCTGGCGGCTCGCAACAGCGCGTTGCTGGTTTCATTGCCCCAGCGCTGGGTCACGCATTGCGCCGTGGGTACGGCGGCCTCCAGGTATCCGCTCGCCACGCGTACCTGCGCGACCACTTCACCGCCGCCGCGCACTTGCAGCCCCGATATCTTGCCGAAGGTCTGCGCGCCCGCCTCAACGGTTTGACCAGCGATCTTGCCGCCTACCCGATAGCCATCGCCGACGGTGTCCAAGGCGACATCGGTAACCTTGCCGGCAGTAGCGATGCCCTCGCCCGCCTTTTTTCCCACATATGCTCCCGCCACGGCCCCGCTCAGCACGTTGAGCAATGGCCCCGCATCCTTGGCCACTTCGCTGATCGTCGACTCTTTGGGGCGATCAACGATATTGCCGTGCGCGTCCCGCATTTTGGCTTCCAGCACGGGCTGCACCTGCCCGGCTGCGGTGGGTACCTGCTTGAGGGTCCGGCTTCCGGAATGCTCGGCGAGGTAATCGATCAGACCCAGCGCATCTTGCTGGGCTTGTTTGCTATGGGGCAGCACCTGCCCCAACTGCGTGGTCAGCAGTTGCCGCGCTTCCGGCAGGCGCGAAACATCGGCGGCCATGGTGGCGACCGCGCCCATCTGCATCCGTTGCAATGCATCCATCCGACCGACCATGGCTTGGCCGTCGGTAAGCACTTCGCCTTTGACTTGGTAGGCGGTGACTGTTTTGTCCGTGTCGAAAACCGAGAGGCCTTGCTTATCCGCGTAGCGCTGTGCGGTGATGGGATTCAATCCCGATGAGTTGAAGGTGACGGCAGGTATGCCGGTAATCGCAGAAGCCGAAGAGGCCAAGCCGCCGCCCAAAGAATGGCCGACTATCTCGAATTCTCTTCCCAGCGGCGAACGTTTGAGATCGTTGGCAAGCCGCATAGCGCGGTCGTAATAGTCGCTTTCCAACCCCGCACCTTGACGACCATTGTTCAGCCAGTCCTCCGCAGCCGACTCCCTGATCACTTCTTTACCCGCGCTGTCGTGCGCCACTATTGCCCCATTGGAACCCTTGTAGGCAACGACTGGCTTAGCCTCAGGACCGAAAACCCGAGGGTCTGGCAGATAGATCTCGGCGCGAAAGTTGGAATCGTCTGGCTGCAGATACTGCCTGATCTGCTGATCGCTCCAGTTCACTCCTGCCTGGCGCAATAGCTCCGGATGCTCGCTCGCACGTAGCCAGCCGGGCTGCGACGAAGGTTTGTGGGCCGCCGATTCGTAGACATCATCGGCCAATCCCGCCACGTCGCGCACATAGTATTGCCGCTCCAGTGCATCAGCTTGGCGGGAAAGTTGCGGATCGCTGGATTGCACCGATTGCGCACGCATTGTCGATAGCAATTCGCGCTGCTGCTGTACCTGCAGTATTTTTTCCTCCAACGTCCGCGGATCCTGGGACGGGAGTTCTGGCCCGACAGTAACGGTGGGCTTGGTCATGCTCGGCTCCTTGCCTCGGGTTGACACGGCAATCAACGCTGTTCAACCTGCCACTGCGCATCGCTACTGTCAATCGCAAAGGCTGCGGCAAATATTGTGATGTCACATTTCAATGAGGGAGATAAAGGATGTCCAGGAATGGATGCATGTCCGCTTTCGGTAACCTTGTCGTCGCATTGGTGTTTTCGACATGCCTGACTGCCTGCCATGCACAGCCCGCAAGCGAACCGGCTGCTGCAGGCTTTCGGGCCAGCAATTACTTCCAGGGCAAGGCCTTGGAGTTAGCCGAAGCAATCGATCGCAACGATGCCACCGATATCCAACGGCTAATCAAACAGGAAGGCGTCAACCCGGACGTTATCTTCGACGAGACCGCCATGCCAATGGTGGCCTGGCCTGTATTCAACAAGAACTTGTCAGGTTTGAAATTACTGCTGGACAACGGCGCCAACCCCAATGCGCGCCGGGTAGATTCGCAACGCCCGCATGGCCAGCAGCGCAACAACGCCCTGGTCTTCGCGGCAGGCGAAGCAGATACGCGCTATCTCGCCATGCTGCTCGATTATGGCGGCGACCCCAATACTCATAACTCCAATGGAGAGCCGTTGACCTACGTAGCCACCCTGCGCGATCAATGGCCGAATGTAAAACTGCTCATAGAGCGCGGCGCCAACATCAACGAAGGCCTGTATGACCCGGCAAGTTACAACACCGTAGTTAATTGGTACTCGAGCTTTGGCAATTTCGAACAAGTCTACTGGCTACTCCAGCGTGGTGCGGATCCGACGCGCACAACAGAAACGCAGAAAGGCTCAGCCAACAATACCCGCATGCCCGTCGTGGACGATATCTACTGGTTGCCGGTCAAGCCGCAGATGATCGAGTGGCAACGTAAATGCCAGCACTGGCTTCGTGAGCACAATATCGAGCGGCAGCCGATGCCGACCTACATGAAGGAAGATCGCATCAAGCTGGGACTTCCCAGCGAAGAAAAGGACATTCCGCTGCTATAGAACCAGCGCCGGGTATCCGTCTTGGATGGCCGTGGAGAAAGTGCGATTCCAAGCCAAGGCGCCATCATGCCCAGCGACACCTCTCAGGTCTCCATCATCGCCCATCGCGGCGCCAGCGCGCTGCGCCCCGAACATACGCTGGCCGCCTACGCCAGGGCGATCGAGGATGGAGCCGATGCGATCGAGCCGGACCTGGTCAGCACCAAGGACGGTTTCTTGGTCGCCAGGCACGAGAACGAGATCAGCGGTACGACCGATATCGCCGACCATCCGGAATTCGCCTCGCGCAAGACCCGCAAGTCCATCGATGGAGAAAAGACCGACGGCTGGTTCACGGAGGACTTCACACTGACCGAACTGCGCACCCTGCGCGCACGCGAGCGGTTGCCGGAGTTGCGGTCGACCGCCTACGACGATCAATTCGGCATCGTCACGCTGGACGAGATCATCGAACTGGTCGCCAGCGAATCGCCGAAGCATGGGCGTGTGATCGGCATCGTTCCGGAGATCAAGCACCCGACTTATTTCGCAGGCCTGGGCCTGGCCATGGAAGACAAGCTGCTGGCGACACTGATGGCGCATTCCTACACGCAGCGCGCGCCGGTGACCATCCAATCCTTCGAAACGGGCAACCTGCGATACCTGCGCGACAAGATCGGGGCTACGCATTCCAATATCGAACTCTTGCAGTTGCTGGGCGAAACGGACGGACGTCCGTACGATGCGGTCGTTTCCAGACAGCGCACCACCTATGGCGACATGATGAGGCCCAGCGGCCTACGCGAGATCGCAACTTATGCCGACGCCATCGGAGCTTCGATAAAGAATGTGGATTTACGAAGCGGCGCGCAAGAAGCACGAAGCGCTCTGGTCGACGACGCGCACGCGGAAGGATTGAAAGTCGTTATCTATACGTTCCGGCCGGAGAACCATTTCCTTGGCCCTGAGTTCAAGGGCGGTGGCGGAGCCGCAGAGCGCAACGAATCCGGTTCGGTACGCGAGATGCGGCGCTACATCGCCGCCGGAATCGACGCCGTTTTCACCGACGATCCGGCACTGGGCCGCGAAGCGGTAGTCCAGGCATCACGCACCCGCGATGCCCATCCTCCGGGAGAGTGATGCGCGAATGGGTCATTCGTGGGGCCGGACGCGAAAGACCGCACTGATGCGTGGCCCTTGCGGCTTCTTGGTCTTGGGAATGCCGTGCTCGTGGGTCGCCTGCGACGCGTGACTCATGCATAACAGGCTGCCAGGCTCCAGATCCACGGCCAGCGTCCGGCGATTGCCGGCCTTGGCGCGGATCAGCATGCGGCGCGGATCGCCCAGCGAGACCAGCGCGATGGGGTGCGTCGCCAACAACAGGTGCGATTTGTCGCTATGCATGGCCACACTGTCGTTGCCATCGCGATAGAGATTCATGCCGACGTCGTTGTACGGCGCAGGCACGATGGCCTGTACACGCGCCAACATATCCGCCAAAGGCAGTTCCGGCGGAAACGCTTCGATGCGGTACGACGCCAACAGCCGCGGCACATCCACCACGCGGTCGTACATGGGCCGCTGCAGATGCGTCCATGCGGCATTCGCATGCAAAGTGGCGAACCACTCCTGCGCCAGTGCGGCATCGACGAACTCCGGCCAGTAGCGGATGCCGCCTTGCGCGTCGTCCACCAGCTGCGTCATCGCCCCGGCGAAAAGATCCAACGAGAACGCACCGGCCGGCATCAGTGGAAATCCCGCGAAGTGGTGCGCAGGCCTCCCAGCATTTCGCTGAGATCCTGCATGTCCTGGGCGATGAGATGGGCCACGCCATCGACCTGTTCCCAGCGCCCGCGCACCGCCAGCAGGCTGGCGCCCAGCAGCGCTTTGCGCCGCCGCTGGGCCACATGCTCCCAGACCACCACGTTGACCATCCCATGCTCGTCTTCCAGGGTCACGAAGATGGTGCCGCTCGCGGTCTGCGGACGCTGGCGGTTGGTCACCAACCCAACCGCATGCACGCTGCTGCCGTGGCGTTTGTCGATCAGGTCGCGCGAACCCAACAACCGGCGCGCGCGCAATTTCTCTCGCAACAATGAAAGCGGATGCGCCTGCAGGGTCAGTCCGAGCGCGCGGTAGTCGGAGAGCACTTCCTCGCCCATGGCCGGCGCCGGCAATTCGATCGGCCGCTCCTGCGGACTGCCGGGGAGCAGCGGATATTGGCGCTCGATGCCGGCAACGATCCAGCGCGCCTGGTTGCGGTTTCCCGCCAGGGGTTGCAGCGCGCCCGCTTCGGCCAAGGCATTGCGCGCCTTGTCGTCCAGGTTCGCGCGCAGGCACAGGTCGGCGATGTCGTGGAACGGCTGCCGCTGGCGTGCGCTCATGATGGCCAGGGCCGCTTGTTCGGACAATCCGCTGATCTGACGCAATCCCAGGCGTATCGCCGGTTGCTCGCCCTTGTCTCCTTCGATGCACAACGAGCCACCCACCAGTGTGTTGTCGTAATCGCTGCAGGTCACATCCACCGGCAGGAACTCGACCGCCGGCCGCGCCTTCCGGCCGCGCCGCGCGTCCTGCACGATCTGGCTGGCGGGATAGAAGCCCATCGGCTGCGCATTGAGTAGCGCGCAGGCGAACGCCGCGGGTTCATGGCGTTTCAGCCAGCAGCTGACGTAGACGAGTTTGGCGAAGGACGCGGCGTGGCTCTGCGGGAAGCCGTAGGAGCCGAAACCCTTGATCTGCTCGAAGATCTGATCGATGAAATCCGAGGTGTAGCCTCTGCCTTCCATCAATTCGCGAATGCGGGCCCGGTGCGGCTCCATGTCGCCGCCCTGGCCCCAGGCCGCCATCGAGCGGCGCAGGTTGTCCGCCTCGCTGGGGCTGTAGCCGGCATGCATCACCAGTTCCATTACCTGTTCCTGGAACAGAGGAATGCCCAACGTAGGCTCGAGGATGTCCCTGACGCCCTCCGAGGGATAATCCGGTTTCTCTTTGCCCATACGCCGGCGCAGATACGGATGCACCATGCCGCCCTGGATGGGTCCGGGCCGCACGATCGCCACCTCCACCACCAGGTCGTAGAAGGAATTGGGCTTGAGCCGCGGCAGCATGCTCATCTGCGCGCGCGATTCGATCTGGAATACACCGACCGTATCGGCGAGCTGGATCATGTCGTAGGTAGGCTGGTCGTCTTTCGGCACGCTGGCCAGCGTCAATTCATAGCCGCGGTGCTCCTTCACTAGGTCGAACGCCTTGCGCAGACAGGTCAGCATGCCCAGCGCCAGGCAGTCGACCTTGAGCAGCTTCATTTCCTCCAGGTCTTCCTTATCCCACTGGATGATGGTGCGGTCGGCCATGGCGGCGTTCTCCACCGGCACCAGATTCCACAACGGCGTATCGGAAATCACGAAACCGCCCACATGCTGCGAAAGGTGGCGCGGGTGTCCGTGCAAGGCTTCGGTCAGGGCCAGCACGCGCAGGATCAGAGGATTCTCCGGATCGAATCCCGCCTCGCGCAAGCGCTGATCCATCGGTGTTTCGCCATTGCCCCAGCCATAGCAGCCGGATAGCAGCGTGATCTGGTCCGGCGGCAGACCGAAGGCCTTGGCCACATCGCGCAGCGCGCTGCGCCCGCGGTAACGGATCACGGTGGCGGCCAGCGCGGTGCGCTCGCGTCCGTATTTGTTGTAGACGTACTGCAGCACTTCCTCGCGGCGCTCGTGCTCGAAATCCACGTCTATGTCCGGCGGTTCGTTGCGTTCCTCCGACAGGAAACGCGCCATCAGCAGACGGCTCTCCTCCGGATTGACCGAGGTGATGCCGAGTGCGAAACAGACCGCGGAATTGGCGGACGAGCCACGCCCCTGGCAAAGGATTCCCAGGCTCCGCGCATGGCGGACGATATCCTCGACGGTGAGGAAGAAAGCTTCGTACTTGAGTTTGGCGATCAAGGCCAGCTCGCCTTCGACGGTTTCGATCACCTTCGCGGGCGCGCCCTGCGGCCAGCGCTCCCGCATGCCCGCCATGGTCAGCGCACGCAGATGGCTGGCAGGCGTTTCGCCGCAGGGCACTAGCTCGGCGGGATAAACATAATCCAGCTGCCGCAGATTGAAAGTGCATTGACGGGCGATGCCCACCGAATTTTCCAGCAAGGCGTGCGGATGGATATTGCCCAAGGCACGGCGGCTGCGCAGATGGCGTTCACCGTTGCGGAACAGATGCGCGCCGGCTTCGGCCAGGATCGTCCCCTGGCGGATCGCGGTCATCGTGTCCTGCAACAGACGCATGCGCCGCGTATCCATATGCACGTCGCCGGTCGCCACCGCAGGCAAGGACAGGCATGTCGATAACGCGAGCAATTCATCCAAACGCTGCGCATCGTCGCGATCGCGATGCAATTCCACCGCCAGATAAGCGCGTTCGCCGAAGGTGTCGCGCACCCAGGCGCCCTGCTCTATCCCGGGACTGCGTCCGGGCAGCCACAAGGCGAAGATTCCCGGTACGCCCTCCGCGCCGGCATGGGCTTCGAAATCGGCGCGGGTGATGAGGTACTCGCCTTTCCCGGCGGCACGACGCGCTTGGGTGATCAGCTGGCACAGATGGGTATAGCCCTGCTGCGTCTGCACCAGCAATACCAGCCGCAAGCCGTCCTCCAGTTCGAATTCGCTGCCGACGATCAGCTTGATGCCTGCCTCTTCCGAAGCCACCAGCGCGCGCACGATGCCGGCCAGCGAGCATTCGTCGGTGATGGCCAATGCTTCGTAGCCGCATTGCGCGGCGCGGGTGAACAGCGCTTCGGCGCTGGAGGCGCCACGCAGGAACGAAAAATCCGACAGGCAATGCAACTCGGCATATGCGGGCAACGGATCGCCCGGATCGTTGGCCGCCTCCAGTGGCAGGTGGACGAACTTCACGCGAACCATCCATGCAGCATCCAGCCTTCGCGCTCGCCGACCGGCGCGAACACCCAGGCGCGCTGACCCTGCGCGGTTTCCAATACGTAATAGTCGCGGCGTGCGTCCTCGCCATCCCACCAGCCGCTTTCCAGACGCTCCGGGCCGGAAACGATGCGCAATCCATGTCCACGCAACGGCACCGGATGCGGCAGCAGCCACGCGGGACGCGGTGGCAGCACCGGTTCTATCGCAGGTCTGCCGTCGTCGCGACGCCAGGCACGTTCCGGCCGCGGATCGCCGGCCGGTGCGACGCGATACACGGCTTCGTCACCCAGCCGCGCGCGCAAGCGTTCGCGCAGCTGCGGCCATGGCAGGGTTTGCTGCGCGCGCGCGTCGAACAAATCCCGCGAGGCCGGCACGAAGGGCGGCAGTTCGCGCGCCAACAGGCGCATCGCCACCACCGGTTTCGGAATCGACACGCGCTCCAGCCGGTTGCGGGTGAGTTCGAACAGCCTCGCAGGCTCGCGTTCCGCGGCCAGCAGTCCGACCTCGACATCGGTATGCGCGCCCTCCTGCACCCTGCCTTCATGCTCCAGCCGCAGCACGAAGCGCTGCACGCCGCCATCGCGGATGGACAGGTAGGTGCACAGATCACCGATCAGGCGGCGCAGCGGGAACAGCAGCGGTGGATGGTGCTCGACTTCGTAGCCCAGCTCCACGCGGCTGTCGAAATGATCCGGCGGCGCGTAGCAGTCCAGCGGATCGTCGGCCTCGCCATACAGGCGGTCTACATGCGAGAGCAGCTCGAGGCCGAAACGCCGACGCAGGCTGTCGCGCGGCAGCGCGCGCAGCGCGCGCAGGTCGCGCACGCCCATGCGATGCAGGCGTTCGCCGGCGCCATCGGGTAGCGCAGCGCGGCGCACCGGCACTTTCGCCAGGATTTCCCGCATCGCGGGCGCGGAGGTCACCGCCATGCCGTCGCGCAGTCCCGCCAGCACGCGTGCCGCGCGCGGCGTCGGCGCCAGAGCGATGCGATGGGCGAATCCCAGCGCGGTCAGTTCCTCGCGCAGTCGCGCCTCGAAACGCGGCCATGGCCCCAGCAACTGGAAACTGGCGCGCGCTTCCAGCACCACGCAACCGGGCCACTGCGCGCTGACCAGCGAGCTGTGGCGGTAGGCCCATGCAGCGAGGAAGCGATGCCAGCGCGCTTCGGCCAACGCGTCATGTTCCACCGTGGCCACGTCGGCCAGCAACGCATGCGCGGCGGACAGGCGCATGCCCGGGGACAGCCCCGCCTCGGCCGCCGACGCGTTGACCGCGTACAGGCTGCGCAGATGCGCCGGACCGGTGACCAGCGCTAGCGGTCGTTGCGGATCAGGCAAACGCCGGAGGACAGAATCCAGCGCCAGCTGCGGCAGCAGTATGCAAGCCCACAACATGCGCGCGGCTCAATGCGTCGCCAGCGCGAAATGGCGCGAAGGCAGCTGCCCGCCACGGCATTTGCGCACATGCCAGGCGCCGTCCGCTTGCTCGAGACGCAAGGCGGCGGGCGAAGGATTGGCGAGGTGTTTGCGATCGCGGAAAGCGAAACCCAGGCAGTCGCCGCTGTCGGCCGCCACCTGCAGACGGCGCAGCGATTGCGCATCGGCATTGCGCGGCCAGCCGAGCACAACGGCGCAGGTGCCGCTGCGCAGGCATTGTTCGAACGCCCACAAGGCATCGCGCGGTTGCGCTTCCACGATCTCCAGATGCGCCAGCTCCACGCCGGCCGCCTGCCACGCAGGCGCGTAGGGAATGTATGGCGGCGCCACCACCACTACGGTACCGCCGGCCTGGGTCATGCGCGCGAGCGTGGGGAACAGCAGTTCCAGTTCGCCCACGCCATCGGCGGGCAGCAGCAGCTCGGTCAGCGCGCGGCGCGGCCAGCCGTCTTGCGGCAGCAACGCGTCGAGCGGCGCATGCCCGGTGCTTTCGCCTTCCGCAGCGAGGGTGGCGGTGCGGCCGGCGCGCCACAGGGTCTGTGCGGCGAGCAGGGTTTCCAGTGCGACGACCGCGCCCATCAGCCCTTCCTGACCAGTCCGCAGTAGACGCCTTCGATGGCGAAATCCTGATGCGGTTCCACCACGATGGGAGCATGGGCGGGATTGCGCGGCAGCAGCCGGATGTTCTTGCGGCCGCGTTCGAAACGCTTGATGGTGATCTCGCCTTCCACGCGCGCCACCACCACTTGGCCGTTGCGCGCTTCGCTGGTGCGGTGCACGCCGACCAGGTCACCATCGAGAATGCCGTCGTCGATCATGGAATCGCCCTGCACTTTCAGCAGATAGTCCGGGACGAGCGAAAACAGGGTGCGGTCCAGCCACACTTGCTGATCCAGACCGATATCGGCGCCGATCGGGGAACCGGCCGCTACCCGCCCCAGCACCGGCAGCGATACCAACTGGCCTGGCCCGCGCCCACCGACCAGGCGGATGCCGCGTTTCTGGCCCGGAACCAGTTCGATCAGGCCATCGGCGACCAGAGCCTGGACATGTTTCTGGGCCGCATTGCGCGAAGCGAAACCGAATTCGTCCGCGATCTCGGCCAAGCTGGGCGCCCGGCCTTGCCCCTCCACCTGGTCGCGGAGGAAAGCCAGCACGGCGGCGCGCTTGGGAGGGAGGGTGTCCATAGGTGTACATTTGTACACCTTTCGGTCGCATTAGGCGAGACCGGATAGGACATTCGCTCGCACGGACTCAGGCCACCTGCCTCTCCGGCAGATTGCGCAGTGCGTTGGAAGAGGCGGGGTATATGATCCAGCGATGGTTTACAAGACCCGTTCCGAGTTGGACGCATTGGTAGCCGCTCTGGAGGCTGAAGTCCCAATGCTCATCGCCGGTGCGGAGCCGCTTGCGCGGCAGAACATCTGGGCCAGCCATGCCGAGATCATTCTTGCTGAAGCCCATGCGGAAGACTTCGATTATGTTTTCGATCGATTGGAATCGATGTTGAGGAAATACGACATCTTTGACGGCCCAGCAGGCGCCTAGAAGTAGAAGTCGAGTCGACCGTGGTCGCTTCGCCGCCGGTGGTTTAGGCGCCCGGAATTCAAGGCGACTGCACTACCCCTTCGATTCAAAAAGTTACTTTCACCGAAGGCGCGCTGCGCTTGGCCTCGCCGTGATAAACGGCTTCGATGTTGTTTCCGTCAGGATCCAGAACGAAGGCCCCGTAGTAGCCCGGATGATATTCGCGGAATCCGGGTGCGCCATTGTCCTTTCCGCCATTGGCGAGAGCCGCCTTGTGGAAGGCATCGACCATGGCCTTGTCCTGCGCCTGGAATGCCAAGTGATGGCGTCCGGTCAATATTCCCTGCGCAGCTTTGCTATCGGCGGTCGATACGAACAATTCGTCCGCCCAGAAATAGTCGTCGCCGGTGCCTGCCATCGGAATCCTCAGGACATCGAACACGGCTTCGTAGAATCTCTGGCTGGCGGTAAGGTCCCGTACGACCAATTGGATGTGGTCAATCAAACGGCCACGATGCAGTTCCTGGGTTTCCATACTCGATCTCCGCTGCAATAAAAAGGAAGCCCGCTTTTTATCATCGGATGCTTGCGGACATCTTCACGCTGTTTTGACTGTCCGCAGTCGCTCATGGAGGAGTCGCTAGGCTGCGGTTTCAACCGATACCGGCGGCTTCCAGACGGTGCGTTGCACCAATGCATCCATAGCCTGGCGCTGTTCCTGCGCATCCAGCGCAACCAGCCACTGCGTCTGTCCGCCGGCATTGGCCGCGATCGCGATTCCGTCCCGATAGAGCACGCTGGATCCAGGCAGCCGGGGAATCTTCGCGCCGGCCAGCACGGTGCCGAGCAGATTGGCCGGATCGGCGGCGGAAACGCGCACCAGTTGTCCGTCGGCTGGCCGGCGCCTCACCTGCCGCAACAGTCCAAGCGCTTCAGGCAACGCGAACTGCTCTCCGGACAATCCTGCGATGAAACGGCCGCCGCGTATCTCGCCGCGCGCTTCCAGCCGATGATAGATACGAACCAGTTCGCGCCATGGAGGAAGCCACGCCGCTTCGCGTTCCAGCATTCGCCAGCACACCACGCCGTATCGGCGCAGCAGAGTGCGGGCCACGTGTTCGATCGCCTCCGGCGATTTCTTCGCGCCCGGATCGGTACCCGGATGGCGTACCAGCGCCCACCGTCCGGCATCTTGGATACCGAATAGCGAATGGCGCCGGCGTCTGGAGGAAGCAGGAGCACGCTTCGAAGCAGGCACCAGCAACGCGCGCAACCCGGCGTAGCTGTCGCAATGAACGCGGCCGCGCGCCACCAATTCGGCCAGTGCGTCTTCCAATTCCGTCTGCAACAGGTGCGCGCCTTCGGCGAGTTCGTCGAAAAAAGAGGCTCCGCTGGCGGCCAGCCATTCGACGATCTTGCTAGCGCGCGAACTCATGCCCGCGTCGTCCCCAGGCGTCGGCGCTAGCTGGCGCCAAAGCGGCGCCGTGCGGCGCGGCAACAACAGCAGCGGCGTGGAGCGCAGCGAAGCGCTTGCGCTTCCGCCTTCGGATGCGTTCGGTCGCAGCCGCGCCCACAAGGTGCGTCCGGAGGTGCAGAGATCGTCGAGCCAGGCGATGGAATAGTCCTGGACCCGGGCCGACAACAGCTCGGCTTCCCAACTGGCCGCCGGGGCCTCATAACCTTCCAGTTGGCCGAGTACGACCGACAGCGCTTCCGGTCCATTGACGCGAGTGGCGGGACTGAGGTGTTGCCAGTCGAACAGGAATCGCGCGAAATCGCGCGGCTCTACCGGCTCTATTTCCTGGCGTAGGCGTTTGAGGGTGTATCTATGGATGCGGGCGAGCAAGTGCCGTTCGCACCATTCGACCTCTTCGGAACCCGGGGTGAAATTCCCCTGCAAGACATAGCCTTCGTTCTGAAGTCCGAGCAGTGCGATCTCGACTTCCGCAAGCGGCACCTGCAGCTGAGCGGCGAGCTCATGCGCGCGCATCGGACCCAGGCCGGAGAGACGAGAACGCAGCAGTTCGCGCATCGCCTCTTCGCCGGTCCAAAGCGTTTCGGCGTACTCGCGCGGCACTTCTACCGAGGGATGCGCGACGGATTCCGGATAGACGGCCGTCGCCTGCGGGAGCCGCTCCGTCGCTACCCAGCAACCGATGCCGCGTAACTCAAGCCGAGTGGCACGGCCCTCCGCCGCCAGCACCTGCAACCACTGCCGCCAGTCGGGCGTCGCGCAGGCCTCGGCTTCTGTGATCACTCCCAGACCACCCAGGGCTTCGTGCATTTCGTCCGCATTGCGTGCCTCGGGCCAAGCCTCGCGCCTGACCGCCGCTATGGCATCGGCATCGAGCTGGCCGATGTCCGCGGCGCTTTCCGGATCGGCATAACGGCGGCCCTGCACCGCCTGCGTTCTGCGTTCTTCCAGCGGCGCGTCGTCCAGATAGGCGTAAGGGCGCGCATTCAGCGCTTCGGCCGCCAGGGGCGAAGGCGCCGGTAGATCTCTCGCCAGCACCTCGACCTCTCCGGATTCGATGCGGCGCAGCAGGTTCAACCAGCCATCGGCATCCATCGCGTCGTACAAGCAATCCCACAGGGTTTGCGCCACCAGCGGATGCTCCGGAATTTCCCGCTCGCCGGCCAGGTTCTCCGCGCACGCCACCTGGTCGGGGAAAACCGTCGCCAGCAGGTCTTCCGATTTCATGCGTTGCAGCTGCGGCGGAACCTTCTTGCCGCCCTGGTAACGCGGCAGCGCCAAGGCCGTAGTCGCATTCCATCGCCAGCGCACTCCGAACAGCGGCGCATCCAGCAACGCCTGCACCAGGACCTCGAGCGCCGAAACCGACTTCAGGTATTGCTCCACGTCCTGCAGCGGAAAGCTATGGCTGGTGGAAAGCGACAGCACGATGGCGTCTTCGGTCGCCGCCGCTTGCAGTTCGAAATTGAACTTGCGGCAGAAGCGCTTCCGCAGCGCCAGCCCCCAGGCGCGATTGAGGCGGCTGCCGTAAGGCGAGTGGATCACCAGCTGGGTGCCGCCGGATTCGTCGAAGAACCGCTCCATCACGATGCGTGTCTGCGTAGGCAACGCACCGAGCGCGGCTTGCGCGCGCGCCAGATAATCCACGACCTGCTCTGCTGCCTCCCTCTGCAGCCCTACCTGTTGCAGCAGCCGGTCGCATGCGGCCCCCGGACCGGAGGCCGCGATCGCATCTCCGATCGACGCGCGCAAACGCGAAACCCCGAAGGACAATTCGTCGGTACGGCCGGGCGCTTCGCCCAGCCAGAACGGGATATTGGGCGGGGCGCCTTGCGCGTCCTCCACGCGCACGCGGCCCGGTTCGATCCGCAGGATCCGGTAACTGGCGTTTCCGAGTTGGAAGATGTCGCCGGTCAGGCTCTCCACCGCGAAGTCTTCGTTCACGGTGCCTATATTGAGCGCCTGCGGCTCCAGCAGCACGGCGTAATCGCCGGTCTCGGGGATGGTGCCGCCCGACATCAAGGCGGTCATCCGCGCGCCCTTGCGCTCGCGCAGGCGACGATGCACGGCATCGCGATGCACGTAGCCGGCCCGCGGGCCGTGCCGGGTAGTGAAACCTTCGGACAGCATCCGCACCACCGCGTCGTAGTCTTCGCGCTTCAAGCGCGCGTACGGCGACGCGTGGCGCACCAGGGCGAAGAGCTCGTCCTCGTCCCATTCCGCGCACGCGACTTCGGCGACGATCTGCTGCGCCAGCACATCCAATGGCGCCGGCTGCACGCGCAGCGCGTCGAGTTCTCCCCTGGCCACGCAATCCAACAATGCCGCGCATTCGAGCAGTTCGTCGCGGGATTGAGGGAACAACCGCGCCTTGGGTATTCCTCCCACCGCATGCCCAGAGCGTCCGGCACGTTGCAGGAAAGTGGCGATGGAACGCGGCGAACCCAACTGGCAGACCAGATCGACATCGCCGATATCCAGACCCAGCTCCAGCGACGCGGTGGCCACCAGCACTTTCAGATCTCCGCGCTTGAGCCGTTGTTCGGCGTCCAGTCGCGCTTCCTTGGCCAGACTTCCATGATGGGCGGCGACGGCTTGCTTGCCCAGCAGTTCGCCCAGATGGCGGGCCGCGCGTTCGGCCATGCGCCGTGTGTTGACGAAAACCAAAGTGGTGCGATGCGCGCGCACCAGCTCGGCTACGCGCACGTAGACCTGTTCCCACTGGTCGTTGGACATGACCGCCGCCAGCGGCGTAGGCGGAATTTCCAGCGCCAGATCGCGCTGCTTGGCGTAGCCGATGTCGACCACCGCGCAATCGGTGCTGCCGGCGGACGCGGGACCGCAGCCGACCAGAAAACGCGCGACCTCATCGATCGGCTTTTGCGTCGCCGAGAGCCCGATGCGCACCAGCGGCGCGGCGCATAGCGCCTGCAAGCGTTCCAGCGATAGCGAAAGATGGCTGCCGCGCTTGCTTGCGGCCACGGCATGGATTTCGTCCACGATCACCGTGCGCGTCGTGGACAGCATGGTGCGTCCGGAGGCCGACCCCAGCAACACGTAAAGCGATTCCGGCGTGGTGACCAGAATATGCGGCGGCTTGCGCAGACTCTGCTGGCGTTCCTTTTGCGGCGTATCGCCGGTGCGCACCGCCGTGCGGATATCCACGTCCGGCAAACCCAAAGTTGCGAGCTCCTGCCGGATTCCCGCCAGCGGCGCGTCCAGGTTCAGCTTGATATCGTTCGAAAGCGCTTTCAGGGGCGAGATGTAGAGGACGATCGTTTCGTCCGCCAGCCCCTCCGGCCGCAATCCCGTGCGCACCAGCTCGTCCAGCGCCGCCAGGAAGGCGGTAAGCGTCTTGCCCGAACCGGTAGGCGCAGCCACCAAGGTGTTCCGGCCTGCCCTAATGTGCGGCCAAGCCTCGGCCTGCGCCTGCGTGGGCGCGCCGAAAGTCCGGCGGAACCAGTTGGCAACGGCAGGATGGAAGGTGTCGAGAGGCATCGGGAAGTCGGAGGTCTGGATCGCGGAGCTATCGTAGCTATGGGCCGCTCACTAGGAATCTACATGGGGCCGGATAGCGGGCATCCAACTATACGGCCCGTAAACAAGGGCCGCCTTAGAATACGACTATCTTCTACGGAGGTTCGCCATGCTGCGTTCGCATGTGGTGGAGAAACCCACCGACTCGCGCCCTGCGACCGAGATATTCCGTCTGGCGCCCGATGGCGCCATACCCAACAACACGAATCCGGCGCTGGTCTACCGAGGAGTCTTTTCGCAGCGCGACGACGCGGGCGCGCAATGGCTGGAAAAGCGGTTCGCGGACAATGGCTGGACCGACGCCTGGCGGTGGAGCGTTTATCCGTTCCACCATTTCCATAGCAATACGCACGAAGTGCTGGGCGCATTCGCGGGAAAAGCCCTCCTTCAGCTCGGCGGCGAACACGGTCCGGAAGTGAATCTTCGCGCTGGGGATGTATTGGTCATACCGGCAGGCGTCGCTCATCGCAAATTGCGGGAAGCCGATGGGTTCCAGGTAGTCGGCGCTTATCCGGAAGGCCGCGAGCCCGATATGCGCACGGGCCTGGAAAGCGAGCGCGAAACCACCGAAAAAGCCGTGGCCAAGGTGCCCGTACCGGCAGCGGATCCCGTGTTCGGAGCCGATGGCCTACGCGTCTTCTGGCGCTAGCCGCGTGGCTTCGGCGTCGCGCAGTTGTTCCTCGCCTTTTGGCTATGGATGGCGCCACCAGTACCGACATCAACGTGGATACGAAAGAAGGCGTGGTGATACTTAGCGAAAAACGTCAAATCGAAGGCGGAAGTCGTGAGCGTGATGCGTGTTGCCTCAAGAACGCAACCAAAGTCGAATCCAGATTTATCGTCATTCAGTCCCGCCGCCAGCAAGTGGGTGACTTGCCGATCCATTCTTTCCCATCGCAGACATGAAATGATCGCTCGCTTACTTTCTCATCATCCGATATTGACTACGCAATAACGCACAGCCCGCTAATTTATCCATGCCGGATGAGCAATGGCTAATGCCCGAAGCAGAAATCCGGTAGGAGGCTCAGTTGCCGGGCGTTTCCTCCTCGGCACTGAGCCTTCTTATTCCTAAGTTCCTTCCCCTTTGAATTCGACAGAACCAACTACAGGCCGGGATCCTTGGATCCCGGCCTGTAGTTTGTGAGGCTGTTCAATGAGGCTGTGAAATATGCCGGAAAACCTCGGCCTTCATGGAACGAGTATCCGTTCTTCGCTCCAGATCGGCCAACGCGACTATGCCGCACAGGCGCCCTTGGGCATCGACGATCGGGATGCGGCGAACCTTCTCTCTGGCCATCAGCTCCGCGCATTCCTTCAAATCCGCGTCCTGCTCTATGGTTATGGCCGGACTCGTCATGCAGTCTTCCGCGCGCACTTGTTTTGGATCCTGTCCATGCGCCACAAGGCGAATCACGATGTCGCGATCAGTGACGACGCCGATTGGCTTGTCGCCATGGACGATCGGGATTTCGCCGACGTCGTTGTCCAGCATCTTGCGAGCTACCTCACTCAGGTAGGTGGATCTGGCAGCGACAACGGGATTCTGCGTCATTACGGTTTTTACTTTCACTGATCTATCCTTCGGCTGGGGTTTCTGATCCTCTCGCAGCCGCAATCAACCGACTGTCAAACTGAAGTTAAATGCCGGTGATTTACGCTGTCTCGCTTCGTCATCTTCCGCAGGTGCCGCCAGAGCGGCAAGCATCAGTGAAGCCATCCTCGGAATTCGCTGCGTTCTTCTCAGTTATTCACGATCCATTCTCTTCTAAATACAAGTCAGCTCTGCGAGATTTTTCTACTGAATTCGCGAGGTTCGCGCGTGGTGAATAACAGATCGCTAACTTCCACTACACCGCAGTGCACAAATCGATTACATGCGTTTCTTTAGCATGGGCATCATGGATAACGATGATGGCTCTCGAACTCCTCCCTCGATAAGCCGCAACTGGGCGCTGTTCTTGGATGTTGATGGAACCCTCGTGCCGCATATCGAGCGGGCGGACGGCGTGAAGTTCGACGACGCGTTGCGTCGTCTTCTGGCAAGTCTTTCTGCGCACCTGGATGGTGCGGTGGCTCTGGTAAGCGGCCGCAGTATCGCTTCGCTCGATGCGTTGCTGTATCCGCTGGAATTCGCCTGGCTGGCGGGCCTACATGGAGTTCAGCGCCGGACTGCGGCCGGGAGCTACCAAACCCCGGAATGGGACGACGACGCGCTTTTTGGCTATGTGCAACAGGCCAACGATTTGGTTGCCCGTTTCCCGGGCGCCAGCATCGAGCACAACGGCCCCTGCCTTTATCTGCACTGGCGTTCGGCGCCCGACGCTGCGTCGGCATTGACCTCTCTAGCTGAAGAAGTCGAGAAGGCCCTGCCTTCGCACCGTCTGCACCGCGGACAGCACGGGATCGAGATCCGGCCGACCGGAATCGACAAGGGTCAAGCGATTCGCCATTTCATGATCGACCCGCCGTTCGCAGGAAGGCGCCCGGTATTCGTGGGCGACGATCCCGCGGACGAGCCTGGTTTTGCCGCGGTCAATGCGATGCGTGGAATCAGCGTGCTGGTAGGCGCATCGCGGGAAACGTCTGCCCGCTTCTGGCTGCCTGATGTCGACGCGGTGCTGGCATGGCTGGCAGAGCATGAAGCCCGATTTGCGGAAGAGGTCGCCTAGGAGAGACAGTGTGGGAAGATTGTTCGTAGTATCCAACCGCGTCGCCCAACCCGGCGGCGTCCAGATCGGGGGCTTGGCCACAGCGCTGCAGACTGTCTTGCGGGAACAGCGCGGGGTATGGGTCGGCTGGAGCGGAAAATACGGCGAAGGGCCGCCCCATATCCACATAGGCGAGGGCATCCGCTATTGCACGCTGGACATTCCGAAACCCGATTTCAACGCCTACTACCATCACTTCGCCAACCGCACCTTGTGGCCGCTATTCCACTATCGGGTCGATCTGGTGGACTACCGGCGCGAGGCCTACGAGGGCTATCGTGACGTCAACAAGCGCTTTGCCCATGTGCTTGCGCAGGAACTGCGGCCGGACGACGTCGTTTGGGTTCATGACTACCACCTGATTCCGCTGGCGCACGAAATGCGCAAGCTGGGCCTCGCTCAGCGCATTGGCTTCTTTTTGCATATCCCGATGCCCTCGTGGGACGTGCTGTCCATGCTTCCTGGCCATGAGGAACTGCTGGGTCTCCTCGCCGACTACGATCTGGTCGGCTTGCAGACCGTTGGAGACATGGAAAACTTCCGCGGCTACCTGCAAGCCATCGGCAAGCATCACCCTCGTTGCGAGTTGGCCACATTCCCCATTGGCATCGATGCCCAAGCGGTTGCGCAAGTCGCCGCCGCTCCGGCAGCGCTATCGGCAGCGGACGAACTGAAGGCCAGCCTTTCCGGTAAGCGGCTGGCCATAGGGGTAGATCGCCTCGACTACTCCAAGGGACTGCCGGAACGTTTTCGCGCGTTCGCGCGTCATCTGGAACACAGGAAGGCGCGTCGCGAGCCGCTGACCTACTTGCAGATCGCACCTACCACGCGCGAAGCGGTGCCCGAGTACCAGACATTGCGGAAGGAACTGGAGGGCCTGGCTGGCCACATCAATGGTCTACATGCCCGTCCGGACTGGACGCCTATTCGATACGTCAATCACAGCTACCCGCATAGCATTCTTACCGGCTTCTATCGCGCAGCCGATCTGGCGCTGGTGACGCCGCTCCGCGACGGCATGAACCTGGTGGCCAAGGAATACGTCGCGTCTCAGGATGCGTCCGATCCCGGAGTGCTTGTGCTCTCCCGAATGGCGGGCGCCGCCGATGCGTTGCCCGAGGCGTTGCTGGTCAACCCGCACGATGTGGACGATGTAGCGAACGCCATCGACACCGCCGTGTCGATGCCCGCTTCCGAACGACGTCAACGCTGGGAAGCGATGATGGACAACTTACGGCGGCACGACATCAAGCGCTGGGCATCCGATTTCCTCGAACGCCTTCGTCGGTCTACCCACGGCGACGGACATGCCGGCGGTTCCACCGCCGACGCACAGCCGACTGCGCGCGAAGACGACTCGCCGCCCCGCAAACTGGCGCTAGCCAGTATCGGCGACGCGCACTTATCGACGAAGAACGCCATCAACATCTGAGGGCATCACAAGGAGAACCCATGAGGATCGCGCAGGTCGCGCCTTTGCTTGAATCGGTACCGCCGCGCCTGTACGGAGGAACGGAACGCGTCGTGTCCTGCCTGACCGAGGCGCTGGTGGAACGTGGGCACGAAGTGACGCTGTTCGCCTCTGGAGATTCGACCACCTCCGCCAACCTGACCAGTTTCAGGGAGCAAGCGCTGCGTCTGGACCCGGCACCGCAAAAATCGATAGTTGCAGCGCATTTGTCGATGCTGCAAAGCATTCGTCAGCGCGCTGACGATTTCGACGTGCTGCACTTCCATATCGACTTGCTTCCCTTCCCCATATTCGAAACGGTGGCGCACAAGACCGTCACCACCCTGCATGGCCGCCAGGATAAACAGGACCTGGCACAGGTCTACCGACGTTGGCCCGGTTACCCCTTGGTTTCCATTTCCGACAGCCAGCGCAAACCCATGCCATGGGCCAACTGGTCCGAAACGATCCACCACGGGTTGCCACCGGGTTTGTGCGCTCCTCCGTCACGGCCTAGCTGCGACTACCTCGCCTTTCTGGGACGCCTCTCAGTCGAAAAGCGACCCGATCGCGCCATAGAAATCGCCAGAAGAATCGGCATGCCGCTGAAGATCGCAGCGAAAGTTGGCGACGCAGACCAGCGGTATTTCCACCAAACCATCGCGCCGATGCTCGAAGGTGCGGAGGTGGAATTCATCGGCGAGATAGACGACTCCCAGAAGAGCGAATTCCTCGGCAACGCCGCGGCCTTGCTGTTCCCGATCGATTGGCCCGAACCGTTCGGTCTGGTCATGATCGAAGCGATGGCCTGCGGCACCCCGGTGGTGGCTTGGCGCGAAGGAGCCGTACCGGAAGTCGTAGACGACGGCGTCAGTGGCCGTGTCGTAAGCGGGATGGAGGAAGCCGTGGCTGCGGTGGCCGAAGTGCGCGCTTACGACCGTCGCCGCATACGCGACTGCTTCGAGCGGCGTTTCGATGCATCGCACATGGTGGCCCGCTACGAATCGCTGTACCTGCGCCTGACGGAGGAACAACCGATCTTGAAGAAGGCCTGACGCCATGGAATCCACCAACGACGCCGCGCTGCAGACGCGTTACGTGCTGAAGGACGGCGATAGCTTCCTGGTCGCCAATAGCCTGGGCAACGTCGTGTCCCTCAGCGAAGGACTTTTCATACAGGACACACGCATCCTGTCGACCTACCAGTTGCTGCTAGGCGACCAGGAGCCGGCATTGCTCAGCGCTGCGGTCACCCAGGACAACGTGTTGTTCGTCGCCCATATGACCAATCGCGCGTTGTCGGCGATCGACGAGATGGGCGCGCCCGAAGGGCTGATTCACCTGACCCGCAGCCGGTTCCTGTGCAAGGAACGCATATTCGAGCGCATCACCTGCGTCAACTACGGAGCCCGGCCCGCGCGCCTGCCTTTGCGATTCAAGCTGGCTGCGGATTTCGTGGACATGTTCGAAGTGCGCGGCAGCAAGCGTTCCGCGCGTGGACGCCTGTTCGAATCCGAGACCGGCGACTGGGGATACGGCTTCCGCTACGAGGGTCTCGATCGCGTCGTGCGCACCTCGTCGGTGCTTTTTTCGCGTACGCCGCGGTTTCTGGAGCCTGGCTTGCTGGAACTGATGGTGGCGCTGGATCCAGGCGGCAGCGACGAGTTGTACATCGAAATAGGCGCGACGCCAGAAGGCGCACCGACACGCGAACGGTATCGCAATGAAGCCTCGACCGCGCGACGACGAATGCGGCGGAGGCAGCGCCGCGGCGCACGGGTGGCCAGCGGCGGTCCGCTATTCGACCAGTGGATGCGCCGTTCCCGCTCCGATCTGGCCCTGCTCACCAGCGAGTTGGAAACAGGTCCTTATCCCTATGCCGGAATTCCCTGGTTCTCCACGCCGTTCGGACGCGATGCGGTAATCACTGCGCTACAAACCCTATGGCTGGACCCCGCGCTCGCCAAAGGGGTGCTCAGCTTCCTGGCCAAGCACCAGGCGAAGGAAGATTCGCCTTTTCTGGACGCGGCGCCCGGCAAAATCCTGCATGAGACGCGAAAAGGCGAGATGTCCACGCTGAAGGAGCTTCCTTTCGGCCTGTACTACGGAGGCGTCGATACCACACCGCTCTTCATCGCGCTGGCCGGGGCTTATTTGCGGCGCACCGGCGACGTGGAAACCATCGAATCGCTCTGGCCCGCATTGCTGGCGGCTACCCAATGGATAGAACGCGTGTGCGACTCGGACCCGAATGGATTCCTCGTCTATGTGCGCGGCACCGATCTGGGCTTAGCGAACCAGGGCTGGAAAGACAGCGGCGATGCCGTCTTCCACGCCGATGGCCGTCTTGCTGAGGGCCCGATCGCGCTGGTGGAGGTACAAGGCTACGTCTATGCGGCCTTGCGCACTATGGCCGAGCTGGGCGAAAGCCGGGACCCCGATGCCGCAGAGCGATGGAGCAGACGTGCAGAGGAACTGCGCATCGCCGTGGAAAAACTTTTCTGGATGGAGGATGCCGGTTATTACGGCATGGCCCTGGACGGCGCGGGCGAGCTATGCGCCGTGCGTACCAGCAATGCCGGTCATCTGCTTTTCGTCGGATTGCCCTCCCCAGAACGCGCCGCAAGCGTCGCCGAACAGCTGATGTCGCCTGCTTTTTTTTCGGGTTGGGGAGTGCGCACGGTGGCGCGCGGCGAATCCCGCTTCAACCCCATCTCCTACCACAACGGCTCGGTATGGCCGCACGATTCCGCCTTGTGCGCCTTCGGCATGGCGCGGCAGGGCGTGCGCGGCGCGGCCAACCGATTGCTGCGCGGAGCATTCGAGGCCGCAGTCCATTTCGACATGCGGGTGCCGGAGCTGTTCTGCGGCTTCGCGCGGACGCAAGGCGCACCGCCCGTGGCCTATCCCATCGCGTGCCTGCCGCAGGCCTGGGCGGCAGGATCCGGGCTAATGCTTCTTCAAGCGTGCTTGGGCGTGGAGATCGATGGCGATTCGCAGACTATCCACGTGCATCGCCCCGAACTTCCGCAAGGTATCCAGGATGTCGCCATTACCGGTCTCGCAGTGGGTGAGCACCGAGTGGATCTGGTGTTCCGAAAAGTGGGCAGTCGCGTGGCTGCCTTTCTCGATGCGGACGACAGCGGTCAGGTCTCGCTGCAGATCCGCAATTGATCGTGCGAGGGCGATGGTGTGCGCTTACAGCTGGGTGTCGTTTCGAGAACGCGGGTACTTGATCAAGACTGCCCGAGACCCAGGGAACAAAAAAGCCGCCTTTGCGAGGCGGCTTTTTCGATTACAACTGGTGCCGGAAATAGGAATCGAACCTACGACCTCATCATTACGAATGACGCGCTCTACCAACTGAGCTATTCCGGCGTGGACGCGAATTCTAGGCGCGGCAAGGGGTTAGGTCAATTCACCAGCTGCAGGCGGAGTTCCTTGGGCAGGGCGAAAACCATGCTTTCCGGCTCGCCGTCCAGCTCGGCCACGCCGCTGGCGCCCAACTCGCGCAAGCGCTCGATCACGCCCTGCACCAGCACGTCGGGAGCGGAAGCGCCCGCGGTTACGCCGATGCGGGACTTGCCCGCCACCCACGACGGCTCGATTTCGGCGGCTCCGTCGATCAGGTAGGCCTCCACGCCTTCGCGCTCGGCCAGCTCGCGCAAACGATTGGAGTTGGAACTGTTGGGCGAACCCACCACCAGCATCAGATCGCAACGCGCGGCCAGTTCGCGTACGGCGTCCTGGCGGTTCTGGGTGGCGTAACAGATGTCGTCGTGACGCGGACCCTGCATCTCCGGGAACCGGGTCTGCAACGCCTCAATGATGCCGCGGGTGTCGTCCACCGACAGCGTGGTCTGGGTGGTATAGGCCAGGTTCTGCGGCTGCCCCACTTCTAGGGTAGCTACCCCTTCCAGGTCTTCCACCAGGTAGATCCGCCCTGCCCCGGACTCGGCGTTCCACTGACCCATGGTGCCTTCCACTTCCGGATGGCCCGCATGGCCGATCAGCACCACATCGCGGCCGGCACGGCAATGGCGCGCGACTTCGAAATGGACTTTGGTCACCAGTGGGCAGGTGGCGTCGAAGATCTTGAGCCCGCGCGCAGCGGCCTCCGCACGCACCGCCTGAGACACACCGTGCGCGCTGAAGATCACCGTGGCGTCGTCGGGCACTTCGTCGAGCTCTTCCACGAATACCGCGCCGCGATTGCGCAAGTCTTCCACCACGAAGCGGTTGTGGACCACTTCATGGCGGACGTAGATCGGCGCGCCCAGGGTTTCGATGGCGCGCTTGACGATCTCGATGGCGCGGTCGACGCCGGCGCAAAAACCCCTGGGATTGGCGAGGAGGATATCCATGGCGCGATTATGGACCTTTGGCCTTGCGCTTGCCGTCAAACAGACCGAACAAAGCGATACCGACCGCGCCGGCGACGATGGCCGAATCGGCCAGGTTGAAGGCCGGCCAGTAGTGCTCGCGCCAATGCCACTGGATGAAATCGACGACGTGTCCGTGGATCAGACGGTCGATGACATTGCCCAGCGCCCCGCCGATCACCAGCGCATAAGGCGCCGCCTGGCGCCAGTCGCCGCGCGCCGTGCGCGACAGCCAGAACCCCAGCAGGCCGCTGATGGCGACCGCGAGGATCGTAAAGAACCAGATCTGCCAGCCGCCCGCATCGCTCAGGAAGCTGAACGCTGCCCCAGTGTTGTAAGTGCGGTACCAGTTCCAGAAGCCTTCTATCACCGGGATTGCGGTGTATTCGGGCAGCTTCGCCAGCACCCATACCTTGCTCAACTGGTCGAGCACGATGACTACGGCTGAGAGGATCAGCCAAGTGAGGGCGCTGGGTTTTGAAGTAGTTTTCATGACGGAACGAGCCTTGCTTTTGTTTCCTTCTCCCACCGGGAGAAGGTGGCGCGAAGCGCCGGATGAGGGCGTGGAAAATCCAGCCCTCGGAAACTACCTGTCAACCTGAAAATCCACGCCCTCATCCGCCCCTTCGGGGCACCTTCTCCCGGTGGGAGAAGGAAAACGCATCAGAACCACTTCCTGTCTTCGCCCGGACCTTCGATATTGGAAACACAACGGCCGCACAACTCCGGGTGCGCCGCGTTCCCGCCCACGTCGGCGCGATGATGCCAGCAGCGCACGCACTTGGACTTGGTGCTCGGCTGGGCCAGCACGAACACTTCATCCGCGTTGACTGCGGCGACGGTGACATCGCCGCTGATGAACAAGAAGCGGAGCTCCTCCGCAAGCGGCTGCCACTTCGCGGCCGTTTCGGCGCTCGCCGACACCGTGATCTCCGCATCCAGCGCCGCGCCGATCACCCCATTGGCGCGCATCGGCTCCAGCACCTTGGCCATCTGCTCGCGCAGCGCCAGCAGCTTGTCGAAGTCTTCCGCCGACAAGGACGCATCCGCAGGCAGCGGCACCAAGCCGTCGTACCAGGTAGTGAACAGCACGTTGGCTGCGCGCTCGCCCGGCAGGAAACCCCAGATTTCGTCGGCGGTGAAGCTGAGGATCGGCGCGATCCAGCGCGTAAACGCCTCCAGGATATGGAACATCGCGCTCTGCGCCGAACGGCGGCCGCGCGAATCCTCCCGCATGGTGTACAGGCGGTCCTTGGTGACGTCCAGATACAGCGAACCCAGATCGACGCTGCAGAAATTGAGCAGGGTCTGCACGATCTCGGCAAAATCGTAGCGTTCGTATGCTGCGACGATCTTCTGCTGGACTTCGAAGGCGCGATGCACCACCCAGCGGTCCAGCGCCACCATATCGACGGGCTGCACTAGGTCTCGCGCGGGATCGAATCCATCGAGATTGCTGAGCAGGAAACGCGCGGTGTTGCGCAGGCGGCGGTAAGCGTCGGCGTTGCGCTTGAGGATTTCCTGCGACAGCGACATCTCGTTGCTGTAATCGGCCGAGCCGATCCACAGACGCAGGATGTCCGCGCCGAGCGTCTTCATGATGTCCTGCGGCTCGATGCCGTTGCCCAGCGACTTGGACATCTTGCGGCCGTTCTCGTCCACGGTGAAACCGTGGGTCAGGCACTGACGGTAAGGCGCGTGCTTGTCGATCGCCACGCCGGTAAGCAGCGAAGACTGGAACCAGCCGCGATGCTGGTCGGAACCTTCCAGGTACAGATCGGCGGGCTTGCCGAAACCGCGCTCCAGCAGCACGCCTTCATGAGTGATCCCGGAGTCGAACCATACATCCAGGATGTCGGTGGTCTTCTCGTAATCTTTGGCTTCTTCGCCCAGCAGCTCGGCCGCGTCCAGCGCGTACCAAACGTCCACGCCGCCCTGCCCCACCTTGTCGGCCACCGCGCGCATCAGTTCCACCGTACGCGGATGCGGCTCGCCGGTTTCGCGGTGCACGAACAAAGTGATCGGCACGCCCCAAGTGCGCTGACGGCTGATGCACCAATCGGGACGGCCTTCCACCATGCCGGCGATGCGCGCCTCACCCCAGGCGGGATACCACTTCACGTGTTTGATCGCAGCCAGCGCATCGCGGCGCAGATGCGCCTGTTCCATGGAGATGAACCATTGCGGCGTGGCCCGGAACACCACCGGCGTGCGATGGCGCCAGCAATGCGGATAGCTGTGCTCCAGTTTGTGGAAGGCGAGCAGCGCACCGCTTTCGCGCAGGGCGTCGACGATGGCGTCGTTGGCCTTCCAGATATGCATTCCCGCGAGCACAAGCTCGCCGGCCGGCGGTGTCGACGGCAGGTACACGCCGCGCCCATCCACCGGATTCATCTGCGCCGCGGTGTAGCGTTCGATCAGGCCGTATTTCTGGCCCACCACGAAGTCTTCCTGACCATGGCCCGGCGCGGTGTGCACGGCACCGGTGCCGTCTTCGGCGGACACGTGATCGCCCAGCAACACCGGAATCTCGCGCTCATCGTAGAAAGGATGCTTCAGCACCACGCCTTCCAGCGCACTGCCCTTGGCGTGCGCGTGCGTCACCAGGTCGTCGACGCCGTAACGCTGCAGCGCGCGCGCGGCGAGCGCTTCGGCGACTACCAGCCAACGCCGCCGGCCGTTATGCGCAGGCCCTTCGACCAGTGCGTAATCCAGGTCCGGACCCAGCGACACGGCCAGCGAAGCGGGAATCGTCCATGGCGTGGTGGTCCAGATCGGCACCGCTACTTCCACGCCTTCCGGCACGGTCACGTCGAACGCGGCGGCCAATGCCTTCGCATCGCGCACGGTGTAGGCGATGTCCACCGCCGGCGACACCTTGTCTTGGTATTCGATCTCCGCTTCGGCCAATGCCGAGCCGCAGTCGAAGCACCAATGCACCGGCTTGGCTCCACGCAGCAAATGGCCGTTGGCCACGATCTTGGCCAGCGCGCGGATTTCGTCGGCCTCGAACCTGAAGTTGAGGGTGAGATAAGGGTTTTCCCAATCGCCGATCACGCCCAGGCGCTTGAAATCGCGTCGCTGGATGTCGATCTGCTCGTTGGCGAATTCGCGGCACTTCTCGCGGAACTGCGCAGCGTCGAGTTTCACGCCTACCTTGCCGTGCTTTTTCTCCACCGCGATCTCGATAGGAAGGCCGTGGCAATCCCAACCCGGCACGTAGGGCGCATCGAAACCCGCCACGTACTTGGACTTGACGATGATGTCCTTGAGGATCTTGTTGACCGCATGGCCCAAGTGGATGGCGCCATTGGCGTACGGCGGGCCGTCGTGCAGCACGAACAACGGGCGGCCCTTGGCGTTGGCGCGCAACTGCGCATACAAGCTCTCGGCCTCCCAGCGCGCCAGCGTCTGCGGCTCGCGCTTGGGCAGGTCGCCGCGCATCGGGAATTCGGTGGCGGGCAGATGCAGCGTTGCTTTGTAATCCTGGGTCACGCGGTCGCTCGTAGTCGTTGTTCGGAAAGGAGGCGGCGCGCGGTTTCCGCGTCGCGTTGCATCTGCTCGGTCAACGAGGGCAGATCGGGGAATTTGAGTTCGTCGCGCAGCTTGGCGACGAATTCGACTTCGATGTGGCGTCCGTACAGGTCGCCGTCGAAATCGAACAGGTGCGCTTCCAGCAGAGGTTCGATGCCATCGACGGTGGGACGCGTCCCGAAACTCGACACCGACGCATGCGGGCGTTCGCCCACCCCATGCACCCAGGTCGCATAAATGCCGGAAAGCGCCGGCACTTTCGGAAAACGCAGGTTGGCGGTGGGGAACCCGAGCGTGCGGCCAAGCTGCTTGCCGCGCACCACGCGTCCGCCGATCGAATACGCGCGGCCCAGCAGGCGCGAGGCATCGGTGAAGTCGCCGCTGCGCAGGGCTTCGCGGATGCGGGTACTGGAAACGCGTTCGCCCTGCAGCAACACGGGTTCGATCGCGCCGGCGGAGAAGCCGAGCTCCCGGCCCATCCGTTCCAATAGTGGAAGGTCGCCGCCGCGCCGATGGCCGAAGCGGAAATCCGGGCCGATCCAGACTTCGCGCACTCCCAGCCGCCCGATCAGCAGCTTGCGTACGAACTCCTCGGCGTCCATGGCCGAGAGCTGAGCATCGAAGCGCAACAGGCCGACGCTGTCCGTACCCAAGGCACGCAGACCTTGATACTTGCCGCGCGCCAGAGTCAGGCGCGGCGGCGGCAGGTCGCGGGAAAAGAACTCGCGTGGCAGCGGCTCGAAGCTCAGGGCCACCGCCGGCAGCGCCAAATCCCGGGCACGCGCAACGGCGTGGCGCACCAGCGCCCGATGGCCCAGGTGCAGACCGTCGAAGGCGCCGATGCAGACCACGCTACCGTGCGGGAACAACGCCCCACCATCGACGTCACGAAACAGCCTGCTCATCACCATGAAGTATAGCCGGGAGCCGGCAACTCAATCCCAGTCACCTCAGTGTTCACGCAGGTCGCGCGGGCGGAAACCCAGCGCCAGCAGCCCGATCAGATACACCAAGCCACCACCGCAAACCAGTGTGGCGAGCCAGCCTATGCGGTGCCATTTGTCCATGGTGGTGAAATCCGGAACCCAATGCAGGCCCGCCAACAGCACGCCCGCCATCGCCGCGCAGGCAAGGATCAGGCGGACCAGATACTTTCCCCAGCCCGGCTGTCGCTGATAAACGCCGTCTCGCCGCAGCCAGTACCAGAGCATCGCCAGGTTGAGATAGCTGGCCAATGCGCTGGCGAGGCCCAGCGCCAGATGCAGTCCGGGTACCGTCGCCAGCGCAACGAAGACACCCTGTTCCTGCACGTGTTGCGGAACCCACAGCTTGTAGAGGATCGCCAGGAAGAGCACGTTCAGAACCATGTTGGCGATCAGCGAAATCACGCCCGCGCGCACCGGCGTGCGTGTGTCCTGACGGGCATAGAACGCGGGGAGCACGACTTTCACCAGCGCGAAGGCCGGCAGCCCGAAACTCAGTCCGAACACGGAAAGTGCGGTCATCTTCGTATGGAAAGCGGTGAACTTGCCGTACTGGAACAGGGTCGCCACCAATGGTTCCGCCAGCAGCATCAAGCCCAACATGGCGGGGACGGCGATGATCAGCGTGGTCCGCAGGCCCCAATCCAGCGCGTTGGAAAACCCTGCCTTGTCGGTCTTCACGTGGTGCCGCGCCAGCGCGGGCAGGATCACGGTGCCGAGGGCCACGCCGAATATTCCCAATGGCAGCTCAAGGAACCGGTCCGCCTGGGAAAGCCAGCTTTGCGATCCATCGATCAGATAGGCGGCGATCAGCGTATCCAGCAGCAGGTTGATCTGCGCCACCGACGAGCCGAACAAGGTGGGCACCATTAATTTCATGACCTTGCGTACGTCGGCGTTCTTCCAGCCCCAACGCGGCAAGGTCAGCAGATCCAGCCCACGCAAGGCCGGCAGCTGGAACAAGAGCTGCAACACACCTGCCGCCAGTACCGCCCACCCCATCGCCAGAATCGGCACCTGCATCCGTGGCGCCAGCCACAGGGCGCCGGCGATCATGCAGAGATTGAGGATGACCGGGGTCAGGGCCGGCAATGCGAACCGATGGAAACTGTTTAGCGCCCCGCCCGACAGCGCCGTCAGCGAAACGAACAGCAGGAAGGGGAAGGTCAGCCGCAACAGGTCGACCGTCAGCCCGAATTTCTCGGGGTTGATCGCGGCCCGTGGATTGAACAGGGCGGCCACTTCGGGCGTGAAGATCAGGCCCAGCGCCGTCACCAGCAGCAGGATGCCGCCCAGGGTCCCGGAGACGCGGGAGATCAGCTCCTTCAGGTCCGCGTGCGGCCGGGTTTCCTTCACCTCCGTGAAAACCGGCACGAAAGCCGTGGAGAAAGAGCCTTCGGCGAATAACCGGCGCATGAAATTGGGGATGCGGAAGGCCACCCAGAAGGCGTCCGTGGTGGCGTTGGCCCCGAACGAATAATTGATCGCCTGGTCCCGGACCAGGCCCAGCACCCGGGAGATCATGGTCATGCTGCTGAAGGACACCAGCCCCTTGAGCATCCGGGGAGGACTCATCCGACCGCCCCTTCCAGACCCGGGTTGACCCAAGTCCTTGAATCCCCCATAATTTCGCGTTCGTTTTTCCGCATTCCGCCCATTACCGCTCCACACACCGATTTCCTAGGATACCCACCGTGGCAAATATCAAGTCCGCCAAGAAGCGCGCCAAGCAGGCCGTCGTGCGCAACATGCGCAACACCGGCCAGCGTTCGATGCTGCGCACCGCCGTCAAGAAAGTGCTCAAGGCGCTGGACGCCAACGACGCCGCAGGCGCCCAGGCTGCCTTCGCTGTGGCCCAGCCGATCCTGGACCGCTTCAGCTCGCGCGGCCTGATCCACAAGAACAAAGCTGCTCGCCACAAGAGCCGCCTGACCGCCCGCATCAAGGCCCTGCAAGCCGCCTGATGCCGCGCACCTGCCCCGGGCCATCGGTCCGGCGGCAGCGCGAAAAAACCCGGCGACTGCCGGGTTTTTTATTGCCCGGAGGGCGGCGGCCGGCTCAGCCGGCATCGCGCGCTTCCTGCTCGTCCTCTTTGAGACGGTCGAAGAACGCCATCACGTCCTTCATGATCGGCCAGGTGCCTTCGCGCGACACCGCCGACGTCACGTACCAGGGCTGGGTCCAGCCCAGCTCGGCGATCACTTCGGCGGCGCGGGTCGCGGCTTCGTCCTCGAACATCAGGTCGGCTTTGTTCAGCACCAGCCAGCGCGGCTTCTGCAGCAGCTCAGGGTCGTGCTTTTCCAGCTCATGCTCGATCGCACGCACCTGCTCGGCCGGGGAGATTTCCACCCCGCCCTCCATCGGCGCCATATCCACCAAGTGCAGCAGCAGACGGGTGCGCTGCAGATGGCGCAGGAACATGGCGCCCAGGCCCGCGCCGTCGGCAGCACCCTGGATCAGACCGGGGATGTCGGCGATCACGAAGCTACGGTGCGCTTCCACGCTGACCACGCCCAGGTTCGGATACAGCGTGGTGAAGGGGTAGTCCGCCACTTTGGGCGTGGCGGCGGAGACCGCACGTATGAAGGTGCTCTTGCCCGCATTGGGGAAGCCCAGCAGGCCGACGTCGGCCAGCAGCTTGAGCTCCATCTTCAGGGTGCGCGCTTCGCCTTCGTCGCCCGGCGTGGCCCGGCGCGGCGAGCGCGTCACCGAACTCTTGAAATGCATATTGCCCAGGCCGCCCTTGCCGCCTTTGGCCACCAGCAGGCGGTCGCCATGGCTGACCAGGTCGCCGATCACTTCATCGGTGCCGACGTTGACGATGGCTGTGCCGACCGGAACGCTGATGATCAGGTCGTCGCCGCCCTTGCCGTAGCGCTGCTGGCCCATGCCGTTCTCGCCGCGCTGGGCCTTGAAGATGCGCTGGTGGCGGAAGTCGACCAGGGTGCTGATGTTCTCGTCCGCCTCGATCCACACGCTGCCGCCGGTACCGCCGTCGCCGCCGTCCGGCCCGCCCAGCGGAATGAACTTCTCGCGACGGAAGCCGATGCAGCCATCGCCGCCATTGCCGGCTATGACATCTATTTCTGCTTCGTCTACGAGTTTCATAAGGATTGGTTCGGAAATTGGTTTAGGAACAGCTGGATCTTTGAAATCGTCATCCCAGCGAAAGCCGGGATCCATCTTGATCTTGATCTTGATTTTGGCTTTTACGCCCTACGGACTCAGAGCAAAGTCAAAATGGATCTCAGCTTTCGCTGGGATGACGATCGGTTTATTGCGTTGGTGCTGAATTGTTAGGAACTACCGGACGAGAAACGAAAAGCCCCGCACACGGCGGGGCCATTCGCTCGTTGCCGCGAAAGCTTAGGCCTCGGCGACGACGCTCACGGTGCGGCGCTTTTTGGCGCCCTTCACCGAGAACTCGACCTTTCCGTCGACCAACGCGAACAGCGTATGGTCGCGGCCCAGGCCGACGCCGGGGCCCGGATGGAACTCGGTGCCGCGCTGGCGCACGATGATGTTGCCTGCGTCGATCGCCTGGCCGCCGTAGATCTTGACGCCCAGCATCTTCGGATTGGAGTCGCGGCCGTTGCGCGAGGAGCCTACGCCCTTTTTATGTGCCATGACTTATCTCCTTACTTGCTGTCACCACCGGCGATGCCGGTGATTTCGATTTCGGTGTAATGCTGCCGGTGACCCATCTGCTTCTTGTGGTGCTTGCGGCGGCGGAACTTGATGATGCGCACCTTGTCGGCGCGACCATGGGACTTGACGGTAGCGGTGACGGAGGCGCCTTTCAGCGCGTCGCCGAGCTTGACGCCCTCGCCGTCGCCCAGCATCAGGATCTGATCGAACTTGATCTCCTGGCCGGCTTCGGTCGTGAGCTTCTCGACGCGAATCGTCTCGCCCGTCATCACGCGGTATTGCTTACCGCCGGTGACTAGAACTGCGTACATGGGTATTTCCTTCTGTAGTTATTTTATTGACCCTGCCGCCATCGAGGGCGGACAGAAGCGGAATTGTAAGCCTTTCAGCAGGTTAGGGTCAACATTCCCGCCTCCCGGACCTACTTGGGGGTGGCAGCGGCGTCCCGCCGCCAGCTCTCAACGGGGCGCCGACTCCCCTGAGGCTTCCCGGAAACCAGCGGAAGCTCGTGGCCAGACGCCGGTCCCACGCGGCTCCAAGCCGTCCCAGCTACCTGTCCGCCGCCCGCACAGCGCGGCCAGACCGCCTTTTAATACGGGCAATTGCCCCCAGATCGTGGGATCGCTACGCTCTCCTGTTCGCTAACCGGATCCCCCACCCGATGGCCATGGACTTCATCCGCATTCGCGGCGCGCGGACGCACAACCTCAAAAACATCGATCTCGACCTGCCGCGAGACAAGCTGATCGTGATCACCGGTCTGTCCGGGTCGGGCAAGTCGTCGCTGGCCTTCGACACGATCTATGCCGAAGGGCAGCGCCGCTACGTGGAATCGTTGTCGGCCTATGCGCGCCAGTTCCTGAGCGTGATGGAGAAGCCCGACGTCGACCATATCGAGGGTTTGTCGCCGGCGATCTCGATCGAGCAGAAATCGACCTCGCACAACCCCCGCTCCACGGTCGGCACGATCACCGAGATCTACGACTACCTGCGCCTGCTGTACGCGCGCGTGGGCCTGCCGCGCTGCCCGGACCACGGCTATCCGCTGGAGGCGCAGACCGTCAGCCAGATGGTGGACCAGGTGCTCGCTCTCGATGGCGAGCAGCGCTACATGATGCTGGCGCCGGTGATCCGCGAACGCAAAGGCGAACACGCCCAGGTCTTCGACCAGCTGCGCGCACAGGGTTATGTACGCGTACGCGTGGATGGCGAGCTCTATGAGATAGATGCGGTGCCCGCACTCGCATTGCGCCAGAAGCACACCATCGAAGCGGTGATCGACCGCTTCAAGCCGCGCGAGGACATCAAACAGCGTCTGGCTGAGAGCTTCGAGACCGCGCTGAAACTCGGCGACGGCATGGCCTCGGTGCAGTCGCTGGACAACGCTGAAGCGGCGCCGCTGCTGTTCTCGTCCAAGTACAGCTGCCCGGTGTGCGATTACTCGCTGCCGGAGCTGGAACCGCGCCTGTTCTCGTTCAACTCCCCGGTCGGCGCCTGTCCGACCTGCGATGGGCTGGGCGTGGCCCAGTTCTTCGATCCGGCGCGCGTGGTGGTGCATCCGGAACTCTCGCTGTCCGCCGGCGCGGTGCGCGGCTGGGACCGGCGCAACGCCTACTACTTCCAGCTGATCGCATCGCTGGCCAAGCACTACCAGTTCGACGTGGACGCGCCGTGGCAGTCGCTGCCCGAAAGCGTGCGCCAGGCCGTGCTGTACGGCAGCGGCAGCGAGCTGATCACCTTCACCTATCTGACCGATTCCGGCGGGCGCAACCAGCGCAAGCACAAGTTCGAAGGCATCGTGCCGAACCTGGATCGCCGTTACCGCGAGACCGAATCGGCCGCGGTACGCGAGGAACTGGCCAAATACATCAGCGACCAACCCTGCCCCGACTGCGGCGGCGCGCGGCTCAATAAATCGGCGCGCAATGTGTTCGTGGCCGACCGCGCGCTGCCGGAACTGGTGGTGCTGCCGGTCGACGAAGCACTGGCATTCTTCCGCGGTCTTTCGCTGCCGGGCTGGCGCGGCGAGATCGCGACCAAGATCGTCAAGGAAATCGGCGAGCGCCTCGGCTTCCTGGTCGATGTCGGACTCGATTACCTGACCCTGGAGCGCAAAGCCGACACGCTGTCCGGCGGCGAAGCGCAGCGCATCCGCCTGGCTTCGCAGATCGGCGCCGGTCTGGTGGGCGTGATGTACGTGCTGGACGAACCCAGCATCGGCCTGCACCAGCGCGACAACGAACGCCTGCTGGGCACGCTGACGCGTCTGCGCGACCTGGGCAACACTGTGATCGTGGTGGAACACGACGAGGACGCGATCCGCGCCGCCGACTACATCCTCGACATCGGTCCGTACGCCGGCGTGCATGGCGGCGAAATCGTTGCCCAGGGACAGCTCGCCGATATCCTGAAAGCGCCGCGCTCGCTGACCGGCCAATTCCTGTCGGGCAAGCGCAGGATCGAAATCCCGACCCTGCGCCACAAGCCGAATCCGAAGATGACCCTGCATCTGCGCGGCGCCAGCGGCAACAACCTGAAGGACGTGGACCTGGATATCGCCGCGGGCCTGTTCACCTGCATCACCGGCGTGTCCGGCTCCGGCAAATCCACCCTGATCAACGACACCCTGTACACGCTGGCGGCCAACGAAATCAACGGCGCTTCGCACAAGCCGGCGCCGTATCGCGACGTGGAAGGCCTGGACTTGTTCGACAAGGTCGTGGACATCGACCAGTCGCCGATCGGGCGCACGCCGCGGTCCAACCCGGCGACCTATACCGGCCTGTTCACGCCCCTGCGCGAGCTGTTCGCGCAGGTGCCCGAATCGCGCGCACGGGGTTATTCGCCGGGACGTTTCAGCTTCAACGTGCGCGGCGGCCGTTGCGAAGCCTGCCAGGGCGACGGCCTGATCAAGGTCGAAATGCACTTCCTGCCCGACGTGTACGTGCCTTGCGACGTCTGCCATGGCAAGCGCTACAACCGCGAGACGCTGGAGATCACCTACAAGGGCCACAACATCAGCGACATCCTGGAGATGACGGTCGAGGACGCGCTGAAGCTGTTCGAGCCGGTGCCCGCACTGGCCCGCAAGCTGGAAACCCTGATCGACGTGGGCCTGAGTTACATCAAACTGGGCCAGAGCGCGACCACGCTGTCCGGCGGCGAAGCGCAGCGCGTGAAGCTGTCCAAGGAACTGTCGCGCCGCGATACCGGACGCACGCTCTACATCCTGGACGAGCCGACCACCGGCCTGCACTTCCACGATATCGAGCATCTGCTGGCGGTGCTGCACAAACTGCGCGACGACGGCAACACCATCGTGGTGATCGAACATAATCTGGACGTGATCAAGACCGCCGACTGGGTGGTGGACCTGGGTCCGGAAGGCGGCCATCGCGGCGGGCAGATCCTGGCCACCGGCACGCCCGAGCAGATCGTGGCCAATCCAGTTTCCTACACCGGCCACTTCCTGTCTAAATTGCTGCCGAAATCGAAGACGGCCAAGGGCGAGAAACCGGCTGCCATCGCCAAGCCCGCCGTACTGCCGCAGCGCAAGTCGGTGCTCAAGCAGATTGCGAAGGACGCCAAAGCGGCGGCGAAAACGACAGCCAAGAAGAAGGCAGCGAAGTGACCGATCCGGCAACCGCGGATCCGCCACGGAAACCAGTCTTCCGCACCGCGATCAGCGTGCGCTGGGGTGACATGGATGCGTTCGAGCATGTCAACAACGCGCAATATCTTCGCTATCTGGAGGAAGCCCGCGTGCAATGGCTTGCGAGCATCGGGGGCATATCGCTCAACGACCGCATTTCGCCAGTGTTGGTCGCCAGCCATGTCAACTATCGCCGACCGATCGAATGGCCAGAGCAGTTGGTGGTCGAACTATTCATCGATAAGGTCGGCAACAGTAGCCTGACCATGGCACACCGCATGTCGTCTTCGGAGGACGCTGATGTGCTGTATTCGGACGGCAACGTGGTGATGGTGTGGATCGACACACAAACCGGGAAGAGTGTTGCGCTGCCGGATGCGGTACGGACCGCCTGCATTGGTTGATGCTAAAAAAGTCCCGTTCGTGGTGAGCCTGTCGAACCACGCCTTTCGCTGAAATCTCGAACAGACGGCTTTTTGACTATCCGCCAAGAGCGTGGTTCGACAAGCTCACCACGAACGGTGTTTTGGGGTTCTACACTTTCAAGCTCTTGGATCTAGCCTCCAATCTCCAGCGACGACCGCACACTGAACCATAACCGCCGACTATGGCGCAGGCTTCCTCACCACCAACTCCGCCAGAATCTCGCGCCCGTCCTGCAGTTTGAAGTTCACCACTACTTTGCTGCCTTCCTTCAAAGGCGCACGCGGCTGCATCAGCATGAGGTGCAGGCCGCCTGGTTTGAGCGTCGCCGAATCGTCGGGCGCGATTCGCAATTGCTCGAGCTCGCGCATGCGGTTGACGCCGTCCACGTTGCGGGTCTCGTGGATAGACACTTCGCCGAAGGCCGGGCTGCTGGCCGATACGATCACCGCCGGCATCGGACAGGGATTGGCGATGCGGCCGAACCCGGCCATCATCGGCATGGCCGCGGGCGGCAACCGCACCCAACCCTCTTTCATCGCAGGCGCGCACTCTTTCGCGCTAGCCTGCAATGCGCCGGTAGCCAGCAACAGCATCAAGGCCCACTTCGCGAGTACCCGCTTGGCCAGCTCTCGCTTGGCATGATGTCTTTTGTCCATGCGCTTATGATATCCGCCGAGCCCACCGGAGAAAGTGAATGACCGCACTCGTCGAAATCATCGCCCATGGCGCGATCCGCGAGATCCGTCTGGCGCGCGCGCCGGTCAATGCGCTCAATACCGATCTGTGCCGGGCGCTGATCGTGGCGTTGAATGCGGCAGTGGCCGAAGGGGTGCACGGCATCGTGCTGTCCGGCAACGAGAAGGTGTTCTCCGCCGGCCTGGACGTGCCTCATCTGATGTCGCATGGCGAGGACCGGCATGCCTTGCTGGACAGCTGGCATGCCTTCTTCGGCGTGGCCCGCACCCTGGCCGAATCGCGGGTGCCGGTGGTGGCCGCGCTGACCGGGCATTCCCCCGCCGGCGGCTGCGTGCTGGCTCTGTGCTGCGACTATCGGATCATGGCGCGCAGCCCGGACCCTGCGCGGCCGTTTGCCATCGGCCTCAACGAAACCCAGGTTGGACTGGTGGCGCCGGAGGGCATCCAACAACTGCTGCGCAGAGTGGTCGGCATCTACCGCGCCGAGCGCCTGTTGGTCGCCGGCGAACTGGTGCCCGCGGATCGCGCCCTGGAGATCGGGCTGATCGATGAGCTGGTCGCTGGCAACGAAGTAGTGCCGCGCGCAGTGGCCTGGTTGCAGCGGCTATTGCAGCTACCCACGCACCCGATGCTGCAGACCCGCGGCATCGCCCGTAGCGACCTGGTCGCGGCGCTGCATCCCGACAACATCCAGATGGACCGCTTCATCGAAGCTTGGTATTCGCCGGACACGCAGACGGCTTTGCAGGCGCTGGTGGCGAAGCTGGGTAAGTAGGTCGGGGCTACGCCCCCGACTCCAGGGCGAGCCGTTTTCCCGCGCGTCGGGGGCGTAGCCCCGACCTACGGGCCGATGGCTACAGGCCGCGACGGATCGCTGATCCAGCCGCTCCAGGAGCCTGCATAGACCCGCGCGCCGTGCAGGCCGGCGTGCTCCATCGCCAGCAGCAGATGGCAGGCAGTGACGCCGGAGCCGCACATCACCACGACTTCTTTCGGCTTGCGTGCGGAAAGCATCGGCGCAAGTTGGTCATGGAGCTCTGCAGGCGATTTGAAAGCGCCATCGCGCAAACTCTGCGAAAACGGATGGTTCAGCGCACCGGGAACATGGCCGGCGACCGGGTCCAAAGGCTCCACTTCGCCACGAAAGCGTTCTGCGGCGCGGACATCGAACAGCCAGCCAGCGGGCTCGCCCCGACGCGACAGCACTTCCTCGGCATCGGCGATCGCCGTGCGATCGAATCGCGCGGGATACGCTGCGACTTCATCGACGCGGGTGGTTTCACTGGTTTCGGGAAGCTGGTCGGCGCGCCAAGCTGCCAACCCGCCGTTCAATACCGCGACGCGCTCATGCCCCAGCAATTTCAGCAGCCACCAGAACCGCGCCGCCGCCATGCTGCCATCGCCCGCGTCGTAAACGACGACCTGATGATGGGGCCCGATACCCCATTGGCCGAGTTTGCGGGTGAAGTCTTCCTCTTCCGGCAACGGATGCCTGCCCTGCCCGGTCTTTCCCAGGTCCGAAAGGTCCTGATTGAGATCGGCATACACGGCACGCGGAATATGCGATCGCTGGTAACCGTCGCGACGCAGCGCCGAGTCGGTGAGCGAGAATCGCGCATCGACGATGCGCAGGTCGGCGTTGTCGAGTTCGGCGGCCAAGGACTGCGGCTCGACCAAGGTGGTCCATTTCATGCGATGCCCGCCAATCGTTCGCGCAGGTTGAACAGCATCGCCGCGGTCGCACCCCAGATGCGCTGGCCGGGCCAGTCGTATTCCAGGACCGCGCGGCGGCGTCCACGGTAGTCCACTTCCACCCGGCGCAGGTTTTCCGGCGCCATCAGGAAATCCAAAGGCACTTCGAACACGTCCGCCACTTCATCCGGATTGGGCACCGCGACGTAGGCCGGATCGATCACCGCTACGACCGGCATCACCCGGAAACCGCTGATGGTGGTGAAAGGATCGAGGAATCCGAGCGGGGATATCTGCTTGGCGGTGAGCGCGATCTCTTCGCTGCTTTCGCGTATCGCCGCCGCGATCGGGCTGAGATCGCTGGCTTCTATGCGACCGCCTGGGAAACTGACCTGTCCACCATGGTGGCGCAGGCCGTCGGTGCGGCGGGTGAGCAGGACCTGGGTGCCGTGCTTGCGCGGCACCAGCCCCGCCAGCACCGCCGATTCGACTGGAGGCCCCGGAGGCAACAGATCGACCAGTTCCTCGTGGTTCCACCCTTCCCGCGTCGGCATAGCGGTCAGCGGATGCAGAGCCCCGAGCAAAGCCTCGCGCTCGCGCAACAGCGACTCGAAACCCGCGCGCGACTGCTCGCGTCCGGGCAGGACCTCCATCAAACGCAGGCGTTCGTCATCGTTCATTTGCGACCAGCGGGCAATCTCTGCGGTCGTCCGCAGACAACCTTGGCACAGCCCGTCGTCAGCCAGGGTACAAACGCCGATGCACGGGCTGAGCACGGCGCGGTAAGCGGAATTCATGGAATCGGACACCAACCGAAGCATACCGCCTGCAGAGCGCGCATTGCCCGGAACAAAACAACACTTCAGAAAAAGCTACGCCGGCACTGGGCCGGCGTAGCGGGACTTTGCTATCCGCGTACGTGACTCCCTGATAGAGGGCATCACGTCCATGGCTCCCCGCCTTCGCGGGGATGACGTTTCGGCAAAGCCGCCTGCGCTATGCGCAGACGGGCCGAAACGTCACTTGACGCTGACCAGCTTGACTTCGAAAACCACGGCCTGGTTCGGACCGACCGGCGACTGCGGGGTGTTGCCGTAGGCCTTGTCGGCCGGAAGGACGACTTCCCAGCGCGCGCCAGTCGGCATCTGCAGGATGGCTTCGCGCAGGCCCGTCAGCGGGATCTCGCTGACCTTGATCGCCATCGGAGCCGGCGCGGTGGTCTGCCCCTGCTGCGGGCTGAAGGTATCGACGAAGGTACGGCCGTCGCTGAGCGAGCCCTTGTACTGCATGGTGATGTTGCTGGCCTGGGTCGGCTTGGCGCCGCTGCCGGCTTCGATCACACGGTACTGGATGCCGCCCGGCAGGCTCTGCACGCCGGCCTTGCTCTTGTTCTGAGCCAGGAAAGCGTCGCTCTTGGTCTTGTTCTCGGCCGAAGCCTTGTCGAACGCGACCTTCGCCTTTTCCATCTGGCGCTTCTGCATGGTCTCCACCGCGGTACGCAGCTGCGCAACCGGAACAGTGGGTTCCTTCTTGCCATAGCCTTCCTGCAGGGCCTTGATCACCGTATTGATGTCGACGGCTTCGCCGCTTTCGACAAGGTTGCGGCCGAGGTCGTAACCGAGCGCGTAGCTCAGTGCATTTTTGTCGGGCGCCGGCGTGGTTTGCGCGAAGGCGGAGCCGGCTACCAAAGTCATGGCCGCAAGGGTGGCGGCGAGCAAACGCAACTTCATTATCAACAAACCTCCAGTTATGGAATGGGGCGGTCGAGCCGCCCCAAGCATTTAGACGAAATGCACGACGCGCTAGGATAGCCGCCGAAGGGCTTAACCGCCAGTGACGACAAGGCCTGTGACCCCCTCCCAGGCCCGAAGTTCCGCCTGATTCCTCTCCAATCCAACAGCGACCATGACCGACTCCCCCATTACTACCAACGTGCAAGCCGGCATCGGCCGCATTACCGTCAACCGTCCCGACAAGCTCAATGCGCTCAACGCGGCCACCCTGGATGCCCTGTATGCGGCCTTCAACGAAGCCGCAGAAGACCCGGGCACAAGGGTGCTGGTGCTGACGGGGGCTGGCCCGAAGGCATTCGTGGCCGGGGCCGATATCGCCGAAATGTCGGACTTGCGCCCTACCGAGGGTCGCGACTTTTCGCAGCGCGGCCAGCGCCTGATGCGCCGGATCGAGACCATGCCCAAGCCGGTCATCGCAATGGTGAACGGATTCGCACTGGGCGGCGGGCTGGAATTGGCCATGGCCTGCCATCTGCGGATCGCGGCCGATACGGCGAAGCTCGGGCAGCCCGAAATCAACCTGGGCCTGATCCCCGGATTCGGCGGCACCCAGCGTCTGCTGCGTCTGGCAGGGCGCGCGGCCACGCTGGAACTGTGCCTGCTGGGCATACCTGTCGATGCCGCCCGTGCATTGCAGCTGGGCATCGTCAATCGAGTGGTCGCTGCGGCCGACCTGGAAGCCGAAACGCTCAAGATCGCAGAACAGCTCGCGCACGCAGCACCGTTAGCGCTGCGTGGAACTCTCGACGCGGTGAACGTGGGCGGCGAATGCGCCATCGAAGAGGGTCTGCAGTACGAAACCGCGCAATTCGGCCTGATGTTCTCTACCGACGATATGCGCGAAGGCACGCGTGCGTTCCTGGAACGCCGCAAGCCGGTCTTCAGCGGACGCTGAGTGAACCCAGGATCCTCCGACGCGGACGCCGCACACGATTGCGCACGCGCAGTCCGGCTTGCGGAATATCTGCTGGCCGATGACGTCGATGCCGCGATAGAGGGCGGCTTGATGGATTTCGTCCCCTGCCCGACCTGCGACCGGGTGCTGGCGATCCAGCTGATCGAAGCCCAGCGAAAACTGCGGAGCGCCTGGGCGGCACGCGATCGCTATCGGGCGCGCAATGCGCGCCTCGCCAAGCGGGCCGCCGAGCGCGACGCCAGGCGTGCGGCTCCCGCTGTAGAGAAGAAGAGCGCGTTGCCGCCGGCCGCCGCCGCGATCCTCGCGCGCGCCAAGGCGAAAGCCGCGGAACGGGGTAAGTCATGAACGCCACGCCCAAGCGCGGCAAGACGTTGAAGCCGGCGGAGGTGCGCGAACTGTTCTCGCGACTGGCCGAGCTCAACCCCCATCCCACCACCGAACTGGCCTACACCACGCCCTTCGAACTACTGGTGGCCGTGATCCTGTCCGCGCAAGCCACCGACGTAGGCGTCAACAAGGCCACGCGAAAGCTCTATCCGGTCGCCAATACTCCCGCGGCCATTCTCGCGCTGGGCGAGGAGGGCCTGAAGACTTACATCGCCACCATCGGCCTGTTCAACGCCAAGGCCAAGAACGTGGTCGCCACCTGCCGCATTCTGGTCGAGCAATACGACGGCGAAGTCCCTCGCGATCGCGCGGCGCTCGAAGCCCTGCCCGGCGTGGGCCGCAAGACCGCCAACGTAGTGATGAACACCGCCTTCGGCGAACCCACCATCGCGGTCGACACGCATATCTTCCGCGTCTGCAACCGCACCGGGCTCGCTCCAGGCAAGGATGTGCGTGCGGTCGAGGACAAACTGATGAAAGTGGTGCCGGAGGATTACAAGCAGGACGCGCATCACTGGCTGATCCTGCACGGTCGCTACGTGTGCAAGGCGCGCAAACCCGATTGCCCGCAATGCGTGATCCGTGACCTATGCCGCTTCAAAGACAAGACGCCGGACGAATCCAATCGCTGATCGGCCTCTGATAGGAGGCGGCACCTGGAACACACGTGGGAGCGGCGTCCCGCCGCGAGCTCTTGGCCAAAACTCTTCTTATCCGAAATCCATGCGTCGGGGGCATAGCCCCGACCTACAAAGCTCGCGGCGGGACGCCGCTCCCACGTCTCTCGACATCACGTCTCTCGACATCACGTCTCTCGACATCAGGTCTCTCGACATCAGGTCTCTCGAATTTGTTGTCGGCAGCTGCCGGTCGCTAGCATGAGTCAGATAACGCGGCGGCCCTGCGCATCGACGATTTGTTCACCGTCTTCTTTCGCAAAGGGGCCCTGTTGCGGTTGCGGCAGCAGGTCGAGCACCTGTTCGGAAGGCCGGCACAGCGCCACGCCCAGCGGCGAGACCACGATGGGCCGGTTGATGAGCAGGGGATGGGAAACCATCGCTTCGAGTAAAGCTTCTTCGCTCAGCGACTCATCGTCCAGGCCGAGTTCCTGGTAAGGGGCGCCCTTCTCGCGCAGCAACTCGCGCGCCCTTATTCCCATGCGCCTCAGCAGCGAAACCAGCATGCCGCGGCTGGGAGGGGTTTTGAGGTATTCGATGACGTGGGGCTCGATGCCCGCATTGCGGATCATCGCCAGCGTATTGCGTGAAGTCCCGCAATCGGGATTGTGATAGATGACGATGTCGATGGTGGAGGGACCCATGACGCATTCCTGGTGAGAAACAGATGCGCATCATGCCCCGTAGAGCCGATTTGGGGTTCGATCGCCAGCGCCGATGCATAAAAAGTGTCATCGCGACGAAATAAGACAGCTTTGTCACAATAACGCAAAGTTCACGGATTAGCCTGCGCGGCACCTTCCCACCGCCCCAAGGGCTTTCCCATGAAACTGTCGCGTTCCACTCTCTCCCTCGCCCTGCTTGCGGCGCTGGTCGCCCCGGCTGCGCACGCTGAAGTCGCCCTTGATGTCATCGGCGGCTCCGAAGTCTCCTTCGAAGGCCTGGTGCAGGCCGATTTCTACAACTTCGACACAGACGGCATCGACTACGGCGCGGATTCCGCCACCGACCTCGACGGCGAAGACTACATGCAGGAACTGCGGCGCGCCGAGTTGGTGCTGAAGGGCAAGGGTCCGGGCAATATCGAATGGGTGCTCGGCTACGACGCCAAGGACGACAAGTTCCTGGACGCCAATGTCAAGTACAAGTTCGGCAACAATGCCAACCACTTCTTCCAGATCGGCCAGTTCAAGCAGCCGGGCGCGACCATGGAAGAGCTGTCCTCGACCAAGAACAACGACTTCGTTTCCAAGTCCTCGATCACCAACAGCCTGGGCACCCCGCGCCGCGTCGGCGCGCAGTACAACTACGGCGACAACAACTGGGCGTTGACGGCCAGCTACTTCGGCCGCGAACTGACCCGCAACCGCGAACACGGTAGCGGCTATGCCTTGCGCGGCTACTGGGCGCCGATCAACGAGACGGGCAACATCCTGCACTTCGGGGCTTCCTACATCGACAAGGACACCGACGCCGACGGTATCCGTCTGCGCGCCCGGCCGATGGCCGACATGGTCCCGACCCGTTTCGTGGACACTGGCAGCAGCCTCACCAGCGCCGCCAGCCTGAACAATCGTACCGACCGCGCCAGCACGATCGGCGTGGAGGGCTTGTGGGTGCATGGACCGTTCAAGCTGCAGGGCGAGTACATGTCCATAGACGTCAAGCGCACCGACGGTCTGGACGACTTCAGCGGCAACGGTTACTACATTTCCGGCCTGTGGAATCTCAGCGGCGAGACCTGGGGCTACAAGGCTGGCGTGCCGACCACACCGCTGCCGGACGATCCGACCAAGGGTTTGTGGCAGCTCGGTCTGCGTTACGACACGATCGACCTGACCGACGGCGCCGTGGTCGGCGGCGAAATGGACAGCATCACCGCCGGCGTCAACTGGTACTGGCGCTCGAACTTCAAGTTCATGCTGAACTACGCCATGGTCAAGCAGGAAAAGGGTGTGCTGAACGACGACCCGAATGTGATCGAAGCGCGCGTCCAGTTCTACTGGTAATCCAAGCGATTCACCCGCCTGCGTCCCTCCCCGCAGGCGACCGAAGCGCGGCCGATGGCCGCGCTTTTTTTATGGGCAACCCATATGTCGTTGTCACATTTCCGTCTTTTTGAAGACACGCCGTTGTCACGCAAACGTCGTGGAATGCGCACCAGCGGCACAAGCCGCGCTTTTCCCACCAGGAGCCATCCGTGTTCAACTCCCTCAAATCCCGCGTCGCGGTGTTGGCCCTGGCGGCCGCATTCTCGACCGGTGCAATGGCCGCCGACGTCACCGGCGCCGGCGCCTCGTTCGTGTACCCGGCCATGTCCAAGTGGTCGGCCGACTACAAGAAATCCTCCGGCAAGCAGGTCAATTACCAGTCCATCGGCTCTGGCGGCGGTATCGCCCAGATCAAGGCCGGCACGGTCGATTTCGGTTCCTCCGATGCGCCGTTGAAGCCCGATGAGCTGGCCAAGTTCGGCTTAGCGCAGTTCCCGTCGGTGATCGGCGGCATCGTGCCGGTGCTCAACGTACCCGGCGTCGCCGCTGGCGCGCTGAAGCTGGATGGCGAAACCCTGGCCAACATCTTCCTGGGCAAGATCACCAAGTGGAACGATCCGGCTATCGTCGCTCTCAATGGTGGCGTGCAGTTGCCCGACACCAAGATCACCGTCGTGCATCGTTCGGACGGTTCCGGCACCACCTTCAACTTCGTCAACTACCTGTCCAAGGTCAGTGGCGAGTGGAAGACCAAGGTCGGTGAAGGCACTTCGGTCAAGTGGCCGGTCGGGATCGGCGGCAAGGGCAACGAAGGTGTGGCCGCTTACGTCAAGCAGATCAAGGGCGGCATCGGCTATGTCGAACTGTCCTACGCGCTGCAGAACAAGATGACCTATTCGCGCATGAAGAACGCCGCCGGCAACTTCATCGTGCCCAGCGACGACAGCTTCCAGGCCGCCGCGAACAGCGCCGAATGGGGTTCCTCCAAGGACTTCTACCTGGTAATGACCAACGCTCCGGGCGCCGATTCCTGGCCGATCACCGCCACCAATTTCATCCTGATGTACAAGCAGCCCAAGAACGCCGCCGGCGCCAAGGGCGCCAAGGAATTCTTCCGCTGGGTCTACAAGAGCGGCGATGCCCAGGCCAAGGCCCTGGGTTATGTCCCGCTGCCGGCCGCGCTGGTGCAACAGATCGAAACCTACTGGTCGCAGAACATGGCGTATTGAACGACGGGTCTCTCTCCCCCCATGGTCGTTCGAAGGGCGCGGACCGCGAAGTCCGCGCCCTTTTTCTGTCTTCCGCATCGAGAAGGCGCCATCTGGGATCGTTCCGAATGGCGTAACCAGTCGACAACCGGCTTCTCAATCCGCGCAAAAGCGGCAGGCATTCGCGCCCCCAGACATGCCCGCATCGCGAAAACCCCCTGCCCGCGCAGGTGACGAACCGCACAAATACGGCGTCATACGCCTGTAACAAAAACATCATTTCATGGCGTACCCGCTGGCGATATCGCCGGCACGTCGTCATACGGAGTCACCACCATGAACCTGAAGCCGGCACGTATCGCCCTGCTCACTCTTTCCGTCGCCCTGGTCCTGGCGGCCTGCAAGCCTTCGGACAAGGCAGCGCCGACCACCGGCGCGCCCGAAGCCGGCGCGCCCGCTGCCGATGCGGCAGCCAACCCCAATGCAGCCGAGATCTCCGGCGCAGGCGCGTCCTTCATCTATCCGCTGGTGTCCAAGTGGTCGGCCGACTACAACACGGCCACTGGCGCCAAGGTCAATTATCAGTCCATCGGTTCCGGCGGCGGCATCGCCCAGATCAAGGCCGGCACCGTGGATTTCGGCTCCACCGACAAGCCGCTTTCTCCCGAGGAGCTGGCGCAGTCGGGCCTGGGCCAATTCCCGTCGGCCATCGGCGGCGTGGTTCCGGTAGTCAATGTGGAAGGCCTGCAGCCCGGCCAACTGAAGCTGACCGGTGCGCTGCTGGCCGACATCTTCCTGGGCAAGATCGCCACCTGGAACGACGCGGCCATCGCCGGCGCCAATCCGGGCGTGGCCCTGCCTGCCGGCAAGATCAGCATCGTGCATCGCTCGGACGGCTCGGGCACTACTTTCAACTTCTCCAACTATCTGTCCAAGGTCAGCCCGGAATGGAAGACCAAGGTCGGCGAAGGCACTTCGGTGCAATGGCCGGGCGGCGTGGGCGGCAAGGGCAACGAAGGCGTGGCGTCGTACGTGAAGCAGATCAAGGGCTCGATCGGTTACGTGGAACTGGCCTACGCCTTGCAGAACCAGATGCCCTACGCCTCGCTGCAGAACGCGGCCGGCAACTACGTGCAGCCGAACGCCGAAACCTTCGCCGCCGCGGCCGCCAGCGCCGACTGGGCCAACGCCAAGGACTTCAATCTGGTCATCACCAATGCGCCTGGCGCGAACGCATGGCCGATCACCGCCACCAACTTCATGCTGATGTACAAGCAGCCGAAGGACGCCAAGCGCAGCGCCGACACGCGGGCCTTCTTCAAATGGGCCTTCGAGAACGGACAGGCGCAGGCCAGCGAACTGCATTACGTGCCGCTGCCGCCGGAACTGGTGAAACAGATCGAGGCGTATTGGGCCAGCGAATTCAAAAGCTGATCCAGACGACTCCAGACAGCCCGCACAGCGATGTGCGGGCCTTTCGCTTTCCCCGGCACTCAACCTGGATTCCCCGACGCAATGAACGCCGCCGCACTGCCCGCTGCCGCTCCCTCCACGCGCGACTCGCGCGATACGCGCAACGACCGCTTGTTTCGCTGGTTGCTGACCGCCACCGTGGCTTTCGTGCTGGTGGCGTTGGCCACTGCCGCCCTGTCCATGCTGTGGGGCGGCCGGGAAGTTCTTGAAACCGAAGGTCTGAGTTTCTTCTATTCGTCGGAATGGAACCCGGTCGAAAACAAATACGGTGCGCTGGCGCCGATCTACGGCACTATCGTCACTGCGGTGATCGCGATGCTGATCGCGGTACCGGTCAGTTTCGGCATCGCCTTCTTCCTTACCGAGGTCGCACCGCGCTGGTTGCGCGGTCCGGTGGGCACGGCCATCGAACTGTTGGCCGGCATTCCTTCCATCATCTATGGCATGTGGGGCCTGTTCGTGCTGGTGCCGGTGATGACCGAATACGGTACGCCCTGGCTCAACGATCATATCGGCACCATTCCCTATATCGGCGTGTTCTTCCGCGGCCCGCCGCTGGGCATCGGCGTGCTGACCGCCGGTTTCGTGCTGGCGATCATGGTCATTCCCTTCATCAGCTCGGTGATGCGCGAAGTGTTCCTGACCGTGCCCCAGCGATTGAAAGAATCGGCCTACGCGCTGGGTTCGACCAAATGGGAAGTCAGCTGGGACATCGTGCTGCCTTACACGCGCTCGGCGGTGATCGGCGGCATCTTCCTGGGCCTGGGCCGCGCCCTAGGCGAAACCATGGCCGTGGCCTTCGTCATCGGCAATACCGTCAGCCTGTCCGCTTCGTTGCTGGAGCCGGGTACCACCATCGCGGCCTTGATCGCCAACGACTTCGGCGAGGCCACCGAAACCTACCGCTCCGCGTTGCTGCTGCTGGGCTTCGTGCTGTTCATCGTCACCTTCATCGTGCTGGCGATCGCGCGCTACATGCTGATGCAACTCTCGCGCAAGGAGGGCAACTGATGAGTACGAACAAAGCCGCCGCCGGCCTCTACCGCCGCCGCAGCATCGTCAATGTGATCGCTTTGGTGCTGTCCTGCGCTACCGCGCTGTTCGGCCTGCTCTTTCTGGCCTGGATCCTGTGGACATTGATCGCCAAGGGCATTTCCGGCATCAACGTCAGCCTGTTCACGCAGATGACCCCGCCGCCGATGCAGGAAGGCGGCCTGGCCAACGCGTTCTTCGGCAGCGCGGTGATGTGCGGGCTAGCGATCGCGATCGGCACCCCGCTGGGCGTGCTGGCAGGCACCTGGCTGGCCGAATACGGCAACGCCCGCAAGGCCGGCACCATCGTGCGTTTCGTCAACGACATCCTGCTGTCGGCGCCGTCGATCGTACTTGGCCTATTCGTGTACACCCTTTTCATCATGCAGTTCGGCGGCGGCTTCTCCGCGCTGGCCGGCGCGCTGGCGCTGGCCTTCATCGTGTTGCCGGTGGTGGTGCGCACCACCGACGAGATGCTGCGGCTGGTGCCCTCGCAGATGCGCGAAGCGGCCCTGTCGCTGGGCGTGCCGCAATGGAAGGTGATCGTGCAGGTGCTGTACCGCAGCGCCTCGGCCGGCATCGTCACCGGCATCCTGCTGGCGCTGGCGCGCATCAGCGGCGAAACCGCACCGCTGCTGTTCACCGCCTTCGGCAGCCAGTACTGGAACGCCAACGTCATGCAGCCGATGGCCAGCGTGCCGGTGGTGATGAATCAGTTCGCCGGCAGTCCGTACGAATCCTGGCAGACATTGGCCTGGGCCGGCGCCCTGGTCCTGACCGTGTTCGTACTCCTTATCAGCCTGAGTGCGCGCGGCATTTTGCTGCGCAACAAGATCTCCAATGACTAATCTCTTTTCGGACCCGGCCATGAACGACGTTCAACGCAACGATTCCACCCAGCGGATCACCACCGTGACTACGGATCGCGGTGCGATCCCGCCTTCGCCGGTGAAGCTGGAAGCCAAGGGATTGGATTTCTACTACGACAAGTTCCACGCGCTGAAAAGCATCAACCTGGAGATTCCGGAAAAGCGCGTGACCGCGCTGATCGGTCCCTCCGGCTGCGGCAAGTCGACGCTGCTGCGCATCTTCAACCGCATCTACGCGCTGTACCCGAAGATGACGGCGAAAGGCGAAGTGATTCTCGATGGCGAGAATATCCTCGACGCCAAGTACCCGATGAACCGCTTGCGCAGCAAGGTGGGCATGGTGTTCCAGAAGCCGGTGCCGTTCCCGATGACCATCTACGAAAACATCGCCTACGCCATCCGCCACCACGAGAACATCTCCAAGGCCGACATGAACGACCGGGTCGAGCACGCGCTCAACCAGGGCGCGCTGTGGGGCGAGGTGAAGGACAAGCTGGGCCAGAGCGCGCTGGGCCTTTCCGGCGGCCAGCAGCAGCGCCTGTGCATCGCGCGCGCGGTGGCGCTGAAGCCGGACGTGCTGCTGCTGGACGAGCCGACTTCCGCCTTGGATCCGATTTCGACCAGCCGCATCGAGCAGTTGGTGGAGGAACTGAAGAAGGACTACACCATCGCCATCGTCACCCACAACATGCAGCAGGCCGCGCGCGTTTCCGACTACACCGCTTTCATGTACCTGGGCGACCTGATCGAACACGACGTGACCGCCAACATCTTCTCCAGTCCGAAGAAGCAGCAGACCGAGGACTACATCACCGGCAGATTCGGATAAGAACCTCTCCCTACGAATTCGATGCACAGCCAGGAATCATCATGAGCACCCAACCGCACGAACACATCGTCAAGAGCTACGACGAAGAACAACGCCGCCTGGTCGGCGAGATCCTGCACATGGGCGGGATGGCCGTCGCCCAGCTGGAGGCCGCGCTGGACGTGGTCGAACGCCGCGACGACCGCGCCGCGCAGCGGATCATCGCCAACGACGTCGAAATCGACAAGCTGGAATCCAAGATCAGCCACGATGTGATGCAGCTGGCGCTGCGCGGACCGATGGCGCGCGACCTGCGCGAGATCCTGGCGGGCCTGCGCATTCCTTCCGATATCGAACGCATCGGCGACTACGCGGCCAACGTGGCCAAGCGCTCCATCGCGCTGAATGTGTCGCCCCCCGTTCCCCACACCACCAACCTGCGCGCGCTGGGCCGGCTGGCCGCGCGCCAGGTCAGCGACGTTCTGGAGGCCTATCGCGAAGGCGACGCCGATCGCGCGCTGATGGTGCGCGCACGGGATGCGGAACTGGATGCGCAGTACACCGCTCTGTTCCGCGAACTGCTGACCTATATGATGGAGGATGCGCGCAACATCACCCCATGCACGCACCTGCTGTTCATGGCCAAGAACCTGGAACGCATCGGCGACCACGCCACCAACATCGCCGAGAACATCTGGTTCCTGGTGCATGGCGACCAGCCCCTGCCGCCGCGCGACAAGCGCGACGACACCAGCACCACCGGCGCGGTCTGACCGCGCCGGCAGCATGAATCGCCGATAACCAGCAAGACGACCGGAGCGGGCGGCCGCGAATCCTTCCCCGCCCTACCCCTCTCTTTTGTCACTGTCAGGCATGCCGCAACGGCGGCATGCTGCGGTCACGGAGAGGGAAATGAACAGCGCAATCGCGAGCACCCACTATTCGTCCGACGATCTGGCCGCCGCCCGTGCCGGCGATCTTGCCGCACTGCAGCGCGTGCTGGTCCAGTCGCGGCAGAATCTGCGTCGCTACGCCGAATACCATTGCAACATCAACGACACCGAGGATGCCGTGCAGGAAAGCATGATCCTGGTCTCGCGCCGGATCGGCGATTTGCGCGTGCTGGAATCCTTCGCCTCCTGGTTGTTCCGCATCGTCAAGCGCGAATGCAACCGCCTGAAACGCGGTTTACGCATGCTGACCGGCGACGCCATCACCGAGGATATCCAGCCCACCTGCAGCTTCGAGCCGGTGGAGCTGCGTCACGACGTCGCCGCGGCATTGGAGTCGCTGCCTCCGCACTATCGCGAAGTCATTCTGCTGCGCGACCTGGAAGGCTATTCCATCGAGGAACTGGCGCAACGCCTGGGTCTCAACCGTGAGGCGGCCAAATCGCGCCTGCACCGGGCGCGCGTGCTGACCCGCGAATACCTGATGCCTGCGGGTTCCGCATGACCGCCGCACCCGCTCCCGTGCCGGCCCGGCCAACCGATTGCGCAAACCCCGCGTTGCCGCAGTGCACACAGACCACCAACCCTTCGCCGCTACACTTCCCCCACAACCCGCGGATAACCCGCATCCCAGGAGCAATGCCATGAGCAAGTCCAACCAAAAACCCGTTTCCCTCGCCCTTTGCACGGCCCTCGTCGGCGGACTGGCCCTGTCGACCTCCGCATTCGCCATGCAGCCGCTGGCCCAAGGCTATCTGCTGTCGGCTACCGCCGCCGATGCCGGCGGCGAAAAGGCCGCCGAGGGCAAGTGCGGCGAAGGCAAGTGCGGCATCGAGAAGGTCGACACCGATAAGGACGGCAAGGTCTCGCGCGCCGAGTTCACCGCTGCCCACGCCGACAAGGCCGACAAATTCGACAGCATGGATGCCAACAAGGACGGCTTCATCGATGCGGCCGAGCACAAGGCCCACTCGGAAGGCAAATGCGGCGAAGGCAAGTGCGGCGCGGACAAGAAGAAGACCGACGCCAAGGCCGAGCATGCCGAAGGCAAATGCGGCGAAGGCAAGTGCGGCGGCAGCATCTGATCCGCCAGCCCTGATCGGATGAAAGCGCCCCTACCCGTCGCCAGTGCCGGAATAGGCCTGCGGCGCGCCCTGTTGGGCGCGCTGCAGGAAGCGCCCGCGGACGCATTCGATTTCCTCGAATGCGCCCCGGACAACTGGATCGGAATCGGCGGCAGGTTCGGCGCGGCGCTGGAGCAATTGTCGGCACGCTATCCGCTTACCTGCCACGGACTTTCCCTCTCGCTCGGCGGCGTTGCGCCGCTGGACGAGACTTTCCTGGCGCGCGTGCGCCGTTTTCTGGACCGCCACCAGGTCGCTCTTTACAGCGAGCACCTCAGCTATTGCACCGACGACGGCCATCTCTACGATTTGATGCCGATCCCCTTCACCGAGGAAGCCGTGCGCCACGTCGCCTCGCGCATCCGTCGCGTGCAGGAAGTGCTGGGTCGCCGCATCGCGGTGGAAAACGTCTCCTACTACGCCGCGCCCTATCGGGCCATGGACGAAGTGGATTTCGTCAACGCGGTGCTGGCCGAAGCCGACTGCGACCTGTTGCTGGACGTCAACAACATCTACGTCAACGCCATCAACCATGGCTACGACGCACACGATTTCCTGACGCGTATGCCGACCGCACGAATCGTCTCGTACCACATCGCCGGACACTACGACGAAGCGGACGACCTGAAGGTCGACACCCACGGCGCGGCGGTCAAGGAAGACGTCTGGTCGCTGCTGCAGAGCGCCTATCGCGTGCATGGCGTGCATCCGACGCTGTTGGAACGCGACTTCAATTTCCCGGCGATGCCGGTATTGCTGGCCGAAGTGGAGCGCATCCGCGACCTGCAGCGCGCCGCCGCCGGCCTTCAAGCGCCGGTTTCCGCCCATGGCTGAGACGCTGCGGCAACAGCAATTCGAGCTGGCCGCGCACCTGCGCGACCCCGTCGCCCATGCGCCTCCTCCCGGTTTGGAGGATCGCCGTCTGTCGGTCTATCGGGAGCTGTTCTTCAACAACATCGAAGGACTGCTGTCCGGCAATTTCCCCGTCATCCGCAAGACCCTGGGCGAACAACGCTGGCGACCGCTCGTGCGCGAATTCTATGCCCGGCACCGCAGCCGCACGCCGCTGTTCGCGGAGATAGGACGCGAGTTCATCCGTTTCCTGCAGGAGCGCGCGGAACACGGCGCCGACGATCCGGCCTGGCTGGCGGAAATGGCGCATTACGAATGGGTGGAGCTGGGCCTGCAGATCGCCGACGACGAGTTTCCTGCGCACGATGCGGACGGCGATCTGCTTGCCGGGATTCCGGTGTTATCGCCGATCGCCTGGGCCCTGGCCTATGTCTGGCCGGTGCAACACATCGGTCCGGACTACCAGCCCGAGACGCCGCCCGAAGCGCCGACGCTGGTGCTGGTAAGACGCGATGCGCAGTACGACATCCGCTTCGCGGAAATCTCGCCGTTGGTATATCGGCTGATCGAGATCCTGCGCGCGGGCGAGCGCAGCGGTCGCCAGGCGCTGGAACAACTGGCCGGAGAAGCCGGCGCTACCGACCTGCCCGCTTTCGTCGAGCAAGGCCACGCCATGCTCGTTCGTATGCGCGAAGAAGGCACGATCCTGGGCACCTGTCCGTAGGAGCGAGCCCTGCCCGCGACGCTTTTCGCCGGGGTTGATCAAAAAGCGTCGCGGGCAGAGCCCGCTCCTACAAGGTTGGCTTGCAGGCTCTGCTACGCTTGCCGCAATGACGAGCCCAGACGAACCATTGCCGATCAGCCCCATGTCCCGCCGTTTCCGCGGCTACCTGCCCGTGGTCGTGGACGTGGAAACCGGCGGCTTCGACTGGAATCGCCACGCGCTGCTGGAAATCGCGGTGGTGCCGATCGATCTGGATGAAAACGGCGCTTTCGCCCTGGGCGAGACCGCCAGCGCCCATCTCATCCCCGCGCCGGGCACCGACATCGATCCCAAATCGCTGGAGATCACCGGCATCGTGCTGGACCACCCTTTCCGCCTGGCCAAGCCGGAGAAGGAGGCGCTGGAACACGTGTTCGCGCCGGTGCGCGCGGCGATGAAGAAGCATGGCTGCCAGCGCGCGATACTGGTGGGGCATAACGCGCACTTCGACCTGAATTTCCTCAACGCGGCAGTCGCGCGTTCCGGACACAAGCGCAATCCGTTCCACCCCTTCAGCGTCTTCGACACGGTCACTATGGCCGGCATGGCCTACGGCCAAACCGTGTTGGCCCGTGCGGTGCAGGCGGCGGGGATGGAATGGAATGCGGACGACGCGCATTCGGCCGTCTACGACACCGAGCAGACGGCGCGGCTGTTCTGCAAGATCGCCAATGCGTGGCCGAAACCGGTCGCCTAGCCGTGATCCGCGACGCGAACAAGGACGACTTCGAGCGCATCCTGGCGCTGAATCAGGAAGCGGTCCATTTCACCAGCCCCATGGATCTGGCGCGCCTGACCCATCTCGACACGCAAAGCGCTTATCACCGGGTCATCGAACTGAACGGCGAAGTGGTCGCTTTCCTGCTGGCATTGCGCGAGGGCGCGGACTACCCCAACCCCAATTACGGCTGGTTTTCCGAACGCCTGGACAGCTTTCTCTATGTCGACCGCATCGTGATCGCATCGACGCAGCAGGGCAAACGGCTGGGGCAGGCGCTATACGACGACCTGTTCGCCTACGCCAGGCAGCAAGGCCTCGGACAGATCGCCTGCGAATTCGATGTCGACCCTCCCAATCCCGTTTCCCAGAAGTTCCACGCCCGTTATGGTTTCGGCGAGGTGGGTACGCACTGGGTCGCAGGCGGAAGCAAGCGCGTTTCGCTGCAAGTGGCCCCATTGCCGTCCGAGTAAATCGGTTTTCGCCGCGGGCAAACGCCTCATGAAAACTAGGGCGCGCGTATCCCGTATTTTTCCAGAATTTCCCGCACTCGATCGAGCGGAATCGCCTCGACGGTCTGGCCATTGCCGGAGACCGTCGTGGCCATGAACAACGAGTTGTAGACCGCTTCCTCCACCGCATCGACGCTGGCCTGGAACACCGCGCTCATTTCTTCATTCGCAAGCTCGGTGGTGGTATGCCGCGGCGCGTCGAACGCACGGCGCACGGAAGCGGCGGTCGAGAAAGCGAGCGCGTAGTCGCCGCTGCCGTTCGAGGCCGAACTTCCGGTGCGGCCAAGTCCCATCATCGCGCGCGAAGCCACGCGCGCCAGGTTGCGGTCGCCTATCGGCGCGTCGGTGGCGATGACGACGATCACCGAGCCGTCGCCGCGATCGTCGGCAAGACCGGAAGCGAACGGCGCCGAGGACGGCAGCTCCGATGCGACGGCATTCTGGAAGGAATAACGGCCGAGTTCGCGACCGACCGGCGCACCGGCCACCTGCAACACGCCACCGAAGTTGGTCTGCACCAGCACGCCCACTGTCCAGCCACCCAGCGAAGCAGGCAACACCCGCGACGATGTGCCGATGCCGCCCTTCCAGCCGAAAGCCACCGTGCCGGTACCCGCGCCCACGCTGCCTTCCTCCACGGGTCCGCCGCGCGCGCCTTCCAACGCATCGCGCACCGCCTTCGCGGTGACCGGGCGGGAGCGGATGTCGTTCAATCCACCGTCGTTGGTTTCGCCGACCACGGGATTGATGGACCGCACCTGCTGCATGTCCGGTTGCTCGAGCATCCATGCCGCCATGGCGTCGGCGGCCTTCCACACGCACAGCGTGCAGGTCAGGAGGACGGGAGTCTCCAGCTCGCCCAGCTCGTTGAGTTGCGTACTGCCGGCGAACTTGCCGAACCCGTTGCCGACATGCAGCGCTGCCGGCACGCGCGAGCGATAAAGGTTGCCGCCATGCGGAAGAACGGCGGTCACGCCGGTGCGCACCTTGTCGCCTTCCTGCAAGGTCACCTGTCCCACGCGTACGTCGGCCACGTCGGTGATGGCGTTGAGTTTGCCCGGGGCGAAGATGCCGGGAGCGACGCCAAGCTCGCGAGCGCGGGCGCGTTGCTGGGCCTGCGCGAAGGTCGATGCGGTGGAAAGAAAAGCCAGCGCCGCGAAAGCCGCGAATCGGCCGAACGCGAAGGTATCCATACGCTTCATTCGCATGCGCTCGCTCCTACTTGCGTTGACGTACGGCCTCGAACAACGTCACGCCCGCGGCAACGGAGACATTGAGGCTCTCGATGTCTCCAGGCATCGGGATCTTCACCAGCCCGTCGCAATGCTCGCGCGTTAGCCGGCGCATGCCGTCGCCCTCGCCGCCCAGCACCAGCGCCACGTTTCCGCGCAAATCGGTGTCGTAGAGCGAGGCTTCCGCTTCGCCGGCCAGACCGTAGATCCACACACCGAGCTGCTGCAGGTCGCGCAGGCAGCGGGCCAGATTGGTGACCGGAAATACCGGCAGACGATCGGCCGCGCCAGCGGAAGTCTTGCGCACGGTCGCGTTCACCGGCGCGGACTTGTCCTTGGGAATCACTACTGCGGTCGCACCCGCCGCCGCCGCGCTGCGCAGGCAGGCGCCGAGGTTGTGCGGATCCTGCACGCCGTCGAGCACCAGCACTAGGGCCCTGCCCTCGGCGGCTTCGATCAAACCGGCCAGTTCGCCCTCATCCCAGGTTTTCGCCGCGGCATAGCGCGCCACCACGCCCTGGTGACGGACCGAGCCGCCGACGCCGTCCAACGCCTGCTGAGTGACGCGGCGCACTTCGATGCCTTTGCGGCGCGCATTCTCCTCGATCTCGGTGATGCGCGAGTTCTTGCTGCCGGCTTCCAGCAATATTTCCCGCACATTGTCGGCATCGTTCTCGATGGCCGAAGCCACCGCGTTGATGCCGGCGATCCATTGGTTCTGTTTGCTCATCTGCAACCCATCAAAAGGTGATTATTGAGCCCCTCTCCCATCGGGAGAGGGGTTGGGGTGAGGGTGCGGCGGAGTCCATGATGGTTCGCAAACCACTAGCTTCGCCGTACCCTCATCCGCCCTTCGGGCACCTTCTCCCACCGGGAGAAGGAACAGCCTCAATACTTCTGTTTCTTCTGCTTCGCCGGCTGCCCGCGTGGCGGCAATCCCTGTACCTGTTTCTCTTCGGCCAGCTTGAAGTCGATCTTGCGTTCTTCCAGGCTGGCCTTCAGCACCACGATGCGCACCGCATCGCCCAGACGGAACGACATGCCGCGGCGTTCGCCGGACAGCGTCTTGCGGATCGGATCGAAGTGGTAATAGTCGTGCGGCAGCTGGGTCACGTGGACCAGACCGTTGACCTTGGAATCCTTCAACTCCACGAACAGGCCGAAGCTGGTCACGCCGCTGATCACGCCATCGAACTGCCCGCCCACGTGCTGCTCCATCCAGGCGGCGCGATAGCGTTCGTCGACCTCGCGTTCGGCTTCGTCGGCGCGGCGCGCGCGCTCGGAACACTGCAGCGACAAGGCCGCCATCTGATGTTCGGAATAGAGGAACTTCGCCGGCTTGCCCCCGGTCAGCGCGTACTTGATCGCACGATGCACCAACAGATCCGGATAGCGGCGGATCGGCGAAGTGAAGTGCGCGTAAGCCTCCAGCGCCAGGCCGAAGTGTCCGGCATTGGCGGGCGTGTACACGGCCAGGCTCTGGCTGCGCAACACTACCGACTCCAGCAACGCGACGTCGGGACGCTCGCGGATCTTCTTCAGCAACTGGGTGAAGTCGCGCGGTTGCACTTTGGCCCAAGGCGGCATGCTCAGCTTGAATTCCTTGAGGAACTCCTGCAGGTCGGCGTACTTGGACTCCGGCGGCCGGTCGTGCACGCGATAAGGCGCGGGGATGTGCGCGCCCAGCAGGTACTTCGCCGCTTCCACATTGGCCGCGATCATGCACTCCTCGATCAGCTTGTGCGCGTCGTTGCGCAGCAGCATGCCGGCCTGGGTGACTTCGCCGCGGTTGTCCAGTTCGAAACGTACTTCCGAGGTCTCGAACTCGATCGCCCCACGCTTCTCGCGCGCCTTGGCCAGCAGGTGGTAAAGCTCGTACAGGCGTTCGACCTGGGGAAGTTGCGCGCCGATGGATTCGCGCGCTTCGGCGTCGTTCTCGCCGACGGCGTTCCACACCTGGTCGTAGGTCAGGCGCGCATGCGAGCGCATCACCGCCTCGTAGAACCGGGACTGGGTGACTTCGCCCTCGTTGTTCACCTGCATGTCGCAGACGAAACACATGCGGTCGACTTTGGGGTTCAGCGAACAGATGCCGTTGGAAAGCGTCTCCGGCAGCATCGGCACCACGAAACCGGGGAAGTACACCGAAGTCGCGCGCTTCTGCGCCTCCTCGTCCAGCGGCGTGCCGGGCTGCACGTAGTAGGAGACGTCGGCGATGGCGACCACCAGGCGGTAGCCTTGGCGGTTCTTGATGCGCAAGCCCTGACGATTGCTCTCGCAATACACCGCATCGTCGAAATCCTTGGCGTCGGCGCCGTCGATGGTCACCAGCGGCATGTCGCGCAGGTCCACGCGCCCGGCCACCATCTTCTCTTCCACCACCAGCGGCACGGCGGCGGCCTGATCCAGCACTTCCTGCGGGAACTCGTGCGGGATCTCATGTCCGTGGATGGCCGCTTCCACCACCAGCGACGGCGTCAGCTTGTCGCCCAGCACCGCGACGATGCGGCCCATCGGCGGACGCCGCGCATCGGGCGTCTGGGTCAGCTCGGCGACGACCAGCTGACCGTCCACCGCGTCGCCGCGCTGGTCCGGCGGGATCAGCACGTTGCGCTGCACCCGCTTGTCGTCCGGAACCAGGTAACTCATGCCCGCTTCCAGGGTGAAGCGCCCGATCAGGCGCGACAGGCGCCGTTCCAGCACTTCCACGATGCTGCCTTCGCGGCGGCCGCTGCGGTCGATGCCGGTGACGCAGGCCATGGCGCGGTCGCCGTGCATGACCTTGCGCATCTCATTGGGCGGCAGGAACAGGTCGTCGCCGGTCCCCTCGTCCGGTCTGAGGAAGCCGAACCCATTGGGGTTGGCGATGACCACCCCAGGAATCAGGTCCATCTGCTTGGCCGGCGCGAACCCGCCGCGGCGGTTCTGCAGCAGCTGACCGTCGCGGACCATGGCACCCAGACGCTTGCCCAGCGCATCGAAACGGTCGGGCGCGGTCAACCCAAGGCTGGCCGCCAGGTCCTCGGCCGTCTGCGGTCCTTCGGCGGCGGCCAGCTCGGCCAGGATGGCTTCGCGACTGGCGATGGGATCGGCGTAACGCTCGGCTTCGCGCGCTGCGTGCGGGTCGCGGAAGTCGCCGCGCTGCCCGTGTTGCGGCGGACGGGGTTGCCTGGAGACGACGGGAGGACCTCTTCTTGCCGATGCGGGCTTGGCTGCCGGCAGGTCCGGCATCCACGGCGGCAGCTTGGATTTGGGCGCGGCACCCGCTTTTTTTGCTCTTTCGCCCTGCTTGCCAGGCTTGCCCGTCGTGGGCTTGGACCCACCTTTCGTTGGCTTCTTCGTCATCCCGCCATGTTACACCCCGACTGAATACGGGCCGTGATCGCGCAGCCATCCGTTGACATAGCACCGCGCAATCCGGAGAATGCGCGCCCTGCACCTGCCCAGGTGGCGGAATTGGTAGACGCACTAGCTTCAGGTGCTAGCGGGGGCAACTTCGTGGAGGTTCGAGTCCTCTTCTGGGCACCAAGGTAAAAAGCAAAACCCTCGCGCAAGCGGGGGTTTTTGCTTTTGGGGCGTCTTGGGCCGGTGACGTGGTGGGTGGACGCGGCGGGTAGAATCATCGCCACGATTCGCCGATTGCACCGGAACCAATGACCGAAACCATCCGCCCCACCTTCCACGGCTTCGAACAGATCCCCCTGCGCGAGTACGCCGAACGCGCCTACCTCGACTATTCGATGTACGTGGTCCTGGACCGCGCCCTGCCTTTCATCGGCGACGGCCTGAAGCCGGTGCAGCGCCGCATCATCTACGCCATGAGCGAGCTGGGGCTTAACGCCACCGCCAAGCCCAAGAAATCCGCGCGCACCGTGGGCGATGTGATCGGCAAATTCCACCCGCATGGCGACAGCGCTTGCTATGAGGCGCTGGTGTTGATGGCGCAGCCCTTCTCGTATCGCTATCCGTTGATCGAAGGTCAGGGCAACTTCGGCTCGCCCGACGATCCCAAGTCGTTCGCGGCGATGCGCTACACCGAATCCAAACTGACTCCCATCGCCGAAGTGCTGTTGGGTGAGCTGGGTCAGGGCACCGTCGACTGGACCCCTAACTTCGACGGCACCCTGCAGGAACCGACCTGGATGCCGGCACGGCTGCCGCACCTGTTGTTGAACGGCACCACCGGCATCGCCGTCGGCATGGCCACCGACGTACCGCCGCACAATCTCAACGAGATCGTCAGCGCCTGCATCCGTCTGCTGGACGATCCGCAAGCCACGGTCGCCGACCTTTGCGAACACGTGCGCGGTCCCGACTACCCGACCAGCGCCGAGATCATCACCCCCATCGCCGATCTGCGCGCGATCTACGAGAGCGGCAACGGCAGCGTGCGTGCCCGCGCCACCTTCCTGAAGGAAGGCCAGAACATCGTCATCAATGCGCTGCCCTACCAGGTATCGCCGTCGAAGGTGATCGAGCAGATCGCCGCGCAGATGCGCGCCAAGAAGCTGCCGTGGCTGGAAGACATCCGCGACGAATCCGACCATCTCAATCCGGTGCGCGTGGTGCTGATCACCCGTTCCAACCGGGTCGATGCCGAACAGCTGATGGGCCATCTGTTCGCCACCACCGATCTGGAGAAGAGCTACCGCGTCAATCTCAACATCATCGGCCTGGACGGGCGTCCGCAGGTCAAGAACCTGCGCTCGCTGCTGAGCGAGTGGCTGGTGTTCCGCACCGACACCGTCACCCGCCGCCTCAATCATCGCCTGGAAAAGGTCGAGCGCCGCCTGCATCTGTTGGAAGGCCTGCTGGTCGCGTTCCTCAACCTGGACGAAGTGATCCACATCATCCGCACCGAGGATGAACCGCGCGCCGCCCTGATCGCGCGCTTCAAGCTGAGCGAAGAACAGGCCGACTACATCCTCGACACCCGTCTGAAGCAACTGGCGCGCCTGGAGGAAATGAAGATCCGCGGCGAGCAGGACGAACTGGATGCCGAGCGCGACCGCCTGATCTCCACTCTCGGTTCCAAGGCCAAGCTGAAGAAGCTGATCAAGGACGAACTGCTGGCCGATGCGAAGAAGTTCGGCGACGCGCGCCGTTCTCCCCTGATCGCACGCGAAGCGGCGCAGGCGCTGGACGAGACCGAGCTGGTCGCCAGCGAACCGATGACCGTGGTGCTTTCGGAAAAAGGCTGGATCCGCGCGGCCAAGGGCCACGACGTCGACGCCGCCGGCATGTCCTATCGCGACGGCGACGGCCTGCTGGCCGCGGTGCGCGGACGCAGTACGCAGCAGGTCGCGTTCCTGGATTCGGAGGGGCGCAGCTATTCCACCGCGACGCATACGCTGCCCTCGGCGCGCGGCAACGGCGAGCCGCTCACAGGCCGCTTCTCGCCCGCTTCCGGCGCCTCGTTCGTGGCATTGGCGACGGGCGACAACGACGCGCGTTTCGTGCTGGCCTCCTCGCACGGCTACGGCTTCGTCACCCGCTTCGAGAATCTCACCGGCCGCCAGAAGGCCGGCAAGGTGATGCTGAACCTTTCCAATGGCGCAAAAGTGCTGCAGCCGGCGCAGACCGCCAATCCGGCGACCGATCGAATCGTCGCCGTCACCAGCGCTGGGCATCTGCTCGCCTTCGCGCTATCGGATCTGCCGGAGCTCGACAAAGGCAAAGGCAACAAGATCATCGAGATACCGAAAGCCAAGCTGGGCACCGAGCGCGTGGTCGCCGTCGCGGCGGTGTCGCCGGGCAGCACGCTGCTGGTGAAGAGCGGGCAGCGCACGATGTCGCTGTCGTTCAAGGACCTGGATGAGTATGTGGGCGCGCGGGCGAGTCGTGGCGGGTTGTTGCCCAGGGGTTGGCAGAAGGTGGACGGCCTGGATGTCCAGTAGCCCACTTTCCCCACGCGCTGCGGCGCGTTCTTCATCCCCACAGCCAGATGTCGTCGTGGCGCGCCTAGCGGTGGAGTGATGGAACACGACTTCTGGAACCAGCGCTGGCAGGAAGGCCGGATCGGTTTCCACCAGGACGAGGTGACGCCGCTGCTGCGGGAATACTGGCCGACGTTGGCGCTACCTGCGGGCAGCCGGGTATTCGTTCCCCTGGCCGGCAAGACCCGCGACATGTTGTGGCTGGCGGCACAGGGGCATCGCGTGCTGGGAGTGGAACTGTCGCAGATCGCCATCGACCAGTTCTTCGCCGAACACGGGCTGACGCCTGAACGTCACAAATCCGTTTACGGCGTGCACCACGTCGCCGGCGCGGTGGAGCTCATCTGCGGCGACGCGTTCGCACTGGATGCGGAAGCCTTGTCGGACTGCATGGGCGTGCTGGACCGCGCCGCACTGATCGCCTTGCCGGCGACGATGCGGCGACGCTATGCCGGCGAACTGTATTCGCGCTTGCCGGCGGGCTGCCGCGGTCTGTTGATCACGTTGGAATATCCGCAGCACCAGAAGGACGGTCCGCCGTTTTCGGTCGATGAAAACGAGGTCCGCGCGCTGTATGCCCGGGATTGGGAGATCGAATGCGGGGAACGCCGCGACATCTTGGCCGCGCAGCCGGGGTTCGTCGCCGAGGGCGTGACCCGGTTGGCGACCGTGGCTTATCGCCTTGAGCGCAGGGACTAGCCGCCTCGTACTTGGTTGCGACTTGCGACGCTTCTACAATGATCCCCACCTACAGGGGAAGACCGCATGATCCGTTGGCTGAAGCGTATCGCTCTGCTCCTGCTCGTGCTTGTCGTTCTCGCCTTCGCCCTGGGCTGGTGGTTGCTGCACGGTAGCCTGCCGAAGCTCGACGGCGAACTGGCCCTCCCCGGTCTGACCGCGCCGGTCAGCATCCAGCGCGACGCGCTGGGCGTGGTCACCATCGACGCCGCCAACGAAACCGACATGGCGCGCGCATTGGGATACGTGCACGCGCAGGAACGCTATTTCGAGATGGACCTGATGCGCCGCACTTCGGCCGGCGAGCTCTCGGAGTTGTTCGGATCCATCGCGCTGAAACTGGACAAGGAACGCCGCGTGCATCGCATGCGCGCGCGGGTGATGGCCAACCTGGACGACTTCGCCGGCGACAAGCGCGCGCAACTGCAGGCGTATACCGATGGCGTGAATGCAGGTCTGAACGGCTTGACGGTCAGGCCATGGCCGTATCTGCTGCTGCGCCAGCAGCCGCGACGCTGGGAGCTGGCCGATTCCGCCTTGACCGCCTATGCGATGTACTTCGACCTGCAGGATTCGCAGAACACGCGGGAGCTGGCGCTATGGAGAATAAAGAACACGGTTCCGCCCGCGCTGTACGCGTTGCTGACCCATGACGGCACCGAATGGGATGCCCCTTTGTTCGGCGACCCGCGTGGCAATGCAGTACTGCCCGACGCCGAAGCGGTCGATTTGACCAAGCTCCCCATGCCGGCGACCAAAGATCTGGTTCCGTTGGCCGAAAAAGGTACGCCGGGCAGTAATAACTGGGCCGTGGCGGGGGCACTGACCGCCGATGGCCGCGCCATCGTCGCCGACGACATGCACCTTGGCCTGCGCGCGCCCAATATCTGGTTCCGCGCACGCTTGCGGTATCCGGACCTGCGTGCATCCGGCGGCAAAGTGGATATCTCCGGATTCACGCTGCCGGGCTTCCCAGCGGTCGTGGTCGGCAGCAACGGCCATGTCGCCTGGGGTTTCACCAACAGTTACGGCGACTGGGCCGATTGGGCCGAACTGCCGGCGTGCCGGGCGGGCACGCAAGGTTGCGCCGAGCGCACGGATTTCCACGAAAGCATCAAGGTCGCCGGCGCGGCGCCTGTCGATTTCGTGGTCCACGAGACGGCCTGGGGTCCGATACTGCATGAGTCGAAAAACGGCTCCGCGCTGGCGCTGCGCTGGACACCGCAGCTGCCGGGATCGCTGCGGGTGTCCTTCACCGACCTCGCCATCGCCCGCGATATCGCCGGTGCGTTTTCCGTCGCGGACGCCTCGGGCATCCCCGCACAGAATTTCACCGTGGCCGATTCCAGCGGCCATATCGGCTGGCGCGTGATCGGCGGATTCCCGAAACGCGATCCTGGCTGTCTGGCCACGACGCCCGAACAGCATGCCGTCCTTCCCGGCATGCCCATTTCAACTACCGTTACTCGAGCCGATGCCGGCGTCGCCGGCGCGCCAGCTACCTGCTCGCCATGGATGACGGACGCTGCGGCCTCCCCGCGCCTGATCGATCCGCCCTCCAACCGCTTGTGGACCGCCAACAACCGCACCATGGACGAGGCGGGCCTGAAACTTGCCGGCGACGGAGGCTACGCGCTGGGCGCGCGCGCCAAGCAGATCCGCGACGATCTTTTTTCCCGCGATCGCTTCACCGAAAAAGATCTGCTGGCGATCCAACTCGACGACCGCGCCGTATTCCTGCAGCGCTGGTGGGCCTTGCTGCAGAAAGAGAGCGAACGCGACAAAACTCCGGCGCTGGGCGCGTTGGCCAAGGCTGCGGATCACTGGGAAGGACGCGCCAGCACCGATTCGGTCAGTTACCGCATCGTTCGTGCCTGGCGGCTAGCCGTGCATGCCCGTATCGCCGATGGCCTGACCGCGCCGGCCCAGGTTGCGCTCGGCGAAGATTTCATAATGCCCGACCTGCCGCAGCTGGAAGGCACGGTCTGGCCATTGCTCACCGAACGCCCCGCCAACCTGTTGTCGCGCCGCTTCGCCAGCTGGGAAGCGTTGCTGGAAGACGCAGCGCGCCAGGTCCGCGACGATCTGTCCGCACAAGGCCCGCTGGAACAACGCACCTGGGGCGAGCGCAACACCGCGAAAATCTGCCATCCGCTGGCCAACGCCTTGCCCGCGATGCTCAAGCCCACGCTGTGCATGCCCGCCGACCAGCTGCACGGCGATGGCGCCATGCCGCGCGTGCAAGGGCCTTCTTTCGGCGCCTCCGAGCGCATGGTGGTATCGCCCGGCCATGAAGCCGACGGCATTATCCATATGCCGGGCGGCCAGAGCGGCAATCCGTTATCGCCGTTCTGGGGCGCCGGGCACGAAGACTGGGTGCAGGGACTGCCGACGCCATTCCTGCCGGGGAAGGCGGAATACACGTTGACGCTGAAGCCGTAAAAGCCCCTCTCCCGTCGGGAGAGGGGTTGGGGTGAGGGTACGGCGAAGTCATGACAGGGTGAACCCTCTGGACTTCGCCGTACCCTCATCCGCCCTCCGGGTACCTTCTCCCGAAGGGAGAAGGGAAATTAAAGCGCCGCGTTATGCACCCCGGCAATCGCCCGGCCGGACGGATCCGCAGCACCGGCGAAGCTCGCATCCCAGGCAATGGCCGCAGGCGACGAACAGGCGATCGACTTGCCCCCCGGCACCGTCTCCGCCGCAGCGGGCCCGGGATAGAACTCCTCGAATAAGCTGCGGTAGTAATAAGCCTCTTTGGTCAGCGGCGAATTGATCGGAAAGCGCTTGGCCGCCGCAGCCAGTTCGCGATCGCTGACCTGCGCTTCGGCGTGCGCCTTCAAACCATCGATCCAGCCGTAGCCCACGCCGTCGCTGAACTGTTCCTTCTGCCGCCAAAGGATCGACTCCGGCAGATAGCCTTCGAAAGCCTCGCGCAACACCGCCTTTTCGATGCGCCGCGCGCCGGCCCCGCTCTTGTCGACCATCTTCGCCTGCGCATCCATCCTCATCGCCACGTCCATGAACTCCACGTCCAGGAACGGCACCCGCGGCTCCACACCCCAGGCCATCATCGACTTGTTCGCGCGCAGGCAATCGTAGTTGTAGAGCGCATCCAGTTTGCGCACCAGCTCTTCGTGGAACTCGCGCGCGTTCGGCGCCTTGTGGAAGTACAGATAGCCGCCGAAGATCTCGTCGGAACCCTCGCCCGACAGCACCATCTTCACCCCCATCGCCTTGATGCGCCGCGCCAGCAGATACATCGGCGTGGAGGCGCGGATGGTGGTGACGTCGTAGGTCTCGATGTGGCGGATCACTTCCGGTAACGCATCCAACCCTTCCTCGAAGGTGTATTCGAAGCCGTGGTGCACCGTGCCCAGCGCGGCCGCCGCGACTTCCGCCGCTGCCAGGTCCGGCGAGCCTTTCAAGCCGATGGCGAAGGAATGCAGGCGCGGCCACCAGGCTTCGGCCTTGTCGTCTTCCTCGATGCGATGGCGCGCGTAGCGCGCCGCGACCGCCGCCACCAGCGACGAATCCAACCCGCCCGAAAGCAGCACGCCATAGGGAACATCGGTCATCAGCTGACGATGCACGGCGCGCTCGAAGGCTTCGCGCAATTCCTGCTTCGACACTTCCACACCCTGCGTCGCATCGTAGTCGCGCCAGGGCTTGAGGTAGTAACGGACGAGTTCGCCGGTCTTGCTGTCGTAGTAGTGGCCCGGCGGGAACTGCGCCACGTCGGCGCACAGGCCGCTGATCGCTTTCATCTCCGAGGCCACGCACAGGCGACCTTCGCGATCGTGGCCCCAGTACAGCGGACACACGCCCATCGGGTCGCGTGCGATCAGCGCGCGGCCGGCGACCTTGTCCCATAACGCAAAGGCGAAGATGCCGTTGAGTCGGTTGAGGAAGGACGCTGGTTCGTCCTCTCGATACAGCGCATTGATGACTTCGCAGTCGGATCCGGTCAGGAACTCGTACGGCTGCTTCAATTCCTTCTTCAGTTCGCGGTGGTTGTAGATCTCGCCGTTCACCGCCAGCGCCAGCCCGCCGTCGGCCGAGCGCAGCGGTTGCGAGCCACCGGCCGGATCGACGATGGCCAGGCGCTCATGCACCAGGATCGCGCCCTCGTCGGTATAGACGCCGCTCCAGTCGGGACCGCGATGGCGCTGGCGTTGCGAGAGTTCCAGGGCCTGCCTTCGCAGGCCCTGCAGGTCGTCGCCCGATTGCAGGCCGAAAATACCGAAGATGGAACACATGGGATAACTCCTGGGATTGAAATTCAAAGGCGGTAAACGAAAAAAACCCGCATCTCGCGATGCGGGTTTCCTGTTGATTCGGCTTGTTCCTGTTCGCCTAGTCGCAGACCCGCATTGGCCGCGCACGATTATTCGTCCGCGCAATATTGCGGCGGTTCGAATTGAGACGGGCGGAGACAAAGGAACGAGGCATGGATTGAAACTAACCGGTTTGAGGGGCCGCTGGCAAGCCTTTATAGCCCCTCTCCCCTCGGGAGAGGGGTTGGGGTGAGGGTACGGCGGAGCAACTCATGCCACAGCCGACCGCGGAACTAACAGCAATTGCTCATCATGTAGGCCCACCCGTACCCTCATCCGGCCTTCGGCCACCTTCTCCCGATGGGAGAAGGTTAGAAGCGGCAAAAAGGTTACGGCAGCAACAATCGCTCGATCAGCCGCCGGTAGAGCTTGGGCAACGCCTCCAGATCGGCGACCGATACGTTCTCGTTCACCTTATGAATGCTGGCGTTGACCGGACCGACCTCGATGCATTGCGCGCCCAGCGGCGCTATGAAACGCGCGTCCGAAGTGCCTCCCGCAGTGCTTTCTTCAGGAGCGGCACCGGCGAACTCGCCCAACACCTCGCGTGCGACGGCGCGTAGACGGCCTTCAGGCGTGTAGAAAGGCTCGCCACCACGATGCCAGTGCAAGTCGTACTCGAGGCCATGCCGGTCGAGCACCGCGCCGATCTCGGTTTCCAACTGCGCCGCATTCCAGTTCGGGTTGTAGCGCAGGTTGAACAGGATCTTGGCTTCGCCCGGTATCACGTTGTTGGCACCGGTGCCGGCATTGAAGTTGGAGATCTGCAGGCTGGTCGGCGGGAAGGTTTCGTAGCCTTCGTCCCAGCGTCGCGCAGCGAGTTCCGCCAGCGCGGGCAAGGCCTGATGGATGGGATTGCGCGCCTTGTCCGGGTAAGCGACGTGGCCTTGCACGCCTTTCACCGTCAGCGTTGCGGAAAGAGTTCCGCGTCGTCCCACGCGCAACAGGTCGCCGAGCTTTCGGGTGGACGAAGGTTCGCCGGTGACACACCAGTCGATGGCCTGCTGGCGCTCGCGAAAAACCTCGGCCATACGGCGAACGCCATCGATGGCGTCGCCCTCCTCGTCCGAAGTCAGCAACAAGGCCACCGTGCCGGCGTGGTCGGGATGGGCGGCGACGAACTGCTCCAGCGCGATCACGAACGCGGCCACGCTGCCTTTCATGTCGGCGGCGCCGCGCCCGTACAACACGCCATCGCGGACCGTCGGCTGGAACGGATCGCTGGTCCAATCCTCGACCGGTCCTGACGGCACGACATCGGTATGGCCAAGCAGCGCGAGCACCGGCGATCCGCTGCCGTGCGTGGCCCACACATTGTCCACTTCGCCGAAGCGGAGGCGCTCGCAGACGAAGCCGGCACGCTGCAGGCGTGTGGCGATCAGCTCCTGGCAACCTTCGTCGAACGGCGTCACCGAGCGGCGACGGATCAACTCGCTGGTCAGCGCGAGGACGTCGGTCATTTGCCGACACCGAAGCGCTGCTTGAAACCGTTGTCGCTGAAGCCCTGCGTCACGACGCCATCGTCGGTTACCACCACGGGGCGACGGATCAGCTGCGGGTACTCTTTCAACAGCAGTTTCCACTCCGCGTCCGAACCGGGCGTTTTGCGGTTTTCCGGCAGCTGGCGCCAAGTGGTGGAAGACTTGTTGATCAGCGTGTCCCAACCGCCCGCCTGCTTCGCCCATTCCACCAGCGTTTCCGCTGGCTGGCGATTGTCGCGATAGTCGACGAAGGCGTATGTCACGCCGAACCTATCCAGCCATTTGGCGGCTTTCTTGCAGGTGTCGCAGTTTTTGAGCCCGTAAAGCGTGGTCATGCCAATCTTCTTATTGTCCTATCCGGCGTCATCCCCGCGAAGAGCCTGCCCTCGAGTGCTTTAGTCGGGGGCGGGGACCCAGCGACTTTAAACGGTTATGCGTGACTGAAGCAGAAGTCGCTGGGTTGACCAGCCATTCGGCTGTTGAGGAGCATTTCCGCCTTCGCGGGAATGACGAGCAAAAAAATCAGTCCGCCAACCCGCGCAGCAACTCATTGATCGAAGTCTTGGACCGCGTCTTCTCGTCCACCTGCTTGACGATCACCGCGCAATACAACGAATGCGAACCGTCTGCGGCCGGCAACGAACCCGACACCACCACGCTCCCCGGCGGCACATAGCCGTAGGAAACCTCCTTGGTAGCGCGGTTGTAGATCCGCGTGGACTGGCCCAGGAACACGCCCATGCCGATCACGCTGTGATGGCCGACGACTACGCCCTCCACCACCTCCGAGCGCGCACCGACGAAGCAATGGTCTTCGATGATGGTGGGGGACGCCTGCAAGGGTTCCAGCACGCCGCCGATGCCGACACCGCCGGACAAGTGGCAGTGCTTGCCGATCTGCGCGCAAGAACCCACCGTGGCCCAGGTATCGACCATGGTGCCCTCGCCGACGTGCGCGCCGATGTTGACGAAGCTCGGCATCAGTACGACGTCCTTGCCGATGAACGTTCCGCGCCGCGCCACCGCCCCCGGTACGACCCGCACGCCCGCCTCGCGAAAACGGGCCGCATCGTAACCGGCGAACCGCGACTCGACCTTGTCCCAGAACGGCGCCGGCTGCGCGTCGATCACCGCCATGTCGTTGACGCGGAAGTACAGCAACACCGCTTTCTTCAGCCACTCGTTGACCTTCCACTTACCGCCGTCGCCCGGCTCGGCGACACGGAAGGCGCCGGACTCCAAGCCGCCGATCGCCTGCTCCACCGCAGGCTTCACGGAAGCTTCGATCTCGCCCGCGGCAAGATCGGCGCGGCGTTCGAACGCATCGTCGATGAGGATTCTCAGTGCTGCGTCGTCGTGGATCTGCTTGGTCATCTGCTTCCTGTCTTTCTCGATCAAGGTAGGTTTTCGAAGCTGGCGCGCAATGCATCGCGCAAAGCCTGCTGGGTTTGGTCGTCGAGCGGCTGGCCGTGCGCGTCGGTGATCTGGAACAAGTCCTCGGCACGTTCGCCGAAAGTGGCGATGCGTGCGTCGTGCACGTTGAGTCGCTGCGCGCGCAGCACCTGGGCCACATCCGAGAGCAGACCAGGACGATCGGGCGCTACCAGACTCAGCAAAGTGCGGCGCCCATCGGGCGTGGTTCCGAACTCGATCTTCGGAGCGAAGCGGAAATGCTTGAGCTGCCGCGGCATCGCGCGGCGAGAGGTGCGCACTTTTTCCAACGGACCGTCCAACGCGTCGCCGAGACCGGCTTCGACCTCCGCCGGATCCGAACTGGCGTAGCTGTCCGCAGGCAACACTTCGAAAGTATCGAAGATGGTGCCATGCGGGCCGTCGAGCACGCGCGCCTGGTGGATACCGAAACCCATGCGATCCAGCGTCGCCAGAATGGCGGCGAACAGCCCGCTGCGGTCCGGCGAATGCACGAAGACTTCCAGCGCGTTGCCGTCGTCGGCGATGCGGCGCACGCGTACCCGGGTTTCGCCGGGAGCCACGTTGCGGAGCGCGCTGGCCTGCCAGGCGATCTGTTCGGGACGGAAACGCAGGAAGCCTTCCGCCGGCATGATCGCGAACAAGGCGTCCGCGGTGGCCGCGTCGAAACCCTGCACCGCCATCAGCGCACGCGCCGATTCGCGCGCCTCTTCCATCCGCGCATCGGCCGCTACCGGCTGTTCGAGCCCTTCGCGCAATACCCGGCGTGTGGCGAAGTACAGGTCGGCGAGCAATCGGTCCTTCCACGCATTCCATAATTTCGGGCTGGTGCCGGCGATATCGGCGCAGGTCAGCAGATACAGATAGTCCAGGCGTTCGCGGTCTCCGACCAGCGTGGCGAAACGGTGAATCACCTCCGCGTCGGAGATGTCCTGCTTCTGCGCGGTGATCGACATGCGCAGATGCTGCTCGACCAGCCAGGCGATCAGCGAGGTGTCGCCTTCGCTGATCCGGTGCGCCGCACAGAATTCGCGCGCGTCGACGGCACCGAGTTCGGAGTGGTCGCCGCCGCGGCCCTTGGCGATATCGTGGAAAAGGCCGGCCAGCAGCAACAGCTCCGGCTTGCGCAACCGAGGCCAGACTTCGTGGGCGATAGAGAAACGCTCGTCGGCGCGGCCCGACGAGAACGCGGCGATATTACGCAACACCATCAGCGTGTGCTGATCGACGGTGTAGACGTGGAACAGATCGAACTGCATGCGTCCCGACACTCGCGCGAATGCCGGGATCCATTGTCCGAGCACCCCGAGCCGCGCCATGCGAGTCAGCGTCTCGACGGCGCGTGGCGCGCGCAGCAAGGCCATGAAATCGGCGCATTGGGCAGCGGTGGCGACTTCGAACGCAGGCAACCGGGTCAGCGATTCGGCCAGCGCGCGGGCGGTGCGCGAGTGCAGCCCTCTCACTTCCGGATGCGCCGCCCACATGGCGAAGAGCGCGAATACCTGGGAGATGTCGGCCTGCGGCCAGGCCGGATCGCGCGCGGCCAGATAACCGCGGCGCAAAGCGAAAAAGTCGTCCAGCGGCTCGGGCAGCGCCTCGCCGTCGAACTGTTCTTCGAATCGCTGCAGCAGGCGATCGCTGACGCGGCGCACGATGGCTGCGCTGCGGTAGAAACCCTGCATCATTTTCTCGACGCCCAGGGTCTCCTCGTCGTCGGCGAAACCCAGGCGTTCGGCCAGCGTCTTCTGATAATCGAAGCGCAGGCGCTCCTCCGGGCGACCGGCGACCAGATGCAGGCCGTAGCGCAGGCGTCCGAGCGCGCGGCGTTCGCGCGCCAGCGCGGCGGCTTCGTCGGGACCGACATGGCTCAGGCCGATCAGCGGCTCCAGTTCGCGCACGCCGAAAGTGCGCAGCGCCATCCAGCCCAAGGTATGCAGATCGCGCAAGCCGCCCGGACCGTCCTTGATATTGGGTTCGAGATTTTCCGAAGTGTCGCCGAAGCGTGCGTGGCGCATGCGCTGTTCTTCGCGCTTGGCCACGAAGAAATCGCGCGGCGGCCACACCTGCTGCGGGGAAATCGCCGCCATCAGCGTCGCTTGCGCCGCTTCATCGGCGCATAGCGCGCGCCATTCGATCAAGGCGGTGAGTACGGTTTGGTCGGAAGCGGCTTCGGTGCATTGAGCGGGCGAACGCACCGCGTGACTGACCGGCAAACCGGCATCCCAAAGCATCGCGAAGAAGCGGGACAGCGAAGCATGCTGCGCTTGTTGAGCCTCGCTATCGGCCAGCACCAGCAGATCGATATCGGATTGCGGGAAAAGTTCGCCGCGCCCATAACCGCCTACCGCGAACAAGGCCAGCGGAGCCTCGACGGGGATGCAGCGCGCCCAGGCTTCCTTTAGGAGGTGATCGGCTGCGCGCGCGCGCAGCGCGACCAGGCGGTCGACCTCGTCGCCCTGATCGAAACGCTTCGCAAGTTTGGCGTCTGAAGCGTTTAGCGTTGCGCGTGCGTGCGCCGACCACGCGACATCGCTTTCGCTATCCGGCGGCCGCGTCCCAGTCTCTTTCGCGGTAGCCGTGGTGCTCACAGATCGTTGTCGTCGCCCGGTACCCGGGTCAGTATCTCCACGCCGTCCTCGGTCACCGCCACGGTGTGTTCCCATTGCGCGGAGAGCTTGCGGTCCTTGGTGACCACGGTCCAGCCGTCGGGCAACAGACGCGTGTAGCGCGTGCCCTCGTTGATCATCGGCTCGATGGTGAAGGTCATGCCGGGCTTGAGCACCACGCCGTCGCCGGGCCGGCCGTAATGCAGCACCTGCGGTTCGTCGTGGTAGACCTTGCCGATGCCGTGGCCGCAGTACTCGCGCACCACGCTGAAGCGCTGCGATTCGGCGTATTCCTGGATGGCATGCCCGACATCCCCGAGCGTGGCGCCCGGCTTGACCATGCGTATGCCGCGGAACATGGCTTCGCGGGTGGTTTCCACCAACCGCTTGGCCATGACCGAGGGAGTGCCCACGTAGTACATGCGGCTGGTGTCGCCATGCCAGCCGTCCTTGATCACGGTGACATCGATGTTGACGGTGTCGCCGTCCTTCAGGACCTTGCCCTCGCTGGGCATGCCATGGCAGATGACGTTGTTGACCGAGGTGCAGACCGTGAACGGAAATGGGATGCGCCCGTGGCCGCCGCCGTAGCCGACATTGGCCGGAATAGCGTGCTGCACGTTGACGATATGGTCGTGGCAGACCCGGTCCAGTTCGGCGGTGGTCACGCCCGGCTTCACATACGGGGCGACGACCTGGAGCACTTCGGCGGCCAAACGGCCGGCGACGCGCATGTGCTCGATGTCTTCGGGGGTTTTGAGGGTGATGGCCATGGCTGGATTATCGCCGATTTCATCGCGAGCCTGGATGGAAAGCGAACTGCCTATTAGGTGGACACCGGCTAGACCGCTTGGTTTCAGCCATCTGGTAAAAGCGAGCTGCTCTCGGCAAAGGATGACCGACTTCCGGCACTAAAGTGACGGAAGCCCCGTCAAATAGTGACGTGCTCACATATTTTCCGTGTCGTAATAACACTTCCGGCAAGAGTGATCGCCCTTCGCTCGTGATCGCTTCAATACTAAGCCATTGATTTTATTGGAATAAAATTCAAATGTGAGTTTTGGCACGCATTCTGCTTATGACCCCCTATCCGGCACGAGCCGGGCATACCCCTCACCAAGCCGGAGTTACAAGCCAATGAACGTCCTCAAGTCTGCCTTGCTCACCACTGCCCTGATCGCCGCTGGCGTAACTCCGGCCTTCGCCGCCGACACCACCACCTTCAACGTGAAGATCGTCATCCTGAAGGCCTGCACGATCACCGCCGCCGCGGCGACCGACGTCGATTTCGGCTCCGTGGCATCCACCGCTACCGCCAATGCGGATGCGCAGGGCAGCGTCACCGCCAATTGCACGCCGCTGACGCCTTACAGCATCGCCCTTAACGCAGGCGTCAATGCCGGCACCGCGAACGACGTCACCACCCGCCGCATGAAGAACATCGATGCCGCCGTGCTGACCAACAATTTCGTCGCCTATCAGTTGTACCGCGACGCCGGCCGCTCGCTGGTGTGGGGCAACACGACTGGCACCAATACCCTTGCCGGCACCGGTACCGGCCTAAACCAGCCTTATCCGGTCTATGGTCGTGTGGCGAACCCCAGCACCAATAACGCCGCCGCCGGCTCGTATCTTGATACTGTTACCGCCACGATCACCTATTGAGCGGATACGACGGACATGACTAAACATCGCAGCCCGAGTGCTCGTTGTCGGGCTGCGATTTTTTTTGCCATGCTTCTGGCGCTCGCGAGTCCGGCGGGCGCCGCCAGCCTGCAGGTCGCACCCACCTCTTTGACCTTGCAGGCAAAGCAGAACGCCGATGGCCTTTGGCTGAGCAACAGCGGCGAGGCCCCGGTACAGGTGCAACTGCGCGTATTCCGCTGGACCCAGGTGAATGGCGAGGAGCTGCTCGAGCCAACACGCGACTTGGTGATCAGCCCTCCCATGCAGACCCTACCCCCCGGCGAACGGCAACTGGTGCGCCTGGTGCGCACGAAGCCGATTCCCCCGGCCGCGGAAACGAGCTATCGGGTCATCGTCGACGAACTTCCGGCGCCCAACAAGGAACAGCAGGGACTGCAGTTCGTTCTGCGCTATTCGATACCCGTTTTCGTTCTGCCGGAAACGCCAACGCCCATCGCGCCGGCGCTGCATACCCGGTTGGTCGAAGGCGAGGATGGCCAAGCCGCGATCGAAATCGAGAACCATGGCAGCGAGCATGCGCAAATCGCGGATCTCATCTATACCGATGCCTCCAACAAGCAGGACGTCGTCATTCCAGGACTCGTTGGTTATGTTCTCCCCGGGCAACGGATGCGCTGGTCGCTGAAATCACCCGCTTCTCGCTTCGCGGGCGGCGCCTTCAAGGCGAGAATCAACAGTGGGCCTGTCGAACAGTCGTTGCCACTGGTTCCAGGTGCGCACTGAGGCCTTGTTCCTGGCGACCCTCCTGGCAGGCGCTACCATGGCAACCGACGCCGTGGCCGCCGACCAAGAGCTCGCACTACCCGCTGAAGCCGCGCCTTCTCCGGGTACCGCCGATGGCCAGGAGCTCTATCTAGAAGTCACCTTGAATCAGACCGGATCCGGTCGTCTGGCGCGTTTCCTGCAGCGTGACGGGAAACTGCTGGCCAGCGTGGAAACCTTGCGGCAAATCGGCTTCGGCCTGCCCGAACGGAATCCTGAAGAAATCGTTGCGCTGGAAAACCTTCCCGGATTGGTGGTGCGCTACAACGCCGCGCTGCAGCGGGTAAGCCTGGAGGCCCCGCTGTCGCTACTGTCGCTGGAAACCACAATACTGAATGCCCCCATGGGCGCCAACGCGCGGGCCAGCGCTTCTCCCGGGGCGTTGCTGAACTACGATCTTTACGCCAGCCACCAGAGCGATGCGAGCAACCTCACAGCGACTGCGGAGTTGCGCATCTTCGGCATCGGCGCGGGCGTCTTCAGCAATACGGCGGTGACGCGCACTTACCGCATCGACGATGGCAATGGCCGCGACGATGGCTGGCGCGGGGAAACCGTGCGGCTCGACACCAACTGGCAGTTGTCGTTTCCGGAATCGGCGACCAGCCTTACCGTCGGCGACACGTTCAGCGGCTTCCTCAACTGGACGCGCGCGGTGCGCTTGGGCGGTTTGCAGATCGGGCGGAATTTCAGCTTGCAGCCGTATCGGATCACCACGCCGTTGCCCGCCTTCCTGGGCGAAGTGGCCGTGCCTTCGGCGGTCGATCTCTACGTGAATGGCATCAGGCAATACAGCGGCGAAGTTCCGGCCGGACCATTCCAGCTAGCCACGGTGCCGGGTATCACCGGCATGGGCAACGCGCAGATCGTCGTTACCGATGCGTTCGGTCGTACCCGCACCTTGGATTTTCCCTTTTATGCCACGCAGCAGCTGTTGGCCAAGGGCCTGTCGGATTGGTCGTTGAGCGCCGGCGTGGTACGCGAGGACTATGGCCTGCGTTCTTTTTCCTACGCAAACGATCCGGTCGCCAGCGGCAACCTGCGTTACGGCGTCAGCGACCGCTTCACCGTGGAAACCCACGCCGAGGGCGGCGGCGGATTGGTCAATGCCGGCGCCGGCGGTTTGTGGATATTGGGGCGCGCCGGGGTGATCAACGCCGCTCACGCACGCAGTACGCTCGACGGCCTCCGCGGATCGCAAACAGCGATGGGCTACAACTGGAATGGCGGTCGTTTCAACTTCTCGATCGACAGCCAGCGGACGCACGGCGAGTATCGGGATATCGCATCGTTGTATGGCCCCTTGCCCGCGCGCGTCAGCGAACGCGGGCTGGCGGGCATGACCCTGCGTCGATACGGCAATCTGAGTCTTAGCTATCTCCGGTTGCAGTACCCGGAAACCGAGATGAGCCGTTATGTCGGCGCTTACTGGTCGCAAAGCTTCGCCAGCGGCTGGTCGGCGAATCTGTCGTTCAACCAGAACCCGGACCGCCGCAGCGACCGCAGCCTGTATTTGAGCGTCGCGGTGGCGTTGGACGGCGACCGGCAACTCAACACTTCCCTGCAACGCAACGGGGACCGGTCCAATGGCATCGTGGATATCTCCCGTCCTGTGCCCGGTGACGGCGACCGTGGCGGCTACGGCTGGCGCCTGCAGGCGCGCGACGGCGATGACGGAGCGGGCGGCTTGGCCGAAGTAGGCTGGTTCAATAATGCGGGCCGCTATGGCGCAGGCGTTGCGAGCTACGGCAGCGAGAGCTATGGCTACGCCAGCGCCAGCGGCAGCCTGGTCTGGATGGGCGGATATCCGTTCGCCGCGCGCAACATCGGCGACGCCTTCGCAATAGTGTCCACGGACGGGGTCGCGGGAGTGCCGGTGAAACTGGAGAACCGCCCGATCGGTTATACCGACGCCCGTGGCATGCTGCTGGTCACGCCGCTGCAGTCCTGGCAACGCAACAAGCTGTCGATCGATCCGATGGATCTGCCCGCGAACATGCGTATCGACCAAGTCGAACTGTTGGCGACGCCTCGCCAACGCTCCGGCACCCGTGTGCGTTTCGGCATCACCCCGGTACGCGCGGCGACAGTGGTGCTGCACGACGCTTCCGGCCAACCTTTGCCGCTCGGCAGCAGCGTCGCCGTGAATGGCGCGGCCGATGCCGCAAGTTCGGTCGGCTATGACGGCGAGGTTTATCTGGACGCGCTGGACACGAACAACCTGCTGCGTGTGCGGACGCCGGAAGGCGCCTGCGTTGCAAGCTTCGATTACCCCGTCATCGACAATGACATTCCGCGCATCGGGCCGTTGATCTGCAACCAGGAACCGTCGCCATGAGTTCACTCCGCATCCATCGCTTGCTGCTGCTTCTATTGTTGGCGGCCGGCGCCGGCGGCTTGTCGACGGCGGCGAAGGCAGCGACAACCTGCACAGGAACCGCAACCAGCGTGGCCTTCGGTACCGTGTCGACCACGGGCGTTACCGATGTCTCCGCCACCTTCAATGTGACTTGCTCAACTTCCGGTCTGGGCGTGCTGGCCAACACCAAGGTCAGGATGTGCCTCAACATCGGCGACGGCGCCAATGGCATCGGCTTCTTCAATCCACGCAGGATGACCAACGGCTTCGGTGAACCCCTGAATTTCCAGTTGTACACCGATGCGGCCCGAAGCCAGATCTGGGGTTCGCGCGGCAATCCAACCGTCCCCACGCCGCAGTTAAGCGATTTCGACTACGCCGTGCCGTTGTTTGGCGGCAACGAGACGAAGACGTTCACGATCTACGGCCGCATCCCCGTCCAGACCTTGATAGCGGGCAGCTACAGCAATCCGTTCACCGGCTTCCACATCTCCCTCGAATACCGTTACGACGAAGCTCTCTTGAATGCCAACTATCCGGCGTCGTGCATTTCAGGCGGTGATAGCGGCATGACCGCTTTCAACGCCTTTCCCTTCACAGCGACGGCCACGGTGCCGTCCAACTGCCGCGCCTATACCACTACCGACCTGGATTTCGGCAGCATCCCCGGACTGATCACCTCCAATACCGATCAGACTTCGACGATCAACATGACCTGCACGGGTCGTACCGCCTGGAATGTCGGCCTCAACAACGGCCAGAACGCGAGCGGCAGCATCCGACGCATGCGGCTTGGGGCGACCGGCAACTATGTCGCCTACGAGCTCTACAGCAATCCGGGACGCACCGTCCGCTGGGGCAATACGATCAATACCGACACCATTCCGGGCACCGGAACCGGCGTGGTGCAATCGCTGACGGTCTACGGGCGCGTACCCGCCACCCAGACGGTGCCGTCCGGCAGCTACAGCGACATCATCACCGTCACCGTGACCTACTGAGCCAGTGGACGGCTTTGGGCGCCCAGGAAGCACGGCTACAAATCTCGTATTTCCCGGATTTGCGGCCAAACACGCCCGCAGGCTATAATTCCGCGGCTTTGTCGGGCCCAACCCGCAAGACCGCCCATGCCGGGCGACACCGGCAAATACACACCTGCTGCCACAGCCCGTGCCGGGGTGCCTCAAGATTCCTTTGGAATCAAGGGGTTCGGACACGGAAGCCGCAGGGAGGCCCAACCCCGGAACCATTGCCCTCACAGGCAGCCCGCCATTACCCAAAACCGGCGGCCGGTTCCTTATCAGGAGTTACTGCAATGCCCCAAGTCACCATGCGCCAGATGCTGGAAGCCGGCGTCCATTTCGGCCACCAGACCCGCTATTGGAACCCCAAGATGGCGCCGTACATCTTCGGCGCCCGCGGCAAGATCCACATCATCAACCTCGAGAAGACCGTTCCGCTGTTCGCCGACGCGATGAACTTCATCTCGGGTATCGCCCAGAGGCGCGGCATCGTCCTGTTCCTCGGCACCAAGCGCAGCGCGCGCGAGCCGATGAAGGAAGAAGCCATCCGCAGCGGCCAGCCGTACATGACCCAGCGCTGGCTGGGCGGCACCCTGACCAACTTCGCCACGGTGAAGAAGTCGGTGGCGCGCCTGAAGGAACTGGAAGCCGGCGAAACCGACGGCACCTTCGACAAGCTGGTCAAGCACGAAGTGCTGGGCCTGCGCCGCGAGCGCGAAAAGCTGTTCGCGTCGCTGGGCGGCATCAAGGACATGAATCGCCTGCCCGACGCGCTGTTCGTGATCGACATCGGCCATGAAGACATCGCCATCAAGGAAGCCAAGAAGCTCGGCATCCCGGTGATCGCCGTGGTCGACAGCAACTACGATCCGGCCCTGGTCGACTACCCGATCCCGGGCAACGACGACGCTATCCGCGCCGTGCAGCTGTACGCACGCGCCGCTGCCGACGCCGTGCTGGAAGGCAAGGCCGCCGCCCCCAATTCCGCCTCCGTGCGCGAAGAAGAGTTCGTAGAGCTGGGCGCCGATGGCAAGCCGGCCAACAAGGCACCGCGCGGCCGCGCACCGGCCAAGAAGGCTGCGGCTCCTGCCGAAGACCTGGCCCGCGCCGAGGCAGAAGTCGCCGAGAACGAAGCGGCCGACAAAGAAGCCGCCGAGTAATCACGGCGCAATGCAGCCGCGCCACGATGCGCGGCTGCATCGCTTTTTCCCTTCTCCCCTAGGGAGAAGGTGCCCGAAGGGCGGATGAGGGTACGGCGAAGTCCATGATGTCAGCGCTATGTGGACTCCGCCGTACCCTCGCCCCAACCCCTCTCCCGATAGGAGAGGGGCTTCCGTCGAAATCATTTTCATATTTACTGAGGTAATCCCGTGGAAATCACAGCTTCCCTGGTCAAGGAACTGCGCGAGCGCACCGGCGCCGGCATGATGGAGTGCAAGAAGGCGCTCACCGAAAACAGCGGCGACATCGACGTCTCCGCCGAGTGGCTGCGCAAGCAGGGCCTGGCCAAGGCCGACAAGAAGGCCGACCGTGTCGCCGCCGAAGGCCGCATCGCCGTGGCCCAGGCCGACGGCAAGGCGGTATTGGTCGAAATCAACTCCGAAACCGACTTCGTCGCCAAGGACACCAACTTCCTGACCTTCGCCGACTCGGTAGCCCAGGCCGCCCTGTCTTCCGGCGCCGTCGATGCCGAAGCCCTGAAGGCGGCCAAGGTCGCTTCCGGCGGGACCGTGGAGGAATCGCGCGCCGCGGCGATCGCCAAGCTCGGTGAGAACATCCTGATCCGTCGCCTGGCCCGCGTGGATAGCGCCAACAACGTCGCTGCCTACGTGCACGGCGGCCGTATCGGCGTGTTGGTCGAACTGAAGGGCGGCGATGCCGAACTGGCGCGCGGCCTGGCCATGCACGTGGCGGCGATGAACCCGCCCTACGTCAAGGCGAGCGACGTGCCGGCCGAATTCGTGGCCAAGGAAAAGGAAATCGAACTGGCTAAGATGACCGACAAGGACAAGGCCAAGCCGGCCGATATCCTTGAGAAGATCATCGGCGGCAAGATTGCCAAGATCGTCAACGAAGTCACCCTGTACGGCCAGCCTTACGTGCTGGACACCAACCAGAACGTCGAAGCCGTGCTGAAAGCCGCCGGCGCCGAAGTGGTTGGTTTCCAGCGCCTGGCCGTCGGCGAAGGCATCGAGAAGGTGGTGGAAGATTACGCCGCCGAAGTGATGAAGCAGGCCGGCCTGGCCTGATTCTCTTTCGCTACACGCGAATCAAAAAAGCCCGCAAGCGATTGCGGGCTTTTTTTATGCCTGCTTCGACGCGCCAAGCCAGCGCCGGGTTCATTCGCCCAGTCGATGCCGCAAGGGTTGCAACCAGGCCTCATAAGCGCGCCATTTTGGCGTCTCCCGCACCTGGATTCCTCCGCGCACCTGCACGGCGCTGGCGGTGACGATACCGCGTGTGCGCGACTGCAGCTGCAGCATCGAAGGTTCGAAAACTATCCCGATGAACTCACAGACCCGTCGAATCTCGCTCTCGGGTTCGCGGGTCAAACGCGCGTAATCGACATCCAAGATCCGCTCCGGGTAGCGCGCATGCCAATGCGCCATCAGCCGGCGGTATTCGTCGAAGAAGTCCGCCAGTTCGAGCTGGTCGTAGCTGTAGGGATTGGCGTCGGAGAACAGCTCGCGCAGGTTGGAAAAGCAGGTCTCCATGGGATCGCGGACCATGTGCAGGATCTTCGCTCCCGGCAGCGCCTCGCAGATGAAGCCCAGGTTGAGGAAGTTGGAGGGCAGCTTGTCGATGAAGTGCCCTTCCCTGCCCAGCCGCCACGCCATGCCATCCAGGTAACGCTCCCCTACCTCGCCGAAATCCACGCCCAACGCACGTTCGGCAATCGTCGTATCCATGACGCCCGCGCAATGGTGGTCGGTCGCGTAGCGCATCGCACTGGTGAAATCGTATAGCTCGCCCAGGCCTGCCACGTCGGAATGACCGTCAAGCAACTGCTCCAGCAGCGTGGTCCCGGAACGATGCATGCCCAGGATGAAGACCGGCGTCGCCGCGCGCGGATCGGGATGCGGCTGAACTGCGGTTCGCGGCTCGAAGCGGCGCAACGCGTCGAACATACGCGTGGTCTGCGCTTTGTCGTAGCGCAACGACGACCGCTTGCTGGCGCAACCCTGCTGCAGCGCGCCCCAGGCTTCGTCATGCCGACCCAGGTCATCGAGCTCTTTGTGCAAGGCGAAGGCGAGCAAGGCCTGATCCTGCGGCGAGCGCTGCGGCGCCTGCAATTGGGCGCGTATCTGGTTGACGTGATTGTCGTCCGCGAGCTGCCGGCGCACCTGCGATTGCAACCAGTAACCTTGCGCCAGCTGCGGCGCGCGCTTGAGCACGCGCGCGAGGTCTTGCCCGGCTTCCTCGAACCTGCCCAGGAACATCAGCACATGCGCACGCGAAAGCAGGGTCGGCGGATAGTCCGGATCGCCGCGCCTGGCTTCGTCGAGAAAAGCGATGGCTTCCCCGGGCAGGCCGGCGTAAGTCAGCTGCGCCGCGATGGTGATCAACATGGGAATCGGGATGCGCGACATCGGCAGCAGGCGCCGGATGTAGGCGGACATGGCGGGGACCTCGTTGAAGGTCCGTAGACGCGCCAGGAGCTCCTTCACTACTTCCGGTCGCTGGGTTGTTGGCGCGGCGCCGGCTTGTAGTGCGTATGCGTGCGCTGCGCGATAGTGGCCCGCCAAGGATTCCATATAGGACAGCTGCAACAGCAAGTCCGGATCGCCAGGCGATAACGCCAGCGCTTGCTGGTAGCAGGCCGCTGCACGCTCGAAGTCGCGCGCCACGGCATGGGACTGCGCGGCAGCCGACAGTTCCGCCACGCGCGTTGGGATCGGCTTGGCACTCATGCCGACGTCGCCGCGTCCGATTCCAGCAAGATCCGCAACGGTTCCAACTGCGCCGCGTACCGTTTCCAACCGCCGATGCTGCGGTCATGGATGGGCGATCTGACTTGCGAACTGCTGGCCGTGGAGACCGGCGCCGAGTTGGCGGTGATATCCAACATGCCCGGCACCGGTTCCAGTCCACAGAACTCCAATACCTCGTTCAAGGTGTCGCTGCCTTCACGGACCAGCGCCTCATAACGGACGACGTGCACCGAGTCCGGCGCAACGGACCGCCAGTGCCGCAAGAGCGCCGTGAATCCTCGATGGTGTGCCGCCAGGTCCTCCAGCGCATAGCTGTAGGGATAGGCGCCGCCTTCGAACATTTCCTTGAGGTTGGAGAAACAGGCGTCCATGGGGTCCCGCTGCAGGCACAGGACGCGCGCGTGAGGCAAAGCGCGCAAGATGAGGCCGATATTGAAGAAATTCTGCGGATTCTTGTCAACGAAGAAACGACTTCCGCCCGACAGTGGCGCTACCCGATCGACGTAGAGCTGGCCTGCCATGGCGTAGTCCACGTCCTGTAGCTTCTCCCATTTCGATTCCTGCAAACCGCCCCGGTAGAAATGATCGGATGCCTCGCTGATCGCCGCGTCGAAATCGTTGCGCTCCCCAACCGAGACGACGTCCGGATGGTTGCCGAGGATCCGGTCCAGCAGCGTCGTGCCGGTACGTGGCATGCCTACGATGAAGATCGGCGTCGGCTGGCCCTCCAGCGCATCGGCGCGTGACGCGGAAGCCGGAAGGTCTTGTTGCGACAATCGTTCGAACTGGCGCGCCTCCACCTGCCGGTCGTGGCGCAGCTTGTGGCGAACGATCGTGGCGCCCTCCTGCAGCGCGTTCCAGGCGCCTTGGGTTTCGCCCAGGTCGTCCAGTTCTTTGAATAATGCGTGGAGCAAGTGCGCCTGTTCCAGCGAGCCGGAGGGATGATGGGTCAACGCCACGCTGATCCGCTGCACGCGCGAGCCTGCCGGCCGAGCCGCCTGGTGGTAAGCCAGCGTCCGGTGCACATGCGGGTCATGCGGACTCAACTGAAGTGCGTACTCGTAATGCTCGGTGGCTTCGCGCAACCTGCCCAGCGAGCGCAGCACGTTGGCGCGGGTGTGGCTAAGTAGGGCATTGGGGCGCACCTTCTTGCCGGCCTGCGTCAGGAACTCCAACGCCTCAGCGTGCTTTCCCACCAGCCACAAGTGCTGCGCAAGCACGGGAGCTTGCTTCAATACCTCGGGGTCGGTCCAATCGAGCGACAGGATCAACCGCGCCACTTCCGCATCTTCGGCGAACGAGAGCAGACGCAAGGTGACGAATCCCACGTCCTTGCCTGTTCGCGTGGCGGAAATGACTTGGCCGGCCCGCATCGCATAGGCATGTGCGGCAACATATTGATCGGCGACCTGCGCAAAACGGGAAAGGCGCAGCAGCGGCACCACTTGCATCGGCTCTATCGCCAGCATGGCCTGGTAGGCGTCCTTGGCGGCGGCGATGTCTCCCGCCGCCTCGTGGCGGCGTGCTTCTTTCCAATGGGCCGAAAGCGCTTCGTTCATTGACAGCTTTGGTTATGGATTTGTGGCAAGCATATCCGCTGCGCCCATAGGTGGGGGGAGAAAAAAAAGCGGCCGCCCGAAGGCGGCCGATGAGAGAGATTCACTCGTTACTGTTATCTATCAGAAATCGTACTGGACCATGAAGCGAACCGACCGCGGCGCCTGGTAAGAACGCGGCAGTAGGTAGGTGCTCAACGGGTTGCCCGTCGCCGAGTCTTCAGCCACTTCGCTCACCGCAGTCACCTTCTGCGAATTGAAGATGTTGAACACGTCCATCTTGAACTGCAGACCCTTCGCGAACGACGGCCGATACGCCACGTTCAAGTCGAAGCTGGTGGTGGTCGGCAGGCGTCCGGCGGTGCCGCGGGGCACTGCCGTTACCGTCGAGTCGTCCGACGCGCCGTTCTCCGAGTGACTGCAACGCATAAAGCCCGAACCGTACGGATGCGGGTTGTAGTTGGTCACCACACCGACCGGCTCGAGCGGATTGCGGTCCAGCACGCCCAGGCAGTTGACGGGGCGTCCGGTTTGCACGATCAGGTTGCCGCCCAGCGACCATTGCTCATTGAAGTCGTAGTTGCCGAACACCTTCAACGCGTGGCGACGATCGTTGGGCAGGTAACCGAAGGTATCGACCGTCAATTCGATGTAGTCGAAATCCTGCGTGGTGTTGGTATCGCCTTGGCCGATATCGGACTTCACGCCGCCTTCGGTGTTGCCCTTGTTGTAGCCAAGCGTGTACGAAGCCTGGAAGAAGAACTTGTCCCAGCTGCCGTCGAGGAACAGTTCCAGCGCCTTGTAAGAACGCTTCGCCGGCGGGCTGAGGCGATCGCCTGCCACGTTGTAGGTGGTGTAAATCCCGTCGCCATTGAGATCGGTGACCAGCACCGCGTCTTCGCCCGGGTTGAACAACCGGCAGTACGGGAAGCCGGGGTTGGGCACGGTGTAGCTCAGACCATCGGCATCGGCCAGCTCGGTGATGGCGGTGTAGTCGCAGTTGTCGTCGATGGCCGCCTTCAACTTGCGGTAGATGCCGCGTGCGCCGAAGTTCAGGTGATCGGTCAAGGCGGTCTGGAAGCCCAGGATGAACTCGTCCTGATACATCGGATCCAGGTTCTTGCTGGCGATCGTGTTCGGATCGTGGGCGGTGCCGTCTTCACCATTGATCAGGCCCAGCGGATTGAGCGGGTTGATCAGGATGGGTGCGCCGGTGACCGGATCGACCCCGGAGAAGCGATTGTTGTTGCTGCGCTGATAGATCGAGGCGCTGGAACCGCGCACGGCCACGCTCGGAGTCAACGGCAGCGCATAGCGACCGGCATTACCGTAGATCTTCAGCGTCGAATCGCCGTTCACGTCCCAGGAGAAGCCAAGGCGCGGGCCGAACTGGTTCTCGATCTTGACGAAGGCCTGGCCGTTGGCGCCAAGGTTCTCGAACGTGTCCCAGCGGGCGCCGAGATAGGCCATGAAATTGTCGGTGATCTTCCAGCTGTCTTCGACGTAGTAAGCGCGCTGCTTGACCTCGATGGTGGTGCCGCGGGCGGTGGTCTGGCGGCGCACCACGTCGAACTCGTCGCCCGTGTTGGGGCGGCCGTCTGGGCCGTTGTTGGTCGAATAGCGCCACAGCCAACCGCCGACATTGGCTTCGCCGGCGACCGATTCGTAGTTGTCCACGTCCACGCCGAAGCGCAGCTGGTGCGGCCCGAGGATCCACTCCGCGTCGATGCGGTACTGGTCGCGGGTGTCCTTGTTGTTCGAGGCCTGCAGCAGCGCGCCATCGGTGAGGTTGCACAGGCTCCCATAGGCGCCGGTGACCTCTTTGCGATAGCCGGGGCGCACGTCCAGGATCACCGGGCAACCGCCCAGGGCCGTCGTGCCGTTGATGTCGGTCGTGTAAGCCGTGGTGATATCGCCGTTGTAACTGACAGTAGACCCGTCTGGGTTCTTCAAATGCTGGGCGCGCTTGAATTCGCCATGGCCATAGAGCGCGGTCAGGGTGAAGGCGTCGGTCAGGTAGCCGGTGTACTTAAGGACATAGTTGTTGCCACCCTGTTCGTCGAACACGGTGCCGACATAGTCGGTCCGGTCGACTTCGCCAACGGTGTTGTTGTAGACCCGTGTTTCGGTGTCTTGCTTGTCCGAGAAAGCGGTCAGTTCAAGCTTGTTGCTATCGTTGATGTTCCAGTCGAACTTCGCCAGCCAGGTCGGATTCTTGATTGCGCCGCTGCGGTTGGTGACCGCGTCCATATTGCCCCAGCCGTCGGTGTCGGTCTTGCCATAAGACAGCAAGCCATAGGCGAACAGTCGGTCCTGGATCAAGGCGCCACCGGCCCACACCGCACCGATCAACTCTTCCTGAGTGTCCTTGCTGTTGTTCTCGGCCACGTTGCCGAAATCGCCCGGCACCAGCGGATTGGAGAATTTGTAGTCTTCCACGTCCTCGCGCAACGACTTGGGCGACCAGAACACATTGGCGCCGGCCTTGAACTCATTGGTGCCGCGCTTGGTGATCTGGTTGACCACGCCACCCAGCGAACGGCCGAATTCCGCGCCGTAACCGCCGGTCTTAATCTGCTGCTCGGCGATCGCCTCGAACGGCACCTTGGAGAAATTGAGGCTGCGGAACGAGTTGGTGATGTTGAAACCGTTGATGTAGTACTGGTTCTCGGCGACGGACGAACCGCCGAAGGAGGCCAGGTTGCCGAAGGCGCCGTCGCCGCGGACCGTGCCGGGAGCCAGCAGCGCCACCGACGTGGTATCGCGCGGTACCGGGATCTTGGCGAGCTGCGCAGAAGTCAGAATGGTGGTGGATTCGACCGAGGAAACGTCGATGGGATTGACCACCGAGGCCGCGGTAACCGTTACCCGATCAAGAGTGGTGGCGCTGTCGCCGCCGCCGGCCGTAGTGAAGTTCACCGAGGTGCCGGTGCCGACGTTCACTGAGACCTCGCGCGTTGCGGTCGTTCCATCCGCACGCTGCAAGGTGATGCGGTAGGTTCCGGGCGCGAGGGACGGGACGCGGTAGGCGCCGTCGGCGCCAACCGAAATTTCACGGCTGAAACCGGTGGAGGGGTTCTCGACAAGAACCTTTTCCCCAGCGGTAGCCTGGCCGAACACCGCGCCGGAGGTGTTGGATTGTGCGTAGATCGTGGAGTTGAAACAGACCCCGAGCGCGACGGTAAGAGCGCTTCGACGAAGGGCCCGATTGAAGGTGCGTTTGGACACTGTGATTCCCCGCTATTAGGTTGATGTCACCAAGCAGCCGAACGGGCCGCTCTCCAGATAACCATGACTTTCGTCATATGACTTGGTCGTCCGTCTTAATAGCAGGTTAATCAAATGTTGAGATTAGGTTACGCAACGCTTTTGCAAAAATGAGACTTAAGTCACGTTTTTGATGGGAACTTTTCTCATCTTGCTGTTCTGATTTGCTACTCCTGGCAATAGCCCATTGTTCGATGCGCGAACAATTTCCCCGTCTTGGTGCAAAAATTCGTTTCAGAGCGCAACAAAAAAGCCGCGGCGGGCCGCGGCTTGGATCCCTTCGATGCGAACAGCGGCTTGCGCCAGATTCACTCCTTGGCCTGGAACACCACCTCCTCATAAGGCTGCACCACCACCCAGCCCTCGCCCGCGAACTTCAGCTGCACGCTTTCGCCCGAGCCGCGGCCCAGCAACGTGCCCAGGGAAATATCGGTGACGATTTCCGGGGTCAGGCCGCCCGACCAGGCGACAGTGGCGTTGGGATCGGTGAACACTGGGCCGGTCTGCGCGTTGACCGGCAGCGTCAGCGGCTCGTAGTGCGAAGTGATGGCGACGATGCCGTTGCCGCTCAGGCGTACATTGAACAGGCCGCCGGAAAGCATGCCGGCCACCTTGCGCATCATGGTGATCTTGCTTTCGATGCCCGACTCTACCGCCAGCACGTCGTTGCCGTTGACGAAGATCGCTTCGCCGGCCAGGCGCAGCAGAGTGATCTTCTTGCCGCCATCGGCCAGGTACACGCGGCCCTCGCCTTCCACCTTCATCAGCTGCATGCCTTCGCCGCTGACCATCTTCTTCAGCAGATTGCCCAGACCCTGCTCCATGATGCCTTGGCGGGTGAACTTCACGTTGCCCTTGCGCGCCACCATGGATCCGGCCTTGGCCCAGACCATGCCGTTGAGGCGCACCTCGAGCATGTGCGCACTTTCCAGTTCGAAAGCATCGCTGCTGACGTCCTTCTCCTTCGACGACGCCAGGAACTCCTGCAGGGTACGCACACTCATATCTACTCCTTGATGATGGACGGGCGACGATTCGCCACGGTGGCCATAATAAGTCCTTCCTATCTTGGAGTTTCGCCATGGTCGGCATCATCCGCATTCCGCACGACATCATGGGCAACACCCCAGAACACGTGGCCAGCGAACGCGTAGTCGCGGGCACGCCGATGCAGACGGTCGCCAACGCCTATTCGGATGCGGGCAATGCCTTCCATTGCGGCATTTGGGAAGGCGAAGTGGGCGCGTGGCGTGTCAGCTATGCCGAGCACGAGTTCTGCCATCTGCTGGCCGGGTGCGTGCGCCTGATCGGCGACGATGCCAGCGAAACCACGCTGCGGGCGGGCGATAGTTTCGTCATTCCCGCCGGTTTCGAAGGGATATGGGAAGTATTGGAACCCGCACGCAAACTCTATGCGGTATACGAACCCAAACCTGACGATGGGCATGCGCTCGGCTAGAATGAGCCCGCCGACACCCCACGCCCAGAGATATCCATGACTGCTCCCCTCGCCTATCGCCGCATCCTGCTGAAACTTTCCGGCGAAGCTTTGATGGGGGCCGAAGACTACGGAATCGATCCGGCGGTGATCGGGCGCATCGCCCGCGAGATCATCGAAGCGCGCGAAGCGGGCGCCGAGATCGGCTTGGTGATCGGCGGCGGCAACATCTTCCGCGGCGCCGGCCTGGCCGCCAGCGGCATGGACCGGGTCACCGGCGACCAGATGGGCATGCTGGCCACGGTGATCAACGCGCTGGCCATGCAGGATGCGCTGGAAAAACTCGGCGCGCGCGTGCGGGTGATGAGCGCATTGAAGATCAACGACGTGTGCGAGGACTACATCCGCCGCCGCGCCGTGCGCCATCTGGAGAAGGGCCGCATCGCGATCTTCGCCGCGGGTACCGGCAATCCCTTCTTCACCACCGACTCGGGCGCGGCCTTGCGCGCGATCGAGATCGGCGCCGATCTGCTGCTGAAAGCGACCAAGGTCGACGGCGTATACGACCGCGACCCGGGCAAGTTCCCCGATGCGGTGCGCTTCGACCAGTTGACCTACGACGAGGTCCTGAGCCGCGACCTGCAGGTCATGGATACCGCCGCTTTCGCCCTGTGCCGCGACAGCGATGTGCCCTTGCGCATCTACGACCTGTCGGTACCGGGCAACCTGATGCGAATCCTGCGTGGCGAGAACATCGGCACCTTGGTCAAGGGACGGAGCTGAGGCCGCGAGCTAGCGAGATTTTGCTTTGCCCCCTTTGGAAAAGGGGGAGGCAGTAGTCCGATTCTCGATGTAATTGTGTCCGCCAAGCCGCATTAGCCAGGCTATCGCACATGGCACACACCCACTCCCACGGTTCCGCTACGCAAGCCTTCGGCTGGGCCATTGTGGTCAATCTGGCTTATACGGCCCTGGAAGCGGGCTACGGTTTCCATACCAACTCGCTGGCCCTGCTTTCCGACGCCCTGCATAACCTTGGGGATGTCCTCGGCTTGGGCCTGGCCTGGGCGGCGGCCAAACTGGCGCAACGCCCTCCCACCCAAAGCCACACCTACGGATGGCGCCGCGCGACCTTGCTCTCGCCACTGGCAAATTCCATCCTTTTGATGGTGTTCTCCGGTGCCCTGGGCTGGGAAGCCATCCGGCGCTTCAGTGCACCGCCCTCTATCCCCGCCCTACCGATAATGGTGGTCGCAGGGATAGGGATTTTCGTGAATCTGGGCGCGGCTTGGTTGCTGCGCGACGGGCATGGGCATGACCTGAACAAGCGCGGCGCATTCCTGCATCTGATTGCCGATGCGGCGGTCTCGCTGGCCGCGGTGCTGGCGGGCACTGGCATGATGGCGTTCGGATGGGCCTGGCTGGATCCTGCCATCGCCCTGCTGGTAGGTGTGGTGATTGCGGTCGGCACCTTCGGCCTGCTGCGCGACAGCTTCAACGCGGCCATGGACGCGGTGCCCGCCAATATCGACCAGTCGGAAGTGCAGGCCTTCCTCTCGTCCCAACCCGGCGTGCAGGCGGTCCATCACCTGCACATCTGGCCGCTGGGCGCGAACGAGATCGCCCTTACCGCGCATCTGGTGCGTCCGGAAGACCAGGACCACGACGCTTTCATCGATGCCACCACGCATGCGCTGGACCACCGTTTCGGCATCAACCACGCCACCCTGCAGATCGAACGCGGCATGGCCTGCGGGCACGACCTGCATGATGCCGCGCCGCATCATTCGCACTGAGCGCAGCAGCCCGGCCACCTGGGGTCCCAACCGGTCCAGCAGGCAAACCCCGTATAATCAGGGGTTCGTAGAAACTGCTATGGAATCCGGCGATGCTCAACGAAATCAAGAAAGACGCGCAGGCGCGCATGGCCAAGAGCATCGAGGCGCTGCGTCACGACCTGACCAAACTGCGCACCGGCCGCGCCACCACCGCGCTGGTCGATCATTTGAAGGTCAACTACTACGGTTCCGACATGCCGCTGACCCAGGTCGCCAGCGTGACGGTGACCGATGCGCGTTCGCTCACGATCAGCCCGTGGGAAAAGCAGATGGTCTCGGCAGTGGAGAAGGCGATCCTGGCCTCGGACCTGGGTCTGACCCCGAACACCGCTGGCACGGTGATCCGCATCAATATCCCGGCGCTGACCGAAGAACGTCGCCGCGACCTGTCCAAACACGTGCATGGCGAAGGCGAGAACGCCAAGATCGCCATCCGCAACATCCGCCGTGACGCGAACCAGCAGGTCAAGGACCTGTTGAAGGAAAAGCAGATCACCGAGGATGAGGAGCGCCAGAACCAGGACGAGATCCAGAAGCTCACCGACAAGGCGATCAAGGACGTCGATGAGGTGGTGAAGGCGAAAGAGCAGGAACTGATGTCCGTTTGATGCAGTCGCAGATAGGGCCTGTTAACGCCACTGGGATAGGCCACGCCGCCCCTGAGTGCGCGCGGGGCAAGGAAGAATGAGGAAACGTATGTCGATACGCGACCGAATGATGACGCGGCCCCGTGCGCACTCAGGGGCGGCCCTTCGGGTTGCTATGCGCAGGCCGCCAGACGCCCGCGCGCGGCTTGAACAGGCGGCCTGCTTCGGGCAGGCAATTGCCTGCCCACTACGCCACGCACGAACGCCTGGCGGCCTGCGCATAGCAACGTGGCCTATCCCAGTGGCGTTAACAGGCCCTCGATGACTGCCATGCCGCCCACATCCGCCTCCGTTCCACGTCACCTCGCCGTCATCATGGACGGCAACGGACGGTGGGCGGAGCGTCGTCGGCGTCCGCGCATCATCGGCCACCGCGCCGGCGCGCGTGCGGTCAACGTTTGCATCGATTTCTGCCTCGAACGCGGTGTGCGCGCACTGACCCTGTTCGCCTTCTCCAGCGAAAACTGGGGACGGCCGCAGGAAGAAGTCGGCGCGTTGATGAAGCTTTTCATGAATGCGCTGGACCGCGAAGTGGAGGAACTGAACCGCCGCGGCGTGCGCATACGCTTCATCGGCGAACGCGAACGCTTCTCCGCCGGCATCCGCGAACGCATGGACGCCGCCGAGAACCAGACCCGCGCCAATAGCCGGCTGGACCTGGTGATCGCGGCCAGCTATGGCGGCCGGCAGGACATCGCCCTGGCTGCGCGCGCGCTGGCGATCGACGTCGCTGCGGGCCGGTTGCGCGCGGAGGACATCGACGAAGCGGCGATCGCTTCGAAAATGGCGCTGGCCGACCTGCCGCCGCCCGATCTTTTCATCCGTACCGGCGGCGACCAGCGCATCAGCAATTTCCTGCTATGGCAGCTGGCCTATACCGAGCTCTGGTTCACCGAACTGCTGTGGCCGGAACTGGATGCCGCCACCCTGCAGCTGGCAATAGACGACTATGCGCGGCGCGAACGCCGTTTTGGCCTGACCAGCGCGCAAGTAGCCGACGCTGCACCGGAGAATTCACCCGCATGACCAGAACCCGAATCATCGCCGCGCTGGTCATGGCGCCGTTCGCCATCGCCGCGATCCTGTTCCTGCCCACGCAATGGTTGTCCGCGGTGGTGGCGCTGGTGTTCCTGATCGGGCTGTGGGAGTGGTTCAAGCTCGCGGAAATCGACGACACCTTGTCGCGCACCTTGCTGCTCATCGCGAACCTGATGTTGATGGTGCTGCTGCTGTGGGCTTCGCGCACCGGCGCCGGACTTTCGCCGGCGCTGTTCCAGATCGTCGTCCTGGCCGGCGTCGGCTGGTGGTTCCTGTCGCTGTTGTGGCTGCGGTTCTTCAATTTCGCTTCCGACCACGAGACCTACGGTCGGGTCTTCAAGCTGGCTGCCGGCACGCTTGCGGTGATCCCCGCCTGGTGCGCGCTTTGCCTGATCCACTCCGACAACTTCCAAACGCCTGCCGCCGACAGCGTCGACAACCTGCGCGGACATCTCTGGCTGCTTGCGGCGTTGGTGATCGTGTGGGCCGCGGACAGCGGCGCCTATTTCGCCGGCCGCCACTTCGGCGGCAGACTGTTTGGAAGCCGCAAGCTGGCCCCGCGCATCAGCCCCAACAAGACCATCGAAGGCTTGCTGGGAGGACTGTTGGCCGGTATCGCGGCGGGCTTGCTGTTCGCAGCGTTCGCCGGGCTGACCCCGCCACAAGTTCCGGCTTTCGTCATGGTGGCCACCGTCACCGTGTTGTTCTCGGTAGCGGGCGATTTGTTCGAGAGCTTGCTGAAGCGCCACGTCGGCGCCAAGGATTCGGGCAATCTGATTCCCGGGCACGGCGGTATTCTGGACCGCCTCGACGGCGTGTTGGCGGCATTGCCGATCTTCGCGCTGGGCAAGGAACTGTCCGGCTTCTGACATGACGTCCGTACGCACCATTGCGGTATTGGGGGCCACCGGCTCGATCGGCGCTTCGGCGCTGGACGTGATTGCGCGCCATCCCGACCGACTGCGGACTTCGGTGCTGAGCGCAGGCACCCAGGTGGACGCGCTGCTTGCGCTTTGCGCTTCCCACCGTCCCGCCCACGCGGTCATCGCCGACGAGTCCTGTTTCGCAGCGTTGCGCGACGGATTGCGCGATGCCGGATTGGCCACCCAGGCGCATACCGGAGAAGCCGCGCTTGAAGCCCTGGTTGCGGGCGATGCTTGCGATACGGTGATTGCCGCGATCGTCGGCGCGGCCGGTCTGCGTTCCACCCTGGCCGCGGCACGCGCAGGCAAGCGCCTGCTGCTGGCCAACAAGGAGTCGCTGGTGCTGGCCGGGGAGCTGCTCATGGCCGCGGCGAACGGCGCAAATGCCGAAATCATCCCCATCGACAGCGAACACAACGCCGTCTTCCAGTGTCTGCGTTCACGCCAGACTCAGGGCGATGTGCGGCGCATCGTGCTCACCGCGTCCGGCGGGCCTTTCCGGGGACGCAGCCGCGAGTCGCTGGCCTCGGTCACACGCGAACAGGCCATTGCCCATCCCAAGTGGTCGATGGGCCCCAAGATCTCGGTCGATTCGGCCACTCTGATGAACAAGGGCCTGGAACTGATAGAAGCCCATCATCTATTCGATATTCCCGGCGAAAAGCTGGGCGTGCTGGTGCATCCGCAAAGCCTGGTGCATTCGCTGGTGGAATTCGTGGATGGTTCCACGCTAGCTCAACTAGGCTTACCCGACATGCGCACCTCGCTGGCGGTGGGTCTGGGCTGGCCGCAACGGATCGAATCGGGCGTGGCTGGACTGGACCTGCTGGCCCAGGGCCGGCTGGATTTCGAAGCGCCCGACACCGAGGCATTTCCCTGCCTGCGCCTGGCCTGGCAGGCGCTGGAAGCCGGCGGCACCGCTCCGGCCGTGCTGAACGCAGCGAACGAAGTCGCTGTTTCAGCCTTTCTTCAGGGCCGAATCGGTTTCCTAGCCATTCCTGCGCTGGTCGAGGACGCTCTCGCCCGGTTGCCAGCCGCCCCGGCCGAGTCGCTGGAAGCGCTGCTGGCAACGGATGCGCAGGCACGCCGTCTCACCGAACATGCCGTCTCACAGCTAGCGCAATCACAGGCCATACCCACCCCGCATGAGTGACATCGTTGGCTCAATCTGGTGGATGGTCGTGGCCCTGGGCGTCCTGGTGACGTTCCATGAATTCGGTCATTACTGGGTGGCCAAGCGCTGCGGCGTAAAGGTGCTGCGCTTCTCGGTAGGATTCGGCAAGCCACTGTGGTCGCGTACCGATCGCCATGGAACCGAGTTCGCCATCGCCGCTATCCCGCTGGGCGGCTACGTGAAGATGTTGGACGAAGCCGAAGGCGACGTGCCCGCCTCCGAACTGCCGCAGGCCTTCAACCGCAAGCCGGTCCTGCAACGCATCGCCATCGTGGCGGCCGGACCCATCGCCAATCTGGTGCTGTGCGTGGCGCTGCTTTGGGCGATGTTCGTGATCGGGCGGCAAGACTACAGCGCCACGGTCGGCCAGGCGCGCGGCTTGGCCGCCAAGGCCGGCTTCGTGGCCGGGGACAGAATCCAGGCGGTCGATGGCCAGACCATCAACACCTGGGGCGATGCGCTGCAGGCCATGACCACGGCGGCGATGGACCGCCATGACCCGCAGATCCTGGTTTCCGACCGGATGGGCGTGGAACACACCCGTAGCCTTTCCCTTTCGGATCTGCCCGCAGGATTCGACCAGGAGAATGTGGCCGGGCTTGCCGGCTTCGCCTGGCAACACCAGCTGGCCCCGGCCCTGGTCGAAAAGACCCAGCCCGGCTCCCCCGCCTCCAAAGTCCTGATAGCTGGCGACCTGATCACCGCGGTGGATGGCGACCCGGTCCGCAGCTTCGGCGATATCTCGCCGCTGGTGCAGAAACTGGGGGCTCGGGGCGGCGTCGCCATGATCGAGGTTGAACGAAACGGCGAACGTCTGGCGCTCGACATTCAGCCGGTGTGGACGCACGACCAGGACTCAGGCAAGGAATATTGGACCCTGGGCATTCCCCCCCCGACCCAGCTCAAACCCGCGCCTTACGACGCTAAGCAGCAATTCGGCCCATTGGCCGCGATCCCCGCCGCATTCAGGGAAACCGGCAAGCTGGCTTCCGGCTCGCTGGGCATGATCCGTCGCATGTTGACGGGTCAGGCATCTATCAAGAACATCTCCGGCCCCATCACCATCGCCCAGGTGGCCAATGCGACGGCCAAACGCGGGATCGACTGGTTCCTGTATTTCCTGGCTTTGCTGTCGCTCAGCCTGGCCATCATCAACCTGATGCCGATACCGGTCTTGGACGGCGGGCACCTGCTGTATTACCTTATAGAGTTGGTCAAAGGCAGTCCGCTGAGCGAGCGCGCCATGGCCACCGGGCAATATGTGGGTCTGGCCATGCTGGCGAGCCTGATGGGTCTGGCGTTCTACAACGACATTTTCCGCCTGGTGACTTGATGGCCTTGCTTCCCCGGTTTTTCCCGGCCCGCTTTTCCCTGGCTTTGCCGCCGGCAGCATTCCGGCAATCCCCTGCGCACATGCAGGCAACACCCGCACCTACCTTATCGGATGTGATGATGACGCGACTCCCCACCCGCCGCCTGCTCGCCCTCGCCCTGGCTTCGGCCATCGCCTTGCCGGCATGGGCGCAGACGACGGAACCCGGCCCGGCCGCGGTCGCCAGCACGGAGGCGTTCACCGCCACCGATATCCGCGTCGATGGCTTGCAGCGCATCTCCACCGGCACGGTGCTGACCTACCTGCCGATCGAGCGCGGCGACACGGTCGACTCGACCAAGATCGGCGAAGGGATCCGCAGGCTGTACAAGACCGGCTTCTTCGAAGACGTCAAATTCGACCGCCAGGGCGACATCCTGGTGATCACCGTGACCGAGCGTCCGGCGATCAACAAACTGACCCTGACCGGCAACAAAGACATCAAGACCGAAGACCTGACCAAGGGCCTGCAGGAGATCGGTCTGGCCGAGGGCGAAACCTTCGACCGCCTGGCCCTGGATCGCGTCACCCAGGAACTGACCAAGCAATACAACAACCGCGGCAAGTACAACGTCGAGATCAACCCGACCGTGGCCAAGCTGGACCGCAACCGCGTCGACATCACCATCAACGTCAAGGAAGGCAAGGCCGCCAAGATCCGCCACGTCAACCTGATCGGCACCGAGAAGTTCGAGAACAAGGACATCCTGGACAACTGGGAGTCGAAAGAAAGCAACTGGCTGTCCTGGTACCGCCGCGACGACCAGTACTCCAGGGAGAAGCTCTCGGGCGACATGGAGAAGCTGAACGCCTACTACCTCGACCGCGGCTACGTGGATTTCGCGCTGGACTCCACCCAGGTGGCGATCAGTTCCGATAAGCGGGACATGTACATCACCGCCGGCATCACCGAGGGCGAGCAGTACAAAGTGTCCGACGTGAAGGTCACCGGCGACACCGTTTTGCCGGTGGAAGACATCGAGAAACTGGTACTGGTGAAAAAAGACCAGATTTTCTCGCGCGCGATCCTCGAATACACCTCCGACGCCATCACCTCCACGCTGGGCAACATCGGCTATGCGTTCTCGCAGGTCAATCCGATCCCCACCGTGGATCGCGAGAACCGTACCGTCGCCATCAATCTGCAGGTCGTTCCCGGTCCGCGCGTGAATGTGCGCCGCATCGTGTTCAAGGGCAATACGCGTTCGGCCGATGAAGTGCTGCGCCGCGAAATGCGCCAGTTCGAAGGCAGCTGGTACTCGCAGGCCGCTATCGACCGTTCCAAGATCCGTCTGCAGCGCCTGGGCTATTTCGAGACCGTCGACGTAGAAACGCCGCCGGTGCCCGGCAGCAACGACGAAGTGGACGTGGTCTTCAACGTCAAGGAAACCACTTCGGGCAGCTTCGTGTTCGGCCTGGGTTACTCGCAGCTGTCCGGCCTGACCACCTCGATCCAGCTGTCGCAGAACAACTTCCTCGGCGGCGGCAACCGGGTCTCGGTGGAGGCGCAACGCAGCGACTACCTGCAGCGCTATTCGTTCTCGTTCGTCAATCCCTTCTTTACCGACGAAGGCATGTCGCTGGGCTACAACCTGTGGTGGCGCGAGTTCGATTACTCCAGCTTCAATACCGCCCAGTACTCGACCACCAGCGCCGCCGCGCAAGGCGTATTGGGCTTGCCGATCACCGAGAACGACACCGTCTCGCTGTTGTTCGGCGTCGATACCAATGAAATCCTGACCTTCGCCGGCTCGACTCCTTCGTCGATCATCGATTACATCAACGCGGTCGGAAGCCGTACCTTCCACGCCTGGCGCACCGAACTGGGCTGGGCGCGGGATACCCGCAACGATTACTTCATGCCTACCCGCGGCACCTACCAGCGCGTCTCCACCGAGATCACCCTGCCCGGCTCCACGGTGGAATACTACAAACTCAATTACGAGTTCTCCAAATACTGGCCGCTCAGTCCGTCGCTAGTGCTGAACACGCGCGCCGAATTCGGCTACGGCGATAGCTACGGCAGCGATAGCGTACGGCGCCTCTGCTCGGTGCTTCCCAGCGACCCGCAAACCAAAGCCTCGGGCGCGGCGTGCGCGCCCGGCTCCGTCGAGACCGCCGTGCTTACCGCCACAGGCCTGCCTTTCTTCGAGAATTTCTACGCTGGCGGCGTGCGGTCGGTACGCGGCTTCCGCGACAACACGCTGGGCCCGCGCTCGGAGTCGATCTCAGGCTTTACCGGACAGCCGCTGGGCGGAGCGTTGAAGACCACCGGTTCGCTGGAAATGTATTTCCCCAAACTGTTCGATTCCAAGGCCGCCCGTGTCTCGGCATTCGTGGATTTCGGCAACGTGTACGCTGATATCGACAGTTTCGACGCAGGCGAGCTGCGCGCCTCCACCGGCATTTCCTTGCTGTGGCGCGCGCCGGTCGGACCGATCTCGATCAGCTACGCGTTCCCGTTGCGCAAGGAAGACGACGACGAAATCGAGCGCCTGCAGTTCACCTTCGGTGGCGCGTTCTGAAGATCGTCCCGCCGACGTCCCATCTCCTCAAGGCCCGGGCAACCCCGGGCCTTTCTTCTACGCGGCCACGCCCAAGACGTTAAACTGCGCCCAGTGGACACCTTCAGCATCACTGCCGACGAGATCGCCGAACGCTACGCCCTGGCGTTGCGCGGCAATGGCGGCCTGCGCCTACGCGGCGTAGGCACTCTTGCTGGCGCGGGCGAAGGCCAGCTGACCTTTCTCGCCAATCCGCGTTATCGCAACCAACTGTCGACGAGCAACGCCTCCGTCGTGGTGCTGCGCGAGGAAGACGCCGCAGCAGCTCCGGGCACCGTGCTGATCGCCCGCGACCCGTACACCGCTTTCGCCAAAATCGCCGCGTTGTTCGACCGCCAGCCGGTTCGCGATGCCGGCGTCCATCCGTCGGCGGTAATCGATCCCGCTGCGCGAATCGCGGACGGCGTGCATATCGGTCCTTTCGTGGTAATCGGCGCCAATAGCTCCATCGGCGAGGGCTGCGTCATCGGTCCCGGCTGCGTGATCGGCGAGGATTGCGAGATCGGCGCAGGCAGCGAGCTGATCGCGCGCGTGACCCTGGTGACGCGAGTGCGTCTGGGACGACGCGTGCGCATCCACCCCGGCGCGGTACTGGGCGCCGATGGTTTCGGTCTGGCCATGGACGCCGGCCACTGGATCAAGGTGCCGCAACTGGGCGGCGTGGTGATCGGCGACGATTGCGAGATCGGAGCCAACACCTGCATCGATCGCGGCGCGCTGGGCGACACCGTGCTGGAGGAAGACGTGCGCCTGGACAACCAGATCCAGATCGGACACAACGTACATATCGGCGCGCATACGGCGATGGCCGGCTGCAGCGCAGCGGCCGGCAGCGCCAAGATCGGCCGCTACTGCCTGATCGGCGGTGCCGCAGGCGTTCTGGGCCATCTGGAAATATGCGACAAAGTCACCGTTACCGCCATGTCGCTGGTGACTAGTTCGATCCGCGAACCGGGCGAATACTCCTCGGGCACGCCATTAACCGATAACCGAAGCTGGCGGAAGAACGCCGCGCGATTCAAGCAACTCGATGCGCTGGCCCGTCGCATCCTGTCCACCGACAAGGAATGAACATGACCCAATCCTTCCAACTCCCCCTCGATGCCGCCGGTATCCAGAAACTGCTGCCGCATCGCTACCCGTTCCTGCTGGTGGACCGGGTGGTGGAATTGGAGCGCGATAAGCGCATCCTGGCCTACAAGAATATTACCCAGAACGAACCCTTCTTCACCGGCCACTTCCCCGGCAAGCCGATCATGCCGGGCGTGCTGATCATCGAGGCCTTAGCTCAGGCCGGCGGGCTGCTGACCCAACTTTCGCACGATGGCCAGACCGCCGGCCGCATGTTCTACATGGTCAAGGTGGACAATGCCCGCTTCAAGAAAATGGTCGTGCCCGGCGATCGTCTGGATCTGGACGTCACCCTCAAGCGCTTGATCAGGAACATGGCGCTGTACGAAGGCGTCGCCAAGGTGGATGGCCAGGAAGTGGCATCGGCCGAAGTGCTGTGCGCAGAGGATCGGGGCTGACCATGGCCGCTGGCGCGACGCTCATTCACCCCAGCGCATCGATCGATCCGGCCGCCAGGCTGGGTGCGGGCGTGCGCATCGGCGCGTTCACCAGCATCGGCGCCGACGTGGAAATAGGCGACGGTTGCGTGATCGGGCCGCACAGCAGCATCACCGGTCCCACCCGCATCGGCCGCGACAACCACATCATCGGCCATGCTGCGATAGGCGGCGACCCGCAAGACAAGAAATTCAAGGGCGAGCGCACTGAACTGGCCATCGGCGACCGCAACACCATCCGGGAGTTCGTCACCATCAACCGCGGCACCGGCGACGGCGGCGGGATCACCCGCATCGGCGACGACAACTGGCTGCTGGCTTACACGCACGTCGCGCATGACTGCAGGATCGGCAACTTCTGCGTGTTTTCCAACAACTCCACTTTGGCCGGCCATGTGCAGATCGGCGATTGGGTGATCATGAGCGGCTTCGCCGGCGTGCACCAGTTCTGCCGGATCGGCGCCCATGCCTTCCTCGGTATGGGCGTGCTGATAAGCGGCGATGTGCCGCCCTACACCATGGTGGCGACCGAGGCCCAGGGCCGCCCGCGCGGCATCAACAGCGAAGGCCTCAAACGCCGAGGTTTCGATGCCGAACGCATCAGCGCGATCAAACGCGCTTACCGCACCCTGTACGTCGCGGGCTTGCCGCTGGCCGAAGCCAAGCAACAACTGGCCGAACAGGCGCGCGACAGCGAGGACGTGCGCGCCTTGCTGGATTTCATCGAAAGCGGCGAACGGCCCCTGTTGCGATGAGCGGCTGGCGGCACGGCTCTTCCACGGCAACGGGCGAACAGTCGCCGACCCTGTCGGATCTGGCCGCTTCGCCCGACAGGCTACAGAACGCCGCGCTGCGACCCAAGCGCATCGCGCTGGTCGCGGGCGAAACTTCCGGCGATGCGCTGGGCGCGGGATTGATCGAGCAGCTGCGCAAGCGCTTTCCCACCGCCGAATTCGCGGGCATCGGCGGCGATGCGATGCGTCGGGCAGGCTGCGACATCTGGCACGACGCGGGCGAGCTGGCGGTGATGGGTCTTTCCGAAGTGCTGCGCCACTTGCCGCGTCTGCTGAAGCTGCGGCGCCGGTTCCGCGAACGCGCGCGCGCATGGAATCCCGACGTTTTCATCGGCATCGATGCGCCGGACTTCAATCTGGGCGTGGAGCGCTGGCTCAAGCAGCGCGATGTGCGCACCGTGCATTACGTCAGTCCTTCGGTATGGGCCTGGCGCGAAAAAAGGGCGCAGAAGATCGGCGCCAGCGCGGATCTGGTGCTGTGCCTGTTTCCGATGGAACCGCCGATTTACGCGCGCCATGGCATCGACGCGCGTTTCGTTGGCCACCCGATGGCCGACGAAATGCCGATCGAGCCCGATCAGGCGGCAGCGCGCGAGTCGCTAGGCCTGCATGCCTACACGCCGGTATTGGCGGTGCTGCCCGGCAGTCGGCTGGGGGAGATCGGGCGGCTCGGCAAAATCTTCCTGGAAGCCGCGCGGATCGTTTCCGAATCCGTTCCGTATCTGCAGATCGTGGTGCCCGCGGCGAATTCCGCTTGCCGGGACGCGCTGCGACCGTTGATCGCCGAAGCCGGATTCGCTGCGCCGCCGCTGCTGGCCGAAGGCCACGCCCGCGAGGCGATGGTGGCGGCCGATGTGGTGTTGCTGGCCTCCGGCACCGCCACCTTGGAAGCGATGCTGGCCAAGCGCGCGATGGTGGTCGGCTATAAAGTCGCGCCGCTGACTTACCGCATCGTCAAAGCGTTCGGCATGCTTAAGGTCGAGCGCTATGCGCTTCCCAATGTGCTGGCCGGTACCGATGTGGCGCCGGAACTGATGCAGGACGAATGCACGCCGCAGAATCTGGCTGCGGCGGTGCTGAACCAGTTCCAGCATCCCGAAATCACCGGCGCGCTGCAGCCGCGCTACCGCGAGCTGCACGAAACGCTGCGTCGGAATGCCTCGGCAAGCGCAGCCGACGCGATCGTCAGCCTGCTGCGCGGCACGGGATTTTCGTCGTGAGCCAGCATTCGCTGTTTCCGGCTTCCACCCTCGCCCAGCCCCCTGTGCTGGTCGCAGGCGTGGACGAGGCCGGACGCGGACCGCTCGCCGGACCGGTGGCGGTGGCCGCTGTCGTGTTCGACCCTGCCCGTCCGCGTATCAACGGACTGGACGATTCCAAGCAACTCACTGCGGCGCGGCGCGAAGCGCTGTACTCGCGCATCGTCGAACGCGCGCTGGCCTGGCGCGTGGTGCTGGTGGAAGTGGACGAGATCGACCGCCTGAACATCTACCAAGCCACGATGCTGGGGATGCGGCTCGCGGTGGAGGGCGTAGCCCATGTCGCAGGACTGGCGCGCATCGACGGAAATGCATTGCCGAAGGGATTGCCCTGCCGCGCCGAAGCCTTGGTGGGCGGGGACCGCCTGGATCGCTCGATCATGGCCGCTTCGATCCTAGCCAAGGTCACCCGGGATCGCTTGATGGTCGCCCTGCACGACGAATTTCCGGCCTACGGCTTCGCGGTGCACAAGGGCTATGCCACGCCTTCTCATCTGGCCGCCCTGACCGAGCACGGCCCCTGCGCGCAACACCGGCGCAGTTTCATGCCGGTGCGGCGCGCGATGGGGGCCCTCCATCAAAGTCCGACTTGCCTGCCCGATCCGCTCACGGTGGCTTGCCCGGATTGACCGATAGATGCGCAATGGCGCCCAACGACTTGCTCATCAATGGAGTGACCGTGATCTTGAACGCCAGGCTGCGTAATTCGTCGATCGGATAGACGAAGCTGAATTCGCGCTCCTTCAGCAGGTCCTTGATGATCGTGGCCTCGCCGATTTCGCGACCGACCAGATTCTTGATTCGCGATCTTATCGCGCTGGTTTCTTTTGGCGTTGGCGTGCGGGTTGTGCGATCGCGTGGCATGTGACCTCCTCGGGGTGGCCCCGGTCAGGATTTTCCGGGGGTGGATGGAACCGTGTTTTGAACCGCATTCTCACGCGCGCGATCCGGCGTCAGACCGGCACGGCGCAATACGACGTTGGAAACGATCCGCGTCTCCGGCAGGCCTGCGGCCCGGGCCGCCTGGAGCCGGATGCGCGCCGCTTCGGTGTCTCCCAGCAAGGCGAAGGTTTGCGCGTTGTATAAGGCGATCTCGGCTTGCTCGCCCTTGAGCTGTTCGGAACGCATGAGCATTTCGCGCGCCTCGCCGGCACGCCCGAGATTGGCCAGGAACCAACCCAGCGCGGCCAGCGCCGTTCCGTCGGCTGGACGGGTTGCGATGTAGCCCTGCGCAAGCGTCGCTGCCTGCTGGAACGTGGCGCGGGCCTTGTTCGCGGTCGCCGGTTCGGCCAGTTGCGCGTTGCCCAGGTTGCCCCAAGGCAGGTAATCGGCCGGAGCGAGCACGGTGGCGCGCGTGTGCAGATCCACCGCCGCCGCGTAGTCGCCCGCCTGGTACTTGAGTTCGCCAAGATTGGTCAGCGCTTCGGGGCCGGGCTCGATGGCAATGGAACGTTCGAGCGCCCGCATCCCCGCCGCATTGTCGCCCACGCCCACGTACAGCGCTGCCAGCGTGTTCCAGTAGATCGCATCGTCGGGTTTCAGTTCGACGGCCTTGCGATAGGCCGCGATCGCGTCTTGCGAACGCCCCGCCAGATAGCTGTAGTAGCCGCTGTAGGCGAATATCCTCGCGTCGGCAGGGCGCAGCGCGCTCGCCTTGCGGCTCAGCGCCAACGCGCGTTGGTGGTCGCCCTGCTCGGCGTGCATCATGGCCAACCCCATGTAGGCCGAAGGGCGCGACACCGGATCGGATTCGGCGCGCGTATAAGCCTCGACCGCTTCACCCGACTCTCCATGCGCCTGGTACAAGTCGCCCAGAGCAACATTTACTTCGCCCAGTTCCGCGTCCATCTTCCCGGCGCGTGTGCAGGCATCACGGGCGCGTTCGAATGCGGACGCATCATGGCGATGCCGGAAGGCGGCCACTTCGGAACGGCAGATTCCTGCCTGCGCCCGCGCGAACCCGCTATCGGCCTTCAACGCACTGTCGAAAAAACCGACCGCCTTGGCCTCGCTTCCTTCGCCTCCAGCAAGCAACTGCTGCAATCCCCGCAGGTAGGCGTCGAATGCGGCGGCGTTGCGGGTCGGGGTAAGCCGCCTGGCCATCGCTTCGCTTTGCTTCGGCAGCACCTCGATCAGCGATCGCACGGCCTCCTCGGCGATCTCGACCTGCGTATCGAACACCTCGGAGAGCTGGCGGTCGTAGCTGCGGGTCCACAAGGTGTAGCCGGTTGCGCAGTCGGACAGGCGCGCATTGATGCGCACCCGCTGGCCTTCGCGGCGCACGCTGGCATCGAGCACCGTGGAGACTCCGAGCAGCGCGCCAAGCGCCTTGACGTCGCCGCCCTGCTTCAGCACCGTCGCCGGCGACACTTGCGCGGCGACCTTCAAGCCTTGCACTCCGGCCAGCGCATCGTGCATCTCCGCCGCCAGCCCTTCCGCGAAATAATCGTTGTCACGGTTCTCGCTGAGATTGGTGAAGGGCAGCACGGCGATGGACGGCTCTGCCGCACGCACTCGCGTCGGGCGGTGCTCGCGCCAAGCCCAGACAGCCAACGCCAACATCACTACTGCGAAGGCCGCCCACTGCCAGCGCCAGAGACCACGTGCGCCGCGTCGTTCGTTCCCCGCGTACGGCGAAGCGGGTGAAGGCGCATGGTCGGAAACGGAGATCGCGGAGGGAGTGTCCGCGGCCGCGGCCGCTGGTGGCGAGGCCGACATTGCCGTCACCGCTCCCTGGGCGAGCCCACCGGCATTGGGCGGTACTGTCGCCAAGATGGCCTCTTCCGGTTCCAGGACCCCGATGAACCGATAGCCCACCGCGTGCTGGGTCTGGATGTAATGCGGCTCGGCCCGGTCGTCCAGAGCGGCGCGTAACTGGGCGATGGCTCGGGTCAGTACGCCGGGAGTGATATGGCGATGGCCCCAGACCGCATCCAGCAATTCGTCCCGAGGAACCAGCTGGCCCGCATGGCGCAGCAGCACCAGCAGCACGGAAAAGGCCTTGGGTTCCACTGCCACCGATTGGCCGTTGCGGCTGATCGTGTACGCGACCGCATCCACGACGATGTCGCCGAAGCGATATCGCTCTGCCCCCTGAGTACCTGCGTTAGCGCCCGAATCGGACTCCACTGCAATTCCTCATGGAAACCTCGCAATCCAGCTGAAAAGCTGGCGGAAGCTTCGTGCCCGCATCATGACCCATCCACCGACCCGGCGGAAGCTGGCCACGCACCCAACCGGGTGCCCTTCCCAGCATCCATTACCGGAGAACCATCATGTCCACCAACGCCAATCACATCGAATCCCTGCCACAGGTGTTGTTGCCGGGGAACAACCCCAACCGCCCCAACCGCCGCCGCCGGATCGGGAGCTTCCGTCTCAGCACTTTGGACATGGAACGCTTCAACCAGCTGCTTTCCACCCTGACCGGCGACCGGCCCCCGCTGGATTGCGACCAGGTCGTGACCGCAGCGCGCCTGCTGTCCGATTCCAACGGCTCGCAATCCACCCCGACCTGTATCCGCCAGCGGCTGGCACAGGCCGAGTCGCTGGCGAGCATGCTCGCCGACCACGGCTGGCAGCCGGCCAACGAGGTCCGCGCACCGGCCAGCGCGGTGCTGGACTACCTCAACGGACACAACGACCTCATTCCCGACTGGATCCCGCAAGTGGGCCAGTTGGACGACGCCATCGTCGTCGAGGCCGCCTGGCCGCGACTGGCGGGCGAAGTGCTGAGCTATCAGGACTTCTGCCGTCTGCGGCTGATCGAAGCGCGCCTGCACCAACAGGAGAGCGGCGCATTTCGTTTCGACCGAAATGACTGGGAAGTTGCGCGCCGCGCCGAATCGGCCTTACGCGAGCACCAGCGCCGCGTGCGCGCGAGCAGCTATGTACCGACGGCTCCGAGAGTCTTTCGCGTCCACTGAATCCGCAACACGACAAGCGCGATCCCCGATCTTCCGGCCGCCCCGCGCAATGCGGGGCGGACCGCAGCTTCACAACAATCGGAATCGCGTCGGAGGTTTGCCATGTCTACCGTCTATCCGCCGGCCAATGCGTGTCGGCCCACGCAGCTGTTCACGTCGATCGTCGAGCAGACCGATGATCGCTTGCAACTGCTGCGGTCGATGCTGGCCGATCATCAATGGCCTTGCCCGCCCCCGGTGCGCGGACAGTTGCTGCAAATACTGGTCAGTGCCGCCGGAGGGGGAGGTACCGAGGAATCCGCCTGGACGACGCTTGCAGAGGAAATCGCCCGCTACCTGCTATATCGCCGAACGGGCCAGCTCGAGACTGCGCTGTTGGAGTGGCAACGCCCACGCCGGGAGCACCGATCCATACCGGGTCGGCGTGTTCGGCCCTAAGGTTCCCCACGACACGACCGCTGGTCGGATGAATGCGGCACCCCTGTCGTCAGTCACCGCGACTTCCCACAGGCGACACGCGCATTGCAACCGCAGACCATGCTCCTGCATCCCTGCAATAGCGGATGCGCGATTCCGCTGCCATGACCCAACGAGGTTCGCCATGCATACCCCCGATATGTCTCCCAGCACTGCGCGAATGCACGAACAAGCCGGCACCGCAGCGCAGGCCGACCTGCGCCCCCAAGCAGGCGACACCGAACTGACCGGCGAGGAACAGGCCGCGCTTGCGGTCCATCATCGCCGCATCAGTGAGACCAGTTACCTGCCCGCGCAAGCCGACTATCTGCACGTGCGCTGAGTCCAGTCGGCGACCCTCTGTCCGGTCCGCTACAACGGGCAGAACCAGCGTTGCCAGGGCTTTCCCGGACTGCGGCGGCTGTCAAGCCTTGCCCCACCCCAGCGCGGCGGATAACCTGCCCAGGCACCACTCTGGGCCGGCATGACTTCTCGCTTCATCCACCTCCATCTGCACACCGAATTCTCGCTAGCGGATTCCACTATCCGCGTGCCTGAAAAGCCCGACGAGGCGCGCCCGGACAAGGCGAAACGGCCCAATCTGCTGAGCCGCGCGGTGGAAATGAAGCTGCCGGCGTTGGCGGTGACGGACCGCAACAATCTGTTCGCGCTGGTCAAGTTCTACAAAGCCGCCGAATCGGTGGGCATCAAACCCATCGCAGGCGCCGACCTCAGCGTCGTCGACGGCAAGGAAAGCCCCTGGCAGCTCACCCTGCTCTGTCGCGACCACATCGGCTACCTGTCGCTGTCGCGCCTGCTCACTCGCGCCTGGATGGAAGGTCACCACATGGACGGCGTGGCGATCACGCCCGAATGGCTGCGCGAGGACTGCGAAGGCCTGTTCGCCATCGCCGGCCGCCATAGTTATGCCGGACGGCTGGCCGCTGGCGGACGCCACGAACACGCCGAACAGCACCTCGCCGATCTGCAGCGCAGCTTCGGCGAAAACCTGCATCTCGAAATCACCCGCACCCAGCGCGAGGGCGAAGACGCGTTCAACGCCTTCGCCTTGCACGCCGCCGCCGCGCGCGGACTTCCGGTCGTCGCCAGCAATGACGTGCGTTTCCTCGACCGCGAAGGCTACGACGCGCATGAAGCGCGCGTGTGCATTTCCACCGGCCGCGTGCTGGACGATCCCAAGCGTCCGCGCGAGTACAGCCCCGAGCAATACCTGAAATCGCCCGATGAAATGGCGGCGTTGTTCGCGGACATACCCGACGCGATCGACAACACCTATGCGCTTGCGCAGCGCTGCAATCTCGAACTGACGCTGGGCCAGTACGCATTGCCCGCGTATCCGGTGCCCAGCAACGAAACGCTCGACAGCTGGATACGCAGCCAGTCGCATGCGGGCCTGGAGGAGCGTCTGCTCAGGAACCCGCTTGCGGACGGACACAGCGCCGACGACTACCGCGCGCGCTTGGACCTGGAAGTCGACGTCATCGTGCGCATGGGGTTCCCCGGCTACTTCCTGATCGTGGCCGACTTCATCAACTGGGCCAAGCAGCATGGCATCCCGGTGGGTCCCGGCCGCGGCTCCGGCGCCGGCTCGCTGGTGGCGTGGGCGCTGGGCATCACCGATCTGGATCCGCTGCCCTACGGCCTGCTGTTCGAGCGCTTCCTCAACCCCGAACGCGTGTCGATGCCCGACTTCGACATCGACTTCTGCATGGACCGTCGCGATGAGGTCATCGACTACGTTGCGCGCAAGTACGGCCGCGACCGGGTCAGCCAGATCATCACCTACGGCACCATGGCGGCCAAGGCGGTCGTCCGCGACACCGGCCGTGTGCTGGGCTTCCCTTACGGCCTGGTGGACGGCATCGCCAAGCTCATTCCCAATATCCTGGGCGTGACCTTGAAGGACGCGATGGGCGAAGGCGACAGCAGCATGGTGTCGCAGGAACTGATCGACCGTTATCGCGACGAAGACGACGTGCGCGACCTGATGGATCTGGCGCGGCAACTGGAAGACCTGACCCGCAATGCCGGCAAGCACGCCGGCGGCGTGGTGATCGCGCCCTCGCCGCTGTCGGACTTCTGCCCGCTGTTCGCCGAACACGACGCCGAGGGTCGCGGCAAGTCGCCGGTGACCCAGTTCGATAAGGACGATGTGGAAGCGGTAGGCCTGGTGAAGTTCGACTTCCTGGGCCTGCGCACGCTGACCATCATCGATTGGGCGGTGAAGGCGATCAACGTGCGTCGGCAGTCCGCAAGCGAGACGCCGATGGAAATCTCCGCGATCCCGCTGGACGATGCGGCCACCTACGAGCGCGTGTTCTCCACCGGCGACACCGGCGCGGTATTCCAGTTCGAATCGCGCGGCATGCGCGAGTTGCTCAAGCGCGCCAAGCCCGATCGTTTCGAAGACCTGATCGCCCTGGTCTCGCTGTACCGCCCGGGTCCGATGGACCTGATTCCGTCCTTCATCGAACGCAAGCACGGGCGCGAGCCGGTGGAGTATCCGGATACGCGCGTGGAGCCCGTGCTGCGCGACACCTACGGCATCATGGTGTACCAGGAACAGGTCATGCAGATGGCGCAGATCGTCGGCGGCTATTCGCTGGGCGGCGCCGACTTGCTGCGCCGCGCGATGGGCAAGAAGAATCCCGCGGAAATGGCCAAGCACCGCGAGATCTTCCGCGAAGGCGCCGGCAACAACGACATCGACGCGCGCAAAGCCGATTCCATCTTCGACCTGATGGAGAAGTTCGCCGGCTACGGCTTCAACAAGTCGCACGCCGCCGCCTATGCGCTGGTGTCGTACCAGACCGCATGGCTGAAGACCCACTATCCCGCCGAATTCATGGCGGCGGTGCTGTCCTCGGACATGGACAACACCGACAAAGTGGTCGGCTTCCTGGACGAGTGCCGCATGTTGAAGCTCGAGGTGCTGCCGCCGGAAGTCAATGCGTCGGAATACATGTTCGTGGCCAACGATGCGCGCACCGTGCGCTACGGGCTGGGCGCGATCAAGGGCGTGGGCCGCGGCGCTTGCGAAGCCATTTCCGCCGAACGCGCCAGCGGCGGCGTTTTCCGCGATTTGCTGGATTTCTGCAAGCGCGTGGATTCGTCCAAACTCAATCGCCGCGCGCTGGAAGCCTTGGTCAATGCGGGCGCGCTGGATGCGCTGGGCAAGAATCGCGCCTCGCTGATGCTGCAACTTCCGGAAGTGGTGAAAGCCACCGACCAACTTGCGAAAGAGCGCGATGCCGGACAGGTGTCGCTGTTCGGCGGCGGCGACGCAGCGCCCGCGCTGGAAGTGCTGCTGACCGAAGTGGACGAGTGGCCGCTTTCGCAGAAGCTCACCGGCGAACGCGAAACCCTGGGCCACTACCTCAGCGGCCATCCGCTGGATCCTTACCGCGACGATCTGCGCGCCTTGGTCGGCACGGACCTCGGCGAGCTCGACAAACTGTGGAGCTCCGCGCCCCAGGGCGAGAAGAAAGGCTGGCGCCCCGAAGTCGGCGTGGTCATCGCCGGCCAGGTGGTCGCGCTGCGGCGCAAGGGCGACAGCCAGGTCTTCGTGCAGTTGGAGGATGGCCGCGGTCGCATCGAATGCAGCGTGTTTTCCGAGGCCTACACGCAAATGGCGCCCCTGCTGACCCGCGACCGCATCCTGGTGATCCAGGGCGGCCTGCGCGAGGACGAGTTCAGCGGCGGCTTCAGCCTGCGCGTGCGCCAGTGCTGGGACTACGCGCAGCTTTGCGCCAACCATGCCCAGCGCCTGTCGCTACGGCTGGACATGCGCGTACCGGGCCTTTGGGACCGCATCGATGCCCTGCTGGCCAAGCATCGCCCGGGAGCGACGCCTCTGCGTCTGGACCTGTTATTGAAATCCGGCGAACGCGGCGTGGCGGGCGTGCTGGATTTGAACGGCCCCAAGTCGGTGCGCGTGGACACGGAGCTGCTGGACGCGCTGCGGGCCCATCCGGGTGTGCGCACGGTCAAGGTCGCCATCTCAAGACCTTGGGCGAACTGAGCTTTTCCTTCTCCCACCGGGAGAAGGTGGCGCGAAGCGACGGATGAGGGAATGGCAATGACTTGCCAATCAACCTTCCACTACAAGCTGACAATCCATTCCCTCATCCGCCCTCCGGGCACCTTCTCCCAAGGGGAGAAGGAAAAGCCACCGCCCTACCCACCCGTACGGGTTCTTCGCCCCGCTTCGGCTAAACTCCCCTCCTTTCCGGTCCGCAGTCCATAAATGAACCCGAATTACCTGGATTTCGAACAGCCCATCGCCGACCTGGAAGCCAAGATCCAGGACCTGCGCAGCGCCAGCGCTGGTCCGGCGGTCAACATCGATGCCGAAGTGCATGCGCTGCAGGACAAACTCCGCGTCCGCACCGCGCAGATCTTCCGCGACCTGACCCCGTGGCAAGTCTCGCAACTGGCTCGGCACCCCGCTCGGCCGTACACGCTGGATTACATCCGCGTGTTCTGCGACGAATTCCAGGAACTGGCCGGCGATCGCGCCTTCGCCGACGACGCCGCCATCGTCGGCGGTCTGGGACGCATCGACGGGCGCAGCGTGGTCATCATCGGCCATCAGAAAGGCCGCGACACCAAGAGCAAGATCGCACGCAACTTCGGCATGCCGCGCCCAGAGGGCTATCGCAAGGCGCTGCGCCTGATGAAGCTGGCCGAGCGCTTCAAGCTGCCGCTGCTGACCTTCATCGACACTCCCGGGGCCTATCCCGGTGTGGGCGCGGAAGAACGCGGCCAGTCCGAGGCCATCGCCCGCAACTTGCTGGAAATGGCGGAACTGAAAGTGCCGATCATCTGCACGGTAATCGGCGAAGGCGGCTCCGGCGGCGCATTGGCGATCGGCGTCGGCGACCGCACGCTGATGCTGGAGTACGGCACTTATTCGGTGATCTCGCCGGAAGGCTGCGCGTCGATCCTGTGGAAGTCCGCCGACAAGGCCAAGGACGCCGCCGAACAACTCGGCATCACCGCCAAACGCCTGCTCTCGCTCGGCCTGGTGGACAAGGTCGTGCGCGAACCCATCGGCGGCGCGCACCGCAATCCGCGACAGATGGCCACGCGCCTGAAGGCCGTGCTGCTCAACGAACTGGATGCGCTGGAACAATTGCCGATGGAGGAGTTGCTGAAGCAGCGATACCAGCGGCTGCGCGGTTACGGCGCGTACGAAGCCGCATAGCCTCACGCTCCCTGTAGGAGCGACGCGAGTCGCGAACCTCGTAACCATCCAACTCTCCACGGCTTCGCGACTCGCGTCGCTCCTACAAATCTCCACCGCGCACGACGTCGACTCAGCATGAGCCCCATCCTCCTTCTCTCCATCGTCCTCCAGATCGCCTGCTGCGTGCACGTGATCCGTACCGGCCGGCCGATGTACTGGATCTTCATCCTGCTGGTGTTCTCGTACATCGCGGTGGCGATCTATTTCTTCGCCGAGATCCTGCCCGGAATGCGCAACGATCCGGGCGCCAGGCGCGTGGTGCGCAAAGTCGCCGCGAAGATCGATCCCGAACGCGAAAAACGCCACGCCAGCCGCCAGTTCGGACTTTCCGACACGCAGGCCAACCGGCGTCGCCTGGCTGAGGAAAGCCTGGTGAGCGGCGACTTCCAGCAGGCGGCCGAGCTTTACCAGGGCGCACTCAAGGGTCTTTACGAAACCGACCCGGAGACGATGCTGGGGTTGGCTAAGGCGCAGTTCGGGCTGGGCCAGCCGCAACAGGCCCGGCGAACGCTGGATGCGCTGATCGCGGCCAATCCCAACTACCGGTCGAAGGACGGGCATCTGCTTTACGCCCGCACCGTTGAAGCCAGCGGCGACATGCCTGCCGCGCTGCACGAATACGAAAATGTCGTACAGGGATATCCGGGAGAAGAAGCACGGGCGCGTTACGGATCGCTGCTGGTGCGCAGCGGTGACACCGGCAAGGCGAAGGAAATCTTCAACGAGATACTGACTCGCTCTGCCGCCGCACCCAAGTACTACCAGCGCGAGCAACGCGAGTGGATCGACGCGGCCAAACGCGAGCTGGCGAGCTTGCGCTGAGCCGTCCGGGTCACTGCGGCCGGCGATCGTCTGCCGCACGCGGTCGTTCGCTGCAGGTCGCCAACGCAACCGCTAGCATGCACACATGACCGCCCCCTACACCACTGCAGTCCTTCGCGACGCTCTGCGCCTTGCGCGGCCCGCGCCCTTGCTGGTGGGACTCAGCGGCGGGCTGGATTCAACCGTACTGCTGCATGCGCTGTCGGCAGATCCGCAGATCCGCGAACAGAGCCTGCGCGCCGTGCACGTGCACCATGGCCTGCAACCACTGGCCGAAGACTGGGCGAATCATTGCGCCGAATTTTGCGGTTCGATTAACGTGCCGTTGGCGATCCTCAAAGTCGTCGTGGATCGCGACAGCGGCGAAGGATTGGAGGCCGCGGCGCGCAAGGCGCGGTACGCGGCATTCGAAAGCGTACTGAGGGAAGGCGAAACGCTGGTCACCGCCCATCATCGCGACGATCAGGCCGAAACCTTCCTGCTGCGCGCGCTGCGCGGTTCCGGGCCGGACGGACTGGCCGCAATGCGCCCGTGGCGCAATTTTGCGGCGGGCCTGCACTGGCGCCCATTGCTGGAGACGCCGCGCGAAGCATTGCTCGCTTACGCGAACCAGCACGGCTTGGCCTGGCTGGAAGATCCCAGCAATGAAGACCTCCGCCACGACCGCAATTTCCTCCGCCAGCGCATCCTGCCTTTGCTGCGCGAACGCTGGCCACAGGCCGATGCCGCTTTCACGCGCAGCGCGGTGCTGAGCGCGGACGCCGTCGAATTGCTGGGGTATGAGGACGCGCTGGCGTTGGCGATGGCCCGCACGGCCGATCCGCGTTCGCTTTCGGTGCATGCGTTACTGGAATTGCCGGCGCCGCGGCGCGCACGCGTCTTGCGCCGTTGGGTCGACGAACTCGGCTTGCCGCCGCTGCCCGGCGAAGGCATTGGGCAGATCGAGACCGAGCTGCTGCCGGCGCGCGCGGATGCCCGCGCCAGGTTCGAATGGCGCGACGGAGTGATCGAGCGCTGGCGCGACCTGCTGCACGCGCAGCGGCGGCGGGAGCCGCTGCCCGCCGAATGGAGCGTCGAATGGAGTGGACAGGCGCCGTTGCCGCTTCCGGGAGGCGATCTTCTTCAATTGCAGGGCGCCGCCTCGTTTTCGTCGCCCCTGCGCGTGTTTGCGCGCCAGGGCGGCGAGCGCATCGCCCTACCCGGCCGCGCGCACTCGCACACGCTCAAGAATGTATTGCAGGAGCTCGGAGTGCCGCCTTGGGAGCGCGAGGTCCTGCCGTTGCTGTCGAACGGCGCCGGCGAGCTGGTGGCGGTCGCTGATTTGGCTTATTCCGCCGGTTTCGATGCGTGGCTGCGCGAATCCGGCGCCCGCCTGCATTGGGCGCGCCAGGCATGAACGGCGTGCATTGACCTATCCCCCCCGCATCCCCAAACTTCCCCCATGCCACGCAAACCCGCCCCCGAAGCTTCGCCGGTCGCCCATTTCGAACAATCGCTGGACGAACTGGAACTTCTGGTGGAAAAAATGGAACAAGGCGAAATGAGCCTGGAAGAGTCGCTGGCCGCCTACGAGCGCGGGGTGGGTCTCTATCGCCGTTGCCAGGCCGCATTGGAACAAGCGGAATTGCGCGTGCGCTTGCTCAGCGATCCGGAACAGCCCGAAGCGGCCGAACCCTTTGCGCCGCTGCCTGATGGAAACTGACGCCCCGTTCATCCGCTGGGCCCAACGCGTCGAAACCGCACTCGGCCACGCCCTGCCGTCGGCTTCGCTGCCTCCGCAGCGCTTGCATGCCGCCATGCGCCACGCGGTGCTGGGCGGAGGCAAGCGCATCCGCCCGATGCTGGTCTATGCCACCGGCGCGGTGTTCGGCACGGACGAACGCTGGCTGGACACCCCTGCTGCGGCGGTGGAACTGATCCATGCTTATTCGCTGGTGCACGACGATCTGCCAGCGATGGACGACGACGCATTGCGGCGCGGCCGTCCTACCGTTCACGTCGCCTTCGACGAAGCCACCGCGATCCTGGCGGGCGATGCTTTGCAGTCCCTGGCATTCGAGATGCTGGCCGAAGCGCCGGTTGCGTCGGAACTACGCGTGTCCTGGCTACGCGCGCTAAGTGGCGCGGCAGGAGCAAACGGTATGTGCGGCGGCCAGGCCCTGGACGTCGACGCCACCGGGCAGCTGCAGACGCTCGCCGATCTGGAACGCATGCACCGCCTCAAGACCGGCGCGCTGATCCGGGCTTCGGTACGTATGGGAGCGATGGGCGGCAGCATCGATGAAGGAACGCTCAAGTTGCTGGATACCTTCGCCGACGCGCTGGGTCTGGCGTTCCAGGTGCGCGACGACATCCTGGACGTGGAATCGAGCTCGCAGCAACTGGGCAAGACCAGCGGCAAGGATGCGGCGCAAGCCAAATCCACCTATCCCGCGTTGCTGGGCATGGAGGGCGCGAAAGCCAAGCTGGTCGAGCTGGACATGGTCATGCACGATGCGCTGGCGCCTTTCCGCGAACATGCCACCGCGCTGTGGGCACTAGGGAAATTGGCGATTCACCGCACGCACTGAGACGGCGTTCTTGCCGCGATCGGCCGTGCACGCCGCATAAGGGCGATCGATCCACAGCTCGTGGGAGCGGCGTCCCGCCGCGAGCTTTTGATTCTGCTCTACACAAGTCGCAAGAACACAGGCAAAGCTCGCGGCGGGACGCCGCTCCCATGCTTGGTCCGCTCCCATGCTTAGTTTGCTTGCTTGGTTCGTGCTTCTCGCCCACGACTTCGACGTCGCAAACGACGAAGGCCCGGACTAACCGGGCCTTCGCATGCAATCTTGTTGCGGAATTACTTGATCAGGCGCAGCGCGAACGGGTAGCGATAGGCTTCGCCGTTGTTGGCCTTGATGCCGCCCAGAATGCAGAACACCAGGTTGGCGATGCCGACCAGCGCCGGCAGGAAGAACAGCAGGCCCAGGGTGACGGCCATGAGGATGAACGCCACCACGAATGCGATGGTGATGGTGATCTGGAAGTTGAGCGCTTCCTTTGACTGGTCCGTCACAAAGCTCTTCGCAGGATTGTCCTTGCTGATTAGCCAGATGATAAGCGGCCCCACAAACCATGAAATGATGCCGAGCAAATGCGCGATCAGCGCAAGAGTACGATCTTCCTGGGGTGCTGCGCCCGACGGCGGTGGTGGCGCGGCGGTCACGTTATCGAATTCACTCATTGCGTCTTCCCCTTGCGTAAGTGTTTGTGGGTGGCGATAGGCAGGCTAGCCGGTGCGACACTACGGCCACAGGCCGCCTGTGTCTAGGATACGTCAATCGCCGCCAGCGACGGTCATGCGCCCCACCGCGCCGCGAGAAACCCCCACGCGCCCCACGGGAAACGCGTCGCAACGCGCCGGATGGCGAACTGCGGGTTTATTCCCCGCCCGCCACCGTCATCTTGCCCACCAGCACCGAACCGACGCTGATATGGGAGCGCGGATCGACGTCGCTGCCCACCGCCTCGATCCCGGCGAACACGTCCTTGAGGTTGCCGGCGATGGTGATGCCGTCCACCGGATACGCAACTGCCCCGTTCTCGATCCAGAATCCGGCGGCACCGCGCGAATAGTCCCCGGTCACCGGATTCACGCCCTGTCCCATCAATTCGGTGACCAGCAGGCCGCGTGGCATACCTGTGACCAAGTCCTCAAAACCGCCCGCATTGGCGGCGACCTTGAGGTTGTGCACGCCACCTGCATTGGCCGTGGTCTGCAGGCCCAGCTTGCGCGCCGAGTAGCTGCCCAGCACATACCGCTGCAGCACGCCGCCGCGGACCAGCGGTTCCTCGCGCGTGGCCACGCCTTCGGCATCGAACGCGGCCGAGCGCAGGCCGCGGCGCAGCAATGGATGTTCTTCGATGGAAAACCAGTCCGGAAAAATCCGCTTGCCGGCATGGTCCAGCAAAAAGCTGGCGCGACGGTACAGCGCGCCACCTGAAACCGCGCCCAGCAGATGGCCGATCAGCGAGCGAGCGACTTCCGCGGCGAACAGCACCGGATACTCGCCGGTAGGCACCGAGCGCGGCGCCATGCGCGCGAGCGTACGCTCGGCCGCGTGGCGGCCGATCGCGACGGGCGCTTCCAGATCGTCGCGCGCCAACGCGCTGCTGTACCAACCATCGCGCTGCATGTCCTCCCCTACGCCCGCGATCAGCGCGCAACCGAGGGAATGCTGGGTGCTGCGGTCGTGGCCGAAGAACCCGTGCGAATTGGCGTAGACGGAAATGCTTTCGCCGCTGCCCACCGAAGCGCCATCGGAATTGGCGATGCGCGGGTCGAATTCCCGGCCTGCCGCCTCGCAGGCCAGGGCCAGATCGACCGCGTGATCCGCATCCAGCGCCCAGGGATGCCACGCATCCAGGTCCGGGAAAGCGGTAGCCATCAGCACCGCGTCGGCCAGTCCTGCGGCTTCGTCGTGCTCGGTGTAGCGCGCAATGGCGCAGGCCTGTGCCACCGTGGCGTCCAGGCTTTCCTCGCGCAGGTCAGCGGTGCTGGCGCTGCCCTTGCGCTGGCCGAAGTACACGGTGACGCCGATGCTGCGGTCGCGGGTGGATTCCACGGTTTCCACCGCGCCCATGCGCACGTTGACGTTGAGGCCGCGGTCCTCGCTGCAGCTGACCTCGGCCTGGGTGGCGCCCGAAGCGCGGGCGCGATCCAACAGGCGCCGGGAAAGGCTCTCCAGCGCGTCCAGGCGCGTCAGGCTGTCATCGGCGGAAAAATCGGCGATTGCGTTCAATGGCTTATCCTGTAGCAAAGTTTTGGAGAATCACATATGCGTGGAAACGACCCGGAAACCGGCGAATTCCTTGGACCCAGCCGCAGCGAACAAAGGCGCGAAGCGCTGGACATCCGCAGTCTGGGCGAGAAGCTGGTGGCGCTGGCGCCGGCGCACCTGGCCAAGTTGCCTATTCCGGAAGAGTTGCTGGAACACATCTACGACACCCAGCGGATCACCTCGCACATCGCGCACAAGCGGCAGTTGCAATTCCTCGCCAAGCAAATGCGGCGGGAAAGCGACGAGACCCTGGATGCGATCCGCGATGCGATGGAAGTGGGCGGCGACGCGGCGCGGCGCGAGACGGCGATCCTGCACAAAGTGGAAACCTGGCGTGCGCGCTTGCTGGAAGATGGCGATGTCGCCCTGGGCGAACTGTTGGCCGAACATCCGACCGCCGACCGCCAGCACCTGCGCCAGCTGGTCCGCAACGCGGGCGAGGAACGGCTGAAGAACAAGCCGCCGCATGCGTTCCGCGAGCTGTTCCGCGAATTGCGCGAGCTGCTGGCTCAGCCGGAAGACGAGAGTGAAGACGAAGCCTGAGGCCGTCATCCCAGCGAAAGCTGGGATCCATTTTGCTGTTGCTTTTGCGGTACTGGGAAAGAGCAAGATCAAGTTGGATCCCAGCTTTCGCTGGGACGACGACTGAAATGGCCGAGAGGGCCTCCGACAGGTCAAGCCCGCGTCCCACCCACAGTAATGCCTTCGATCAACAACGAAGGCTGGCCCACGCCCACCGGCACGCTCTGCCCATCCTTGCCGCACACGCCCACGCCGGCATCCAGCGCCAGGTCGTGGCCGATCATCTTCACTTTCTGCATGGTCTCCGGACCGTTTCCGATCAGGGTCGCGCCTTTGACCGGCGCAGTGATCTTTCCGTCTTCGATCAGGTAGGCCTCGGTGGCCGAGAACACGTATTTTCCGCTGGTGATGTCGACCTGGCCGCCACCGAAATTCACCGCGTACAGGCCTTTCTTCACCGAGCGGATCATTTCCTGCGGATCGCTCTGTCCGGCCAGCATGTAGGTATTGGTCATGCGCGGCATCGGCAGATGCGCGAAGGATTCGCGGCGGCCGTTGCCGGTGGGCGCCACGCCCATCAGGCGCGCATTGAGCGTGTCCTGCATGTAGCCGACCAGCACGCCATCCTCGATCAGCGTCGTGCAGTTGGTCTGGGTGCCTTCGTCGTCGATATTCAGGGAGCCGCGACGGCCCGGTAGAGTGCCGTCGTCGACGATGGTGACGCCGGGCGAGGCGACACGCTGGCCCATGCGGCCCGCATAAGTCGAGGTGCCCTTGCGGTTGAAGTCGCCTTCAAGCCCATGGCCTACGGCCTCGTGCAGCAGCACGCCTGGCCAGCCCGAACCCAGCACCACCGGCATCATTCCGGCGGGCGCGTCCACGGCTTCCAGATTGACCAGCGCCTGGCGCAGCGCTTCGCGCGCGAATTGCTCCGGCTTGCCGCCGTCGAACAACTCCGCATACGAATAACGCCCGCCGAAACCGGCGTAACCGGATTCGCGGCGGCCGTTCTGCTCCACGATCACCTGGATGTTCATGCGCACCAGCGGGCGCACGTCCGCAGCCAGCACGCCGTCGCTGCGCGCCACCAGCACCGTGTCGACGCCGCCTGCCAGGCTTACCGTGACCTGCTGCACGCGCGGATCGGCGGCGCGCAGAAGTTTGTCCACGATGCGCAAGGCTTCTACCTTGGCGTCGTTGTCGAGCGCGTCGATGGGATCGTCGCTGGAGTACAGCGCGTGGCCGCCGCCGCGCACCAGCGCATGCGGCGAATGCGAACTGCCGTCGCGCGCGATGGCGCGCGCCGAACCCGCCGCGCTCAACAGCGCCTGCGGATTGATGTCGTCGGAATAGGCGAAGCCGGTCTTCTCGCCGGAGATCGCGCGCACGCCCACGCCTTGGTCGATGGAATGCGCCCCGTCCTTGACGATGCCATCCTCCACCGTCCAGCTTTCGCGACGGGAGTGCTGGAAATACAGATCGCCGAAATCGATGCCGGGGCCGAGCAAGGTGCCGAAGGCGCGATGCAGGCCCTGCTGGTCGAGGCCGGCGGGAAGGAGAAGGCGGGTTTCGGCGAGAGCCAGTGAGGAATTCGTCATAGAAATTCAGTTTGGGGCGAAATGGAGTAAAGGCAAGCCAGTCTCTCCTCCTCCCATCGGGAGAAGGAAAAACCGCGTCAAGGCGCCCCCGCCGTGTTAGCCACCCCAGCCCGCGACTGCTCGCGGCTGATGACTTCCACCTTGGGATCTTTCCACGGCCCGGTCACACGGTAAGTCTTGGCGCCGATCTCGCCCAGCGGCTTTTTCAACACGGCGTTGGCGGCCGCGCCGATCGCAGCGCCCAGCGGACCGCCTGCCACCGCGCCTACCACCGTCAGCAGATTTCCGGACTTGGGCAGCACTTCAATGGTCTGGTCGAAGCGTTGCGCGCGCAAGTCGGTGCTGCCGCTGATATTGATCTGCGCGGCCGGACCGTCCATCACCATATCCTCGCTGCGCGCCACGCCAGCGCCGAAGCGCACATTGCCGTCGATGCGGTTGAACGCGAAGCCCTTGGAGAAGAAATCGCGGAAGTCCAGCATCATCCGTCGCGGCAGCTGGGTGAGGCTGAGTAGCCCCAGCACCCGGCCGGCGCCGGGCTCGACCTCCAGCAACTGGCCGTTGCGTGCGGCGATATGCAGGCTGCCCTGTATCGTCGATAGCGAGAAAGCAGCCGGACTGCCGGACCAGTTCGCATCGAATTTCACCTTGCCCGAGCCTCCGCCGACCCGACCCTTGAATCCGAGATCGTCGAGCAGATCGCCCAGGTCCTGGCTTTCGATATCGGCGGTCAGCTGTGTGCGTGCCGCCGTACCGCGGCCCAGCCAATCCCCCTGCACGTCGATCTTCTGCTTGGGCGAACGCAACGCCAACTGCTGTATGCGCATGCCAGCGGCGGTCTGCTGGGTGCGCAATTGCGCACTGCCCAGTTGTGCATCGCCGAAGCGCAGATCGTCGATGTCCAGATGGTGCGAGGGAATGGCGGCGGGGTCGAACGGTTCGCCGCCGGCGACAGCGCCGTTCGCCGTGCCAGGTTTATTCTCGGCCGCACGCCAATACAGGCGCGCGAGCTTGCCGGTGATCGGCGCGCCCTTGGCATCCGGCACCAGCACGGATCCGGCAAGCGCCGGACCCGCTAGTGTCACGGCCAGAGCGTTGCCGGTGGGCACCACTTGCAGGCGCGTGTTCGGAAACGCCGAGCCCAATAGCAGCAACCGGTCGGCGCTGACGTCGATGCGACGCAGAGGCAGATTGTTGCCGCTACTACTACCCCTACCGTTATTGGCGAGCGCGATCCACTCGATCGCGTCCAAGACGGCAGTGCGGCCGCTGGCGACCAGACCGGAGGCAGGGGCCGCCTCGGTCACCGTGTTGCTGCCCAGCATCACGCGCACCCCGCTCTGCCGCCCGTCGCCGCGTGCCCTCAAGGCCAGCAATTTTCCGAAGGCGACGTCGATGTTGCCTGCGGCCATCGGCATCGACGTCTGCACCGTGGTCGGCAGCGCCAGAAATGCCGGCTTGTCCAGCGGCGCGGGAAGCTTGAGCGTAGTGCCCACCAGATCCGAGCGCAGATTCAAACTGCTGGGCGTATTCGATGCCCCACCCTGCGGCAAGGTCACCCCGACCGTCCATTGCGAACGCCCCTCCACGTAAGGCCTGAGCCAAGCGATCTCGGGTGCGCGATCCAGCAGCTCAGACGCCGATAGCATTGCCGACAGCTCCGCTTCGAAAGCGTGCTGCTTGTTGCGGACGCCGCTGCCGGCACGCAGGGAAAGCTGGCCAGGCTGGGACACGCCCGACTGGGCGCCCGATTGCGCTTTCTGGCTGACTGCGAGCTTTTCGGCAGCGAATCCTCCGTCATCGAAATCGGCCTTGCCGCGCACATCCTCGAAAACCAGGTTCCAGCGCTTGTCGGACAGGCGCGCGCCGGATAGTTCGACCGTACCGCGGGTTTTCCTGGCCGCCCTGCTTTGCGCATGCAAGGGCAGCAGCATGTCGTAGCTGGCCTGCGCGGGGCCGCTGGCGCTCAGACTGGTCAACGTGTCGCCGTACTTCTTCTGCAGCGGCGACTGCCGCAACATCGCCAGCATCTGCGCCGCGTCGGAACCGCCGCGAGCGCTGACTGACAACTCCGCCTTGGAGAACTCGGGGATGCCGGCCTTGAATGCGTCGATACGCACGCCGGCCAGCGCACCCTGCCCCTCAATGGAGAAGCCGTTGCCGATGAAGGAGATATCCGCACTCACGTGATCCATCGCCGGCCAGTCGGGCTGGAATTTGAATTGCCCGCCTTCGATGCGCGCCACCGCTTCGAAGCGTCCGTTGTTGCGGGTGAACGGCCAATCGTCGAGGTCTCCGGACACGATTGCGCGTCCGTTATGGACCTTGCCGCCAACCAGCGCGCGATTGAGCCAGTCCACCGCGGCCTTCGACATCTTGTCGTGAATCCAGAATCCCTTCGCGGCGAACACCGGCGTTTCGTCGATATCGGCGGCGATATCGATCCACGGCCGGGTTCCGTCGCCCTGGAACCACAAGCCGCCGCGCATCTGGGCGCCGAAATCCTTGCCCCGGATACGCAACGATGAAGTACCCACTCGCCAACCCGCTCCCTCGCGCCATCCGGTCAGGGAGCCATTCAACGTCGCCTCGTGGACCACACCAAAACCGGTGGGCCAGTCGAAGCGCAAGGGTGTCGTGGGGTCCAGCTTCAATGCGAAGCCCTGCTCATCGCCGACGAATTCGCCGGCCAGCCCGTTGATGCCGGGCGAGCGGCCTATCGCCAGGAAACTGATGCCCTCCAGCCGGCCTTGCGCGCGCATGCCCGCTGCGCGGCTTCCGCTCACGCTCACGCGCGCCAGCCGGGCGCCGGGTTTGGCTTGCGACAGCCATCGCCGCAGGCCGGGGTCGACGCGATCGCTCAAACCCATCAGCGAAAACAGGGGTGCGGCATCGATCTGGTTGGCCAGCAAGGCGTATTCGCGGCCGCCCGCGAGCACCAGTCCATCCAGCCTTTGCGGCGCCTGCTGATCGCCCACCAGCAGCTGCGGCGCGTCGAAGCGCCAGCCATTGCGGCTCAAACGCCAGCGCACACGGCCCTCTACCCGGTCGAAGCGCGTGCGCGGCACACTGCCGTTGCCCGCCAGGGCCGTGCCACGCAAAGCCACGCGTTGCAGTTTCATTTCCGAAGTAGCCAGAACCACGCGCCGCTTGCGCAACTCCACCCAGCCCTGCACGCGACCGGTACCGGATTCGGCCGTTACCCCCGCATAGCTGAGCAAGGAACCCCACCCTGCGATATCCACCGCATGCGCATCGAGGTAGGCGCGGCCATCGCCGCTGCGACGGTCGAAATCGAACGCAACCTGCACCGGCGCGCCGTCCATGCGTACCCAGGCGCGCGTGCCTGCGCGCACGCGGTCGCCATCCACGCGCAGGCGCAAATCGATCTTCGGCAATTGCAAATTCCAGCCCAGCGTCGGCGCCAGTACCGACAACTTGCCGTCGATCACCTGCAACTCGCCCAAGCCTTCGAGATTCTTCAACGGATCGCCAGCGGTCCTCTGACCGGGTAAACCGAGCACCGACCACTTGCCGTCGGCGGCGCGCTGCAGGGTCAGGGACAATCCACGCAGGCGCAGCTCGGTAAAAGAGCGGCCCGGCAACAGTCCCGCATACATCGACACCAGCACTTCCGCCTCGCCGATGCGGACTGCGGTATCGCCTTCGCCCAGCCGCAAGCCATCCAGCCGCAGCAACGGGCCGCGACGCGTCCACTCGGTAGCGACATGGTCGAACGCCACCGGCCGGCCGGCGCGCGCGCTCAGCCATGCCGCGATTTTTTCCGGATGCCTTTCCGCCAGCGGCAGCACCTGACTGGCGACGCCGAGCACCAGCGCCATGCACACCAACACGCCAGCGGCGACGTACAGGACGCCACGACGCGCAAGCCGCAAACGGCGACGCAGCGGAGTGGGCATCAACCCGCCATCCGCATCAAGGCGATACCGCGGTCAGAGCAGCACCACATCGAACTGCTCCTGCAAGTATTGCTCATCGGCCTGGAACCGGATCGACTTGCCCAGGAATTCCTCCAGTTCCGCTACCGCCGGCGATTCCTCTTCGGTGATGCGTGCGACCACTTTGGGCGAAGCGATGACCAGCAGCCGCGCCGCTTCGAACTGGCGCACGGCACGGGTGATCTCGCGGAAGATCTCGTATGTGACCGTCTCGGCCGTCTTCACCGTGCCGCGTCCGCCGCACTCGTGGCACGACTCGGACAGCTGGCGCTCGAGGCTTTCGATGGTGCGCTTGCGCGTCATTTCCACCAGGCCCAGCGGCGAGAACTCGTACACCGTGGTCTTGGCGTGATCGCGCGAGAGCGCCTTCTCCAGCGTGCGCAGCACCTGGCGGCGGTGCTCGGGATCGTCCATGTCGATGAAGTCGATGATGATGATGCCGCCCAGATTGCGTAGGCGCAGCTGGCGCGCCACCGATTGCGCGGCCTCCAGGTTGGTGCGGTAGACGGTTTCCTCCAGATTGCGCTGGCCCAGGAAGGAACCGGTGTTGACGTCGATGGTGGTCATCGCCTCGGTCTGGTCGATCACCAGGTAGCCGCCGGATTTCAGCGGCACTTCTTTTTCCAGGGCACGACCGATTTCGTCTTCCACACCGTACAGATCGAAGATCGGTCGCTCGCCGGCGTAGTGTTCGATGCGTTCGGCCAGCACCGGCATGTACTTGGCGGCGAACGCCTGCAGGCGGTCGCAGGTTTCGCGCGAATCCACCTTCACCTTTTCCACGTCGCGACGCATCAGGTCGCGCACCGCACGCAGCGGCAGGGTCAGATCCTCATAAATGCAGGCGCCCATCGCCGCTTCGCGGCTGCGCTGCTCCACCAGTGCCCACACCCGCGACAGGTAGGCGATATCCTCGGCCAGCGCCTCCTGGGTCTGGCCCTCGGCATTGGTGCGCACGATGTAGCCATGTCCGCCATGGGTAGCCGCCAGTTCCCCGACCAGCGTCTTCAGGCGCAGACGCTCGGCTTCGTCCTCGATCCGCGCGGAGACGCCGATCACCTTGGACTGCGGCAGCAGCACCATGTATCGGGAGGGGATGCTGATCTGCGTGGTCAGGCGCGCGCCCTTGCTGCCGATGGGGTCTTTGACCACTTGCACCACGATGTCCTGGCCGTCGCGCAGAAGCTCGACGATGGGCGTGGCGGCAACCGGCGCCGGCGGTACTTCCACTTCGTCGCCGTTGGTCGCCGGCACCGCCCGAACGACATCGTTGGCGTGCAGGAACGCAGCGCGATCCAGGCCCACATCGACGAACGCCGCTTGCATGCCCGGCATCACCCGCTGCACCTTGCCCTTGTAGATATTGCCGACCACCCCACGGCGCCAGCCGCGCTCGATGTGCAGTTCCTGCAACATGCCGTTTTCGACCACCGCCACACGGGTCTCGCGCGGGGTGACATTCACCAGTATTTCCTCGGACATCACTGCACCCCGAACGATTTCAACAACCGCGATGTCTCGAATAACGGCAAACCCATCACCCCCGAATAACTGCCGGACAGATGCCGCACGAATCGCTCCGCTGCGCCCTGGATGCCGTACGCGCCGGCCTTGCCGTCGGCCTGGCCGGTGGCGACGTAGGCGGCGATCTCGTCTTCCCCCAGCTCGGCGAACGACACTTCCGAGACCGACACTGCCTGCGCCTCGCGGCTCGCGTTGACCAGCGAAACCGCGGTCACCGCCTGATGGGTACGCCCGGAAAGACGCCGCAGCATGGCAGCGGCATCGGCGGCATCGCGCGGCTTGCCGAACACTTCGTCGTCCAGGATCACTTCGGTATCGGCCCCCAGCACCAGCGCCTGGGGCACCGACATGACCGTCAACAAACCGGCGCCGGCTTTCTCCCGGGCGACGCGGCGCACATATTCCTCGGCGGGTTCGTTGGGCTGGCGGTGTTCGGGAATGTCCAGGTCGAGCACGCCAAAATCCAACCCCAGACGGGCCAGCAGCTCTGCCCGGCGGGGCGATTTCGAGGCGAGATACAACATGTTGTCAGGATACCCTGCGCATGCTGACTGAATGGTCGCTCAAGCCGGAGTGCCGTGCGGAACCCCGACTTGGCTCACAACGCGTTCATCCTTACCCGAACACCCTAGCCCGCACTTTTGCATGGCTGCAATGCCCGCATTCCTCAAGGAGAATTCAATGCGCACCACCCATCCGCTACGTCCGCTGCTGCTCGCCCTGTCCCTCGCCCTCGGAGCCACCACCATGACCGCCCACGCCCAGAACGCCGCCGGCTACGCGGTTCCCACCGACGGCACCCTGCTCTCGGTCTCCACCAATGCGGAAGCCTCGCGCGTACCGGATGTGGCGACCATCTCCGCCGGGGTGGTGACCCAGGCAGTGGACGGCAACGCCGCCATGCGCCAGAACGCCGAGCAGATGGCCAAGGTCATGGATGCGATCAAGGCGGCGGGCATCGCCGACAAGGACATCCAGACCAGCGGCATCAATCTGAGCCCGCAATACCGTTATGTGGAGAACGAGGCGCCGAAGATCACCGGCTTCCAGGCCAGCAATACGGTCAACCTGAAAGTGCGCGACATCGCCAAGTTGGGCAAGGTGCTGGATGCGCTGGCCGCGCAGGGTAGCAACCAGATCAACGGACCCAGCTTCGAGATCGACCAGCCGGAACCGGTCTACGACGAAGCCCGCATGGCCGCGCTGAAGAAGGCCCAGGCCCGCGCCGAGACCTATGCCAAGTCGCTGGGCCTGCGCGTGCGCCGGATCGTGAGCATTTCCGAAGGCGGTGGCGGCGGCTTCCAGCCCATGCCGATGATGGCCATGGCCCGCGGCAAGGCCGAGATGGATACCCAGGTTTCGCCGGGCGAGACCAAGCTGTCGGTCAATCTGGACGTGGTATTCGAACTGGGCAAGTGAACCTGCAGCCGTAGGATCACCTTGAAACGGCGCCTCGCGGCGCCGTTTTTCGTAGGTCCGGGCTACGCCCCCGACGCGCCAGCTAACGGGATTCCGGGATTAAAGAAGAGGTTTCCAATTCCCGAGCGTGGGGGGCGTAGCCCCGACCTACGCCTATGGTCTAAGCCCTCTTGCCAGCCGCGCGAAGCCAGCGCATTGTCGGGCTGAGGCACGGTAGCCCGGCTTAACCCCACGGTCCGTGTCCAGGCGTTGTTCCTACCGCATACCCGATATGGAGGTGGATCATGGTTCGCACACTGCCCTCGCAATCCGAAACCCGTCCCGAGCTGTCCCGCATCCTGGCCATCGCCGCTGCGATCGCCGTGCATGCGTTTGCGTTCCTGTTGCTTTTGATTCCAATGGCCGCCCCTCCACTGCAAGCCTTGGTGGACAGCAAACCCGACGTAATCTTCCTGCCGCCCAAGGACAAGATCGTTGAAGTGCCGATAGAAAAGGCCAAGCCCGATCCGATCAGGCCGAAGCCGGCCATCACGCAACCCACAGAGCACGCTCGACCCAAGATCAACGATACCTCGGTGATAGTCGACCAGGGGACGCTCGCCGCCGAAGAATCCGTGGTCACCGATCCCGGACCGGTGATAGACGCCACGGCGGTCACGGGTCCGATTTCAGTGGGCAATCTGGGCTACATCAAAGCCACCCCACCACCTTACCCGCGCGTCGAAGCGCGTGCCGGTATCGGCGGAACGGTATTGCTGAAAGTGCTCGTCGATGTCGATGGCCGCCCGCTCGAAGTCGTGGTGCTGGAAAGCAGCGGCAACAAATCCCTGGACCGCAGTGCGCGCGAACATGTACTGAAGAGTTGGCTGTTCCAGCCGGCGATGCGCGACGGCAAGGCCGTGCAGGCCTATGGCAAGGTGCCGGTGGTGTTTTCGATGCAATGAGTGCGTCAAAACTCCCTAAATAGGAATTCTCACCGTCATCCCAGCGGCTTCCAACAGCGAAGCTGGTCAAGCTGGGATCCATCTTGATTTTGGCTCTCACTGTAAGACTTCAAAGCAAGAGCAAAAGCAAAATGGATCCCAGCTTTCGCTGGGATGACGATTTCGTGAGGGACTGGAAGAGTTCTTCAGGCCCGGCGATTCTTCAGGCCCGGTGATAAGGATGGTTGGCCAGCATCGCAGCGGCGCGATAGAGCTGTTCGGCGACCAGCAGGCGCGCCAGCATGTGCGGCAGGGTCAGCGGGCCCAGCGACCAGGTTTCGTTGGCGGCGGCGAGCACCTCCGCGGCGTGCCCTTCCGGGCCGCCGATCAGGAAGGCCAGATCGCGGCCCTGCCCGCGCCAGTGCTCCATGCGTTGGGCCAGCTGCTCGGACGAATAAGGTTTACCGGTGACTTCCAGCGCCACCAAGTGCGCGCCTTTCGGTAGCGCCGCCAGCACGCGCTTGCCTTCGTCCTCGATGGCGCGCTGCGCATCGCGGCCCTTGCCGCGTAGGCCGGGTTCGATCTCCACCAGCTCCAGCGGCAGCCAGTGCGACAGGCGCTTTTGGTATTCGGAAAATCCCTGCGCAACCCACGCAGGCGCGCGTTCGCCAGTGGCGATGAGCCTGGCTTTCATTCCGGAAAAGACACGGAACTGTCAGAGCCGATCTTCATCCGAGGTTTCGTGGTCGTCCGGCGGCTGGTCGCCCACCGTCCACAGGCGCTCCAGCGCGTAGAACTCGCGCACGCGCGGCAACATCACATGGACGATGACGTCGCCCAGGTCCACCAGCACCCATTCGGCTTCCCGCTCGCCTTCTACGCCCAGCGGCATCACATCGAGCTTCTTGGCGAACTTGACCACTTCGTCGGCGCTGGATTTGACGTGGCGGGTGGACGTGCCCGAGGCGATCACCATGTAGTCGGCGACGCTGGACTTGCCGCGCACGTCGATTTCCACGACGTCTTTGGCTTTGAGTTCTTCGAGCGCCGCATGCACGGTGGCGAGCAGGACCGGGACGGAGGGCGGCGGATTGGGCAGACGGGTCTTGATGACTTGTGCTTGGCTGGACAAAGGCTTGGAAGCTCCTGGGATTACCGCGAATTATAGCGGACTGGGTCCGGGTGCCGGCCGTGAATACAAATGGTGCCGGGCGATGAATTCGGCGACCGGAGGCGCCACCAGCCCTTGCCAGGCCTGGTTTTGGGCGATCCGGCGGCGTATGTCGCTGGCCGATTCGGGGTATAGCGGCTGGCCCAGCAGGAATAACCGGCCCGCCGGCACGGTTTTCAGCCCTAAGGGGGAATCCGTCCAGCGCCCCTCGACCAACGCCGTCAGTTCGGCCGGCAGTTCACCATCCAAAGGGCTGCCGGCACGCGGCGCCACCACGAAATGGGCGAAATCGAACAAGGTCCGCCATTCGCGCCAGGTCGGCAGACCGATGAAACTGTCGGCGCCGATCAGCAGGGCGATGGGCATTGCGGGGCCGAATTCCGCCCGCAGTTCGCGCAAGGTATCGATGGTGTAGGAGCGGCCATCGCGCTGCAGCTCGCGCCGGTCGACCCGCAATCCCGGCTGGTCGGCCACGGCCAGCTCCAGCATCTTCGCGCGCTGCGCCGCATCGGCCCCCGGCGGCGCGCGATGCGGCGGGTCAGCTGCAGGCATCAGGCGCACCGTGCAATCCAGTTCATCGCGCGCGGCGCGCGCGATGGCCAGATGCCCGTTGTGGACGGGATCGAAGGTGCCTCCGTAGAAAAGTTTCAGCATTGGAGTAGGCAATGAATTCTCGGAACGGAATGGCCAGAAACCCTTACAGCCCCCTTATCGTCATCCCAGCGAAAGCTGGGATCCATCTTGATCTTGCCTCTCACTGTGAGACTTCAGAGCAGAGCAGAATCAAAGTGGATCCCAGCTTTCGCTGGGACGACATCAGTGGGGGCCGGAGGATACGTTCTGGCGGCAACCACTCAAGCCACCAGCAAACGTACGGCCTTGGCTTCTGCGATAGCCAGCAGCAGGCGCTCCATCGCCACCCAGGCATCACCGTCCGCGCGGCCCTTGGCGATGCGGTCTATGCGCGAGGCTTCGGCGGCGAAACGATCCCAGCGGGCGGGATTGGGATGGCGCTGCAGCGCACGCTTGAACGGCGCCTGCTTGGTTTCCCAGATTCCTTGCGCTTTCATTTCCGAAGCGAGGTTGGCGCCGCGCGCCTGCGCGCGCGCCAGTGCGGCGGTGCGCAGCAGTTCCTTGACCACCATGGGCATCAGACCGGCGACGACATCGCCTTCGGCGCGCAGGCCGGCGAGCATGCGCGACACCTGCGGCCCCTGCCCGCCCAGCACGGCATCGGTCAGACGGAATACGTCGTAGCGCGCGGCATCGGCGACCAACGCTTCCATCTTTTCCGCATCCAACGTATCGCCGTCGGCCAGCAAGACCAGCTTGTCTATTTCCTGCGCAGCCGCCAGCAGGTTGCCTTCCACGCGTTCGACCAAGATCTGCACCGCGTCGCGGTCGGCGCGCAGCCCCTTGGCGCGCAACCGGCTCTCGACCCAGCCGGCGAGTTCATGCGGTTTGATCGCCCAGGCGATGGCCAGCATCCCGATTCTGGGGATCGCATCGGTCCACTTGCCGTGGTGGGCCTTGCTCCATTCGCCGGCCGTGATCAGCAGGACTACGTCGGGCGGCGGATTGGCGCAGAACGCGGCGATGGCTTCGGCGCCATCCTTGCCCGGTTTGCCGGTGGGCAGACGCACTTCCACCAAGCGGCGCGCGCTGAACAGGCTGGGCGCATTGAAGGTGGCTTCGAGCGTGCTCCAATCGAAATCGCGGCCGTCGGCATCGAAGACCTCGCGCTCGCCTATCCCCTGAGCGCGTGCCTGCCGGCGCACGGCATCGGCCGCTTCCAGCACACGCAGCATTTCGGGTCCGGCGATCAGATAAACCGGATGCAGCGTTGCGTCATCGGGCAACGCGACCAGCCGTTCCGGGGTCAGTTCCATCAGGGGGCGGGTTTCTGGCCCTGAGCGCCGCCCTGGATCACGCCATCGACGCGGCGCAGGATTGCCGCAGCCATCTCGCGACGAAGTTCGTTGGCCAGGATTTCACGTTCGGTTTCGGTACCTGTTGCGTTCTCGGGGGGCGAAACGTAGTCACGGGAAAGCTCAACCACCTGCTGCGGCACCAGATCGGTGCCATCGGCGCGACGGAACACGAAGACGGCTGCGTAGCGCAGGCTGAATTCCTGCGCCCTGCCCCGATCATCTATCGCGATGGGCAGGTTGCCCCAACGTTCGGAAAGAATCTGCAGGCTCGCAACGTCCTTGGCGTCGGCATCGGCCGGCACTGCGCCAGCATGGCGCAGGCCTACGGCCACCGCTTCGGCCAAGGGACTGTACTGCGTGGTCGAGGTGACCCGCACCGGACCCAGATCGGCCGGCAAGGCGATCTTGTTGCGCAGATGGAAGCCGCAGGCGGACAGACCCAGGACGAGCACGAAGGCCGTCAACAGGCGCAGGACAGGTGACGCGGGGGTTCTGATCATGGGCGAAGTCTGGACGAGCCCGCCATGGGCGGCAATAGCCAACCCGGATGGCAGGTGAATATCGTCCGCTCCGCTCATGCCGCCACGATATTGACGATCTTGCCCGGCACGATGATCACCTTGCGGACTTCCAGGCCCTGCATGAACTTGGCGGTATTGGGTTCGGCCTTGGCCAGCGCCTCGATCTGATCGCGCGGCAAGTCCGTGGCCACCTCGATAGTTCCGCGCAGCTTGCCGTTGACCTGCACCGCCAGCGTCAGCTGATCGCGCACCAGCGCCGAGGTGTCGGCTTGCGGGAACGGCAGGTTCTCCAGCAACGTCTCCTCATGGCCCAGAGCCTGCCACAATGCGTGGCTGGTATGGGGCGTGATGGGATTGAGCAGCAATACTGCCGCTTCCAGCGCTTCCTGGCGGATGGCGCGACCGTTGTCGCTGATATCGTCGAACTTGTTCAACGCATTGGACAGTTCCATCACCGCCGCGATCGCGGTATTGAAACCATGGCGGCGGCCGTAGTCGCCGGCGACCTTGTCGATGGTCTCGTGGGTCTTGCGGCGCAGCGCCTTCTGTTCCGCGGACAACGCGGTCGGATCCGGAGCCGATGCCGCACCCGTCGCCGCGTGCTTCTGCACCTGCGCCCACAGGCGGCGCAGGAAGCGCGACATACCTTCCACACCGGCTTCGTTCCACTCCAGCGACTGTTCCGGCGGCGCGGCGAACATGGAAAACAGGCGCACGGTGTCGGCGCCGTATTTGTCCACCATCGCCTGCGGATCCACGCCGTTGTTCTTGGACTTGGACATCTTCTCGCTGCCGCCGATCGACACCGGCTGGCCGTCGGCGACCAATGCGGCGCCGATGACGCGGCCGCGTTCGTCGCGCTGCACTTCCACGTCTGCGGGATTGATCCATTCCCGGTTGCCGGTCGCCGATTCGCGGTAATAAGTATCGGCGATGACCATGCCCTGGCACAGCAGGTTGGTGGCCGGTTCGTCGCTGTCCACCAGCCGCGCGTCGCGCAGGAGCTTGTGATAGAAACGGAAATACATCAGATGCAGGATCGCGTGCTCGATTCCGCCGATGTACTGGTCGACCGGCAGCCAGTAGTTGCCGCGCTTGTCGACCATGTCCTTGGCGCCGGGCGAGGTGTAGCGCGCGTAATACCAGCTGGATTCCATGAAGGTGTCGAAGGTGTCGGTCTCGCGCTCGGCAGCGCCGCCGCACTCGGGGCAAGTGGTCTTGCGCCATTCCGGATCGGCCTTGATCGGAGATTTCACCCCGTCCAGAGTCACGTCTTCGGGCAGCACCACCGGCAATTGCGATTCCGGCACTGGCACCGCACCGCAAGTCGCACAGTAAATGACCGGAATCGGGCAACCCCAATAGCGCTGGCGCGACACACCCCAGTCGCGCAGGCGGTAGTTGATGCGGCGCTGGCCACGACCCTGGCGCTCGAACCGCTCGGCCAGCGCTTCGAAGGCGCCGCGATAACCCAGACCGTCGAATTCGCCGGAGTTCACCAGCTCCAGGTCGGCGCGGGACTTGTCGCCGTACCAATCGTGCCAGGTATTTGGATCGTAGCTCTGTTCGATTTCGCTCTTCGGCGACTTCAGCGCGATCACCTGCTGGATCGGCAGCTTGTATTTGTGCGCGAACTCGAAATCGCGTTCGTCATGGCCCGGCACCGCCATCACCGCGCCGGTGCCGTAGCCCATCAGCACGAAGTTGGCGACCCATACCGGCACTTTGTCGCCGGTGACCGGATGCACCGCGCGCAGGCCGGTGTCCATGCCGCGCTTTTCCTGGGTTTCCAGTTCGGCTTCGGACACGCCGCCGTGCTTCAGCTCGTCCAGGAAAGCGGCCAGTTGCGGATTGGACGCGGCGGCTTTCAGCGCCAACGGGTGTTCGCCGGCGATGGAAACGAAGGTCACGCCCATCAGCGTGTCCGGTCGCGTGGTGAACACAGTGAGCGACTCCTGCCCTTCCACCGCGAACTTGATCTCCAGCCCTTCCGAACGGCCGATCCAGTTGCGCTGCATGGTCTTGACCGAATCCGGCCACCCCGGCAGGTCGTCCAGTCCGTCCAACAATTCCTGCGCGTAATCGGTGATGCGCAGGAACCATTGCGGAATTTCGCGCTTCTCCACGATGGCGCCGGAACGCCAACCGCGGCCGTCGATGACCTGCTCGTTGGCCAGTACGGTTTGATCCACCGGATCCCAATTGACCACCGAATTCTTGCGGTAAGCGATGCCCTTGCGCAGCAGGCGCACGAACATGCGCTGCTCGTGCACGTAGTAATCGGGGCGGCAGGTGGCGAATTCGCGCGACCAGTCGATCGCGTAACCCAGCGATTTCAGCTGGCTGCGCATGTGCTCGATGTTGGCGTAGGTCCACTTGGCCGGAGCGGTGTGGTTCTTGATCGCCGCGTTCTCGGCCGGCAGGCCGAACGCATCCCAGCCCATCGGCTGCAGCACGTTTTTGCCGGCCATGCGCTGGTAGCGGCTGATCACGTCGCCGATGGTGTAGTTGCGCACGTGACCCATGTGCAGCGCGCCGGACGGGTACGGCAGCATCGACAGGCAGTAGAACTTGGGCTTGTCGGAGGTTTCGTCGACCTCGAACGCGCGATTCCGGTCCCAGTAGGACTGGGCGGCGGTTTCGACGGATTTGGGATCGTGGACGGCGGGTTCGGCGGAAACTGACATGCTTGGGCGGACTTCGGCGCTGAAATCAAGCTGCGAAGCGTACCGCAGTGCACCAAGCATCGCCATGCCGATGGCTATGATGGCCGACCTTTCCCGGAGCCCGCCATGCGCCTGAAGCCCTTTTTCCTGATCGCCCTGGCCAGCCAGGCCGCGACCGCCGCCGAATCCCCTTCCGTCGCTCCCTCTCCGGATCCCGGCCCCGCACAGGCCTTGCACTGCGAGCGCCTGTTCGATGCCCGCAGCGGAAAGATGCTGGGCGAACACACCATCGTCGTCCGCAATGGCAAGATCGACTCGGTGGTGCCGGGGCGGGCCAAACTGGCGGAGGGCACCGAATCCATCGTCCTCGCCGGCCGTACCTGCATGCCCGGCTGGACCGACCTGCATGTGCACCTGGGTCAGCAATCCAATCCGCAGAGCTATTCCGAAGGCTTCCGCCTGGACCCCACCGACTATGCGTTCCGGTCGGTCGGTTATGCGGACAAGACCCTGATGGCCGGTTTCACCAGCGTGCGCGATCTGGGCGGTGAAGTGAGCCCGCACCTGCGGGACGCGGTGAACCAGGGCCTGGTGAAGGGTCCGCGCATCTATGCCGCCGGCAAATCCATCGCCACCACCGGCGGCCACGCCGACCCCAGCAACGGCTTCAACAGCGAGTTGGAGCACTTGCTGGGCCCACCCGGCCCCACCGAAGGCGTGATCAATTCCGTCGACGACGCGCGCCAGGCCGTGCGCCAGCGCTACAAGGACGGCAGCGACGTGATCAAGATCACCGCCACCGGCGGCGTGCTCAGCTACGCGAAATCGGCGGATGCCCCGCAGTTCACCGTGGAGGAAGTGCGCGCCATTGTCGATACCGCCAACGACTACGGCTACAAGGTAGCGGCGCACGCGCATGGCGCCGAAGGCATGAAGCGTGCGGTATTGGGCGGCGTCACCAGCATCGAGCACGGCACCGAGATGACCGACGAAGTGATGTCGCTGATGAAGCAAAAAGGCACCTGGTACGTGCCCACCCTCTACGCCGGACGTTTCGTCGCCGACAAGGCCAAGATCGACGGTTACTTCCCGGAGATCGTGCGGCCCAAGGCGATCCGCATCGGCGCGCAGATCCAGCGGACCGCCGGCAGGGCCTACAAGAACGGCGTGAAGATCGCCTTCGGCACCGACATGGGCGTGGGTCCGCATGGCGACAATGCCCGCGAATTCCTCTACATGGTCGAAGCGGGGATTCCCGCCTCCTACGCGCTGCAGGCGGCGACCGTGCATGCGGCCAGCGTGCTCGGCGCGGACGATCAGGGCGTGATCGAAACCGGCAAGCGCGCCGACATCATCGCCATGCCAGGCGACCCGGTGGCCGACATAAACAACGTGATGAAGGTGGATTTCGTGATGAAGGATGGTGTGGTGTACCGGAAACCCGATACCGAGTAATCACGACGCCAGCGACGTTCACTGACGAAAACCTATCTACGTGGGAGCGGCGTCCCGCCGTGAGCTCTTGCTTTGGCGGACAGCGCAAGCGGGAACAGAAGCAAGAGCAAGAGCTCGCGGCGGGACGCCGCTCCCACTACGTCGCTCCCACGACGCCGCTTTTATTGTTTTTCCGGACCGGATCGATAACGTCTCCGTGAGGCGTCTGCGTAGGTCAGCCATGCGAACCAGATTCCGAATGCGATCCTCTGCGCAACGCCAGCGGGGATCGCGTCGGTTTGCACGAACGCGGCAACTAGCACGCCCAGCGCTGCGGCCAAGCTAAGACGCGCGAACCGCGACCACTGCCGATCGCGCCACAATCCCGATGCCAATAGCGCCGCGGCGGAGACGAAAGCCACAGCCCACAGCATCCATGCCGTGCCATGCAGACGGCTGGCATCGCTCTCCAGATCATTCGCGTCGAGCGGCAGCAGACCCATGGCGATGAACGCAAGCGCCGAAAGGAACACCAACTGCGCGCCAATGCGCGCCGTCCAGCCCGCATCCGCAGGCAAACGATGGCGAAGCGTCATCGCTACGACGCCTGCCAGCATTCCCGGCAGCACGAAAGCCAGCAGGTTGAAGGCCAGCGCATGCGGAAAGTCCTTGGCTCCCAATAACGCCACCGGATGCTGCGACTGCAGATAGCCGTCCAGCGCCGTGCCGAATCCAACCACTGCCGCAACGAACAACACGGCGCCGATGATGCCCGCGAAGCGCGCGCCGCGGCTCATTCCGTTTTCCATCTGAAAACCTCGTCTATGCCCACGCCGAAGGCGCGCGCGATGCGGAACGCCAGTTCCAACGAAGGCGAATACTTTCCCGCCTCCAAGGCGATGATCGTCTGCCGGGTGACACCGCAAGCCTGGGCCAATGCTTCCTGGGTCATTTCGCCGCGCTCAAAGCGCCAGCGGCGGATCTCGTTGGCGATGGGCGTGCCGCTCACCGGCTATCGCGCCGATACATTGCGACCGTCGCCGCGTATTCGCACAACCAGCCCCACATCAGCGCGAACACCAGCAGATTCGCTATCACGAACGGCTTGGCCCACTGCAGCTTCTCCGTGGGCGAAAAACCGAGCATCGCCACGATGCCGACGATGCAAAAAACCAGCGCTCCGCGACCCCAGCCGGCCGCCTGTTTTTCGATCTCGCGATCGCGCTCGTCTTCTTGCACCGCACCCTTCCAACGCGAGCCCAGTACATTGGACAGCACCGCCCAGGCGATCAGCAGCATGACTAGGTTGCGGGCCACCGCAGCGGCACGCGGATCGTTCCATGCCGACATCTGCTGGAAGACCTGCGCCTTGACCAAGAAATAGACCACTGCCATCAACATGAAACCTAGTCCCAGCCAGGCCCGCCATTCGCCGGGCGAAGCCATGCCTTCAAGCTGATCGCGCGGCGTCTTCGAGATGCGGTACAGCGACAGCCAAGCCGTCGCCATCAGCAACACCATGCCAGCCTGCCCGCTATCGAAACCCAATATGCGCTCGGGTCCGGCGAGCAGCAGCCACAGCGCAAACGCGCTCACCAGCAAAGCTCCAACCAGCCATCCATTCTGCTTTCTCATCACGTAACTCATAGCTGACTATATGTAAACTACATATTACATTTAGTTCACACCATGTCAAGTTTTTTTTACATCAACTTGTTTCCCGCTCCGGCTGGCACCATGTCAGCCGCATATTTTTTCAATGAGCCTTGCCATGTCCGACTCTGCCCACGTCTTCGACGCCACCACCGAAACCTTCGAAGCCGAAGTCCTGCAGAAATCCCTGCAGACTCCCGTGCTGGTCGACTTCTGGGCCACCTGGTGCGGGCCTTGCAAGACCCTGGGACCGACCCTGGAAAAGCTCGCCGGCGAATACAACGGCGCGTTCCGGCTGGCCAAGGTCGATGTGGACAAGGAACAGGAGATCGCCGCGGCTTTCCAGATCCGTTCGGTGCCGACCGTGTTCCTGGTCAAGGGCGGACAGATCGTCGACGGCTTCCCGGGTGCGGTGCCGGAAGGCCAGCTGCGCGAATTCCTGAAACAGCACGGGGTCGAACCCGGCCAGGCCGCCAACGAAGAGCCTGTTGCGGAAGAAGTCGCGCCCGCGGATCCGCATGCGCAAGTCGTGGCCCTGCGCAAGGCGATCGAGACCGAGCCCGACAAGGCCGAACTCAAGCTCGACCTTGCCTTGGCCTTGCTCAAGACCGGCGCGGCCACCGAAGCCGAAGCGCTGCTCGATGCCCTGCCCGCCAACCTGGCCACCGATGACCGCGCGGTTCGCGCACGCTCGCGACTGAGCTTCGCCGCGCTGCTGAAGGACGCCCCGCCAGCGGAAGTCCTGGAAGCGGCGATCGCCTCCAATCCGGACGACCTGCGCGCACGCCGCCTGCTCGGCGCGCAGCAGTTGCTGGGCGGCAAGGAACAGGCCGCGCTGGAGCAGTTCCTGGAAATGCTGCGGCGCGACCGCGGCTACGAAGACGGTCTGCCGAAGAAGGCGCTCATCGACGCCTTCCGCGTGGTCGAGGACGAAAGCCTGGTGGGTCAGTACCGGCGGAAGATGTCTTCGCTGCTGTTCTAGTTCCGGCTCGCCTCCGGAAAGGATCATCGGCCTACCATACTCAATCGTATGGTAGTGTTTCGGGCTCCGCCCCCTGAGTCCGTCCGTGAAACCCTCCACCCTGCGCCTGATCTTCAATTGCTGGCCGCCCTTCGTGGCCAGCGGCATCCATGTCACCCGTTTCTCCGCCGACTGGCGCCATGTCCGCGTCGAAATGCGCATGCGCCCGTGGAACCGCAACTATGTCGGCACCCATTTCGGCGGCAATCTGTTCGCCATGACCGATCCGTTCTGGATGATTCCGATCAAGGAATGCCTGGGTCGCGACTACATCGTCTGGGACAAGGCGGCCGAGATCGAGTTCGTGAAGCCGGGCAAAGGCACGGTGCACGCCGAGTTCAACGTCGAGGACAGCGCCCTGGACGAAATCCGCGCCGCCACTGCGGGCGGCGAGAAATTCCTGAAATGGTTTCCGGTGGATATCGTCGATGGGCGAGGCGAGGTGGTGGCGCGGGTGCGCAAGCAGATCTACGTGAGGCTGAAGCCGGCGCGTCGCTAGAGTCGCAGCCAGCGAACATTTTTTCGTCATTCCCGCGAAGGCGGGAATGACGGCTGGGAGTGATGGCGAAAACGGCAATATCCCGTCTCCCGCGCCCGCCCGCCGCTACAATGCGGCATGCCCAACGACCCCCATGCTCCTCGCCCCTCCCTGCAGAAGCTCTTCCTCACCGGCCTGCTGACCCTGTTGCCCATCTGGTTGACGTGGGTGGTGGTGAAGTTCGTGTTCGTGCTGCTGTCGGACATCAGCAGGCCCCTGGTGGGGCCGCTATCGCACCAGATCGCCGCGTCCTTTCCCGATTACATGTGGTGGTTCAACGCGCAGTGGGTGCAGGCCGGCATCGCACTGGTGGCGACGCTGTTCGTGATCCTGGCGGTCGGCGTGCTGACCCGGCGCGTGATCGGACAGCGCATGCTGGGCTGGTTCGAACTGCTGATCCTGCGCATTCCGCTGGCCAGCACCATCTACACCAGCGCGCGGCAGCTGCTGGACATCCTGCAGACCAAGCCGGGCAACACGCAGCGCGTGGTACTGGTGGATTTCCCGCACAAGGAAATGAAATCGGTCGGCCTGGTGACGCGCATCCTCAAAGAGGAAGGCACCGGCCGCGAACTCGCCGCCGTGTACGTGCCGACCACGCCCAATCCGACTTCCGGCTACCTGGAAATCGTACCCATCGAAATGCTCACGCCCACCGACTGGACCGTGGATCAGGCGATGAGCTTCATCATTTCCGGCGGCGCGGTATCGCCGGAAAGCGTGCCGTTCACCCGCGATGTAGACAGGGTAAAAGCTTCCGCTTCCGACGCCGGAATGGCACCACCGACCATCCTTTGACTTCGATAGCTCTTCAATACCGCTGAGAGGTTAGTAAATGCGCCAGGCACACGTACTGACCTTTCCCTGCGATATCTGCGGGACCAGGTGCAAAGCAGGCGCCGGTGTGCACGGCTACCAACGGATCCCTGGTTACGATTTGACCGTATGCAAAAGCTGCTTTCAGAACAACCACGACGGATGGGCGCCGGCGCACGAGGAAGCCTTCGAGAACCACCTGGAGCTGAAAGGAATTCCGCTGCCGACGCGCAATGCGCAAGGCCGGTATCCGAGGGAAGCCGAATGAATCGGCCCCGCACGCTCGACGACCGCGCGGTAAGGCTGTTCATCGCACTAGCCGCATTCTTCTGCGTCAATGCGGTGCTGGCTGAATTCATCGGCGTCAAGATCTTCGCGCTGGAAGACACGTTGGGCATCGCGCCGTTCGAATGGAACCTGTTCGGGCAGAAGGGTTCGCTGAGTTTCACCGCCGGCACCCTGCTGTGGCCGATGGTGTTCATCCTCACCGACACCATCAACGAATTCTTCGGCAGGCGCGGAGTGAAGTTCATTTCCTGGGTGGCGGTGGCGTTGATCGTCTACGGCTTCCTGTTCGCCTTCGCCGCCATTGCGCTGGCACCGGCCAGCTGGTGGGTGACGGCCGCGCAATCGCAGGGCGTACCGGATTACCAGAAGGCTTTCTCCGCCATCTTCGGCCAGGGCATGTGGACGATCGCCGGTTCGATCGTCGCGTTCCTCTTGGGACAGTTGATCGACGTCGCCGTATTCCACCGTATCCGCAATGCCACCGGCGAGAAGCACGTGTGGTTGCGCGCCACCGGTTCCACTGCGGTGTCGCAGCTGGTCGACAGTTTCGTGGTCCTGTACATCGCCTTCGTGCTGGGGCCGCAGAAGTGGCCGACCTCGCTGTTCCTGGCGGTGAGCACGGTCAACTACGCCTACAAGATGCTGGCGGCGATCGCGCTGATCCCGCTGCTCTATCTGATGCGGCGCGGCATCCGCGTCTACCTGGGCGCCGCGCGCGAACAGGAATTGCGCGAGGAAGCCGCAGCGGATTGAGCTAACGGGCGTACCCGTGACTTTTGTCGCTGGCCCCGGCCTCGTGCTTGCGGCACTCTCGCGGGCTACCACCTTCCGGAACCTTGCCGATGAATCGTTTGTTGCCCAGCCTGCTCGCACTTGCCACCGCCGCCGTCCTGCTGACCGCAGCGCCGCAAGCCGAAGCCGCAAAGAAGGCGCCGACCGCAACCACCCAGGTCTCCGAGGCCAAGGGCGCGCGACTGACCAAGCTCTATGCCGACTACTGGGAAGAGGTGCTGAAACTCAATCCGATCCAGGCCACCTTCCAGGGCGACAACCGCTACAACGATCTGCTGCCCGATTTCGGCTCGGCCGAATACCGTCGCCAGCAACACGAATTCACCGAGCGCTGGCTGAAGACCATCGAAGGCGTGGGCAGCGACGGCCTGAGCGGACAGGATCTGCTGAGCTACGAGATTTTCGTGCGCGACTCGAAGAATTCGCTGGAAGGCGAGCGTTTTCCCGACTGGATGATGCCGATCAACCAGATGGCCAGCATCGCCAGCTACGCGGTGATGCTGGGCGCGGGCACCAGCGCGCAGCCGTTCAAGACGGTCAAGGATTACGACAACTGGCTGGCACGCGGCAACAAGCTTCCGCAGTTGTTCGATACCGATATCGCCAACATGCGCGCGGGAATGAAGGCCGGCGTGGTCCAGCCGCGCGCGCTGATGGTCAAAGTGATTCCGCAACTGGATGCGCTGATCAAGGACAAGCCTGAAGACACGCTGTTCTGGGGGCCGATCAAAACCCTGCCCGCCGACTTCAGCGCGGCCGACAAGCAGCGTCTCACCGCCGCCTACCGCACGATGATCGCCGATCAGCTGCTGCCCGCCTACCGCGAGCTGCGCGCCTTCATCAACGACGAATACCTGCCCGCCACGCGCGGCAGCGTGGGCCTGGACAAGCTTCCGGAAGGCCAGGCGTGGTACGCCTACAACGCCCGCAACACCACCACCACCGACATGAGACCGGCGGAAATCCACCAGCTTGGTCTGGACGAAGTGGCGCGTATCCACGGCGAGATCCGCAAGCTCATGGCCGAAACCGGCTTCAAGGGTTCGCTGCAGGATTTCTTCAAGTTCATGCAAACGGATCCGCGTTTCAACTTTAAGGACGAGCCCGCCCTGCTCGCCTACTACCGCGCGCTGGAAGCCAGGATCAACAAGCGCATTCCCGAGCAATTCTCGTTGACGCCCAAGGCGCCGTTCGAAATCCGCCCGGTGGAAGAATTCCGCGCCAAGTCCGCGGCCGGCGGCGAATACCAGAGCCCCAGCGAGGACGGCAGCCGTCCCGGCATCTTCTACGTCAACACCTACGACCTGCCAACCCGCAAGACCTGGGATGCGGAAGACCTGTACCTGCACGAAGCGATCCCGGGGCATCACTTCCAGCTCGCCCTGCAGCAGGAACTCAGCGGCGTGCCGGCGTTCCGCCGCTTCGGCGGCGAAACCGCCTTCATCGAAGGCTGGGGCCTGTATTCCGAATCGCTGGGCAAGTCGCTGGGCGTCTACGAGACTCCGTACGATTACTTCGGCTACCTGCAGAACGAACTGTGGCGCGCGATCCGCCTGGTCACCGATACCGGCCTGCACAGCAAGGGCTGGACCCGCGAACAGGTGATCAAGTACATGCTGGACAATTCGGCCGAAAGCGAAACGCAAGCCACCGCCGAAGCCGAACGTTACATCGCCTGGCCCGCGCAGGCGCTGGCCTACAAGATCGGCGAGTTGAAGATCAAGCAGGTGCGCGCGAAAGCGGAGAAAGAACTGGGCGACAAGTTCGACATCCGCGAATTCCACGCAGAGGTGCTGAAGGACGGTTCGGTGCCGTTGGATGTGCTGGAAGCGAAGGTCGACCGCTGGATCGCGAGCAAGAAGGGCTGATCCCTACGGGGTGGGCATAACGCCCACCCCGCCTTTGTTTTTGTAGGAGCGACGCGAGTCGCGAAACAGCGGACGTTGTGGACGAGGATCGGCTTCGCGACTTACGTCGCTCCTACCGCTCCTACCGCTCCTACCGCTCCTACCGCTCCTACCGCTCCTACCGCTCGTCCGACCTGTCGCCTCAGGAACGGCTTTCTTGCACCTCGCGGCCGTTCAGCGGCTGCACCGGGCGCGCGTTCGCCGGGTACAGCTCGCGCAGGGCCTCGATCTGGCTTTCCGACACTTCGATTGGCTGCTTCAGCACCTGCCAGCGCACGCCTTCGCTGCAAGGCGGCGTCGTCAGCGATCCGGTGTAGGCGTAGTAGCCGCGTTGGGTCGGCAGCAGGGCGGCGGGATCCAGGGCTCCCAAGGCGTGTTTGTCGCCTTCGGCCGCTGGCAGCGTGTCGAAGATTTCCTCCAGCGCTGCGTTCTCGCTGCCTTCCTTCAGCATCACCGCAACCACGGCCAGATGGCCCTCGGCGTCCTTGTGCACGAAATGCGCCTCCATCGGGTAGGCCTCGCCATCGATCTTCTCCTCGCTCGGCGTATGGAAGTGGAACTGCACCAGTGCGTAATGCGTGCCGCCGATGTCGATGCCGCCGGAATCCGGCAGATTCACCATGATCGTGTGACCGTTATTCACGGCTTCGGCCGGACCTGCGTGGTAGTCAAAGCCGATCTTGGGCAGGTCGGCGAGGTGCGCGTCGTGGATGTCGATCGGCGACTGCATCTGGCCGAGCGCGCAGGTCTCGAAACCCGGATCCATCTCGGCCCAATGTTCTGGAGCGTGCTCGCCTTGGTAGCCCCAGTGGGGTTGCGGACCGGCGGCCATCGCGCCGGAGGCCAACAGGACGGCCAGCGCCCCGGGCAAAATTCTTTTCATTCGGTACTCTCATGGATACGGAGGGGGGCGCCGCGGGATACACGAATGCGATCCCCTTCGGCGCCGCCCAGCGTGCGGCCCGTTTCGTCGGAAAAATGTAGGAACGAAGTCCGCTATCGCCGCCTCAGCCGGCGACACGCCCTCAACCGATATCCGCGATCACCACCTTCGCTGCATTGTGTCCGGGCGCGCCGGTCACGCCGCCGCCAGGGTGGGTGCCTGCGCCGCACAGATACAGGCCGGGAATGGCGCCGCGATAGTCCGCCTGGCCCACCATCGGCCTTGCGCTGAATAACTGGTTGAGCGATAGCGCGCCATGGAAGATGTCGCCGCCGATCAGGCCGAAGACGCGCTCCAGATCCATTGGCGTCAGTACCTGCCTTCCCAGCACCAACTCTTTGAAACCCGGTGCGTATTTGTCGACCGTCGCGATCATCAGGTCCGCGACTTCATCGCGATGATCGTCCCAACTGCGGCCATCGGACAGTTCCGGTTGCACCTGCTGGCAGAACAGGCTGGCGACGTGCTGTCCGGCCGGCGCCAATGTGCTGTCGAGCGTGGAGGGAATCAACATCTCGACGATAGGCTCGCGCGACCAGCCATGCGCGCGCGCATCCAGGTAGGCGCGATCCATGTAGTCGAGATCCGGCGCCATGATGATGCCGGCGGTGAGATGGTCGCCTTCGCCCGGCAATGCGGTGAAGTCCGGCAAGCGCGACAAGGCCACATTCATGCGTAGGGTGCCGGAACCGCAACGCCAGTTGGCCATGCGTTCGCGGGTCGGCGCAGGTACCGAGGCCGGCGACATCAGGCGCTCGTACAACAGCTTGGGATTGACGTTGGCGACCACCGCGCGCGCATGCAGGGTTTCGCCGGACTCGGTGAGCACGCCGACGGCACGGCCCGGCTTCCCATCGACCTGCTCGACCAGCACTTCGCGCACGCCGGCATCGGTGCGGATTTCCACGCCTGCGGCCACCGCCGCCTTCGCCATCGCCTGGGTGATCGCGCCCATACCGCCGATGGCATGGCCCCACGCCCCTTTCACGCCGTTCACTTCGCCGAATACGTGATGCAGCAGTACGTAAGCCGACCCCGGCGTATACGGACTGGCGTAGTTGCCGACGATGCCGTCGAAGCCCAACACGGCTTTGATGGGCGTGCTCTCGAACCAGCGATCCAGGTATTCGCCCGCCGAGATGGTGAACAGATCCAGCAATTCCTGACGCAGGGTTTCGTCCAGTTTGTGCAGCTGTTTGCCCAGGCGCCCGGCGCGCATCAGCTCGGGCAACGCTTTCCACCAGCCGCCATCGGTGACGTTGGGAGGCGGTTGCATGGCCAGCGCGCGCAGCACATCGGCGATGGCGTCCAGGCGGCGTTCGTATTCGGGCAGGCGCTCGGCATCGCGCCGTGAAAACTTGGCTACCTGCTCCAGGGTCTCGCCGCCTCCGGTCAACAGGTATCGGCCGTCGGGCAATGGCAGGAAGTTGCTGCGCTTGCGCTGCACGATCTCCAAGCCGTGCCCATGCAGATCCAGGTCGGCGATGACCTTGGGCTGCAGCAGCGACACGGTGTAGGACGCTACCGAATTGCGGAAGCCGGGGTGGAATTCCTCGGTCACGGCCGCTCCGCCTACCACCTGTCGGCGTTCCAGCACGGTGACCTTCAACCCGGCTTTGGCCAGATAGGCGGCGCAAACCAGACCGTTATGGCCACCCCCTACCAGCAGGACATCGCGTTTGCTCGGCGCTTCGGCCATTTCTCGCTCCTCTCCGACGCGAATCGCCGGCAGGCGGCGATCATCTCCGAAAACGATCCCTCACAGCGCGGAGTCCGCAGCGATCGGGGCGCTTAATGTCAGTTGAGTCACATATAATCTGCGCAGCGGGGGCATCGGCACACATAGGGCATGGCGGCTAGCTTCGATATCGACTATTCCGGCCAGGGCCGCAGCCGGATGATGGCCAAGTGTCTGATGCTGCTGTTATTGCTGGCGGGGGCGCCGATCGCCTATGCCGAGGACTGGAGCTACCGTGTCCGCCCAGGCGACACTATCTGGGACCTCACCAGCGAATACCTCAAGCCAGGCATTCCCTGGCAGCGCCTGCAAGTCCACAACCGCATCGCCAACCCCTATCAACTGCCGCCCGGCTCCACGATCCGTTTCCCACTGACCTGGTTGCAGATGCAGCCGGCGCGGGCGCGGGTGGTCGCGGTACGCGGCGAAGCCACGGTCACCGTCAACGGAAAAACCGAGGCCGCGGTGACCGAAGGCATGGAGCTTGGCATCGGTTCGCTGCTGCGCACCGCCCGCGACGCCACCCTGAGTCTGCAGTTCGCCGACGGCACAAGATTGCTGTTGCAGGGGGCGAGCGAACTGCGCCTGGACCGCATGAGCCGTTACGGCAAGAGCGGCATGGTCGATACTCGTCTGCGGTTGCAACGCGGCCGCATCACCAACAGCGTGACTCCCGCGCGCGGCGCATCGCCCAGCTTCATTGTGGACACCCCCAGTGCCAGCTCCGCAGTACGCGGCACGCGCTTTCGCGTGAACGCGGAAGAAGCCCGCACGCAGACCGAGGTGATCGAAGGCAGAGTGGCGGTCAGCGCCGATTCCCGCAATACGCTGGTCGAACGCGGCTATGGCACGCTGGTGGCGGCTGGGCAGACAGCTCCGATCCGCGCCGTGCCGTTGCTGCCGCCGCCGGATCTTTCCGGCATTCCCGCGACCTCGAATGCGGCGCGTACGGAACTGAAATGGCCCCCACTGGACCGGGCTCAGCGTTATCGCGTGCAGGCCAGCGATACGGCCACCTTCGACACGCTGCTGGCCGATCTGGAAACCCGCGACGCCCAGGCCAGCCTGCCCCTACCGGCGGACGGCCAATATCATTTGCGGGTGCGTGGGATCGATGCGCAAGGCCTGGAAGGTCGCGATGCCACCACTCGTTTCACTGTGGAAATATTGCCGGAGCCCCCCTTCGTGCTCGCGCCGGTGGCCAGCAGCACCGTACGGGAAGCGCAACCCGAGTTCCGTTGGGCCGAGGTCGCCGACGCGGCGAGCTATCGTTTCGAACTGGCCGACAATGCGGCATTCGAAAAGCCGATGGTTTCCGCTCAGGAAAAATCCACCTCCTTGCGCGTACCGCAGGACCTGCCTGCGGGCGACTATTACTGGCGCATCGCCAGCGACGCCAGCGATGGCCGGCAAGGACTTTTCAGCGACCCGGTCGCGTTCGCCTTGCGGCCATTGCCTGAAGCGGGCGAAATCAACAACGAAACCAGCGACCCGCGCAGCGTGACCTTCCGCTGGCGCGCCGGCGAAGCGGGGCAGCGCTACCGCTTCCAGCTGTCGCGTTCGCCGGATTTCCACGATCCGCGCGTCGATGAAGTCGTGGATCGACCACAGATCACCCTGCCCAAACTACGCGCAGGCGCCTGGTACCTGCGCGTCCAGGCCATCGGCAGCGACGGCCACGAAGGCCCATTCCCGCCGGCGCAGCGTGTAGAGGTACCCTGTGGCCTGTGCAAAGCCATCACGGGCGGCAGCATGTTGTGGATACTACTGTCGCTATGAAAGCCTCCCGCCCGCAGCTGACCCGGATCAAGTCCCGTGTGCTGATCGCGCTGGCCGCGGCGTCCGTGGTGACCCTGCTGCATCTGTTCGCCATGACCTGGCGCGCCGATGCCTGGATGTACGACACGCTGGCCCCTGCGCCTGTCGCCGACGACCGTATCCTGGTGGTGGCCATAGACGAAAAAAGCCTGGCCGAACTGGGGCGCTGGCCCTGGTCGCGACGCACCCACGCCGACTTGGTGACGCGCCTCAACAAGGCGGGCGTGCGCGGCATCGCCATGGACATCCTGTTGTCCGAACCGGCCCTATTCGACCCCGAAGGCGACGCCCTGCTTGCGCAGGCTTTGAACAAGAGCGGCAAGGTGGTGCTACCGGTCTATGCCGAAGCCGAGCGCCTCAACGGCCCCTCCGTGGAACTGATGCCGATTCCCGAGTTCGCCGCATCGGCCGCTTCGCTGGGCCACGTGGACATGGCCCTCGACAGCGATGGCGTGGCCCGAAGCATGTTCCTGCGCGCCGGCCTGGGCTCGCCGCACTGGCCATCGCTGGCGCTGGCCTTGAGCCAGATCGGAAACGACGACCCCAATCCCAGCGCCGAGCTGCCGGGACGACGCGACGCCGATCTGCAGGAGGCTTCGCCGCATCGCTGGGTGCGCGATTACCAGGTGCTGGTGCCCTACATCGATCCGCCGAATGGATTCCACAGCGTGTCGTACGTGGACGTGGTGAAAGGACGCGTGCCCGGCTCGCTGCTGCGTGGACGTTGGGTGCTGGTGGGGGTAACCGCTGCCGGCATGGGCGACGAACTGGCTACACCGGGCTGGTACGCCGCCGAGCCACGCTTGTCTGGGGTGGACTACCAGGCCAATGCGCTGAATATGCTGATACGCCATGAGGCCGTGGTGCCGTTGTCCATGGCTGCGCAGATCGGCCTTTCGATACTGTTGGTGATAGTGCCGCTCCTATTGTTCGGATTGCCGGGTCTGTACCAGCTCTGGCGGCCGATCCTGCTGGGTCTGTTAGCGGTGCCCTTGCTTTCGTGGTTGCTGCTGCGATTCGGCCACGTGTGGTATCCGCCGATGTCCGCATTGCTGGTCCTCGGTCTCGGCGCTTCGATGCGGATCCTGCGCATGCTGCGACGTACGCGCCAGCAAGCCCAGTCCGATCCGCTGACCGGCCTGGCCAACCGGATCAAGTTCGATGAGTACCTGGAGCAGGAATTGCGCTTGTCGCGGCGCAACGGCCAGCCGCTTTCGCTGTTGCTGCTGGACGTGGACCATTTCAAAAAATTGAACGATGGCCTGGGACATCCGGCTGGCGACGAAGTGCTGCGCGAACTGTCCACCATCCTGCGTGGCCGCGCGCGCCGGCCGCGCGACCTGGTCGCGCGCCTGGGCGGCGACGAATTCGCAGTGCTGCTGCCCGAAACCACGCCGCAGGCCGCCGCCGCCATCGCCACGACCATCCATGTGGATTTGGCGAACCTATCGTCGCGCTGCGGCAACCACGTGCCTTTACCGCCATTCACCGCCAGCATCGGCATCCACACCAGCCAGAGCGCAGAGGAAACCGCGGCGGATGTGTTCGAGCTTGCCGACAACGCGCTCTATCGAGCCAAGCAGGCCGGCCGCAACCGCAGCTTCAGCCACACCGGCGAACGGGGTTTTGCGCAGGGCTGAAGTTACCGCAGCTCCGCACCCACTAAACCGGCAACACCATGCCCGGCCTCGCCAACCGCACTTGGACGCCGTCGCGTTCGCCGATCTCGCCCGCCAGGGCTTCGCGCGCCTTGTCCTCGCCATGCACGAGCACCAGCGGCGGATGCGCCGTAAAGCCTCCGTACCATGCCATCAGGCCGCGCTGGTCGGCATGCGCGGACAGTCCGCCGATCGTGTGCCGTTTCGCATTCACCCGATAGTCGCGGCCATGGATGCGCGCCCACTGGGCGCCGTCGACCAGACGCCTTCCCAGCGTGCCTTCGGCCTGATAGCCAACGAACACCAGGTGCGTACTGTCGCGGCCCAGGTTGTGCTTGAGGTGGTGGAGGATGCGCCCGCCATTGGCCATGCCGGAACCGGCGATGATGATCGCACCGCCTTGCACCTGGTTGATGGCCATCGAATCCTGCGCGCTTTCGGTGATGCGCAGGTTGGGCAGCTGGAACGGATCGCGCTTCCCCTTCCACACCTGTTGCGCATCCGCGTCGAACAGGTCGGTATGGCGCTCGTAGACCGAAACGACTTTCGCCGCCATCGGACTGTCCAGAAAGATCTTCCAACGCGATAGCTGCCAGTCGTCCCAATGCCGGGCGAACCAATACAGCAATTCCTGGCTGCGGCCTACGGCGAACGCAGGAATCAGCACGTTGCCGCGCTCTTGCCACGCCTGAGCGAAGATCTCGCCCAGCTCGTGGATGGTGTCCAGACGTTCGCGATGGTTGCGGTCGCCATAGGTGGATTCCATCAACACCAGATCCGCTTCGCCGATGGTTTCCGGATCGCGCAGGATCGGCGTGCCGTTCGGGCCGAGGTCGCCGGAGAATACTAATTTCTTCCCGTCCGCCCACAGTTCGGTGATGGAAGAACCCAGGATATGTCCGGCATCGCGGAACGCTATCTCCACGCCCGGCAGAATCTCGCGACGCGTGCCATAGGGCATCGGCTGCAGCTGGCGCATGGCCCGTTCCACATCTTTGCGCGTGTACAGCGGCACCACTTCGGCGTCGCCGGGGCGCAGCTTTCGGTTGGCGCGTTCGGCATCGGATTCGGCCAGCGATGCGGAGTCCAACAACATCACCGGCATCAGCTCGCCGCCGGCCTGCTGGATGAAGATCGGCCCGGCGAAACCGCGCTTGACCAGCAGCGGCACCCGCCCGATATGGTCGATGTGCGCATGGCTGATCACCAGCGCGTCGAGTTGCTTGGGTTCGAATGGAAAAGGATCCGCGTTGCGGACTTCGGCTTCGCGGCTGCCCTGCATCATTCCGCAGTCGAGCAGGATGCGCTTGCCGGCGGCCACCACCAGATGCATGGAGCCGGTGACCTCGCCCGCGGCGCCATGGAATTCGACGTGCATCGCCCACTCCCTGTCAGACACGCTTTCCGTGCCGCCGAAACCCTAGCACGCGCCCGGTAAGCCGCTGATGTGAAGGAATAATTATGGCCGCCGCATGACCTTCGACACCCTCAGCGCGGCGACGGCAGGCGTAGAGTCCGCGCACGCCCCCGTAGAGGGGGTTTTTCCTTATCTATGCCCTTTCCGGGCCGGAGTAGTCTGTGATTCGTAAACCTCAGATCCTGTTGTTGTCCGTGGCCGTGAGTGTGGCCCTGGCCGCCTGTGGCAAGAAAGAAGAAGCCGCGGCACCCGCCGCCGGCACCACCGCCGCCACGTCCGAACCCGCCGCACTGAAGCTGGACGAATCCAAGCTGCCGCCGGTCAATCGCTTCCTGGTCAGCGACCTGGACACCACCAAGAACGCCTGTGCGGACTTTGGCGGCTACGTGAACGGCAAGTGGCTCGCCGCCAACGCCATCCCGAGCGACCGCACCAGCTGGGGCGCCTTCGAGATGCTGGCCGAGCGCTCCACCGCCGCCCAGCAACAGCTAGCTGAACAGGCCGCCGCCGACAAGAACGCGACCGGCGTGGAAAAGATCGTCGGTGATCTGTGGTCGACCGGCATGGACGAAGCCAAGATCAACGCCCAGGGCATCGACCCCATCAAGGGCGAGCTTGCCGCGATCGACGGCCTGAACGACAAGGATGCGATCGTCGCCTACCTCCGGAGCAATGCGGCCAAGGGCCAGAACGGCCTGTTCGGCTTCGGTGCCCAAGCCGACTTCAAAAACTCCGCGGTCAACATGGCCTACGCCTCGCAGGGTGGCCTGGGCCTGCCCGACCGCGAGTACTACATCAAGCCCGAGAACAAGGCCAAGCTGGACGCCTATCAGGCGCATATCGCCAAGGTGCTGGAATTATCCGGCGTAGCCGCCGCCGATGCGGCCGAACAGGCCAAGGCCGTGATCGCGTTCGAGACACGCCTGGCCAAGGTCTCCAAGTCCAGCGAAGAGCTGTCGCGCGACGTCTCGCTGTACTACAACCCGGTCACCCTGGCGGACGCCGACAAGCTGACGCCCAATTTCTCGTGGACCAAATTCTTCGAATCGCAGGGCGTGGCGCCGCAGGAGAAATTCTCGCTGGCCATTCCCGCCTTCCACCAGGAAGTCAGCAAGATGCTGGGCGATACCGCCCCGGCCGCCTGGCGCAGCTACTTGCGCTTCCACACCATCGATGGCGCTTCGCCGTACCTGAGCGATGCCTTCGCCAACGAAAACTTCGACTTCTACGCCAAGACCCTGCGCGGACAGAAGGAAATCAAGCCGCGCTGGAAGCGCGTGCTGGGCACCGTCGAAGATCAGGCCGGCGAAGCGCTGGGCCAGATGTACGTGAAGGTCGCCTTCCCGGCCGAATCCAAGGCCAAGATGGAAACGCTGGTGGGCAACCTGCGTACCGCGCTCAAGGCCCGCATCGAGAACCTGGCCTGGATGAGCGACGAGACCAAGAAGAAGGCCATCGCCAAATGGGAAACCTTCACCCCCAAGATCGGCTACCCCGACAAGTGGCGTGAGTGGACCGGCCTGTCGACCAATCGCGACAGTTACATCGGCAACGTGATCGCCGCCACCGAGTTCAACTACAAGTGGAACCTGGGCAAGATCGGCAAGCCGGTGGACAAGACCGAATGGGGCATGAGCCCGCAGACCGTCAATGCCTATTACAACCCGCTGCAGAACGAGATCGTGTTCCCGGCTGCGATCCTGCAGCCGCCGTTCTTCGACGCCAACGCCACCGACGAAATGAATTACGGCGGCATCGGTGCGGTGATCGGCCACGAAATGACCCACGGCTACGACGATCAGGGTGCGCAGTTCGGGCCGACCGGCAACTTCGAAGACTGGTGGACGCCGGCCGACAAGAAGGCGTTCCAGGCCGGTACCGGCAAGTTGGTCAGCCAATTCAACGGCTACGACGCCAATGGCACCAAGGTCAACGGCAACCTGACCCTGGGCGAAAACATCGCCGACCTGGGCGGCATCGCCACCGCCTATGACGCCATGAAGAAGGCCACCGACGGTTCACCCGATCCGAAGACCGACGGCCTGACCCGTGACCAGCGCTTCTTCCTCAACTGGGCCACGGTGTGGCGCCGCAACTTCACTCCGGAAGAACTGACCGTGCGCCTGAAGACCGACCCGCACGCGCCGGCCAACTTCCGCGCCATCGGCGCCCCGTCCAACATGCCTGCGTTCGCCGCCGCGTTCTCGTGCAAGGCCGGCGACCCGATGGTGCGTGCCGACGACCAGAAAGTCGTGATCTGGTAAGCCCCTCCGCTCCACGCAAGACCCGAAGGCCCGGCATCGCCCGGGCCTTCGCTTTTGCGGGGCCCGTTTGCGGGTCTGTTTGCGGGGCCTTGCTTTTGCGGAGCATGTTCATGGGTACGGCACCGGCGCTTGCTAGAATCCACGGCATTCACCGACACGGAAATCCCTGATGCCGCCACTGCGCAACGCTCTCAGCAAGCCCACCCTGCTCGCCTTCGCCCTGGTGGCCGCACTCGGCGTTACCGATGCCCAGGCCGCCAAGAAGAAAAAGAAAGCGCCCAGGGCGCCTACGGTCAGTGCCGAATGCACCGATTTCTACTCCAGCGCCAACGCCGAGTGGCTCAAGGCCAATCCGTTGCCCGCCGGCGCAGGCTCGCTGACCGCGCTGGGGCAGCTGCTGGAGCGCAGCCAGCAGCAGCAGCGCCAGCTGCTGGACGCCGCCATGCAGGCGCCGCAAGGCAACGTGCAGAAGCTGCTAGGGGATTTCTGGGCCAGCGGCCTGGACGAGGCGGCCGTCGAGGCCGATGGCGCCAAACCCATCGCCCCGTTGTTGGACCGTATCAACGGCATCAAGAAATCCAAGGACGTGCCCGCCGCCATTGCCGCGCTGCACCAGATCGGCATCCCGGTGGCCTTCAACTTCAGCCCGGACGTGGACCTGAAGGCGCTGGACCGTCACATCGGCTATTTCTCGCAAGGCGGCCTGGGCCTGCCCGACCCGGCCTACTACACCCGTACCGACGCCGACACCCGCGAACTGCTGGGCCGTTACAAGAACTACGTGAAACAGATCCTGGCCCTGACCGGCACTAAGCCCGAAAAGCTGGACGCCGAGGCCAACGCGGTGATCGATCTGGAAACCCGGATCGCGCGCGTTTCCAAGCCGTTCCAGGAGCTGAGCAACCCGCTGTCCAACTACCTGCCGGTCGCGACCAAGGACCTGGGCAAGCAGTACCGCAACCTGCAGCTGGACGCCTTCCTCAAGGCCCAGAGCGTCAACGACGACACCGTTTCGATGGTCAACCCGGCCTTGTTCGCCGAACTCAACACCCTGGTCGGCAATCTGAAACCGGACCAGTGGAAGATCTATCTGCGCTGGCAGGTAGGCGACGCCATGGCCCCCTACCTGGCCAAACCTTACCGCGAGGCGAACTTCGAATTCCGCGGCCGCGTGCTGAAGGGCGAAACCGCACCGGCTCCGCGCTGGCAGCAGGTACTCAACGCCATCAACACCGCCGCCGGCCCCATGCTGGGCCGCGAGTATGCGGGGCGCTATCTGCCCTCCAGCAGCAAGAGCAAGGCGGAGTCCATCGCCCAGAACGTACGCGAGGCGTTGGCACGCGGCATCGAACGCAACGCCTGGATGAGCGCCTCGGCGAAAGCCGAAGCCAAGTCCAAGATCGATAAGCTGAAGATCGAAATCGGAACCCCGCGCCGCGACCTGGATTACAGCGTACAGCCGATGGGCCGCGGCAGTTTCGGCAGCAATATCCTCATCGCTTCGACTTGGCGCCATCGCGAAGAGATGAAGCGGATCGGCAAGGGCAACGCGGACCGCCGCTGGGACGTGCTGCCGCAGCAGCCCGCGCTGGCCTACGATCTGGCGCAGAACCGCCTGATCGTGACGGCCGCGGTATTGCAGGCGCCGGTCCTCGACGTCAATCGCGGAGATTCGGCGTTGTACGGGTCCTACGGCGCCCTGGTCGGGCACGAGCTGAATCGCGGCTTCGACATTCGCGGCCGCATGATCGATGCCAATGGCGAACTGCGCGACTGGTGGACGCCTGCCGATGTGACGGCTTGGAGCGGGATCGGCTCGCGCGTGGCGGCGCAATACAACGGCTACCCCTACCCTGCCTCGAGCAATGCCAAGGTCAACGGCACGCTGACGCAGGACGAGAACCTGGCCGACCTGGCCGGCGTGGAACTGGCCTGGGACGCGTTCACCAATGCCCAGCTTGCGCCCAACCTGGGCGCCAAGCAGACGCTGTTCCGCAGCTGGTCGGAACTGTGGGCGCAGCAGATTTCGACCGCCGAAGCGGCGCAACGCATCGCCACCGACGTGCACGCCCCTGGCCAATGGCGCAGCAACGGCCCGCTGACCAATCAGCCCGCCTTCGGCGAATCCTTCAGCTGCAAGGCCGGTCAGCCGATGCGCCGCAGCGACGCGGAGCAGATCAAGCTCTGGCGTTGAATATCGCTGATCGAATAAAGAACGAGGCGCGGACATCCGCGCCTTTTTCTTGTGCGGCGACATCCGGGGGTGCCGAGTAGCGTCCGTCGATACGCGGTCGCGTTTCGGATGACGGTCATGCGTCCGGGAAAGCGAGGTGCAACGCCGGCAGCGATTCGAGGAAGTCCGCTGCATCGAAGGCCGCTCCAGCCGCGACGACTCCGGTCGCCTTGCTGCGTCTATCGACTATGCGCTGCATCGCCTCCACCACCAGCGGCGCGGTGACCGCGTAGATGTCGCGTCCATGAACCGTGGCGCGACGCGTCTGGCCATTTCTGGACACCCTTGCGTCGACCGCGAAGATTTGCGAGGAACGTCCGTCTGCGTCGGCCGGCACCGGAGTCGGCGTATGCGGATCGCGCAAGTCCTTGAGCGGTGCGAGGTTCATGTACGAATGCACTTCGGCGCTGCGCACGTGCTGCGAGAGGGTGACGATCTCGGCCAGTGGCAGGGCGACTACCTCTTGCGTTCCGAATGGCGTCGGGAACGTCCATTCACGCGATGGCGGTGGATCGGCGAGCGGCTCCAGCTTTCCCCCCGCGATCACCAGGCGCCGATAATGGTTGCGCTCGCCAGTCCGCCGCGTGCCGGTCGTGGGATGCCAACTGTCCAATGCGACCGCGATCTCGATTGCGTCGGCGTCCGGCCAGTCGCCGAGCGCGGCGGTCGCCAGCAGATCCGTCAAGCCACCATAGAACGCCATCGCCGGCATGACCGTCACCCCTGCCAATTTCGCAGCGCCGGCGAAACGCTCGAATACATCGAGCGCGGCCCGTTGCTCGGCGCACACATCCAAATAGTGGATGCCCGCACGCAGCGCCGCTTCGATCACCGGTACCGCTGTATCCAAAAAGGGGCCGGCGCAGTTGATGACCCCCACAGCGCCTTCGAATGCGCGGTCGAGCGAGGCCGGATCTTCGACCGATGCAAGCCGCCTTTCCAAGTCGGGGAACACGTTGCCCAGCGCAGCCAGCTTGTCCGCGTCGCGCCCAGACAGGACCGGGCTCCATCCATGTCTGCACAACTCGGCAACGACGAAGCGTGCGGTGTGTCCATAAGCGCCATACACGGCGACCGTACGATTGCTGCTCATCTGAATGTCCTTGCGTTGGTGGGTACCCATGCGTTCCATAATCGCTGCGCTTCCTCGGCGATCACCTCCGGACGCTCCTCCGGCCAGAACAGCTTGCTGTCTTCGAGCAATCTGACTCCCCGCGAATGACCGAACGCGTGGTCGAGATCGCGAGGACTCTTCTTCGAGAAAATCGTGTCGCCCATACCCCATACGATCCGGGTCGGCACCTTGCAGCGCCTGAGCGCCGGCCCGATGCCCGCCAACGCATTACGTTCCAACGCGACGGCGTAAGCATGCGCGTTGTCCGTGCGTCGCTGCGTGCTGAGCAAGGGACCGAAATAAGTGTCGATCGCCTCATCGGTGGGATGCGTCGGATCGGCGTAACACATGCCACCGATGCCTTCCGGCGAGCGAGCCAGCGCGGTGTCGGCATGCCACCGACCAAGCCATTCGTCCACGAACCTGCCCTCCTTGGCCAACTCGATGACCGGCAGCAGCGCGGGCGGCGGACTGTCGTGCTCGGCGTCGCAATTGGTGAGCAGCAGCGTACGCACGCGCTGGCGGTGTTGCGCCACCAGCAGTTGCGCCACCGCCCCGCCGCTGTCGTTGGCGACCACATCGACGCTGGCCACCGACAACGCATCGAGCAGCGCCAACAACATCTCTACCTGGGCTTCAGGCGCGCAACTTTGTCCTTCGGCCACCTGCGTGTAGCCCATGCCCAGAAAATCCGGCGCGATGCAGCGACGGTAGGGCGACAGGCGCTCCAGCGCACCGCGCCATTGAAAGCCGTTCAACGGAAATCCGTGCAGGAACAAAGCGGCGGGTCCGGCGCCGCGTTCGACGTAGGCGATGTTTCCATGGTTCGTCTTCGCGTAGCGTCGGGCAGCATGGAACGCGCCGGCATCCAAACGCGACGAAGATCGCGCGCCGCCCGCAAGGGACGACGCGCATCCGGCCAGCGCGCCGAACGCGAATACCGTGTTCGCGACGAGGAATTTCCGGCGGCTCACGGTTCGCGCAAGGATGCTTGCTTCGTCTATCACGCTTGCGCTCCAGCCTCGCGCAGTTTTTCGGCGCATTCCTCGCAGCACACCTCTACGGTGCGCCCGCCTATGGTGACCGTGATGAGGTTCTCGTCCAGCTCGCAATCGCATGCGGCACAGGTTTTCTCAGCCATGACACTTTCCTATACATACCCGCGAATCGGGCATGCATAGGAAACCATCCGCTCGGGATGGCGGCTGTCGAAATCTTTAGGCGTTTCCGGTCCGCGGCGACGGAGTTGTACGGCTAGAGGCTTTTCGTCAATGCGGACTGCCTGAATGCAGTCGGCGAACGCCCATAGGCCTGCTTGAACGCAGCGGCGAAGTGGCTGTGACTGGAGAAGCCCAGGTCCAGCGCCAGGGCCGACATGTCGTCGTAACCGGTAACGAGGTCGAGCGCCCGCGCCAGGCGCAAGCGCAAGTGGTAACGGTAGAGCGGCACGCCTTCGACCTGTTGGAAGGCCTGGGTCAGATAGACCGCCGATCCGCCGATCTCCGCGGCGATTTCCGCCAAGCTCCAACGCCGGGTCAGGTCGCCGGCTAGCAACACCTTGACCCGGTCCACCAGTCGCTGCCGCGCATGGGTCGCGCTCTTCTCGTGCGTGGTGCGCGGTCCCAGGCTGCGGCACACCAGGGTCAGCGCCAGGCTCTCGGCTTCCAGCGGTTCGATGCTGCCGCTGCGCAGGCTGTGCCTCAGCAGTGCGACCAGCGCCTGCGCGCGTGGATCGATGCGCAGGGATTGTCCGCGGAAGCCCAACTCGTCGCGCTTGGCGACCAGCGCGGCCGGGACAAGTTCGCGGAGCAGCGGCTGCGATACCGCCAGCACCAGGCTATCGTCGCCGCCGCTGACCGGATGACTGACCTGATAGCCCTCGCCCGAGTTGAAGAACAGTACATGGTTGGCGTCGGCTACCGACTGGTCGCTGCCGACATGGCGCATGTAGACGCCGCGATACGGAAACACCAGATGAGTCGAAGCCGCGCATTCTTCCGCACTGCGATGGCGGCAGGTGCCCAGGCAATGCACGTCCTTCACCGCGACGGTACCGGTGTCGAGCAGGCCATTGACCTCGAAATCAGGCATCGAGACGCACGTGTAGTCCAGTAGCGACATCGTTAGCCTACCCGATACACGAGTACATCGTCTGGACGACAGACCCGTGCCGCTTCAGCGCCCATGGCTAGCGGCACAGACATGTCGAACTCTACCTCTAAGGAGCAACACTGTAGGGCGGGCACTGCCCGCCTACGGGACCATCCGATCAAATGCGCGACGGGCAATGCCCGCCCTACGATTCTGATCAGCGTACGATCCGCGGCCCCGGCGGCCGGCGTTTATTGAACGGCGGCTGCCCGCGCCAATAGCGGATCAGCAGCCAGCCGAACAGCATGCCGCCCAAGTGCGCGAAGTGCGCCACCCCAGGCTGCCATCCGGTGAACCCCAACATCAGTTCGATGGCGCCGTAGACGATCACCAGGGTGCGCGCCTTCATGGGAATCGGCGGGAACAGCAGCATGACGCGCTGGTTGGGGAACAACATGCCATAGGCCAGCAGCACGCCGAATACCCCGCCCGATGCGCCGACCGTGGGATACGGAACGCCGCCCTGAGAAACGGTCCACCAGCCCACTATCAGCTGCAGCACGCCTGCTCCGGCGACGCACACCAGGAAATAGGTCAGGAAACGCCGGTTGCCCCAGGTGTATTCCAGCGGCGCGCCGAACATGTACAGCGCCAGCATGTTGAACAACAGGTGTGTCCAGCTGCCATGCATGAAACCGTAGGTCAGCAGCTGCCAGGGCTTGAATTCATTTGCAGCTGAGAAGAGATCGAAACCATTCGGTCCAAGCGGCCACAGCTGCAACGGATCCAATGCCGCTTCGCCCATCGGCAACTGCTGCAACAGGAACATCACCACGTTGGCGATGATCAACGCCTGGGTGACGGGAGGAATTCTTGGGAACATATCGGTTCTCGGAGGGCTTGCCCGCTTATCATACCGGCATGCCTTCCCTGCCCGCGGCGGTCCTGCGTGACCCAGCCGCGCTCGCCGAGGCCCTGGACGAACATGGTGCGTGCCTGCTGCTCGGATTTCCCAGTCCGTCCGGCACTTCCGGACTGCGCGTCGAGTTAAAGCGACTGCAGGCAACCGACGCCCTGCGTCCGGCGGAATTGGGGCATGGCCGCAGCCACCATCTGCGCATCGCCATTCGCGGCGACGATACGCGATGGATGGACGCCGATTCGGGCGCCGCAGCCACCGCTTATCTCTCTGCGCTGCGGGCCTTGCGCATGGCGATGAATCGGCGCCTGTTCCTGGGTTTGGAGGAAGAGGAAGCGCATTTCGCCTGCTATCCGAGTGGGGCCTCCTACCATCGCCATCGCGACCAGTTCCAGGACAGCGACGCGCGCGTGTTGTCGATGGTCAGCTATCTCAACGAGGACTGGCTGCCCGAACACGGCGGCGCGCTGCGCCTGTACCTGCCGCAAGGGACCATCGACGTACTGCCACACGCGGGAACCAGCGTGGTTTTCCTGAGCGGGATCGAGCACGAAGTGCTGCCCGCAACGCGTGAACGGTTGAGCGTGGCGGCATGGTTGCGCCAGCGCGCGGCCTGAGCGCCGTTCAACCGGGCGGGCCCCACACCTGCTCGTCCATCGTGCGCGCCGCCTTGAGGCCGCGCACCCGTCCCTTGACCACCATCACACCCTCGGCGCGCAGGCGCTGGCATTGTTCCCGGTAGCCTTGCGAACCTTCCGGCAATGCGATCCTTCCATCCGATCGCAGCACGCGATGCCAGGGAAGTTTCGGGTCTGTGTTTTCGCTCAGCACTTTCGCGGCGAGACGGGCCCGACCCGGCAATCCCGCGCGATGCGCGACCTCGCCATAGCCGGCCACCTGTCCGCGCGGAATCGCGCGTATTGCAGCGAGGATGCGTTCGACGGGAGACTTGTCGGCCATGAGGCATTAGCATAACGGCCGCGATGCAAAGGAGCACGATATGCAGAATTTCGAGCAGATCCGCAGCCATCTGACCAAATCCGGTTACAAGGTCACCATGCACGAACCCTACGTGGCCTGCGTGGAACTTTCGCTGGACAGCGGCAACCGGCACCAGGCGATCTTCCTGTCCGAACTGGGCAACGACGACGAACGCGGCTACTTGCGCGTGAGCACGGTGCTCGCGCCGATCACGGGCATCGATGCGCGGCGCGCGTTGGGTTTCAACTGGCAGAGCAGCGTGGGCTACCTGGCCGTCGGCGACCTGGATGGCGTGCCCTACCTGCAGCTGTGCGAGAACCGCCCCTACGAGGGTCTGACCCCGTCGGAAGTGGATCGCATGGTGTTGGAAATCGGTGGGCTGGGCGACAGCATGGAACGCGCGCTGTCTGCGGAAGGCGATCTGCTCTAGACGGCCCCTTCGCTCACCGGAGAGGCGTAGGAGCGACGTAAGTCGCGATGGCTGCCGGTAACGCTTCGCGACTTACGTCGCTCCTACGGCATCCGGTTTCAGGCCCAGCCCAACGTCTCGACCAGCTTGAACAAGCCGTAGGCGATACCCCCGGCCGCGGGAATGGTCAGTATCCATGCCCACACGATCCGCTCGATCACGCCTAGCTTGAGCTTGCGCGGATTCTTGGCGAAGCCGACGCCCATGATGGCGGTGGAAATACTGTGCGTCGTGGAAACCGGCATGCCGAAGTGCGCCGCCGTGACCAGGATCGTCGCCGACGCCGTTTCGGCCGCGAAGCCGTCGATGGTCTGCAGCTTGACCATCTTGTGGCCCAGCGTCTTGATGATGCGCCAACCGCCCGCGGCGGTGCCCGCGGCCATGACCAGGGCGCAGGTGGCGATCACCCAGCTGTCGATGTCGTCCTTGCCGCCGTCCGGATGCAGGAAGGCAAGCCAGGTGGGCAGGTTGTCGAGGATGCCGGCCGACTGCGCACCGAAGATCGACAAGGCGATGATGCCCATCGTCTTCTGCGCATCTTGGCGGCCATGGGCGAAGCCCATGTAAGCGGCCGATACCAACTGCGCCTTGCCAAAGAAGGCGTTGACCCAGCGCGGCTTAGCCATGCGCGCAAGCGGGCCGCCGGTTTTCATCATCCCTGCGATGATCAGGTACAGCAGGGAGATGATGGCGACGCCCAGCAGGAATCCCGCCAGCGGCGAGGTGATCATGGGGAAGACGACTTTCCACAGCAGACCCTTGTTGCTGCTCCAGTCGCCATCGCCCGCTTTGGACCAGATCAGCGCGGTCCAATTGTTCTGCGAAGCGGCCAATGCGGCGCCGCACAGCCCGCCGATCAGCGCGTGCGAAGAAGAAGACGGCAATCCGCGCCACCAGGTGATCAGGTTCCAGATGATCGCGCCGAGCAGCGTGCAGATGAGCACCTGCGAAGTCACGTTGACCACATCGGTATCGACCAGGCCCGAGGCGATGGTCTTGGCGACCGCGGTGCCCATGAAGGCGCCGATGAGATTGGTGCTGGCGGCTAGGATGATCGCCTGGCCGGGCGTCAGCACCTTGGTGGCCACCACCGTGGCGATGGAATTGGCGGTGTCGTGGAAACCGTTGATGAACTCGAAGATGAGCGCCGTCAGGATCACGACCAGGACCAGGGTCAACATGGGGCGCGGGTCCTAGCTGTTCTTCAACACGATCTGGTACGCCGCCACGCCGGCTTCCCGGCAACGGTCGATGGCCTTCTCCAGGATCTCGAAGAACTCCTTCAGCAGGAACATCTGCAGGTTGTCCAGGCGGCCGGAATAGATGTCGCGATACAGCTCCAGCATCAGCCGGTCGGCCTCGTTCTCCAGCGCGCGCAGCTTCTCGTTGAGCGCGGTCATGCGATCGATATTCATCTTCTGCAGGTCGTGGACCATCTCCACGACCACCGAGGCGGCCTGCTCCAGCATCGCCGCGCGCGGCGCGAAATCGATGTTTTCCAGGTGCTTGGTCGCCAGGGAATAGCGGTCGGCGAACTTCTCGACCTGCTTGGGGATCTTGTACAGCGCCGACCCCAGCGCTTCGATGTCCTCGCGCTCGATCGGGGTGATGAAGCTGTCCACCAGAGCCTTGCCGATCTTGTCCGAAGCCGCGCGCTCGCGCTGGCGGGCCAGCTTGAAGGCGTCCAGCGCCGGCTGCCGGTCGGCGGTCTTCATCATGCTGTGCAGGGCTTTGGTGCTGTCGTAAGCGGCCTGCGCCGAGTCGTCGAGCAGGGAATAGAACTGCTGGCCGGAGCCGAAGATGGTCTGCAGCGAGAACATTGATAGCGCACCCCGCCGTCACGGGAGGGACGGCAACCGGGCGGAATTATGACGGTTTCGTGACCGCGAGTGGCGATCAGACCCCGTATCGGCAAGCCAGTGGCGGTCGGTCCCCTGCCTGTCAGGCAAAGCCACGAGCCGGTTTGCTAGACTCCGCTCCGCGCCCAGGCGCACTTTATGGAAGACGACCCTACCTCCCCCTCCCCCGCATGCCGCTCCCCCGCGCTGCGTGGCCCCGCAGAAGCCTGCCCCGGCCGGAAGCGCCCGCATGCTTGAACTGCTGATCGTTGTCGGCCTGATCGTTCTGAATGGCTTCTTCGCCCTGTCGGAGATGGCGCTGATGACCTCGCGCAAGCTGCGCCTGAAACAGATGGCGCAGGAAAGCCGCGGCGCGCGCGTGGCCCTGGCTCTGGCCGAGCATCCCGACAATCTGCTGTCCACCGTGCAGGTGGGCATCACTCTGATCGGCGTGCTTGCCGGCTCGTTGGGCAGCGATGCGATTGGAGCCTTGGTTGCCGGATGGCTGATTGGGATCTGGCCGAACGCGGGCGAATATGCGGGGAAAATCGGCTTCGGTACCGCAGTCACCCTGATCACCGCCGGCTCGGTGATTTTCGGCGAACTCATTCCCAAGCGCCTGGCCCTGACCAACGCCGAGAACATCGCCGCCGTGGTCGCCATCCCTCTGGACTGGCTGTCGCGTATCGCGCGCCCGATCGTGTTCGTGCTGGGCGCGATCAACCGCCTGGTATTGCGCATGCTCGGTATCCGCGACGGCGACCGCAATGCGGTCAGCGAAGAAGAGATCCGCATGCTGGTCAGCGAAGGCCACGCCCAGGGCGTGATCGACGTGGACGAGCGCAACATGGTCAACCGGGTGCTGCGTCTGGGCGACCGCACCGCCGACAGCCTGATGACGCCGCGCAAGAGAATCGTCTGGCTGGACCAGGCGGCCAGCTACGACGCCAACATCGACACCATGCGCCAGTCGCAGTTCTCGCGTTTCCCCGTCTATCGCGGCAACGACCAGGATGTGGTCGGGGTACTGGAAGTGAAATCGTTGCTGGACCGTTTCGCCGAACGCTCGCCGGAAATCTTCCAGAACCTGCGCGAGCCGCTGTTCGTGTCCGAATCCACCCATGCGATGAAGCTGCTGGAAATCCTGCGCGAAGAGCAGCAGTCGCTGGCGCTGGTGGTCGACGAGTACGGCGAGATCCAGGGCCTGGTGACGCTCAGCGACCTGATGGGCGCGGTGGTCGGCAGGCTGCAGGCGTCCGAGAACAGCGACGACGATGCGCTGGTGGTCGTCCGCGACGACGGCTCGCTGCTGGTCGACGGATCGCTGCCCAACGACGACTTGCGCGAACTGCTGGGCGGCGTGGCGCTGCCCGATGGCGACGAGGCCGACTACAACACCATCGCTGGCCTGGTGATCGAACAGTTCGGCCGCATTCCGCACGTCGGCGAACATCTGGATTGGGCGGGCTGGCGCATCGAGGTCGTGGACTTGGACGGCGCACGCATCGACAAGTTGCTGGTGCAGAAGCTGCCGGAAGAAGACGATGACGAAACCAGCGCCTGAATCCGGCGCTACGCCGGGAGCGGGCGACAAAGAGCATGTCAGCACCCGCGCAGTGTTGGATGATTTCGCGTCGGGCGATCCCGACGACCATCTTCGTCTGGGCGACCTGCTTTCGGGCCTGCGCCAAACCGCCTTCGGCATGCTGCTGTTCGTGGGCATACTGCCGGCTTTCCTGCCTATACCCGGCGTAGCCGGTGCGGTCAGCGGACCTCTGGTGATGCTGGTCGGCGCGCAATTGCTGCTCGGTTTGCGCAAGCCATGGCTGCCCGGTTTTCTGGCCCGGCGTGGTCCTTATCGAAGATCGATGGCGCGTTTCCGGGACATCATGTCGCGATGGCTGGGCTGGCTGGAGAAGCTGGTGCGCCCACGCATGGAAATCGTGCTGGACCATCCCATCGCCAGCGCTTTCACCGGCCTGCTGCTGGTGTTGCTGGGCCTGTTGCTGTCGCTGCCCATTCCCTTCACCAACTACGTGTTCGGGGTACTGCTGCTGCTCTTCGTGTTCGCGTTGCTGGAACGCGACGGCGTACTGATGCTGGTCGCCTGGTTGGCAGGCGCGATCGCGGTGGTGGTATTCGGTTTCGTATCCGGCAATCTGGTGCAGATGCTGGTGCACATGGTCGACGGCTGGTTCTGATCCGTAGGTCGGGGCTACGCCCCCGACGCCGGTAAGCTTTGCCGCATTCGGATCTAGCGCTGCGTGGTTCTGCAGCGAGTCTGGGGCGTAGCCCCGACCTACGTCAGATCAGCAAGTGCGCGAACTCGGCCGCGCTCATCGGATGGCCCAGCCAATAACCCTGCGCCAGATCGCAACCGCGGTCGCGCAGGATATCGAACTGCGCTTCCTTCTCGACCCCCTCGGCCACCACCGTAATGCCCAGCGAATGCGCCATGGCGATGATGGCCGTGGTCAGCGCCAGATCGTCGGGATCGCGCTGCATGTCGGCGATGAAGCTGCGATCGATCTTCACTCCGTCCACGGGGACGCGCCGCAAGTGGCTGAGGCCGGAGAAACCGGTGCCGAAATCGTCCAGCCATACCTTCACGCCGGTGCGGTGCAGCTTCGCCAGCAGTGCGCTGGCATGGGCTTCGTCGCCGATCACCGCAGTCTCGGTCAGCTCCAGGTGCAGGCGCGAAGCCGGCAAGCCGGTGTCGCGCAGGGAAGAGGCGACCTCCTCCGGCAAATCTCCGCTGCGCAGCTGCCGCGGAGAGACGTTGACCGCCACGAATGGCGCCTCTTCCGAGTCGTTATGCGCGGTCCAATGGGCCGCGGCCGCGCAGGCGGCGCGCAGCACCCGTGGCCCGATGCTTTCGATCAACCCGCTCTGCTCGGCCACATCGATGAACACCGAAGGGGCGACCGCTCCCATCTCCGGGTGCTGCCAGCGCAGCAGCGCCTCGGCGCCGACGATGCGCTGATCCATCAGACGGAAGATCGGTTGATAGACCAGGCTCAGTTCGCCGCGCTCCCATGCGCCACGCAGTTCCTGCTCCATGTGCACGCGACGCTCGACCGCCTGGTCCATGGCGCGGCTGTAGAAGCGGTAGCAGTTCTTGCCGGCGACCTTGGCCTGGTACATGGCGATGTCGCCGTTCTTCATCAACGAAGTGGCGCCGGAAGCGTCCTCCGGAAACAGGGTGATGCCGATGGACGTGCCCAGGAATACCTGCCGGCCCTCCACCACCAGCGGCTGTCCGAGTTCCTTCACCAACGCTTCGGCCAGCTGCGTGGCCACTGCGCGCACGTCGCCGTTCTGGATCAGGATCACGAACTCGTCGCCGCCGAAGCGCGCCAGCAGCGAATCGTCGCCGCCCATGCGTTCCACCGCGTCGCGGATGCGGTTGGCGAACTGCACCAGCACGTCGTCACCGGCTTCGTGCCCCAAGGTATCGTTGACGCGTTTGAAGTCGTCGATGTCGGCGAACAGCAAGGCCAGCTGGCGGCCGGCGCCACGCAGCATCATCAGGCGATGGTCGAGGCTTTCCCGGAACGCGAGGCGGTTGGTCAGCCCGGTCAGCGCGTCGGTATAGGCCATGCGCCGCACGTCGCGATCGTGGCGGGCGATGCTGTCGTTCATGCTGCTGAAAGCGCGCACCAGATCGCCCACCTCGTCCTGGCGATCGCTAGACAATTGTTTCGCATCGTAGTTGCCCACGCCGATGGCATGCGCGGCCTCGGCCAACTGCCTGATCGGTTTCACCAGCGTGCGTTGCGCGTACCAAGCGATGCCCACGCATACCGCGGCCAATGCGGCCAGCAGCAATACGATCCAACCCATATGGCGCCGGCCCAGCTCGACCAAGCGGTTGTTGAGATTGTTGGCGGCGCGTTCCTCGCTGGCGCGTATTTCGGCCAGCGAATAGCCTACCCGCACGCCTCCGATGCGCTCGTTTCCGATACTGATGCCTTCGGACACGTCCACCACCTGCTGCGACCATTGGGTGAGCAGGCGATTGGAGGAAATCGCGGCATGGGCCAGCGGATCGGTCATCGGCTGCCCATAGGCGGCGATGTCGTAGGAGCCGTCGTGGACGATGTTGCCGTGCGCGTCGTACACCAGCACGTAGGCCACATCGGGCTGGCGGGCGGCGGCACGCACGGTGGTGCCGATCGCGTCCAGATCGGAGAAGTACAGCGGGTTGGTCAAGGAATCGGCCAACTGTTCCACCATGGCTTCGCCGCGGCGGTTGAGCGCATCGGCGGCCATGCTTTGCATGGCTTCGCGGCCCAGCACGTCCACTTCCCGCTGCATCATCGTCTGCCGCTGCAGCAGCACGGCGATCAAGGCGAACACCACGGCCAGGGTGATCCCCATGGCCACCAGGAACCGCGCCTGCAGTCCGAAACGCAGACTCACTCGACTTGCTCGCGCACGCGGGCGGCGCCATCGCGCAGACGATCCAGACCCTGCTGCGAAACCGCGTCGACCGGCATGAACCGCGTCGTTCGGAAGAACAGGGTCATGGCTTCGCGCGCGTCGGGATCGTTGGCCGCCTGCAACAGCACCTCGCGCAGGCGCGCCTCCACCTTGGGGTCGAGGTCGCCGCGCACCATCTCCAGCGCGCGCGGATAATCCGGGGTCTGGTAGATGACCTTCATGTCGGGACGGAACGCCGCCGGCATCCGCCGCTCGTCTTCCCAGTCCAGGCTGCTGAACACGCCGGCATCGACCAGGCGTTTATGCACCCACGCCGCGATGTTGAGTTCCGAGCGCGCGAAAACGTAGCCCACCGAATCCGGTGTAGGCCTGTCCATCGGCGACAGCAGTATCTCCATGTGCAGGCCACGATCCAGCAGGGTCGAAGCCGGAACGATATAAGAACTGGTCGAAGCGGTGCTCTGGAAGGCGATGCTGCGGCCTTTCAGGTCGGCCAGCGAATCGATCCCGCTGTCCTTGCGCACGAAGAACACCGAGTGGTAACGACTCACTCCGCCGCGCTCGGTTAACAGCAAGGGTTTGGCGCCCGCGCGCTTCTGCAGCTGCATGCCGGTACCGGCGGTCTCGGTAACCCAGTCCACGCGCCCGCGGCGCAGGTAGCTGGTCATCTGCTGGGCGTCGCGCGCCATCAGGATGCGGCCTTCGGTGATGCCAACGTCGCGCATGCGCGGCACCACGTAATCCAGCAGGGGTTTGAGTTGCTCGTAGTGGGCCTTGGGATCGTCGCTGATGCGACCGATGACCAGTACATTGCCGCCGTCGGATGGGGACGGCGGCGCCGGCGCTGCCGTGGCGGGGGCAAGTAACAGGAGGGCAAGACCAAACCAGGCTATACGCAACGTCAGGGCTCGCATCAACGACAGGTGCGAGACTAGCCGAAAGCTCCCTTGACGGGTAGTAATTCAGCGCGGCTTCTCTCCGGCCAGTCGTGCCATGCGCTGCGCGTCGGCCAGGATGCCGCGCAACAGCCGTACTTCCTGCTCGTTCAGATTGGAGCGCAGGAACAGGCGCCGCAGCTTGCGCATGGCCGATTCCGGGGCCCGGCCCTTATGGAAATCGATGTCGTCGAGGGTTTCCCCCAACTGGGCGAAAAATCCCTCCAGCTGCGCATGGTTCGCCGGGGTCTCGTGGCTTTCTTCGACGGCTGCGGGGGCCGCCTCTCCCGCCGCAAGCAATGCCACCCGCACTTCGTAGGTCAGCACCTGCACGGCCGCGGCCAAGTTGAGCGAGCTGTACTCGGGATTGGCGGGAATGTGCACCGAGGCGTGGCAGAGCTGCAGCTCCTCGTTGCTCAGTCCGGTGCGCTCGCGGCCGAAGACCAGCGCCGTCTCGTCCCGGCGGGCGATTTCGACCACGCGGTCACCCGCCACCCGGGGGTGCAGTTCCTCCAACGCGACCCGCCGGCTGCGCGCGGTGCAGCCCAGCACGAATCTGCAATCGGCCACGGCCTCCGCCAGCGTGGCCACCACACGGGCCGACGCCAGCAGGTCATCGGCGCCGGCGGCCCGGCGAAAGGCCTCGTCCGCTGGGTACTGCTCGGGCGCCACCAGCACCAGTTTCGAAAGTCCCATGGTCTTCAGCGCGCGTGCCGCCGCGCCGATATTGCCGGGGTGCTGGGTGCCGACCAGCACGATGCGGATCCGGCTGGCGGCGGTTTCCGGGAGCGATTCGGGCGACGATTCTGGCGATTGGGCGGGAATGTTCATGGGCGTGGAGGAGTGTTCGTGGGCACAGATGTTAAACTGCGCGCGCCGGTCTACGCGCCGTGCTGCTCTTTAACCACTCGTTCCGTCCCACCCGTCTGCCCTGCCAGTCCGCCCGAGGTCCGTTACCCATGTTGAATCCTGTCATCACCATCATGGTCAAGGCCGCGCGTCAGGGAGGCAACGTCCTGTTGCGCAACATCAACAAGCTCGACAGCCTGAACGTGGTGGAAAAGGAACGTCTGGACTACGCCAGCGAAGTGGATGCGGACGCCGAAAAGGCCGTCATCAAGGAACTCAAGCGCGCCTACCCCGATTACTCGGTGCTGGGCGAGGAAAGCGGCGGCCAGGCCGGCAAGAACGGACGCTACACCTGGGTCATCGATCCACTGGATGGCACCAGCAATTACCTGCGCGGCTTCCCGCACTACTGCGTTTCGATCGCCCTGGTCGACAATGGCGAGCCCACCGACGCGGTGATCTTCGATCCGCTGCGCAACGAACTGTTCACCGCCAGCCGCGGCAGCGGCGCCCAGCTCAACGAACGCCGCATCCGCGTCACCGACCGCAAAGATCTGGCTGGCGCCATCATCGGCACCGGCTTCGCGCCGCGCGAACGCGCCCGCGCCGGCGCGCAGCTGGAATGCGTGCGCGAACTGCTGGTGCAGGCCGAGGATGTGCGCCGCGCCGGTTCGGCGGCGCTGGACCTGGCTTATGTGGCCTGCGGCCGCAGCGATGCCTATTTCGAAGCCGGCGTGAAAGCCTGGGATATCGCCGCCGGCGTGCTGCTGGTGCGCGAGGCAGGCGGCAAGGTCTGCGACTACCGCGGCGCCAGCATCGCGCGGATGGATTTCCAAGGCGCCAAGGGCCACCAGATCGTGGCCGGCAACATCAAGGTCTGCGAGGCGCTGCAGAAGACCATCGTCACTTCCGGCTACGCCGCCAGCTTCAACTAGCAACCTGTAGGAGCGACGCCGATCCATGAAAAAGGCCGCGAACTTCGCGGCCTTTTCTATTTCTGCGTCGACGGGGCTTACGGCCGGCGGGCCAGCGCCGCCTCTTCACGCGCCTTCGGCAACAGATCCTGCTTGGTGACCTTCAGGAACCAGATGGTCAGCAACGGGCAGGCCACGAAGATCGACGAGATGGTGCCGATCACGATGCCCAGCATCTGCGAGATCGCCATGCCTTCCAGCGAGCCGCCACCGTAGAGGTACAGCGCCAGCACGGTAAGGAACGCCACGAACGAGGTGATGATGGTGCGCGACAGCGTCTGGTTGACCGAACGGTTGAGGATCTCGATCGGCTCGGCGCGCAGGCTGCGGAAATTCTCGCGCACGCGGTCGAACACCACGATGGTGTCGTTGATCGAGAAGCCCATCACCGACAACAAGCCGGCCAGCACGGTCAGGTCGAACTCGCGCCCGGTCAGGGCGAAGAAACCGGCCACGATCAGAACGTCGTGCAGGGTGGTGAAGATGGCCGCCACCGCGAATTTCCATTCGAAGCGGAACGAGATGTAGATCAGGAAGCCCACCACCACGAAGATCAGCGCATACAGGCCGTTGAGCGCCAGCTCCTTGCCGACCTGCGGCCCGACGAACTCGTTGCGCAGCATCTTGGCGGCATTGTCAGGCGTGGAGGCCGCGGCCAGTACTTCCCGAACCGTGGTGTTGTCGTTGCCGGAACTGGTCTGGCCCGCACGCGGCTGCAAGCGGATCAGCAGATCCTTGCCTGTGCCGAAGGTCTGCACTTGCGCACTGGTGAAGCCAGCGGCGTTGAGGCGTTCGCGCACGCCATCGACGTCGGCAGGCCGGTCGAAACGCACTTCCACCACCGTGCCGCCGGTGAAATCCAGCGCGTAATTGAAGCCTTTGAAAGCGATGGCGCCCACCGCCACCGCCGCCAGCAGCAGCGCCACGGTCAGCGAGACCCAGCGCAAACGCATGAAGTTGAAGTTGGTGTCGTTGGGGATGAGGTGCAACGGGAAAAGTTTCATGTCGGGGTCCCCTTAGATGGCCAGCGACTTGAGCTTGCGGCGACGGCCGTAGATCAAGGTGGCGATGCCGCGCGATACGGTCACGGCGGTGAAGACGGAGGTCAGGATGCCCACGATCATGGTGATGGCGAAGCCTTTCAACGGTCCGGTGCCGAACGCGTACAGGGCCACACCGGCCAGCAGCGCGGTCATGTTGGAATCGAAGATGGTGCCGGAGGCCTTGTCGTAGCCGGTGGCGATGGCCGCCTGGGGCGGTACCCCTGCGCGCAGCTCTTCTCGTATTCGCTCGTTGATCAGCACGTTGGCGTCCACCGACATGCCGATGGACAGCGCAAGTCCGGCGAAGCCCGGCAAGGTCATGGTGGCGCCGAACAGCGACATCACCGCCACCACCATCAGCAGGTTGAGCAGCAGCGCCACGCAGGTGATCAGGCCGAACATGCGGTAATAGATGAGGAAGAACGCCAGCGCGAACAGGAACGAGAACATCACCGCCTTGGTGCCGCGCTCGACGTTTTCGGCGCCCAGGCTGGGGCCGACCACGCGCTCTTCGATGAAATCCATCGGCGCGGCCAGCGAACCCGCGCGCAGCAGCTTGGCCAGGTTCTCGGCTTCGGTCTTCTCCAGGCCGGTGGTCTGGAAGTTCTTGCCGAAGACGCCGGCGATGCGCGTCGGCGCCAACGCTTCTTCACTGACCTTGGTCGAGCGCACTTCCTTGCCGTCGACGATGGTGACCTGCGGGATGCGTTCGATGTAGACGACCGACATCAGCTTGCCGACGTTGGCGCTGGTGAAGTCGAACATGCGCTGGCCGGCGGCGGCGTTGAGGGTGATGTTGACCGCAGGCAGGCCGTTCTGGTCGGTACCGGTGCTGGCGGTGACCATCTGGTCGCCGGAAGCGAGCACGCGCTTGCTCAGCAGCACCGGCGTCGGCTTGCCGTCGGGACCGGCCGAATCGCGCAGATAATAGATGCGCGCCTCGGGCGGCACGTTGCCGCTGGCCAGCGCGTCCTGCGCGTTGCCGTCGATGACCGAATGGAACTCGAGCGTTGCGGTGGCGCCGATCAGGCGCTTAGCCGCGGCGGTGTCCTGCACGCCCGGCAGCTGCACCACCACGCGATCCTCGCCCTGGCGCTGGATGATGGGTTCGGCCACGCCGAGTTCGTTGACGCGATTGCGCAAGGTGGCGATGTTCTGCTCGATCGCGTCGCCGGAAATCTGCTGCAACTCGCTTTGCGGCAGGGTCACGTTGATGCGGTTGCCGTCGATCAGGTAAGTCAGCCCCGGGCCCGCAGTGGCCGCGTTGGCGTTGGCGGCGCTGCCCGTCAGCGCGGTACGCGCCTTTTCCGCATCCTCACCCGCAGCCAGGGTCACCACGATGCCGTTATTGGCGCGACGCTCCACCGACTCGTAGCGCACGCGCTTGTCGCGCAGCGTGACGCGCATGTCCTCGGCGTAGGCGTCCACGCGCTTGTCCAGCGCCGCCTTCTGATCGACCTGCATCACGAAATGCACGCCGCCCTGCAGGTCCAGACCGCGGACCATGGGCCGTGCGCCGAAGTCGCCCATCCAGTCGGGCACCGTCGAAGCCAGGTTCAGGGCCACGATGTAGTCATCGCCCAGGTCGGTACGCAGCGCATCGTTGGCCTTGGTCTGCGCGTCCAGGCTGGGCATGCGCACCAACAGGCTGTCTTTTTCCTTGTCCAGCGATTTGGCGGCGACGCCCGCTTTCTTCAGGGACGCCTGTATGCGCTGGTTCAAGGCGTCGTCGATCGCGAAACCGCGATTGGCGGTGATCTGCACCGAAGGATCGGAAGGGTAGATGTTGGGAAGCGCGTACAGCACGCTCAACAGCACGACCAACAGGATGGCGATGTATTTCCAGCGCGAGAATTCAAGCATCGGGGAGTTCCAGAGAACGTAGACCGTAGCCCGGGCGGAGCAAGGCGATACCCGGGGATTTGCGTCGTATCTTCATGACTGCCCGGATGTCGCCTTCGGCTGCATCCGGGTTGCCGAAGCCGATCAGGCGGACTTGAGCGTGCCTTTGGGCAGCACGTTGCCGACCGCGGCCTTCTGCACGCGTACGCGCACGTTGTCGGCCACTTCGACGGTGACGAAGTTGTCGCCGATGTCGGTCACGGTACCGGCGATGCCGCCCGAGGTGATGACTTCGTCGCCCTTGGACAGCTTGTCCAGCATGCCGCGGTGTTCTTTGGCGCGCTTCATCTGCGGGCGGATCATCAGGAAGTACATCACCGCGATCAGGATGATCGGAAACAGCAGCATGCCGAATCCACCACCGGCGGGTGCAGCGCCTGCGGCCTGGGCATGGGCGGTGGGAATCAGGAAATCGAGCAGGTTCATCAGGTAATCCGATAAGGCCGAAAACAGCCGGGAATTATGCCATGGGGGCGGGTCGGCGTCCCCGCAAGTACGGAAATGGGCCGAAATCGCTGGGAAACCCCTTGCTGGCAGGGGAAAGACCTTGCAAATGGACGAAGGTTCCGCCGCCCTCCCCCTTCTCCCTTTGGGAGAAGGTGCCCCGTAGGGGCGGATGAGGGCGTGCATTCCCAGATTGACGGACCGTTTCCTTGGGTCGGACTTTTCTCGCCCTCATCCGCCCCCGTATCGAGTACGGGGCAAGCTCTTCGGGCACCTTCTCCCAATGGGAGAAGGAAAAGGCGCTACTTCCGCGCCGCGTAGAACGACGCCCGGAACGCCTCGAAACGCCCCTGTCCGATCGCCTCGCGCATGCCCGCCATCAGCTTCTGGTAGTACCAGAGGTTGTGCAGGGTGCCCAGCATGGGCGCCAGCATTTCGTTGCAGCGGTCCAGGTGGCGCAGATAGGCCCGGGTGAAACCGTTGCGGCAGGCGTAGCAACCGCAACCCGGCTCGATCGGGTCCAGGTCCTGCTCGTACTTCGCATTGCGGATGCGCACCGTGCCGGTGGAAGTGAAGTAATGGCCGTTGCGCGCGTTGCGGGTAGGCATGACGCAATCGAACATATCCACGCCGCGCGCCACCGCTTCCACCAGGTCCTCGGGCCGGCCCACGCCCATCAGATAGCGCGGACGGTCGGGGGGCAGCAAAGGGTGCATGTGTTCCAGCATGGCGTTGCGTTCGTGTTCTGGCTCGCCGACCGCCAGACCGCCGATGGCGTAGCCGTCGAAGCCGATCTCCTGCAGTCCGTCCGCCGACCGCGTACGCAGCTCCGGATGCACCCCGCCCTGCACGATGCCGAACAACGCCGCATCGTTGCCTTCGTGCGCGTTCTTGCTGCGCAGCGCCCAGCGCAGGCTCAGCTCCATCGAACGCGAGGCGACTTCTTCGGTCGCCGGATACGGCGTGCATTCGTCGAAGATCATCACGATGTCCGAATCCAGCGTCTTCTGGATGCGCATGCTTTCTTCCGGACCCAGGAACACCTTGCTGCCGTCCACCGGCGAATTGAAGGTGACGCCCTGCTCAGTGATCTTGCGCTGGTGCGCCAGCGAGAACACCTGGAATCCGCCCGAATCGGTAAGGATGGGTTTGTTCCAGCGCGCGAAGCCGTGCAGGCCTTGGTGCTTGGCGATGACCTCCAGGCCAGGGCGCAGATACAAGTGGAAGGTGTTGCCGAGAATGATCTCGGCGCCGAGCTCCTTGATGTGCTCGGGGAGAATTCCTTTCACCGAACCATAAGTGCCGACCGGCATGAACGCGGGCGTTTCCACGGTGCCGCGCGGGAAAGTCAGGCGCCCGCGGCGGGCGATGCCGTCGGTACCCAGCAATTGGAAGCTCAGTCGTGACATACCGTTGGCTACTTTTAAAAAGGTTCTGGAGGAAGGCTGGACTATTTGGGACGGATCATGGCGAAGGTATCGCGGGTGGTGGCATAAAGACTGCCGCCCATGCGGCCGACCAGATCCAGCCTGGCCGCGTCGGCATGGCGGGTGTCGGCCAGCACTCCGTCGTCGATATGCGCCAACAGCACCTCGGCGAAAACCAGGTGATGTGTGGGCCGCTCGGCCGGATACGGCTTGATTTCCGCCACCCGGCACTCGAAAGCCACCGGCGCACCCACCACACGCAGCGGCTTCACCCGCTCGCTGGAGGTGGCGGCGATGCCGAACCGTTCGAATTCGCTGACGCCACGCGGCAGGCTGGCGGAACTGGCGTTCATGGCTTCGGCTTGCGCATGGCTAACCAGCTGCACCACCAGTTCGCCGTTGTCGCGCAGGTTGAGCAACGTGTCCTTCGGCTCGTCGCCATCGCGCCGGCTGATGCTGACCATCAACGTCGGCGGCTCGTCGCAGACCACCTGGAAGAAACTGAAAGGCGCCAGGTTGTCGATGCCTTCCGCCGAGCGCGTGGATACCCAGGCGATCGGCCGCGGCGTGACCGTCGCTGTCAGCCAGCGATAACCTTCCGTGGCCGGAAGCTCGGAAAAATCAAGACGCATCCGACTGCCCTTTCGCCGCATCGTCCGCCTGCGGGAACAGCAGCATGGCATCTCCGTAGGAGAAGAATCGATATCGCTCGCGAACGGCATGGGCATAGGCCGCGAACACCCGCGCTTTGCCGGCGAAAGCCGACACCAGCATCAGCAACGTGCTTTCCGGCAGATGGAAGTTGGTCAGCATGGCGTCTACGCTACGGATGCGGTAACCCGGGAAAATGAAGATCTGCGTTTCCCCGGCGAATGGCTGCAGCTGCCCGTCGCCGGCTTCGTTCGAGCGTGAGGCCGATTCCAGCGCGCGCACCACCGTCGTGCCCACGGCGATCACCCGCCCGCCGCGCGCGCGCGTTGCGCGTACCTGTTCGACCAGCGCCGCGCCCACGTTCAACCACTCGCTGTGCATGCGATGCTCGCGCACGTCGTCCACGCGCACGGGCTGGAAGGTGCCCGCGCCCACGTGCAGGGTGACGTGGCCGAATTCGATGCCTTGTTCGCGCAATGTTTGCAGCAACGCATCGTCGAAATGCAGGCCGGCGGTCGGCGCGGCCACCGCGCCGAGTTCGCGCGCGAACACCGTCTGGTAGCGTTCGTCGTCGTCGATCCCGGGATCGCGGTGGATATACGGCGGCAGCGGCAGGCGGCCGGACTTCAGCAGCCAGCTTTCCAGCCCATCGTCCACGTGGAAGCGCAGCTGGTAGAACTCGCCGTCGCGTCCCAACACTTCCGCTTCGCCGCCCGCATCCAGCGCAATGCGGCCGCCCGGCTTGGGCGACTTGCTGGCGCCGATCTGCGCGCGCGCCTGGTTTTCCGGCAGCAGGCGCTCGATCAAAATTTCCACCCGCCCGCCGCTTTCCTTCTGCCCGAACAGCCGCGCCGGAATCACGCGCGTATCGTTGAACACCAGCAGATCGCCCTTGCGCAGCAATTGCGGAAGATCGCGTACTTGCCGATCCGCAAACGGCGCGCCCTCGGGCGGCACCACCAGCAGACGGCTGGCGGAACGCTCGGCCAGCGGCTCCTGCGCAATCAGCTCAGGCGGAAGTTCGTAGTGGAAATCGGATTTCTTCAACGTGATGGGCCCTGGAAGGCCGCGCATTGTACGTGAGCCTAGCGCTCGAACTTGGTGGAAAGGATCAATGCCGAGGTGGTGCGCTCGACGCCCTCGATTTCGCCGATGCGGTCGGTCAGCACGTCCATTTCGGCCATGGTCGGCACCACACCCAAGGCGATCAGGTCGTAGGAACCGGTCACCGAATGCAGCAGGCGCAGCTCCGGCATGGCCCGCAGTGCCTTGGTCACGGCCACCATCTGCTTGGGCTGCACCGCGATCATGATGTGGCCGCGGATTTGGCCGTGTTCGTATTCGTCGGCCAAGCGCACCGCATAACCGCTGATCACGCCCTGGCGCTCCAGGCGATCGATCCGGCTTTGTACGGTGGTGCGCGAAAGCCCGAGCCGCCGAGCGATGTCCGCGGTGGAGGCGCGAGCATTCTCGCGCAGCAGGGAAAGCAACAACTGGTCGGCAGGGGTGATCTTCGTCATGGGGTTTGATTTTCGTCGATTAGACGAAAATTATCATGAATCAGTCGAATCATCACTATCAAACGACGAAATTATCCCGATAATGATCCGCTTGCCGCCAAATAATATGGAGAGCGCCATGACCCTGATCGAAAAACTCGCCCCGCTGCGCGCTCACACGGGCAAACGCATGACCACCGGTCTGGACGATGCCACTTTGCTGCGTCTGGCCAAGTCGCATCCCGAACTGGAAGCGGCGGTCGCGGCCGCAGCCGCCGAGCACGAAACCCTGCGCGATGAATTCGCCGACCTGTTCGCCCTGGACGAAGACGCGCAACTGCGCGCCGTGCAAGGCGGCTACGTCAACTTCTATTCCGAAGACGCGATCAATCCCTATGTCGCCCTCGCCGCTCGCGGCCCCTGGATCGTCACCATCAATGGCGCGGTGCTGTACGACGCTGGCGGCTACGGCATGATCGGCTTCGGCCACACGCCCGAAGCGGTCTTGGAAGCCATGTCCAAGCCGCAGGTGATGGCCAATATCATGACCCCCAGCCTGTCGCAGCTGCGCTTCGACCGCGCGCTGCGCAAGGAAATCGGCCACACCCGCGGCGGTTGCCCGTTCGCCAAATTCCTGTGCCTGAATTCCGGCTCCGAATCGGTCGGCCTGGCCGCGCGCATCGCCGATATCAACACCAAGCTGCAGACCGACGCCGGCGCCAAATACGCCGGCCGCGCCATCAAGCGCGTCGTGGTGAAGGGCAGCTTCCACGGACGCACCGAGCGTCCCGCGCTGTACTCGGATTCTTCGCGCAAGGCTTATCAGCAATATCTGGCCAGCTATCGCAACGAGGATTCGGTGATCGCGATCGATCCCTACGACGCCGAAGCGTTGAAGCGCGTGTTCGCCGATGCCGACAGCAAGGGTTGGTTCGTCGAGGCCGTGTTCCTGGAGCCGGTGATGGGCGAAGGCGACCCCGGCCGCTCGTTGCCGCCAGCTTTCTACGCGGTCGCTCGCGAGCTGACCCGCAGCCACGGCAGCCTGTTGCTGGTCGATTCCATCCAGGCCGGTCTGCGCGCGCACGGCGTGCTGTCCATCGTGGACTACCCGGGCTTCGAAGGCCTGGACGCGCCGGACATGGAAACCTATTCCAAAGCGCTGAATGCCGCGCAGTACCCGCTGTCCGTGCTCGCGGTGAACGAACGCGCCGCCGGCCTGTACCGCAAGGGCGTATACGGCAATACCATGACCAGCAACCCGCGTGCGCTGGACGTGGCCTGCGCCGTGCTGAATCTGCTGACTCCGCAATTGCGCGAGAACATCCGCAAGCGCGGCGCGGAAGCCGTCGAGAAGCTCGAGAAACTGAAATCCGACCTGGGCGGCCTGATCACCAAGGTCCAGGGTACCGGCCTGCTGTTCTCATGCGAACTGGCCCCGCAGTTCAAATGCTACGGCGCCGGCTCCACCGAGGAATGGTTGCGCGAACGAGGCCTCAACGTCATCCACGGTGGCGCCAACTCGCTGCGCTTCACTCCGCATTTCGCCATGACTTCCGATGAGCTGGATCTGCTGGTCGGCATGGTCGGCCAGGCGCTGCGCGAAGGCCCGCGCGCCGAACAGGCCGCAGCCGCATAAGCGCCTGATCGAATCGCGCCGCATTGGCGCGACTTTGGTGTTGCAGTGAAGCCGGGCTCGCCCGGCTTTTCTTTGCGCGTCTTTCAAGCCATGCGTCGCTGCGACGGCAGTTTCCGCCCGCTTCGCGGCATGCGCGAACCCGAAACCAAACTGCAATCATCCGTATCGATCGCATCGCCCACGTCATATTTCCGCCATAACCCTCCCGTAGAACATGCGGATTAACTTCACGGGGAAGCGTGGCAATGAAGAAGAACCTCCTGGCGGCAAGCCTGTCGCAGGCCTTGGCCTGCGCGATGCTCGCGTCGATACCGGCCATTGCGGTAGCGCAGACCGAGCAGCAGATGCCCGATGGCGCCAGCGAAGCCAAGCAGCTGGACACCATCGTGGTGCAGGGCGAGATCGCCTACCGCAACCGCACCGACGACACCGCGCCGGTGCTGTCTTACGACCTGGAATATTTCCAGCGTTTCGAGCCGTCCACCGTCGGCGACATGCTCAAGCGCCTGCCGGGCGTGACCTTCGTCGGCTCCGACATCATGGAATCCGATGGCGTGATGATGCGCGGCATGGCCGCCGGCTACACCCAGGTGCTGATCAACGGCAAGAAGGTGCCGGGGGCCGGCGACGACCGCTCGTTCTGGGTGGACCGCATCCCGGCGGAAATGGTCGACCACATCGAGATCCTGCGCAGCACCAGCGCCAACCGCAGCGGCGACGCCATGGCCGGTGCGATCAACATCGTGCTGCGCGACGCCTACGCGTTCGACGGCAGCTACCTGCGCATCGGTTTGACCCGTTGGTACGACGGCGAAGTGAATCCGACCTTCGGCGCCGTGACCAGCGGCGAAGCCCTGGGCGGCCGCCTCCTCGCCGGCATCAACGTGCAGGACCGCTACCGCGCCAAGATCAAGCGTTCCGACCGCTTCTCGGATCCGTCGATGGAAGAACTGGTCAGCTTCGAGGACCAGAGCGAAGTTAAGGACGGCCGCGACTACTCGGCCAACGTCTCCTATACCGTCGACGTCGGCGAGACCGGACGCTTCAGCATCGACGGCTTCTACGTCAAGACCGATCGCGACGTTAAGGAGGTCTCGCACGAGATCGAGTACGACGACGAGGACGTGATCGAGGCCAACGTGCCCGGCTTCAATCCCATCGACCAGAAGAACTGGGGCATCGGCGCCGAGTACAAGTTCGACATGGCCGGTGGCACCACCGAATTCGACCTCGACTACGCCAAATTCGAGGACAACAGCGCTGAGCGCGAGGAATCGCACGAGTACGTCAATGGCGAATGGGATGCCTCCGAAGCCGAGGCCTCGGCCGTGGAAGCCGACGACACCGAGACCGGCTTCAAGATCGCGCACAAGCGCCCCGCGGGCAGCGCCGAACTGGAGTTCGGCGTGGACTACCACAGGAAGAAGCGCGATATCGTCTACACCAACTACGAGTGGGAAGGCGAGGAGGAAGGCGATCCGGTGGTCTACGAACTGGACGGCACCATCGGCTCGCTGATCGAGGAAACCCGTGTCGACCCGTACCTCATGCTTTCGGGAAAGGGCGAGATGTTCTCCTGGGAAGCCGGCCTGCGCTACGAAACCACCAAATCGGACATCCGCTACAGCGAGGACGACGAAGTCGAAGGCGCCGCCAGCAAGGACTACAACGAACTGCTGCCGTCGCTGCACCTGAAGTGGGACCTGACCGACGCCGACCGCATCAGTCTGTCGCTGGCCAAGAGCGTCAAGCGCCCGAACTTCAATGAGCTGATCCCGGCGCTGCTGGACGGCGAGTACGGCGACAACGACTACATCGGCAACCCGCAGCTCGAACAGGAAACCGCCAACGGCATCGACCTGGGCTTCGAACATCGCCTGGGTAAGCACGGCGTGGTCGGCGTGAACTTCTTCTACCGCGACGTGAAGAACCTGATCGAACTGGTCAATACCGGCGAATGGAGTGAAGACGCGCAGGACACCTACGAAGAGGACCTTGAGGAATTCCTTGAGCAGAACCCGGGCTCGACCGAGGACGATTTCGAGTTCGAACCGGAAAGCTGGCTGTTCACCTCGGCCAACGTCGGCGACGGCAAGGTGTATGGCGTGGAGTTCGACCTTTCCACGCCGCTGACCGCGCTGGGCATGCCGAACACTGGCGTGTTCTTGAACTACTCCTACCTCAACAGCAAGGTCACCGACTTCATCGGCGAGCGCCGCTTCAACGACCAGGCCAGGAGCGTCTACAACATCGGCTTCATCCAGGACCTGCCGTCGTGGGCCGCCAGCTTCGGCGCGACCTATCGCAAGCAGGGCGACGCCTTCAGCCGCGTGCTGGCCGAGGAAGTGACGGTCAAGTACGGCGACGATCTGGAAGTGTTCGTCGAGAAGCGCTTCGGCAAGACGCTCTCGGTGCGGCTGAGCGCGGCCAACCTGTTGGACGCGTCGAAGGACGAATTCTTCCACAAGTTCGACAACGAGGCCGACCAGATCGACCGCGACTACGACGAGTACGAGCTGGAATCCGAAGAGGCCGGCCCGAGCTATCAGCTGGTCATGCGCTGGGCGTTCTGATTCGCCAGTCGTGGGAGCGCCGTCCCGGCGCGAGCTTTTGCTTGTGACCCTATGCAAAGCAAGAGCTCACGCCGGGACGGCGCTCCCACGCTCCGATTTCGACAGTGCGCGAGGCTTGAGGCAGACTGTGACCTATCGTCCTTGCCGATAACCTCTTCCATGAAAATCGTCGAAGTCCGCCACCCGCTGGTTCGCCACAAGATCGGCCTGCTGCGCAATGCCGGCCTCAATACCAAGGATTTCCGCGAACTGGTGACCGAACTGGGCACGCTGCTGGCCTATGAGGCCACGGCAGACCTGGAAACCGAATCAGAGACCATGACCGGGTGGGCCGGCTCGGTGCAGGTGCAGAAGATCGCCGGCGCCAAGATCACTCTGGTGCCGATCCTGCGCGCGGGCCTGGGCATGCTGCCAGGCGTGCTGGCCCTGATTCCCACCGCGCGCGTCAGCGTGGTCGGCCTGCAGCGTGACGAGGAAACCCTGCAACCCGTGCCCTACTTCGAACGGCTGACGGGTCGTCTGGAAGAACGCGATGCGCTGATCCTGGACCCGATGCTGGCTACCGGCGGCACGCTTATCGCCACCATCGACATGCTCAAACGCGCGGGTTGCCGGCGCATCAGGGGCATCTTCCTGGTCGCTGCGCCGGAAGGATTGGCGGCTTTGGAGAAAGCGCACCCCGATGTGGAGATCTACACCGCCGCCATCGACGAACGCCTCAACGAGCGCGGTTACATCCTGCCGGGTTTGGGGGATGCGGGCGATCGGATCTTCGGGACGCGGATTGGTTGAGGCTTTCCCTTCTCCCATAGGGAGAAGGTGCCCGAAGGGCGGATGAGGGTACGGCGAAGTCCATGATGTCAGCGTTATATGGACTTCGCCGTACCCTCACCCCAACCCCTCTCCCGCTGGGGAGGGGCTCAAAGCATCAAGCGACCAACGGCCGCGCGTGCAACTCCGCGACCTCGTGCGTAGTGCCAAAGCGACCCTTCTCATCCCGCGTCACCTGCGCCAGTGCGCATTGCGTGTCGTGGGTGAAGAACAAATGCACATTGCGCGCCAGCTTGTCTTCCAGAAACGCGCGCTTCTCGTCGATCAGCAGTTCCGCGTTGCGGTCGTAGCCCATGGTGATGGGCACATGCACCCAGGAGCGGCCCGGAATCAGGTCGGCGCAGAACACCACGCCGCCATGGGTCTGGCCGTCGACGATTTCCGGCCCGACGATTTCCGCCAGCATCAGTCCGGGCGTGTGCCCGTCGCTATAGCTGAAGCGCACGCTGCGGCCGAGCGCCGTTGAAAACTCGCCGTCCACGATCTCAAGGCGTCCGCTGGCCTGCAGCAACCCCGGCAGTTCGGGAATGAAACTGGCGCGGTCGCGTGGATGCGGATGCAGCGCGCGTTGCCAATGCCCTGCGCTGACCACATAGGTCGCATTGGGAAAAAGCAGTTCGGGCGCCCTACCCTCCTTCCACGGGGCCAGCAGGCCGCCGGCATGGTCGAAATGGAGATGGCTCAGCACCACCACGTCGATGTCCCCGTGATCGAAACCCGCGGCATGCAGCGAATCCAGCAGCACATGCTGCGCTTCCTGCACGCCGTAGCGTTCGCGCAGCTTCGGTTCGAAGAACGCACCGATGCCCGTCTCGAACAGCACGGCCTTGCCGTTGAGCGGGCTGGCCAGCAGCGCGCGGCATGCCAGCGAGATGCGGTTTTCCTCGTCCGGCGGCGACCACTTCTCCCACATGGCGCGCGGGGCGTTGCCGAACATCGCGCCGCCATCGAGTTTCTGCGAATTGCCGAGCAAGGACCAGAGCTTCATAAGCCGATTGTACTCCCGCCTTTTGTAGGGGCGTGTAGGAGCGCGTAGGAGCGACGTGAGTCGCGAAAGGCCGTTAGAGGCGCAAGGCTTCGCGACTCACGTCGCTCCTACGATCTTCATTGCCGCTTCAATTCTTCTCGGGCACGGCCGAAAAATAGAAAGTGAAAGCGCCTTTGCTCTCGTCGGCGGCCCTGACCGCGATAGGCGAAAGCGCACCCGCCGAGGTCACCCAGCCTTGTCCTAGCACCGTGGGTTCGCCGGCCTTCTTGAACCAACCGCCACGCCACCCCTTGATGGTGATGGGAATGCGCTTGCCGGGCGCCAGTTCGAGATCCGCGCTGGCATCGCGATCCGCGCCGACCACCACGATGTTGCGGCCGCCTTCGGACGTCATCGAATCCTGCTGGAACGCGTACAGCGGCTGCCCATCCGCTTCGATGGAAAAGCGCCAGTCCGCCGTTCCCACCGCGCCGTCCTGCTGCACGGCGACACGCTGCAGGCGCAACTGCAATTGCTGCGGAAGCGCAGGCGCGGCAGGTTCCACAGGCTTGGCTGCCGCTACCACCGGGGCTGGCGTCGCAGGCTCATCCTTCAGGTCATTGCGGATGTTCACATAGACCGTGGTCAGCGCCGCGAGCAAGGCCGCGCTGCCCGTCAGGATGGCGGGCAAATGGGTGACGACCGGCTTTTTCTCGTTGTCCGCCACGCGGAACTCCAATGGGTGGATGGATCGCTGGGGATTCTATCGCCGATGACCCCGGTGCAATCGACCGTGCCTTCACTTCAGGGCTAAGGCTTCAGTTCAACCTTCGCCTCGCCCACCGGGTTGCGCGGATCGGCGCCGCCCGAGAGCGTGTTGTCCCTGCGATCCCACATCACCGTCTGCAGGTTGCCCCAGACATGGCTGGAGCCGCGCCCGTCTGCGGCGGTCTCGCCCGGTAGGTCGACCTGGTGCCCCATCTGCTTCAGCGCTTCGGCGACCTGCGGCGTGAAAGCGCCGCTTTCGGCCGAGATTACATCGGGCAGCCATTGGTGGTGATAACGCGGCAACGCGGCCACCTGTTGCGCCGACAAACCAGCGTCGTACCCCAGGATGCCCAACAGGACCATGGTGATGATGCGGCTGCCGCCCGGCGTGCCCAGCACGGCGACCTTTTCCGGCGATTCCATGAAAGTCGGCGTCATCGAACTGAGCATGCGCTTGCCGGGTTTGGGCGCATTGGCTTCGTAGCCCATAACGCCGAATGCGTTCGGGGTGCCGGGCTTCAGCGCGAAGTCGTCCATTTCGTCGTTAAGCAGCACGCCGGTACCGGAGGGAATGAGCCCCGAACCATAAAGCAGGTTCACCGTCTGCGTGCCGCCGACGCGGTTGCCCTCGGCATCGATGATGGAAAAGTGCGTGGTCTCTTCGTCTTCCAGCGGCGTCGGCTTGCCGGACAGCAGGTCGCTGGGCGTGGCCTTGTCCGGATGGATGGTGGCGCGCAGGCCCTGCGCGTAGTCGCGGCTGGTCAGCACTTCTTGCGGGATATCGACGAAATCCGGATCGCCCAGGAAGAAGGTGCGGTCACGATAGGCGCGGCGCATCGCCTCGACGACCAGGTGCGTGCGATGCGCCTCGTCGAGCTTCTGCAGGTCCCATGGTTCCAAGATCTGCAGCATTTCGACCAGCGCGATACCGCCGGAGGACGGCGGCGGCGGCGTGGTGACTTTCCAGCCGCGATATTCGAAGGAAATGGGCGTGCGCTGCTTGACCTGATAGGCCGCCAACTCCTTCGCGGTCCAGCGTCCGCCGGCCTGGTTCACGCCCTTCAACAGCTTCTTCGCCGTTTCGCCGCGATAGAAGCCGTCGAATCCCTTGGCCGCCAATAGTTCGAACGTATGCGCGAGCTCAGGCTGGCGGAAGATGTCGCCCTCCTGGATGGGCTTGCCGTTGCGTAGATAGACCTCGCGCGTGCCGGGATAGCGCTCCATGACTTCGCGGCGGGAGGCATAGCCCTTGGCCATGCGCGCATAGACCGGGAAACCCTCCTTGGCGATACGGATCGCGGGCGCCAGCGAAACCTGCAGCGGCAGCCGTCCATGCTTGCCGGCCAATTCGACCAACGCCGCAGGCAGGCCGGGAATACCGGCCGACCAGGGACCGTTCACCGAACGGTCGCGATCCAGCTCACCGTTCTTGTCCAGGAATTCCTCTGGCGCGGCCGATTCGGGCGCGTACTCGCGCGCGTCCAGCATCACGTCCTTACCGGTTTTCGCATCATGCAGAAGGAAGAAGCCACCGCCTCCCAAGCCCGAACTGATCGGCTCCACGACCGAGAGCGTGGAGGAAACCGCCACTGCGGCGTCGAAAGCATTGCCGCCTTCGGCCAGGATCTGCAGACCTGCTTCGGTGGCCAGCTTATGCCCCGAAGCGATGGCGGCGCCGGGAGGATGCGTCGCGACCGCCGCGGTTTGCGGCTGCGCCTGGGGCGACAGGGCCAGCGCGAATACCGGCGCCAGCGAAAGGACGAGTGCGAAAAGAAGACAGATGGAGAATCGATCGGTAGAAAGTCGATCAGTGAAAGGTCGATGGGGCTTCATGCCTGCTCCTGTTGAAGCCGGCGCAGCTTCGCCAGCAGATCCTCCTCGCTCTCAGGATACGCCGGATCGGGGTCGATGCATTCCACCGGGCAGACCACCACGCACTGGGGTTCGTCGAAATGCCCCACGCACTCGGTGCACCGCGCCGGATCGATCACGTAGATGGTTTCGCCCATGGCGATGGCCTGGTTGGGACAGGCGGGCTCGCACACGTCGCAGTTCACGCACAGCTCGTTGATCTTCAGTGACATTTCGATCGAAGGCTCAAGGACGCTGTTTTGATTCCGGAATCCTGTTCATCCGTAAGGCGTGGCCGCATCGCGGCCACGCCCCGCGGAGATCACTTGGCTTCCACGAAAACGTAGTCGGCGCCGGTGGCGGTGACCGCAGCCTTGACCCGCTCGCTATCGGCGGCCTGGCCGATGAAGATGATCTTGACCTTCTTCATGGTGTCCGGCGGCACGGCCTTGAATCCGGCCACCGCGATGTCGGCCATCTTGGCCGATTCGGGCGAACCGAACGCGATCAGATTGCCGCCGACGATGCCGCGCGCCAGGGCGTTGCTGACTTGATCCAGTTGACCCTTGTAGTCGGCTTCGAACTTGGGATTGCTCTGGCTGGTCAGGTAATAGACGAACGGGCTATTGGTGATGTCGCCCATGTTGCGGGAAACCACATCCTGCAGGTACGCCTTCCAGGCAGCGTCGTCGGCGGTGGCGGGCGCGGTCAGCGGAGCGGCCTCGACCGGCGCTGCGGCTTCCTGCTTCTTGCAGGCGGCGAACGTCAGTACGAGGCAGGCGGCGAGCAACAGTCGTGTAGCGATCTTCATGGTTTCTTCCCCTCCAGATAAGTCTTGCGATGAATGGTACGGCATGGATCAACCCGCAGTCTTGAGCTGCCATTGTTCCTGCAGCGCCACGGCCACGGCCTGCGGCACGAAACCGGAAACATCCCCGCCCAGCCGCGAGATTTCGCGCACCAGCGAGGAGGAAATGAAGCCATATTGCTCGGCCGGGGTCAGGAACAGCGTTTCCACTTCCGGAATCAGGTGGCGGTTCATGCTGGCCAGCTGGAATTCGTATTCGAAGTCGGAAACCGCGCGCAGGCCCCGCAACAACACACCGCCGCCGACTTCATTGACGAAATGCGCGAGCAGCGAATTGAAGCCGCGCACGTCGACATGGGGATGGTGGGCGACGGCTTCGCGCGCCAGCCTTACCCGCAGTTCGAGCGGCAGCGCCGGACCTTTGCCCGGGCTCTCGGCGACGCCGATGATCAGCCGTTCGAACAGAGGGGCGGCACGATCGATCAGGTCGATATGGCCGTTGGTGATGGGGTCGAACGTGCCGGGATAAACCGCGATGCGGGTGCGTGCCACAGTCATTCAGGAACCGCCACGGAAACGTTGCCATTCAGTGTATCAGCGCCGCGCCGGTCGGGTGCGCGGTAGAGGGCGAAACGCACTTCGCGGGTGCGGCCTTCGCGATGCAGCCCCCATTGCGGCGGCAACGCCGGCGCCTGATCGTGCGGCGATTCGACGTACACCCAGGCGTCGGGCGCCAGGGTCGGCAACAGGACGTCCAGGGTCGCTTGCCACAAACCCGCGCTGAAGGGCGGATCGACGAAAGCCAGGTCGAATGAACCGGCCGGCTGCCGCGCAAGCCAGGCCAGCGCATCGCTCTGCACTACTTCCACCGACTCCTGCGCCGACAGACGCGCGACCGTCTCGCGCAGCGTCTGGGCAAGGGCTGGGTCGCGTTCCACCAGCACGGCGCGTGCCGCGCCCCGAGACACCGCTTCCAATCCCAGCGCACCAGTGCCGGCGAAAACGTCGATGACCCGCGCAGCCGGCAGCACCGGCATCAGCCAGTTGAACAGGGTTTCGCGCGCGCGGTCGCTGCTGGGGCGCAGGCCCGGACTACCGGGTACCGGCAGGCGCGTGCCGCGCCAGCGGCCGCCGATGATGCGGATCTTGCCGGCCTCGGCCTGATCTTTGCGGGGGTGGGAAGCGGGTTTCATCGGGGGCATCCGGGTACCATGTGCGCATTCTCCGATATCCCCGAGCAATGGTCAGTTTTTTCCGTCGCAAGAAGCCCGCCTCCGGCTCCGAAACCCCGCCTGAGACCGACGCCACGCGCCGATACAGCCTGGAAGAGCTGGCCGCCACGTTCCCGGAAGCCGCCGGGGAAAGTGCGCCTGCCGATCCGGCCGTGGTCGCCGGAACCGCCCTCGAGCCGCCGCCCATTGCTGTAATTCCGGCTGCGGCGCCCCCTGCATCCGCACCGGCCGAAGCCAACCAACCGCCCCCCGCGCCGGCCGGTAAGCCCGGATGGCGAGAACGACTGCGCGGCAGCGGGTTCGCGCGCGGCCTGGGCGGGTTGTTTTCCCGCAATCCCAAGCTCGACGACGACCTGCTGGACGAAATCGAGACGGCACTGCTTACCGCGGACGTCGGCGTGCCCGCTACCACGGCATTGGTCGAAAGTCTGCGCAAACGCATGAAGGCGCGCGAATTCGGCGACGCGCAGGCCTTGCTCAAGGCCCTGCGCACGGAACTGATCGTGATGCTGGCCCCGGTGGCGCTGCCGTTGCAGATCGATCGCGCTTGCCGACCCTTCGTCGTGCTCACGGTCGGCGTCAACGGCGTGGGCAAGACCACCACCATCGGCAAGCTGGCGCGCCGCTTCAAGGAACAGGGCCATAGCCTGATGTTGGCCGCAGGCGATACGTTCCGCGCCGCCGCGGTGGCGCAACTGCAGACCTGGGGCGAACGCAACGGCGTGCCGGTGATCGCGCAGGGCCAGGACGCCGACGCGGCGTCGGTGGCGTTCGATGCGTTGCAGGCGGCCAAGGCGCGCGGCATCGAAGTGCTGATCGCCGATACCGCCGGGCGCCTGCACACGCAACAGGGATTGATGGCGGAACTGGGCAAAATCCGCCGCGTGCTGGGCAAACTCGACCCCACCGCGCCGCATGAAGTGCTGATGGTCATCGACGGCACCACCGGTCAGAACGCGTTGTCGCAGCTGCGCCAGTTCCATGCCGCGGTTGGCGTCACCGGACTGGTGGTGACCAAGCTTGACGGCACCGCCAAGGGCGGCGTGGTGTTCGCGCTGGCGCGCGAGTTCGGCATCCCGATCCGCTATGCCGGCATCGGCGAACGCTCGGAGGATTTGCGCGTGTTCGATGCCGAAGCCTTCGTCGATGCTCTGTTGCCGGAAACGCTCGGCACGTGAAACAAGCCGTCAGGCATTTAGAAGCCATTTGTGTATTTAAAAGCCGTTCGTGGTGAGCCTGTCGAACCACGCTCTTGGCGGGATCCTCCAGGTTGCAGCTACTTTGACTTTGCCGCGAAAGGCGTGGTTCGACAGGCTCACCACGAACGGCCTTCTTCGACAGACTCACCACGAATGGAGTTCATGGGTTGCGACAGAATGAATGCCACCAGGTGATCAGACACACGAGCGCGTTCGCGTGACCCGGCGCCGCAAGATCGCGCTATCGGTAATCGCGGCGTTGATTTTGATCGCCGCCCTGCTGTTGCGCTGGCTGTCGCGCCCCGAATTCGTCAACGCCGCCATCCTCGGCCAGGCCGGCAAAGCACTGGGCCTGGAAATCACCGCCACCGGCATAGGCGAATATCGCCTGCGGGGCACACCTCAATTGATCGTGCGCAACGTCACCGCGCGCGAACCCGACGCGAAGACGCCCTTGCTCACCGCCGAACGCATTTTCATTTCCGTGCCGTGGTCCACGTTGCGCGCACGCGGCAGCGATCTCACCGCCCATCGGCTGGAACTGGATGCGCCGGTCCTGGACTTGGCCGCATTCCAGCGCTGGCAGGCGAAGCGGCCGCCCAGCGAAACACGGATTCCCACGCTCTCCCGCGGAATCGGTATCGCACGCGGACAGATCGTGGGCAGCGATTGGAAGATCGAGGCCGTGAACGCCGACCTGCCGTCATTGGCGCCCGGCCAGCCATTGCGCATGCATGTGCGTGGCCGCTACCTCGGTGGCAACCTGCGCGTGCCGGCCGACGTGTACGCAAGCCTGACCCAACCTGGTTCCGGAGCCGGCGTGGGAGTAGTCGGCGAGATCACGCTCGAAAGCGCCCAATGGCGAATGCCTTCGCAAATCAGACTGTCGGCGAAACTGCGCAGCGAGCAGGGCCTGCGTCTGCACAACGCCGTGCTCGGTGCGCAGTCGCGCTACGTTGCCGGAGGGAATGCCTCATTGCCGTTCGCATTGGGCCTGGCCGGACCGCTCGTGCTCAGCGACCAAGCCATGACCTTGCAACCGGCCGGCGTGTCGCTGCGTGGCAAGGATGCGATGCCGACGGTGGATGCGGCCGGCGGTTTTTCCCTCGGCGACAAGCTGCACATCGATCTCGACGGCAACTTGGCGGGCTGGCCATCCGCGTGGCCGGCGCTGCCGCCGCCGCTGGGGCAATCCGGCTCGCCGCTTCCCTTTGCTTTGGATTACAGCGGCGCCAGCGATCTCTCGGGGATCGTCGCGCTGCAGCTGCGTCGCGACCAGACGGTATTCGACGGACGCTTCCGCTTGTTCGAAGTAATGGACTGGAGCGAGGCTGGCGCCAAGGGCTCCCCGCTTCCTCCCCTCACCGGCACGTTGAAGGCGCCCAGACTGGAAGTGTCGGGCGCGGTGCTGGAAGGCGTCGAACTGCAAATGGAAGACCCGGAAATTCCTGCAGCCCAGGCATCCGAATGAGCGCCGCGCCCGACACGTTCGCGCAACGGCTGCTGGACTGGTTCGACCATTCCGGTCGCCACGACCTGCCCTGGCAGCATCCGCGCACGCCTTACCGCGTCTGGCTGGGCGAAATCATGCTGCAGCAGACGCAGGTGAAGACGGTGATGCCGTACTTCGAGCGCTTCGTCGGCGTGTTTCCCACTCTGCCGGATCTTGCGAAGGCTTCGCTGGACGAAGTGCTGGCGCAATGGTCGGGGCTGGGTTACTACGCCCGCGCACGCAATCTGCACCTCGCCGCGCGCCGCTGCGTCGAACTGCACGGCGGCGATCTGCCGCGCGACTACGACGCGTTGCTGGCCTTGCCCGGCATCGGCCGCAGCACCGCCGGCGCGATCCTGGCCCAGGCATGGGGCGATCGCTTCGCGATCCTGGACGGCAACGTCAAGCGCGTGCTCACGCGTTTCCACGGCATCGCCGGCTGGCCGAATGCGCCGGTGGTGGAAAAGGAACTGTGGGCATTCGCGCAGGCGCACCTTCCTGGAACACCCCTGTCTCCTTCTCGCATGGCCGATTACACCCAGGCGCAGATGGACTTCGGCGCGACCCTGTGCACGCGCCAGAATCCGGCTTGCATGCTCTGCGTGTTGCACAGCGATTGCGTCGCGCTGAACGAGGGGCGCGTCGAGGAGCTTCCCACTTCCCGCCCAGGCAAACCGTTGCCGGAACGCGCGGCACTGATCCTGCTTGCTGAGAACCCCGCAGGCGAAATCCTGCTGCAGCGACGGCCGCCGACCGGCATCTGGGCTTCGCTGTGGTCGTTGCCGGAAGCGGAAACCCACGAACAGGCGCGCGCCTGGTTCTCGACGCATCTGCAGGGCGACTACGACCACGCCGAAGCGCTGGCCGAAATCCCGCACACCTTCACCCACTACCGCCTGCGCATGCATCCGCTGCGCTGGCGGACGCTCGCCGCGCGCGATGCCGTGCGCGACAATGACGATCTGCGCTGGGTGGCGCCTACCGACCTCGTTTCGCTCGGGTTGCCCGCGCCCATCCGCAAGCTGCTCGGCGGCTTACTCGAAAAATAAGGGACGGCCATGCCAAGAACCATTTTCTGCGAATACGAAAAACGCGAGGCCGAAGGCCTGGATTTCGTTCCCTACCCCGGCGAACTGGGACAACGCATCTATGCGCATATCGGCAGGTCCGCCTGGGCGGCGTGGCTGGCGCACCAGACCATGCTGATCAACGAGAACCGCCTGTCGCCGCGCGATCCCAAGCACCGCGCATTCCTAGAAGCGGAGTTGGAGAAATTCCTGTTCTCAGGTGATGCGGAAAAGCCGGCGGGCTACGTACCTGAGGAATGAACCCTTCTCCCCTTGGCGCCCGCAGGGTGTGCAAGGCTGAGAAGGTGCCCGAAGAGCCTGCCCCGTACTAGATACGGGGGCGGATGAGGGTGCGGCGAAGTCCATGAGCCCGCAAAACAACATGGACTTCGCCGCACCCTCACCCCAACCCCTCTCAGCCTTGCACACCCTGCGGGCGCCAATGGGAGAGGGACTTAATCAACCGCTCGCGGCTTCCCGTTCCACCATTTGCGCTTCGCGCAATTCCTTCTGCGCCTGCTTGAGCGCTTTCACATTCAGCGGACGGATGGTCTCGATCCGGCAGGGAAGGCGGATGCTGCTGGCGCCGCCACCGTGCACGTATACGTTGTCGAAGCGCGCCGAAACCCTGCCCGCCATGTTGCTCATGCTGATCGCGGGGGCGAAGTCCAGGTCGGTACAAGGGCCGTAGAGTTCCAACAGATAGGCCTGATTCGGTCTGGTCCAGACCGTCAGCGCGCTGTCGCCCAATGGGCTCCAACCGCTGATATGGCCGAAATATTGGAAGTCCTTGACCGGTGCGCCGGCATGGGATTTGTACAGGGTCAAGGTTTCGGCGTTGGTCATGCGGGTCGTGCTGCAGGCCCCGAGCGATAGCGACAGGGCCAGCAATAAGAGCGTGCGTTTCATGCTTTGCTCCGGCTTGTGGAGGGATTCGCGCCAATGATGCGCGCTTGAAGTTGAAGCAAAACCCACCCTGCCACCGCATGTTCAGCGCGCAGGCGGCTTGCCGCGCAGCCCCCGCCCCGCGTATCATGCCGCCCCTCACTTCGGCTTGGCCGCAGGTGCAGTGGCCGGGTAGCTCAGTCGGTAGAGCAAGGGATTGAAAATCCCTGTGTCGGGGGTTCGATTCCCTCCCCGGCCACCATTTTGGTGGCATCCAATGTATTGAAATAAAAGGGTTTCCAGTGTCGGAAGCCCTTTTTTGTTGTTGACGCCGACGCCCGTGCCCGACCGGGCGTCACCCGTTGAATTTCGCTAAACCGCGCCGATGCGCGGCGCGATCAACGTGAATTAGGGCTGGCCACTGGCAGTCACGGTGCAGGCCAAGGTCAACTGCAACGAACCACCGGCCGGCAGCACAGGAATCGTCAAACCGGAGTTCTGCAAATCCGATACCGTCGGCGATGCCGGACAAGCTGCACCACCGGCAGCTCCGCTGCAGGTCAGCGTGCCGGCACTGCAGTCCACACCAGTGATCGCCGGATCCCGAACTATGGCGCCATCGCCCGGATCGGGACCATCGTTGTTGAGGTCAACGAACCCGGCATCCTCTGAATGCCATCGAGCATAGCGATAGATCTACGCCGAAGGTATTTGGATACTCTCCTGAGCTATATCGGTAAAGCTCTATTGCTTCGTCGGACTGCCTGGGCCGTACCTCGAGCCCGTGTCGAGCAGGGAACGATTCGCGGCAGATCGTGTCGTTCTGGAGAACGCCTGATGAAAGAGCATCAGAGTTGCTTCCTTGTTGGGTTCAGGCGCCCGTGCGGCATGCAAGGAGTTTGCTTGCATCATCAGTTGCAGATAGAGGTCGGCATGATGTTCGGCCAGCTCCACGCTCTCTCGGGTCAGGGCAGCGACAACGTACTGCCTATGCGGTGCGAAGTAGGCGTTCCATAGCTCGATGTAGAACTCCGCCCCGCTACCCGACCGCTGAAGCGTGGTGCAGAAGCTTCGACACGCACGTACGTCGGCGAGCCTCTGAATCTCGCGCGCAACATACGCCAGCTCATCTTTCAGGTTTTGCAGTGGCGAGGTCGGAAGGACCGGTATCGGGAAGTTCGAGGCATGCATCTCCATCACCGCTGCGAACAGGCGGGCCTTATCCCGATAGTGGGCGTAAACCGTGGCTTTGGTGAATCCTGCTATCTCCGCGATCCGGTGCATGCACGTGTCGGCATACCCAGACTCTTCGAACGCCTGGGCCGCGGCCTCCAGAATGCACGCGCGCGTATGAGCGCGCGCGCGTTCCCACCGCCTTGAGGATGCGCTCATGCCGGCTCCGCCTTTTCCGCGCATTAGTGTGCAGCAACGAAGTTCTGATCAACGTCGCCGGTCGGTTTGGCGGGCTTGATCTTGAACCAGATCGAGTACATGGCCGGCAGGAAGACCAATGTCAGGATCGTTCCCGCGAGCGTTCCCCCGATCAGCGTGTAAGCGAGCGTTCCCCAGAACACCGAATGGGACAGCGGGATGAACGCCAGGATCGCGGCCAACGCGGTCAGAATCACCGGTCGCGCACGCTGCACGGTGGCCTCGACGACGGCGTCGAAGGGACTTAGTCCTTCCTGTTCGTTGTGATGGATCTGCCCGATCAGGATCAAGGTGTTGCGCATCAGGATTCCGGACAATGCAATCAGTCCCACCAGTGCATTGATACCAAACGGTTGCTGGAAGACGAGCAACGTCGGCACGACGCCGATCAGCCCAAGAGGGCTGGTGGCGAAAACCATGATCATCGCCGCGATAGAACGCACTTGCAGAATGATGATGAGCAGCGTGAGCGCGATCATGATCGGGAACAGGGGCAACATCGCCGTGGTGGCTTTGCCCGACTCCTCGATCGAGCCGGCCTGCTCGATGCGGTAGCCCGCAGGCAGCCGCTCGATGATCGGCTGCAACTGCTTCATGACGGCAGTGGAGACATCCGGGGGCTGCAAACCTTCCGCAATGTCACCACGCACGGTGATGGTGGGCGTGCGATCGCGGCGGCGCAAGATCGGATCTTCCATGCGCACCTCCACCGCGCCCACTTGTGAAAGCGGAATGCGCTGCCCAGCAGATCCCACCAGCGTAAAGTCCGCGATCTTTGCCGGGTCGAGACGCGTATCGCCCGCCGCGCGGCCGACCACTTGTACCGAGCGGATGTCCTCGCGTACCTCTGTCAGCGGCGCCCCGCTCAGCAGGAACTGCAACTGCAGGGCCACCGAACTGGAGGTCAGCCCCACGGCATTGAGGCGGTCCTGTTCGAGCGTGAAGTGCAGAGTGGGCACGCGCGCGCCCCAATCCGTATTGACGGTGCGCATCATCGGGCTGGCGTTCATGACGCTGCCGACTTCAGCCGCAATCGTACGCAGCTTGTCCGGATCCGGCCCCATGACGCGGTAGGCCACCGGAAACGGCGAAGGCGGTCCAAATACGATTTGGGTAACGCGCACCCGTGCCTCTGGTGCCAGTCCGTCGGCTATGGCGCGGCGCAGCCTGAACTTGAGGGCTTCCCGCTCCTTGTCGTCTCCAGCGAGGGCCACGATCTTGGCGAACGACGAATCGGGCAGTTCGGGCGCCATCGCCAGGAAGAAGCGCGGGGCGCCCTGGCCGATGTAAGCAGTGACAATGCGGGCTTCCTTCTGCTTCGCAAGCCAGGCCTCGACCTTCGCAGTCGCAGCGCTCGTTTGTTCGATAGAGGTGCCATATGGCATCTGCACTTCGACCAACACCTCCGGTCGGTCGGACGTCGGGAAGAACTGCTTCTTGACCAGCCCCATGCCGACGATAGCCAGGGCGAACATACCGACTACCGCACCGGCAACCAGCCATTTGCGTGCGATCACGCGCCCAAGCAACTCCCGGAACCGGTTGTAGTTGCGCGTGTTGTAAATGGCTTGGTGCCCACCTTCCACCTTCTTGATGTCCGGCAACAGCTTCACTCCCAGATAAGGGGTGAATACCACGGCCACGATCCAGGAGACGATCAGGGCGATGCCGACGATCCAGAACATGTTGCCGGTGTACTCGCCAGCGGTAGAGCGGGCGAAGCCATTGGGCATGAAGCCGATTGCCGTGACCAGCGTTCCGGAAAGCATAGGCGCGGCCGTGTGGCTCCAGGCGTAGGCCGACGCGGCCACACGGCTGTACCCCTCTTCCATCTTCACCACCATCATCTCGATGGCAATGATGGCGTCATCTACCAGCAGGCCCAGAGCCAGGATGAGCGAGCCGAGCGTGATGCGGTCGAAGTTCTTGCCGCTGGCTGCCATGATGACGAACACGGCCGCCAAGGTCAGTGGCACGGCGGCCGCGACCACGATGCCGACCCGCCACCCCATGCTGACAAAGCACACCACCATCACTACAAGCAGCGCGACGAAGAACTTGACCATGAACTCGTTTACCGCCGAGCTGATGTTGACAGCTTGATCGGTGACTTTGGTGAGCGTTATGCCTAAAGGCAGCTGCGCGGTGATCTTGGTGACTTCTGCTTCCAGCGCCTTGCCCAGGTCGAGTCCATTCCAGTCTTCGCGCATGACGACCCCCAGCAGCAATGCAGGCTGGCCGTTGTTGCGGACCAGGAAGCTGGCCGGATCTTCATAGCCGCGTTCGACGGTGGCCACATCCGATAGCTTCAGCGTCCGCCCTTGCGCGACGATCGGCGTCTGTCGAATCTTCTCCAGGCTGTCGAATGCCCCTTCCACGCGAAGGAAGACCTGCGGCCCCTTGGTCTCGATCGAGCCAGCGGGAGTCAGTACGTTTTGGCTGTTGAGCGCGGCAAAGATGTCCTGCGGGCTGACGCCCAGGGTGGCCAGCCGGTCGTGGGAGAATGAGACGTAGATGCGCTCGGGCTGCTCCCCGATGATGTTGACCTTCTTCACCCCGGGCACATGCAGCAGTTGCTGGCGCAACCTTTCCGCATCACGCACCAGCAGTCGTTGCGGCTCCCCCTTTGCTTTGAGGGCAAAGAGCGCAAACGTCACGTCCGCGTATTCGTCGTTGACGATCGGCCCGATGACGCCTGCGGGCAGCCTCTTGGCTTCGTCCCCCATCTTCTTGCGGACCTGATAGAACTCCTCCTGGACCTCTGCAGGCGGCGTGGTGTCCAGCAAGGACACCATGGTGAAGGCCAAGCCCGGGCGCGTGTAGGTTTCGGAGCGGTCGTACCATTTCAGCTCCTGCAGTCGCTTTTCCAATGGTTCGGCGACCAGGTCCTGCATCTCCTGCGCCGTCGCTCCCGGCCACGCCGTAACCACGGTCATCTGCTTGATCGTAAACGGCGGGTCTTCCGCCCGGCCAAGCTGGAAGAAGGCAAAAATGCCTGCAGCGGAGATCAAGAAAAGCAGGAACAGCGTGATCGAGCGCTCACGCACTGCGAGCGACGAAAGATTGAAGCGCCCTTCGCTCATGGCCGAGCTCCGGAGGGCTGCGCATCGCCCTCACCGATCGGCGTGACAATCTGCCCTTCCCGAAGAAGGTGCGCGCCGAGCGATACCACCCGATTGCCGGCTTTTAGATTGCCCTTCACCTGCGCCACGTCGTCCGAAAGCCCCAGCACCCGAACCGAGCGCCACACGGCTTTTGCGGGTTTACCCTCGAGAGTCCAAACGCCCGGCCCTTTTCCAGGATCGAACAAGGCGCCGATCGGGACTTGCAGCGCGGTGGTGGATTGGATGCCATCCGGAATCTCGACCGTGACGGTGGCGCCCAGCGGTGCTTCGGCAAGCGCGCCGTCAAGTACATACCTGGCCTCGTAGGTACGCGTCACGGGATCGGCTGCGTCGGATAGCTGCCGCAATTTGGCCGACACCGTAGTCTGGCTATCGCCGTATAGCTTCGCCTGGGCTAACGATCCCACCATCGGTCGCAGCGTCTCGGGCAGGTACACGATGGCCTCGCGCTCTCCGGTGCGGGCCAGGCGCACGACGGGCTGGCCGGCGCTCACCACCTGGCCCGGCTCGGCCAGCGTTTCCATCACCACGCCGTCCACGTCGGCGACGAGCTCCGCATAACGATTGGCGTTGTTCGCGACTTGGGCCTGCGCTTGCGCAGCGCTCAGTTGCGCTCGAGCCGCGTCAGCCGCTGCTTTGCTCTGGTCATACGAAGAGGCCGAGATTGCGCCGGTACCGAGCAAGGCGCGGTATCGCGCTTCATCTGCGACCGCCTGCTGGGCCAGCGCGCGCGCGGCTGCCACTGCTTGCTGTTGCGCTTGAGCCGAAAGCTGCAGATCCGCAGGATCGATGCGCATCAGGAGCTGACCGCGCCGAACGGTCTGCCCGGCATCCACCAGCCGCTGCGCCACCTTGCCCGCAACCCGGAAGCCAAGATCGCTCTGGACCCGAGCAGCCACCGTGCCCGTGAACGCACGCGAGCTGGAGTGGTTCCCCACCACTGCCGCGGTGCGCACCAGAGGCGCTTGCGTCCGGGGATCGGCTTGTGGCTCAGCGCCGCAACCAGCCAGACCGCCAATGAGGGCGATTACTAATGATTTCTTAACAATCTGAAGCATAGGAGTCCCGTCGGTCTAGCCTGGACGGGCACTCTAGTACTAGTGACCAAAACAGTCAATAGTCACTGCGAGTTATGGTGAAAGACTCCGCAGCACCAAACTGGAGAGCAGGGCCGGCGCCTGCTCTATGTATTCAAGGCTGTATTGCAGCATCAGGGGATTCAGATAGGGGCGCAGGACCAGATAAACGGCGTTGGTGGCCTCATCCAATGGGGTCTTACGCTCGAAATCACCGCAATCTCGGCCCTGTTGGAGAATTTCCTGGAGCGAGGAACGTAGCCGATTCTCGTAGGCCAGCACCGGTTGCCAGCGCTCGGCGGCAGCCGATTCCGCGATCTCGTAGAGCTTGCGATCCTGAAAGAACAGCCGCTGGCTGGCCTCTACTGAGGCTTTGAACATTCGCCGCAACTTCTCCGCAGGCTGGTCCACGCCTTCGACGGCTTGCTGGATCTCGCCTTCGATCTTCGCCAAGCAGTTGCCGCAGATCATCTCGCCAATGGCTTGCTTGGATTCGAAGAACTTGTAAACGTAGGCTTTTGAGAAGCCGATAGCTTTGGCCAAGTCGGAGACGGTGGTCTTTTCGTATCCGTAGTGGCTGAAATGCTCCGTAGCCGCGGCCACGATCTGATCGCGGATTTCGTGAGCTGCCGGGCCACGTCCGGCTGTAATTTGGGCAACTTGTGTATTCATTGGGGCAGCTTACCCCCGCCCCCCTGAACCATCAACGTGTGACTCCTTATGACATTGGTCACCTCTGGAAGAATGGTCTGCCGGGTCTAGTAAGGGACGAGCGCTAGGCGGCGCACTACACGGAAAGCCCACTTCTTGTTACGGCTAGAGGCCAGGGCTAGGTTTCCGGGCAAAACAGGCGACGTATCCGGATGCAGCGATCATGTCGCAACGTGGGCCGAAGGCGCCGAATGGGCTTTGCGGATGTCAGCTTCCGGCCAGAAGCGGACACTGCTCGCGCTACTTCTCGAACGCACCCATCTGATGCAAACCGGTCATCCAATCCTCCGAGTGCCACGTACGGACGATTTTTCCGTCCTTGAACTCGTGGATGTCGATCGCTTGGATCGAGATCTTCCGGCCCTTGGACTGAAAACCCATGAAGAGTACTGCTTGCGTGCCCGAGAGTTCGGAACGGACAACGACTTTGTTTCCTTCCTGGATCATGTCCTTGATCTCGGCATTGAAATCGGGGAACACCGTGGTCAACGTGGTGATGAGTTTGATGCCGGCTTCGCGCCCGCGACGCTCCGAAGAAGGCGTTTCGTACCATTCTTCGGCCAGTACGCTGCCCAGCAGCTGCGGATCATGCTTGCTGAAGGCTTCGTACCAGATGGCAGCTTCCCGTTTGTAGTCGCGAGGTTCGGATGCCGCAGATGGGAAAGCCGCCATCAAACCGGTCATGGCGAGTACGAAGCGTTTCATGGCCACCTCCAGAAGGGACAGTGTCGTGTCGGCTAAGGAACCAAGATCATCGGGCCGGACTTGCGTCGCGCTGCGATGTCTTCATGAGCTGCGGCGGCCTCTACCAAGGGATAAACGGTGGCTTTGAAGTCGCCAAAGATGCCTTTGCGATAGGCATCGAAAACCTCGTCGCTCGCCTGGGCCACCCGGCCCTGCACGTATTGCGCCATGGGGCCGCCCACTACGCGAACGTTGCGACTGTCCAAATCCGCCTGATCGATAGCAGGCGAGCCGGACGCGGCGCCGATCGTCACGATTGTTCCGCCATCGCGAACCGCCGCTGCCGAGGCTGCGAAAGTGGCTTTGCCGACGAACTCGTATACGACATCGACACCGTTGGGCGCGATCGCACGAATCCGCGCGGCGAGATCATCACTGCCGGACGGAAGCACATGGTCGACCGATCCGGCGATGGCCGCTTGTTTGGTTGCCGAGCCGGCGGTTCCGATGACCCGCGCACCGCGAGCCTTGGCCCAGCGGGAAACCAGCCATCCAACGTTGCTGGAAGCGCCTTGCACCAGCACCGTCTCGCCGGCCTTAAGAGGATAGAATCCGTTCAGTGCCGCCCAGGCGGTCAATCCCTTGGTCAGTACCGTGGCGATCTCCGCCGACGACAGATCCTCCGGCGACCGGATCAGGTCGCTGGCATCGATCAAACGCACTTCGGCGTAGCTTCCTGGTGCGAGGAAGTACGCCATGCGATCGCCTGCTTGGATTCCCTGTACGTCGGACCCGACCGCCTCCACGATGCCGGCGCCCTCGACGCCGGTGACCCCGGGGAGCGCCATCGGAAAGACGCCTTGTCGGAATGCGGTGTCGATGAAGTTCACGCCGATCGCCTCGTGCCGCAGGCGAACCTGCGCCGGGCCCGGCATGCCGACCTGTTCCTCTTCGGGCGCCAACACGTCGGGCGAACCGTATTGGTGAAAGCGGATCGTCGTGCTCATAAGAACTCCGCTTAGGCGCCTGCACCTGCGCGGCTCGCCAGAAGCTGCAGCTCCCATGCGAGTGCCACGCCGGTGCCTCCGCCGTGCTGGGCCAGCGCCTCTGTTGCAAGAGCAGCCGCGCTCTCCTCGCGCGCCCAATCGCGCTGGAGTTCCGCCGCGACCGCCATCCAAGTCATCGGTATTGCGCCGGCCTGCACCATGCGTCGTACGCCCATGTCGTGGGCTTCGGCTGACACGCCGCCCGAAGCATCGGTGACGATATAGACCTCCCAGCCTTCGCCCAGCGCCTGTATCACCGGCATGGCAAGGCAAATCTCGGTCCACAGCGCGGCCATCACCACCTTCTTGCGTCCCGTCGCCTTGACCGCATCGACCACACGCTGGTCCTCCCAGGTGTTGATGAAAGTACGGTTGATCGGCTTCTGCTCCGGAAACACATCCTGCAGTGCCTTGATCAACAAACCGCCGCGCTCTTCCAGCACCGTGGTCAGGATGGTCGGGACCGAGAACACCTTGGCGGCCTTGGCCAACCCGACGACGTTGTTCACCACCATGGTGGGTTCGTGGCTGTGCAGGTTGGCGAACTGGAAGGGCTGATGGTCTATCAGCACGAGCACGCAGTTTTCCGGGGAGAGTAAGGCATCTAGACCGGCGTAGTTCGACTTCATGGTGGCACTCCAGTGAGGTTGGATGGCGTCTCCTGGATAACTTGCCGTTCCTGATTGCAGTAAGGTAGCCCCACATTGCGGTCATCTGTGTCGCAGAAAGTGGAACGCCAATGTTGGACCTAGAAGATCTGCAGACCTTTGTCGAAGTAGCCGATGCGGGCGGCGTATCGCCGGCCGCTCGCCGGCTCGGCGTCTCGAAATCCATCGTCAGTCGGCGCTTGTTCCGGTTGGAAGCGGAACTCGGGATCCAATTGCTGGCGAGGACCACCCGCGGTGCGGCGCTCACCGAGGCAGGCGTCACCTTCCGCGAGCACGCCGCGCGCGTCTGCGCCGAGATGGAGGCAGCGCGGGAAGCGATTCTGCCCTCCGGCGAGCTGCGCGGCCTCCTGCGGATTGCCGCGCCCCTGTCGTTCGGACCCACGCATCTGGCACCCGTGTTCGCCGAGCTGGCGCGGCGGCATCCGCTCCTGCATGTCCACGCGTACTACAGCGATCGTTTCGTCGACATCGTCGGAGAGGGATTCGACTGCGCGGTACGCGTCGGTCACCTTACCGATTCGAACCTGATAGCGCGCCGCGTCGTTCCCTTCCACGGACTGCTCGTCGCGAGTCCGGAATACATCCGCGAGCATGGGGCACCCGAGACGCCAGACGAATTGCTCACGCACCAGGCGCTGATGCAGGGCACGGAAACCTGGCGGTTGACCGATGGCGATAGGGCGATCGGCGTCCATCCGCAGGGTCGGTTCAAGGCGGACAACGGCAGCGCTCTTGTGGCGGCCGCCGTAGCGGGACTGGGCATCGCGTCGCTTCCGGATTTTCTTGTCGCGGACCATCTGGCTTCAGGCGCCCTGGTCGCCGTAATGACGCGTTATCCGGTCCCAGAAGCCGGCATCTACGTCGTTCGGCCTCCCGGACAGCACCCGCCGCGAAAGATCCTGGTGCTGACCGAATTGCTGATTGAGCACTTCGGTTGATGTTGGGGTGAACAGGATCGAATGACCGCTAAGGGTCGCGGATTGAACACAGATGAGCCCAGCGACAGGGCTTCCTTCGTCCAATGGAGGCGCGGCGCCATCTTGCGATTAAGACGGAATTTTGCCCAGGCGCAATGCATTGGCGACGACGGATACCGAGCTCAGATTCATCGACAGTGCCGCAATCATCGGGCTGAGTTTTCACGATCTACTCTCCTGACACCGGCAACATCGATAAGAAGTCTGCACTCCGGACCGTAGTCCAGAGCCAAGAAATTGAGGACGACCATAAGCGGTCGTTCAATCCTGCATTCGCCTCAGTCTCAACGAAGCAGCGATACGCAGCGTGGCCTCATGCATTCGTGCCGATCAGTAACCAGCGGCCGAATACGGGCCAGCGCTGAAGCCGGTTTTTCATCGAAGGGGTTGAAATCTCACACTCTCTTAATGATAATGATTATCATTAGTGATTCGAAAATTCTCCAAGGACAGCCTCGCCCCCATGTCGCCCGCCCCCAATCCAGTCGTCAGCCGCCATAGCTCCTTCGTACCAACCGTTCTTCGCCGCACCTTGCTTTCGCAATGCCTGATCGTCGGGCTGTGGGCACCGACGGCCGTCTTTGCCGAAGACGCAGCCCCGCAAACCGGCGCCACCACGCTGCAAGCGGTGGAAGTGAAAGGCGAAGTCGAGGGTTACGTGACCGAGCGCAGCGGCGTGATGAAGACCGACGCGCCGCTCAACGAAACCCCGCAATCGATCACGGTCATCAGCAAGGAGCAGATCCGCGACCAGAACGCGCAGACCATGCAGGAAGTGCTGCGCTACACCGCCGGCGTGCGCTCGGAAATGTACGGACTGGACAACCGCGGCGACTGGTTCACGCTGCGCGGCGGCAGCGAGGGCTCGGTATTGCTGGACGGTCTGCGCGTGCCGCTCACCGGCTGGTACGGCGTCGTCCGCAACGAACCCTATGCTTTCGAGCGCATCGAAGTGCTACGCGGTCCGGCATCGGTGATCGCGGGACAGAACGGTCCGGGCGGCGTGGTCAATCTGGTGTCCAAGCGACCGCAGCAAACGGCGCAGCGCGAAATCAGCGTGCAAGTCGGCAACGACAGCCACAAACAGGTCGCCGTCGATCTCACCGGCCCCTTGAATACTGATGGCACGCTGCTCTATCGATTGGTCGCGCTGGGCAAGGACAGCGGCACCCAGGTCGATCATGCGGACGACAAACGCACTTTCATCGCGCCATCGCTGACTTGGAAGCCTGCCGACGGCACCACCCTCACGGCCTATGCCGAGTACCAGAAGGACGAGACCGGCAACACCAACGGTTTCTTCCCCATTGTCGGCACGCTCAGGTCGGCACCCAACGGCAAGATCCCCTACGATACTTTCATCAGCGAACCCGACTGGGATTACTACGGCGGCACGCGCAAGCGCATCGGATACGAATTCGAACAGAAGCTCAGCGACAACTGGACCCTGCGCCACCACCTGCGCCACGACGACATCGACGGCAAGATGCGCACCATGTACGCTGCCTGGTGGGAAGGTTTCGTCGACGCCACCGGAGCAGCGGATCCGGACGGTACTTATCTCAACCGCTTTTGGTACTTCACCGACGACACTGCGCGTATCAACAATGCAGATCTGCTGTTCGAAGGCGATCTGACGCTCGGCCGCACCCGGCACACGCTGCTGGTCGGCGTGGATGCGATGAACTCGCGCATGCGCCAGGTTTCCTGGGGCGATGGTTTGGCCACTCCTCTGGATGTGTACAACCCGGTCTACGGCACTTTCCCGCTACCCGCGTATCTGGACACGCCTGCCACGGACACCTATACGCGAGTGCGCAACGTCGGCCTGCTGGTCCAGGATCAGATCAAGTTCGACGACCGCTGGGTCCTCGTGGCCGGATTGCGCCACGACCGCGCCAGGACGGACACCCTGGTCACTTACGAAGGCGCGCAAACCCCTTCGCATGCCGAAGACTCGGCGACCAGCAAGAACTTGGGCCTGGTCTATCTTGCCGACGGCGGCTGGTCGCCTTACCTGAGCTATTCCGAATCGTTCGAACCGGTGGCCGGCACGGATTCCTCCGGCAATGCGTTCAAGCCCAAACGCGGCAAGCAGGCCGAGGCCGGCGTGAAGTGGTCGCCGGACGATGGCCGCATCACCGCCGCCGCCGCGATCTACCAGTTGAAGGAAAAAAACCGGCTCAGCACCGATCCCGCAGACATCAATGAATCCATCCAGCGCGGTGAAGTCACCGTGAAAGGACTTGAACTGGAAGTCGCGGCCAATCTGACCGCCTGGGACCTGATCGCCAGCTACACCTACATGGACGCGCGCCAGACGACGGTCGGTGAAGATGCAGCCTCGCTCGCCTACCTGGACAAGCAGTTGAGCGGAATTCCGAAGCATTCGGCCGCGGTGTGGGCGCTGCACAAGTTCGACGGTTATGGCGTGGCCGGCCTGAAGGCCGGTGCGGGCGTGCGCTATGTCGGCAAGACCAGCGACGGCATCGACGTGACCACCACTCCTTCGAGCACGCTGCTGGACTTGATGCTGTCCTACGAAACCGGCCCATGGCGGCTGGCGCTGAACGTCGCCAACGCGACCGACAAGACCTATATCGCCACCTGCCTGGATCGCGGCGACTGCTGGTTCGGCACCAAGCGCAAGGCGATCGCGACCATTGGATATCGCTGGTGAATCGCAGATCGGCCGAAGGCGGGAGCGGCGAAAGCGGATTCCGCGCCTCGGCTTCGCCGCAAAGGTAAGGAAAACACATGCGCCAATCCTTCGTCCTACTGCACCGCTGGTTCGGCCTGTTCATCGCCGTCTTCCTGTTCGTATCGGGATTGACCGGCGCGGTGATCTCTTGGGATCACGAATTGGACGAGTGGCTCAACCCCGAGCTTTACCATTCTGCAAGCGTGGGCGAGCCGCAATCCGGTCTGGCCCTGGCATCGAAGGTGGAAGCGGCCGATCCGCGCATTCGCGTGACCTACGTTCCTTTGGCGGTGGAGCCCGGACATGCGCTGAGCCTGTCGGTCGAACCGCGTGTGGATCCCACCAGCGGCCAGTTGTACGACGTCGACTACAACCAGGTCGCGCTCGACCCGGTGACCGGCGAAATACAGGGCAAGCGCATGTGGGGAGCCGTCTCCCTGTCGCGCGAAAACCTGCTGCCGTTCCTCTACAAACTGCACTACAGCATGCACATACCCGATGGCTGGGGAATGGAGCTTGGCGTGTTGTTCATGGGCATCGTCGGCATCGTCTGGGCGATCGATTGCGGCATCGCACTGTGGCTTTCGTTCCCCAACCGTCGTGCCTGGCGCAAGTCGTTCGCCTTCCGCTGGCGCGAGCGCGGCTACAAACTCAACTTCGACCTGCATCGCTCCGGTGGCGTGTGGGTCTGGTTGTTGTTGCTGACCCTGGCGATCACCTCGGTATCGATGAACCTGGGGCAGCAGGTGATGCGGCCGCTGGTGTCGACGTTTTCGTCGTTGACGCCGTCGCCTTTCGACACGCGCACCCCCGCTCCGCTGGAAAAACCGGTGGAGCCTTCCATCAGCCGGGAACGCAGCGTCGAACTGGCCATTGCCGCGGCCAGCACGCGTGGCTGGCAGGCGCCCGCCGGCGCGGTGTTCTATTCGCCCATGTACGGCGTATACGGCGTCGGCTTCTTCGCGCCGGGGCAGGATCACGGCGACGGCGGGCTCGGCAATCCCTGGCTTTATTTCGATGCGGGCAGCGGGCAGCCGGCGGGCGCGGAGGTGCCGGGCACCGGTTCCGCCGGCGACATCTTCATGCAGGCGCAGTTCCCGCTGCATTCGGGCCGGATCATCGGGGTGCCGGGCCGGGTGATGGTCTCGCTGATGGGCCTTCTGGTGGCGATGCTGTCTCTGACCGGCGTGCTCATCTGGGCGAAAAAGCGCGCGGCGCGGGTCCGCTCATCGGCAGTGCGCAAACCGCGTCCCTCGCAGTTGGCCAGCGATATCTAAGCGCCTTGCATGGTCGATCCAGAGCTATGGCGATGCGGATTCCGCATCGCGAACGGCCCCTTGCGGTCAGACATTTCCTACACCGTGCCGCGTCTTGTCCCGACTGCCCCGCGCTCGCGACGCAGGCATTCTGTTCTGGCGATGGAGTCGCCGTGATGCACAAGGAATAGAGTGCCGCGTTCAACTCGCAGTGGAAGCCACCTGAGCTTCGCTGGAACCGGATACTTGGCCCATGAACCGCTCCCTGTTGATGCTCCGCCCTTCGTACGAGGGTTGGAAACTGATGGACGACGGCAAGCCCGTTTTCTGGTTCCCTGAGAAGTCTGCCGCGTTGGCGGTCGCCAACACCATCGCCGAGGCCCGGCACACCTTCTCCAACAAACCCACCGGCGTGGAAGTGGAGCGCGAGGGGCGCCCGCCGGAGCGGATCAGCACCTACGGCTGAACCGGCCAAACAAGCGCGTCCGGGGCGAAAGCGAAACCTGGCAGGAATTTCATACGAATCAGCCGCTTGGCCTATTTCCCAGGCCGCGGCTCCGGTACAACAACTACTTTACACATCGCCTGCGCCGGGCAAATAAGCTGCACTTCCCAATGCGGAGGCAGCGTATGCGTAGTCCGAGTGCCCTGCTTTTGCTCCTGGCCTGCATCGCGCCCGCCGCGTACGCGGCCAACCCCGTTACCTCGGTGCCGGAGATGGATATCTCCCGTTACGCGGGCCAGTGGTACGAAATCGCCCATCTGCCGATGTCGTTCCAGGACGAATGCGCGGGCGATATCACCGCCGCTTACACGCTGCGCGAGGACGAGCTGATCGGCGTGCGCAACGCCTGCCGTACCGCCGACGGGGAAAGCAGCGTCGCCGAGGGCGTCGCGCGGCAGGTGAAAGGGCATCCGGGCCGCCTGGAAGTGCGTTTCGCGCCCGACTGGCTTTCGTGGATGCCCTTCCTCTGGGCCGACTACTGGGTGATCGACCTGGACCCGGGCTATACCTGGGCCGTGATAGGCGAACCCGGCCGCGACTATTTCTGGATCCTGTCGCGCGAACCGGCCATGGATCGGGCGCTGTTCGAACAGATCAAGGCGCGGGCCATCGCGATGGGCTACGACCTGGGTCCGCTGATCGTGGCCGCCCCGCTGCGGTAGAGGTTCACCCCATACGCCGTAGTATCCTTGCCCATCGCATGATCGGAGGAATGGGCATGAAGGGTGTCGCGCGCTGGGTTTCGCTCCTGTTGGTTTCCCTGTTCCTGGCCGCGTGCAGCGGCGGACCCGTCCGACGCGTGTCGGAACCGGCGACCAGCATCCAGCAGCTGACCGTCAATGCCGACGGCAGTTGGTCGCTGGACTTGCGCCTGCAGAACTACAGCAGCATCCCCATGCGCTTCGACAGCGCCGAGCTTGCCATCACGGTCGGCGGCCAGGCCGCAGGGACGCTACGGGCCGCACCCGCGATTTCCATCGGCCCGGAATCGGCGGACGTGCTCACCCTGCCGTTCAAGCCGTCCGCCGAAGCGCGCATGGTGATCGCCGACGCGCTGGCCGGCAGGCACTCCCTGGGCTACACGCTGAAAGGCAAGTTGCAGGCGGTGCCGGACGAGAAAAAATCCCGCTCGTTCGACGTCGATTCGCGCAACACGCTCAATCCCGTCCCGGGTTTGGACGGCGTACTGCGCTGAGCGAACCTGCGGCGCGTTTTTCTTCTTTCCCATGGAATCTCTTTCCCGAATATGAGCACCTACAAAGCCCCGCTGACCGATATCCGTTTCGCCCTCTACGACGTGCTGGGCGCGGAAGCCCTGTTCGCGAAGCTCGGTTACGTCGATGCCACGCGCGACGTTCTGGATGCAGTGCTCGACGAAGCCGCGCGCTTCACTGAAACCGTGCTGGCCCCGCTCAACAGCGTGGGCGACGAGATCGGTTGCGGCTTCGACAAAGCCACCGGCGATGTCACCACTCCACCCGGCTTCCAGCAGGCGTATACCCAATTCATCGAAGGCGGCTGGACCGGCCTGACCGCGGCGCCGGAACACGGGGGACAAGGCCTGCCGCACGCCATGGGAGTACCGCTCAACGAAATGATCAACGCCGCCAACCTGGCCTGGGGCAACTTTCCGCTGCTGTCGCACGGTGCGGTGGAGGCATTGAGGCAGCATGGCGAAGACTGGCAACGCGAAGCCTTCCTCAAGCCCATCGTCGACGGCCGCTGGACCGGCACGATGTGCCTCACCGAACCGCATTGCGGCACCGACCTGGGCTTGCTGAAGACCCGCGCCGAACCCAATGCCGACGGCAGCTACGCCATCAGCGGCACCAAGATCTTCATCACCGCCGGCGAGCACGACCTGACCGAGAACATCGTGCACTTGGTGCTGGCGAAACTGCCGGATGCGCCGCCGGGCGCGAAAGGAATTTCCCTATTCGTCACGCCCAAGTTCAAGGTCGCACGCGACGGCAGCATGGGCGAACGCAACGCGCTGCGCTGCGGCTCGATCGAACACAAGATGGGCATCAAGGGCTCGGTCACCTGCGTGATGAATTTCGACGGCGCCGAAGGCTACCTGGTGGGCGAGCCGCACAAGGGCCTGCTTGCCATGTTTACGATGATGAACACCGCACGCCTGGGCGTGGGCCTGCAGGGCGTCGGCCTGTCCGAGCGCGCTTACCAGAATGCGCTGCGCTATTCGCTGGACCGCCTGCAGACCCGTTCGCTGAGCGGCCCCAAATTCCCGGACAAGCCCGCCGATCCGATCATCGTGCACCCCGACGTGCGTCGCATGCTGCTGACGGTGAAATCGCTGGTCGAAGGCAGCCGCCTGCTCGCCCTGCATGCGGGCACCCTGATCGACGTCGCCCACCATGCGGAAGATGCGGCGGAACGCGAACAGGCCGACGTGCTGGTGAGTTTCCTGACCCCGATCTCCAAGGCCTGCCAGACCGAATGGGCCATCGAGAACACCTACAACGCGCTGCAATGCTTCGGCGGTCACGGCTACATCCGTGAACACGGCATGGAACAGCTGGCGCGCGATGCGCGCATCACCACGCTCTACGAGGGCACCACCGGCATCCAGGCGCTGGACCTGATGGGGCGCAAGACCGCATCGACCAAGGCCGCGGGCCTGAAACTGTTCCTCACCCAGATCGAGGCATTCGCAAAGGAACACGAAGGCGACGCGTCGTTGAGCGAGTTCATCCTGCCCTTGCGCCAGAAAGCCACGGAGTGGGCTGCGCTGACGCAAGGCGTTCTGCAACGTGCGGCGGGAAATCCGGAAGAGATCGGCGCCGCCAGCACCGATTACCTGTTCTACTCCGGCTATGTCGCACTGGCCTACTGGTGGGCGCGCAGCGTGGCCGCAGCGGAGGCTTCCGCGCACAGCGACGCGTTCAAGCAATCCAAGCGCGAGACCGCCCGCTTCTACTTCGCTCGCATCCTGCCGCGCACCCTGGCCCATGCCGCGGCCATCGAATCCGGCGCGGCACCGCTGATGGCGATGGATGCCGAACGCTTCGGGACATGATGTTTGAGGCCTCCCCTTCAAGGAGGCTCTAGAGAGGGAGGGCGTTGCTCGCTATCCCCTTTCCTGCCCTAGTTTTGCTGGGGACGGGACGGGCTGTACACAAATCATCAACATTTAGGTATAACCTGTTTCCCCGATGGAAGCAGACCCAGCTCAGCTTCACCGTATCGGCGCCAGATCCCCCGCGATCCCGGCCCTACTCGCGTCGCACCCCGCTTCCCGTTCCAATACCGTACGCCTGCTGTCGCTGGATGCGCATGGCCGCGTGCTGGACTGGATCAACTGGCAGGACGCGACCTGCCTGTATGCGCGCGACGCCGTCGCCTGGACCCTGGGCGACCCTTGCCTGCGCGTGCATGGCGGCACCAGCCGCATGACCGGTGAGCAGAGCGTCATCGAACTCCATCCCATCGTCGCCTCGCGCGGCCATGCGCGCTCGCATGCCCTGTCGCCCACGCCCACGCTGACCAACACCGCGCTGTTCGCCCGCGACGCGCAGCTGTGCCTGTACTGCGGCCATGAGTACTCGCGCCCCAGCCTCACCCGCGACCACGTGCTGCCGCTGTCCAAGGGCGGGCGCGACACTTGGGAAAACGTGGTCACCGCCTGTTTCCACTGCAATTCCCGCAAAGCCAACCGCACCCCGCAACAGGCCAATATGCCGCTGCTGGCGGTTCCGTACCGCCCCAGCTGGATCGAGCACCTGATTCTCTCCAACCGCAATATCCTGGCCGACCAGATGGCTTTCCTGAAGGCGCAACTGCCCAAGCGTTCCAAGCTCTCGGCCTGAGCCCGGGCCTGAACCGGGATTGCCGGATTGCTTGCCCCTCCCACGGATGCGGAGGAAAATGCGGCAAATGATCGACCCCACCCGCTATCCCCGTCTTTCCCGCATCAATCTCCCAGCCGACCTGCGCCAGTTCGACGAATCCGAACTGACGGCGATCGCCGACGAATTGCGCGCCTACCTGATCGAGTCGGTAGGCAAGAGCGGCGGCCATTTCGGCGCCGGCCTGGGCGTGATCGAACTGACGGTGGCCCTGCACTACCTGTACAACACCCCGGACGACCGCCTGGTGTGGGACGTCGGCCACCAGACCTATCCGCACAAGATCCTGACCGGCCGCGGCGACCGGATCCACACGGTCAAACAGGCCGACGGCGTGGCGCCTTTCCCGAAGCGCGAGGAGAGCGAGTACGACACCTTCGGCGTCGGCCATTCCTCCACTTCGATCTCCGCTGCGCTGGGCATGGCTATCGCCAATGCGCAGGCCGGCAACGAACGCCGGGTGGTAGCGGTGATCGGCGACGGCGCGATGACCGCCGGCATGGCCTTCGAGGCGCTCAATCATGCCGGCGGCATGGAAGATCCGGAACCGAACCTGCTGGTGGTGCTCAACGACAACCAGATGTCGATTTCGGAAAACGTCGGCGGCCTGACCAAGATGCTCGGCCGCATCAGCAGCAGCCGCACGCTCAACGCGCTGCGCGAAGGCGGCAAGAAACTGCTGGGCGACAAGCGCAAGCCGCCGGCGCGCTTCATGCGGCGCTGGGAAGAACACTGGAAGGGCATGTTCGTGCCGTCCACGCTGTTCGAGGAAATGGGTTTCCATTACACCGGCCCGATCGACGGCCACAACGTGCCCGCGCTGGTCAGCGCGCTGAAGACGCTGCAGACTCTGAAGGGTCCGCAGCTGCTGCACATCATCACCACCAAGGGCAAGGGCTACGAACTGGCCGAAGGCGACCAGATCGGCTATCACGCGGTCGGTCCGTTCGATCCCGAAAAGGGACTGATCAGCAAGGCGGGCGCGAAGAAGCCGACCTACACGGACATCTTCGGCGACTGGTTGTGCGACATGGCCGCGGCCGATCCCAAGCTGCTGGCCATTACCCCGGCGATGCGCGAGGGCTCGGGCCTGGTGCGTTTCAGCAAGGAATATCCGCAGCGCTACTTCGACGTGGCCATCGCCGAGCAGCACGCGGTGACCCTGGCCGCCGGCATGGCCTGCGAAGGCGCCAAACCGGTGGTCGCCATCTATTCCACCTTCCTGCAGCGCGGCTACGACCAGCTGGTGCACGATGTGGCCATCCAGAAACTGGACGTGCTGTTCGCCATCGACCGAGGCGGCGTGGTGGGTCCGGATGGCGCCACCCATGCCGGCAATCTCGACCTGAGCTACCTGCGCTGCGTGCCGCACATGGTGGTGATGGCGCCGGCCGATGAGGACGAGTGCCGCAAGATGCTGAGCACCGGCTTTCAATTCCAGGGACCGGCAGCGGTACGTTATCCGCGCGGTACCGGTCCGGGCGCGGCTATCGAGGCTTCGCTCGCCACGCTGCCGATCGGCAAGGCCGAAGTGCGCGCTCACGGTTCGCGCGTCGCCCTGCTCGCCTTCGGCGCGACCGTGCCGGCGGCACAGCAAGTCGGCGCGGAGTTGGGACTGACGGTGGTCAACATGCGCTTCGTCAAGCCTTTGGACCGCGCGCTGATCCTTGAGCTGGCCAAGACCCACGAAGGTTTCGTCACCCTCGAGGACAACGTGGTGATGGGCGGCGCCGGTTCGGGCGTGGCCGAGCTGTTGAATGCGGAGAATATCCAGCTGCCCATTCTGCACCTGGGTCTGCCGGACGATTTCCAGCATCACGCGAGCCGCGAACAGCTGCTGGCCGAGGCCGGCATCGACGCCATCGGCATCCGTGCGGCCGTGCTCGATCGCTGGCCGTCGTTGCAGGAAACGGAAGCCGTTCGCAGCCTCGCGGGTTAGCGTTACTGGCTAAAGCGGCGCTTCCACCGTATAGCCCTTCGCCTGCAGGTAGGACAGATACCCATTCGGCTTCAGCAGTTCGGCTATCGGCAAGGTCGCGAAGGTGATGCGATTCTTTTGCAGCGCCTGCTCCGCCATCTTCAGCCAGTGCGCCCTGACCTGGGCCTCCACGTCGCTCATGCCACGTTTTTTGGCGAACTCCCCGCTGGTCAGCGCGGCGATGCAAGCGCCGGCCTGTCGTTCCGACGGCAATGCGCGCAGCGCATCCAAATCGCCCACCGACCAGGCATTGGCGCGATCGACCATGACCGGAATGTCGTTCTCCACCCTGTCCAGCGCCGAACGGAAGCATCCGACATCGTTCACGCCTTCCCTGGTGAAATCCTTGATCGCCGCCTTCGGGTCGCTGATGGTGATTTTCAGCGTGGTCGGCGTGATTTTCATCTTGCGCCGTTTCAGCACGCCTTCGATCACCGGCGTGACCACAGGCTTCTGGCCAAGGCCGGCGTTACGGTTGGCCTCTGCGTACAGTTCGTTGGCCACCACCAGCGGCCGCTTCTTCTCGATGCCTTTGTCCCTGCCGAAATATCTTGGCTTCAATGCGGTCCATCTCGCATAGACATCGGCAGGCAGCACCTCTTTGAGTGTCTTGCCATCCGGATTCTTGCTTGCCTTCAGCGCAGAGGGCAGCAGCATCAGGCCCTTGAATACGCCTATATCCGCGTCGATCGTCAACCCGGGCGGACCAAGCACCTGATCCGAAAGTTCCAATAGCGACTCGACTTCTTCGGCCTTCCAGCTGATGCCGCTTGGCAGCGGCGACAAAGTTCCCAAAATCCAGAGTCCGTGATCGCCCTTGGATACTTTCCACAATCCGGGGCCGGGCTGCACCCCGGTCACCACCATCGTTTCCAGTTCCAACACTCCCTCGCTGTCTACGCGTTGCGCGGGGAGCGTTTCGTTCGGCGATTGCGCCATTGCGGGTAGAGCCAGACACAGGACAGCGAGCGAAGCGAGGACAGGGAAACGCATGGATACTGGCTGCCGCGAGGAGGGTCAGGACAGATTAGCCGCCAGCCCGCACCTATTGGACGGCCGCCATTGGCCGCGGCGTGCCTGTGTTCAGCGTCGCCCGGACAATCAGGAAGCCAGGCCGCCCGCCGCGCGCAACTCGTCCGCCAGCGGACTCTGCTCGTCCAGCATCTCCAGTCCGCTCCACACGAATCCAGGCGAAACCGAGCAGTTCACCAGGGAATAATCGCCGTGGGTCCGCGCGCTTTGCCAGATACCCGCTGGAACGACCTGCAACAGCTGCCCGCCGCGCACCGAGGTGTCCAACTGCGCGCGGCTGAGCGTGCGGGCGTCGGCGTCGTACATCAACAGCTCGACAGCGCTGCCTTCCTGCCAGTCCCATATTTCGACGGCATCGACGCGGTGCCAGCGGCTGCGGACGCCCTCGGTAAGCAGGAAATGGATCGAAGTGATCGCGGGCCGAAGCACGCCATTCTCCATCACCTGTTTAGTGGATTCGTAGACGCGCTTGTAGTGGCCGCCCTCGGGATGCGGCGACAGGTCCAGCGAACTGATCAGTTCGAGCGCGCGCGGGTGCATGCGATCATCCTAGTCCAACGCGGCGGAGTATCGCGCAATAAAAAACCCGCAATGGGATGCGGGTCTTTCTTTTGTGTTTTCGCGTTGGTCGGGACGGCCGGATTTGAACCGACGACCCTCTGCCCCCCAGGCAGATGCGCTACCAGGCTGCGCTACGCCCCGAACTGACGCGAATCCCCGCCTTGGCGGCGGGGCGGCAATTATAGCCGCATTTCCCAGTTCCTTCTCCCATTAAGGAAGAAGGAAACCGCTTAGCGACGCAGCAGCTGCAGGATCTCTTCCAACTCCATGCGCACCTGCTTGACGATCTGGTTGCTGAGCGCCGATTCCTGCTTGGCGCCCTCGCCTTCCAGGCGCAAGCGCGCGCCGCCGATGGTGTAGCCCTGCTCGTACAGCAGACCGCGGATCTGGCGCACCATCAGCACATCGTGGCGCTGGTAGTAACGGCGGTTGCCGCGGCGTTTGACCGGCTCCAGGCTGGGGAACTCGGTTTCCCAGTAGCGCAGGACATGGGGCTTGACGTCGCACAACTCGCTGACTTCACCGATGGTGAAATAGCGTTTGGCGGGAATCGGCGGTAGCTCGCGGTTGCTGCCCGGATCAAGCATGGTCGACTCCGGCGTAGGCTTCCACGCGCTCCTTCAGCTTCTGGCCCGGGCGGAAGGTGACCACGGTGCGTGCGGAAATCGGGATTTCCTCGCCGGTCTTGGGGTTGCGTCCGGGACGCTGGTTCTTGCGGCGCAGATCGAAGTTGCCGAAACCGGAAAGCTTGACCTGGCGGCCCTGCTCCAGCGCCTCGCGCAATACATCGAAGTACGCGTCGACGAATTCCTTTGCCTCGCGCTTATTCAGCCCGACTTCGTCGAACAGGCGCTCGGACATCTCCGCTTTCGTCAGTGCCATTTACCGCTCCCCTTCCCTTTCAATCACGGATCCTGCCGCCATGGTCGCGCCCGATGGCGGCAACCACCCCAGCCACGACCTCTTCCACATCGCGGTCGGTCAGGGTGCGTGAGTTGTCCTGCAAAATCAAGCCCATAGCCAAGCTCTTTTGACCAGATTCGACCCCTGCGCCAACATAGCGGTCGAACAGCAGCAGATCCCGCAGCAGCGGGCCTACCGCGGTACGAACGGTGGCGGAAATGGCCTGCCACGGCACTTCATCGGCGACGACGAACGCGAGATCCCGGCGGACGGACGGAAAGCGCGAAAGCTCCGCCGCTTTCGGTAATGCGCGCAGGGTCAAGGGCGCCAGATCCAGCTCGAATCCGATCACTTCGCCATCCAGGTCCAGCGTGCGTTGCAGGCGCGGATGCAACTCGCCGATCCAGCCGATGCAATGCCCGTCGCGGAACACATCGGCCGAGCGGCCCGGGTGACCGTAAGGGTTCTGCGAAGGGCGATATTCCAGCACCGCGCCGGATGCGGCGGCCAGGCTGTCGAGATCGCCCTTCAGATCGTGGAAATCCGCCTTGCGCGCCTTCTCGCTCCAGTGCTCCGGTCCGGCATTCCCATGGAGGGCAGCAGCGATGCGCTGCGTCTCGGTGGGCGCTGCGTCGCTGCCCTCCACGGACGTGTTGGCGGCGAATACATTGCCCAGCTCGAACAGGCGCACGCGCCCGGCTTGCCGCGCGACATTGCGCTGCAACGCAGAAACCAGCCCAGGCAGCAGGCGCGTGCGCATCACACCGAGTTCGGCGCTGAGCGGATTGGCCAGCGGAACGGCGCGCTCGGTCGCGCTCCATTGCTCCAGCAACCCGGCGTCCACGAAGGCGTAGTTGACCGTCTCCAGGTAATCGCGCGCGGCTAAATGGCGGCGCACGCTGGAAGCCTCCAGCTGGGTTTCCGTCGGCGCGGCGATACGGGTGGCACCGCCAGGCAGGGTGGTAGGTATGCGGTCATAGCCATGGATGCGCGCCAGCTCTTCGATCAGGTCCTCTTCGATGGCGATATCGAAGCGCCGACTGGGCGAAACCACTTTCCATCCCGCATCGTCGGCTTCGAGCTGCATACCGAGCGCATGCAAAATACGCTCCACGTCGGCGTCTGCGATTTCGATTCCCAGCACGCGGCCGATGCGGGCGCGGCGCAGCGCGATGCTGGCCGGCTTGGGCAGATGTTCCGGCAATACGGCTTCCACCACCGGACCAGGCGAACCGCCGGCCAGTTCCACCAACAGCCGCGTAGCCACCTCGATGGCCTGCCGCGGCAGTTCCGGATCCACGCCGCGTTCGAAACGATGGCCGGCGTCGGTATGCAAACCGAGCTTGCGTCCTCGGCCGATGATCGCGGAGGGAATCCAGTGCGCGGCTTCGAGGAATACGTTGCGCGTCGCCTCGGTCACGCGCGTGTCGTAGCCGCCCATGATGCCGCCGAGCGCGACCGCGCGACCGCCGGTGCCGCCGTGGCTGCTGTCGGATACCACCAGGAAATCCTCGTTGAGCGACACCGTGCGGCCATCGAGAAGTTTCAGCTCTTCACCACTACGCCCCTCACCCTCCCGCGCATGCCGCACCACGATGGGACCCACCAGCAGGTCGCGATCGAAGGCATGCATCGGTTGCCCGAGTTCCAGCATCACGTATTGGGTCACGTCGACCAGGAGACTGATCGGCCTGACGCCGCTACGACGCAAACGTTCGGCCATCCACACCGGCGTGGCGACCGCGGCGTTCACCCCTTCGATCACGCGTCCGACGAAGCGCGGCACTTTGGCGCCGGCGTCCAGTTCGACCGCAAGCGCGCTATCGTTGAGCGCCGGCATCGGTGTCGCGTCGAACGCGACCACTTCGCTGCCGCAGGCTGCGGCCACGTCGAAGGCGATGCCGCGCACGCTGAAGCAATCGGCGCGGTTGGGCGTGAGCTTGATTTCGATGCTTGCGTCGGGCAGCGAGAGATACTCGGCGATGGGCGCGCCGACCGGCGCATCGCTCGGCAGTTCCAGCAGTCCGGAGGCATCGGCGTCGATGCCCAGTTCCTTGGCCGAACACAGCATGCCGTTGGAATCCACGCCACGCAGCTTGGCCGCCTTGATGGTGATCTCGCCGACCACCGTGCCGACTGTCGCCAGCGGCGCGACCAGTCCTGGGCGGGCGTTCGGCGCGCCGCAGACGATCTGCAGCAGCTCGCCCTGCCCGGCATCGACCTTGCAGACCTGCAGACGGTCGGCTTCGGGGTGTTTGGCGCATTCCACGATGCGCGCCACGATCACGCCGGCCAGCGATTCGCCGAGAGGAATGACCTCCTCGACTTCCAGGCCGATGGCGGTCAGCGTGGCGGCGAGTTCGTCGCGCGAGGCGTCGGTGGGAACGTGGCTGCGCAGCCAGTTTTCAGAGAACTTCATCGTCTTGTTACCTTGATCCTGTCATCCCGAGCGCAGCGAGGGATCTGCTCTTGGGCCGATGGTGGAAAGCAGATCCCTCGCTACGCTCGGGATGACAACGGTTATGCGAATTGCCTGAGGAAACGCACATCGTTCTCGAAGAACGCGCGCAGGTCGTTGACGCCGTAGCGCAGCATGGCGAAGCGTTCCACGCCCATGCCGAAGGCGAACCCGGTGTAGCGCTCCGGGTCTATGCCGCAGCTCCTGAGCACGTTCGGATGGACCATGCCGCAGCCCAGCACTTCCAGCCAGCGCGTGCTGCCGTCGGGTTGCTGCCAGGCGATGTCGACTTCCGCGCCGGGTTCGACGAACGGGAAATAGCTGGGGCGGAAACGCATTTCGAAATCGCGCTCGAAGAACGCGCGTACGAATTCGGCCAGCGTGCCCTTGAGGTCGGCGAAGGTGGAATGCTCGTCGACCAGTAGACCTTCGACTTGATGGAACATCGGCGAATGGGTCTGGTCGCTGTCGCTGCGATAGACCTTGCCGGCGGCGATCATGCGTAGCGGCGGCGCGTGCTCGCCCATGTAACGCACCTGCACTCCGGACGTATGCGTGCGCAGCAGGCGCCCATCGCCGAAGTAGAAGGTGTCGTGCATGGCGCGCGCCGGATGGTGCGGCGGGAAATTCAACGCCTCGAAGTTGTGCCAGTCGTCCTCGATTTCCGGGCCGTCGGCCAGTTCGTAACCCAGCCGACCGAAGATGTCGGCGATGCGCTCCAGCGTGCGGCTGATGGGATGCAGGCCGCCGCGCGTGGGGTCGCGGCCAGGCAGGGTGACATCGATGCTTTCGCCGCCGAGGCGGGCGTCCAGAGCCGCGTCTTCCAGTAGTACTTTGCGCGCCGACAAAGCGTTGGCGATGGCGTCGCGCGCTACATTGATCGCTTCGCCAGCGGCCTTGCGCTGGTCGGCCGGAAGCGTGCCCAGTTGTTTGAGTTGCGCGGTGACGCTGCCGTTCTTGCCCAGCAAGGCTACGCGCAAGGATTCGAGCGCGTCGGGCGACTGCGCGGCGGCGATGTCGGCCAACGCCTGAGTGGACAGTGATTCGATATCGCTCATTCGTTCACAACCCCGGAAAACTTGTATTCGTCATCCCAGCGAACGCTGGGATCCATCTTGACTTTGCCGTTGCTTCAATCCTTGCAGGGTCAAGAACAACAACAGAATGGATTCCAGCTTTCGCTGGAATGACGACGTACGAAACTGGAAGGACGTCGTAAAAAACAATGGGGAAGGACTTGCGCCCTTCCCCACGTGTTCGGCGATGGATTGCCAGTGTTGCTTTGGTGGAGATCGCTGGCTTACGCCGCGAGTGCGCTCTTGGCTTTTTCCGCCAAGGCCGCAAAACCTACCGAATCGTGCACGGCGATATCAGCCAGCACCTTGCGGTCCAGGGTGATGCCGGCCTTCAGCATGCCGTTCATGAAACGGCTGTAGCTCAGACCATTCATGCGGGCAGCCGCGTTGATGCGGGTGATCCACAGCGAACGGAAATTGCGCTTCTTCTGCTTGCGTCCGATATAGGCGTACTGACCGGCCTTGATGACGGCCTGGTTGGCGACGCGGAAGACCTTGCGGCGGGCGTTGTAGTAGCCCTTCGCGAGCTTCAGGATTTTCTTGTGACGGCGGCGCGCCGTTACACCACGTTTAACTCGTGCCATTGTTCAGTCCTCAGAGATACGGAAGCATACGATCCAGACGCTTGGAGTCTTCGGCACGAATGATGTTCGTTGCACGAAGGCCGCGCTTACGCTTGGTCGACTTCTTGGTGAGGATGTGGCTCTTGTTGGCGTGGCCAGCCTTGTATTTGCCGGAAGCGGTCTTCCGGAAACGCTTGGCCGCCGCCCGGTGGGTCTTGATCTTGGGCATTGCGGTGATCCTTGTTGGTTTCTGTAACTGACCCGGGCGGCAACTCTCGTTGCGCTTTCCATCCATGCCCAATGTCGGCTTGTAAGTCGTTGAATCTGTTAGGAAATAAACGACATGTCCTGTGGCTGCGAGCAGCCGCCCGGATGACCGGGCCGCGTATTATGCCCGGAGCGGGAATTCCTTGCAAATCAGGGTTTTGCTCCCTTCTCCCCTCGGGAGAAGGTGGCGCGCAGCGCCGGATGAGGGCGGAGGAACTCCAACCCACGGAAACTGCGCAGCAATCTGATGGCCCCTTCCCTCATCCGCCCTTCGGGCACCTTCTCCTGGCGGGAGAAGGAAAAACCTCTACTTCTTCTTAGGCGCGATCATCATCACCATCTGCCGCCCTTCCAGACGGGGGCGCGATTCGATCACGATCTCGTCGCCGAGCTCGGTTTCGATGCGCGTGGCCATCTCGCGGCCCAACTCCTGGTGGCTCATTTCGCGGCCACGGAAGCGGATGTTGATCTTGACCTTGTCGCCTTCTTCCAGGAAGCGGCGGATATTGCGCATCTTGATCTGATAGTCGCCCTCGTCGGTGACCGGCCGGAACTTGAGTTCCTTGATCTCGACCTGTTTCTGCTTCTTTTTGGCGGCGTTGGCCTTTTTCTGGGCTTCGAACTTGAACTTGCCGAAGTCCATGATGCGGCAGACGGGCGGATCAGCGGTGGGCTGGATCTCGACCAAATCCATGCCGGACTCCTCGGCCAGCGCCAGCGCGGCGTCGCGCGACAGGACTCCGACCATTTCGCCATCGGCACCGATCACACGCACATTGGGTACGCGGATCTCCTGATTCTTGCGGTTTTGCTTGTTATCGGGGGTACTGATTGTTGCAATCTCCCAAGGGATACATCCATGCCGACCCCCGCGGGGGTCGGGACATTTCTTACGCGGCTTGCTCGGCGCGCAGGCGCTCGGCGAAAGCTGCGATGCTCATTGTGCCTAAATCTTCGCCCGAACGCGTGCGCACGGCGATGGCCCCATTCTCCTTCTCGCGGTCCCCGACCACCAACAGGTAGGGCACCCGCTGCAGCGTATGCTCGCGGATCTTATAGCCGATCTTCTCGTTGCGCAAATCGGAAGCGATCCGGAAGCCTTGATTTGCAAGGGTTTTCTGGACTTCGGCCACGTAGTCGGCCTGGGCGTCGGTGATGTTTATGACCACTGCCTGGCGGGGGGCCAGCCAGGCCGGGAAGGCACCGGCATGGTGTTCGATCAGGATGCCGATGAAGCGTTCCATCGAGCCGACGATGGCACGATGCAGCATCACCGGGTGCTGGCGCGCGGAATTCTCGTCGATATAGCCCGCTCCCAGCCGCTCCGGCATCATGAAATCGACCTGCATCGTGCCCAGCTGCCAGGTCCGGCCGATGGCGTCCTTGAGGTGGTATTCGATTTTGGGGCCGTAGAACGCGCCCTCGCCCGGCAATTCCTGCCATTCCACTCCGCACACGCCCAGCGCCGAACGCAGCGCGCCTTCGGCCTTGTCCCAGGTGGCGTCGTCGCCCAGCCGCGATTCCGGGCGCAGGGCGATCTTGATTTGAATCTCGTCGAAACCGAACGTCTTGTAGACCGCCAGCGCCTGCTGGTGGAAGGCGGTGACTTCGGCCTCGATCTGGTCCTCGGTGCAGAAGATGTGGCCGTCGTCCTGGGTGAAGCCGCGCACGCGCAGGATGCCATGCAGCGCGCCCGAAGGTTCGTTGCGGTGGCAGGCGCCGAATTCGCCGTAGCGGATCGGCAGGTCGCGGTAGCTGTGCAGGCCCTGGTTGAACACCTGCACGTGGCCCGGGCAGTTCATCGGCTTCAGCGCATAGGTGCGCTTCTCCGACTCGGTGAAGAACATGTTTTCCTTGTAGTTGTCCCAGTGGCCGGATTTCTGCCACAGCGACACGTCCAGGATCTGCGGGCAGCGCACTTCCTGGTAGCCGGAATCGCGATAGACCTTGCGCATGTACTGCTCGACCACCTGCCAGATGGCCCAGCCGCGCGGATGCCAGAACACCAGGCCGGGGGCCTCTTCCTGCAGGTGAAAAAGCTCTTGCTGCTTGCCGATCTTGCGGTGGTCGCGCTTGTCGGCTTCCTCGATGCGCAGGATGTAGGCGTCCAGCTGCTTCTTGTCGGCCCAGGCGGTGCCGTAGATGCGCTGCAACTGTTCGTTCTTGGCGTCGCCACGCCAGTACGCGCCGGAGATGCGGGTGAGCTTGAACGACTTCAGGAAGCGCGTGTTGGGCACGTGCGGGCCGCGGCACATGTCCACGTACTCCTGGTGGTAATACAGGCCCATCGCGGTTTCGTCGGGCATGTCGTCGATCAGGCGCAGTTTGTATTCCTCGCCACGCGCCTTGAACACCTCGATCACTTCCGCGCGCGGCGTGACCTTCTTGACCACGTCGTAGTCCTGTTCGATCAGCTCGCGCATGCGCTGCTCGATGGCGGCCAGGTCCTCCGGCGTGAACGGACGTTCGTTCCAGATGTCGTAGTAGAAACCTTCGGCGATGACCGGGCCGATCACCATCTTGGCCTGGGGGAACAGCTGCTTCACCGCATGGCCGACCAGATGCGCGCTGGAGTGGCGGATGATTTCCAGCCCCTCCTCGTCCTTGGGCGTGATGATGCGCAAGGAGGCGTCGTGATCGATGCGGTCGCTGGCATCCACCAGCTTGCCGTCCACTACGCCGGCCACCGTGGCCTTGGCCAGGCCGGCGCCGATGGACTGCGCCACTTCCATGACGCTGACGGGGTTTTCGAATTCGCGGCGGCTGCCGTCGGGGAGGGTGATCGTGATCATTTAGTCAGTACCAGATACGAAAAAAGGCGCTGCGCGCCTTCGATACACCAACGGAAGAGGCGGGCAGGAAAGTCAGCAGGGGAAGTTGGTAGTGCTCATGTCGCACGCTCGACGGCTGGTTGCCGCCACCTCTGGATTGTCTTTGTTGCCGAATCCACGCCGTTCCGGCGTGGTGGGCGGTACAGGGTTCGAACCTGTGACCCCTACCATGTCAAGGTAGTGCTCTACCGCTGAGCTAACCGCCCGGTATGCCCCGAAAGGACGCTTTCAGGGGCGCGCATCATAACATCCATGCGTGCGGCGCGGAATCGGTCGGTCCACGGTTTCCGTGCGTCGGGGGCGTGGCCCCGACCTACGACCATCCCCGACCGTGTCAGATGACCAGGCTGGCGTCCTTCAGCCTGTGGATCTCGTCGCGCAGCCGCGCCGCCTCCTCGAATTCCAGATCGCGGGCGTGCTGGTACATCTGCTGTTCCAGCGCCTTGAGCCGCGCGGCGATCTGGGCCGGGCTGAACGAGGCGTAGTCCGGGGCCTCCTCGGCCACACGGCGGCCTTTGCCGCGACCGCCTTTGCCGCTCTGGCCACCCTCGTTGGCCGCGTCGCTGCGCGCGCCTTCCAGGATGTCGACGATGGGTTTGGCGACCGAGATGGGGGTGATGCCGTGCTCGGCGTTGTATTCCACCTGCTTCTCGCGACGGCGATTGGTCTCGTCAATGGCGGCCTGCATGGAATTGGTGATCTTGTCGGCATACAGGATCGCCTTGCCGCGCAGATTGCGCGCGGCCCGGCCGATGGTCTGGATCAGCGAGCCGCGGGAACGTAGGAAACCTTCCTTGTCCGCGTCCAGGATCGCCACCAGCGACACCTCCGGCATGTCCAGGCCCTCGCGCAGCAGGTTGATGCCCACCAGCACATCGAACTTGCCCAGGCGCAGGTCGCGGATGATTTCCACGCGCTCCACCGTGTCCACGTCCGAATGCAGGTAGCGCACCTTGACCCCGTGTTCGCCCAGGTATTCGGTCAGGTTTTCGGCCATGCGTTTGGTCAGGGTGGTGATCAGCACGCGGTCGCCCATCGCCACCCGCAGATTGATCTCCGACAGCACATCGTCGACCTGCGAAGCCACCGGGCGGATTTCCACCGGCGGATCGATAAGCCCGGTCGGACGCACCACCAGTTCCACCACTTCCCCGCCCGATTCCCGCAGTTCGTAGGGCCCCGGAGTCGCGGACACGTAGATGCTGCGCGGCGAACGCGCCTCCCACTCCTCGAACTTCAGCGGCCGATTATCCAGCGCCGACGGCAGCCGGAAACCGAATTCCACCAGCGTCTCCTTGCGCGACCGGTCGCCCTTGTACATGGCGCCGATCTGCGGAATGGTCACGTGCGATTCGTCGCAGACCAGCAGCGCGTCGGGCGGCAGGTAATCGAACAGCGTCGGCGGCGGCTCGCCCGGCGCCTTGCCGGTGAGGTGGCGCGAGTAGTTCTCGATGCCGTTGCAGAAACCGACTTCGGCCATCATCTCCACATCGAACTGGGTGCGCTGCGCCAGACGCTGCGCCTCCACCAGCTTGTTCTGCGCGTACAGCTGCTCCAGGCGCTCCTTCAACTCGATCTTGATCGTGTCGATGGCCGCCAGCACGCGGTCGCGCGTGGTCGCGTAATGGGTCTTGGGATAGATGGTGAAGCGCGGCAGCTTGCGCAGGGTCTCGCCGGTCAGAGGATCGAACAGGGTCAGGTTCTCGATTTCGCCGTCGAACAGTTCGATCCGCAGCGCCTCGATGTCCGATTCGGCCGGAAACACGTCGATGACCTCGCCCTTCACCCGGAACGTGCCGCGGTGCAGTTCGTATTCGTTGCGCGTGTACTGCAGATCGCTCAGCTGCCGGATCAGCTGGCGCTGATCGATGTGCTCGCCGCGCGACAGGATCAGACGCAGCGACAAATAGTCCTCCGGCGCGCCCAAGCCGTAGATCGCCGAAACCGTGGCGACCACTATCGTGTCGCGGCGGGACAGCAGCGCCTTGGTCGCGGCCAAACGCATCTGCTCGATGTGTTCGTTGATCGAGCTGTCTTTCTCGATGAAGGTGTCCGATGACGGCACATAGGCTTCCGGCTGGTAGTAGTCGTAATAGCTGACGAAATACTCGACCGAGTTGTTCGGGAAGAAAGCCTTGAACTCGCCATACAGCTGGGCGGCCAGGGTCTTGTTGGGCGCCATGACCAGGGTCGGCTTCTGCACCGCTTGCACCACGTTGGCGATGGTGTAGGTCTTGCCGGAACCGGTGACGCCCAGCAGGGTCTGCTTGGCCAAGCCAGACTCGAAGCCCTCGATCAGCTTGGCGATCGCCTGCGGCTGGTCGCCGGCGGGGGAATAGGAGGAAACGAGTTCGAAACGATCGGTCATGGCGGAAATTCTGCGGCGATTGGCCAGTATAGCGGCGACCCGGATTACGTCCGCGTCAGGGAATTCCCTACATGCCCTTGCGCGCCCCGCCGATGCCCTCGCCTTGGGAAGGAGAGGAATCTGCAGATGCCCAGACAGGGCTACTGGAGAAAAGCCATGCATCGGATGCCCGCAACCTCCCCCGCCAAACCCACGAATCGTTCCCCCAACCGCTTACGAGGCTTCAGCTTGGTCGAGGCCCTTGTCGTTATGGCTATTTCGGTCATTGGCTTAGTGATAGGGGTTCCTTCCTATCGCAGCTTGATGGAGCACCAACGCGCGAGTTCGGCCATGCACCTGCTCACCGCACACATGGCCTCGGCGCGGAACACCGCCATCAGCTACCGCATCCCGACCGTGGTCTGCCCTTCGAACCGCGCCGGCGGTTGCCGTATGGATGGCGACTGGAGCCAGGGCTGGCTGATGTTCTTCGACGCCGATGGCAACCGGCAGCCCGACGCTAGGGAAGACGTGCTTCGGGACGAAAATGCGCCAATCCACCCCTCGCTCCGCATCGTGTCGTCCAAGGGCCGCCCGCAACTGCGCTACCTGCCCGACGGGCGTAGCAGCGGCAGCAATATCACCGTGCGCCTGTGCCGCGAGGATGAATTGCTGGGTCAGGTAGTGGTCAATAACGCGGGGCGGATCCGCAGCGAAAGCTTTTCCGGATCAATACCCTGCCAGGGCTGAGGCCCTCAGGGCCTGGATCAGCGCAAGGCGGAGATTTCCGTGCCGCGCCAGACCAAGCCGTCCTCCAGCCTTGCCTGAGCGAATGCCGCCGCCTACAATGGCCGCCCCGCCCGAATAGCTCAGCCGGTTAGAGCACTTGACTGTTAATCAGGGGGTCGTTGGTTCGAGTCCAACTTCGGGCGCCAGAAAAACAAAGGCTTGTGTCGAAAGGCACAGGCCTTTCTTGTGCCCGGCGAAAACTAAAGATTCTTCACGGAAATCCGGAATGACAAAACGGCATTGCGCTACATGCGACAGCGCTCTATTCCCTATTCCGATATCGGCCGCTAGGTCATTGCGCGACATTCTCTGCGTCACAGTGGACAAGGCGCGTGTTCGCGGCAGGGAAGTTGCCGCCCATGCAAATAGGGCTGCGCCCGTCGTGGAACCTCCCGATGAGCGACACTCATAGAGCATGCATGCGATGCGGGCTCAGGCGATCCTGACTGCCATCGCGATACTTCGTTCAATGCATTACAGAAACGCCAGTGAGTGAGTGCTGCCTTGCATCTGCCTACTTCGCACCTTTTCCTTGGTGCGGATGGCTACGGTGACTTACAACACGCCGTTCGTCGTCTGCCCCAGCAATGGCGACAGATGCCGGGCGACAGCGACGGTGGCCATACTTGGCGATGGTCTGCGATGCCGATGGCAACAAGCAGTCTGACAAGCCTGCGGACATCTACTGGATTGATGCAGCGCCCCAACATTCCAAGCTGCGCATTGTTCCTTCGGCTCAACGAAACTTGTGCGCACGTTGCCGAGACGATGGAAAATCAACGTCAGCAGGCCGACTTACCAGCAATCCGCCGGCGTCGAAGATGCGGTTCCGCTTGCAGTTCTAGCACCCTGCGCGTTGAGGGAGAGCGTGCCGCACTTGGGATCGTTCTGTCTGGTGGTGGGACTTGCCGTCAGGACGAAGGTCTTCGCTGCCGGCGTACCGTTAAAAGCGATTGTATAAAAATCGTTGAGCTCCGGCCCACATTGCGCAGGATTGGGCGCGCCTGCATACGTCAACGTCGTGGTGTAGTAGCGCTCCATGAAGTGGGCGCGCTCCTGTAAGCAAGTGGCCGCCGCCGCCCTGCGAGACTTCAGAACGTACTCCCGATAGCTCGCGTTGGCGACGGTGGCCAGAATCGCCACGATTGCGACCACGATCATCAGCTCGAGCAGACTGAAGCCCACTACCGAATAACGTGACGAGCGCCAATAGAAAGTTTTAGTTGCCATTCAACAACTCCCTCCAGGAAACACGCTTAACGGTGGATTGCGATGCGCTGGTCTTCATCTTCGCGTAGGTACCATTGTCCAGACTGGTGTACATGTAAGATCCCAGGAAAATCGGATTGTTAGGACCACTGCCATAGCCGACACCCGAGTACGGCGTGCCAGTATCGCCGCCCTGGTAATCCCCGCCGTCACCCACCGTTCCCGACTGGTTGATGTCGAAGAAGGCGCTGCCCAGCCGGCCACCTGTGAATGGATCGATGGCCATCGTATAGCCCTTACCTGTCGGCGAGCATGGATCGTTCGAGTCCGGATAGCGGGTGGTGCCAATCAGGGCGAGGCCCTGGAAGAAGTTGGGCACCACCATGCGCTCGCCCTTGGCGCTCGCTGTTCCCGCCGCTTCCGCGGGAGACTGCAGGTCAATGTACCAGCCATTGGCACCAGCCGCGTCCACCTTTTCGATGACACGCCCCACTGTATCCTGATGGATGATGCTGGACTGGTTCAGCGTGCTCTTGGCTACCAAGCTGTCGCGATCAATGATTCCGTACCAGCCCTGCACGGCCTGGTTCGCCGTAGTGCTGGTGTCCGCCATGCTGAGGTAGCGGCCCGTGCCGAAGAACACCCAGGTATCCGGCGGATTGTAAGGATTCTTGGAAACCAGAGGCGCCACGGTAATCGGCTGACTGGTACCCGCAGCGAATAGCCTGGTGCCGCTGCCACCAATGTCAAATTTCCATAGATTGCCATCCATGTCCCCGGCATAGACCGTATCGAAGTAGCCATCCGGCGGGCTTCCTGTGGTCGCACCTTGGCCATCCCACACATTGACCGGTGACAGACCGTTATTGGTACCAACGCCAGTATTGATCGAGCCATCATCTGCGCCCGTCATGGCATCTAAGATAACCAGAGCAGACGTTCCGTTAGTGCTGTTGGGCCCATTACCGAGGAACACACGCCAATCACCTGATGCCGCTTGCGCAATGATCGGGCGACCCAAGCTATTGCCCAGCATCTGGCCCACGGTACTGGCATCTTTCTTTTTTTCCCACAGCAGACTAGGGCTGTCCGGGTTGGTCACGTCCATTGCGAATACGGTGGTGCCGCCACGCCCCATCGTGCCCACCAGGATTGTTTTCCAAGTAGCGCCGTCTTTCACATCCGCGACGGTCATTTCACCGTCAACGGAGAAAGCATGGTCGTACTCGGGATCCCAGTAGGGATACTTGTTGGTGGACACATCGCTCTGCTTCAGTACCGCCATGGCTTCGGTGGGCATGAACGCGAACAGTTCCTTGCCCGCATTGGCCGCATTTGTCGTATCGCTGGCATCGGGTGCCCAGAAGGCATGCAACATTCCGTCATTGGCCCCCACATAGACCGCTGGCTTGCGACTGGCATTGGCGGACACGAAAGAAGCGTAGCTTGCATCATTGGCATACAGATTGGCGTTGGGCTTGCCCACGTACACCGGGGTGGAGTTGATGATATCGCCGAGCATGCCGCGTCGGTTGCGGAACTGTTTCAGGCTACCGGTCGCCGTGGACTGCCGCTCGTGGGTGCGGTCCCCAAGAAGGTATTTGAGCTGGTTGTCGGTGACTGCCAGCGCAGCAGGATTCACCAGCGTGGGGCTTGTCAGGACGCCACCCGTCCAGTTGCTGATGAAATTAGAAAGCGACCCTGTTGCGTTCTTGTAGAGAACCTTGCGCTGCGTGTAATCGAGTAGCGTAGCCGATGCGTTCACTTTCGGTTCGCCCGCGGCCTGTCCCAGCCAGTCAGAAGCATCCCAGCGATCAGTTAGCACGCCGGTGGAGGTATTCACGTCGCTGGCGGTAAGCCTGCCGCCCCAACCGTTGGACATATACTTCGCCTGGTAGGTGCGCGCTCCAATTTCCAATTTGGTGGTATTGCTGGCGAAGGAACTGCCAGAACCGCTGATGTCATCAGCGATCTTCTGGAAAGCGGCATTCAATCCATCGATCATCTTCTGGCCACTGTTGGCGAAATACATATTGCCGGGTCTGTAATAGGGAGCACCGGCCCCGTAAGTCTGTGTGTTGTCGCCCCAATTGGTGGTTGTACTCCACCAAGCATCGGGTCTACGGCCTGCATTGCCATTTGCATCGTAGTCATCTGCAGGGATTGCATACCCGCCGTACTTGGTGGCCAGGTAATACTGGTTGGTTGCATTACCTTTGAAATCGTTTCGTTCAACGACGTCCACCCAGTAGGTGCCCACCGATTGGCCACGCTTTTTATCCGGCGTGGTACTCAATACGGTATTGGGAACATCGGGTCTGACATCGGACAGGTGCGCCCAGAAAGCTAAGGAAGCGATGTTGTTTCTGTTGTTGTTTGCCCCTGGGCCGCCGGCACCATCTCCCTTCATATATCCCAGCCAGGTACTGGCACTGAACGGAGCGAGTGTTGTGCCAATACCAGTCTCCACATACTGATCTTCGCCATTGTTTGCCGTGTTCGTATCGCCGATTCCCAAAAACACGGTCGCTTGGCACTGGTATAGCATCGGATCGTAGTCGCTGGCGCGGACATTGCTGCTCCAGCTCGTGGCACCGCTGCCGCTCGCACTGTACCAATTCGCGATTACGGGCATACCGTCAGCGCGCCTGTATCTCTCCAGGGGCGTACTGCCCAGAGTTGAGAAGGCAGTAAGGTTCCCCAGGCCACGGATGTAACGCAGTGCGGTGTAGTAGAGTTCTGCGGCATTGTCGACCTCGTTGGAACCATCGCCTTTCAAAGTCCAGCGCCCAGTATCGGCATTGTTGGTGTTGCCGCTTCCCTTACCGGTACCGACCTGCCCAAAACGATTGATGTAGTTGATCACCCCGCTGTATTGAATACTGCAAGCACTTCCGTCCGGGGTGTCATTGACTGCGCAAGTGCCTCCGATAGCGGTACTGGAGGCATCTGTTGGATCCGGATTATCGATCAACACACCGGTGTTCAGATTCCATTCCGCAGTATCCATAGGCAATCGACTGGTCCTGTCTGGGTAGGGCTTTTCCAAACCGGCCGTCTCGGCCGCCGTGACCGGCCCAACGAGCTTCTGACGCGCACGCATTACCGCGCCATCGAAATCGGTATCCCGATTCTGGTAACTGAAAACGCTGTAACGCGTTTTCTTGGAGTTGCGCTGAATCAGACCTTCGGGTTTGTAGTAGCTGCCGTAGGGCGTACACAGGCTTGTCCGCGTGTCAAAGGTTCCATCGCATACCTGCACGCGCATGCTGACCGAATAGACCTGATTATTGCCATAGATGTAGCGATAGTTTGGAGTTTGGTTGGCTCGGTTAGGACGAACACATATGTTCCCGTTGAGCGTGTAGCCACTACCCGAACAATATGCCTCACAGTTGATACTGCCCGCCGTACAAGTGCCCGAGTTATTACCTGAATTTGGGAGATTATGGACGGCAGGATTGTAAAAGATCACGTTGCTGAGACCACCACCGGTCACTTGAACATCGGTGATCGTGACGACTGCGTCGCTACCCAGAGAGACGCTGGTATCGCCGGCAAACCACATTTGATTATGCAGGCCACCGATGCGCGTCCGGACCGCAGCGAACGAACCAGGCATTACGCTGCCCGCACCAGAAGCCAGCCTGCGAAACTGGTTGAAACCTGTGTTATAGCGATCCGACTCTGCCTTTTCCAAGTAGGTTTTGGATGCGATCTCGCGCCGGCCGTTGTTATCTGCCGGGCGCCCGACGCGATAACCGCCGGTCAGCGCCATACGGAAGGTGTCGGTCGCCTGTATCGAAGCCCAATTGAGAAAGTTGCCGCTCCAACGGGTACCACCCGAACAGGTTCGATTAGTCGCAGCCGCCGCTGGGCTGAAGTAACGATTCGCCTCTACTGCGTCATACACGTAGTCATAGCAGACATCGGAATTGAAGTAGCCCGCATAAGGGATGCTGGCACTGTAGTTGGCTGAACCCTCCGCCACACCTGCATCGTTGGCATGGGTCACCACGGTTGGCCACTCAACCGAAGGAATCAGCACCAGGTTACCCGGCACGCTGTTGTTGACCGTGAGTGGCTTGTTGTCGATTGCCACCCCGGAGATCGCCGATAGCGAACTGAGGCCCGCCAGCAAACCGGCGGCGAATGCCAACATTCGGCTAGTCGTTCGACGATTGCCACGACCCCCAGCAAATTCGTTACTACTGTTCATGACGATTCCCCCGAAACGGGTTTCTGGCTGCATGGTGGTCATCACTTGGCAACCACATTGGCTTGGAGCACTACAACGGCGCGGTCGGAACTGGCGGCAGGGCTGTGACTGCGAGCGATAACGCGATACATGGCTTCCTGCACCACGCCACCGCCGCCGCCGCCGTACTGAGTGGAGCCGGCACTGGAATCCAGTCCAAGTTCATCACTGCTGTCGCGCAACCCCATGTACTGGACGTAATACTGCGGAGCGCCGGCCGAATTATTGGCTGTCGTCAACTGATCCTGCGCGTTGAACCAGCAGTCGGACGTCAGCACCGTACCGGTGCAGACTGTGCCGCCGGAATAAAGATTGGCCGGCATCGCGCAGCTAGCATCGACTATGCCCGTAACACCACCGCGTGCCGGATCGTTGCCGCACTTGACACCGATCACCCAGCCGTTTCCTTCCGCCACGATGACATCGCGGACTCTCTCCTCGCCTTCGCGCAGCGCTGACTCGGCTTGCTGGAAGGCCAAGCTGCGGTCGTACATGTTGGCGCTCATTCTTTCTTCGAGGAGTGTGCCACGCAGCACCGCCAGCCCAAGCAGGGTCATGATCAGCAACAAGATCAGCACCACCACCAACGATGCACCGCCTTGGCTGCCAAAAGAAGTGTTCGACTGGTTTTTCATAGCACCCTGTTCCGCAAGGTAATGACGTTTTCTATCGTGCGCGTGATCGGCTGGCGACTGGTTCCATCGGTACCCGACACCTCCGTCTCGCGGAGTATCAACGTCACACGTGCCGCCCTCACTTCGTTCCAAGCGGCAGCCGTGGTCAGAGCACTTGCATTTACGTAGCCTGCGCTTGGTGTCAAATACTGGACCTGCATATCGTCCACGCCTTGCACCACTTCCTCCGCAGTGCCGCCGTTGACTTGCCGGTAAAGCGAATGACCATTCGACGCATTGCCGTCCGGGTCGCGAACGAACCAGCGCACACCTTCCAAGGCACTGAGTGTTGCGAACTTGGGGAACTGATAAGCGGTCGATGCACCCGCGCATGTGCCTGCGTTCGGTTGCGGGAAATAGTTGCAGGCATTACCACCTGCGCCGGCACCAAAGCTGACCGTGCCGTTGGCGCCGGAAATGCTGCTGGCACCATTCGCCTTGAAGACCCCGAGGGTCTTCATGTCGCAGATCATGATCGCCGCACCGCTGGTGTAAGCAGGTGTACCCGGCGAATACGTGGCACTTGCTGAACCAGCCGTGGTATCGGCAGTGAGACTACGAATATCATCGGCCGGACGCAGGACTTGGATCACGTCGGTATTCGCCACATGAGTCGGTCCGCCGGACTCGAAGCCGTATAGCGGTCGAGCGACCGCCAAGTACCAGTCGGTCCCCGTCGGTGTTGCGGCTGCACCGCCCTCGATGATGTTTCCAGCCACCAAGGCCGAGTCGCATGGATTGCCGCCGGCTTCGCGAATGTCGCGGGACATGAGTTCGAACGCCACCTGCGAACTCTCCTGCACGCGGCCAAGCCCCTGGGTGGCCATATAAGCCTGTTTATTGGACAGGAAAATGCCGATCGCCGTCGAAACGACCAGCAGGCCCAGCACCAAGGCAATCATCAGCTCAATCAAGCTGAAACCCGCCTGCATGCGCCTTTGATTACGGATCATGTGCTGCTTGTTCATAGCGCAGCCACCGTGACGACCTGACGTGACGCGCCACCTAGTCCCGTTGAAGTTGCCGTCCCGTTCGTATTCGACGTGCTGCCACGGCTGTCGTCCCATTGCACCATCACCGTACAGGTCCCTCCCCCGATGCTGTTAGCTACGCACGAGACCCGCCCACAGGTGGTTTCATCGGCTGCTGTTCCCACAGTCTGCTTCAATGCGGCTAGCCAATTATTGACTTCCGCCTGCGCAGCCTGCTGTCCTGCTGGACTGCCGGAAACCGGCGTAGATGCAGTGCATTGCGCGGTGGAGCCGGCGGTGTTGTAGTAACCCGCAACGGCATCCACCCGATTGGCACGCATTACATCCAAGATGGCGTAAGTCTGGATCACCGCTTGACTGCGTTCGAGCGAACTCTGGCCGTTACGCAAAGCAGTAGCCTGCATGGCGGCGATACCAAGCAGGCCGACCCCCATGATCAGCACCGCAATCATCACCTCGAGCAGTCCGGCGCCCCGTTGTGTACGAGCACCAGCACAATGGACGGCAGTACGAGCGGACCTGGCTGGGAAATTCACCAATCGGATCATGGGCAGCTCCCGGGCGTGGAGTGGGCGCCGGCAACGGCATTGAGGCGACTGCCACCCACCATGCTGACAGTGCGAGTGTTCTGCGGTGGAAGCGCAGTAGGAATGCAGACGGTGAAGTTGGTGGCGAGCAGCCCACCGGTGGAGTTGCGCGCCAAACCGTCCGAACGGAAATCAACATTGGCGACGTCAGAGGTCACTTCCATTGGCGCCTTGGGGGTGAAGTCGCGAAGGATCTCGGGGGTAGCGGCGGGGACGACTACCAGCCAACGGCTCCAATCACCTACGGCAGACGCGCAGGTCGCTCCGTCCGTGGTACGGCACAGACGCACGGTACGATTGCGTCGAACGGCTTCTGACCTGGCGAGTTGGAAGTCAGCTATTAGGCTATTGGCCTGAGTCGTCAGTCGGTTGTTGTTGACAACCGAAGTTAAACTCGGCATCGCCATCGCGACCACAATCGCGAATACAGCCATTGCGATCAGCAGTTCAACCAAAGTGAAGCCAGCTGCCAGCGAAGCTGGCGACCCCCCGACTGCACGTGCGGATACGGTGTTGCCGCCCAGCATGTCAACTTCCCCAAGTTATCGATGTGCCACCCTAAGACGTGCCGCGGCAAAGCACCAGATCGCAGCCGATGGACGGGCATGTGGCGCACTCCAGCGGTTCGCAGCCCTGTCTTTTGTGACCGCCGCAAGGGCATCATGCCCCCTGCACCGGACCACGCCCTAACCAATCAATGCCAGCGAGCCAGTCAGTCAGCCCCACCCCTCTGGATGTCCTGTGGCAGGCCAACGTGCTCGCCTGGGTCGTGCTTGCGGGTGAAGGAGTCGCTGTGGTCTTGACCTTGGCGGCCCGCAATCAGGGTGACGGCTGGATCTACTTTGCCCTGACATCGATGGCCATCCAGTGGGTGTCGTTGCTCACGCTGGCGGAACTTTACCTCCTGCGCAGATCACTGAATCCGCTGCGCCCGCAATACGTTGCCTATGTGGCATTGGGACTGCTGCTGATCAATACCTGTGTAGTCACAGGGGCTGCCTGGTTGCTCGTGCGCGACTTATGGTCCATGACACAAGGTGGCTGGCAATCGCTTTTCCTGCGCCTGTCCGGGATAGCGTTAACCGTCGGTCTGCTGGGCCTGGCTGCATTCCTCAACCACTGGCGGGCACGTCAACTGGCCGTACGCGCCAAACAATCGGAACTGGAGTCGCTACAGGCACGGATTCGGCCGCATTTCCTGTTCAACACGCTTAATGCCGGCGCAGCACTGATACATGCGCGTCCTGGAGAGGCTGAGCGCCTGCTGCTGGATCTGGCTGACCTATTTCGCGCCGCACTCGCCGGTCCAAGCGAACTACCGCTGTCAGAAGAACTGACATTGGCGCAGCGCTATCTGGAAATCGAAAAGCTGCGCTTTGGCGAACGCTTGCGCGTGCAATGGCAACTACCCGACACATTACCGCTAGTCGATGTGCCCACATTGTCGATCCAGCCGCTGGTAGAGAACGCCATTCGACATGGCGTGGAACCCGCTACCGGAGGCGGGGAAATCTGCATAGAAGTCACTCAGCAAGCAGGCTGGGTACTAATCACCATCAGCAACGCGTTGCCGGAATCAGCCGCGCTTGCCACTAAGGGACACCAAGTGGGGCTGAACTCAGTGCGCGCACGTGTGACGGCACTGACCCATGGACGTGGCAGCGTGGAAACCACGATGGCGGACGGGCGCTACATCGCAGTCATCCGCTTGCCTTTGCTCGCTTGATATCGTCCGGCATCAGGCTGGAGGGAAGAGCGGGCGCTGGGTCAGGCCAACACCCGATAGCACGGCTTGTATTCGCCCGCGATCTTCATCCGCCGCTGTTCGACAAACGCACGCAATAGCGCGTCCAGCGCCTGCATCATGTCCGCGTCGCCGTGGATTTCGAAGGGGCCGAATTGCTCGATGCGGCGCATGCCGTCTTCCTTGACGTTGCCGGCGACGATGCCGGAGAAGGCCCGACGCAAGTCGGCGGCCAGCGCATGCGCCGGACGGCCGTGGTGCAAGTCCAATGCGGCCATGGCTTCATGCGAGGGAACGAAAGGCTGCTGGTATTCCAGCGGCACGTCGATGGCCCAGTTGAAGAAGAACGAATCCTTGTGCGCGATGCGGTATTCGCGCACGCGTTTGATGCCTGCGGTCATTTTCTTGGCGACCGCAACCGGGTCGCCGGTGATGATCTCGTAACGCGCAGCGGCGGCATCGCCCAGAGTCAGGCGGATGAATTTGTCGATCTGTTCGAAATACGGCGCTGCGATCGTTGGACCGGTGAGGATCAGCGGGAACGGCAGGCCGGCGTTCTCCTCACGCAGAAGTATGCCGAGCAGATAGAGGATTTCCTCTGCGGTGCCCACGCCGCCCGGAAACACCAGAATCCCGTGACCGACGCGCACGAACGCTTCGAGACGCTTCTCGATATCCGGCATGATCACCAGGTGGTTGACGATGGGGTTCGGCGACTCCGCGGCGATGATGCCGGGTTCGGTGATGCCGATGTATCGCGTGGTACGGCGGCGCTGCTTGGCATGGGCGATGGTGGCGCCTTTCATCGGGCCCTTCATCGCGCCGGGACCGCAACCCGTGCAGATGTCCAGCCCGCGCAGACCCAACTCGTAACCTACCTGCTTGGTGTAGATGTATTCGTCGCGCGAGATGGAATGCCCGCCCCAGCACACCACCAGGTTGGGATCGGCCGGCTTGAGGATGCGGGCGTTGCGCAGCAGGCCGAACACGGCGTTGGTGATGCCGACGGAGGATTCCAATTCCCCCTCGTGTTCCGGCCCCAGCTCGATGGCGGTATAAGCCAGGTCGCGCACAACCGCGAACAGCAGCTCGGCCACGCCGCGGATGATCTCGCCATCCACGAACGCCATGGCCGGCGCATTGACCAGGTCGATGCGTACGCCGCGGTCCTGCTGCAGCACCTGGATGTCGAAATCCGGATAGAGATCGCGCGCCGCGCGCGGATCGTCCGACGCGCTGCCGCTGGTCAGCACCGCCAGCGCGCAACGCCGCAACAGCTCGTGCATGCCGCCGCTCGATGCGTCGCGCAGCCGGGCCACTTCCACGCGGGACAGCACATCCAGACCGCCGCGCGGGTAGATCCGCGCGTCCTGTACCGGCAACGCCCTCGGTGCCGTTTCGCTCATATTCGTATCCATGCTTGTCTTTTTATAGGGCCAGAACTGTAGCGCAGTCGGCCCCACAAAAGAAAACGGCCGGATAATCCGGCCGTTTTCCGACAAGCATGCTGACAATCAGAACTCGTACTTCAGACCCACCTGGAGGGACCACTGCGAAATGCCATTGGTCTGGCTATCGGCGTTGGTCGGGATACCCAGCGCGGTGGCCTGGCCGAACTCCGTGCCGCTGCGGTAACCGTAGACATACTTGCCATCGTAGATGCCCTGCAAGGTGGCCACTGCATTGTTGGCATTGAAGCCATAGTCGATGATGTGGCCCCAGTCTTTGTTCAGCAGGTTGCCGACGTTCTGGATATCCAGCCAGATCTTCGATTTGTGGCCCTTGAAGAAACCGGGCAGTTCCTGGCTGATGCGTACGTCGAAGGTGTTGACCCAACCCGACGTAAAGCCGTTTTCCGGAGCGTATCTGCCCTTATAACGGCTCAACCCTTCCTGGCTCTCCAGCCAAGTCCAGAAAGCTTGTTCCATTGCCGCGTTGGCAGTGAAGGTAGGCGCAGCCTGGGTGCCGCCGATCGAACCGAACAGCACATCGCCGGGACCTGCCGGCACATAGAACAGGTCGTTGAAGGTGCGGTTGTCGCCGTTGGCGTCGCCGGAGAAGATATAGCTGTACGGTCGACCGCTACGGCCTTCGTAGAACAGTCCTACTTGGGTGGAGTAGTCGCCGAAGAACTTGTGTGACCAGTTCAGCGCGCCGCTGAACCGATCCCTGATCTCGTAGCGCGCGGTGCTGACCGTTTCGTCGTTGACGTTGAAGCCCAACTGGCCGCCATAGCCGGAACCGGCGGTCGAACTGGTCAGCGCGCCCACTTCCTCCGCATTGGTGTAGGTATAACCTAAGCTCCACGACCAGTCGCTTTCAGCACTGAACGGCTTGCTCAGCGACACGGTGAACTGCTGGCCCTTGCCCTGTTCGGTGTTCTCGAGCAGATAAACGTCGCCGAAGTAGCTGTTGTTCTGGAAACGTGCCTGCGGCGACTGAGCACTCGGGGTGCCGCTAGGCACAACCCAATCGGGCCTTGCCGGGTTCCAGTACAGCGTGCGGCCATCGGGACCGACGAAGCCCGGTCCCACGTTCAAAGTGCGATAGAACAGGCCGTTCTTCACGTCGGTCAGCAGCAACTCGGCCGATGCGACGATGCCGTGCCACGGGGTCTCCACGTCGATGGCCAGGTTAGCCTTCCACACCGACGGCAGCTCGAAGTTGTCGGCGATCACATTGACGTTGCGGACGGGACGGCTCGTTCCCGGGATCGTCGGATTCAGGCCATCGGCGGTGAACGGCACGTTTTCCCAGTCAGTGACGTTGCTGTAGGCGACGTAATTCAGGCCGGTGCTGTTGTACGCGTTGCCGACCCACACCTGCGGTGCGTCGCCCTGGAATAGACCGATGCCGCCACGCAACTGCGCCGGGCGCTCCCAGTCGAAGGTGTAGTTGAAGCCGAAGCGGGGCTGGATGATGTAATCGCCGTTGAACGTAGTGGTGTTGTCCAAACCAAAACCGCCATTCGGGCAATCGGCGGGACCGGCGCCGTTGGCAACCCGCGCCGAGGCGAAGCAGGCATTGGAGGCCGGATCGGGACTGGCATCGGGCTTATCGGCGCGCAGGCCGAAGGTCAGAGTCAGGTTGGACGTCGCATACCACGTGTCCTGGATGAACACTCCCAGGTTCTTGTTGGTATAGACCGCCGGAATCGCACCGGGGTTGGTGGGGTTGGTTTGCAGGTCGTAATCGAAGTACTCGCCACGCAGCAACGCACCGAAGTCGCGGGTACCGGTGGCTTCGTCAATGGGGACGTAGAAGCTGTAGTTGCCCCAATAGTCCTGCAGGAAGAAATTGTAAATCTCGTTTTCGCTGTACTCAGCGCCGAACTTGATGTCGTGATCGCCGACGGTCCAAGTGGCAGCGCCGAAGTAGTTCCACGTTTCGGTCCGCAGTGCGTTACCCATCGAACTGCGCTCGGTGCCAAGCCGGATCGCATCGCCTTGGTCGGGGCGGTTGTCTTCGTTGTCGTCGTCGAAATAGACCTGGATGGTCGGCGCCGTCGTCGGATTGACGCGGATCGCCGAGTAGTCGCGATACGACACCTTGAATTCGGTGGAGAAGGTGTCGGTCCAGTCACTGAACAGCTGACCGACATAACTTTCCACGATCTTCGCGTGGTTGAACCAGTTGGAACTCAGGGACAGAACGCTGGCAGTGGAGGCTTCCGGACGTACGCGGGTTTGCTCAAGCTTGCTATAGCGTAGATTTGCGCGGTGGTTTTCGTTGATATTCCAGTCCAGCTTCAGCGCGTATTCCTCCAACTCGGTATCGCCGCCGCCGGTCAAGCTACCAGGCTCGAAACCCCACTCATCACGGGCGATGCGCTGTACCTCCGCCAGGTCCGCCGCGTTGAAGTCGGCGCCGCCCGCATTGAGCGGGTTAACACCCTGACTCTGGCCGGCCGGGCCTATATCGGTCTGCTTGAACTTCTCGTAGTTGGCGAAGAAGAACAGCTTGTCTTTGACGATGGGGCCGCCCAGGGTGATACCCCACGTCGATTCGTCCCTGTATTCGTCAAAAGGCAGACCGGTGACGTCCGTCGTGCTGCCTGCGATCCGGGCCGGATAGTCGCCGAACCAGTCTCCGTCGCGGTAGGTGCCGTAGACCGAGCCGTGGAATTCGTTGGTACCGGACTTGGTGACCGCGTTGACGTTGGCGCCCGCGGCGCCGGCCATAGTGACGTCGTAGTTGGACAGGTTGATGTCGATGGCTTCGATGGCCTCCATCGACACCGGCTGGCGCTGGGTCGGCATGTTGTTGCCTTCAATGCCGAAAGTATCGCTGGCCGAGACGCCGTCGATGGTGATCTTGTTGAAGCGCGGATTCTGGCCGCCGGCGCTGATGCTGCCCGAGGCGCGGTCGGTGAAGGCCACACGCGGGTCCAGGCGCATGTAATCCTGGATGTTGCCGTTCATCGAAGGCAACGCATCGATCGTGCGCTGATCGACGCTGGTGCCTGACCCCATCTTGGTGGCGCTGAATACTTCCGAGCCACCGGCGATGCCCACTGCGGTCACGGTTTCAAGCGTAGCCACATCGCCACCGGCGAGGGTGGCATCGACGGTGCTGACTTGGTTCAAGGTGAGATAGATGTTCTCCTCTGTATCGGCGCCCGCACCCGCCTTGACCACACTGATCGTGTAAGGGCCACCGACGCGCAGGCCGCGCGCGTTGTAGCGACCGCTTGCATCGGTGGTGGCGCGGCTGACCGTACCGGATTCGACGTGGGTAATGGTCACTTCGGCCCCGGCGACGGGGTTGCCGTCGCTACCGGTGACCAGGCCGCCGACACCCGAGGAGGTGCTCTGCGCGAAAGAAGGCGCTGCTGCGAGCGCGACCACAAGACCAATGGCGATCTTGGACATCCGGAAACGGGATTGATTCATTTGATAAGCCTCGGATACGAGTTAGGCGATGGCGGTAAAAAGCAAAAGCTGGCGCGATCCCAGGTGGAATCACTAGCGCTGGATGAAGCCCCTGACCCCGTGAGCTGCGTCACTGGGTTAACAACAGATTAACACGATAGACAGCCGTTATTACCGTGTTATGACAAGTTTCTGCGCTGCACCATGGCGGTGAAACGCCTTTGCTGAAGCGACTAAATGTTGGGCGGCGAGAGTTTCAGATAAGTCCCTATTCCATCTAGGAACATCTGTACCGAGATGGCCACCAGCAGCATGCCCATGAGCCTTTCCAGCGCGATCAGGGCGCTGCGCCCCAGCCATTTGTAAAGCAGGGTCGCGGAAAACAGGATGGCGGCGGTGGCGCCCCAGGCGACCATCAGAGCCAGGCTCCAATCCCAGAGCCGGCCTGGTTCGTTGCTGCCCATCAGCATTACCGCGGCCATGCCCGAAGGACCGGCCACCAGCGGAATGGCCAGCGGCACGATAAAAGGCTCGCCGCCGGGCAGTTCGCCCATCAACCCTTCCGGCCGCGGGAAAATCATGCGGATGCCGATCAGGAACAACACGATGCCGCCGGCGATCTGCACCGATTCCTGGCGCAGGTGCATCAATTCCAGCGCGTATTTCCCGCCCCAGAGAAATCCCATCAGGACCGCCAGCGCGATCAACAGCTCACGCGCCAGCACGATGCGCTGACGCTTGGGCGCCAGCGGTTTCAGCACGCTGAGGAAAACCGGGATGTTGCCCAACGGATCCAGGATAAGGAACAGAAGCAGCGCGGCCGACAGCACGGTCACGCGCGAACGCTCCAGATTTCACCGCGGTGGACAGCGCCGGCAGATGACAGCAAGGTGACACAGGCGTCGGCATAGTCGGCCGGGTCGCGCGCCTGCGCATCTTCGTCCTCGGCATAGGCCTTGGCGCGCAGGGAGGTGCGCATGGGGCCGGGCTGCAGGGCCGAGACCCTGACACTGGAATTGACCAGTTCCGCATGCAACATGCCCACCATCGCCCCCAGGCCATGTTGAGCCAACCCGTAGCCGCCCCAGTACGCCTGCCCTACGCGACTCATGTCATCCAGCGCGAACACCAGCGCCGCATCTGGAGCCTGCTTGAGCAACGGCAGGCACGCCTGCGACAGCCACCACGGCGCGGTGAGGTTGACGTGCACGGCGCGGGCGAAGTTGGCCGGGTCCGTATGCTCCAACGGGGTGAGTCCGCGGAATTCGGCGGCGCAATGCAGCACGCCGTCCAGCCGGCCCAGTTCGCGCTGGAGGCGGTCCGCCATTTCGGCGTAGTCGTCCGGAGCGGCGCCTTCCAGATCCAGCGGATAAAGCAAAGGCTCGGGCCCCAGCTTCGCGCACGCATCGTAGACACGATTCAATTTGGGCGGCTTGCGCCCCAGCAGGACCATGGTGGCGCCCGCACCCGCGCAGGCCTGCGCCGCGGCGCTGCCCAGACCGCCTTGCGCACCGCTGACCAGCACCACCCTTCCCTGCAGCGCGCCTGTTTTGCGGGTCGGAAGAGCAAGCAGACTCACTGCGCCGCAGCCTCCGACACGATGCGCTGCAATTCACCCGACTCGAACAATTCCAGGGTGATGTCGCAACCGCCGATAAGCTCGCCATGGATGAAGAGCTGGGGGAAGGTCGGCCAATTGGAGAAACGCGGCAGATTGGCGCGGATCTCGGGCTCTTCCAGCACGTTGACCGTATGCACTTCGCCGGCACCGGCGCTCTTGAGCGCATGCATCGCTCGGCTGGAGAAGCCGCACATGGGGAACTGCGGCGTGCCTTTCATGAAAAGGACGATGGGGTGGGCCTCGACTTCGGCCTGGATGCGTTCCATCACCGGCATGGTGTTTTCTCCTGCGTTGACGGCCTGCAAACCGTGGTCGGGTAAACTCCCATTGTAAGCCTTCGCACGGCCCCGCCGCTGCGTCGAACCCTCCACGTCCCGCCCCGCCTAGCACAGCAAAGGAAAAGCCATGGCCATCGAACTCCCCCCGCTTCCCTACGACCGCACCGCGCTTGAGCCGCATATTTCCGGCGAGACCATCGACTTCCACTACGGCAAGCACCACAAGACCTATGTGGACAACCTCAACAAGCTGATCGAGGGCACCGAGTTCGCCAACCTGCCGCTGGAGGACATCATCCGCAAGTCGCAGGGCGGCATGTTCAACAACGCCGCGCAGATCTGGAACCACACCTTCTACTGGAACGGCCTCAAGCCGGCCTCGGAAGGCGGCGGCGGCGAACCCGGCGGCAAGGTGGCCGAACTGATCAACAAGGCCTTCGGCGATTTCGCCAAATTCAAGGAAGAATTCACCAAGACCGCCATCGGCACCTTCGGTTCGGGCTGGGGCTGGCTGGTGCAGCGCCCGGACGGCTCGCTGGCCCTGGTCAGCACGTCCAACGCCGCTACCCCGCTGACCGGCGACGACACCCCGCTGCTGACCATCGACGTGTGGGAACACGCGTACTACATCGACTACCGCAATGCGCGGCCGAAGTATGTCGAGTCGTTCTGGGCGCTGGTCAATTGGGACTTCGTGGCCGCTAATCTGCGCTGAGTCCGCACTGCAAGACGCGAAGGCCGGGCATGTCCCGGCCTTCTTTTTGTGCACGGCCTGAACAGCCCGTCACGTTCCCAACGGAAACCCAACAGACTGCAAGCAGCCCGTCAACGCGAACAGCTCCTGCCGGTTTATCCGCTCGTGGTTCCCACGAAACAGGAGAGCGAGATGAAAGCTTCACGATGGCTGATGGTTTCCACCCTGATGGCCGCTGCCGTTTTCAGCGGCGACGTATTTGCGGCCAAGCGCGATCGCGACAACAACCCGCCCGGCCCCGCTGGCGGCCCCGGCTCCAACTGGGAAAATCCGCCAGGCTGGAAAGGCGGCCCCGGCGCTTCGCCCAACTACCGCTACTACCGCCATAACGGCAAACGCTACAAGTTCACCATCAGCAAGAACGGCTACTACTACAACGCCGGCTATGGCTATTGGCATCCGCGATACGGTTTGTGGAATCAAGCGCGTCGGTGCTGGCTGGACTTCGACAACAATCCGCCCGGTCCCATCGGCGGACGCGGCACCAACTGGGAAAACCCGCCGGGTTGGCGCGGTGGTCCCGGCGTATCGCCGGATCGCTTCGGTCGCTGCCGATAAACGAACGACGCATACGAACGAGGCCGGGAATTCCCGGCCTCGTTGCTATCCCGTTACGGAATTCCGCATCCGATTACTGCAGCGCCTTCAACACCGGGTCGACTTGCGGCATGCGCTGCAATCCGCCGCCCACGCGCTCCAGAGCAGCCGACAGTTCGCCCGCCGAATCGTCGCGCAAGGTCGCATGCCCCACCTTGCGCCCGCCGCGCGGCAACTTGCCGTAGTCGTGCCAGTGGCCAGCAGGTTCGGCCAACACGGTGTTGCGATCGGGCAGCTCGCCTATCCAGTTGAGCATGCAGGCATGACCGAGCATGCGCGTGTCGCCGAGCGGCAGACCGAGCACGGCACGCAGATGGTTCTCAAACTGCGAAGTCTCCGCGCCTTCGATGGTCCAATGCCCGGAGTTGTGCACGCGCGGCGCCATTTCGTTGGCCAGCCATTGCCCGTCTTTGCAGAACAGTTCGAGCGCGAACACTCCCACGTAATCCAAAGCTTCGGCCAGTTGATTGGCGTAACCGTAAGCGAGCTGCGCAAGTCCGTCGTCGATCGTGGCCGGCGCCAGGCTGGCGGACAACACTCCGTCCACATGCCAGTTCTCGGTCAACGGCCAGGTGCGGAATTCGCCATCGCGGCCGCGTACGGCCACCACCGACAACTCGCGCTGGAAGGGGATGAAGGCTTCGACGATCAGCCCCACCGCTTCTGCCTGCGCGTCCGCTTGCGCGCCCAGCGCCTGCCAGGCCGCTTCGATGTCGCCTGCCGATTTGATGCGGAACTGACCCTTGCCGTCATAGCCCAAGCGCCGCGTCTTGAGGATGCACGGGCCGCCGATACGCGCGACTTCCGCCTCCAGTCCGGCGCGCGTGGACACCGCGGCGTATTCGCCGACCGGAATGCCCAAGCTACGGAACAGATTCTTTTCCACCAGCCGATCCTGGGCCACGGAGAGCGCACGCGGATTGGGAAACACCGGCACGCGCGTGGCCAGCCATTCGGCGCTTTCCGCCGGCACGTTCTCGAAATCGAAAGTGGCCACATCCACCCTGGAGGCGAATTCGGCCAATGCCGCTTCATCGCGGTAGTCGCCCACCAACAGCGGCGCGAACTGACCCGCGCAGGCGTCGGCTTCGGTATCCATGACCAGGAAACGCAGCCCAAGGGGCGCGCCGGAAAGGGCGAGCATGCGGGCCAACTGCCCGCCTCCCAGTATCCCGACCGTGGTCATTACGCCGACGGTCCGGAACTTGAGACGGGAAGCCGCGGATCGTCGTTGGCCGTCACCTCATCGCTCTGCTTGCCGCGGAACGCGTCCAGCGCACTGGCGATGCCGGCGTACTGCGGCGCCAGCAGCGCGGCCGCGAACAAAGCGGCGTTGGAGGCCCCGGCATTGCCGATCGCGAAGGTCGCCACGGGAATGCCGGCCGGCATCTGCACGATCGACAGCAGCGAATCCATCCCGTTGAGCGCCTTCGACTGCACCGGCACGCCCAGCACCGGAACCGCGGTCTTGGCCGCCAGCATGCCCGGCAGGTGCGCAGCGCCGCCGGCGCCGGCGATGATGGCGCGCAGACCACGCGACGCCGCTGCCTCGGCATAGGAAAACAGCACGTCGGGCGTGCGGTGCGCGGAAACCACTTTCACTTCGTAAGGCACGCCCAGCGCATCGAGTTTCTGCGCGGCGTGCTGCATGGTCTCCCAGTCGGAACGGGAGCCCATCACTATGCCGACCAGCGGGCTGGGAACTGTGGCGGTCATGCCGTCCTCTCAGAAGTGGAGTCTCAGAACTGGGCCTCAGAAGTGAAGCAGGCGCTCACTGTCTGCGGTCGCAAAGGCTTATTCTAGGGCATCTTCCCGCTTGACTACGGACGAATGGACCGCAAATTGCTCGATATCCTGTGCTGCCCCACCACGCGCCAGTCGCTGGCCCTGCTCGATTCGCAGGGCCTGGATGCGTTGAACCGCGCCATCGGCGCCGGAGGGGTCAAGCGCGCCGACGACACCGTGCAAACCGAGCCGCTGCGCGAAGCCTTGCTGACCCGCGACCGCAAGACGGTCTACCGCGTCGACGACGGCATCCCGGTGCTGCTGGCCGAGGAAGCCATCGCCACCGCCCAGATCGAAGGCTTCCCTGCCTGATGCCGCAGGATTTCTCTCCGCCGCCGGCAGAAGTCATTGCCGAAGACGTAGCGCGCGCACTGGCCGAAGACCTGGGCAGCGGCGACGTGACCGCTGCGCTGCTGCCGGACGTGGCCGACATCGCCTATCTGTTGTGCAAGGAAGAGGCTGTGGTCGCGGGACGCCCCTGGTTCGACGCCTGCCATCGTGCGCTGGACTCCGACGTAGCGATCGAATGGCGCGTGCAGGAAGGCGAACGCGTCCCTGCCGGCACCGTACTGGCCACGCTGTCCGGCCGCGCTCGCGCTTTGGTCAGTGGCGAGCGCGCGAGCCTGAATTTCATGCAGACCCTCTCCGGCACGGCGACCACGACCGCGGCTTATGTAGAGGCGGTACGCGGCACGCGGGCGAAGATCCTGGATACGCGTAAGACGCTTCCCGGCCTGCGCCTGGCCCAGAAATATGCGGTGCGCTGCGGAGGCGGCAGCAACCATCGCATCGGCCTGTTCGACACGGTGATGCTGAAGGAAAACCACATCCGCGCCGCGGGTTCGCTGACTGCGGCAGTGCGGGCCGCGCGCGCGGCGCAACCGGCGCTGCCGCTGGTGGTGGAAGTCGAAAACCTGGCGCAGCTGCAGGAGGCGCTAGAAGTCGGCTGCGACCGCATCCTGATCGACGACTTCGACGCCGTCACGCGCCGCGAGGCGGTGCGTATCGCCAATGGCAGGATTCCGCTGGAAGTCTCCGGCGGCGTCAGTCTGGAAACGGTGCGGAGCGTCGCCGAGGACGGCGTGGATTGCATTTCCGTCGGCGGACTGACCAAGCACGTCCACGCCATCGACCTATCGTTGAAGCTCGGCCCTGCGCCGCGCTGATCGCCCATGCCTTCACTCATCCTGCTGATGATCGCCGGCGCCGCCGTTTTCGCTTACTGGAATGCGGCACGTGCCGCCGCGGAACACGCCAAACAGCTGGGCCGCGATGCATGCGCGGCGGCGCAAGTCATGTGGCTGGACGAGTCCGTACACGCAGCGGGGATAAGAGTGCGCCGCAGCGAGAACGGACGCCTGGGTTTCGAGCGCAGTTTCCGCTTCGAGTACTCCTACGATGGCGTCGACCGCCATATCGGCAGGATGGTGTTGCGCGGAGAGAAACTGGTGTCGTTCATCGGACCGGCGAAACCCTCGGCCACCCCGATCAATCTGCATTGATCGCGAGCGCGGGAGCGTTACTTCACCACGCGTAGATGCGGACGCTTCCCGGTCGTCGGCGCGTCTTCGGCCGGAGTCGTCGGCGAAGGCGGCTCATCGTCGCCCTCGGGGCCGGTCGCCCCTGCGATGTCGTCCGGCAAGGCCATACCCTGCCCGGTTTCGCGCGCATAGATGGCCAGCACCGCCGAAATAGGCACCAGCACCGGATAACTGACGCCGCCGAAGCGCGCACTGAAGCTGACCGAACTGTTGTCTATCTGCAGCCGAACCACCGCGCGCTCGGCGATGTTCAATACCACCTTGCCTTCCTTGACCGCGCTGGGTGGGACCTGCACGCCGGGCTGGGTCGCATCGACCAGCAGATGCGGGGTCATGTCGTTGTCGGCGATCCACTGGGACAACGCCCGCAACAGGTACGGGCGATGGCTGGTCATGCGCGGTGTTTCCTCGGTCATGCGAATACTCTAGCGCTCTGAGCCCCTCTCCCACCCGGCGCCCGAAGGGTGTGCACCGCTGAGAGGGGTTGGGGTGAGGGTACAGCGAAGTCGGCAAAATCTGAATTGCGACGACGCTTCAGCGAGCACCTTGATCTTGGTTGGTTCGAGGCGAGTATGAGCACCCTGACTTCTCCGAACCCTCATCCGGCGCTTCGCGCCACCTTCTCCCGGGGGAGAAGGGAACGAGCTTACGCCGGAATCTCGCGCAGGCGTTTTTCCTGGTCGGTCAGGCTGCGCAGGAATCCCGGATTACGGAAGATCCGGTTGCCGTAGTCCTCGATGGACTTGCCGTCCTTGGGCAGCGGGATATCCAGCGACGGCAGGCGCCAGATGATCGGCGCCATGGCGCAGTCGGCCAGGCTCATTTCCGGATTCAGGAAGAATTTGCTGGCCTTGAACAGCGGCACCGACGCGGTGAGCAACTCCTTCAGGCGTTTGCGGCCGGCCTCGGCCTGGGCCTTGTTGCCCAGTTGGATGGCCTGCACTTGCGGCACCCAGTCGTGCTCGATGCGCAGCATGGCCAGGCGCAGGCGCGCGCGGGAAAGCGGGTCCACCGGCATCAGCGGCGGATGCGGATAGCGCTCGTCCAGGTACTCGCTGACCACCGAGGCGGCGTACAGCACCAGGTCGCGCTCCACCAGGGTGGGCACGGAATGGTAGGGGTTGAGGTCGATCAGATCTTCGGGCGGGTTCTGCGCATCCACCGGAACCAGGTCGTAGGTCACGCCCTTGGCGGCGAGCACCAGCCGTACGCGGTGGCACAGCACGTCATCGGTGGAAGAAAACAACGTCAAGGTATTTCGCATACGCGGACTCGCAGCCATCAGGCTCTCCGACGACCGGAACCGCCGGTCGCATCGACGCCGCCAGCCCTCTGCTGACAGTCGCCACGGCCCCGAGTACGTATCTCTCCGCCAGGCCTGCTCTCCGGCCTGCCCCGTGACCCGCGCGGACAAGCGCGGGCCGGCGGAAAAATACGCTTAGTGCACGTCTTTCCAGTATTCCTGCTTGAGCAGGAAGGCCAGGAAGGTGAGCGCCACCAGGAACAAGACCACCCACACGCCCATGCTCTGGCGTTTGAGGGCGGCAGGTTCGCCGGCGTACTCGAGGAAGTTGGTGATGTCGCGAGCGGTCTGGTCGAACTGGGCCGGGGTCTGCGTACCCGGCTGAGTCACCTTCAATGCCTCGACATGGCGCTCGCCGATGGCATCCGGCTTGCTCATTTCGGCATGCTGCAGGCCTTGCATCCGCCACAGCGGATTGGGCATGGACGCGTTCGGGAACAGCTTGTTGTTCCAGCCCAGCGGACGGCTTTCGTCCAGATAGAACGACTTCAGATAGGTATAGATCCAGTCGCTGCCGCGGACCCGCGCGATCAGGCTCAGGTCGGGCGGCATCTTGCCGAACCACTTGGTGGCCGGGTCGTGCGGCATCGATACCTTGATCTGTTCGCCGAACTTGGCGCCGGTGAAGTTGAGGTTGGTCATCACCTCTTCTTCGCTCAGCCCCAGATCTTCGGCCATGCGCGAATAGCGCAGGTATTTGAGCGAGTGGCAGCCGGAGCAGTAGTTCATGTACAGCTGCGCGCCACGCTGCAGCGAGGCGCGATCGCTGAGGTCGTTGCCGGCCTGCAGGGTGTTGCCGCCTTCGGAAGCGAACACCGACAGCGATAGCAACAGTCCACCGGTGAACACGGCCAGACGCGATGCGAGATTCCGCGGGAGCAGGTTCTTAGTCATGCGTCGTCACCCGTTCCGGCACCGGCTTGGTCTTGTCTAGCTTGGTCCATAGCGGCATGGTGATGAAGAAAGCGAAATAGAGGAAGGTCAGCACGCGGCCGATGATGGTCTCGACCGGATCGGTACCCGGACCGGCGCCGATCTTGCCCAGCCATACGAAGCAGATGGCGAGCACGCCCAGCGCGACTTTGGAAATCCAGCCGCGGTAGCGCACCGACTTCACCTTGGCCTTGTCCAGCCACGGCACCAGGAACAGGATGGCGATCGCCGAGAACATCACCAGGACGCCGCTCAACTTGTGGGGGATAACCCGCAACATCGCGTAGTACGGGGTGTAGTACCAGACCGGCTTGATGTGTTCCGGCGTGACCAAGCGGTTGGCCTCGGTGAAATTGTCGTGCTCCAGGAACCAGCCGCCGAACGCCGGCGCGAAGAAGATGATGAACGCAGCGATGATCAGCAGGAAGCCCACGCCGACCAGGTCCTTGACCGTGTAGTACGGGTGGAACGGAATGCCGTCGGCCGGCTTGGTCGCATCCCAGCGGTTGCCTTTGGGACCGTACTTGATGTCCACACCGTCGGGGTTGTTGGAACCCACCTCATGCAGTGCGCCCAGGTGCAGCACCACCAGCAGCAACAGCACCAGCGGCATGGCGATCACATGCAGGGCGAAGAAGCGGTTGAGGGTGGCGTCGCCGGGCAGGTAGTCGCCCATGATCCATTCGGTCAGGCCGTTGCCGATCACCGGAATGGCGCCGAACAGCGAGATGATGACCTTGGCGCCCCAGAACGACATCTGACCCCACGGCAGCACGTAGCCCATGAAGGCCTCGGCCATCAGCACCAGATAGATCAGCATGCCCAGGATCCACACCAGCTCGCGCGGCTTCTGGTAGCTGCCGTAGATCAGGCCGCGGAACATGTGCAGGTAGACCACGATGAAGAATAGCGAAGCGCCGGTGCTGTGCATGTAGCGGATCAGCCAGCCCCATTCGACGTCGCGCATGATGTATTCGACCGACGAGAACGCTTCGGCCGCGGACGGCTTGAAGTGCATCGTCAGGAAAATGCCGGTGACGATCTGGTTGACCAGCACCAGCAGGGCCAGCGAGCCCATGTAGTACCAGAAATTGAAGTTCTTCGGCGCGTAGTACTCGGTCATGTGCTTGCGATACACGGGCATGAAGCCCGGCGCGCGCGCGGTGAACCAGTCCCAGACGCCGTCTGCGGTGCGGAGGAGGATGTTCTTCGCCATGACTTACGCAGTCCCCTTCGGATCCAGGCCGACCACGATGGTGTTGTCGTCCTGATAGTAGTGCGGCGGCACCAGCAGATTGATCGGTGCGGGAACGCCCTGGAAGACGCGTCCCGACATATCGAAGCGCGACTTGTGGCAGGGGCAGAAGTAACCGCCTTTCCAGTCGGGGTCGTACGGCTCGGGCTTGATCTCGGCGACCATTTCCGGCGAACAACCCAGGTGCGTGCACAGGCCGACCAGCACGGAAATCTCCGGCTTGACCGAACGGAACTCCGGGTTGCCCTTCAATACGTACTCGGGCTGCTGGTCCTTGTTGGTCGACTCGGGGTCGCGCAGGCGGCTGTCGAGGGTCGGCAACGCGTCCAGAATCGCCTTCGAGCGTTTGACGATCCAGATCGGCTGACCGCGCCATTCCAAGACCAGGCGCTGGCCTTCCTGCAAGCCGGTCAGATCGGCGGTTACCGGGGCGCCGGCCAGCTTGGCTTGCGCGCTCGGGTTCCACGACTTGATGAACGGTACTGCTGCAAAACCGGCACCGACCGCACCAACCACAGCCGTGGTTGCGGTCAGGAACCGGCGTCGGCCCGTATTTACAGGCTCATTGACCCCATCATTGGCCATCCGGCACTCCGAAACTTTCAAATAGGTAGCGTAAGGCTGCCAAAGCCGACGCCATAACCCCGGCGCGGCCGCAAAAGACGGGAAATTGTAACGGAAGCCTTAATCAGCCGACAACGTTGGCCGGAAAATCAATGACTTGAAAGCGCCGCAGGACCTGCAGCGGTTCAACGTGCGCCGATGGACCCGCGGTAACGATCGGCCAGCACGCCCACTCGCGCCACGTAGCGCTGGGTTTCCTGGTACGGCGGTACGCCGCCATGGCGATCCACCGCTCCCTCGCCCGCGTTGTAACCGGCGGCGGCGAGAGTGAGGTTGCCGTTGAACCGCTTCAGCAACCAGGCCAGATATTGCACGCCGCCGCGGATGTTCTGACTGGCGTCGTACGAGTCGGTGACGCCGAAACGGCGCGCCGTGGCCGGCATCAGCTGCATCAGGCCTTGCGCGCCCGCGTGCGAAAGCGCCATGGGGTTGAACGAGGACTCGGCGTGGATGATGGCGCGCACGATGGCTTCGTCCACGCCGTAGTCGCGCGCCGCAGCGGAAATTTCGGCCTGGTAAGCCGCGGTGTTCAGACGAAGGGTGCCGAAATTGACGCCCGGATTGGCGGCGCAGGCGAAACAGGTTTCGATGAAGCTGTATTTGATGGTGCGTACGCTGGCCACGACGCCCGCGCCCTTGGGCCGTGCGCTGGTGTAGTGGCGCACACCGTCCTTGATGTAGGAATACACCTGTCCGCTGACCACGCGCCGGGTGTTGCCGTAAGCAGGAGCAGGCTTGGAGGCCGCCGGCAATGCAGCGGGGACGATGGCGCCAGCGACGGTCGACTCAGGCCTGGTGATCATGGCGCCCGAACTGGCTGCGCCCAACGCGGTCGTCGGAGTGGCAGGCACCGATACGCTGCTGACTGGCCGCGAAACCGACGCGGATCGGCTGTCCGGCGTATAGCGGCTGATCACCTCGCAGCTCGCACCGCCGACACGCTTGCTGACGTAGTTGGGTACGCCATCGGCGCCAGTGCACTTGTACAGGGTGCCTGCGCTGGCCGGCAATGCGGTCAACGCCAACAGAGCCACCAGCAACGGCAGCACGTATCTCTGAGAAGCCCCCTTCATGCCCGGGAGTGTCCCAACTTCATGACCAGTTGCCAAGTCCTTGTCCGACAAAAGGATTTCCCCAGGAAGCGGAGGGTGACCCACTTCTCATTTGCATGCGCCGGGATGGCTGCAGCGGTTTCCCAATAGAACGACGATTTCCGGCAGTTCCGGCCGTCTGACCCCGGGAGACCCATTGAACCCGTGGGAGCGGCGTCCCGCCGCGAGCTCTCGCTGCCAGTCAGGCGGTGCCTGCCCTGAATCAAAGGGAGAACAGGTGGCCGAATGGCTTTAACCGATCGGAAGGCCTGGCCCTTAGGGCCCAGGAGCTCGCGGCGGGACGCCGCTCCCACGATCTGCTCCAACGGTACCGCTCCGTTAAACTGTGCGCCTCTTCCGCCAACCCGCCTGGATTACCCACCATGCCCGGGATCGCCAATCCTACTGCGTCCGCTCCGGACGGCATTACCCTGCCCCCTGCTCCGCTGGACCACGGTCAACCCACTGCCGTCCTGCCCGCGCGCGGAAAGCTCTACATCAAGACCCACGGTTGCCAGATGAACGAGTACGACTCGTCCAAGATGGCCGACGTGCTGGCCGATTCGGATGGTCTGGAGCTGACCGACAACCCCGAAGACGCCGATGTCATCCTGATCAACACCTGCTCGATCCGCGAGAAGGCGCAGGAAAAGGTGTTCAGCCAGCTGGGCCGCTGGAAGTCGTTGAAGAAGGACGGCAAACCGGTGCTGATCGGCGTCGGCGGCTGCGTGGCCTCGCAGGAAGGCGCCGCCATCGTCAAGCGCGCGCCTTACGTGGATCTGGTGTTCGGACCGCAGACCCTGCACCGTCTGCCCGAGCTGATCCGCGAACGCCGCGCTTCCGGCAAGCCGCAGGTGGACATCAGCTTCCCCGAGATCGAAAAGTTCGACCGCCTGCCCGAACCCCGCGCCGAAGGTCCCAGCGCGTTCGTCTCCATCATGGAAGGCTGCAGCAAGTACTGCAGCTTCTGCGTGGTGCCCTATACCCGTGGCGAGGAAGTGAGCCGGCCGTTCGAGGATGTGCTGGTGGAAATCGCCCAGCTCGCCGCGCAAGGCGTGCGCGAGATCAACCTGCTGGGCCAGAACGTCAACGCCTATCGCGGCTCTTATGGCGAAGGCGAAATCGCCGACTTGGGCCTGTTGATCCGCACCATGGCCGAGATCGACGGCATCGACCGCATCCGCTTCACCACCTCGCATCCGCTCGAGTTCTCCGACTCGCTGATCGAGGCCTATCGCGACGTGCCGCAGCTGGCCAACTACCTGCACCTGCCCGTGCAGGCTGGCAGCGACCGCATCCTGGCGGCGATGAAACGCGGCTACACCACGCTGGAGTTCAAACAGAAGATCCGCAAGCTGCGCGCGGTGCGTCCGGATATTTCCATCTCCTCGGATTTCATCGTCGGCTTCCCTGGCGAAACCGATGCGGATTTCGACAAGACCATGAAGCTGATCGAGGACGTGGGCTTCGACCAGTCCTATTCGTTCATCTACTCGCGCAGACCGGGCACGCCTGCCGCGGATCTGGAAGACGACACCCCGGATGCGGTGAAGCACGAGCGCTTGGCGCGGCTGCAGACAGCCGTCAACGCCAACTCGACCCGGATCTCGCAATCCATGCTCGGCAGCGTGCAGCGCGTGTTGGTGGAACGACACAGCACCCGGGATGCATCCGAACTCACCGGCCGCACCGAGAACATGCGCTATGTGAACTTTCCAGGCAATGCCAGATTGATCGGACAGTTCGTCGAAGTGGAGATCACCGAGGTGATGGCCAACTCACTTCGCGGAACATTGAAGATCGACTGACGGCCGTAGGAGCGACGTAAGTCGCGAAACCAGGCTTTGCCATACCGTCATTCGCGACTTACGTCGCTCCTACAGAAGATTGTTCTACGAGCTTCAATCCAGGCGCTTGCGGAACCGCATAATCGCCAACGACATCATCACCGTGGTGAAGGCGAGCAAAGCCAGCACGTCCGGCCATAGTTCGAACAAGTTCGCGCCGCGCAGCACCACCCCACGGATCAGGCGCACGAAGTGGGTCAGCGGCAGCACTTCGGCGATCCACTGCGCGGCCTTCGGCATGCCGTCGAACGGAAACATGAAGCCCGAGAGCAGGATCGACGGCAAGAACAGGAAGAACGCCATCTGCATGGCCTGGAACTGCGTCTGCGCACGCGTGGAGACCAGCAAACCCAGGGTAAGATTGGCGACGATCAGCAGCATCGCCGCGCCATACACGCCCCACAGGCTGCCATTGATGGGCACCTTGAACAGCAGCACGCCCAGCAACAGCACCACCGTGGTCTGCACCAGGCCGACGCCGATGTAGGGCAGCACCTTGCCGACCATCAGTTCGCCGCTGGAGACGGGCGTGGTGATCAGCAGCTCCAGATTGCCGCGTTCTTTCTCGCGCACGATGGCCATGGCCGTGAACATCACCAAGGTCATGGTCAGGATGACGCCGATCAGCCCGGGCACCACGTTCACGGCTGAGCGCCGTTCTGGGTTGTACAGGGGCAACACGCTGATTTGTCCCTGTAATCCACTGAGACCGCGACCATCCAGGGGCATCTGCGCCAGTTGCCGCGCGGTCGACTGCACCGAAGTGTCGCTGCCGTCGACAATCACCTGCATCGCCTCGCGCCCTTCGATCTTGCGGCGCTCGAAATCCGCCGGAATCACGATGCCGATCTTGATCTCGCCCTTGCGCAGCAGGGTTTGCAGTTCCTGCGGCGTGCGCACGCCCGCCACCGGCCGGATCACGCCCGTGGCGAACAGATCCTGCGTCAGCGCGCGCGAACCGCTGGTGCCGGACAGGTCGGCGACCGCCGCCGGCAGGTTGCGCACATCCAGGTTGATGGCATAGCCGAACAGCAGCAGCTGCAGGGTCGGGATGCCGAGCATCATCGCCACGGTCATCTTGTCGCGTGCCATCTGCCGCAGCTCCTTGACCATCACCGCGAATATCTGGCGCGCTTTCATGCGGAGCGCGCCTTGGGTTCGGACTGGGTGGCGGAGACGAAGACGTCCTCCAGGTTCGGATCGATGGGCGTCACTTCTGCCTCCATGCCTCTGGAGCGCAGGAACTCGCGCAGACGCAGTTCCGTATCCGTTCCGGCATCGGTAAGCACCCGCAATTCGTTGCCGATCTGCGCCACGCTGATCACCCCTTGGGCCTCGTGCAGGGCGGCCTGCGCCTTGCGTGGCTCGCGTGCGCGCACGCCCACCGTGCGTCCGGCCAGTCCCAGCGTCAGTTCGGCCGGCGTGCCGTCCGCGACCAGGCGACCGGTGTCCAGGATGGCGATACGGTGGCAGCGCTCGGCTTCGTCCATGTAGTGGGTGGAAACCAGGATGGTGGTGCCGGCATCGGCCAGATCGAAGAGTTTTTCCCAGAAATCGCGGCGGGACTCCGGATCGACCGCACTGGTCGGCTCGTCGAGGAACAGCAATTCCGGGTTGTGGACGGTGGCGCCGGCGAGTGCGAGCCGTTGCTTCTGTCCACCGCTCATCGTGCCGGCGAGTTGCTTGGCGCGATCGGCCAGGTTGTAGGCGGTCAGCAATTCCTCGATGCGCACCCGGCGCCGTTCCCGCGACAAGCCTTGCACCGTGGCCAGGAACTCCAAGTTTTCGCGCACGGTGAGGTCTTCGTACAACGAGAATTTCTGGGTCATGTAACCGATGCGCTTGCGTAGCTCCTCGGCCTGTTCGGGGATTCTCAAGCCCAGCACTTCGATTTCGCCGGCGCTGGGAGTCAACAGGCCGCACAGCATGCGGATGGTGGTGGACTTGCCGGAGCCGTTCGGGCCCAGGAAGCCGTACACGCTGGAACGCGACACGGTAAGGTCGACGCCATCGACGGCGAGCAACGCGCCGAAGCGCTTGCTCAATCCGCGTGCGCGGATGACCGTGTCGCTCGGATCGTTACTGGCCATTTGCATTGCCGGAAAATTCCGCCCGCACCGGCACACCAGCAGGCAGATCGGCGCCCGTCTTGTCCAGAGCGATCTCGGCGAGGTAGCTCAAGCGCTCCGCGTCGCGTCCCGATAGCGCGTAGTACGGCGTGAAAGTGGGTTCGCTACGGATCATGCGCACGCGGCCGTTGATGGCGGCCTCGCGGCCGTCGACGAAAACACGCGCGGCTTGCCCCACCTTGACGTTCGCGCGCATCGGCTCCGGCACGTACACGCGCGCGTACGGCGCATCGCCCACCAGAAGGATCGCCAGCGGCGAACCTACCGGCGCCTGGTCGCCCAATTTGTACGGCAGGCTGTCCACGCGGCCCGCGCGTGGCGCGACCACATTCAGTTTTTCCAGCGATACGGCCTGGGTCGTGGCCTGCGCTTCGGCGGCGGCGACCGCCGAACGCCCCTGCGCGACCTGTTCGCTGCGCGTACCTCGCTCCAACTCCAGCAGCGCCGCCTGCGCGGCGCGCACCTGGCCTTCCGCATTGCCGGCGGCGGCGCGCGCGCGATCGACATCGGAAGCGGCCACCAGTTTCTGCCGGCCCAGCGGCAGCAGGCGGTTGTAGTAGGCGCGGGCTTCGGCGGCCTGCGCCTGCGCGGCGGACAGATTGGCGCGGGCCTGGGCGATGTCCTCGCTACGCGGACCGGCTTCGAGTTCCGACAACGCCTCGCGGCTCTGCTGCGCCTGCGCCTGTACCGCGGCGAGTTGCGATTGCGTGCGGGTCAGTTCCAGTTGCATCAGCGATGCGCCCGCAGCGACCTGCTGGCCCTCGCGCACGTCCATGCGCACGATCTTCTCGGCCACCGGTGCGGGCAGCGAGATGCGGTCCCATTCCAGCGTGCCCAGCACCTGTGGCGCGGAATCCTTGCATGCGGATAACGCGAGCGTGCACAGGGCGATCGGGACGATCAGGAAAAGCGACGGCGACGTCTTCTTATTTCTCACGATCCAGCTCCAGTCCGCGGTCCAGCAGGGAAAGCGTGTGCAGGCGCACGGTGTCGAAATCCAGGTCCTCGGCATTGAACAAGCGCCGCCAGATCGGTGCGCCCGCGGCCGGGAACAGGGTCAGGCCGACCAGCGAAACCATCAGCAGGCGCGGATCCAGGTCGGGGTTGATGCGGCCTTTCGCCTGCGCCTCGGCGAAGCGTCCGGCCATCATCTGCGGAAGCTGCGGGCCGATGCGGTCGAACAGCAGGTCGCGCAGCGCCCCGCCCTCGCACAGCACCTCGCGCACCCACAACGGAGGCAGCCACGGGTGTTCGGCCACGATCCTGCCGATGCCGCTGACGAAACCGGCGATCAGCGCGGCGATGTCGTCGCCCGCCCGCAGCAACGGCTCGCGCAGGGCGGCGAACACGGGAAGGATCTTCTGCGCGATCACCTCCGCTTGCAGTTGGTCTTTGTCGCCGAAGTAGTAATGCAGCAGCGCCGGAGTCACCCCGGCTTCGCTGGCGATGTCGCGCAGCGAGGTGGCGGCGATGCCCTTGCGCACGAAACAGGCCAACGCCGCTTCCAGCAGGCGCAGACGCAGGTCGGGGGAATCGGCCATCGGGCGGCCGGGAGCGCGCTTCTTAGCCGGAGCACGCTTCTTCGCGGGCTCGGAGGCCCGCTTGGCCGGCGTCGGCTTGGCGCCGGGAGGGAGTGTGGATTCGATCATGCGTTATATTTAATTCATTGTTTAATTAACTGCAATGCCTTGCCGACGAACGGTAGCCCGTCTGGCTGTCGTCACCAGGCCGCGATACCCTGCACCGCCCAGTCGCGGCCAACTTGCCATCCCCCAGAACGCCCCCAACTTGTGGGTCTTCGTGCTCGAAGCCGTACCGCTGCCGGATGCGCCCGATTTCCAGGAATTCGGCGGCGCCTTTGTGCTCTGCTACCAGATGCCGGGCCTGGTGGAGGACCCGGTACGCCGCGCCAGCGAGTTCCTGCGCGAAGCCGGCTGGCAGGTGACGGGCGTGCAGGAGGAGCCCCGGCTGATCGAGCGCGAGGAAGCGCCCGAAACCGAACATTTCGACCAGGCGCTCATCGACGACGAGGCCTATGTATTCCACCAATGGCGCGTCGAAGACGCCGACGACCAGACCAGGCACTGACCCCCCATGACCGTTTCCGACAAACGCGAATTCGTCCTCGAACCCGGCAATCCCGAACAGCTGGCCAATCTCGCAGGGCCGTTCGACGCGCACTTGCGCCAGATCGAGTTGCGGCTGGGAGTGGAGATCGCCAACCGCGGCAATGTCTTCAAGGTCACCGGACCGGCCGCGGAAGTGAAGGCGACCGAAAAACTGCTGCGTGCGCTGTACCTGGAAGCGGCGGAGGAAACCTTCGACAGCGAATCCATCCACCTGCGCCTCAACGAAGCCAATGTGGATCACGTAGCGGCGGGGGGTTACGAAGCGCAGGAAGTCGCGATCAAGGTCAAGCGCGGCGTCGTGCGCGGCCGCGGTCCCAACCAGGCCGGCTATCTGCACGCCATCGCCACCCACGACATCAATTTCGGCATCGGTCCGGCCGGCACCGGCAAGACTTTCCTGGCCGTGGCCAGCGCGGTGGAAGCGCTCAACGAATCGCGGGTGCAGCGCGTGATCCTGGTGCGTCCGGCCGTGGAGGCCGGCGAGAAGCTCGGCTTCCTGCCCGGCGATCTCTCGCAGAAGGTCGACCCCTACCTGCGGCCGCTGTACGACGCGCTGTACGAAATGCTGGGCGTGGAAAAGGTGATCAAGCTGCTGGAAAAGAACGTCATCGAGATCGCGCCGCTGGCCTATATGCGCGGCCGCACGCTCAACGACGCCTTCGTGATCCTGGACGAGGCGCAGAACACCACCATCGAACAGATGAAGATGTTCCTGACCCGCATCGGCTACGGCAGCACCGCCGTGGTCACCGGCGACCTGACCCAGGTCGACCTGCCCAAACACGTAAAATCCGGGCTGAAGGACGCGTTGGAAGTGTTGCGCGGCGTGGACGGCATCGGCTTTACCTTCTTCACCAGCCGCGACGTGGTTCGCCACCCGCTGGTCGCCAAGATCGTGCGGGCTTACGATGCTCGCGACGACAAAGACTCCGAGACCGGGCCAGCATGATTCCCCATGACATCCCCAATGCGATGTCATCCCAGCGAACGCTGGAAGCGCTTCACAACAGCCGAATGGCTGGTCATCCATTTTGACTTTCGACCCCAGGCCGGATAATCAGCAATGCAAAGATCAAAATCAAAATGGGTTCCAGCTTTCGCTGGAATGACGGTACGGAAATGACCCAAGGCCCCGTCATTCTCGAAGTCTCCGTCAGCTACGCCCTGCCCCGCGCCGGGCTGCCTTCGTCGGCGAGCTTCCGCAAGTGGGTGGCGGCGGCGCTGCACGGCCGCATCCGCGAAGCCGACCTGGCCGTGCGCATCGTCGACACCAAGGAAGGCCGCGCGCTCAACCGCCACTACCGCGGCAAGGATTACGCGACCAATGTGTTGAGTTTCCCTGCCGAGATGGCCGAAGGCGTGAAGATGCCAAAAGGCGTGAAGATGCCGCTGCTGGGCGATCTGGTGCTGTGCGCGCCGGTGGTGGCGCGCGAAGCGAAAGAGCAGAAGAAAGCGCTGGCTGCGCACTACGCGCACCTGACCGTGCACGGCGCGTTGCACCTGCTGGGCTGGAACCACGAAGACGATCGTGAGGCCGAAGCGATGGAGCAACTGGAACGCGAGATCTTGGCCGAACTCGGCATCGACGACCCTTACGCATTCGAGGATTAGCATGCGTCGTTTTTTGTTTTCCCTGGCGCTGATGCTGCCGCTACCACTGCTTGCCCAAACCGTGGCCGCCGAAGAAAAACTGGACGCCTCCCGCATCGATCTCGCCGCACTGATCGAGTGCAGGCAGGCGCTGGCCGACTTCCACTATCTGGCGCCGGCCCTGGCCGATCCGCTGCAGGCCGTAGCGCTGGGCTGGCGTCCACTGCCGCAGGCCAATCTTTTCATGACCGAATTCAGGTTGAACTCGCCAATCACCGTGTTCGGCGACAGCACCGACCATATCGCCTTCACCGGCGACAGCATCATCGCCATCCTCGACCTTCCGGATCCGCGTCCGCTGGCCAAGCGGCTGGAGTTGGAAACTGCCATCGATACGCCCGCCAAGGCCATGTTCGGCAAAGAGGTGAGCAGCATCGAAGATCGCGACGAGGCAACGGGCACGGTGTACATCAAATCGACGGTTCTCAACGTTTCCAACGTCGCCTCGCACCCGGGCAAGACCCTGGTGGGCTGCAGCTACAGCCTGGACTTGGCGGAAGATCCGGAGCCCATACCTGCCGCAGACGCCATAGCTCCCTAGCAATCCCGCGATACCTGGTGGGAGCGCCGTCCCGGCGCGAGCTTTTGCTCTGAACTGGTGGCGAAAAGCTCGCGCCGGGACGGCGCTCCCACAGGCGCTTCCACAGATGCTCCCCATGCGGGGACGAAAATCTGTCCCTGTCATCCTGATAGACTGCCGCGGTCGCCCTGCCCAGGGCTGCCTGCTACCCACCAATGTCAGAAGACGACAGTATTCCCGCGCCGGAAATCTCCGAGAAACAGCCGGAGAAACGGCGCTCCTGGCTGGACCGCATCAGTTCTGCGTTCTCCGGCGAACCTTCCTCACGCGACGACCTGGTCGCGCTGCTGCGCGATGCGCAGAGCGACGGCCTGATCGCCAGCGATACGCTGCGCATGATGGAAGGCGCCATCGCGGTGGCCGACCTGACCGTCGGCGACGTGATGGTCTCCCGCTCGCAGATGGTGTCCCTGCCGATCGCCTCGCGGTTCCTGGATTTGATGAAGGAAGTCGTGGAATCGGGACATTCGCGTTTCCCCGTGCACGGGGAAAACAAGGACGAGATCCTGGGCATTCTGCTGGCCAAGGATTTGCTGCGTGGCGTGGTCGCCGACAACGGCCCCGGCAACGTGCGCGAACTGCTGCGCCCGGCGGTTCTGATTCCCGAATCCAAGAAGCTCAATCTGCTGCTCAAGGAGTTCCGTCTATCGCGCAACCACATGGCGATCGTGGTGGACGAGTACGGCGGCGTCGCCGGCCTGGTGACCATCGAGGACGTGCTGGAGCAGATCGTCGGCGAAATCGACGATGAGCACGACGATGCGGAAGAAGGCGCCGACCAGATCGCCGCGCACGCCGACGGTCGTTACGTGGTGGACGCGCTGACCCCCATCTCCGACTTCAACGAACGTTTCGGCGCCGATTTTCCCGACGACGAATACGACACCGTCGGCGGCCTGGTCACCGCCGCCATCGGCCATCTGCCGGACACCGACGAGGAGCTGACCCTGGGACGTTTCGAGTTCCGCGTGGCCAAGGCCGACGCGCGTCGCGTGCATGCGTTCCATGTCGGCGTGCTGTCGGATGGTTGAGCCGTTTGTATCGCCCCAGCCATTCAATAATTTCGCGGCAGGCCTGTTCCTTGATGCGGTGAGCCCGTCTCATAAACCGTTCGTGGTGAGCCTGTCGAACCACGCTCTTCGCGCCAGAGCATGAGCCCTATGCGAACTGCCAAATTTCCGCCAACAGCGTGGTTCGACAAGCTCACCACGAACGGAATGAATAAGTCGATGGTCAACGCCTGCAAACACCTGTTACTGGCGCTGCTTTTCCTCTTCGCAATCCCCGCATGGGCTGAAGATCCTCCGGCCCCCGCCCCCCGCATCGGCGTAATGACCATGCAACCGGGCGAAATCTTCTTCGAGCGCTTCGGCCACGACGCCATCGTGGTGCTGGATACGCGAACCGGCGAGGCGACCTCGTACAACTTCGGCTTCTTCGATATGGACGAACCGGGCTTCGTCGGCCGCTTCGCCCATGGCGACATGCAGTACTACCTGGTCGCAATGCCGCTGCAGCAAGATCTTTCCTATTACCGCGAAGTCGGACGCGGGGTGAAGCTGCAATGGCTGGACCTGCCGCCAGAACAAGCCAACGCGCTGGCGGATGCCTTGGCCGAACGCGCCAAGCCCGAGAACGCCCGTTACCACTACGACTACTTCACTTCCAACTGTTCCACCCAGGTCCGCGACGCGCTGGACAAGGCGATGGGCGGCGCGCTGAAACCGCAGATGGTCGGACGTTCGCGCGGCAACACTTTCCGCAGCGAAGCGGTGAGGCTGGTTTCACCCGTGGCGTGGATGTGGCTGGGCTTCGACATCGGTCTGGGGCCGTATGCCGATGTGCCGATGTCGCGCTGGGAAGAAGCCTATGTGCCGATGCGCCTGGCCGACAGCCTGCGCGAGGCGAAGAATTCCGCTGGACGCCCCTTGGTGCAGACGGAACAGGTGCTAGTGGAGCACCGCATCGCGCCCGAACCGCGCGAGCGACCGCGTCGTTGGTGGCCATGGCTGCTGATAGGGCTTGCTGCGGCCGCCCTGATCGTCCTGATGGCGCCACGCAAGCCGCGATTGATCGCAGCGCTGGCATTGCCACTTTGGCTGCTGTGCGGGATCGCAGGCGCGCTGCTGGTATTTCTGTGGGGCTTCACCGAGCATCAGGCCGCCTGGGCCAATCGCAACCTGCTATTGATGAACCCACTGTGCTTGCTGTTGATTCCGGGCGCGATTCCGCTATTGCGCAAACGCACGCCTTCGGCCTGGTTCCGCTGGTTGTTGGTGGTCGTCGCGGGCCTCGCTGTCGTCGCCTGGATCGTGCACTGGTTGCCGTTCGCCTTGCAGTACAACCAGAGCTGGGTGGCGCTGCTGCTGCCGGTCCATGCGGCTCTTGCATACGTATTCTTCCCGCAGCGCAGCTTGTTGCGCTGACCGGCGTGGCGCAGGATGCGGCCTCGATGCCGCCATACGGAAGCCCGCATGTTCCTTCGCCTGCTTGCAATGACCACGCTCCTCGCCGCCTCCGCCCTGACCAACGCGCAAGTCACCACGCCGCCGCCCGAGGCTGCGCTGCCCAAGGTGGGCGTCGCATCGCCGGACGGCAACCTCTCGGTCGAAGTGACCACCGATAAGGACGGTCGCCCGAGTTATGCCGTGCTGCGCGACGGCAAGGCGGTGATCACGCCGTCGCGTCTGGGTTTCCTCTTCATCGACGCGCCCAAATTCGAACGCAACTTCGCCATCGCCGGGCACAAGACCCGTAGCTTCGATGAAACCTGGGAACAACCCTGGGGCGAACGCCGCAGCATCCGCAACCACTACAACGAACTGCGCGTGACCCTGACCGAGAAGACCGCGCTCAAGCGCAGTCTCGATGTGGTGTTCCGCGTCTACGACGACGGACTGGGCTTCCGCTACGAATTCCCGGACCAGGCCGCGCTGAAGCTGGTGAAGATCGGCGAGGAACTGACCGAGTTCAACATCGCCGAAGCCGCCACCGCCTGGTGGATCCCCGCCGGCGAATGGAACCGCGAGGAATACCTGTACCACCGCACGCCGCTGCAGGAAGTCGGCTACGCGCAGACGCCCTTCACCCTGCGCACCGAAAACGGCCTGCACATCTCCATCCACGAAGCGGCGCTGGTGGACTATTCGGGCATGAACCTCACCCGGGTGGAGAACCGCAAACTGCGCGCGACGCTGACCGACGGCATCGGCGACGGCAAGGTCGTCCGCAGCGCGCCTTTCAACACGCCCTGGCGCACGCTGCAGCTATCCGACGATGCCGGCGGCCTGGTGACCTCCAGCCTGATCCTCAACCTCAACGAGCCCAACAAGCTCGGCGACGTGTCGTGGATCAAGCCCATGAAGTACGTGGGCGTGTGGTGGGAAATGCACCTGGACAAGAAGACCTGGGCTTCGGGTCCCAAGCACGGCGCCACCAACGAAAATGTGATCAAGCACATCGATTTCGCCGCCAAGCATGGGCTGGGCGGTGTGCTGGTCGAGGGTTGGAACGTGGGCTGGGATGGCGATTGGTTCGGCAATGGCGAGGATTTCAGCTTCACTCAGCCGTATCCGGATTTCGACATCGAGAAACTGGCTGCGTACGCGAAGTCGAAGAACGTCCGCCTCATCGGCCATCACGAAACTTCGGGCAACGCCGCGCATTACGAATCGCAGATGGGCGCGGGCTTCGATCTGTACCAGCGCCTGGGCATCGACGCGGTCAAGACCGGCTACGTCGCCGACGCCGGACAGGCCAAGGTCATCGGCACCGACGGCAAACTGCACTACGCCTGGCACGAGGGCCAGGACATGGCCCGGCATCATCTGAAGGTGGTGACCGAAGCGGCCAAACGCCACATCGCCGTCAATGCGCACGAACCGATCAAGGACACCGGCCTGCGCCGCACCTATCCCAACTGGATTTCGCGCGAAGGCGCGCGCGGCATGGAGTTCAGCGCCTGGGGCGAACCCGGCAACCCGCCCGAGCACGAAGCCAACCTAGTGTTCACCCGCCTGCTGGCCGGCCCCATGGATTACACGCCCGGCATCTTCGGCATGAAGACACGCGCACCCGACGGCGTGGCCACCACTTGGGCCAAGCAGTTGGCTTTGTACGTAGTGATCTACAGTCCCATCCAGATGGCCGCCGACCTGCTGGAGAACTACGAAGCCAATCCCAAGCCGTTCAAATTCATCGAAGATGTGCCGGTGGATTGGGAAGACACACGCGTATTGAACGGCGAGGTCGGCGACTACGTGACCATCGTGCGCAAGGATCGCCATTCCGACAACTGGTATCTGGGCTCAATATCGGACGAAGAAGGACGCGAGCTGAAAGCACCGTTGTCGTTCCTCGACCCGGGTCGAACCTATACGGCGCAGATCTACCGCGACGGCGAGAAGGCCGACTGGAAGCGCGCGCCTCAGGACATCGTGATCGAGGAACGCAAGGTGACCAGCGCCGATACGCTGACCTTGCGCCTGGCGCCGGGCGGCGGGCAGGCGATCCGCTTCGTCGCGCAGTGATCCCTGCTTCGGAGGCCCGGCGGCGGTAATGCCGGGCTATTCGCTGCGCAGTTGACCAGAATCAAGGCCATCCGGGGCCAGCCTGCCTAGGCTGTGCCCCATGAAGTCCGATCTCCCCTTCGATTCCGCGCTGCTGCGTCGCTACGATCGGCCCGGCCCGCGCTATACCTCCTATCCGACCGCACCCCAGTTCAGCGAGGACTTCGGTGAAGCGCAGCTGCGCGAGGCCGTGCAGCTGAGCAACGGCGACCCGATCCCGCGCCGGTTGTCGCTGTACGTCCATGTACCGTTCTGCATGAGCCCGTGTTTCTACTGCGGCTGCAACCGCATCATCACCCGCGACCTCGCCCGCGGCGAGGTCTACCTGGCCCGTCTGTATCGCGAGATCGAGCTTACTTCCGCCTTGTTCGACCGCGACCGCGAGGTGATCCAACTGCATTTCGGGGGAGGCACGCCCAACTTCCTCTCCCCCGCTCAACTCGCCGAGGCCGTGGACGTACTGCGCGGGCATTTCCGCTTCAGCACGGCCGACAATCGCGATCTCTCGATCGAGCTGGACCCGCGCTTCCTCAAGCCCGACGACGTGCGTCAGCTCGCCGCAGCGGGGTTCAACCGCGCCAGCCTGGGTGTCCAGGACTTCGACCCGGCGGTGCAGGAAGCGGTGAATCGCATCCAAAGCGTGGATGAAACCCTAACCGTCATCGAGGCCTGCCGCACCCACGGTCTGCGCTCGGTCAACGTCGATCTCATCTACGGCCTGCCCAAGCAGAGCCTGGAAGGATTCGCGCGCACCCTGGACACGATCATCGCAGCCCGTCCCAACCGGCTGGCCATATACGGCTACGCGCATCTACCGGCCATGTTCAAGGCGCAGCGGCAACTCAATGCCGAAGATCTGCCGTCGCCGGAACTGAAGCTGCAGCTGCTGTCCCTTGCCATCGAGAAGCTCACCGCGGCAGGCTACGTCTACATAGGCATGGATCATTTCGCCCTGCCCGACGACGATCTGGCGCTGGCGCAACAGCGCGGCAGCCTGCATCGAAACTTCATGGGCTACACCACGCACGCCGACACCGACCTGATCGGCATCGGCGTGAGCGCGATCAGCCACATCGGCGACAGTTTCAGCCAGAATCCGCGCGACCTGCCCAGTTGGCAGATCGCGCTCGATCAGGGCCGTTTGCCGTTGTTCCGCGGCATGCGCTTGTCCGAGGACGACGTGCTGCGCGCCGACCTGATCCAGCAGCTGATGTGCCGGAGCGAAATATCGATCGACGGGTTGGAGCGTCGCTATGCGATCGACTTCGAGGCCTATTTCGCCGATGCGCTGGCCCAATTGCAGCCATTGAAGGAAGATGGCTTGGTGCGCTTCGAACCCGGCCGGATCGTGGCGACCAGGCAAGGTCGGCTGTTGTTGCGTAATATCGCCATGTGCTTCGACCCCTACCTGCAAATACCAGCCACCTCCACAGCCGCTGCGGCCGCACCGGGAGCGCGCTTCTCCCGCGCGATCTGACGGCACCGGAATCAGCTGCGTGAGCGGCACCGCCTTCCCCCGGCTCGACAGCAAAGTGCTCGCCGACGACGGCGACGTCCTGCGCTTCTGCAGCACCTGCGCATTCTCGCAAGCCTGTCTGTCCGAAGGCATGGACAAGAGCGCGTTGATGGATCTGCACGTGCTGGTGGAGCACGTGGGCCCACTGCATGCCGGCGAGCACGTGTTCCGCGAAGGCGACCCGTTCGAGGCGATCGCCGCGGTCCGCGCCGGCACGGTCAAGACTTATGTAGTCGACCGCGACGGCCATGAGCAGGTGCTGGGTTTCCATTTGCCCGGCGAGGTTATCGGGCTGAACGCCATCGATGGCGATCGTTACCCCTGCAATGCGGTAGCGCTGGACACGGTGATGCTATGCCGCTTTTCTTTCCCCAAGATCTCGGTGCTGGCAGCGCGCCTGCCGGGACTGCAGCAGCATTTGTTCCGGCTGATGAGCCGCGACATCGGCCGCGCTTCGCTGCTTGCGGGCGATTATTCCGCCGATCAGCGCATGGCGGCTTTCCTTATAGGACTGTCGCAGCGGCTGGCAGCGCGCGGCTTTTCGCCCGATCGCTTTCAGCTGACGATGGCGCGCACCGATATCGCCAACTATCTGCGGCTTGCGCCCGAAACCGTGAGTCGGGTGCTCAAGCGCTTCCAGGACGATGGTTTGCTCCAGGTCGACCGTCGCGAACTCGAATTGCTCGATCGCAAGCAACTCGAAGCGCTCGCTGCGTCGGTGCTGCGGCATTAGCCGTAACAAACGGCGTTCCCCGCCGCTATCCTCCGCAGCCGCCGCAACATTCGGACGGCACGCGCTCCAACTGATCCTCGACCACCGGATAACCGGCCTGGTGTATCAGTCCGAGCAGGTGGCTAGCGTCGATAGACGCAGCAACCCGTAACGTTTGCCCGGTCTGGTCGATATCGACCGACGCCGATGGATCGACCACTCTGATCGTATGTTCGATGGCGCCGACATCCGGCATCGAGCCGGCGATCTTTATCTTGAACTGCATTTTGAGAGATCCTCACTGACGATGGGTGGGAACGTACGAATAGGTTCAAGCGCACGGCAGCGAAGTTCGCGATGGCCGAAGAGAACCACTACTCTGCGTCGTCATACTCCACGAGGCAGGCGGCATTCGCCCTGACTTCGATCAAGTCGGCATCAAGTCGTCGATACCCGCTCCAGCGTCGATAACTTGCGAGAGCGCCGCTGTCACACCCTGACAACGCCCCTGGGGCCACATTGGCGCATCAGGCAGCACCGCGCTTGACCTAGGTCATGGCGACGTCCGGAGCGTACGGACCACCATGCGAGCATTCGCACTGGAGATCGCCATGAGCAACACCCGCAAGCTGTGGACGGCACTGGCCGTCCTGCTGATCTGTTCGTTTTCGGTCCTGTTGTGGGCGGGCGGCGAGATCTTCCGCGCCGCGCCACCCATGCCCGAGAAGGTGCTGACCCAGAACGGCGCGGTCATCTATACCCGCGCCGACATCGAGCAAGGCCGGCAAGTCTGGCAATCGATGGGCGGAATGCAACTGGGATCGATCTGGGGCCATGGCGCCTATGTCGCGCCGGACTGGAGCGCGGACTGGCTGCATCGCGAAGCCACCGAGGTGCTGGACATCTGGGCGCGCAGGGACGACGGCAGCGCCAGCTACGCACGCTTGCCAGCCGAGCAGCAGGCAGGCCTGCGCGGTCGCCTGCAGGAAATGATGCGCGCCAACACCTATGACCCCGCGACCAAGACCATCACCCTGACCGAGGACCGCGCGGCTGCGCTCTCGAACGTCGCTGCGCACTACATCAGCCTGTTCGGCAACGATCCGGCCACTGCGGAGTTGCGCGAAGCTTATGCGATGAAGGAAAGCACCGTGGGCACGTTGGAACATCGACGCGCCCTGACGGCCTTCTTCTGGTGGACGGCCTGGGCCGCCACCACCGAACGCGCCGGAACCGCTGCAGAAACGCTGGTGCCGGATCAGGCCGGCGTAGTCAGCAACAAGGTGACCTACACCAACAACTGGCCCAGCGAACCACTGGTGGGCAATACCCCGCCGCCGGCGTTGTGGGTGTGGTCGGCCTTCAGCGTGTTGTTCCTGATTGCAGGGATCGCGATACTCGGCTGGCACTACGCGGTCACCCACGGGCGTGGCGAAGAGGGCCACACCATCCCCGCCAGCGATCCGTTCGCACTGTTGCGCATCACTCCTTCGATGAGAGCCACCGCCAAGTATTTCTGGGTGGTGCTCGCCTTGTTCCTGGTGCAAATCCTGCTGGGCGCGATCACCGCGCATTACCAGGTCGAAGGGCAGGAAGCCTACGGTTTCAAATTGTCCGACTACCTGCCCTACTCGTTGGCTCGCACTTGGCACACGCAACTGGCGGTGCTGTGGATCGCCACCGCGTGGCTGGCGACAGGCTTGTATATCGGCCCGGCGCTATCGGGGCATGAGCCCAAATACCAGCGTTTCGGCGTGAACTTCCTGTTTGTCTCGCTGTTGTTGATCGTGGTGGGCGGGTTCGCCGGCCAGTGGTTGGCGGTTATGCAGATCATGCCGCTCAAGTTCAACTTCTGGTTCGGCCATCAGGGTTGGGAGTACGCGGACATGGGCCGCTTCTGGCAGTGGTACCTGTTCATCGGCTTGCTGCTTTGGGTGACGCTGGTAGGCCGCTCGCTGTGGCCCATCTTCAAAGGACCTACTTCGGATTCCAAGTCGATCGTCGCCCTACTGTTCCTGTCCACCGTGGCCATCGGCCTGTTCTATGCCGCAGCGCTGATGTGGGGCGAGCACACGCATATCTCGGAAGTCGAGTACTGGCGCTGGTGGCTGGTCCATCTATGGGTGGAAGGCTTCTTCGAAGTGTTCGCCACCGCGGTGATGGCGCTCATCTTCACCCGCCTGGGCTTGGTCAAGACTTCCACCGCCAACATCGCGGTGCTGTTCGCCACCATTATCTTCATGGCCGGCGGCGTGCTGGGCACATTGCACCATCTGTACTTCGTCGGCACGCCCATTTCGGTGGTCGCATTGGGTGCGAGTTTCAGCGCGCTGGAAGTGGTGCCGCTGGCCTACCTTGGTTTCGAGGCGTACCACACCTGGAAGCTCGGCAAGGCCACGCCGTGGATGGCGCGCTACCGCTGGCCGGTGATGTTCTTCATCGCGGTGTCTTTCTGGAACCTGGTCGGTGCGGGCCTGTTCGGCTTCCTGATCAATCCGCCGCTTTCGCTTTACTACATGCAGGGCCTGAACCTGACCGCGCTCCATGCCCATACCGCGCTGTTCGGCGTGTACGGAATGCTGGGCGTCGCGCTGGTGTTGTTCTGCCTGCGTGGGTTGCGAGGACAGATGGTGTGGGATACCAAGGTCCTGAAAGTCTCGTTCTGGACGCTCAACATCGGCCTGGCGCTAATGGGCGTGCTGACCTTGTTGCCGCTGGGCACGATGCAGCTGCTGGCCGCGATCGAACACGGTTACTGGTATTCGCGTTCTGCCGGGTTCATGCAGAAACCCATCGTGGAACTGCTGATCTGGATGCGCATGCCGGGAGACATTCTCTTCAGCGTGGGTGCGGTGGCGTTGGCCTGGTTCGTATTGCGGTTGTGGATAGCACCGAAGCGTGAACCGTCGATCGCCGATGAGCTGGGTCCGAGCGACGCATGAGTCCTATTGCCCGACCAGGCGATCGCCATGAATCCTGAAACCGCATCGACGCCATTCCCATCGCCGCGCTTGCTGGCAACCGCGCCTCATCGCCTGATGTTCTTCATCGGGGCCAGCAACCTTCTGCTGGCGATGACGTGGTGGGCGGCCTGGCTGATAGCTGCGCGCTGGCCGGCCTTCGCTATGCCGCAACCCATGCCTTATGCCGGCTGGCTGCATGCCTTCGTAATGCAGTATCAGATGCTGCCGAGCTTTTTTTTCGGCTTTCTGTTGACGGTGTTTCCGAAGTGGACCGGACAGCCGGAAATCGCGCGCTGGCATTACCTGCCTGTAGGGATGGGCCTGTTCGGGGGACAGATCGCGACGCTGTTGGGTGCGTTGGGCTGGCCGTACGGCATACGGGTCGGTCTGCTGCTGACCCTGATCGGCTGGCTCGCCGGAATCTCCGCGCTGGCGCCGATGCTTTGGCGGGAGAAAGGCGTCACATGGCATGCGCGCTCGTGCTTTGCGGCGTTGTTGCTGGGATTCTCGGGATTGTTGGCGTGGACAGCATTCGTGTTCGGCGCTTCGCCGCTGTGGATGTTCGCCAGCATCAAGATCGGCAGTTTCGGCCTGCTGCTGCCGGTCTATGTGACCGTCGCGCATCGTATGTTTCCTTTCTTCGCGGGCAATGTGGTGCCTGGCTACCAGCCATGGCGCCCCCTGTGGCTGCTGGGAGCGTTCTGGCCATTGGCGCTGCTGCACCTGGCGCTGGAGCTGGTGCATGCCTACCGCTGGTTATGGCTTGCGGATCTGCCATTGCTGGCGTTGACCGCGACCCTGTGCTGGCGCTGGTGGCCGCGCGGTCGCCACCCTGCGATCCTGGGTGCGCTGTTCGTGGGTTTGACCTGGCTGCCGATCGCCTTCGCGCTATATCTCTCCCAAAGCCTGGCCTATCTGGCGATCGGCGTGTTCTGGCTGGGTCGGGCGCCGGCGCATGCGCTGTTCATTGGATTCTTCGGCAGCGTGCTGGTGGCGATGGTCACGCGCGTGACTCAGGGACATTCCGGTCGACCGCTGGTAATGCCCGCCGCGGCGCGGTTCGCCTTCGTCGCGATCCAGATAGTTGCAGTGATGCGGGTGGTGGCGGAGCTGACGCCAAACAGCGCTGCCTGGCAAGCCGCCGCGGCCTTGGGTTGGCTGCTCGCGTTCACGCCTTGGGTCGTGCGCATCGGCCGCATCTACCTGAGCCCACGTACCGACGGGAAACCAGGGTGAAGGAAGGCCGTCGATGATCGAGTTCTATGCCCAGATAAAATGGGTGCATATCGCATCCATCATCGCCAGCGGACTGTTGTTCCTGTTCCGGGGATCGTTGGTGCTGGCGGGTCGGGAACGGATCGCGATGCTGGCTCCGCTCCGTTTCCTCAGCTACAGCATCGACACTGTGCTACTGAGCGCGGCGCTGATGCTGCTGACCATCCTGCCGCACGCCATGTATGCGAATGGTTGGCTGACCCTCAAACTCGTGCTCGTGGTCGTCTACGTCGTGCTGGGCAGCCTGGCGCTGAAGCGTGGTCGGACCGCTGGCGTGCGCGCGGGTTCTTTCGTTGCCGGTTTGGCCGTCTATCTCACTATCGTTGGCATCGCCCGCATTCATCATCCTTGGGGTTGGTTGCACTACTGGATGGGCTGAGCGGTTGCGATCACATGGGCTCGGATTCCTCGATGACGTTCCCGGCCTCATCCGTCAGGATGCGAAAGCGTTGCTTCCCGTAATAGAACGTCACCCGGTAACGTCCCTGATCCTCACCGATACCCCGTTCGCACAAGGTGGAGATCTTCCCTTCCCGCAGTAGGTCCTGGACCTGCGAAGGATCGATTCCAAGCCCGTCGCCGATCACGCTGGCTTCTATTTCAATCGGAGTAGCGACGTTGGCTGACGCTTCCCCAGCACCATCGGCATGACTAAGAGGCATGTCAGGTTCGCTGCGCATCCGAGACCGACTGCGGAAGGTAATCCGGCATCGGAATCGAATCGTCGCTGGAAGCGAGTTCGTCGTGCGAGCGTACGCTGCAATCCACACCCGCCACGTAGAGGGCTTCGGATATACCCGACTGCGACTGGGTCACAAATCCATTCCACTCCGATTCGTAAGTCATCACCCTACCCTCATTCACGCACTGCTATGAGTACACGGTCTCCAGCAGACCACTTCGCGTCGACCAGGGCCTTGATCCTGGTCAAGCCACGCAGCGCTTTGCGGATCTCGCCATGCGCTTGACCTAGGTCATGTGAACCCAGACCCCAGAGGGCTAGCGTATGCCCCATGGATGGGACGAGCCCGACGCGCGTCCACGAATGCTGGAGATACGAAATGAGCAACCCCGCTTCAACCACCGTTCCCCTCGCCCTGGACAGTCACCACGAAATCGGCGACTGGTCCGACCGGGTGGCCTTTGGCATCACCCGTAGCTTGCGCTTTCTGGCGGACACGTTCTTCGCCAAGCGCTATGGCAATCGCGCCATCGTGCTCGAGACCGTGGCCGCGGTGCCGGGGATGGTCGGCGCGGCGCTTATCCACCTGCGCTGCCTGCGCTGGATGCGCGAGGACGAAGGCTGGATCCGCACCTTGATGGACGAGGCCGAGAACGAGCGGATGCATCTGATGACCTTCATCGAAATCGCCAAGCCGAGTTGGCTCGAACGCATGCTGGTGCTGGTTGCGCAGGCGGTTTTCTTCACCTTCTTCCTGGCCCTGTACGTGATTTCCTCGCGCACCGCGCATCGGCTGGTGGGCTACTTCGAGGAACAGGCCGTGATCAGCTACACCCAGTACCTGCTGGAGATCGACGAGGGCCGGGTCGACAACGTGCCCGCTCCGCCCATCGCGATCGACTATTGGCGGCTCCCCGCCGACGCCCGCTTGCGCGAAGTCGTGGTCGCCGTGCGCGACGACGAGGCCGAACACCGCGACGTCAACCACGGATTCGCCGACAGCTTGCGTCCGGCGCTGCCGCTGCGCATGCACGACATCGTCTGACACCCACCAATTGATCGTAGCCGGACCACAGCACAACAAAAGGCAATCACATGAAACGTATCACCTGGTACCTGAGTGGAGCCGCATTGCTGATGACGCTGTGCCTGTCTGCCTGCGACCGTGCCGAAGAGGCACCCGCAAAGTCCGGCTCAGCGGACACCGGAGGATCGCTCAAGGGCGACTTCGGTCCGCCGCAAGGCCAGCCGATCGATGCGGTACTGACCTTGCCGCCGCATGTGCCCCCTGCCACCGGGCGCACGGCGCCGGCCAAGGTCATCGTCAAGCTGGACGTGATCGAGAAGGAGATGGCGATCTCCGAGGGCGTCACCTACACCTTCTGGACGTTCGGCGGCACGGTGCCGGGCAACTTCATCCGCGTGCGCCAGGGCGACACCGTGGAATTCCATCTGCGCAACATGCCCGAATCCAAGATGCCGCATAACATCGATCTGCATGGCGTCACCGGCCCCGGCGGCGGCGCGGCGTCGAGCTTCACCGCGCCTGGCCATTCTTCGCGCTTTACCTTCAAGGCGCTCAATGCCGGTCTCTTCGTTTATCACTGCGCCACCGCACCGGTCGGCATGCACGTCGCCAACGGCATGTACGGGCTGATCCTGGTCGAACCGCCGGAAGGAATGCCGCCGGTCGATAAGGAGTACTACGTAATGCAGGGCGATTTCTACACGACCGGCAAGTACCGCGAGAAGGGTCACCAGCCGTTCGATATGGAAAAGGCCATCGATGAGCATCCCACCTATGTGCTGTTCAACGGCAGCGAAGGCGCGCTCACCGGCGACAAGGCACTGACTGCGCATGTGGGCGACACGGTGCGGCTATACGTGGGCAACGGCGGCCCCAACTTGGTGTCGAGCTTCCATGTGATCGGCGAGATATTCGACAAGGTCTGGTTTGAAGGCGGCACCCGCTTCCAGGAGAACGTGCAGACCACGCTCATCCCGTCCGGTGGTGCGGCGATCATGGATTTCCACCTGGAGGTTCCCGGCAGTTACGTGCTGGTCGACCATTCGATATTCCGCGCGTTCAATAAAGGCGCGTTGGCGATCCTTAAGGCCGACGGAGCCGAGAACAAAGAGATTTATTCGGGAAAAGAAGTCGATTATGTGTACCTCGGTGGCCGCGCGCAGCAGAACATGAATGCAGTAGCCACCGCCGCGGCCGCCGCGAAGACCGGCGACCTGTCGGTCGAGGAACAAATCGCCGCGGGCAAGGCTCTTTTTGCCGGTACTTGTTCGACCTGCCACCAACCGGAAGGCCAAGGCATGGCCGGTGTGTTCCCGCCGCTGGCCAAGTCGGATTACATCGCCGCCGATCCTAAGCGGGTGCCGACTTTCATCCTGCATGGCCTCGTGGGTCCGGTGAAAGTCAACGGCAAGGACTACAACTCGAACATGCCGCCGATGAGTCAGCTCACCGATGACGAAGTCGCCAACATCTCTACGTATGTCCTCAATAGCTGGGGCAATCCGGGCGGTCGCGTCAGCAAGGCCGAGGCGGCGCAGATTAGGCAGGCGAAGCCGGCCAACGCCTCTGAAGGCCATTGATCCATGCGTCGCATCGCCGCCCTCGTGCTTTTGCTGTTCCCCGTTGCCGGTCTGGTGGCCGGCAACGGGGAATACGCGAACCTGCCTGGCGGCAGCTTCCGCTCTGCCCTGAAGTACGAGGACCGCAAAGGCGAGACCCGCATCGCCCCGTTCGCGCTGATGCGCAAGCCGGTGACCAACGCGGAGTTTCTGGCCTTCGTCCAGACCCATCCGGAATGGCGTCGTGACCGCGTGGCGAAGGTCTTCGCCGAACCGCGCTACCTCTCCCACTGGGACAGTCCCGGCAAACTCGGGATCAGCGCGTTGCCGCAGCAGCCGGTGGTGCAGGTCAGCTGGTTCGCCGCGCAGGCATACTGCGAAGCGCAAGGCGCGAGGTTGCCCAGCTGGGACGAGTGGGAATACGCCGCCGCCGCGGACGAGACCCGCCGCGATGCCCGCCGCGATCCTGCCTGGCGTGAGCGCATCCTTCGCTGGTATTCACGCCCGTCCACCCAGGCTTTGCCGCGCGCCGGGCTACAGGGCCCCAATGCCTACGGGGTGCAGGACCTGCATGGTCTGGTGTGGGAATGGACTGAGGATTTTTCCTCGCTGCTGGTCGCCGCCGACAACCGCAACCAGGGCGATGCCGACAACGCGAAGTTCTGCGGCGCTGGAGCGCTGTCGATGGACGATCGCGACAACTACGCGGTGCTGATGCGGGTGGCGATGCTTTCTTCCCTCAATGCGGAAGACACCACCCTCAATCTCGGCTTTCGCTGCGCCAGGAGCCCGATATGAAACGGCTGCTCTGCATGTTCGCGACGCTCACCCTCTGCGCAAGCGTCCTCGCGGCGCCAAAGCCGACACCCATGCCTCGCGACTCCGTCTATCGGCTGTCGGTGCAGCTAACCGACCAGCAGGGCAAGCGCTTCGATTGGGGCAGCCGTCGTGGCAAGGTGCAATTGGTTTCCATGTTCTATACCTCATGCCAGTACATCTGCCCGCTCATCGTCGACAGCGGCAAGGCGGTGGACAAGCAGTTGACCCCGTCCGAGCGCGAACGGCTCGGCGTCCTGCTGATAAGCATGGATCCGAAACGCGATACGCCCGCCGCATTGATGTCGGTCGCAAGCAAGCGCAAGCTCGACCCCTTGCGCTGGACGCTGGCAAGTCCCGCTCAGGCCGACGTGCGCGAAATCGCCGGCGTCCTCGGTATCCGCTACCGCGCCCTGGCCGACGGCGAGTTCAATCACACCAGCGCACTGGTGCTGCTCGATGCCGATGGCCGTATCCTCGCCCGCACGGAGCAGGTCGGCAGCAAAGTCGATCCGCAATTCATGGCCCTGGTGCGCGCGAGTCTGCGGCGACCGGTTCCTTAACGGCGAACGCAGCGGCTTGCCGCGCTGCCCCCGCTTGGCGCAGGATGCGCCCCATGAATGACATCACCAAACCCCAACTCCCCTCCTGCGTCATCAACTGCGTCGTCTACGACAAGGAAGGCAAGCGCCACGACATCACCCTGGACGCGATCAGCGACGTGCTGGCGCAGGACGACGGCAGTTTCGTCTGGGTGGGCCTGTACGAACCCGCGGACGATATTCTGGAGAAGCTGCAGGAGGAGTTCTGCCTGCACGACCTGGCCGTCGAGGACGCGCAGAACGCGCACCAGCGGCCCAAGCTGGAAGCCTACGGCAACTCGATGTTCGTGGTCACCCACACCGCGCAGGTCGTCAACGAGAAAATCGTATACGGCGAAACGCACGTCTTCGTCGGGCCACGCTATCTGGTCACGGTGCGCCATGGCTCTTCGCTGTCTTACGCGCCCGTACGCGAGCGCGTGGAGCGAGAGCCGGAACTGCTGGTGCTGGGGCCGTCGTACGGCTTGTACGCGGTATTGGACTTCATCGTCGACAACTACCGGCCGATCATCGACGAATTCCGCGACACCGCCGATTCGCTGGAACAGGCGATCTTCGCCGACACCTACAGCCGCGACACCGTGGTGCGGCTGTACGAACTGAAGCGCGAACTCAGCAAGATGCGCCTGGCGGTGGGCCCGCTGCAGGATGTGCTGGCACAGCTGACCCGCAGCCAGAGCGTGCTGATCCCCGAAGAGGTGCGTCTGTATTTCCGCGATGTCTACGACCATGCGCTGCGGGTCAACGAGGCCATCGACACCTTGCGCGAGATGTTGACCACGGCATTGAGCGTCAACCTGTCGCTGGTGACGCTGGGACAGGGCGAAGTGGTGAAGCGCCTGGGTGCATGGGCGGCGCTGCTGGCGGCGCCGACTTTGATCACCAGCTGGTACGGCATGAATTTCCACAACATGCCGGAAATCGACAAGGCCTATGCCTACCCCGCCCTGATCGGCGGCGTTGCGCTGGTCTGCGGCACGCTGTACTGGTTGTTCAAGCGCGCCAAGTGGCTTTGACCCAAAGCAGTTGAAGCGCTGAAGGCTTCGCGACTCGCGTCGCTCCTACGCGGCAAGGCAGGCGATGCGGCGGCGCACAATTCGCGCGGCTTGCCCAATAAGACCAAAGTCGAAGACCGAATCACCGGTTACGCATTGACCCCCTCTCCGCATCGGAGGACTCTAGCCGCACTCGAACGGAGGGGTTTGCATGAAGGGTTTCTCCAAGCTTGCCTGGGGCGCGCTCGCCCTGTTGGGTGCTTTCTGCCTGGGCACCATCGCCCTGCGTCGCGGCGAACAGATCAATGCGCTGTGGATCGTGGTCGCGGCCGTGTCTATCTACCTCGTGGCTTACCGCTACTACAGCCTGTTCATCGCCAACAAAGTGATGGGGCTGGACCCTACCCGGGCCACGCCTGCCGTATTGCGCAACGACGGGCTGGATTTCGTTCCCACCAACAAACACGTGCTGTTCGGCCATCACTTCGCCGCCATCGCAGGCGCGGGACCTTTGGTCGGACCGGTGCTGGCCGCGCAGATGGGTTACCTGCCCGGCATGCTCTGGCTGATCACCGGCGTGGTCCTGGCCGGCGCGGTGCAGGACTTCATGGTGCTGTTCATTTCCAGCCGGCGCGATGCGCGCTCGCTAGGCGACCTGGTGCGCGAGGAAATGGGAAGGATTCCCGGGACCATCGCGCTGTTCGGCGCCTTCTTGATCATGATCATCATCCTGGCGGTGCTGGCGATGATCGTGGTGAAAGCGCTGGCGGAAAGCCCGTGGGGCATGTTCACGGTGATGGCCACGATCCCGATCGCCGTGTTGATGGGCGTCTACATGCGCTACATCCGTCCCGGCAAAATCGGCGAGATCTCGATCGTCGGCATTGCGCTGCTGCTGTTCTCGATCTGGCTGGGCGGCAAGGTCGGCGCGCATCCCACCTGGGGCCCGGCGTTCACCTTCACCGGTACCCAGATCACCTGGATGCTGATCGGCTACGGCTTCGTCGCCGCGGTATTGCCGGTCTGGCTGATCCTGGCGCCGCGCGATTACCTGTCCACCTTCCTCAAGATCGGCACCATCATCGCCCTGGCGATCGGCATCGTGATCGTGATGCCGGAATTGAAGATGCCGGCGCTGACCCAGTTCACCGACGGCACCGGCCCGGTCTGGAAAGGCGGCCTGTTCCCGTTCCTGTTCATCACCATCGCCTGCGGCGCGGTTTCCGGCTTCCATGCGCTGATCTCCTCCGGCACCACGCCTAAGCTGCTGGCCAGCGAAGGCCATATGCGCTACATCGGCTACGGCGGCATGCTGATGGAATCGTTCGTGGCGATCATGGCCCTGGTCGCCGCTTCGGTGATCGAACCGGGCGTGTATTTCGCCATGAACAGTCCGGCCGCGGCCATCGGCACCGACGCCATTTCGGCGGCGGCGAAGATCAGCGAATGGGGCTTCACCGTCACTCCGGACATGCTGACCGCAACAGCCGCCGATATCGGCGAGAAGACCATCCTCTCGCGTGCGGGCGGCGCGCCCACACTGGCGGTGGGTATCGCCCATATCCTGCATAACGTGTTGCCGGGTCCGAACACGATGGCATTCTGGTACCACTTCGCTATCCTGTTCGAAGCGCTCTTCATCCTGACCGCGGTGGACGCAGGCACACGCGCCGGACGCTTCATGCTGCAGGACTTGCTGGGCACCTTCGCCCCCGCCCTGCGCCGTACCGAATCGTGGGGCGCCAACGTCATCGCCACCGCCGGCTGCGTCGCGTTGTGGGGCTACTTCCTGTATCAGGGCGTGGTCGATCCGCTGGGCGGCATCAACACCTTGTGGCCGTTGTTCGGCATCGCCAACCAGATGCTGGCGGGCATCGCCCTGATGCTGTGCACGGTGGTGCTGTTCAAGATGAAGCGCGACCGCTATGCCTGGGTCACGATCCTGCCTGCGACCTGGCTGTTGGTCTGCACGGTCACTGCCGGCTTCATCAAGATCTTCGATTCCAACCCTGCCGTAGGCTTCCTGGCGCAGGCGGCCAAGTATCGCGCCGGTATCAACTCGGGCGAGATCGTGGCTCCGGCCAAGAGCATCGAGCAGATGCAGCAGATCGCCACCAACAGCTACGTCAACACCGTGCTGACCGCGTTGTTCTTGTTCGTGGTGTTCAGCGTGCTGGTGTATGCCATCGGTGCGGTGCGCAAGGCGCGCGCCAATCCGCAGCGCAGCGATCGCGAGACGCCCTATGTTGCGGTGGATCCGACGATGCTGGCAAACCTCTGACATGGGCACCGAGCTGGTCCCCGCAGGCCAGTACCAGGCGCATCGCCGCGTATGGCGACGCCTGGTGCAGACCGCACGACTGTGCTGCGGCGTACCTGACTACGACAACTATGTGCGGCACATGAGGGACAAGCATCCCGACCGCGAAGTGATGGACTACAAAACCTTCTTCCGGGAGCGACAGGAAGCCAGGTTCGGCGGAAGGAACGGGTTCCGCTGCTGCTGATGTAGTCACAGGGCCGAAGCGTGACGTCCGACTCGTATTCCCTACGTCACTCCCTGGCGGCCGGACATCGGATCGCACAATCCCCGGGCGGGTAACGAAATCAAAACATCCGCACGACGACAGCGGTGCTAGGATCGGCTTGTCGCGTCGGGACAACATCAAATTACACGACAGCAGCCACGCAGCCGGAAAGGAAACCGCAATGCGCAAGCAGGTCCCCGCCCTGGCGGCACTCGCAACCTCCATCCTGATGGTTTCATGCGCCGCCGATCCGGCCGGGGCAAAGGAGCAAACCAGCATGTCCGCAGCGCTCAATCCCACTTCCGCCATGCCCTTCCATGATCCTGCGGTCGTGCCGCTGGCCAATGCGGTCGCTGAGGGGGACGTGGCTCGTATCCGCGCCCTCGCCTCGCCGGCGAACCTGTCGGCGCGTGGCGATGACCAGGTCACCCTGCTCGAGTGGGCGATCTGGAACCAGAAACCCGCCTCGCTGTCGGCACTGCTCGAAGCCGGCGCCAACGCCGCCGAGCCAGGCATGGACAACGAAACGGTGGCGCACATGGCCGCCATGGCCGACGACCCGCAGTACCTGCAAGCATTGGTCGCCCACGGCGCGCCGGTGGACGTGGTCAGCGCCCGGGCCGGCCGGACCCCGATCTTCCGCGCGGTACAGAGCCGACGCGACGCCCAATTCGACCTGCTGGTGAAAGCCGGCGCTGATGTCCGCCGCACCGATTCGATGGGCAACTCGCTGCTGCACGTGGCCGCGCAGGTCAACGATGCCGAGCGCGTCCTGCAGCTGCTGCAACTGGGTGTGGACCCTAACGCCACCGATAGTCGCGGCAACACCTTCCAGGCCGCGTTGTTCTCGGGCTCGGACGCGCGCCTCAACGCCGACGGCCGGCAATCGCGGCAGAAAGTGCGCGATTGGCTCGCGGCCAACGGCATCGCCACGCAGTAACCGGAACTGGAACGCGCGACGTCGGCAGACGTCGCCAATTTCATGCAGCAAGGCCCACACACGCAAAGGAATCGCGTATGAATGTTTCCGCAGGGACGCCCACTACCACCACCTCCTCCACTGCAACCGGCACCGGCTTCGCAGGCGACGTGGCGGGCCAGCAGCCGCACGCGGTGGATCGCGAGTTGTCGACGCTGATCCAGGACAACTATGCTGTCGCCGACGCACGTCGCGGCGAGTCCTCGTTCGCGCCGGTCCTGCCTGGGACCTGGCAACGCATGGACGATGCCGCAGTGCGCGCCGCGGGCATCGACCCCAGCCTGCTGCACGACGGCAAGAGCGGCTTCGACGCTTCGCTTTACCGGGATGCAAGCGGCGCCGTGGCGGTGGCCTACGCCGGTACCGACGAAGGCAAGGACTGGCGCCACAACTTCCGCCAGGGCCTGGGATTCCAGGACGCGCAGTACGACCAGGCCATCGCCCTGGCGCAACAGGCCAAGCAGGCCTTCGGCAACGACGTGGTCTTGACCGGGCAGTCGCTCGGCGGTGGCCTGGCGGCCGCGGCGAGCATGGTCAGCGAAGTCCCTGCGATTACCTTCAACGCCGCCGGCGTGCACGACAAGACTCTGGAACGCTACGGCTTCGACGCCGACGTGCTCAAGCAGGAGGCCGAGCAAGGCCTGATCCGCAGCTACCGGGTCAAGAACGAACTGCTGACCCATCTGCAGGAAGACAGCATTCCACTGAAGTGGGCCATGCCGGACGCGCCGGGACACAAGATCGAATTGCCGGATCCCGATCCGCTCACTTTCTTCGAGCGTCTCGTGCCCGGCAAGATGCTGCTGCATCGCCTCGACCTGCACTACATCGAAGCGGTGATGGAAGCGCAGGACCTGGCGCAACTGCAGGTGCGCGAGCGCAACCCTGGCGCCGGACCCGATACCATCGGCGACGCCAACAGCAGCTCCAACCAGTTGCTCAGGAATGCGGTCGATAGCCTGTCCGTGCAACGCCAGCAGCTGGGCCTTGCCGGCGACGAGCGCTTCTTCAATGTCGCCGCTGGCGCTGCGGCGCGCGCGGGCGCGGACGGCCTGAAGCGGATCGACCACGTGCTCACTTCCGAACGCGGCGACAGTCTGTTCTCGGTGCAGGGCGCATTGCACGATCCCGCCCACAAGCGCAGTCGTATCGATATAGAACAGGCCAGCCAGGTTCCCGCGCAGCTCAGCGCCGGGCAACTACGCGAGCAAGACCAGCAACAGCAGGGCCAGACACAGCAGGTGGAACAACGCCAACAACGTGCGGCCCAGCTCTAGGGAATCTCTGAATTAAGTAGTCCCGTTCGTAGTGAGCCTATCGGAAATCCGTTCGTGGTGAGCCTGTCGAACCACGCTTTTCGAGGGAAAGCCTGCTTGCTACTTACTGAAATTTCTCGCCAAGAGCGTGGTTCGACAGGCTCACCACGAACGGTTTATAGCCACGAACGGAATCCAATGTCTTTGGTATTTGCGCGGACTTGTTCATGGATTCCCTAGAGGCTCAGGCCCCGGCCATCGCTTTCAAGGTAATGCCGACGATATAGGCCAGCACCGTACCGGTCGCATAACCCAGCGCGCCGAGCAACGCACCCACCGGCGCAAGCGAAGGGTGAAACACCGAGGCCACCACCGGCGCGGACGCGGGTCCGCCGATATTGCTTTGCGAGCCCATGGCGAAATAGAAGAACGGAACCCGCAACGCCTTGCCCAGCAGCCACAACAGCACGATGTGCACCGAGATCCAGATCAGGCCGAGCGCGAACAGCCACGGCCGGTCGGCAAGCGCCTTGATGTCCATCTGCATGCCGATGCAGGCGATCAGGATATAGAGCAGCAGCGTGCCCACCTTCGATGCGCCGGCGCCATCCAGCGCGCGTGCGCGGGTGAAGCTCAGCCCGAGTCCGATCAGCGTCGACAGCACCACCACCCACACGAACGGCTCGTGCAGGCTGACCTGTCGCGACCACGACACATTCGCGCCGAACCACGCCGATGCCGGACCGGCGATCGCGTGCGACAAACCGACGGCGCCGAACGCGATGCCCAGGATGACCATCAGGTCGGTCAGCGAAGTCACGCGTTCGTGCTGTTGCTGGTAGGCCGCCAGGCGTTGCTTCAGATCCTCGATGGCGCGCGTGTCGGCGCCGCTGCGCGCATCGATCTTTTCCGCGCGCCCGGCCAGGAAGATCAGCACCGCCATCCACACATAGCCCACGCCGACATCCACCACGACGAACTGTCCGAAGGTGGTTTCGTCGACCTGGAACAACTCCTTCATCGCCACCATGTTCGCGCCGCCGCCGATCCAACTGCCTGCCAGCGTGGCCATGCCGGCCCAGGTGTCTCCGGCTACGGTCGCCGGATGCAGCAGACCCATCACCCAAAACGCCACGAACGCACCGAGCATCACGGTGATCGAAGCGCCGATGTACATAACCAATAGCTTCCATCCCAGCCTGAGCACGCCCTTCAGATCGATGGTGAGCGTCAATAACACCAATGCCGCCGGCAGCAGCACCCGGCTGGCCACCGGGTTGTACAGCTTGCTGGCGCCGCCGTCGATCAGCCCGATGCTGTTGTAGATGCCGGGAATGAAATAACACAGCAGCAATGCCGGCACGTAGGTATAGAACTTCTTCCACATGCCGGTTTCGCGCGAGGCGGTCCAAAACACCGCCCCCAGCGTGGCGGCGATCAGGCCGAACAGCACGATGTCGTTGGTGATCAGCGCAGTGGATGGCGCGGTGGCTTCGACTGGCATCGACACGGTTCCTGGCAGGCGCTGTCCGTGCTACCGGCAGGGCCGGCAGCGCGGATTGGCGATGGATTGCGGAGAGTTACTGGCCGAGATGCTGCTTCAGCCAGCCATTGACCGTGTCGTGCCACAACACGCTGTTCTGCGGTTTCAGAACCCAGTGGTTTTCATCGGGGAAGTACAGCAGCTTCGATTCGATGCCTTTGCGCTGCAATGCGGTGAACGCGGACAGACCCTGGTCGATAGGTACGCGGTAGTCCTTCTCGCCCTGCACCACCAACATAGGCACGCGCCAGTCAGCGATATGGTTGACCGGATTGAACTTCTCGTAAGCCTTGGGATTTTCATACGGCGTACCGCCGTTTTCCCACTCGCTGAACCACAGCTCCTCGGTCACATAACCCATCGACCTCGTGTCGAAGACGCCGTCGTGGTTGACCAGGCATTTCCACGCTCCGGAAGCAGGCGTATGCCAGTTGCCGGCGATCCAGTTGATCATGTAACCGCCGTAGCTTGCGCCGAGCGCGCAGGCGTTGGCGCCGTCGAGGAAGGCGTATCGCTTCTGCGCCGCGGCCCAGCCCTTCTGCAGATCTTCCAGCGGCTTGCCGCCCCAATCCTGGCTGATGGCGTCGGTGAAAGCCTGGCCGTAACCGGTGGAGCCATGGAAATCGATCATCACCACGGCGTAGCCCTGGCCTGCATAAGTCTGCGGATTCCAGCGATAGCTCCAGCCGTTGCCGAAGCTGCCTTGCGGGCCGCCGTGGATCAGGAAGGCGACCGGATATTTTTTTCCTTCCACGTAATTCCACGGCTTGACCACGTAACCATGCACGGTGTCGCCGCGGGCGCCCTTGAACTCGAACTGTTCGAAATCGCCGAACGCCACATCCTTCAGCCGCTCCCCCGCGCTCGGCGTGATCGCGCGCAGCGGTGCACCCGCCGTAGTGGTGGTGGTGAACAGCTGGTCGCCGGTCTTCAGCGTATTGCGGGTGAAAGCCAGGGTCTGGCCGGCGATATCGAACTCGGCGATGGAACCATCGCCGACGATCTGCTCTGCCTTGCCGGTGGCGACATCCACGGCGAACAAAGGATGCAGGCCGGTGTCCTGCGCGGTAGTGAAGATCGTGCCGCCGTCCTGAGACAGCACGATGCCGTCGGCGGAACGGTCCCAATGCGCGGCGATCTCGCGGACCTGTCCGCTGCCCACATCCATGCTCATCAGCGCGAAACGGTCGGCTTCGAAGCCCGGGCGTTTCATCGCGCGATAGAACAGCGTTTTTCCATCGGCGCTGAATACCGGACCGGTATCCCATGCCTTGTTGGCCGCGGTCAGATTGACCGGCGTGCCGCTGCCGTCGGCGTTGAGGCGATACAGATCGAAGTTGGTGGACCAGGCTTCTGCCTTGCCTGCCACACGGATACCGGCCACCAGCGTTTTCCCATCCGGCGCCCAGGTGTATTCGCTGGCATCGCCAAACGGTTTGGAAGGCGCGTCGCCATCCAGCGAATCGGTCAACGCGATCGCGCTACTGGTGGCCTTCGCTTTGCCGGCAGGTAGAGCACTCACGAAGAGCCGGCTGCGGCGGCCATCGCTCCAGGTGTCCCAATGACGCACGAAGAGCCCTTCGTACACCACGCCGGTACTTTTCTTGGCTTTGGTGTCGTCGAGCCTCTTCTGCGTGCAAGCGAAGTCGGCCTTGCAGTCGGCGAAGGTTTCGGCGCTGAACGCGACGCGGGTGCCGTCCGGCGACAACTGGTAGCTGCCGATGTCCAGCGCGAAAGCGGTGAGCTGCTTGGGCGCGCCGCCGCTGGAAGCGATGGAGTACAGCTGCTGGACGCCGGATTTTCCGCTGAGGAAATACACGGTCTTGCCATCGGGCGAGAACGCAGGCGAATTCACGTTCCAGCCCGCGGGCGTCAACGCTTTCGGCGGCGCCATATCGCGGGTCAACAGATTGCGCACCCACAAGCCTGTGCTGGCCTTGGTCACTTCCTTGTCCATCTGCCGCTGGGCGAAGACGACGACCGCGCCATCGGGCGACAGCACGGGCGAGGAAACGCGATCCAGCGCGACCAGGTCGCGTACGTCGAATCCGCGCGTGGCGGCCGTAGCCGGCAATGCGGCCAGCAGGCAGAGGGGCAACAGGGCGATTCGCAGCTTCATCCGGGGCTCCGGCAACAGGGAAACCCCGATGTTAGGCGGTAACGCCAGCTCGGCGCAAAGGCACGAAGTCATGCCTTTGCGTGAAGGAAGCCCGTTACTTGACCGGTAGTTCCGTAACCGCCTGCCCTTTGCTGCCCGACCGGTACAGCAGCCATCCCACCAGCGCCAGCACCACCAGTCCTATCCACTGGTTGAACCGCCAGGCTTCCGGCAACGCGAGTACGTCGGCGCTTCCCGAGACCACGATCGGCACCGCGATCGCGATGCCCATCAACGCTTCGCCGGTGATCAGGCCTGCGGAGAACAACGTGCCGGGACGGTGGATGCGGTCCTTTTCCATTTCGTCGTCATCGTTGATCTTGTGCTTGCGCTGCACGAAGTGCGAGAGCAGGCCGCCGAGGAAGATGGGCACCATCAATTCCAGCGGCAGGTAGATGCCGATGGCCGCAGCCAGCACCGGCACGCGGAATTTGGCGCCGCGCGATTTCAGCCATTCGTCCAGCGCGATGATGACCGCACCGATACCGGCGCCGATGGCGATCATGCCCCATGGCAACACGCCGCCGAACATGCCCTTGGCCACCGACGCCATCAAGGTGGCCTGCGGCGCGGAGAGCGAGTTGGGATGCTCCGGCGTGGGCGCGCCGATGCCATACGCGGCCGCGAGCAGGTTCAGTACCGGCGCCATGATCAGTGCGCACGAGAAGGCGCCAATGGCCAGCATCAACTGCTGTTTCCAAGGCGTGGCGCCGACGATGTATCCGGCTTTCAGATCCTGCAGGTTGTCGCCGCCGACCGCCGCCGCGCAGCACACCACCGCGCCGATCATGATCGCCGCCACCGCGCCGATCGGAGAATTACGTCCCAACAGGAATACCAGAACCACCGAAGCGAACAGAATGGTGGCGATGGTGATGCCGGAGACTGGATTGTTGGAAGAACCGACCAAGCCGGCGAGATAGGCCGACACCGACACGAACAGGAAACCGGCGACGATCATGATGATGGTCATCGGGATGCTGACCGTCCATTGCCCCACGATGGCCTGGTAGAGCAACGCCAGCGGAATCACGAACACCACCAGCGCGATCAACATCCACTTCATCGGCAGATCGCGGTCGGTTTCGGCCACGGCTTCGCCCTTGGCCTTGCGCGCGGCGGCGAATCCGCTGCGGATCCCCGACGCCAGCGATTTGCGCAGCGAGAACAGCGTCCACATGCCGCCGATGAGCATGGTGCCCACGCCCAGATAACGGACCTTGGTGGACCAGATGGCGAATGCCGTATCGACTGGCCCGGCGCCTGCGATCTGCGCGGCAAGGGCCGGATCGTTGTTCAGGAAGAAGGCGTTGTAGATCGGAATGGCGATATGCCAGGACAGCACCGCGCCCGAGAGCACGACGATGCCGATGTTCAGCCCAACGATATAGCCGACGCCCAGCAACGCAGGCGAAAGGTTGGTGCCCAGATAAGCCAGCACTTTGTTGTTGGCGAAGAAGCCCGCCTGCGCCCAGCTATCGGGGATCATGCGCAGGCCGCTGGCGGCGGCTAGTTTCACCAGCGCGCCGATGGCCGCCGACATGGCCAGGATCTTCAGGCCGGGACCGGGATTCTCGCCGGCCTTCAGCACCTCGGCGGCCGCCTTGCCTTCCGGGAACGGAAGCGGGTCTTCCACGATCATGGTGCGGCGCAGCGGCACCGAGAACAGCACGCCGAGCAAACCGCCCAGGCCGGCGATGGCCAGCACCCAGGAGTAACGGAAGTCCTGCCAGTAGCCCAGGATGATCAGCGCCGGAATGGTGAAGATGACGCCAGCCGCGATCGACGAACCCGCCGAGGCGCCGGTTTGGACGATGTTGTTCTCCAGGATGGTGCCGCCGCCCAGCAGGCGCAGCACGCCCATGGACACCACGGCAGCGGGAATGGCGGTGGCGATGGTCAGGCCCGCGAACAGCCCCAGATAAGCGTTGGCCGCCGACAAGATCATCGCCAGCACGATCGCCAGCAGTACGGCACGGAAGGTAAGTTGCGGCGTCTGCGCGCTGTTCATGCGAATCCCTGAGCTTCGAGGAGCCGACAAGCTATAAGGAAGCCACCGGCAAGTCCAGCGCGGGAGGACGGCGGGGCGCGGCTATACTCCGGCTTTCCAAGCAGGGCCAGCCCTTGTCCGCTCCCCTCCTGTCAGCGATTCCGGCGCGCGAGGATTTCCTCGGCCACCCCAAGGGCGTTTACGTCTGCTTCTTCACCGAGATGTGGGAGCGCTTCTCCTTCTACGGAATGAAGGCGCTGCTGCTGCTTTACTTGACCAAGTACCACCTGTTCCCGGACAAGGCCGGTTACGACCTGCTGGGCGCCTACGGCGGCCTGGTGTATTGCATCCCCGTGATCGGCGGCCTGCTGGCCGACCGCTGGCTGGGCATGCGCAAGGCCGTGGTGTTCGGCGGGTTGCTGCTGGTGCTGGGGCATGCGGGCATGGCGTTCGAGGGAGCCGCCGCTGTCCACGTGGGTGGCGAAGTCGTCCGCGACGAAGGTTCGCTGCGCTACACCTATCTATCGCTGGCGCTGATCATCATGGGCGTGGGTTTCCTCAAGCCCAACATCTCCACCATCGTGGGCAAGCTGTACGAGGAAAACGATCCACGGCGCGATTCCGGCTTCTCGCTTTTCTATGCGGGCATCAATCTGGGCGCGCTGTTCGCCTCCCTGGTCTGCGGCTACCTGGGCGAGACGCTGGGTTGGAAGTACGGCTTCGGCGCGGCCGGCATCGGCATGCTCTTGGGCCTGGTGTTGTTCCTCTGGGGACAGAAATACCTGCATGGCCATGCCGAACCGCGCCAGCCCGAGCTGCTGCGCGAGCGCGTGCTGGGACTTCCGCGCGAATGGTTGATCTACGGGATCGCCATTGTGGGCGTGTTGCCGATCGCCTGGCTGATGTGGGCCTCGGGCAACGGCGCTTTCGCACTGGGCGGAGAAATACCGCTGGCGCTGATGCTCATGCTGGCCGTGCTGACGGGGGTGCTGATCTGGTTCGGCTGGTTCGTCCTTTCCCAATGCACGCCGGTGCAACGCCAGCAGATGCTCGCGCTGATGGCGATGATCTTCATGTGCCTGGTGTTCTTCACCCTGTACGAGCAGACCTACGGTTCGTGGGTGACTTTCACCGACCGCCTGCTGACCAAGGACATCGCACCGTCGCTGGTCGCGCCGCTGCAACCGTTCGAATGGACTTCCGACTGGATCACCAACCTTTCGCTGTTCGTGCGGACCGCACCGTGGTCCACCTACTCCCTGCTGCTGGCGCCGCTTTCCTTCATGCTTGCCGCGCGACTGTCGGACCGCAACCCGGAGTCCACCACGCCGCGTCTGCTGTTCATCGCGGTGACCGTGACCATGCTGGTCTGTCTGGTGCGCGATTGCGTGGTTCTGCCGCAGACCGCCGGCTCGCTCACCTATCTGGGCGCCTTTTTTCTGGTGGTGCTGGCGCCGGCGTTCGCGGCGCTGTGGGCATGGCTGGGCACGCGCGGACGCGATCCTTCCAAACCTTTCAAGACCGCGTTGGGATTGCTGTTCGCCGGCTTGTCCTTCGTCCCGCTGGCCTGGGCGGCGCAGCAGGTCGGCGAAACCGGCCAGATAGCCAGTGTGTGGTGGCTGGTGCTGGCTTACCTGGTGCTGGAAATCGGTGAGATGTGCCTAGCGCCAGTCAGTCTTTCTGCGGTCACCCAGCTATCGCTGCCTCGCGTGGTCAGCCTGATGATGGGCACCTGGTTCCTGGCCACCGCTTTCTCGGAAACCCTGGCCGCGCAGCTCGGCAAGCTGGCCGCGATCGAGATACCGGAAGGCGAAGTCATGAACCTCGCCGAAGCGGCGGGCAAATACGCGGATTTGTTCTGGCTGCTGATGTGGATAGGTTTGGGCTGCGCATTGGCGGCCTTCATCGCGGCGCCGCTGCTGAAACGAATGATGCATGGGGTCCGATAGCTGCGGTTCCTTTCCAGAACCGCAGCTTTGCGGAACTCACCGCAACTTACTTCGCCGCAGCCGGGGTCTTTGAAACGGCTACGCCACCGCCCAGGTTGCGGGACAGGAACGCCAGCAGCTTCGTGTTGAAGTCCTTGATGTTCTCGGGCTTGTAGAAGCCGTGCCCTTCGCCACTGTAGTAGTGCGTCTCCACCGCTACCCCGGCACTCTTCAACGCCTGCTCCATTTGCTGGGTGTGCTCGACCGGCGCGATTTCGTCTTCGCGGCCCGCAACCAGAAGGACCGGAACCTTGATGCTGCTCGCTTTCCGGGTTGGTGAATTGGCTGCCAGCGTCTTCACATCGTCGCCTATCCACTCGGTGGTATAGGTTGCCGCCGAGCCATGCTTCTCCACATCTTCGTTACGCCATCTGGGAAGGTCGTACGCACCCACGTAACCGGCAGCGCACTTGTAAAGCGAAGGTTCTTTCGCAACGCCCATCAGAGAAGCGAACGCCCCGTAACTGGCACCAAATAGGCAGATGCGCTGCGGGTCAGCTATACCTTGCTGGATAGCCCATTTTGTCGCGTCGGTCACATCGTCCTGCATCGAAAGACCTAATTGCCTCGCGCCGATCTGTTCGAACTTGCGCCCGCGGTTATCCGAACCGCGGAAGTTCACCTGCAGCACCGCATAACCCGCGGCCGCAAGCATCTGAGCCTGTGTGTCGAAGCCCCAGTTGTCGCTAACGTTGAAAGGCCCTCCGTGCGGCATCACTATTAAGGGCATGTTCTTGCCCGAAGCCCCATTTGGGACGGTCAGATATCCCTTCAGCACCAGCCCATCGCGTGCCGGCAATGCGATCGCGCGTTGAGTGGCCATCTTGGCGGGGTCGAACCAGTCGGCTTTGCTGATTACGTACTCGGCTTTCTTGGCGACGGTATCGAACAAATAGAAATCGCCGGGATTCCGATCTCCCCAGGCCTCGACAAGGTTGATCCGTCCGTCGCTGGTACTTGAAGTGACATTGGCCGCGTTGTCGCCGAATGCCGCTTGCAGGCTGCGGTAAAAACGCGCCTCGGGCGAGGCTTCGTTGAAGAAGGCCATGCGTGGTTTGCCGTCGATGTAGCTGACGCCGACCGGAATCGAAGTACCTGGCTTAAACAGTATCTGGCCCGGATCCATTTCCTTGTCGCGCAACAGCTCAGTCCGCTTGCCGGTGGCGACGTCATAAGCGACAACGGCATCCGGGCCATCGGCCTGATCGGTCTGCAAGTAGGCGGTGGCATCGTCGGCGGAAAAGCCCAGCGCACCCTCCCTGCGATGGGTGACAGCTTCATCGTTCAGGAGTACCCAATCGGATTTCTCATCAGCCCGGTAATACATTTTCTGGACATTGTCGGTATCGCCGCCAGCCGCAAAGCGCGCGACTCCGCGGTTGTCTGTCGTGAAGCGCGCGTTGCGCACTGGCACCCGCGCGACGATCTGACGTTGTCCCGTGTACACATTCATACGTTCGAGACGCGTATAAGGATCGCCACCGAACGGCATCGCCATGACGAGCACATTTTTGTCGTCGGAAGGCAGATCGTCGACGAGAAAAGCGGCCACGCTCTCCACTTTCTTCCCCATGCGCGTCCCGAGATCGGCACTCACATGCTGCCCGACAAGGAGATCCGTTTTTCCGCCGTCGGCATCCATGCCGTAAAGGTCTCCTGTAGGCAGCGGCTCGTCCAACTCGCCGAACTTCTGGGCGACGCCTATGATCAGCCGGCCTGGACTGACCCAATTGAAACTGTCGATCGCCGTATCGCGCCCCAACTGGAAAGTGCCCAACAGTTTCTTGTCGGTCCGGCTCATGACGACCAGCGCGACGCGGTCTTCGAGCGGAACGGTCGCCGCGTAATACTCTCCGTTCGGCGATATTTTTATCGTCTCGAAACTATCCCGCTTACTGAACGCATCGACATTCACGTCCGCGGCGGATGCCGAATAGCCAATGGTGGCCAGCAAGACGCCGGCGAACAACTGCTTCAGTCCTTTCATACGATCCCCTTGATGTATCCAAAAAAAGACGCTGCGAATCCTGCAGCTCTTCCCGAAGGTTTGACGAGATCCGGCAGGCAACCAGGCTCTGCGGCAACCGCATTCCCAGGCAAAACGGGCGCTTCCGCTCCACAGAACAGCGAAAGATGGCGCTTCATCGATACCCCCCGGTAGTCGATCGGCAGTCGGCCGGTCTATCCAAGTGTATCGGCAATCAGTGCGTTGAGGTATCGAGCACCTGCGTCAGCGCCTGCTTCCAATCGGGCAGGCGGACCCCAAATTTCTCTCTCAACCGAGTGGTATCCAGGCAGGAGTACCGAGGCCGCTTGGCGCGAGTGGGATATTCGCTGGTGGCAATCGGTATGACGTTGGGAGTACGGTCGGCCAGCCCTCTTTCCGCAGCCTGCCTGAATATCTCCTCGGCGAACCCGTGCCAGCTCGTCTCGCCCGCCGCGGTCAGGTGCCAAACGCCGGAACGTCCGGGATCGTCCTGCAGGACCTCCGCGCTGACATCCGAAATCAATCGTGCCGATGTGGGGGTCCCCCGCTGGTCGGCCACTACGCGCAGCTCATCGCGCTCGGACCCGATCCGCAACATAGTGCGCATGAAATTGGCGCCGTAGCTTCCGTATACCCATGCCGTCCGGAAAATCAGATGGCGGCATCCAGCCCCCTGTATCGCCCGTTCGCCCGCCAGCTTGCTGCGGCCGTAAACCCCCAGAGGGCCGGTAGCGTCTTCTTCGCGATACGGACGATCAGATTCACCATCGAAAACATAGTCCGTAGAATAGTGCAGCAGCAACGTTCCCAATCTCGCACACGCTTCGGCCAAGCGTCCCGGGCTCTCAGCATTCGCTCGGAAAGCCGCCTCCGGTTCATCCTCGGCGCGATCGACCGCGGTATAGGCTGCCGCATTCACGACCACACCGGGTGCGATGCGCTCCACCAAAATAGGCAACGAATCAGGAACGTCGAAATCGGCCAGTTCGCATGCATTACCGTCTAAGACGCCACTCCTAGTGGTTGCGACGATCTCACCGAGAGGCGCAAGACTGCGCCTGAGCTCGTGACCCACCTGACCATTGGCCCCCAGCAGCAGGATCCTCATGCAGCAAAGACGGGAAGACGATCCGGCGCCACATCCTTCAAGAACGGCGCGATGGCGTCTTTATCGGATAGCAACGGCGCATCGATCGGCCAGTCGATCCCTATATCGGCATCATTCCAGCGTACACCCGCATCAGCCGATCTGTCGTACTGGGCGGTGCACAGATAGCTGAATATCGCGCGCTCGGAAAGCACCGCGAACCCATGGGCGAACCCTTCCGGTATCCAGAACTGGCGCTTGTTTTCCGCGCTCAGAATTACGGCGGCCCAGCGACCGAAAGTGGCAGAGCCTCTACGGATATCCACCGCGACGTCATAAACCTCTCCTTCGAGCACACTCATCAACTTGCCTTGCGGATTTGGCCATTGGTAATGCAGCCCACGCAATACGCCGCGCGCGGAAGAAGACACATTGCTCTGTACGAATTTGTCGGGGAGGCCGAGTCGCCCATAGCGGTCGGCATTCCAGGTTTCGAAGAAGAAACCGCGATCGTCGCCGAAGACCGCCGGCTCGATGACCAAGCAGCCCGGAAGGCTGGTTTCGACGACCTTCATCGCACAACCCCGCGCGTTGCAAGCGAAAGCAGGTATTGTCCGTAACCATTCGTGGCAAGCGGAGCCGCCAGTTTCTCCAGTTGCGCGGCATCGATCCATCCATTGCCGAAAGCGATTTCCTCGGGACAACAGACACGTAGCCCCTGCCTCGCCTCGATCGTTTCGATGAAGTTGGACGCCTCCAGCAAGGATCTAGGCGTCCCGGTATCCAACCATGCAAAACCCCGACCCAACGGCTCCAGGTGCAAAGAGCCATCATCGAGATAACGGCGATTGAGATCGGTGATCTCCAGCTCTCCGCGTGCCGAAGGTTTCAGAGAAGCCGCATAGTCGCTGGCACGCCCATCGTAAAAATAAAGGCCGGTGACCGCGTAGTTCGAGCGTGGCTTCTTGGGTTTTTCTTCCAGTCCGACTACCCTACCGCCTTCATCGAACTCGGCGACCCCGTATCTTTCCGGATCGCTGACCCAGTAACCGAATACTGTTGCCCCGTGCTCGCGCGCATCAGCGCGCTTGAGGGTTTCGGTCAAGCCGTGTCCATGAAAGATGTTGTCGCCCAGGACGAGGCAACTGGGCTGGCCGGCGACGAAATCCTTGCCGATCAAATAGGCCTGCGCCAGCCCATCGGGGCTCGGCTGCGGTGCGTATTCTATGCGCATGCCCCATTGCGACCCATCGCGGAGCAATTGCTTGAATAGCGCCTGCTCATGCGGCGTGTTGATCACCAGCACTTCGCGTATCCCGGCGAGCATCAGCACGCTGAGCGGGTAGTAGATCATCGGTTTATCGTAAACCGGCAGCAGCTGCTTGCTGACGGTCTGGGTGATCGGATACAGGCGCGTGCCGGAACCGCCGGCCAGGATGATGCCTTTGCGTTGCGTCATTTTTGCTTTCCTTTGCGTCAGGCGGCAGCGCCGATTCTTTCTAGACGATAGCTGCCATCCAGCACTCGCTTCACCCAGGCTTGGTTCTCGAGATACCAGTCGACAGTCTGGGCGATACCATTTTCGAAGGTGTATTGCGGTTTCCAGCCCAATTCGCCCTGTAATTTGGACGCATCGATCGCATATCTACGATCATGACCGGGGCGGTCGGCAACATAGGTGATTTGGCTTGCGTGGGACTTGCCGTCTTCGCGGGGGCGGCGCTCGTCCAGCAGTCCGCAGATGGTTTCCACCACCTCTATATTCTGTCGCTCCGCATCGCCGCCGACATTGTAGGTTTCGCCGGGACGACCCTTTTCCAGAACGGTTCGGATAGCCGCGCAGTGATCGCTCACATACAACCAGTCGCGGACATTCTTGCCATCGCCGTAGACCGGCAAGGGCTCGCCGGCCAGCGCGCGCGCGATGATCAGCGGAATGAGCTTCTCCGGAAAATGATACGGCCCGTAGTTGTTCGAGCAATTGGTGGTCAGCACCGGCAGCCCGTAAGTGTGGTGGAACGCCCGCACCAGATGGTCGGACGCCGCCTTGGAAGCGGAGTACGGAGAATTGGGCGCGAAAGGCGTGCTTTCGGTGAACTTGCCGGCCTCTCCCAGCGAGCCATAGACTTCGTCGGTGGATACATGCAGGAAACGAAAAGCATTTCGCCTTGCCCCTTCCAGGCAACGCCAGTAATCGCGAACGGACTCCAGCAACGCCAGCGTCCCGACCACGTTGGTCCGCACGAATGCAGCTGGACCGTCAATAGAGCGATCGACATGACTCTCTGCAGCGAGGTTCAGCACCGCATCGGGCTGGTGTTCGGTCAACAATCGCGACACGAGATCAGAGTCACCAATGTCGCCATGCACGAACGTATGGCCCGGATTACCCGCTAGCGAGGATAGTGTGTCCAGATTGCCCGCGTAGGTCAGTGCATCCAGGTTGACGACACGAATGCCCTTGCCTACAGCTTCCAGTACGAAATTGCCGCCAATGAAGCCGGCACCGCCAGTTACCAGCCAAGTCGACACATCTGCCTCCCGATATTTGGCCTACAGAGACAGCTACAAAGAAGCGCGATCTTCAGAACGGAATATCATCGTCCGCGAAGTCGTCCATCGGCGCCTGCTGAGTGGCAGGCTGCTGGCGGCGCGGCGCCGAATCCTGGCGTTGCGCGGGCGCACTACGTTGCGGGCGATCGCCACCGCCACCGCCGTCGCCTTTGCCGCCGAGCATCTGCATCTCGTCGGCGATGATGTCGGTGGAATATTTCTCCACGCCGTCCTGGCCGGTGTATTTGTCGTAGCGCAGGGAGCCTTCCACGTAGACCGAGCTGCCCTTGCGCAGGTATTCGCCGGCGATCTCGCCGAGTTTGCCGAAGAACACCACGCGGTGCCATTCGGTGCGTTCCTGCTGATTGCCATCCTTGTCCTTGCGAACGCTGGTGGTGGCCAGGCTGATCCGGGTGATCGCCATGCCGCCCTGTGTGTACTTGGTGTCCGGGTCGTTGCCCAGATTGCCCACCAGGATCACTTTATTGATGCCGCGTGCCATATCGTCTTCCGTCGGGTGATGCCCGCCGGTTGCGGGCGCAGTCCAGTGAAGTATACCTGCGGCCTACAGGCTAGTCCGTATACGCCGCGGCCGCGCGTAAGGTTTGACTGACCATTCTTCCCTTATAATTCAGCCACTTCCCTAACATCTCACACATGATCGCCCCCGAGACCACCACCCGGCCCGCGTTGGCCCTGCCCCAGATCCAGGCCCTGGCCTCCGTCGACATGGCCGCCGTGGACGCGCTGATCCGCGACCGGTTGGCTTCGGACGTGGTGTTGATCAACCAGATCGCCGATCACATCGTCTCCGCGGGCGGCAAGCGCCTGCGCCCGATGTTGGTGGTGCTGGCCGGACGCGCCAGCGGCGCCGTATCGCCCGAACACCATCAGCTGGCGGCGATCATCGAGTTCATCCACACCTCCACCCTGCTGCACGACGACGTGGTGGACGAATCGGACCTGCGCCGCGGCCGCAGCACCGCCAATGCTTTGTGGGGCAATGCGCCCAGCGTGCTGGTCGGCGATTTCCTGTATTCACGCAGCTTCCAGCTGATGGTGGAACTGGACCGCATGGAAGTGATGCGCATCCTGGCCGACACCACCAACCGCATCGCCGAAGGCGAGGTGCTGCAACTGTTGCACGTGCACAACCCGGATACCGACGAAGCGGCTTATCTGCGCGTGATCGAACGCAAGACCGCAGTGCTGTTCGCGGCAGGTACTCAACTGGGCGCGCTGGCGTCCGGCGCCGACGTCATCGCCCAGCAGAAACTCTACGACTACGGCATGAACCTGGGCTACGCCTTCCAGATCGCCGATGACGTGCTGGACTACACCGCAGATGCCGCCGACCTGGGCAAGAACCTGGGCGACGATCTCGCCGAGGGCAAGGCCACTTTGCCGCTGATCCATGCCATCGCGCATTCGGATGCGGCCACGCGCGCGCGTCTGCGCGAAATCGTCGAGAACGGCGAAGGCCAGGCGATGCCGGAAGTGCTGACGGCCATCAAAGCCACCGGCGGCCTGGAATACAGCCAGCGGCGGGCTGCGGAATACGCGGAAGCGGCCGAGAAGGCGCTGGATGGCCTGATCGAAAACGACGCCCTATCGGCGCTACGCGGTCTCGCACGCTACGCGGTGGCTCGCAAACACTGATGCAGGAGCGGGGCGTCCGCTCCTGCGGAATTTCGGCCGCTCAATCGCCGAAGACTTCCTCGAAGAAGCCGTCCATCATCTTGTAAGCGCGCTTTGCGGCGCGTTCGTTGTACATGCATCCCGGCGGCGTGTTGGCCGTTTCCAGCGCGAAGCAATGCACCGCACCGCTGAAATTGACGAACTGCCAGTCCGCGCCGGCTTCGTTCATTTCCTTCTCGAATCCCGCGATGTTGGGCGCCACGCCTTTGTCGTCCGCGCCATTGAGGATCAATAGCGGCGCCTTCACCGCGCCCTGTGCCGCCGGCATCGTCGTGTCCAGTCCACCGTGGAAAGTCACCACGCCGGCGATATCGGCGCCGCTACGCGCCAGCTCCAGCACGGAAGAACCGCCAAAGCAGAAGCCCAGCGCCGCTATCTTGGCCGTATCCACAGGCGCCTTGCCTGCCTTCGTACGCAGCACTTCCAGCGCCTTGTTCATGCGCGCACGCATCGCGGAGCGGTCCGCATACATCTTCTTTACCTGGGCCATCGCCTGGGTCGGATTCTTCGGGCGCACGCCCTTGCCGTACATGTCGACCACCAGCACCACGTAATCGTCGCGAGCGATCTGTTTGGCCTTGTCCACCGCAGCGGGTGTGACGCCCAACCAGTCCGGCACCATCAGCAGGCCCGGGCGGATTTCCTTGCTGGCGTCGTCATAGACCAGAAAACCGCTGAAATTCTGTTTTCCTACTTTCCAGTTGATCGGCTTGGCGATGGGAGCGGCCAACAGGGGGCTGGCCCACAGAGCGGCCAGAACAAGCCAAACCAGTGAAATCTTGCGCATGTGGTCATTCCTTGATCGAGAGGGTGGTTCGGTACGGATACTCCCGCAATGTTGACCGAAGGCGCAGACCCGTAGGAGCGACGTAAGTCGCGAAACTCCGATCTGATTGACCAGGACCGTCCGATCGCCATGTTCGCGATTTACGCCCCCAAGGAAGTCCCCTTGGGGACGTCGCTCCTACGCGAACCCTCAGCTGATACCGATGCCGGGAATGGCGGAAATCGTATCCGGGTCGAAACCGGCGATAGCGGCGAAATGGCGGCCACGCGCCACGTAATCTTTGTAAACGCCGAAGCTGGGCGCGCCGGGCGACAACAGGATAACGCCGGTGTCGCCGAGCAGACGGCGAGCCTGGCCTACCGCGGACTCCAGATCGCCGGCCGCTTCAAGCTTGAACTTGCCCTCTGCGGCCAATGGCGCGAGCAATTCGTGGATACGCGGACCGTTGGCGCCCATGGTGACGATGGCCTCAGGCGCATCGCGCTTCATCGCTTCCGCGAAATCGGACCAGTCCACACCGCGATCGTGCCCACCGACCAGCACGGCGATGGGCTGTCCGTGAAAGCACTCCAGCGCCGCCAAGGTGGCGTGTGGGGTGGTGCTGATGGAATCGTTGACGTAAAGAATGCCGTCGCGCTCGCCCAGCGCCTGCAGGCGGTTGGGCAAAGGGCGGAAACTTTCGGCATGGGCGGCCAATACGGCGGCGTCCAAACCCAATGCCTCTATCGTCGCCAGCACGGCGCACAGATTGCCGCGATTGTGGCGACCGGGCAACGGCGTGCGCGTGGCGTCGAATACGAACGCATCTCCGCGATAGACATCGTCTCCGCGCAAGTGCCAACCTTTGGCATGATTGAACCAGTGCACTTCGATCTCCGCAAGCTGCAAGGACGCCAGCCTGGCATCGGCAGCGTTCAATATCGCGATCTTGGGCCCGGCCTGCGTCACCAACGCCAATTTGTCGGCGATATAACGCGCCTCGCTTCCATGCCAGTCCAGATGCTCAGGGAAGATATTCAGCACCAGTGCCACTTCCGGCCCCACTTCGGCAGCGGCGACGTCCAGCGTCTGGTAACTGGAAAGCTCGATGGCCCAAAACTCCGGCGCAGGTTGTGGGTCCAGCACCTCCAACAACGGCATTCCGATATTGCCGACCAGCGCGGTGCGATGGCCGCCCGCGCGCAGCAAATGCGCCAACAAGGCGGTGGTCGTGCTTTTGCCCTTGGTTCCCGTCACGCATAGCGTGCGCGCGGCGATGCCGTCCGCGCCTGCATGTTCGTCGAACCATAAGGTGCTGCCGCCGATGAAGAGCGTGCCGTTCGCGGAAGCTGCAAGAGCGGCTGCGGAATAGGGGCTGATGCCAGGCGATTTGACCACCACTTGCTGCGCGGACAGCGATTCGGCGGTGGCCTCCCTATGGATCGTCAGCAGCGGGTCGGCGAGGGCCGTCGCCTCCTCTGCTTCCTCCTTGTTGCAGAACAGGGTCAGCGGCAGCGCCGGCAACCGCGAACGGATCGTTTGATAGGCGGCGCGGCCTTCACGACCCCAGCCCCAGAGCGCTACGCGTTTGCCTTCAAGCTGCGAAATTCGCACGCAGTTGCTCCCACAACGCGGTCGGAACGCGATGCTCTCCCTCGAGCTTCAGCAGCGGCGCGATTTCCAGCTCGGATGCCGTCAGCTGCGGCCGGATCTCGCGGATGAAACGCACCACCAGCGCGTCTTCCTTCCATTCCGGACGCGAGGCGAGCGCGGCCATCGCGGCGCGCGATTCCTGGCCTTCGCCCACGCATTCGAAGGGTTTGTGGTCCTGGAATTCCAGCAACGCGTCGAATCCGCCCGCCTGCGCCGTATCGTCCAGCAGATTGCGGCCGAAGATGCCGACCAACCGCGGCTTGGGCATGAAGGGCGCCAGCGCCAGGAACACGAAATGGCACTTGGGGCACACGCCGCACCAGCGATTCACCGGACGCTCGCCCAGGATATGGAAGTTGCGGTTGCAGCTGGAAAAATGCGCGTCGTAACGATCCGTTTTGGCGAATTGCCGGGCCACAGCCAGTTCGCTGAGCGGGCGCAACAGCGAATAGTAGTGAAGGTCGGCAGCGACGCGCTGCTGAACATGGTCGCCAAAGGCGCGCTCGAATTCCCACCCTTTCGACCACTGGTGGTTCACTTCGCCAGTGCCGGGAATGATGCTGCCGTAGCTGGCCGAACGCTCGTTGGAGAACACCACCTGGTCGACGCCCTGCAGGATCGCTGCGAGAACGAGGATGGCGGAGTTCACCGCGGTGACCGGGATATGGCCGTTGTAGGCGCCTTGCCGGTTCAACTCGAACAAGCCCGGGGCCAGCGCGCGGCCCAGGTTGAATGTCGGCAGTTCCGTGCGAGCGGCGCATGCGGCGATCAGCTGCGAGTTGCCGATCCAAGTAACGGTCTGATCCACGCCCACCGCACGCAGCGCCTCGATCGAGACCAGCGAGTCCTTGCCGCCGCCGATGGCGACTAGGGCGTGATGGCGCAAGCCCAGCGCATCCGCTGTCGGCCCGATATCCGCCGTGCTGGGGAACTTGATGCGCCCATGCAGGTTCAAGCCGTTGCGATAGGCGAACTCGCCGAGCCCATTGACGTAGATCGTCTCCAACAAGGCGGCGGTTTCGGCATCTATCGAATATCCCTCGATACGGATTTCGGCTGGCACCGCCGCTTTGTAATAGCTGACGCCCGCGATCAGATGCAGCAGACGCAGGGCTTGTTCCGCCGCTGCGGCGCGCGGGCCTTCCAGCGCAAAGGGCGCGCCGGGGAAGGTCACGGTTTCGATCAGTTCCGGACCGCCGTCGAAGGCGTAGACGAGCTGCGCGACGCCGCTTTCGGCATCCAATCCGCAGCGCACGAAGCGGAACGCAGCGACTTCCTCGCGCTGGAATTTCCAATCAGACATCCAGCACCTCTTCTTTCGGCAACGCCCGCAGGTTGTAGGCGTTGGCCATGGCGAATCCGTAAGCGCCCGCATCGGCGATCAGCACCACATCGCCGTCCGACGTCGCGTCGGGAAGCCGCCGACGTTTGCCGAGCACATCGCTGGATTCGCAGATCGGTCCCACCACGTCGAAGACGCCGTCGTTCGCGTCATCGAGCCGGCTGAGATTGAGGATGTCGTGCCAGGCGTCGTACAGTGCGGGACGGATAAGCGCATTCATTCCGGCGTCCAGGCCGACCCGGCGGACCCCGTCTTTCTCCACGACCTGCGTCGCCGTCAGCAGCAGCACGCCGGCTTCGGCAACCAGATAACGGCCCGGTTCGATCGCCAAGCGATATCCCGGATAAGCGGCCTTGATCTCGGAAAGCCCCGCGCCCCAGGCCTCCAGGTCGAACGGCTCGTCGTCCTCGGTGTAGGGAATGGGCAAACCGCCGCCGATGTCGATCACTTCCACGCTACCGATGCGTTCGGCGATGCCGCCCAGCTCGTCGCAGACTTGCTTCCAGTGCTGCGGTGTCTCCACTCCGCTGCCCAGATGCGCGTGCAGCCCGATCACGTTGGCGCCCAAACCGCGGGCGAGCGCGACGAAGGTCTCCACCTTCGCGACCGGCAGCCCGAACTTCGAATCCTTGCCGCCGGTGCGCACTTTCTCGTGGTGTCCGTCCCCGCGGCCCAGATCCACGCGCAGCCACAGGTCGCGGCCGCGGAAAACCTCGGGCCAGCGCTGCAACGATTCGACATTGTCCAGAGTGACCGTGACGCCAAGCCCGTAGGCCGCCTCGTACTCCGCGCGCGGCGCGAAGCTGGGCGTGAACAGCACCCGTCGTGGCGATAGTTCGGGGATGATCTCGAACACGCGTTGCAATTCGCCCAGCGACACGCACTCCAGCCCGAAACCTTCCTCGACCAGCAGCTGCAGGATCGCCGGATGCGAATTCGCCTTGATCGCGTAATAGCGCTGGTCGATGGGCGCCAGCGCGTTCAGCGCTTGCGCGCGGGCGCGCACGGTCGGCAGGTGATAGGCGTAACGCGGCGTGCCGGCTTCGGCCATGGCCAGAAGCCGCGCGCGTTCGCCATGCCACCACGGCGTTTCGCGCTTGCGGATGCCGTTGGCGATCTCGCGCCAGCGCGGACCGAAGACGCTGGTCTCTTCCACCGGCATGGCGCCGCTGTCGATCAGCGCGGCATGCAGGACGGGCAGCAGTCCGTCGGCGTCGACCTCATCGATGACGAAGGTCAGATTGAGGTCGTTGGACGACTGCGAAATCATATGCACGCGCTCGCGGCCGAACGTGGCCCACACGTCCGACAGCTTGTGCAGCAACGAGCGCATGCCCCGACCCACCAGGGTGATCGCCGAACAGGGCGCGATCACTTTCACCCGGCAGATCTCGGTCAGATCGGCCGAGAGCGCGGCGAGCACGTTGGTGGTGACCAGGTTCTCGCTGGGATCCAGCGACACGGTGACGTTGGTTTCCGACGAACCGATCAGATCGACCGACAATCCGTGACGCTTGAATCGCTCGAACACGTCGGCCAGGAAGCCGACCTGTTGCCACATGCCCACCGATTCCATCGACACCAGCACGATGCCGTTGCGGCGGCTGATCGCCTTCACTCCGGGCACGGTGACGGCGTTGCCGTCGATGCTGGTGCCGGGCAGTTCGGGGCGTTCGGTATCCAGGATGGCCATCGGCACGCCGGCATCCCGGCACGGCTTGATGGAACGCGGATGCAGCACCTTGGCCCCAGTAGTGGCGATTTCCTGCGCTTCGGCATAGTCCAGCCGCGTCAGCAAACGCGCGTCGGGGACCTCGCGTGGATTGGCGCTGAACATGCCGGGCACGTCGGTCCAGATTTCCACCCGCTGCGCACCGAGCAAAGCGCCGAAATACGCGGCCGAGGTGTCGGAGCCGCCGCGACCCAGGATCGCGGTATCTCCATCCCGGTGACGCGCAATGAATCCCTGCGTCAACAGCATGCGCGCCGGTTGCTGGCGAAAACCTTCGCCCCACTCGGCACTGGCCAGCGGACTGCACGACACCGACAAACGCTGCGCCCAGGCGTTCTGGTTGGGCAACACCGCCGCCTGCAGCCAGTTGCGCGCATCCATCCAGCCGAAATCCAGGCCGCTGGCGCGCAGATAGGCGGCGCCGAGCGTGGACGAAAGCAGTTCGCCCTGCCCCAGCACCTCGGCCTGCCACGGCAGCGTGCGTTCGACGGCGCGCGGATCGGTCGCCAGCGCGCGCAGGATCGACAGGCGTTCGCCGAGCACTGCGTCGGCATCCAGCTCGAGTTCGGCCAGGAACTCGCGGTGGCGCTGCTCCAGTTTGCCGACGCGCTCCATACTGTCGGCGGCGCCATCGGCGATAGCGGTCAGTTCGTTGGTCACGCCGGAAAGCGCCGACACCACTACCAACACGCGCGCGTCGTTCTCTTCGGCCCTGCGTTTGGACAGCCGGCCTATCGTGTCCCAGCGATGGCGACGCGACACCGAAGTGCCGCCGAACTTGAGGACGATCCAGCGATCAGACGCAGGCGAGGCAGGAGACATGGACAGAAGAGGGGGACTGCCCGACCATTCGGGCGTGAACCGCCGATTCTAAACGAATGCTCTAAACGAATGCTTCCAGACGAAATTGCTGAACAAGGCCGACCCGTATGACCGTACGTCGCTACCTGCAACTCGATGTCTTCGCCAACCGGCCGGGAGCCGGCAACCCGCTGGGCGTGGTGTTCGACGCCTCCGATATGGAAGCGGACGCGATGCAGGCTTATGCCGCCTGGGCGAATCTGTCCGAGACCCTCTTCTTTCTGCCTCCCACTTCGCCGGACGCCGACTATCGGGTGCGCATCTTCACCCCGCGCCAGGAACTGCCTTTTGCGGGCCACCCTAGCGTGGGTGCGGCCTGGGCGGCGCTGGACTCGGGCTTGGCGCAGGCGAAGGACGGTCGCCTAGTGCAGGAATGCGCGGCGGGTTTGCTTCCGATAAGAATCGAGCAACGCGACACCACACGCTTGATCCATATCCGCGCGCCGCAGGCCCGGGAAGTGGAAACCGGAAGCCTCCATGCCGAAGCGGTCGCTTCCGCCTTGCAGGGCCTGCCGCGCGGCAAGCTCGCTCCTGCGTTGTGGAACAACGGTCCGAACTGGTGGCTGGTGGAACTGGCCGATGCGGCCGCAGTGCGCGCGATGCGACCCGATCTGCCCGCCATCGCCACGCTCAGCGCCGCCAGCGACGCGGTGGGGCTTGTAGTATTCGGTCGCGCAGAGGGCTCGGATCACGACTTGGCGGTGCGCGCGTATTGTCCAGCCGACGGCATACCGGAAGACCCGGTGACCGGCAGCGCCAACGCCAGCATCGCCGCGCTGCTGCACCATGCCGGTGCATTACCCGGTGCGGAGGGACGCTATATCGCCAGCCAGGGTCGCGAATTGGGGCGCGATGGACGTGTGGAAGTGCAGGTGGATTACGAAAACGAAGTCTGGATCGGCGGTCGCGTACAGGCGGTTATCCGCGGCAGCGTGGATTGGTAAGCTGCACGGCCCCCACCACCCCACTCTCCCATGACTTCACGCCGTTACGTGCAACTCGATGTCTTCGCCGACCGCCCCGGCGCAGGCAATCCGCTCGCAGTGGTTCTGGATGCGGAAGGGTTGGACGACGTCACCATGCAGGCGATCGCGCGCTGGACGCGGTTGCCGGAAACGACCTTCGTATTCCCTGCGACAAAACCGGAAGCCAGCTACGGCATCCGCATTTTCAGCCCGCGTCGCGAAGTTCCCTTCGCCGGCCACCCCAGCGTCGGCACCGCCCATGCGGTTCTGGAAGCGGGACTGGCGACGCCGCGCGACGGCCTGCTGGTGCAGGACGGCATCGCCGGACTGCTTCCCCTGCGCGTGATCGGCTCTGGGGCCACGCGCACCATCGCCGTACGCACACCCCGCGCGAAGGTGATGGAAATCGCCTCGCCGCAAGATGCAAGGCTGCGTGATGTGCTCGACACCCTGCGATTAGGGAACTTGCCGCCCGCTCTGATGGACGGCGGCCGACGCTGGTGGTTGGCGGAACTGCGTGATGAAGCCGCGCTGCGCTCGGCGACTCCACCCTGGGAAGCGATCGGCAAGCTGGCGCAGGAAACCGAAAGCATGGGCATGTGCGTGTTCGCGCGCAGCGATGACCCGGTCTATTTTCTCGCCGTGCGCGCCTGGGTCGGCGCTCCGGCGCAATTCGAGGATGCGGCCTCGGGCGCGGCCAATGCGACGCTGGCCGCATGGCTAGCTTCGCAGGATGCGCTGCCCGGCAACGATGGCCGCTACCGCATCAGCCAGGGCCGCGAAGTAGGCTACGACGCGATCATCGAATTGCAGGTTGACGTGGAAGGCGAGGTTTGGTCCGGCGGGCGCATTTGTAATGTTGTGACTGGGCGGATTGATTGGTAGTTGATGTCTCGTTGCCGATGATCCACAACGTCGTCATCCCAGCGAAAGCTGAGATGACGACAGAAAAAAGGAGCCTCGCGGCTCCTTTTTTCTTTTACTCCGAGCGGAAATTTCATTCCGCCTGTACGTCCACCCGCACCCGGATGCGGTCGCCGGGATGGTAATTGGTGCGCGTGTGGTAGGTGCGGTTGGCGTATTCGTAGGTGACGTCATAGCCATTGAGGCTCTCGTCATCGCCGTAACCGTCTCCGTAATAGCCATCGCGGCTGGTGACCGGCACCGGGTCGCAGACGCGCACGGTACCGCGGCGCGCATACTGGCGATTGCGCTGCGAGCTGTCGTAGATGGAGCGGCCGGCCATGCCGCCGACCATGGAACCCACCGCCGTGCCGACGTAGCGCCCGCTGCCATCGCCGACCTTGCTGCCCAGGACCGCGCCGGCGATGCCGCCGATCACTGTCGCCACGGTACGGCTGGTTTCGTTTCCATTGTTGCGGTAACCATCGTCGCGACCGTAGTAGCCGTCGTCGCGGCCATAGCGATCGTCTTGGTTGTAATAGCCGTCGTTGCCCGTATAGACATCATCGGCCTGGCGGTAACGGCACTGGGTCGAACGCTGCGAGGTACGGTTTCCGTAAGCACCGGAGCCGATGACCGGATCCACGCGCAGCACGCGCGCGTAATCGTAGGTCGCGCCCTGCCCCTGATACGAATTGGACTGGTACTGGTCGGAACCGTAATAGCGATCCTCCTGCCCGTAGTAGCCGGACGATTGCGCGGCGGCGGTACCGGCGAAGGCAAGGCCCGCAACTAGCAGGGTGACGGAAAGGGGTTTCATCTGAGCGGGCTCCCAACGCCGGAGTGGCGCCCATGCATCGTCGAGTCGCGCGGGTTAAACGAGTCTGAACTCAGCCCGCTCGGCCAAGCCGGTTTAGCCATGCGACAGCTTGGACCGCGATGGCTTGCGCCTGGCGACCCAGCAAAGGCCCGACATGGCTGCTTGCAATCGTTTCCAGCCTATCCGCCCGCCAGGTCTGCGCCCAATCAGCAATAACCTCCGCCGGCACGTCCTCATCCCGCTCCGAAACGACGAACAGCGCAGGGCAATCCGGTTTTTCGACTTCAACGCCCGCATGCGCTTCGCGTAGCGCTTGGCCCGATTCGTCGCGCCAGTGGCGGAATGCCCACAATGCGCTGGCATCGTCCGCGTCCGGCATCGCTTCGCGGGTGGAATGCAGCCGCGCGTTCCGCCTCCACGGAACCATTCGATCCCATGGGCGCTGGACTAGTCGCCGGTGCCAAGGCGCGGGCGGCAGCGGATTGACCAGCACCAGAGCATCGGCCTCGTCGGCGCACATCGCAGCCAGCAAGCCGCCCAGGCTGGCGCCCACCAATACGCGAGGGCGCTGCAGTACCCGCAGCGCCAGTTCCACCTGCATCGCATAGTCCCGCAAAGCGGTTGCGCCCAAGCCTTGTGGAGCGGGCTGTAGCTCCACCGTCCGCACAGCGATGGCGTGCGCCTCCAGTACGCCACGCCATCGGCCCCATTCCCAGGCGCCGCCACCGGCGCCATGGATCAACAAGGCATTCCAATCACTCAACCAAGGTCGCTTCCAACGTCACCGGCACCGCAAGCGCGCGCGAAATGACGCAGCCGGCCTTTGCCGCATGCGCGATTTCGTCGAATTTGGCGGCGTCGATACCCGGTACTTTGGCCGACATGACCAGCTTCACTCCGGTCACTGTCGGACCCGGATCGGCGCCGGGTTCCATCGACACTTCGGCGCGCGTGTTGATGCTGTCGGCGATGAAGCCTTCCTTCCCCAGCACCGCCGAGAGCGCCATGGTGAAGCAGCCTGCATGCGCGGCGGCCAGCAGCTCTTCGGGGTTGGTGCCCTTCTCTTCGCCAAAGCGCGTCTTGAAGGAGTAATTCTGCGCAGCGAACAATCCGCTCTGCGGCGTGCTCAGATTGCCTTTTCCGGACATCAGGTCGCCATTCCATTCCGCGTCGGCGAATCGTTTCAGGGCTGCCATTTCGTGCTCCTAACCAGGGGGAGCGCGAAGCTTACACCTGGGGCCTGTTAACGCTCCGTACCGCAGTGCGACTTGACCGCTCCGCCCATGACCGCAATGCTGGCTGCCCGCCATGACCGCCCGCCGGCGTCACGCTCGTCACTCGTCCAGGACGCTCAGCCCGGACCGCCATGACGGCCCTCTATTCCAAAAACCTTTGGGAGGAACGGCCTCATGCCTTATTCGACAGCGCAAATCCGCAATGTGGCCTTGGCAGGCCACCCTGGCGCCGGCAAAACAACCTTGTTCGAAGCCCTGCTGCATGCCGGCGGCGCCCTGCAGACGGCAGGCACGATTGAACGCGGCACCACCGTGTCCGATCACGACCCGATGGAAAAAGACCGTGGCCATTCCATGGATAATGCTATCGCCAGCACCGATCACGGTGGCATCCACGTCAACCTGATCGATACTCCGGGCTATCCGGATTTCCGCGGCCCTACCCTGTCGGCATTGGCCGCGGTGGAGACCGTGGCGATCGTGGTGGATGCCGACACCGGCATCGGCTACGGCACCCGCCGCATGATGGAACACGCCAAGACGCGCAACTTGTGCCGCGTGATCCTCGTCAACAAGATCGATCACCCGGGCGCCAAACTCGGCGTGTTGCTCGACAACCTGCGAGAGACCTTCGGTGCGGAGGTACTGCCCCTCAATCTCCCGGCCGAGGGCGGCAAGTCCGTGGTCGATTGTTTCTGGAAGCCCACCGGCGACAGCAACCTGGGTCCGGTCGCGGCCTGGCACCAGAAGATCATCGACCAGGTGGTCGAAGTGAACGAAACGGTGATGGACCGCTATCTCGACCAGGGCGAATCGGGACTGCAGGGCGAAGAACTGCATGACGCTTTCGAGCAGTGCCTGCGCGAAGGCCACCTGGTGCCGGTGTGCTTCGTTTCGGCGCGCAGCGGCGCCGGCGTCAGGGAACTGTTGGACATCGCCGAGAAGCTGTTTCCGCACCCCGGCGAAGCCAACCCGCCGCCCTTCGTCAAGGGCAGCGGCGACAATGCCGCGCCGATCGAGGCCAAACCCGATCCCGATGCGCATGTCATCGCCGATGTCTTCAAGATCGTCAATGATCCTTTCGTGGGCAAACTCGGCATCTTCCGCGTGTACCAGGGCACGGTCCGCAAGGACACGCAGTTGTTCGTCGACGACGGCCGCAAGCCTTTCAAGGTCGCGCACCTGTACAAGATCAAGGGCAAGGACCATGTGGAGATCGATGAAGCCATCCCCGGCGACATCGCCGCGGTCGCCAAGATCGAAGACCTGCATTTCGACGCCGTGTTGCACGACAGCCACGACGAAGACGAAATCCGCCTCGCTCCGCTCGCCTTCCCCAAGCCGATGTTCGGCTTGGCCATCGAAGCGACGCGCAAGGGCCAGGAGCAGAAGCTGTCCACCGCGCTGCATCGGCTGGCGGAGGAGGACCCCTGCTTCCGCGTCGAGCACGAATCGGAAACCAACGAAACCGTGATCCGCGGTCTGTCCGATCTGCATTTGCGCGTCAACCTGGACCGGTTGAAGGAACGGCATGGCGTGGAAGTCGCTTCGCGACCGCCGCGCATCGCCTACCGCGAAACCATCGGTACGGCGGCGGAAGGCCATCACCGGCACAAGAAGCAGACCGGCGGCGCGGGACAGTTCGGCGAAGTGTTCCTACGCATAGAACCGCTGCCGCGCGGCGGCGGCTTCGAGTTCGTCGACGCGGTGAAGGGCGGCACGATTCCCGGCCAGTTCCTTCCGGCGGTGGAAAAAGGCGTGCGTCAGGTGCTGCAAGGCGGCGCGCTGGCGGGCTATCCCGTGCAGGATGTGCGGGTGACGGTGTACGACGGCAAGTACCACGCGGTGGACAGCAAGGAGATCGCCTTCGTCGCGGCCGGCAAGAAAGCTTTCCTCGATGCGATAGGAAAAGCACGTCCCCAGGTGCTGGAACCCATCGTCGACCTGGAAGTCAGCGCGCCGGAAGCGCAAGTGGGCGACATCACCGGCGGCCTGTCCTCCAAGCGAGCGCGCATCAACGGCACCGATGCGGCACGCGGGGAGATCGTGGTGAAGGCGCAAGTGCCGTTGTCCGAGTTGGAGGGCTATGCGGCGGAACTGAAATCGGTGACCGCCGGCAAGGGCCGCTACAGCCTGGATTTCAGCCACTACGAGCCGGTGCCCACCAACGTGCAGCAGCGGCTGGTGGAGGCCTACAAGCCCAAACACGAAGAAGACTGACGCGCCGGATCCTTGCTACCGTACGCGTTGTCGAATCCGGGAACGCACCATGAAGCCGCTCGCGTTGTCCCTGCTGGGCTCCTTGCTCGGCGTCGTGCTCGCCTTGCTGCTCTACGACCGTTTCGTCGTCCAGCCACGCGAAGCCAGACGCACCGAGGCGGCCACTGTCGATCTTTCCGGGGCGGCGGCGGAGCAGGCGAAAAAGATCGCCGATGGCGTCGACGCTTCGGTCAAGCGTAGCGTCGATAGCGCCCAGCAGGCGTTCGAGGCCCAGGCCGCGGACCAGAACAAGCGCCGCAAGCTGGCCGAAGCGGTCGCGCAGACCCAGATGTATAAGGTAGCACTGACCGAATCCTTCATGAGCAACGGCCAGTGGCCCGCCAAGGCATCCGACGCGGGTTTGCCGCAGAACAACCCCAAGGCGGGCGGCGCCATACGCGACATCGCGGTCGGCCAAGGCGGCACTATCACCGTCACCTTCGATGGCAGCTTCGCCGAAGACGCACAGTTTCAGCTAGTCCCCCAGGCCGACCCCGACACTTATCAGGTGCGTTGGCAATGCAGGACTTCCGGCGATCCGGACTTGAAGCGCTATCTGCCCGACTGCGCTCAGGGCTGAGCCGGAATCCTGGCGGACCCGTCGATCGGGTTCGATTTCATTGCCGAAGTCCCTCAATGCTGCAACCGCATAGTTGCCGTCTCTCACACAAAACTCGCCGCCGAATCCGGCCGGTTATCAGTTCATCGCAAAAAAATACATGAAAAAGGGTGTTTTTCCTGTTTTTGGTATTGGCGTAGCCGAGTAATTGCCCTACATTGCGCATGCCGACGTGGTCGGCCCGATTACCCACCTATTGACTGTAAAACAGGACATTTATGGCAACGAGCAAGAAAAAAGCTGCGCCCAAGAAGGCCGCCCCGAAGAAAGCCGCCGCTAAGCCGGCAGCACCCAAGCCCATCAAGGAAGCTCTGAGCAAGTCCGGTCTCGTCGCACACCTCGCCGAAGCCGCTGGCGTCGCTGCGAAGGACGTACGCGCCATCCTGGCCTCGCTGGAACACGCGGTCGCCGGTTCGGTCAGCAAGAAGGGCGCAGGTTCTTTCACCCTGCCCGGCCTGCTGAAGATCACCGCCGTCAACGTGCCGGCCAAGGCCAAGCGCAAGGGCATCAACCCGTTCACCAAGGAAGAGCAGTGGTTCGCCGCCAAGCCTGCTTCGGTGAAGGTCAAGGTTCGTCCGCTGAAGAAGCTGAAGGACGCCGCTGCCTGATCGCAGCGCTCCAGGCAGTACCCACTCGGGACGGCATTGCCGTCCCGAGTCGTTTCTGGCGCACGAAAATCCCGCTGTAGGTCAGGGCTATGCCCCCGACGGCTTCTCGCACGATCAAGGACTACAGCGCGCCGGCTAGGTAGCGCCTGCCTCATATTTGAGGCAGAAGCCGATCTACGGATTCGAACTCCTATCGACAACCCATGTCGTTGGTCATGCTTGACGATCTGCGAATGCGGCCGCAGTTATAAGGATCAACCCCTACTCAGGAACCGCAAAGAATGAAGATCCAGGGTTTTCTAGACCACCTGCTCAAATCCGCGCAAGGCGGCGGCAACGCAACCAATGCGGCGCCCACGCAGGGCGGCCTGGGCGGCATGCTCAATGCCGATTTCGGCAAAGGCGCTCTAGCCGGCGGCGCGCTCGGCCTGCTGCTGGGCAAGAACAAGACCACGCGCAAGCTGGCCACGTATGGCGGACTGGCGGCGATCGGTGTGATGGCCTACAAGGCGTATGGCGATTACAAGCAGCAACAAGGCGACGCCTCGACCGAACCGCAGACGGTCGACCGTTTGCCGCCGCCGCAGGTCGAACTGCATAGCCAAGCGATCCTCAAAGCGCTGGTGGCCGCCGCCAAGGCCGATGGCCATATCGATGCGCGCGAGCGCCAGGTGATCGAGGGCGAGTTCACCCGCGTCAGCCAGGATGCGGAATTGCAGCAATGGCTGCACGCGGAACTTGAGAAGCCGCTGGACCCGGCCGAAGTCGCGCGCGCCGCCAGCACTCCGGAAATCGCATCCGAAATGTACCTAGCCAGCCTGATGGCCGCCGACGAACAGAACTTCATGGAACGCGCCTACCTGGATGAGCTGGCGCGTCAGCTGAAATTGGACGATGCCTTGAAGCTGAGACTGGAACAGCAGATCAGGCAGGCCTGAAACCGCCGCCATGGCTGCATCGCGAGCGACCCGCCATTCCGCACGTGCGGCCAAGCGACTGCTCGCATGGAGCGTTTTTATCCTGCTCGCGGTCTGGACCGCGATCTGGTCGTGGCAGCAACCCTTCATGGCCAAACCGCGCGCGCTGTGGGAACTGTCGCGGATGCCTCCGTCGACCGCGCTGGCGCCGCCCGTCCAGGGCGTGCGCGCCTCACGCATCGCCGACACCTTCGGTGCGCCGCGCGGACGCGACCGCAGCCATGCCGGCGTGGATATCTTCGCTCCACGCGGCACTCCGGTGCTCAGCGCGACGCGGGGTATCATGGTGTCGGTGCGGGAAGGAGGACTGGGCGGCAAACAGGTCTGGGTATTCGGCCCCGGAGGCGAACGGCATTACTACGCACACCTCGACGATTGGCAGGAAGCCTTGGAAACCGGCGACTTGGTCGCTCCTGGCGACCCCGTGGGTACGGTAGGCACCACCGGCAACGCACGCGGCACGCCGCCGCACCTGCATTACGGCGTATACGGAAATGACGGCGCCTACGACCCGCTGCCCCTGCTGAAGGCTTACCCTCGCTAAACCGCAGGTCAATCCTGTGGAACAGTCCATCGCGGTTCGGGGACTCGTTGCGCCGCCATCGCACACCTATCTTGTAAAGGCATTCCCGCGCTACCGAAGTCCGTGCCATGGCCAACAACGCCCACCGTTACCGCATCACCGTCACTCCCGTCGAAAGCGACGGCCTGCAATGCTTGGGCCGCTGCACCATCGAATTCGAACACAGCTGCCACGACGACTGGATGCGCATCCTGGAAGCGCAGCAGCAGCGCGGCTTCAGCGGCGACGAGCGCGCTGCCCTGATCGTGGGCACCAAGCTTCTGAGCGGCCTCATGTTGGAGCATCGCAAGGACGCCAACGATGTGTTCGCGCCGCTGCGGCCGCACATGGGCGAGTTCATCAAAGGCCTGAAGCAGCCAAATACCGTCGCCTAGCCCGGGCCGCATCGCGTCCGATATCCTTGCCGTCAACCACATCGGCAAAGGAACCGCTATGAACCTGGGGCGCGCCTCGATACCCAAATACCTCGCCCTGTCGCTGATCGGCGCCGTGGGCGGCTTCGTCGCGATCTTCATGGCGCGCGGCTCGGGAGGCGAACGCTGGCTGATGATCGGATGCGCGGTGATCTTGCTGGCGTTCCTGGCCTATGTGGTCTGGCTGCTGGCGTTCAAGAACAAGTCGACCCATGTCGCCAGCCAAGCGCAGAAGCAGGCCGCGCTGCGGTTCGCCCCGTCGCCGGGCAAGGGCGTCATCTACGTGTATCGCAAACAACTGGTGGGATTGCTGGTCGGCCTGAACGTGGTGCTGGATGGAAAATCGGTGGGCCAGACCCGCGGACTCCGTTTCTATCGGCTGGAAGTGGAGCCGGGCACGCACAGCCTCAGCGGCGACAAGAAGTGCCCGGAACCTCTCGAAGTGACTGTCGGCGAGGGAGAAATCGCCTACGTGGAACAGGAAATCGTGATGGGGATGGTCAAGGGAAGCTATCGTTACCAGCGCATCGCCAATATTCCCCAGGCGCAACAGGCGATTTATTCCTGCAAGCTACTGCTGGGCGCAAACTGATCGCTGCGGGATACGGAGGTATGCACCGATGAAAGCATCAACCGCTTCCGAAGCCGTCAAGCTGCAGCACATACCCAACATCGGCCCGGCGATGGTCGAGGATTTCAAGGCGCTGGGCATCACCCGCCCCGCGCAGTTGAACGGCGCCGACCCTTTCGCGCTGTACCGGCGCCTGTGCAAGATCACCGCTACGCGCCACGACCCTTGCGTGCTGGACACCTTCATCAGTGCGGTGCGCTTCATGGAGGGCGAGCCGCCTTATCCCTGGTGGCACTACACCGCGGAACGCAAACGGCAATATCCCGACCTCTGAACCCGCCGATTGAAGCTGCATTCACCGTGCCGGGTTATGGTGCCCACGCACAGATGGTTTCCTACGGCGCATCCCCCGCGTCGCCGATATCGAAAACGGCCTGTCGGTCGTCACCCTGGACAGAAAAAATGAGCTTCCCCCTCGGCAACCGATTCAAGAGCGCCTGCTTGGCGTTGCTGCTCGCCAGTCCTTTCGCCGCCATCGCGGCCGAAACGGACAGCAACGAACTCAGCGTCGACGCGCCTCGGGTTCAGCAATATCTGGACACTGCCTTTCCATACGAATACGAAGCGCTGGGCGGCCTGTTCACCCTGACCGCGCGCGATCCCAAACTGACCATTCCTGCATCGGGAGAACGCTTGCTGATGGCCTTCTCCGCCAGCGCCGCACAGGCCGGCGGCAGCGAGACGCCGGTGGGGCGCATCCAGATGAGCAGCGGCCTGCGCTACGATCCGCGGGACAATGCGCTGTACCTGGATCAACCCACCGTCGACGACGTGCAGCCCGCTTCGTCCGGCCAGCGCGTGGACGAACAGACCCGCATGCTGCTCAACTTATGGCTGACCGATTACGCCAGGAAGGAGCCGCTCTATAAGCTGGATCCCGCCCTGGTCGCGAATCTGGGCGGCGTGAAGGTGGAATCGGCCCGCATCGAGAACGGACACATCGTGGTGCGCTTCAACCAACCCGTGGGCATGCCGGATTTGAGCGATGCGCCGAACTGATGCGCTTTTCCTAGCGCTGGCGCTGTCCGCATGCGCGGTTGCCTGCACGCGGACGGACGACGCGGCTCCGGTGCCGACGCCTGCGCGACCGGAGACGGCCGTCGTTGCTCCGCCCTCCCTTGCACCTGCGGCGGATGCGGCGCCACCGATGGCAGCGGAAGCCAGCGACCAGGCCACGCCAGCCGCGGCCCGGCAAGTGGTCGTCGACTACTACACCGCCATCGATGCTGGCAATTACGCGAAGGCCTATGCGCTATGGAGCGACAACGGCGCGGCCAGCGGACAGACCTTCGAACATTTCAGCGGCGGCTACGCCAATACCCGGTCGGTGCATGCCGTGGTAGGCGATCCGACGGACGAGGAAGGTGCCGCCGGCTCGCGCTACCTACAGGTGCCTGTGCAACTCAATGCGTTGCAGCGCGACGGCAGCGAACGCCGTTACGACGGGCGCTTCACCCTGCGCGCCGTGATGGCCGATGGCGCGACCCGGGAACAACGGCGCTGGCATCTGGCTTCGGCGGAGATGCAACGCATAAAGTAGGTGACAACGTTTGAGTAGGGCGGGCACTGCCCGCCGCCCTTGATTTTCCCATGGCGGGCAGTGCCCGCCCTACTCTCTAGTTGTCACGCAATTACGCAAGTCTCAATAACTTCAGAGCTCGAATCGGTAGGACAGTTTCACCAACAACTGTTCGTCGTCGCGCAGATCGAAACTGTCGCTCAGCAACTGGCCCGTATCTTCCGAATTCGCTTCCTGGCGATACCCGCCTCGTCCGTATACGACATAGAGATAGGAAAGCGGCGCCAGTTCGTACCGGTAGCGGATCTGGAAGCCCAGATTCTTAACGCTGAAATCGTCCACTTTGTCGGGACTGACGACCGCGTTCCCGCCGCCATCCACGGCGTAGGTCTGGCGCATCTTCGCGTCCAGCGCGATCGCCTGCAGTTTGACCCGCAGTTCCTGCTTGCTGCCGATGGTCCAGTCGAGCCCGGCATTGAGATGGACCTCTCGCCCGTCGTAACTGCCCAGCAGATTGCTGTCGCGATTCCACACCAGCCAGTCGGGGGTGTGGTCCGCGTAGACCCCTGCGGTCAGGCTGAAAGCGTCGCTGACGAAGTAGGTGGGTTCGTATTGAATGCTGTAGCCGATTTTGGAATTGCCGGCCAGCCCACCGGAGTACAACTCCGTCTCCAGTTGGTGTCCCCACCGGCCTTTGCGCGGCCGCTCGTATTCGAAGTAGGCGTTGAAATTGCTGGGGCGCTTCACCGAACCATGCCCACGGGTGACCAGATCGTCGACGCCGGCGCTGTTGACATTGATCTGGGCGTATTCGTAGCTGCCGTCGCGCAACCGGCCTTCGCGGCTGACGCGGAACTGGTTGTTGAGCTTTTCGCCATGGTCGTTATGGCTGCTGCTGGCCCGCCAGCGCCATTCCTTGGACGAATAACGCGACTGTTCGGGCTGGTCGGCGAAGCGCTTGCGCACTTCCCAGTGCAGATAATTGGTGCTGTTGCGCGACAGATAGCCGGCGTCGTTGATCTGCAGGTCGTTGCCGAAATGCATGGCGATCCATTGCTGGCGCCAACCGCGGTCCATTTCGTAGTCGGCCCAAAGCGTGGCGCCCAGGTCGCGCGTGGTTTCGCCGGATTGCTCGATCTGGCTGCCGAACACGCGGGTTTGCACGTTCCAGCGCTGATTCGGCCGCCAGTTGTGGTCCACGCCCAGCACGGTGGCCTCGCGGTCCAGATACGGCCGATCCACCTGGGTCAGCATCATGCCCAGATTCTGGCTGCCGAAATCGCGCACCAGACGCAGGGCGCCGAACGAGCGGCCGACTTCCTCCGCTTCATCGGCGACGAACACGCCGTACTTAGTGGCGCCCAGGCTGCCATTGACCTTAACCGCTGCGGTGATGTCGCCCGAGCCCTTGCCATCGTCGGCGGGGCCGCCGACGCGACGCGTGTAGAGCAGTTGGCTGAAGTCGGACGGCGTGGTGTATTCGAACAGACCCTGGTTCTCGGTGAAGAACGGCCGCTTGTCGCTAATGAAGGTTTCGGTGGCGCCGAAGTTGACCACCAGATCGTCGCTTTCCACCTGGCCGAAATCGGGATTGATCGTCGCCGTCATCTGGAACTGGCCGTTCGGCTTCCAGAAGATATCGGCGCCGCCGTCGAAGTCGCTGTCTCCGCGCACGTTGTCGTACAGCCCGGAAACGTAGGGCGTGACGGTAAGCAGCGACTGGTTGTAATGCGTCATCTCCACTGCGGTGAAGTCGGACATGAAACGCGGGCGCTCGAAGCTGGCGGCGGGCCAGGCCGAGCGTTCGCCGGTGGAGCCGATGACGCGATCCAGATAGATTTTCAGCGTGCGCTTGTCGCCGCTGGCCTTGCGCATCGGCGCGATATACCAAGGGATCAGCATCTCCACCGACCAGCCGTCGGCGTCTTCGCCGACCGCGTGCCGCCAATTGCCGTCCCAGTCGTCGTTGAAATTGTTCTCGTTGCTGATCACCGCATCGGCGATGCCGTCGGTCGAGGACACGGTGAAGTTGTAGCCGGTGCGGCCGTCGCCGTCGAAATCCACCATCAGGTTGACCCGATCCACCTGCTCGTCGAAATCGCGTTGCACGCGCTGACGGGTGCGCGGAACGCCGGCCGGCTGGGTATTGCGGAAGCCGATCGCCAGTCCTTCGGGCGTGGCCAGGATCCAGGCCTCGGTCGGCTGCGACCCCGGCATGCGGGTCAGCGGCTGGGTCATGCGGAAATCGTCGACATGCTGGGCTCCGGCCCACTCCTGCGGGTCGATCTTTCCGTCGATCTCGACCGCCATGGCCGGCATTGCGCATGCCAACAGCCATACCCCCAATAGTTTGCGCATCGATTCCTCCTGTCGATGCGCATAGGGTAGAGGAGCGGCCAACGGCCCCGCCCCTCCCGTTAGTCATTGCAACCTTTTCGTCCTTTCCTGCATCACGCAGGAAGGCCATACCGCAAAGGATCGGGCGGCGAAGGATCAGGCCGTGGCGTCGTGGGTAACGAAGGCGTTCTCGCCTTTCGGCAGCTCCAGCCATTCGGGATGCGCCAGCGCCCGGCCGATATCGGCGAGTCCGGATTGCCAGTGCTCGCGCATGGCCACACGGCCGAACTGGTAATCCTTGAAATGCCCGAAGCGCGCGCGGTCCCGATAAATGAGGTGGATGAGACTGTAGCGGCGATTGCAGGCCAACTGTTCGGCGCGCTGGCACCATGGATTCTTCTTGCGCACCTCGGCGGGAATTTCCTCGAGCAGTTCGCGCAACAACCGGCGGTAATGCTGGCCGAGGCGCTGCATGTCGGTGATGGTGCGGGTGCGGCTGGAATACTGGATTTCCTTTTCGCGCTCGGCCACGTCCAGCAGGTTCTGCGGCAACTCGCCCTGCGCGTTCCAAAGATCGACCTGGAAAATCAGCGAATCCTGGCGCGGCTCGGAATCGAACACCTGCGACAGTGGGGTGTTGGAGACCAGCCCGCCATCCCAGAAATAACGTCCGTCGATCTCGACCGCAGGAAAGGCGGGCGGCAATGCGCCCGAGGCCAGGATGTGGCGCGCGTCCAGGCGCATATGCGCGTTGTCGAAATATTCCAAGTTGCCGCTGGCCACATCTACCGCACCGACGGAAACCCGGATGCCGCCGTCGTTGAGCCGGTCGAAATCGACCATGCGTTCCAGCGTCTCGACCATGGGCTGGGTGGTGTACCAGCTGGCGTGGGTCGGACCGGGCGCGGTGAACGGATCTTCGCCGAACCAGCTGCGCGGCTGGTAGAAGCCACGCTGGCCCTCGACCATCGCGCGCCAGGCTTCCCAGGCGTCCAGCCAAGCGCGCGAATCTTCATCGATCTCGGCGAAACGCGCTTCCTGCCCCAGCGTCGTTGCCGGCAGCAGATAAGGCTGGGAAATGGTTTCCCAGAATTCGCGCAACGCCTCCATGCGCCGTTCCGGCGGATTGCCGGCGATCAAGGCGGTATTGAACGCACCTATGGAAATGCCGGCGATCCAGTTCGGCACGATGCCCGCTTCATGCAGGCCCTGGTAAACGCCCACTTGATAGGCACCCAGCGCACCGCCGCCTTGCAGGACCAGAGCGACGTTCTCCGGTGTGCCCCGCTTCGACGCCGCCATGCGGCGTGGCGCAGGCTTGATGTTCGCTTTTTTTGGCTTCCCGGCTACCTGTCCAGCTGCAGTCTTTGCCCGTCGAGTCGCCATGCCTGTACTCCCAATATCCCGTTCATGGTGAGCCTGTCGAATATGCCGTTCGTGGTGAGCTTGTCGAACCACGCTCCTGGCGAGACCCTTCAGTTCACGACAACTGATTATTCGCTCGAAAAGCGCGGTTAGACAGGCTCACCACGAACGGAGATTCATAAAGTTTTATTGCCCGAACAAAGCAGAGACTTCTCGGCTCACTGCATGTACCAGCCGTGGCTGACCACCACGCTTTGACCGGTCAACGCATTGCTGGGGAATTCGCACAGGAACTTCACCGTCTGCGCCACGTCCTCCACCGTAGTGAAGATGCCGTCGACGGTCTGGCCCAGCATCACCTTCTTGACCACGTCGGCCTCGCTGATGCCCAGGGTCTTGGCTTGCTCGGGAATCTGCTTCTCCACCAGCGGCGTACGCACGAAGCCCGGGCAGACCACGTTGGCGCGCACGCCATGCTTGCCGCCTTCCTTCGCCAGCACGCGCGCCAGGCCAAGCAGTCCGTGCTTGGCGGTGACGTAGGCCGACTTCAGCGGCGAGGCTTCGTGCGAATGCACCGAGCCCATGTAGATCACCACGCCGCCGCGATCTTGCTTGTACATGTGCGGCAGGACCGCCTTGGTGGTCAGGAAGGCGCCGTCCAGGTGGATGGCCAGCATCTTCTTCCAGTCGGAATAGGCGTAGTCCTCGATCGCATTGATGATCTGGATGCCGGCGTTGGAGATGAGGATGTCGACCGGGCCGAGCTGTTCCACGGCGTGGGCGATGCCCGCGTTGACCGCGGCCTCGTCGGTGACGTCCATCGCCACGCCCATCGCCGTGCCGCCGGCCAGGATGATCTCGTCGGCGACGGCCTGCGCACCGGCCAGATTGAGATCGGCGATGGCGATCTTCGCCCCGGCCCTGGCCAGGGTATGCGCGATTTCCTTGCCTATGCCGCTGGCCGCGCCGGTGACGACGGCGACCTTGCCTTCGAGTGGGGAACCCATGGTGTTGACTCCTGGAGGTGTGGGGTGACCGCCATAGTGTCGCAATCCGCGCGTTACAACATCGTACTTGCGTCCGATGCGTTTACTTGTCGGCTTTGGCCTTGCGCTTGGGCTGCAGCATCGTTCCCGTGCACTTCTTCGACCCGCACTTGCATTCCCAGACCTTCTTCAGGCGCGCGGTGTGCGGCTCGTCCAGGGTGATGCCGTAGTTGTAGGTCAGCTCCTCGCCGGGCTTGATGTTGCGGATCGCCTCGATCAGTACGCGGTCCTTCTTGCGGTTCTTGCCTTCGTGTTCGTCGATCACCGCCTCGCAGTTGGGGTCGCAGCTGTGGTTGATCCAACGCGCCTTGTTGCCTTTGTAATTGGCGTCGATGACGTATTCATCGTTGAGCGTGAACAGAAACGTATGGCCTGATTCGACGTCGCCGGCGTCGTCCTTGTCCACTTCGGCGTGGGTGCGGCGCTTGCCTTTGTATTCGACGACTTGCTCGCCCTTCTTTATGTCGGCGATGGCGAAAACGCCGTTGCCATGGATGTCGGACTGGCGGGCTTCGATCTTGCGGGGCATGGGTAGTTCCAACGTGGGTTGCCCCCATTGTCGCCTGCGCGGCGCTTGATCGCCATGCGTGCGGCGAAGGCGAGTGTCCTGTCCGCGGCAAGGGCTGCGTTTTGATGGCATTGCCCGAAGAGCCCTGCGCCATGCAAACGAGACGTTTCCTGTTGCTTTCCCTGTTTTCGCTGCTGGCCGCCTGCCAACCTGCCGCCGCCCCCAAAGCCATCGTCGAACCCGCCACCGACCTGCTGGCCAAGGGCGAGTACCTGGTGAAGGTGGGCGGGTGCAACGACTGCCACACGCCTGGCTACGCGCCCAGCGGCGGCAAACTGCCGAAGGAACAATGGCTGACCGGGTCGGACCAGGGATTCATGGGGCCTTGGGGTACCACTTACGCCTCCAATTTGCGTCTGAACCTGTCGAAGATGAGCGAGGCCGAATGGCTGGCCTACAGCGGCGCCTTCCATACCCGTCCGCCCATGCCCGACTTCACGGTCCGCGAGTTATCCGAAGAAGACCGGCGTGCCCTGTACCGCTTCATCGCTGCTCTGGGTCCGGCTGGACAGGCTTCGCCAGCCTATTTGCCGCCCGGCCAGCAGCCACCGCCGCCCTATTTCCAGTTGGTATTGCCCGCAGCCCCCGCCGACGGCGCCAAGCCCGACGCCCAGGCCGTCAAGACCGCCTCCCTTCCCTGAACAATCCCGGCTTGGCCGGGCGGACCTTAAAGCGTACAATTTCGGTACGCTTTCAGAACCCGCCCCGTCATGCTCCGCGTCACCAAGCTCACCGATTACGCCACCGTTGTGCTGACCGTGCTCGCCGCACGTCCGGCCGACGTGCTGAGCGCGGCCGATCTGGCCGAAACCGCCGGCCTGGAAACCCCGACCGTCAGCAAGCTGCTCAAGCCCCTGGCCCAGGCCGGCCTGGTCACCAGCCTGCGCGGCGTGCACGGGGGTTACCGGCTCAGCCGCGACGCCGCCGAAATCACCCTGATCGAGATCGTCGAGGCCATGGAAGGGCCGCTGGCGATGACCGAGTGCAGCCAGCACGACAGCCATTGCGGCATCGCCCACCAGTGCGGTGTGCGCGCCAACTGGCGGCTGATCAATGACGTGGTCGCCGACGCCCTGCGCGGCGTGACCCTGGCGCAGATGCTGAAACCGCTCTCCTCCTCTTCCACCGACGCCGCACGACGCTCCATCGCCGTGCAAGTCGCCACCAGCTAAGAACGTAGGCAGCCCCGTGGCCACCGAAGCAGCCCCTAACCAGGCAATCCCCACCAAGAACGCCGAAATCGTCGAGCAGCTCGGCCGTCGCTACGACGCCGGCTTCGTTACCGATATCGAGTCCGACAGTTTCGAGCCCGGCCTGAGCGAGGACGTGGTGCGCGCGCTGTCGGCCAAGAAAGAAGAGCCGCAGTGGATGACCGACTGGCGCCTGGCCGCCTACCGTCACTGGCTGACCATGCCGGTGCCGCACTGGGCGAAGTTGAACATCGCGCCGATCGACCTGCAGTCGGTCAGCTACTACTCCGCGCCCAAGGCCAAGTACGCCTCGCTGGACGAAGTGCCGCAGGAACTGCTGGACACCTACGACAAGCTGGGCGTGCCGCTGCATGAGCGCGCCAAACTCGCCGGCGTGGCGGTGGATGCGGTGTTCGATTCGGTTTCCGTCGGCACCACCTTCCGCAAGGAACTGGCAGAGAAAGGCATCATCTTCTGCTCGATGAGCGAAGCGGTGCGCGAGCACCCCGAGCTGGTCAAACAGTATCTGGGCAGCGTGGTGCCGACCGGCGACAACTACTTCGCCGCATTGAACGCGGCCGTGTTCTCCGACGGCAGCTTCGTGTTCATTCCCAAGGGCGTGCGCTGCCCGATGGAGCTGAGCACCTACTTCCGCATCAACTCCGGCCACACCGGCCAGTTCGAGCGCACCCTGATCATCGCCGAGGACAAGTCGTACGTATCCTACCTGGAAGGCTGCACCGCGCCCATGCGCGACGAGAACCAGCTGCACGCCGCGGTGGTGGAGCTGGTGGCGCTGGAAGATGCGGAGATCAAGTACTCCACCGTGCAGAACTGGTACCCCGGCGACGAGAACGGCAAGGGCGGCATCTACAACTTCGTCACCAAGCGCGCCGAATGCCGCGGCGCGCGCAGCAAAGTCAGCTGGACGCAGGTGGAAACCGGTTCGGCGATCACCTGGAAATACCCCAGCTGCGTGCTGATCGGCGACGACTCGACCGGCGAATTCCATTCCGTCGCCCTCACCCACCATCGCCAGCAAGCCGATACCGGCACCAAGATGATCCACATCGGCAAGAACACCAAGTCGAAGATCGTCAGCAAGGGCATCAGCGCCGGCCGCGGCCAGAACAGCTACCGCGGCCTGGTCAGGGTGGAGAAATCCGCCTCCGGTGCGCGCAACTACACCCAGTGCGACAGCCTGCTGATCGGGAAAAAGTGCGGGGCCCACACCTTTCCTTACATCGAAGTGAAGCATCCCGACGCCATCGTCGAGCACGAAGCGACCACTTCCAAGATCTCCGACGACCAGATGTTCTATTGCCGCGCGCGCGGCATCAGCCAGGAAGATGCGGTTTCGCTGATCGTCGATGGGTTCTGCAAGCAGGTGTTCCGCGAACTGCCGATGGAGTTCGCGGTGGAGGCGAAGAAGCTGCTGGAAGTTAGCCTGGAAGGCTCTGTCGGGTAAGAAACAAATCCTTGTCGTCCCGAGAGCGCAGCGAGGGATCTGCTTCACTTCCCGCAGCCCAAGCAGATCCCTCGCTGCGCTCGGAATGACAACTTCATTATTGATATGGCCGCCAAGGCGGCGTGAGAAACAAGACCATGCTGAAGATCGAAAACCTCCACGCCCGCGTAGCCGGCAAGGAAATCCTCAAAGGCCTCACCCTTGAAGTGAAACCCGGCCAAGTGCACGCGCTGATGGGCCCCAACGGCGCCGGCAAGTCCACGCTGGGCAACATCCTGGCCGGGCGCGACGGCTACGAGGTCACCGAAGGCTCGGTGACCTATCAGGGCAACAACCTGTTGGAGTTGGCGCCCGAAGAACGCGCCGCCGCAGGCGTGTTCCTCGCCTTCCAGTACCCGGTGGAAATACCGGGCGTCAACAACACCTACTTCCTGCGCGCCGCGCTCAATGCCCAGCGCAAGGCGCGTGGAGAGGCGGAGCTGGATTCCATGCAGTTTCTCAAGCTGGTGCGGGAGAAGCTGGCGGTGCTGCACCTGAAGGACGAACTGCTGCATCGCGGCGTCAACGAAGGCTTCAGCGGCGGCGAGAAGAAACGCAACGAGATCTTTCAGCTGGCCGTGCTGGAACCGAAGCTGGCGATCCTGGACGAAACCGACAGCGGCCTGGACATCGACGCGCTGAAGAACGTCGCCGAGGGCGTCAACGCGCTGCGCTCGCCGGACCGCGCCTTCCTGGTCATCACCCACTATCAGCGCCTGCTCGACTACATCAAGCCGGATGTGGTCCACGTGCTTTCCAGCGGCCGTATCGTAGAAAGCGGTGGACCAGAACTGGCATTGGAACTGGAAGCGCATGGTTACGCGTGGCTGAAGGACCGGGTCACGCCGGAGAAGGCGGCGTAATGAGCGCCTTGCTCGATTCCCTCGCCAGCACTTTCAACGGCGACGCTTCCCGCCGCGGCGTGCTGGACGACGCCTTGCGCGACGGCTTGCCCGGTCCGCGCAGCGAGTCCTGGAAATACACTTCGCTGCGCGCGTTGGAGCGCCGCAGCTTCGTTGCCGCCGATTCGGTGACCGAAATAGGGGTAGAAACGCTCGCCGGCATTCCCTCGCCTCGCATCGTTTTCGTCAACGGCCGCTATTCGCCGCAACTGTCCCTCACGGACGACCTGCCGCGCGGCGTTAGCCTGCAGTTGCTCTCCGAAGTGCTGGCTACCGGCGGCGACTCCGCGCGGTTCCTCGCGCGCCGCTTCGAACGGCACGACGAAATCTTCGCTCGCCTCAATGCGGCCCTCGCCAGTGAAGGCGTCCTGCTGCGCGCCGAGACCGATGCGGCCGACGAAAAGCCGTTGCATCTCGTCTTCATCGGCGCGGAGGACGGCGCAGATCGCGCCTGGCACCTGCGCAACCTGTTCGAGTTGCGCGAAGGCGCGCGCCTGTCGCTGGTGGAACACCATCTTGCCGTCGGCCCGCATGCGCATTTCGCCAATACCCTTACCCATGTGCATCTCGCACGCGGCGCGTCGCTGGCGCATGCGCGCATCCAGCACGACAGCGAACGCGCGACCTCCTTCCTGCGCACCGATGCGGTGCTCGGGCGCGACGCCCAATACCATCGGGTCGACCTGGAGCTTGGCGCCGCCTTGTCGCGCCACGAATTGAATGTGCGGCTGGAAGGCGACAACGCGCGCCTGGTCTCCAACGGCGTGTTGCTGGCCGGCGGCCGGCGGCATGTCGATACCCGTCTGGGCATCGAGCACATCGCCCGCGATACCTCCTGCGAACTCACCTGGCGCGGCTTGGGCACAGGCCGCGGGCGCGCTGTCTTCCATGGCGGCATCCTGATCCGCGAAGGCGCCGATGGCAGCGATGCCATGCTTTCCAACAAGAATCTGCTGCTCTCCGAAGGCGCGGAGATCGATACCCAACCGGTGTTGGAAATCCACGCCGATGAAGTGAAGGCCGCGCACGGCGCCACGGTTGGGCGTCTGGATGCGAATGCGTTGTTCTATCTGCGTTCGCGCGGCCTGCCGGAAGACCTGGCCCAGCAGCTGCTCACCGCCGCCTTCTGCCGCGAACCCTTGGCGCTGGTCTCCGATACGGCTGTCGCAGCGATGCTGAATGCGCGACTGGACGATGCGCTGACGACTGCGGGAGTCGCCTAAGCCATGAACGCCCCGCGCACCGCACCGGCAACGATCCCCACGCCCGACTGGGACGGCGTCCGCACCGACTTCCCGCTGTTGACCCGGGAAATCCAGGGCAAATCACTGATCTACCTGGACAGCGCCAATACCGGCCAGAAACCCGCTTCGGTGATCGAAGCGGTGGACGATTTCTATCGCCGCCACAACGCCAACGTCAGCCGGGCCGTGCACACTCTCGGCACCGAAGCGACCGATGCTTACGAAGGCGCACGCAGCAAACTGGCCCGCTTCCTCAACGTCCGTGCGGACGAACTGGTGCTTTGCAGCGGCACCACCTTCGCGATCAATCTGGTGGCCTATTCGTGGGCGTTGCCGCGACTGAAGAGCGGAGACACCCTCCTGGTGTCGCGCATGGAACACCATGCCAACATCGTGCCCTGGCAGCTGGTCGCCGAACGAACCGGTGCCCGCATCAAGGTCGCCGAGCTGACCGCAGACGGAAGCCTCGATCTGCCGGCGCTGTATGCGGCGATGACCACGGACGTGAAGCTGCTCGCCCTCGCCCACGTCTCCAACGTGCTGGGTACGGTCAACCCGGTGCGCGAGATCTGTCGCGAGGCCCGCAAGCGCGGCATCGTCACCGTTGTCGACGGCTCTCAGGCCGCGCCCCATCGCGCCCTGGACGTCGCCGCCATCGGCTGCGATTTCTACGCCATCACCGGCCACAAGATGTGCGGCCCCACCGGCACCGGCGCTTTGTGGGCGCGGCGCGAGCATCTGCAGGCGATGCCTCCGTTCATCGGCGGCGGCGAGATGATCCGCGAGGTCAGCTTCGAAGGCACGGTGTTCAACGACGCCCCGCATAAATTCGAAGCCGGCACGCCCAACATCGCCGGTTTCATCGGCCTGGGCGCCGCGGTGGACTATCTGCAATCGGTCGGCATGGCGAATATCGAAGCGCGCGAGAACGAGCTGCTTGCCCACGCGACCGAAGAACTCCTGAAGATCGATGGCCTGCGCATCTTCGGGCGCGCGCCGGGCAAGGCGGCGGTGATCTCCTTCCTTATCGAAGGCGCGCACGCGCACGACCTGGCCACTCTGCTGGACCTGGAAGGCGTCGCCATCCGCTCCGGCCAGCATTGCGCCCATCCCCTGCTGCAATTCCTGGGTGTCGCGGCGACTTGCCGTGCCTCGTTGGCGTTCTACAACACACACGACGAGATCGAGCGGTTCGTGGTCGCATTGAAGAAGGCGCGCGGCCTGCTGGCCTGACCCTCGACTTGTCGGAAAGCGGGTAAAATTCCGCCATGACAGACCTTACCTTCCGCCCCGCGACGCTCGCGGACATCGACGCCCTGGTCGTGCTGGTGACTTCCGCCTACCGGGGCGACGCCAGCAAACAGGGCTGGACCACCGAAGCCGACATGCTCGACGGGCAGCGCATCGATCCCGAGGTATTGCGCAAGGACATCGAACGCGAGCGCAGCCTGATAGTCATCGCCGAGCGCGAAGCGCAATTGCTGGCTTGCGTGCACGTCGCCGAAGACAACGGCGCCGGCTACCTCGGTATGTTCTCGGTCAAGCCCGACCTGCAGGGCGGCGGCGTGGGCAAGCGGTTGCTGGCCGAAGCCGAACGCATCGCCCGCGACGAATGGAAGCTGCCGGCGATGCGCATGACCGTGATCGACATCCGCGATGAGCTGATCGCCTTTTACGAGCGCCGCGGCTACCGCCGCACCGGCATCACCAAGCCCTTCCCTTACGGCGACGAGCGTTTTGGCATTCCCAAACGCGACGACCTGCGCTTCGAAGTACTGGAGAAGCCTTTCAACAGGGAAGGCGTGTGAGCGAAACCTGGACCTTCGTCTGCGCAGTCAGCGAGCTGCTTCCCGGCGAAATGAAGACCGCTTGGGACGAAGTGACCTCGGTGCCGATCGTGGTGTTCAACTACGACGGGGAGTATTACGCGCTAGAGGACAAGTGCAGCCACGAGGATTTCGAACTCTCGGCCGGCAGCTACGACGGCGAGGACGCCACCATCGAATGCGTGCTGCACGGCGCGCGCTTCGACATCCGCAATGGTGCGCCGTTATGCGCACCGGCCTATACCGGCGTGCCCAAATTTCCGGTCAAGCTGGAGCACGATGGCGTCTGGACCCGCGACGACCGCGATTGAGGCATAGCCGGCGCCGCGCAATCGCGCAATTGTAAATAAATAGTTGTAACCGCGAATCATTCTCATTAACATTGTCGCTTGACCGGGGCTGAGCCCCACTACCTCGAGCCGAGAATGAATTCCACGCTGCGCCTCTCCCCCCTTGCCGCTGCCTTGTTGCTGGTTATTTCCACCCCGGCCCTTGCCGACTTGGCGCCGGACAAGTCCGCCACGGAGCTGGATGCCGTCGAGGTCCAGGGCGCCAAGATCGACAAGCCTTCGTCGCCGAAGTACACCGAAGCACTGCTCGATACACCGCAGACCATCACCGTCGTCAACAAAGCGACGATGGACCAGCAGGGCCTGATCGGCCTACGCGATGTGCTGAGCACGCTGCCGGGCATCACTTTCGGCGCGGGCGAAGGCGGCGGCGGTTACGGCGATAGCATCAATCTGCGCGGCTTCACCGCCAACAGCGATATCACCACCGACGGCGTGCGCGACAGCGCGCAGTACAGCCGCACCGACAACTTCAACCTGGAGTCGATCGAACTGGTGAACGGCGCCAACTCGGTGTATTCGGGCGCTGGTTCGGTAGGCGGCAATATCAACCTGGTCAGTAAGGCAGCGCACGAAATCGATTCGCACGCCTTCACCATCGGCGCCGGCACCGACGGTTACGGCCGCGTCACCGCGGACAGCAATTTCGACCTGGACAACGGCACCGCCGTGCGCCTTAACGCGATGGCGCACCAGAACGACGTGCCGGGCCGGGACTACGAAGAGTTCAAGCGCTGGGGCTTCGCGCCGTCGGTGGCGTTCGGATTAGGTTCGGACACCCGCTTCACCCTGAGCTACTTCCATCAGAGCGACGAAAACACCCCGCAATACGGCGTGCCTTACTACCGCAATGCGTTCTACGACGGCCCGTTGCCTGGCGTGGACTCCAGCAACTATTACGGCTACCACAATGTGGACAAGCAAGAAATCGATGTGGACATGCTGACAGGCGTGTTCGAGCACGATTTCAACGAACAGGTGACGCTGCGCAGCCTGGCGCGCTACCAGAAGGTGGATCAGGTCTCCACGGTCGACGCCACCCAGGGTACCTGGTGCATGCCGAACAACCTGACCCCGACCGGGACTTCGTGCACGGTTGGAGCCGGAGCCGCCGCGATTACCGTTCCCGTCGGACAGTACATGCCCACCGGTCCGCGCGGTTATGTACGCGACACCAGCAACGCCATCGCCATTAGCCAGACCGACCTGACCGCGCGCTTCAACACCGGTTCGGTCGAGCATGCCCTGGTCGCCGGCGTGTCGTTCTCGCAGGAAACCTTCGATCTGGACACCAGCAACCTGTTCCGCAATACGGACGGCAGCAATCCTTACCTTGCGCCGAACCATTTGCCGTTCATGGATATCTACAATCCGGACTCGCTCTACACGGGTCCCCTCAACAAGACGCTGATCGGACGCACCGAAGGCACGCTCAACAACCAGGCGATCTACGTCTTCGATACGCTCAAGTTCAACGACAAGCTGTCGCTCAATCTAGGCGCCCGCTACGAGCACAACAAAGGCGACTCCGCGACATGGAACGTGAAGCTGTACACCGCGCCCACCGTTTCCAATCCAAACCCGGACAACACGAACATCGGTTCGATACTCAGCCGTGCTACGCCGAGTGTCAATGAGGAAGATCTTTTCTCCTATCGCGCAGGCTTGGTGTACAAGCCCGTCGAAAACGGCACGATCTACCTGTCCTATGCCAACTCGAAGACGCCTTCCAAGGCGTCGGTCAACGGAACCTGCGTCGCCACCAGCACGACTGGCACTGCGAACTGCGAAGTCGATCCGGAAACGGCGGTCAACATCGAACTGGGCGCCAAATGGGAGTTGCTGGACCACAGGCTGGCAGTGAACGCGGCGCTGTTCCAGAACGAACGCGAGAACTACAGGGTCAATGACCCCGACCCCACCAACCTGACGGGCCTACAGTCCCTGGACGGGCGCGCGCGCGTACGCGGTCTGGCCTTGGGCGTTGCCGGCAACATCACCCGGGAATGGTCGTTATTCGCCAACTACACGTATCTGGACAGTGAAGTGCTGACCGGCGTATCGGACTTCTGCTACGCCAATCCCAGCGCCGCCTGCGCGAACTCCGCCGCACATCCGGACCCGCTCAAAGGCAATCCGCTGACCAATACGCCGAAACACTCGGCCAGCCTGTGGACGACCTATCGTCTGAACGACTGGACTTTCGGATACGGCGCGACGTACCAGGGCGAGTTCTACCTCAACAATAGCTATGTCGCGGTCAGCGGCACCACCGTTTCGGAAACCGCGCTGTACAAGACTCCGGACTACTGGACCCACCGCGCCATGATCGGCTACCAGATCAACGACAACATCGGCCTGCAGTTGAACGTCAACAACCTGTTCGACGAGGAGTACTACACGCGCATCCGCAACAACGGCTGGGCGACCCCGGGCGAAGGCCGTTCGGCGGTGCTGTCGGCGACCTTCACTTTCTGATCCGCGCGTGACGCAACACACTACAGCCCCGCCCATGCACAATGGGTGGGGCTTTTTTAATGGTCGAGGCGACTGCCGATGCTGCTGAACATTCCCGACGTCCTCAATACCGAACAGGTGGCCTCCTTCCGCACAAGGCTGGAGGTCGCCGACTGGGCCGATGGCCGCATCACCGCCGGCTACCAGTCGGCCAAGGCCAAGGACAACGCCCAGCTGCCGGAGGATTCGCCTTTGGCACGGGAGCTGGGTGCGACCGTGCTTGAAGCGCTTTCGCGCAACAGCACCTTCTTCTCCGCCGCCTTGCCGAAACGGGTCTATCCGCCATTGTTCAATCGTTATGCGGGCGGGCAGTCGTTCGGTTTCCATGTGGACAACGCGGTACGTTACGACCGCAGCCGCGGCGCACCCGAAGCGGTACGTACCGATCTGTCGGCCACGCTCTTCCTTTCGGCGCCTGAGGACTACGACGGCGGCGAACTCATCATCGAAGACACCTACGGCACCCACAGCATCAAGCTGCCTGCAGGACACCTGGTGCTGTACCCGGGCACCAGCCTGCACAAGGTCACGCCGGTCACCCGTGGGACGCGGCTGGCGTCCTTCTTCTGGATCCAGAGCATGGTGCGCGACGACGGACAACGCCGGCTGATGTTCGACTTGGACGTGTCGATCCGCCGCCTGACCCAGGAACTGCCGGATCACCCCGCCCTGGTGCAGCTGACTGGCGTCTATCACAACCTCCTGCGGCAATGGACCGAAGTCTGAAGCGCGAGCCGGAATGACCGCTCATATCAATTGAGAGTGATTCTCATCTATGCTGTAATAGCGGTTGTCCGCCAGCCCGGAACCACCGCTTGTCGCGCAACTCCTCCTCCACGGACATCTCCAGCAGCCAGCAACGGCGCGGCTTCTGGTTGCGCACGCTGCACCAATGGCATTGGATCAGTTCGGCTATCTGTCTGATTGGGATGCTGTTGTTCGCGGCCACGGGCATCACTCTCAACCATGCGTCGAAGATCGAAGCCAAGCCGGAGGTGGTCAACCGCACCGCCAAGCTGTCGCCGGAACTGCTCGCCGGCCTGGGCAGTCGGGTAGAAGGCAATGCGCCTTTGCCGAAAGCCAGCGCGGAATGGCTCAGCGACGAATTGGGCGTTTCCATCGGTTCGCGTCCGGCCGAATGGTCCGAAGAAGAAATCTACCTGTCCCTCCCCACTCCGGGTGCGGATGCCTGGCTCAGTGTCGACCGCGGCAGCGGCGCGGTGGAATTCGAGCGCACCGACCGCGGCTGGATTTCCTATCTCAACGACCTGCACAAAGGCCGCAACGCGGGACCGGCATGGAGCTGGTTCCTGGACCTGTTCGCCACCGCCTGCTTGGTGTTCTGCATCACCGGGCTGTTCCTGTTGCAAATGCACGCCAAACAGCGGCGCATGACCTGGCCGTATGTCGGCCTGGGATTGATCGTGCCGCTGTTGCTCGCCCTGCTCTTCATTCACTAATCACTCATCGAGCGACGCCATGCACCACAACAACGTCTTCAAGATCAACATCGCCACCAAGCTGACCATCGCCCTGAGCGGTGCGCTGGCGCTTCCCGCTTACGCGGCGGAACTGAACCTCAGCGTCGAAATTCCACAATTGAATGTGGCCGAATATCATCGCCCGTATGTCGCGATCTGGCTGGAAGGCGCCGATCAGAAAGTCGCCGCCGATCTTTCTGTCTGGTACCAGATGAAGGACACCAAAGAAGGCCACGGCACCAAGTGGTTGCCCGACCTGCGCCAGTGGTGGCGCAAGTCCGGCCGCAGCCTGAAAGTGCCGGTGGACGGGGTGACGGGACCAACACGGCCGGTGGGCAAGCATGCGTTGAAGTTCACCGACAAGCAGCCCGCCTTGGCGAAGCTCGCACCCGGCAGTTACACACTCGTGATCGAAGCCGCGCGCGAAGTAGGCGGACGCGAACTGGTCAAGATTCCCTTCACCTGGCCGGCCAACGCGCCGCAGTCCAGCAAAGCGCAGGGCAGCAGCGAGCTCGGCGCGGTGACCCTGGCCGTCAAGCCCTGATACGGAAAGCATTCCCGTTTATATATTTCCAACTTCGCCGGAGTCATCAATGAAACGCACCGCACTCGCACTGGTTCTTTCGCTCGCCGTCATGCCCTTCACCGCCATGGCGCACAAGGCCTGGTTGCAACCGTCGGAAACCGTATTGGCCGGCGCCGACCCCTGGGTGACCGTGGACGCCGCCGTCTCCAACGACCTGTTCTATTTCAACCACGTGCCGCTGCCGCTGGAACGTCTGGCCATCACCGCGCCCGATGGCAGCAAGGTCGACGCGCAGAACGGCGCGACCGGCAAGTACCGCAGCGTGTTCGACGTGCAGCTGAAACAGCAGGGCACCTATCGCATCGCGATGGTCAACAGCGGCCTGTCCGCGAGCTGGGACGAGGGCGGAAAACCCAAGCGCTGGCGGGGCACAGCAGCGGCATTCGCCAGCGAAGTCCCGAAGGACGCCAAGGACCTGAAGGTCACGCAATCGGTGGGCCGCGTGGAGACCTTCGTCACCAACGGTTCTCCGAACGACACTGCGCTGAAGCCGGTTGGCGAAGGCATCGAGCTGGTGCCGGTGACGCATCCCAACGATTTGTTCGCGGGCGAGCAGGCCAAGTTCAAGCTGCAGATCGACGGCAAGCCTGCGGTCGGCCTGGAGATCGAGATCGTGCGCGGCGGCACCCGCTACCGCAATGCGCAGGAAGAGATCAAGGCCAAGACCGATGCCAACGGCGAGTTCAGCGTGACCTGGCCGGAAGCGGGTATGTACTGGCTGGAAACCGTATCGGAAGACACCAACACTTCCCTGCCCCAGGCCAAGCAACGTCGCCTGAGTTATGTGGCCACGTTGGAAGTACTGCCGCAGTAATTACGAACAAGGCCGCCGCCCTCGCCCGCCGATAAACAAGGCGGGAGAGTGCGGCGGCGATTCCCGATGACGATTGCCGCCGCCAACCACATACCTACATCGGCTTGCCTGCACACGCTTCATGGCGAAACCATGGGCACATCGTGGTGCGTGAAGCTGGTGGCGTCGCCGCGCGCGGATCTGCATGCAGTGCACGCTGGAATACAGGCGCGACTCGACTGCGTAGTTGCGCAGATGAGCACCTGGGAAGCGGATTCGGACATCAGCCGTTTCAACCGCTCCGTCGCGGACACCTGGCAGCGGCTACCGCCGGAGTTCTTCGCGGTGCTTTCCTGCGCAATGGAAACGGCACGCGAAAGCGATGGCGCATACGACCCCACTATCGGAGCCTTGGTCGAAACTTGGGGATTCGGTCCGGCGCAAAGCGGATATCGGATTCCGGGTGAAGACGAGCTGGCGGCGGCGCAGGGCCGTCTCGGCTGGCGGCGCGTCTCGCTATGTTCGCAGGACATGAGCGCATTGCAACCCGGCGGCGTACGACTGGATCTTTCCGCCATCGCCAAGGGTTATAGCGTGGACCTGGTGGCCCGTCACCTGCGCGATAGAGGCACCGCTGCGGCGTTGATCGAAGTCGGAGGCGAACTGTACGGCTACGGCCGCAAACCGGATGGCTCGGCATGGCAAGTGCTGGTGGAAGCGACTCCCGATGCGGAGCCCGATGAGGAAGCAGCCTGCGTGATCGCACTCGACGGCATCGCGATAGCCACTTCGGGCGACCGCTGGCATGCCTTCGAACAGGACGGAACGCGCTATTCGCATACTCTGGATCCGCGCACCGGCAAACCGGTGGAAACCGCAGCTGCTGCGGTCACCGTCATCGCTGACGATGCTATGCATGCCGATGCATGGGCAACAGCATTGACGGTGATGGGGGCCGAAGCAGGCCATCGGTTCGCGCAACAACGGAATATCGCCGCAAGATTCGTCGTGCGCGGCGATCGCGGACCGATCGAAAGCATGACCGACGATTTTCGCGCAAGGTTACCGGCGTGAGCAGCAATACGGCGCGCTGGCGTTCGCGTACGTTCTGGGGAAATTTCGCGTCGCTGGCATCGCTGGCATTGATCGCCGCCGCGTTCTTCGCCTTGCAGCAGGGAGACTGGTGGCCCGCAATGCCGCGTGCGGATCGCTGGATCGGCGCGGCGATCGCGTTGTTTTCCTATCTTCTGTTCTGTGCCGCCTTCCTCTGGCGATCCCGTACCCGCAAGGCGAACGACGATATCCCCAATGCCGCGACTCGCGACTCCTCCGTGCTGGTCGTCCATGCCAGCCAGACCGGCTTCGCGCAGCAACTGGCCGAACGCAGCGCGGAAAACCTGCGCAATTCGGGACTGACGGTGAAACTCCGCGCCATCGCCGAAGTCGACAGCGCAATGCTGGCCACGGCCGGCCGCGTGCTTTTCGTCGCCAGCACGACCGGCGAGGGCGACCCACCGGACCAGGCATTGGCTTTCGTGCGCGACGTAATGGGGCAACCGGCGGCGCTTGGGCGTCTGCGTTATGCCGTACTGGCGCTGGGCGATCGCGAATACGAGCATTTCTGCGGCTTCGGCCATCAACTGGATAACTGGCTGCGGCAGCACGGTGCACAGTCCTTGTTCGATATAGTCGAAGTCGACAATGCCGACGAAAGTGCATTGCGCCACTGGCAACACCATCTCGGCCAGCTGAGCGGCGTGACCGACCTGCCCGATTGGACGCAGCCGCGCTACGAACGGTGGACGTTGGTCGAACGACGCGAGCTCAATCCGGGCAGCGTGGGTGGCGGCGCATTCCACCTGGCCATGACTCCATCCGCGGAATCGGTGGGCCACTGGGTCGCCGGCGACATCGCCGAGATCGGGCCGCGCCATTCCCCGTTGGTCGTCGCAGCACTGCTTGGTCAGGCCGGCATCGCCGCGGACGCCAGCGTCGTGATCGACGGACAACTGCAATCGCTTGCCGAACTGTTGGCTGGCTCTCACCTGCCTACCCTCGATGAAATCCGCGATATGGACGCGCAGGCTTTGGCCGAGACCCTGAAGCCGTTGCCGCATCGCGAGTATTCCATCGCGTCGCTGCCCAGCGATGGCGCCCTGCACATCCTTTTGCGCAGGTTGCTGCGTGCCGACGGAACCCCAGGCATCGGCAGCGGCTGGCTCTGCGACTACGCGCCTGTGGGTGGGGAGATCGCGCTGCGTTTGCGCAGCAATCCCAACTTCCATGCGCCGGACCCTGCCAAGCCCATGATCCTGATCGGCAACGGCACAGGTATCGCCGGATTACGCGCGCACCTGAAGCAGCGCATCGCGGTCGGCGCGCGGCGCAACTGGCTGCTGTTCGGAGAGCGCAACTCCGATCGCGACTTCTTCTATCGCGACGAGATACTGCACTGGCAGGCGCAGAACCATATCGAGCGCCTGGACCTAGCGTTCTCGCGCGACCGGACCGAACGGGTCTACGTGCAACAGAAATTGCAGGCTATGGCCGAGGTTCTGCACGAGTGGGTGAAAGCCGGTGCATCGATCTATGTGTGCGGAAGTCTTGCCGGCATGGCGCCAGGCGTGGACGGCGCGCTGCGGCGGATACTGGGCGATGCGAACGTAGAAAGCATGTTGACCGAAGGTCGCTATCGCCGCGATGTCTATTGACCGCCCGTTCCATGAAGGCGCGCCAGACGCTTCTTCTTATCGTTGCATCAGCTTGATCGCGAGAAGTTCCCCGCCGCCTTCCAGCGCATAGCGCCCACGCTTTTCCCCATCCACCAGCAACGCAGTGTCGCCGGCCCACAATGGCGGCAACTCCGACGCCTGGTCGAACTTTGCCTGCCCGGCCAGCAGATGGATCGCCCAGCTGACTCCGGGCTCGGTAAAGAACAGCATCGGCCCCACCAGCGGGCGATGCAGCAACTCGGCGGCCACGGCATCGCGTCGCCACATCAGGTTGAAGTCGTGGGTGGGCCCGTCCAGGAGTTCGCTGCTTACGTCACGCTCGCCCGCGAAACGAATCCGGCCATGCGGCGGTTGCAGCTCACGCACTTCTCCGTCCGAAAATCGCAGGCGCAAGCCATTGCCGTGTATCAGCACGAGTTCCCGGTCGACGCCAGGGAAAACCGAGAACGGCCCGTCACGCTCGATCTCCGCGATCGAAAGACGCCAGTTCCAGTCCGTCCGATCCGGCATGCGGAGGATCTCTCGCGTCCAGCCGGTGCCGTTCTTCCAACGCTCGCGCCGGTATTCGTTCGCCGCTATGACCCGGGACCTGTCCAACATGCACCGATTCCTCATTGGATCTGAGAGGAGTTTAACCGCCACAAAAGACATCGCCCGGCTGCACATCCAATGTGCGGCCGGGCGATGGTGACTTCCTTGTGGGCTTCCTGCCGATGTTTGCGGCTTCCTGCCCGGTTACCTTCCAGGCAACCGAGGTTGCTGCCTGCGTGTAAGCACATCCTTGTAGGCGTCCTTGCCGATGTCCCCCTGGCTTCCTGCCCCCTTGGCCCCGTCTGCGCTTCCTGCACCGGCCGGGACTTGGGGATATTCGATCAGCGCCGCGCGACCGGCTTGGCCTTGCTGGCCGTTGCCGCCGCCGGCGCATTCTTCTGGGCCGCCGCCGTGCGTCCCAGCTCGATGCGATCGCGGTTCTTTTCCACCGTCTTCAGGCCGATGCCCTTGACCATGGCCAGTTCTTCGGCGCTCTTGAACGCGCCATTGGTCTTGCGATAGTCGACGATGGCCTGGGCTTTGGCCGGACCGACATTGACCAGTACCGCATCGATAGTGGCCGCATCGGCGGTGTTGATATTGACCTTGTCGGCGGCGTAGGCGCTTGTGGCCAGCAGCAACGACAAAGCGAGGGATTTGAGGATGATGGCGAACGATTTCATGGCAACTCTCCTTGTGGCGATGGGTTAGGGTTCGCCGGGGCCGGAATCTGTTCCGTCCGCCGGTGTGAACAGTCTCCGCTCCAGGGCACGATCAAAATATCGCCTTAGTGCTGCCGGCGATGCCGGTGGAAGCCCCGCCGTGGCGTAGGGAAATTCCTACCCGACGGCCCGCTTCAACGACTGCCCAACATGCTCGGGCGTAGAATCGGCGTATTGACAAGGGCATTGGAGAATCCATGGACACCGCCAAGATCGACCGTTTCGTTTCTGGGTTGTGGGATGACGAAATCGTCCCCCAGCTGGTCGAATACATCCGCATTCCCAACAAGTCGCCGATGTTCGACAAGGACTGGGTGGCCCACGGCTACATGGACGATGCGGTCAAGCTGATGGAGTCCTGGGCGCGCAAGCAGTCCATACCGGGCATGGCCCTGGAAGTGGTGCGACTGGAAGGCCGCACACCGCTGATATTCATCGAGATCCCGGCCAGCGGCCCTGAAACCGGCGCCGATACCGTGCTGTTGTACGGGCACTTGGACAAACAGCCCGAGATGACCGGCTGGGACAGCGGCTTGGGACCGTGGATTCCGGTGCTCAAGGACGACAAGCTGTTCGGCCGTGGCGGCGCCGACGACGGCTATGCGATCTTCGGTTCGCTGGCCGCGATCCAGGCGTTGCAGGAACAGGGCGTGCCGCATGCGCGCTGCGTGATCCTGATCGAGGCCTGCGAGGAATCCGGCAGCTACGACCTGCCCGCCTACGTGGACCATCTCGCCGAACGCATCGGCAAACCCTCGCTGGTGGTATGCCTGGATTCGGGCTGCGGCAATTACGACCAGCTGTGGTGCACGACCTCGCTGCGCGGCATGGCTGGCGGGAATTTCTCGGTCAAGGTGCTGTCGGAAGGCGTGCACTCCGGCGACGCCTCGGGCATCGTTCCGTCCAGCTTCCGCGTCCTGCGCGAACTGATTTCGCGGCTTGAGGATGAAGTCACCGGAAAGATCAAGCCGGAAGGCCTGTCCGTGGATATTCCGCAGGAACGCCGGGAACAGGCCGCCAAGGTGGCCGCCGTACTGGGCGACGAGGTCTACGACAAATTCCCGTTCCTGCCGGGCATGAAGCCGATGGCCGACGACCTGACCGAACTGGTGCTCAACCGCACTTGGCGTCCTGCTCTGTCGGTCACCGGCGCCGAGGGCCTGCCGCCGCTGGATTCGGCCGGCAACGTGCTTCGTCCGCAGACCGCGGTGAAGTTGTCGTTGCGCCTGCCGCCGACGCTGGATGGCAAGCGCGGCGGCGAGATATTGAAGGAATTGCTGCTGCGCGATCCGCCTTATGGCGCCCAAGTCGAACTTGCGCTTGAAAAGGCGTCCAGCGGCTGGAATGCGCCGGCGCTCTCGCCGTGGTTGTCCAACGCCATCGAAGCCGCCTCGCAGGCAGCGTTCGGCAAGCCCGCGATGTACATGGGCGAAGGCGGAACCATCCCGTTCATGGGCATGTTGGGCGAAAAATTCCCCGGCGCCCAGTTCATGATCACCGGCGTACTGGGGCCGCATTCCAATGCGCACGGTCCCAACGAGTTCCTGCACATCCCCATGGGCAAGCGCGTCACCGCCTGCGTGGCCAAGGTCATCGCCGACCACCACGGCGCCAGCGTGCGTGGCGAAACCACCGGCGTGGCCGCAGTGGCCGGCGGCGATCAGCACGGCGAGCACGGTTGCTGCTGAGCCTGACAGCGGTGTGGCGGGCTGTTAATCTCCGCCACACCTAACCCCAAGGGGAGTGCGTAATGGAAGGTCTGCTCGGTAGCGGTAGCTGGCTCTACATCATCTTCATCGGCTTCATCGTCGGTCTGCTCGCACGTTTCCTCAAGCCCGGCAATGACGGCATGGGCATTATCCTGACCATCCTGCTGGGCATCGCCGGGGCGGTGCTGGCCAGTTTCATCGGCCAGCAAATGGGCTGGTATGGCCCAGGACAGGCGGCGGGATTCATCGGCGCGCTTGTCGGCGCCATCGTGATTCTGCTGATCGTCAGCCTGTTCCGCGGCAAGAAGCGTGGCGGTTTGCCGCCGCGTTGACAACCTCGCAATATGCCGAAGCGCCCCGGACAGGGGCGCTTCTTTTTGCGGCACTTTCGAGCAGTTTCTGTTTCGATTGTCCGCTTTTTCCGTATCGGGTTTACTCTGTAAACCGTGAACGACGCTGACATGACCTCGCTCAATTCCTCCCTCGCTCTGCGCGAAACAGAGCGCCTCGCTTGGGTGCGGCAAGCACTCAATGACCAAAGCGCTCGTCTGCAGCGCGCTTCGGTCGATGCCGGATACCGCAGTTACTGGCGTACCGACGGCGCAGGTCCGAACCGCATCGTGATGGATTCCCCCCCCGACCTGGAGGATGTGCGGCCATGGCTGCGCATGCACGATCTTCTGGAACGCGGCGGCGTGCGAGTGCCGCAGGTGTTGGCACGCGATACGGACGCCGGTTTTCTGTTGCTGGAGGACCTGGGAGGACCGACCTTGGCTCAGGTCCTCGACCCTGCGAACGCCGATGAATATTTCGAGGCGGCCATCAGCCAGCTGCTGCGGCTGCAATCGATTGTCCCGCCTGCGGAGATGGGCGAGTTCGGCGAGGCGCTGTTGCAACGCGACGCGGGTTTGTTCGAGGAATGGTTCCTGGGCCGTCACCTGGGCCTGGCACTGGACTGCGAGGGTTCGGAGAACCTGCAGCTCGTCCAACGCCGGCTGATGGACAACGCACTGATGCAGGCGCAGGTATTGACCCATCGCGACTTCATGCCGCGCAATCTGATGCCCACGAAACCGGAGCTGGCTGTGCTGGATTTCCAGGACTGCGTGCGCGGCCCGGTCGCTTACGACGCGATCAGCTTGTTCAAGGACGCCTTCCTCAGCTGGCCGTTGGCGCGGGTGGACGCCTGGCTGGCGCAGTATCACCAGCGCGCGCGGGCCGCGGGATTGCCGGTGCCGGCGCTGACGCAGTTCCAGCGCGACGCCGACTGGCTAGGAGTGCAGCGCCATCTCAAGATCCTGGGCATCTTCGCCCGCCTGCACTACCGCGATGGCAAAACGAAGTACCTGCCGGATGTGCCGCGCTTCGTCGCATACCTGGACGAGGTACTGCCGCGATATCCGGAACTGCGACCGCTCGCCGATCTGCTGGAAACCAGGATCAAACCGGCCTTGCGCTCGAAGGCTATCGCATGAAGGCATTGATTTTCGCCGCCGGTCTGGGCGAGCGCATGCGCCCGCTGACCGACCACACACCCAAGCCGCTGCTGAAGGCGGGCGGCAAACCATTGATCGTCTGGCACTTGGAAAAGCTCGCTGCGATCGGCGTGCGCGAAGTGGTGATCAATACCAGTTGGCTGGCCGAGCAGTTTCCGCGAACGTTGGGCGACGGCGAACGCTGGGGTCTGCGTATCGCCTATTCCTATGAAGGCGAAACGCCGTTGGAAACCGGGGGCGGCCTGTTGCACGCGCTGCCCCTGTTGGGCGACGCTCCTTTTCTGCTGGTCAATGGCGACATCTGGACCGACTACGATTTCGCTCGCCTCCCGCCTGAGCCGGAAGGACTGGCGCATCTGGTGATGGTGGACCGCCCGGTGCAGGCCACCCATGGCGACTTCGCCCTCGACGAGAGCGGCCATGTACGCGCCGATGGCCCGCATTTGCTGACCTATGCCGGACTCGGCGTGTATCGACCGCAATTGCTGCAGGGCTGGCGCGACATCGTCACCGACGCCGGTGCGCAGGATGAGCCGCCGCGCTTCCGCTTGGCCCCGGTGCTGCGCACGCATATGCCGTCCGGCACGATCGGCGGCGAGTACCACGGCGGGCGCTGGACCGATGTGGGCACGCCGCAGCGGCTTGAGGAACTGGATCGGCGACTGACCCCGCCCGATTGACCACGTCGGTCGGTAGAGTTTGCGACGCAAGGCGCTCCGTATCCGTATCCTCGTGCAATGCCTTCCGCCTCAGAAGCCAATCCCGAAGAAGCCAAGCTGGTACGCAAGGCGCGTTGGGGCGACCACGATGCGTTCGCGCAACTCTATCGGATGCACGCCAAGGCCATCCACGCGTTGGCGTATCGCCTGACCGGCAATGCCGCGGCGGCCGAGGACATCACCCAGGACACCTTCCTGAAGATGCTTGGTTTTCTTTCAGGATTGCGCGGCGATGCGCCCTTGAGGCCTTGGTTGAAAAGAGTGGCGGCCAATGCAGCGATCGACAGACTGCGTCGCGAGCAACGCTTCGTGGCGGAGACGGACCACGATGCCTGGCCCGACGACAGTACCGATCCTACCGAGGACATGGAAATCCTGGGCCTGCTGCAACGCCTTCCGCCGCTGGCGCGTACCGTAGTGTGGCTACATGAAATGGAAGGTTGGTCCCACCCGGAACTGGGGGAGCGTTTTGGCCGTAGTCCGAGCTGGTCGAAGTCGATCGTCTCGCGCGCCCTGACGCGGCTGCGCGACGATCTGGAAACAGGAATTACCGATGATTGAACCTTCTACCCAACTGCGCGAACGGCTGCACGCCCTGCCTGAGATCGCGCTGCCCGATACGCTGTGGCAGCGAGTGGAAGCCGGACGCAAACGGAAAATCCGGCGGCGGAAACTCGGCGGCGGAGTTGCGGCGCTGATGCTTGCGGTGGCGATGGCGGCGCCGTTGCTCGCCCCTATACTCACCGGTACCCATTCGATGCGGAGCGAACAAGGGATCGTGCAGCACGATGTCGATGCCGAGTTGCGTGCGCTCGACCAGGCGCTGCAGGCGGCCTACGATCGTGGCGCCAGCGACGCGGAAATCGCGCCGATGTGGGTGACCCGCGATGCACTGCTTGCCGGTATCCGTCCCGATAGCCCGGCCTTTCGACACGATCGAATCTGATTCAGGGATCTCCCCGCCATGTCGCTCCGTACACTCCTCGTCAGCGCGCTCCTCGGCGCTGGGCTGTTGAATCCGGCTAGCGCGAGCGCTCACCAGTCCAACGATACCGGCGCCGCCAGCGCACCGCGACCCGAGGGTTCCCGAGATGAAGTCCGCTATGGACTTGGCGCGGTGGTCGACGTGCGGCGGCCCAATCCCAACGGCCTGACCATCCTGGCAATCACACCTGGCGGCGCGGCCGATCGGTTGGGGTTGCGTAGCGGAGACCAGCTGCGCGCGGTCAACGGACGTCGTCTGGACGGCGCACCGAGGCCTTCATCGGCGCTCGCCAGCGCGCTGCAAGAAGGCAAAGGCGCGCTGCGCGTGGAAGCCATGCGCAACGGCAAGCCGCTTGTGCTGGCAGGTCACGCCGATATCGCCGATCCGGCAAGGCAGGAAAAGGCCAGCTCCTGTGGCTATCTCAGCAGTTCGGCCGGCGTCGTTCCGCAAACCAAGGGTATCTTCCGTGCCGAGATCACCCAGATCGATGGACGCAGCACACCGCGAGAGCCCATGTACCGTCATCGCGTCAAAACAGGCAAGCATGTCTTGGTGGTACGCGAATTCATCGACCCCAACCGCCTGAATTCGTCGCAGGTCTTTCAGATTTCGAAGATGAAGAAGTTCGCCCTCGCGCGCGCCTATAAATCCATTGTGGTCGACGTGGAGCCCGGCATCAGCTATCGCATCGGCGCTCGCCTGCTCAAGGACAAGCTGGATGCGCAAAGCATCCGCGACAACGCCTATTGGGAACCGGTGGTCTGGGCGAAAGTCCCGGAAACCTGCCCCTAGCATCGACACTGCCTCAGGTCGACGCATCCATTACCTGGCGCAGGAAAGGCACCGTGATTCTTCGCTGCGCGGCCAGCGATTCGCGATCCAGGCGATCCAGCAATGCGACCAGGCTGGCCAAGTTGCGGTCGGTACGGGAGAGCATCCAGTCGATCGCCGCCTCTTCGAGGACCAGGCCACGCCGCTGGGCGCGGTCGCGCAGTACTTCCGCGCGGGACGCGTCGTCCAACGGATGCAACAGGATGCGGGCATTCTGGGACAGCCGTGAACGCAGATCGGGCAGGACGAGATTCAGCAGGTCGGGCACTTCCCGCGCCGCATAGAGCAGATTCAATCCGGCACTGCGCGCACGGTTGTGGAAATCGAATAGAGCGATCTCGTCGTCGCGATGGCCGGCAATGGCCTCCAACCCGTCGAGTGCGACCACGTCGTTGCCTTCCAGCGCATCCAGCGCGTCGCGCAGCCGTCCGCTCGCCGCCGTCAGCGGCAGATAGGCGGAGCGGCGTCCCGCCTGTTCCGCATCGGCGCACAGCGCGAGCGCCAGGTGGGTCTTGCCCGTTCCCGTGGCGCCTGCCAAGTAAAGCCAATCCGCGCCTTGCACTCGCGCAAGTTCATGCAGTTGCGCGATCGCCCCCGGCGGTGCGGCGATAAAGCTTTCCAGGCGCTGGTCGGGCGGATAGCGCAACGCCAGGGGCAGTTGCGGGACGCTCACTTCTCCTCGGCGACCTTGGGCGAGGCTTCTTCTACGATGATGCTCTTGTCCACGACATTCTTGTCTACATAGGTGTCGAGAATGATCGTGGGGTGTTCGCCCGCATAGAGATGGCTCTGCGTGTAACGCTCATGCGCGTAGCGGAGCAGTACGTTGACCACCGCGGCCATCGGCAATGCCAGCAGCATGCCCAGGAAACCGAAAAGTTGGCCGCCCGCCAACACCGCGAACACGACCGCGACAGGATGCAGGCCGATACGGTCGCCTACCAGCTTCGGAGTCAGCCAGTAGCTTTCGATCAGCTGGCCCACGCCGAATACGGCCAGCACGCCTGCGATGTGCTTCCAGTCCCCGTACTGCATCAGCGCGGCCAGCACGCCGAGTACCACGCCGCTGGTCGGCCCCAGGTAAGGCACGAAGGTCAGCAGTCCGGCGATGATGCCGATCAGGATGCCCAGGTCCAGACCCACCGCCCACAAGCCGATGCCGTACATGATTCCCAGGATGATCATCACCAGGAACTGACCGCGCAGGAAGCCGCCCAGCACATCGCTGGATTCCCGCGCCAGTCGGCTGACCGTCTCGATGTGGTCGCGCGGCACCATCGAAGCCACACGGCCCACGATCAGGTCCCAGTCGCGCAGAAAGAAAAAGGTGATGACCGGGATCAACACGATGTTGGCCATCCAGCCGATCAGTGCGAAGCCCGAACGCGACACATATCCCAGCACCGTCGCCGCCATGCCGCCTGCGCGTTCCCAGTTGCTGCGCACCAGCTCGATCAGATGGTCCAGATCCAGCCAGGAGGCGATCTGGATGCCGAAGCGCCCTTCGATCCAGGGAATGGCCACGCTGGTGAACCAGAGCCGGTACCGCGGCAGCGATTCGATCAGGGTCGAGATCTGGCTTTCGATGATCGGCACCAGGATGATCAGCACCAGCGCCAGCAACAGCGCCATCAGCGTGAACACCAGGATTACCGCGGTGTTGCGGGAGCGCCCGGCCAGTTCCAGGCGGTCTACCAGCGGATCGCCCAGCCAGCCCAGCAAGGCGGCCACCGCGAACGGAGTCAGGATGGGCGCCAGCAGCCAGAGCAGCCAGCACGCGCCCACGCCCACCGCAGCCCACTGCAGGCGACGCAGGAAGCGCGCGATTTCGAATTCTGGGGTTTCGGTCATGCCACGATCATCTGAATGGTCACCTCAAATGGTAGACAGGAGGATCGCCCTCGCCGCCTTCCAACGGACTGTCGTCGCCCAGCATGCGCTTAAAGCCCGACATCCCCGTCAGCAACTCCAGATCCACTTCCAGCGTATTGCCGCTGGCGCGCACCGGGGTGATCTTGCGCACCACGCTCATGCCCTGCAATGCGGCCGACAAGCGCAGATAGTCATCGGCGCTGTCGATGCCGGTGAAGATCAGGCGATAAGTACCCGCCGGACTTCCGCTGCCGCGCTTTCCGTAGCGTTTCATCAACGCTTCGGCCGCGCCGTCGGCACCGGCGGCCATGGCGCCGCGCGCATCGGCGTTCTTGCTGGTCCATTTCGACAGTATCTTGCCGTTGTCCACGAACACCCAATCGGCGATCCAGCCGCCCTTGCCCCGGTAGAGCTTGCCCAGCAGTTGCATCGGCGGACTGTACTTGGCCGAAGCGCGCGCCACTGCGGCGCTGTCCTGACGCCAGATGGCGCCGACCAATGCTTGCTCGGCGGCATTGCCGGTGGGCAAGCCGAGCTTGTAGCCGCGTTCGACGGCTCGATTCAACAACGGCCGGACCGCATTGGCCTGAGGCAGACCCACCAGCCGCGGACCGCTGCCGTCGTCTATAGCCAGCCAGACGACCGGTTTGGGCCGCGGCTGCGGCCATACCGGCAGGCCTAGCGCGCTCATCAACGAGTCGACTTCGGCGGGTGTGAAACGCGCTACCAGCGTGCTGCGAAAAGTCGGAGCGCCCGAAGGCGAAGTACCCTGGTCCTGGCGATAGTCGTAACTGGCGACGTAATTCTTGGCATTGCGCAATTCCGCGCCCACGCCGGGCCGTGCCGCTGCGCTGCGATCGCCGCTGAGCTTGCCCAACACCATGCTCAGTGCGCGAGCGAAGGCGCTATTGCGCTCGGCTTCTCCCTGTCCATTGACGGGTACTTCGGCGTCGTACACGCCTTGTGCGCCAGCGCGGTCGCCTTCGGTACGCAAACCGGTCTGCGCCCAAGCCGTGGAGGCCAGTAGCAAGGAAAGCGCAAGCAAATTAAGAGCCGCGACCAACGCAAATCCAGAAATCCGGCGCATCTAGAGCATCCCTGTAGCCAGCGATTGCCTGGCGAACAGGGTGAATTGTTGCCCGAATGCGTCCTTCGCGCCAATCTGGGCCGTTCAGGACGGACGATTCGCATGCGTATTCCCTTAAAATCAACGGCTCTCCCGTCTTCGCCAGTGGCTCTTCCGTGACTCAGCCCACCCCACCCGCCCCGATCCCGATGACCTACCGCGATGCCGGGGTCGATATCGATGCGGGCAACGAAGTCGTAGAACGCATCAAACCGGCCATTCGGCGTACCTTGCGCCCCGAGGTGCTGGGTGGCGGGATCGGCGGCTTCGGTGGGCTGTTCGATCTGTCCGGCAAATACAAAGAACCGGTGCTGGTTTCGGGCACCGACGGCGTGGGCACCAAACTGATCCTCGCCAAGCAGCTGAACCGCCACGACACCATCGGCATCGATCTGGTCGCCATGTGCGTCAACGACGTGCTGGTGCAAGGCGCCGAACCCCTGTTCTTCCTCGATTATTTCGCCACCGGCAAGCTGGATGTGCAGACCACGGTCGATGTAGTGGGCGGCATCGCCAAAGGTTGCGAAATCGCCGGTTGCGCCCTGATCGGCGGCGAAACCGCGGAAATGCCCGACATGTACCCGCCCGGCGAATACGACCTGGCCGGTTTCACGGTCGGCGCGGTGGAAAAGGCAAGACTGATCGACGGCAGCTTGGTTCGCGAGGGCGACGTACTGATCGGCATCGCTTCCAGCGGTCCGCATTCCAACGGCTATTCGCTGATCCGCAGGATCCTCGCGCGCGCCGGCGTCACGCCCGGCAACGGCGGGCTCGACCTCGACTTGGGCGGCGTGAAGCTGGGCGACGCGCTGATGGAACCCACGCGCATCTATGTAAAGCCCGTGTTGGAACTGCTCGCGAAACACGATATCCACGCCATGGCCCACGTCACCGGCGGCGCGCTGGTGGAAAAAATCATCCGCGTGGTGCCCAAGGCGCTGGGCCTGGAAATCGACCCCAGCGCGTGGCCGCTGCCGCCGGTGTTCGACTGGCTGCAGCGCGAAGGCGCGGTGGCCGATGCCGAGATGTGGCGTACCTTCAACTGCGGCATCGGTTTCGTGCTGATGGTCGCGCAGGATCAAGTCCCTTCGCTGGAAGCCGATATCCAACGCCTGGGGCTGGCCCACTGGCGGATCGGCGAAGTGGTGAAAGCCGACGGCGACGAACGCTTGAAGATCGGCTGAGGCCTTCCGTGTCGGCAGGAAAGAAAGTCGCATTGGCGCTGACGCTTGCCGTATTCGTGGCGAGCTGGATCGCGCCGTTGTGGCCCGCCGAACAGGCCCTGCACAGCAGCCTCACGGTGGTCGGACTGGTCTGGCTTTGGCGGCACGACCGCCGCTGGCCGATGCTGACCTGGCAATTCGCGTTAATCTGCGCGTTCATCTGCGTGCACAGCATCGCCGCACGCTGGTTGTATTCCAACCTGCCGTACGACCAGTGGATACACGCAGTGACCGGATGGTCACCGCAAAGCGCATTCGGCTGGAAACGAAACAACATGGATCGGTTGATCCATCTTCTCTACGGCGTTTGTTTCGCTCCCGCAGTCCTCCACTACCTGCGCCAGCGCTGGCCGCTCGCTCCGCGCCAGGCGTTCGTGCTCGCGGTCATGGCGATCATGTGCAGCAGCCTGCTGTACGAATGGTTGGAATGGGCCATCGCGCTGACGCTTTCGCCCGAAGCGGCGGAGTCGTACAACGGCCAGCAAGGCGATATGTGGGACGCGCATGCCGACATGTTGCTGGCGACGCTCGGCGCATTGAGCGCATGGCCGCGCAGCGATGCGGCCCACTTGGCCACACAAGCAGCCGCTCCGTGAGCGGGCGCATCGCGGTTCTGGCCTCCGGCCGCGGCAGCAATCTGCAGGCGCTGCTGGATGCGATCGCCGCTGGAGGGCTGAAGGCGGAAATAGTCGGCGTGTTCTCGGACAAACCGCAAGCGCCAGCACTGGAGCGCGTGCCGAAAACCGTCCGCTGGGCGGCCGATGCGCGTTCGTTCCCGGATCGCGCCTCCTTCGACCACGCAATGGGCGAAGCGGTCGCCGCCTGCCGACCCGACTGGGTGGTGTGCGCGGGTTACATGCGCATCCTGGGCGATGACTTCATCGCGCGTTTCCGCGGGCGGCTGCTCAACATCCACCCTTCCCTGTTGCCGAAATACCGCGGCCTGCATACCCACACGCGCGCGCTGGAAGCCGGCGACGAGCACCATGGCGGCAGCGTGCACTTCGTCATACCTGAACTGGATGCCGGCAGCGTGATCGCCCAGGCCAGCATTCCCGTGTTGCCCGGAGATACGCCGCAAACCCTGGCCCACCGGCTGCTCCCGCGGGAACATGCGCTGCTGGCGGCGGTCCTGCGCCTGGCCATCAGCGGACGGCTTGCTGAACGCGACGGCATGGCGTTTTGCGATGGTCAGCCCTTATTTAGACCCCTGCGTCTAGATTCTGCCGGTAATCTGACGCCTCCGGACGCCTCCTCCTCTCCATGACCTCCCTGCTCCCCCGCGCAATCCTGACCGGTGCGCTGGCCCTGGCCAGCTTGCCTGCGCTTGCGCTCGAGCCTTTCGTGGCCACTTACCAGGCCTATAACGAAGGCAAGCTGGCCGGCAGCGCGAAGATGCAGGTGGTGCAGAACGGCGGCAACCGCTGGCGTGTCGATCTAGGCATTCGCGGCACCCGCGGTTTCGCGCGCCTGGCGGGCTTGAACATCGAACAAAGCACGCTGTTCGACGCCGTGGGCGACGCGTATCGCCCGCTCAGCCAAGCCACGATCAAGCACGCCTTGTTTTCGGGCAAGAAGATCTCGGGCACCTACGACTGGAATGCGCTGAGCGCGCGCTGGCAGGGCGACGTCAAGAAAACCCGCTCCGCGCCGGTGCCGCTGCGCGACGGCGACATGAGCTCACTGCTGATGAACCTTGCGGTGATCCGCGACGCCCAGCCCGGCAAGTCGCTCAGCTACCGCGTGGTCGACGACGGCCGCGTCCGCGACTATCAGTACGCGGTTGCCGACCAGACCGAAATCGTCGCCGTGGACGATCTCAGCTACGACGCCATGCGCGTAGCCCGCACCAACGGCGGCAACGACGAAACCATATTCTGGGTCGCCAACGGCGTCCCTACCCCGGTCCGGATCTTGCGCCGCGAGAACGGCCAAGACACCATTGACCTGCGCCTGGTCGAATACCAAGGAGTGCAATAAGCCATGAAAAAATTTCGAATTCCCGCGAGTATCGCCGCCGGCTTGCTGGCCGTGGCCAGCCTGCCTGCCGCTGCCGTCGAAGCCTTCACCGCGCAATACCAGGCAAGCGCGATGGGCATGCAGGGCGATGGCCAGATGTCGATCACCTCGCAGGGCGGCAACCGCTGGCAATACAGCCTCACCATCAAGAACCAGTTGGTGGACTTGAGCCAGAAGACCGTGTTCGACGAACAGAACGGCTGGCTGCGCCCTCTCTCCAGCGCCGACCTGTCGCGGGTACTGGTGAAGAAGAAAGCGGTCAATGCCAACTTCGATTGGAGCAAGAACCAGGCCACGTGGAACGGCGACGTCAAGCCGGAACGCGCCGGACCGGTCGCTTTGAAGCCCGGAGATATGGACGCGTTGCTGGTGAATTTGGCCCTGGTGCGCGATGTCGCTGCGGGCAAGCCGCTGACCTACCGCATGGTTGAGAACGGCAATGCGAAAACCATGAGCTACCAGGTGGCCGGCAAGGAGAAGATCACCGTCGGCGGACAATCGCGCGACGCGACCAAGGTGGTACGGACCTCGGGCAACAAGCAGACCATCGTATGGGTGGTGCCCAACATGCCGGTGCCCGCGCGCATCCTGCAGCGCGAGGATGGGCAGGATTCGATCGACCTGCAGCTCAAAGCCTGGCACTAACGACCCGGCGCGTTGTCGGCGCCGCATAAGCTGCAGAAAAAAGCCCGGCGTCGCCGGGCTTTTTTTATTCCTTCGTCGGCTCGGTCGCCATGGTCGTCCGGCAATCGACGCGGATGCTCCGTTTGCCTTCACGCCAGTAGTACTCGCTGCATTCGCGTTGTCCTTGGCTGGTCTTGGTTACCCCGACCGCATAGAACGACTGCATGATTTCCTGCTGGGTCACCGTGCCATCGGCGTTCCAGTCCATCTCCTTGGTGGGGATGCCGCTGATGCCCGCCGCGCCGATGTACTGCAGCCAGCCGACCACCCCCAGCGCGATCACGACCAGGCCAAGCAGGGCCTTGCGGCGCGTGGAGAATCGTTTTTTGGTTTTCGCCGTGTTTGCGCTCATGTCGGCAGGCTCACGAAATGCGCCGAATCTTGGCGCCCAGCGCACTGAGCTTTTCCTCGATGTTCTCGTAACCGCGATCGAGGTGGTAGATACGATCGATAACGGTGTCGCCTTCCGCCACCAGGCCGGCCAGAATCAGCGAAGCGGAAGCGCGCAGGTCGGTGGCCATCACCGGCGCGCCGCTGAGCTTGTCGGCGCCGCGGATGATGGCGGTATGTCCTTCCACGCGGATATCGGCGCCCAGGCGCAGCAGTTCGTTGACGTGCATGAAACGGTTTTCGAAGATGGTTTCGTTGATCACGCCCACACCGTCGGCAATGCAGTTCATGGCCATGAACTGGGCCTGCATGTCGGTGGGGAAAGCGGGATACGGCGCGGTGGTCAGGCTGACCGCGCGGGGACGCTTGCCCTGCATGTCCAGAGTGATGGTGTCGGCGGTGGTCTGGATGGAAGCGCCGGCCTCGGTCAGCTTGCCCAGTACCGCGTCCAATGTATCGCCACGTGCGCGGCGCGCGACGATGCGGCCGCCGGTCATCGCCGCGGCCACCAGGAAAGTGCCGGTCTCGATGCGATCCGGCAGCACTGCATGGCGGCCGCCGGAGAGGCGTTCCACACCGCGCACCACGATGCGCGCGGTACCGGCGCCTTCGATATCCGCGCCCAACGCGATCAGACAGTCGGCCAGGTCGGTGACTTCCGGTTCCATGGCCGCGTTCTCCAGCACCGTGGTGCCGTCGGCCAGGGCAGCGGCCATCAGCACGTTCTCGGTGCCGGTGACGCTGACCATGTCGAACACGTAGCGCCCACCCTTCAACCGTTTCGCCGTGGCCTTGATGAAGCCGTTCTCGACCGTGATGTCGGCACCCAGCGCCTGCAGGCCCTTGATGTGCTGGTCGACCGGCCGCGAACCGATGGCGCAGCCGCCCGGCAACGAGACTTCCGCTGCGCCGTACTTGGCCAGCAGCGGACCCAGCACCAGGATCGAGGCGCGCATGGTCTTGACCAGCTCGTAAGGCGCGACATGCTGGTTGACGCTGCGCGGATCCACCGTGATCGCACTGCCCTTCGACAAAGTGCCTTCATCGATGCTGATGCCCGCACCCAGTTCGCCGAGCAGCTTCACCGTGGTCACCACGTCGTGCAGATGGGGCACGTTGGTGATTTCCACCGGCGCATCGGCCAACAGGGTGGCGCACAGGATCGGCAGCACCGCGTTCTTGGCGCCGGAAATGGTGACTTCACCGTTGAGCGGGTTGCCGCCGGTAACTACGATTTTCTGCATGTTTGTCCGATATTCGGGATTCGTGATTGGGGATTCGTAAGAAGCGTGGGGTTTCGAGTCGGCCGGGGTTTACCAATCCCGAATCACGAATCACGAATCCCGGCTTCCTCAGGCGTTACGGTCTTCAGGGCCAGGGCATGGATCGCGCCGCCCATCAGCTCGCCCAGAGTGGCGTAGACCAGTCGATGGCGAGCGAGCGGCAGCTTGCCGCGGAACGCCTCCGATACCACGCTGGCCTCGAAATGCACGCCATCGTCGCCCTGCACCTGTACTTCAGCCCCCGGCAGGCCGGTTTCTATCAGTTTACGGATGGTTTCGGCGTCCAACGTGCCTTTCCTTATAAAATGAACGGTCATTCTAACCTCCGCCCGACACCCGCATGCCTGAGCTGCTGCCCCAGATCGCCGAACCGACCGACGCCAGCCTGGCCGCCAGCGGTCGTCGCGTGGTCGAAATCGAGGCCCGTGCGCTGGAACATCTGGCGACCCGGATCGACGGAGGCGGCTCCAATCGAACATTCTCGGCGGCCTGCCAGCTGATCCTCGCCTCCCGAGGCCGTGTGGTCGCCACCGGCATGGGCAAGTCCGGGCATATCGCACGCAAGATCGCCGCCACCCTGGCCTCCACCGGCACGCCCGCCTTCTACGTGCATCCGGGCGAAGCCGGCCACGGCGACCTCGGCATGATCACCGATGCGGACGTGGTGCTGGCCCTGTCCTATTCCGGCGAATCCGACGAAATCCTGACCCTGTTGCCGGTGCTGAAGCGCCAGGGCAATGCGGTCATCGCCATGACCGGGCGGCCGCAATCCACGCTGGCGCGCGAATCGGATGTGCACCTGGATGTCAGCGTGCCCGCCGAAGCCTGCCCGCTGGATCTGGCGCCCACCTCCAGCACCACCGCTACCCTGGCCATGGGCGACGCGCTCGCCGTGGCACTGCTGGAAGCGCGCGGATTCACTGCCGACGACTTCGCCCGCTCGCACCCCGCCGGCAGTCTGGGCCGCCGCTTGCTGCTGCACATCACCGACGTGATGCATGCCGGCGACGACGTGCCGCGTGTGGGCCTGGGCGCGACGCTAAGCGAAGCGCTCGTGGAAATGAGCCGCAAGCGCCTGGGAATGACCGCCGTGGTCGACGACGAAGACAAGTTGATCGGACTGTTCACCGATGGCGACCTGCGCCGCACCTTGGACGATGCGGCGCTCGACGTACGCACCGCAATGATCGCCGATGTGATGACACGCGGCCCGAAGACCATCGCCGCCGATCAGCTGGCCGTGGAAGCCGCGCGCCTGATGGAAACCCACAAAATCAGCGGTCTGGTCGTGGTGGACGAAGCCGGCCGCGCCGTCGGCGCGCTCAACATTCACGACCTGTTGCGCGCCCGCGTGGTCTAAAGAAAACGCATGATTTCCCCTGCCCCCCCACTCGACGCCGACCTTCGTGCGCGTGCCCGCAAGATCAAGCTGGCCTGCTTCGACGTGGATGGCACTCTGACCGATGGACGTCTTTATTACGACGATGAAGGCGGCGAATCGAAGGCGTTCCATATCCTCGACGGGCAAGGGTTGGTGCTGCTGAAGAAGGCCGGTATCGCGGTGGCCCTGATCACCGCGCGCAACAGCAAGGCCGCCGAAAGACGCGCGGCCGAACTCGGCATCGAGGTATTCACCGGCGCCAAGGACAAATTGGGCCAGGTGCGGGCGCTATGCGAACGCCAGGGCATCGGCCTGGACGAAGTGGCTTTCATGGGTGACGACCTTCCCGACCTGGCGCCGCTCTGCGCCGCGGGATTGGCCGTGGCGCCGGGCAATGCGCACCGCTGGATCGCCGAACGCGTGCATTGGGTCACTTCCGCGCGCGGTGGCGAAGGCGCCGCACGCGAACTGTGCGATCTGCTGCTCGACGCGCAGGACCGGACCGAAGCGTTGCTGGCGGAGTGGACCCGATGAGCTGGCGCACGGTGCTGGGTCTGGTATTGCTGGTGGCCGCGATAAGCAGCGGCTGGTCGGCGTGGAAGCAGCGCGATGTCGCCGAGCCGGATGCCCCTGCTTCCGAGCGCCCCGACTATCTCATGCGGGATTTCGAGGTGATCGGCCTGGACGACCAGGGCCAGGAGTCGATCACCCTGCGTGCGCCGGAAATGCAGCGCGATCCCAGAGACCAAACCTTCACCATCGCCACGCCCCTGTTCCTGCTTCCGGACAGCGAAGGACATCATTGGGAAATGCGTTCCAAAACCGCCTGGATCAGCGCCAAGGGCGACGAAATGCGCTTGTCGGGCGATGTGAAGGGAACCAGCCCGAAGGAAAGCGCCGTACCCACAACTTTCGACACTCAGCGACTGAATGTATTCCCCCGCAAAAACCTCGCTTCCACCGACGATGCGGTCACCATCACCCGTCCGGGTTCTATACTCAGCGGTGTAGGTTTTGAAACCAACACCAAAACCAGGCAATACACCTTCAAGTCCCAGGTCAAGACCCGATATGAACCCAAGTCTGCACGCTAGCCTCATTGCCATGATCGCCCTGTCGGTGCCGGCACTGGCCTGGGCGAAGTCATCCGATCGCAACCAGCCCATCTATCTGGATTCCAATAACCAGGAAGGTGTAATGGACGGCAACAGCACCAATGTCTGGACCGGCAACGTGACCCTCAAGCAGGGCACGCTGGACATAGCCGCTCAGCGCGCCGAACTCACCCAGCGCGATGGCGACCCGTCCAAGGCGGTTTTTACCGGCAACCCGGTGAAGTTGAAGCAGCAGCAGGACGACGGCACGTGGATGGATGCCACGGCCAATCGCATTGAATACGACATGTCCACCGAAACCATCACGCTGATCGGAAACTACACGGTGAAGTCCCCGCGCGGTTCGAACAGCGGCCAGCGCATGGTCTACAACACCAAGACCGGCAACATGCAGAGCGGTGGGGACGGTACGCGCGTGAAAACCGTGATCCAGCCGAAATCGGCTGGCGCCGTAAAGAAACCCGGGGAAACCAAGTAATGCTTTCCGCCCAGGGTCTGCGCAAGCACTACCGGCAGCGCGAGGTGGTCGCGGACTTCGGCCTGACCCTGGATGCGGGCGAGGTGGTCGGGCTGCTGGGCCCCAATGGCGCCGGCAAGACCACCTGTTTCTACATGATCGTGGGCCTGGTGGCCGCCGACGCCGGCAAGATCGAGCTGGACGGCCGCGACATCACCGCCGAGCCCATGTACAAGCGGGCCAAACTGGGCGTCGGCTACCTGCCGCAGGAGCCTTCGGTGTTCCGCAAGCTCACCGTGTCGGACAACATCCGCCTGGTCCTGGAGCTGCGGGAGGACCTGGATTCGGCAGGCGTGGACAAGGAACTGGCCTCGCTGCTGGACGAGCTGCAGATCAGCCACGTCTCCGAACAACTGGGCGCCAGCCTGTCCGGCGGCGAACGCAGGCGCTGCGAGATCGCCCGCGCCCTGGCCGCCAAACCCAGGCTGATGCTGCTGGACGAACCCTTCGCCGGCGTCGACCCGATCTCGGTCGGCGAGATCCAGCGGATCGTGAAGCACCTCAAGAATCGCGGCATCGGCGTGCTGATCACCGACCACAACGTGCGCGAGACCTTGGGAATCTGCGACCGGGCGTATATCCTCAACGAAGGCAGCGTTCTGGCGCAGGGGGCACCGGACGCGCTGCTGGCAAATCCGGACGTGCGTCGCGTGTACCTTGGGGAAACTTTCCGTCTCTGAAGCGCGTCGCGCGGCCTGGTGCCGCGCACACTGTTTACGGATTGCGGAAATGAAGCCACGCCTCCAGACATCGCTGGGTCAGCAACTGGTCATGACGCCGCAATTGCGTCAGGCCATACGCTTGCTGCAAATGTCCGCGGCCGAACTCGAAATCGAGATCACCGAAGCGGTGGAAACCAACCCCCTGCTGGATTGGGACGACAGCGCCCCGAGCGGCGACGATGCGGCTCCCGCCGACACCCCTCCGGAAGATCCACGCGAAACCCCCAGCGACAACGAGAGCGACGAATGGTCGCCCGACGAATCGCCCTGGTCGATGGACGGCGTCAGCCACGGCAGCGGCGGATCCTTCGACGACGACGACGATCAGGGTACGGCGGCCGAACGCGTCGCCGAAACCGACACCCTGCAGGATCATCTTCTCTGGCAGCTCCATCTCTCTCACTTATCGCCGCGCGATCGCAGGATCGGCGCGGCGCTGATCGATGCGCTGGAAGACGATGGCTACCTGCGCGAACCGTTGTCCGGCATCGCGGAGACGCTGCTTCCGGAAGTGACCGCCGGAGAGGACGAGATCCTTACCGTACTGCATCAACTGCAGCGTTTCGACCCGGTAGGCGTGGCCGCACGCACGCTGGGCGAATGCCTGCACCTGCAACTGGCGGTGTTGAGCGAGGATACGCCCGGCAGGGCGCTGGCCTTGCAGATCGTCGACGGCAGCTCGCTGGAGCGCTTGCCGAAAAGCGGCATTGCGGGGCTTGCGGCCGAACTCAAGCGGCCGGTGGAAGAAGTGGAGGAAGTGGTGCAGCTGCTGCGTTCGCTCGACCCCAAGCCAGGGGCGCAGATCGGCGAGCTCACCCACGACACCTATGTGGTCCCCGATTGCGTGGTCTGGCGCCAGCGCGGCGTCTGGCGTGCGGCGCTGGCCGGCAACAACCTGCCCCGAATCACCATCCACAGCGGCTACGAGCAGATGATCCGGAAATGCGGCGAGAACGATGCCGGTTATCTGCGGGGCCATCTACAGGAGGCGCGTTGGCTGCTGAAGAGCCTGGAAGCCCGGGGCGACACCCTGCTCAAGGTGACCCGCTGCCTGTTGCGGCAGCAAGCCGGCTTCCTGGAGTTCGGCGAGCAGGCGCTGCGGCCGCTCACTCTGAGGGAAGTCGCGACCGAAGTCGGCCTGCACGAATCCACGGTTTCACGCGCCATCGCTCGCAAGTATGTGCGGACTCCGCGTGGAACCTTGCCCCTGCGCGCGTTCTTCGCTTCCGGCGTCAGCACCGAGGGCGGCGGCGAAGCGTCCAGCATCGCCATCCAGTCGATGATCCGCCGCCTGATCGAAAACGAGAACCCGCGCAAGCCGCTGTCCGACGCCAAGCTGGCCGACCTGCTCAAGACCTCCGGCGTCCCGGTGGCGCGCCGTACCGTGGCGAAGTATCGTGAAGCCATGGAGATACTTTCGTCGCATGAACGCGTGCGCATCGGTTGATAACGCTCCCATAAGGAACCATGGTTCATGATGAACCCGAAGCGCTGAATCCCTTCCCGACGCATCCCTATTTTTCAAGGAGGCCGAACTTCACCCACCACTCGAGGTCACAAGCAAGGCAGTGTCACCCGCGGATTCCGCGGCCCATCGAACCGTAAGGAGGTAAGCGATGCGTATCGAGACCCATGGCCAGCAGATCGAAGTCACCCCCGCGATGCGGGAGTACGTTGAAACCAAGTTCAAGCGACTTGAACGCCATTTCGACCAGCCACTGGAAGTCCGCGCCCAACTGGGCATACGCAAACCCGACTACCTCGCCGAAGCCACGCTCACCCTGGCCGGCCGCACCCTGCATGCCGACGCCGGCGCCGAAACCATGTACGCCGCCATCGATATTTTGGCCGACAAGCTGGACCGGCTGTTGCTGAAGCACAAACAGAAGAAGATCGACAAAGAACGCGGGCCACGCGGCGAAAATGCCGATTAACAGCATGCCGACTGATAGCGCGCGGATGAAAAGGAAAGAAGCCGCAACCCTTTTTGTCGCGGTTTCTTTCCCGCCTTCCCGCTCCTGATATGTCCCTCTCCTGACATGTCCCTTGCCAACCAGCTGGCGGACGTTCGCGCCTCCGTATTGAAGGCAGCGGACCGCGACGCGGTGCTGGAGATGGCCGCCGGCCTGTTGGCCTGCCAGCAAGCCGGCGCCGACGATCTCCGGGTCAGCCTGCAGGCGCGCGAAAAACTGGGCAGCACCGCGATCGGCCATGGCATCGCCATCCCGCACGGCCGCTCGCCTACGCTGGAAGCGCCGCGCGGTGTCCTGCTGCGGCTGCAGCCGGCGGTCGATTTCAACGCGACCGATGGCCAGAACGTCGACCTGGTGTTTGCGATGGCCGTGCCCGATCATTACACCCATCAGCATCTGATGCTGCTGTCGGAACTGGCCGAACGCTTTTCCGATGCGCGCTTCCGTACCGCGCTGCGCAACGCACCCGATGCGCAGTCGATGCGTAAGCTGTTGCTGGACCAACCCCACTCGCCCAAAGCCGCCGCATGACCACCAGCATCACCGCCCGCGAATTGTTCGACCAGCAGAAAGACAAGCTCGCCCTGCGCTGGCTCGCCGGGGCCAAGGGCGACCGGCGCATGCTGGAAGCGGTGGACACCATCGCCCGCCGGCCCTCGCTGGCTGGCTACCTCAACGCCATCTATCCCAACAAGGTGCAGATCCTGGGCAGCGAAGAGCTGGCCTGGCTGGATTCGCTGGATTCGCGGCAGCGCTGGGAAACCATCGAGAAGATCGTGCAATACCGCCCGCTGGCATTGGTGATCAGCAAGAATCAGTCCTGCCCCGAAGACCTGCGCGCGGCGGCCGAGGAATCGGAGACCCCCTTGTGGATCTCGCCCAAGCGCGGCCACGAACTGCTCAACCACCTTTCCTACCACATGGCCCGCACGCTGGCGCCGCGGGTGACGCTGCATGGCGTGTTCATGGAAATCTATTCGATCGGCGTGCTGATCACCGGCGAAGCCGGATCGGGCAAAAGCGAGCTGGCGCTGGAACTGCTCAGCCGCGGCCATCGCCTGGTGGCCGACGATGCGCCCGAATTCACCCAGATCGCGCCCGACGTGCTCGACGGTACCTGCCCGGAGCTCTTGCAGGACCTGCTCGAGGTTCGCGGTCTGGGCGTGTTGAACGTACGCGACATGTTCGGCGACACGGCCGTGAAGAAGAACAAATACCTGCGCCTGATCGTTCATCTCACCCGGCCCATGACCGAACCCAATCCGCACGGCTACGAGCGCCTCACCGGCGACAGCGGCAGCCGCCATGTGCTGGACCTGGACGTGCCGCTGATCACCCTGCCGGTGATGCCCGGCCGCAACCTGGCCGTGCTCACCGAAGCGGCCACCCGCCTGCATATCCTGCGCACCAAGGGCATCGACCCGGCGGCGATGTTCATCGCCCGGCACAGCAACCTGCTGGAACGCACTACCCCATGAGCGGCGGGCCCGCCGACACCTCATCGCACTCGCAGCACGATGACGGCTCCGTAGAACCTCAAACCGCCGGCCCGGCGGCGACCGTAGTGATCGTCAGCGGCCTGTCCGGCTCGGGCAAATCGGTCGCGCTGAAGACCTTCGAGGATCTGGACTACTACTGCGTCGACAACCTCCCGGTGGAACTGCTGCCCTCGTTCGTGCGCAGCCTGATGCGCGACGACGCGTTGCCGCAAAAGATCGCGGTGGGCATCGACGTGCGCAATCGCCACAGCGATCTATCCAAGCTGGCGCAATGGCGGGCCGCGGTGACCGAACTGGGCCTGCACGCCACCCTCTTGTTCTTCGACGCCAGCGACGACGTGTTGTTGCGTCGTTATGCCGACACTCGCCGCAAGCATCCGCTGGCGCACTTTGGGCTGTCGCTGCCGGAGTCCATTTCCCGCGAACGCGAGATCACCGCGCCGCTGCGCAGCGAAGCCGACGTGATCATCGACACCACCGCGCTCAACGTGCACCAGTTGCGGCGGCGGATCATCGCCGAATTCGCCTTGAACAACGGTTCGTCGCTGTCGCTGCTGTTCGAGTCGTTCGCCTACAAGCGCGGAGTGCCGGCGGACGCGGATTTCGTGTTCGACGCGCGCGTACTGCCGAATCCGCACTGGAATCCGCTGCTGCGTCCGCTATCGGGACGCGAGGGCGGTGTGCGCGATTATCTGGATGCGCAACCGGAAGTCAGCGAATACGTCGGCCAGGTCAATGCCTTCCTCGATACCTGGCTGCCACGCCTGCGTGGGGAGACGCGCAGCTACGTGACCATCGCTTTCGGCTGCACCGGCGGCAAGCACCGTTCCGTGTACCTCGCCGAGCGGCTGGCGGCGCACGCGCGGGAACAGGGATGGGAGGAAGTGGCCACTTTCCACCGGGAGCTGGACTAGGGCATCGCCGCGCCTTTCGGCCGGTCATGCCGGTCTGCTAACGTTCTCCCATGGCCTGTGGCATTCTCCTTGTAACCCATCCCGGGATCGGCGCGTCGCTGCTGGCAGTGGCCACCGGTCTTTTGCGCCAGTTGCCGCTGAAGACGGAGGCGTTCGAAGTCCCTTTCGACGCCGATTTCCTGGCTCTGCTGCCGCAAGCCTCCTCGGCGCTGAGACGGGTGGACAGCGGCGACGGCGTATTGGTGCTGACCGATCTCTACGGCGCCAGCCCCAGCAATCTGGCCGGCGAACTGGCCCGGCTGGGGACGCCGGTCAGACGCGTTTCCGCGCTGAGCTTGCCGATGCTGCTACGGGTGATGAATTATGCGGAACAGGGATTGGATCAACTTCCGGCGACAGCCGCCGCCGGCACACGCAATGGAGCCATAGTCGACGATGCTTGAACGCGAACTCACCGTTTCCAACCGCCTGGGACTACATGCCCGCGCCACCGCCAAGCTGGTGCAGGTGCTGTCGGCCTATCGCTGCAATGCGACCCTGTCGGCGAAGGGACGCGAGGTCAACGCGAAAAGCATCATGGGCGTGATGTTGCTGGCGGCTGGCCAAGGCACGCCGGTGATGGTGCGTGTGGATGGCGAGGGCGAAGCCGAGGCGCTGGAAGCCGTAGCGGCGCTGTTCGAGCGACGATTCGACGAGGAAACCTGACCGGTGCGCCTGCAGCTCTCCGGCCACGGCGCATCGCGCGGCAGCGCGCTAGGCCGTGCCCGGGTGAGGTTGCCGCACGCGCTGGAAGTGGTCGAACAACGTATCGCCGCCGGAGCCGTGGAGAAGGAACTGCGGCGCCTGCACGAGGCGGTGGATTCCACCCGCGGCGAGATGCACGTCCTGCGCGAACGCCTTCACGGCGCGCTGGTCAAGGAAGTCGGCGAATTCCTGGATCTGCATGCGTTGCTGCTGGACGATCCGGAGCTGCTGCACGGCCTGGACGAGCTGATCCGCGCCGGCCGCTATACCGCCGATTACGCCTTGCGCCTGCAACGCGACCGTCTGGCCGCCGTGTTCGACGGCATGGACGATCCCTATCTGAAGAGCCGCATGGACGATCTGGACCATGTGATCGGCCGCATCCATGCGCATCTGCATAAGCGCACCGGCGGGCCGAAGGGCGTGGCCGGCGACATTCTGATCAGCGACAACGTGGCGCCTTCGGAACTGGCCCAGCTGCAGGCCCAGGGCGTGGTCGCCATCGTCACCGCGGCCGGCAGCACGCTTTCGCACAGCGCCATCCTGGCGCGCAGCCTGCACATGCCGTTGGTGGTGGGCGCCAGCAAGGCCCTGCAGAAGATCAACGACGGCGATGTGATGATCGTCGACGGCGCCAGCGGCTCGATCGTGATCGAGCCCGGTCCGGACGATCTGCGCGCCTACCGCCAGCGCCGGCGCGATCTGGCCAAGGAACAGCGCGAACTTGGACGCCTGCGTTCCAAGCCGACGCGCACGAAGGACGGCGTCGATATCGTTCTGCTGGCCAATGCCGAGTCCGGCGAGGACGTCGCTCAGGCGCATTCCCTGGGCGCTTCCGGACTGGGCCTGTACCGCACCGAATTCCTGTTCCTGCAACGCAACGAATTGCCCGACGAGGAAGAACAGTTCCGCGTCTACCGGGACGTGGTGCTGGGAATGAGTGGCCGGCCGGTGACCATCCGCACTCTGGACCTGGGCGCCGACAAGGCCGACCGCACCGGGCTGACCCTGGACAACGAGGACAATCCGGCGCTGGGCCTGCGTGGCGTGCGCCTTTCGCTGACCCAGGGCGAACTGTTCGACACCCAGTTGCGCGCCATCGTGCGCGCGTCCGGCTACGGACCCGTGCGTGTGCTGGTGCCGATGGTCAGCAACCGCGAAGAGATGGTGGCGGTGCGCAAACGCCTGAAGCGCGTTGCCGACAAGCTGCGCAGGCAGGGAGCGGAAGTCGCCGACGATATCCCGCTGGGCGCGATGATCGAGGTGCCGGCTGCGGCGATCGCGCTGCATGCTTTCGTGGATGTCGTGGACTTCCTTTCCGTCGGCACCAACGACCTGGTGCAATACCTGCTGGCGGCGGATCGCAACAACGAAGCGCTGGGCGAACTCTATTCGCCACTGAACCCCGGGGTGGTGCGGTTGCTGAAGCACATCATCAATACCGCCAACGAATACGGCACCCCCGTGGCCGTGTGCGGCGAAATCGCCGGCGATGCTGCGCTCGCGCCCTTGTTGCTGGCGTTGGGCCTCACCGAGTTCAGCCTGCACCCGGCGACCTTGCTGGAAGTGCGCAAAGCCATCCGCGGCAGCGACCTGTCCGCGCTCAAGGCGCGCGTCGACAAGCTGCTGCAGGCGCGCGACCGGGCCGGCATCGAAAGCTGGCTGGAATCGGCGACGCTGTCGTAGGCGCAAAGGGTGGGCATTGTTCGGCGGTGGGGGGATAATGCCGCGATGAACACCTGACCTGCCGCCTCCCTCACGGAAGTGGCTTCACCGCTACCGGGAGTCGCGCATGGCTGAAGCCGTCCGCCACGACAAAACCGCGCGCCAGCTTCGCCTGCTGTCCGATGCACTGGACAGTGGCCGGCTCGGCCCTGTGCGGCGCCTGATCAACACCCTGGCGCCGGCGGAAATCGGCAACTTGCTGGAATCGCTGCCGCCCGGCAAGCGTGAAGTGGTGTGGGGATTGGTCGATCCCGAAGACGACGGCGAAGTGCTGGTGCATGTCGGCGACGAAGTGCGCGAAAGCCTGCTGGCCGACATGGACCCGGACGAGATCATCGCCGCGGTCGAAGATCTGGACATCGACGACCTGGCCGATCTGGTGGAAGACCTGCCGGACACCGTCATCGACGAAGTGCTCAAGTCGATGGACCGCGAGAACCGCGAGCGCCTCGAGCAGGTCCTGTCCTACCCGGAAGACACCGCCGGCCGTTTGATGAACCCCGACGTGGTCACCGTGCGCGCCGACGTCAACGTGGACGTGGTGCTGCGCTATCTGCGCCTGCGCGGCGAACTGCCCGACCACACCGATCACCTGTTCGTGGTCAGCCGCCGTCACCAGTACCTGGGGCGCCTATCGCTGGCGTCGTTGGTCACCCACGACGACAGCACCCCTATCAACCGGTTGATCGACGACGAGCAGCCGGCCATCGCGGTGGAAGACTCCGCCGATGCGGTGGCGCGTCAGTTCACCGACCACGACTGGATCTCCGCCCCGGTAGTGGACGACAACAACATCCTGCTCGGCCGCATCACCATCGACGACGTGGTCGACATCATCCGCGAACAGGCCGAACACCAGGCCTTGGGCGCCGCAGGTCTGGACGAGGACGAGGATCTCTTCAGCCCGGTGGCGCGCGCGTTCCGCCGCCGCCTGACCTGGCTGGGCATCAATCTGGGCACTGCGTTCCTGGCGTCTTCCGTGGTCGGCCGTTTCGAAGGCACCATCGAGAAGATCGTCGCGCTGGCCGTGCTGATGCCGATAGTGGCCGGCATGGGCGGCAACGCCGGGACCCAGGTACTGGCGCTGATGGTGCGCGGCCTGGCGCTCGGTCAGGTAGGCGCCTCCAACGTGCGCGTACTGTTGTGGAAGGAGTTGCGCGTTGCGCTGATGAATGGGCTGAGCCTGGGCCTGGTGCTCGGCATCATCGTGTTCCTTTGGTTCCACGACCTCCCTCTTTCCTTGGTGATCGGCACTGCGCTGACCATCAACCTGCTTTCCGCCGCGACCGCCGGGGTGATGGTGCCGCTGACGCTCAAGCGCATGGGCTTCGATCCCGCGCTGGCCGGCGGGGTGATCCTGACCACGGTCACCGATGTGATGGGTTTCCTGAGCTTCCTGGGCCTGGCCACTGTGGTTCTGCTTCGCTGAGGACCGTCGTATCGCGTCGTCGTCCACGGATCGTCAAGAGGCGCGTTATCATCCTTACAAGCACACTTGGAGGCTCTCCGCATGCCATTCTTCCGTCACGCCTCTCTGATCGGATTGATGTTGATGTTTTCAATCGCATTGCCAGGCTGCAGCAGCATGCCGAGCAGGACGACGGGCGAATTCCTGGAGCGTGAAGTCACCATCCAGGGCGTGCAGCGCCGCTACCAGGTCTTCTTGCCGGCCACTCCGGCGTCGAAGGGCAAATTGCCGGTGATCCTGTTCCTGCATGGTTCGGGCGAACGCGGTTCTGACAACAAGCTACAACTGGTCGCCGGCCTGGGGCCTTATGTGCGCAAGCATCTGGCGGATTTTCCCGCGATCGTCGTATTCCCGCAGGTGGAAGAGAATGGAGAATGGATGGGCGCCAACGTGGACATGGCGCTGGCAGCGACCGAAGCGGCAACCAGGGAATTCAACGGCGATCCTCGCCGCATCTATCTGACCGGCCTGTCAATGGGTGGCTATGGCACTTGGGAAACGGCGCTGAAGACGCCCAACCGATTCGCCGCGCTGGTCCCGATCTGCGGCGGGATTCTGATACCCGGCGGCGGGCGGGCGCTTTACGTCACCGAAGTGGCCAACGCGCCCGATCCCTACGCTGCCCTGGCGTCCCAGCTGAAGCATGTGCCGATCTGGATTTTCCACGGCGCCAAGGACGACGTGGTGCTGCCGAACGACGACCGCAAGACCTTCGCTGCGCTCAAGGCCGTTGGCGCCGACGTGCAATACACCGAATTCCCGGACGAAAACCACAACTCCTGGGACGCTACCTATAATCACGATGCCATGTGGACGTGGCTGTTCGCCCAGCGCCGGCACTGAGCCGGCAACCGCCCATGGCAGAAATCATCCGTAACTATTTCACCCCCGGCTGGCGCGCCGATCGCATCAGCTGCGTATGCGGATGGGAAGGCGATTCCAGCAAAATGCAGATGGAGCTGCACGAGGAAGTAACGGACTACGCCTGCCCGGCCTGCGAGAACACCTTGCTGATCGTCTCGCACCCGGATATGGATCAGGTCCGGCAGGCCGCGGCCGACGGCAACGTGGAAGCGCAACAACAACTCGCGCTGGTGGAAGAAGCGCTGGCGCTGCACCGCAAGGCCGATCACTGACGTCAATCCGAATATCGATGCGCTACGGGGTGACGTGAAGCGGCGTAGGAGCGACGTGAGTCGCGAATGTCATACCGGAATGCCTGGTTTCGCGACTCACGTCGCTCCTACGCCACCTTACATCGTCGCCGCATTAGGAAAGCAAAGATTCCAGCACTGCCATGCGGATGGCGACGCCGTTGCTGACTTGGCGAAGCACCAGCGACTGCGGACCATCGGCCACTTCATCGGTGATTTCCACGCCGCGGTTGATTGGCCCCGGATGCAACACCACCGCATCGCCGGCGGCGCGACGCAGACGCCCAGCGGTGAGACCGTAGCGGGCGTGGTAGTCGTCCAGCGACGCCACCAATCCTTCCTCCATCCGCTCGCGTTGCAGCCGCAGCATCATCACCGCGTCCACGCCTTCCAGCATGGCATCGAAGTCATCTCCGGTGGCGCAACCCTCAAGGGTGCCGTCATCGGGCAGCAGCGAAGCGGGGCCGCAGACGCGGATCTCCCCCGTACCCAGCGTCCGCAGCGCATGCAGGTCGGAACGCGCGACCCGCGAGTGCTTCACGTCGCCGACGATCAGGACTTTGAGCTTCGAAAAGTCGGCTCCCTTCGCCTGCCGCAAGGTCAGCGCATCCAGCAGCCCCTGCGTGGGATGAGCGCTGCGGCCGTCGCCGGCATTGATCACCGTGGTGCCCTCGCCCGCCTGCATCGCCAGCGCTTCGGCGGCGCCATCTTCGGGGTGGCGGACGATGAAGCCGCGCACACCCATCGCTTCCAGGTTCTTCAGCGTATCCAGGGCCGTTTCGCCTTTGCGGGCGGAAGACGTGGAGGCGTCGAAATTGATGACATCGGCGCTGAGACGCTGCGCGGCGATGTGGAACGAACTGCGCGTGCGCGTCGAAGGCTCGAAGAACAGCGTGCAGATAGTGGTGCCGAGCAGCGAATTGCGTTTATGGGCACGTCCCAACGCGGCGTCGCGAATCTGGCCCGCGCGATCGAGCAGACGGCACAGGGTTTCCTTCGGCAGTCCTTCCAGGGTCAGCAGATGGCGCAGGTGTCCGTCGGAATCGAGTTGTAGGGTCATGCTCTATGCATCTCGCGTCGTTAGCCCCTCTCCCATCGGGAGAGGGGTTGGGGTGAGGGTACGGCGAAGCGAGGATGGTTCAGACGTCCATGACTTCGCCGTACCCTCATCCGCCCTATGGGCACCTTCTCCCGATGGGAGAAGGACAAAAAGATCAAATCTGCGTTGCATCGTGCGGCGCCGCCAGCCAGCGTTCGATGATCACCGCGGCGGCCACCGCGTCCAGCGCCACTGCGTCGCGACGGCGCTTGCGGCCTTCGGCGCGGTCCAGCGCGAAACGTTGCGCGGCTTCGACCGAACTGGAGCGCTCGTCCACCAGCACCACCGGCAATTTGTAGCGCGCCTGCAGCTCGCGCGCGAAAGCGTGGGCGCGCTGGCGGATGGGCTGGTCGCCGCCTTCCAGAGTCATGGGATCGCCAACCACCAACCCATCCGGACGCCATTCCTCGCGCAATTTGTCGATTGCCTGCCAGTCCGGACCATGGCCATGCACGTCGATCACGGCCAGCGCACGCGCGCCGTTGCCGAAAGCGCTTCCCACCGCCACGCCGATGCGCTTGGCGCCGACGTCGAACCCGAGCACTGTGCCATCGAGTTTCATGTCCCGCCTTTCATGCGTGCCCGCTGTAGTCGGTCACGCGGGTGATGTCGATGCCGATGCGTCCGCCGGCCGCATGCCAGCGTTGCTCCAAAGGCAGCGCGAACAGCAATTCGTTGTCGGCGGGCGCGGTAAGCCAGCTGTTTTCGCCAAGCTCGAACTCCAACTGCCCAGCCCCCCAGCCGGCGCATCCCAGCGCGACTACGACATGGGTCGGACCGGCGCCTTCGGCCATCGCCTCCAGGATGTCGCGCGAGGTGGTCAGCGCCAATCCGTTGCCGATCGTCAGCGTGGAATCCCACTGGCGGTCGCCATCGTGCAGAACGAATCCCCGCTCGGGATGCACCGGTCCGCCGTTCAGGACGATCTGGCTGCCCAGCGCGGGATCGCGCACTTCCAGGTTCATCTGCGCCAGCACGTCGCCCAGGGTGTACTCGGAAGCGCGGTTGACCACCACGCCCATCGCTCCTTCCTCATCGTGCTGGCAGATCAGCGCCACGCTGCGTGCGAAATGCGGGTCGTTCAGCGCCGGCAGCGCGATCAGCAGCTGGTTGGTGAATTTGGCGGGAATCGCGGACATGCGTCCATTCTAGAGCCTCATATCGCTTCCGGGTTAGGGCCTGTTAACGCCATTGGGACAGGTCCCGCCGTACCTGAGTGCGTGCGGGGCAAGGAAGAATGAGGAAATGTATGCCGATACATGCCCGAATGATGACACGGCCCCGTGCGCACTCAGGTACGGCCCTTCGGGTTGCCCCGCCGCGGCGGCCAGACGCTCGCGCGCGGCTTGAACAGGCCACCAGCCTGCCGCTGCGCCGCGCACAAACGCCTGACCGCCGCGGCGGGGCAACGGGACCTATCCCAATGGCGTTAACAGGCCCTACTCTGTCGCCATGACGACTTATTGCGATTTCGCGCCCGGTCACCCGGTCCACGGCCCCTATCACGACCGGGAGTACGGCTTCCCGCAAACCGAGGAATCGGACCTGTTCGAACGCCTGATCCTGGAGATCAACCAGGCCGGCCTCAGCTGGGAAACCATCCTGAAGAAACGCCAGGGTTTCCAAAGCGCCTACAGCGGCTTCAACGTGGACAAAGTGGCCCGTTACGGCGACAAGGACCGCGCCCGTCTGCTCGCCGATGCAGGCATCATCCGCAACCGCTTGAAAGTCGATGCCGCCATCCACAACGCGCAAGTCATCCGCGGGCTGCGCAAGTCGCATGGCGGATTCTCGCAATGGCTGGAGGCGCACCACCCGCTGCCCAAGGCCGAGTGGGTGAAACTGTTCAAGAAGACCTTCCGCTTCACCGGCGGCGAGATCACCGGCGAATTCCTGATGAGTCTGGGCTATCTGCCCGGCGCGCACCACGAGGGCTGCCCTGCGTTCAAGCGCGCCGCGAAGAGAAAGCCTGCGTGGATGCGCAAAACATAGGATCAGGGAACGCTCAACATCCCTGCGGATCCGAGCAGGGCGCTCGAGTCGCGCGGTTCTTGTAAGGCGAGAGGAAGCACTGCCGTGCAATCGCCCTCCAGCTTGAGGTCGGCGATGCTGTCGGCACGGGTCTGCCCCCGATTGAGGAGGGCGATCGGCAGGCCAGCCTCATGCGCCATGCGCGCGAAGCGGAAACCGGAATAGACCATCAGCGAAGACCCGACCACCAGCAGCGCCTGGGAGCCGAGCAGCGCCGTGCGCGCGGACTCATAACGGACCCGCGGAACGTTTTCGCCGAAGAACACCACATCCGGCTTCAACCTGCCGCCGCAAACCTCGCAGCGCGGCGCGCGGAAGCGAGTGAAATCCCGTCCTTCCAGGTCGGCGTCGCCGTCGGGCGCAGTGGCCGCAGCCAGCCCGACCCAGTCCGGATTGTCCTCGCTCAGGCGCAGCTGGATTTCCGCACGCGGGTAGCTCGCGGCGCAGTCCAGGCAAACCACCTGGTCGATCCGTCCATGCAGGTCGATGACGTCGCGGCTGCCGGCCCGTCCGTGCAGGCCATCCACATTCTGGGTGAGCAGCCGCGACAACCTGCCCGACCCTTGCCATTGCGCCAGCGCCAGATGCGCGGCGTTGGGGTGCGCCAGGGAAATGACCGGCCAGCCGATAAAACTCCGGGCCCAGTACCGCGCATGCACCGCGGGGTCTTCGGTGAAATCGCGGAAATCGACCGGCGGCGTGCGTTTCCATTCGCCCCGCGCATCACGATAGTCGGGGATGCCGGAGGCGGTGCTGCAGCCCGCGCCGGTGAGCACGAACACCCGGTCGTAGCCGGCCAGCCACTCGCGCAGGCATTCGGCGGGGTCGGCAATTTCCGGTAAGCACGCGCCCATGCTTCGATTGTCCACGAAAAAGGGGCAGTTGCCTGCCCCTCTCAGTCTCGTGGCTATCGGCGAAGGATCAGCGTACTTCCGCGATCTCCACCCCATCCAGCCCCTGCGCCAGGGTACGCGCGTCGCCGCCCTGGGCCAGTTTGATGCGCAGGCGCACCTCGTTCTGGGAGTCGGCGAAGCGCAGCGCGTCTTCGTAGCTGATTTCGCCGGCCTGGTAGAGCTCGAACAGGCTCTGGTCGAAGGTCTTCATGCCCAGGTTGGTCGATTCCTTCATCACTTCCTTGAGCTTGTGGATTTCGCCCTCGCGGATGTAATCCTGGACCAGCGGCGTGCCCAGCATGATCTCCATCGCCACCCGACGGGCCTTGCCATCCGGAGTCGGGATCAGCTGCTGCGCGACCACGCCCTTGAGGTTCAGCGAAAGGTCCATGAGCAGCTGGCCACGGCGGTCTTCCGGGAAAAAGTTGATGACGCGGTCCATGGCCTGGTTGGCGTTGTTGGCGTGCAGGGTGCACAGCACCAGGTGGCCGGTTTCGGCGAAGGCGATGGCGTGGTCCATGCCTTCGCGGGTGCGCACTTCGCCGATCATGATCACGTCCGGCGCCTGGCGCAGGGTGTTCTTCAGCGCGTTGTCCCAACTGTCGGTATCGATGCCCACTTCGCGCTGGGTGATGATGCAGCCCTCGTGTTTGTGCACGAATTCGATCGGGTCTTCGATGGTGATGATGTGGCCGGTGGAATTCTGGTTGCGGTAGCCGATCATCGCCGCCAGCGACGTGGATTTACCGGTACCCGTGGCGCCGACGAAAATGATGATGCCGCGCTTGGTCATGGCCAGCGTCTTGATGATCGGCGGCAGGTTCAGCTCTTCGACGGTGGGAATGCGCGCCTCGATGCGGCGCAGGACCATGCCCACCTGGTTGCGTTGGTAGAAGCAGCTGACGCGGAAGCGGCCCACGCCGGCGACGCCGATGGCGAAATTGCATTCGTGGGTCTTCTCGAATTCCTCGCGCTGGGCCGGCGTCATCACGTTGAGCACCAGATCGCGGCTCTGCTGGCTGGTCAACGGCGTCTGCGTGATCGGCGAGATCTTGCCGTTGACCTTGATCGACGGCGGCATGCCGGAGGTGATGAACAGGTCCGACGCCTTCTGGTGCGCCATCAGCTTGAGGAACGAGGTGAAATCGATGGTGCTCATGGCTGTCTCCGGGAACTGGGAACTGGGACCAGGGAGGGGCGGCGATGTGCCTGTACCCCACTCCCTGCGCCCTGGTTATTCGAACAACCGCTTGTCCTTGGCGTATTCCTTGGCCTGGTGGCGCGTGATCAACGAGCGCTTCACCAGATCCTGCAAATGCTGGTCCAGGGTCATCATGCCGTTCTGCTGACCGGTCTGGATGGCGGAGTACATCTGCGCCACCTTGTCCTCTCGGATGAGGTTGCGGATGGCCGGCGTGCCCACCATGATTTCCCAGGCCGCGGTACGACCGCCGCCTACTTTCTTCAGAAGCGCCTGCGAGATCACCGCGCGCAAAGATTCGGAAAGCATCGAGCGGACCATCGGCTTCTCGCCGGCGGGGAACACGTCGATGATGCGGTCGATGGTCTTGGCCGCCGAACTGGTATGCAGGGTGGCGAACACGAGGTGTCCGGTTTCCGCGGCGGTCAGCGCCAAGCGGATGGTTTCTAGATCGCGCAACTCGCCGACCAGGATGATGTCGGGGTCTTCGCGCAAAGCCGAGCGCAACGCTTCGTTGAAGCCGTGCGTGTCGCGGTGCACTTCGCGCTGGTTGATCAGGCACTTCTGCGAGGTGTGCACGAACTCGATCGGATCCTCGACGCTGAGGATGTGGCCGTACTCGTTCTTGTTGATATGGTCGATCATCGCCGCGAGCGTGGTCGACTTGCCCGAGCCGGTGGGACCGGTGACCAGGATCAAACCCTGCGGCTGCTCGATCAGCTGCTTGAACAGCGGCGGACAACCCAGGTCCTCGAGCGTCAACACTTCGGAGGGAATGGTGCGGAACACCGCACCGGCGCCGCGGTTCTGATTGAAGGCGTTGACGCGGAAGCGCGCCAGGCTGGGAATCTCGAAGGAGAAGTCGACTTCGAGGAATTCCTCGAAGTCGCGACGCTGCTTGTCCGACATGATGTCGTAGACCAGCGAATGCACCTGCTTGTGGTCCAGCGCCGGAATGTTGATTCGACGCACATCGCCATCCACCCGGATCATCGGCGGCAGGCCGGCCGACAGATGAAGGTCGGACGCTTTGTTCTTGACCGAGAACGCCAGTAGTTCGGCGATATCCATACGCTGCTTTCCCCAAAATTGCTGCGACAGCTGGAACGATACATCCCCGAGAGGCAGTATAGCGCCCTTGCCGCGATATCCAACGGTTGAAGGATTATGCTCGCACAACGGCTCAACGCGACACTACAAAGCCTTGAAAACGTAGCTATTGCGAGCCATCGGCCATTGCCGCGGTTACTGGCGGTTTCCAAGACCCAAACTGCGACGGCGGTCGCGACTCTGGCGGCCGCCGGACAGCGCGCTTTTGGCGAAAATTACGTTCAGGAAGCGCAAGCCAAGATCCGCGCGCTGGCGGACGCAGGATTGGAATGGCATCTGATCGGCCACCTGCAATCCAACAAGGCGGAAGTGGCCGCGGACCTCTTCGACTGGGTGCAGACCGTCGACCGGCTGAAACTGGTCGCCGCGCTCGCCCGTTTCCGCCCGCCGCATCGCCCGCCGCTGAACGTGCTGGTGCAGGTCAATATCGACGACGAGGCCAGCAAGCACGGTTGCGCTCCGGAACAGGTGCTGGAACTGGCCGCGGCCATCGCGCAGGAACCGCGTCTGGTGCTGCGCGGGCTGATGGCGATTCCGACACCGCATCCGGACCTCGAATCGCGCCGCCCCGCCTACCGCGACATGGCGGTCTTGTTCGATACGCTGGTCGCTCGCCATTCCTCGGTCGATACGCTGTCGATGGGAATGAGCGACGATTTCCCGCTGGCCATCGCCGAAGGTGCGACGATGGTGCGTATCGGCACCGCCTTGTTCGGCCCACGCGCCGGCAAACCCTGAGGAAGACCATGACACATCCGGAAAACATCGCCTTCATCGGCGGCGGCAACATGGCGCGCAGTCTGATCGGCGGCCTGATCGCGCGCGGCGCGAGAGCCGAAAGCATGCGGGTTGCTGAACCCGTCGAAGTCCTTCGGGAATCTCTGGTCAATGATTTTGGCGTGCAAGTGTTCGCAACCGCAATGGAAGCAGCTGCCGGCGCGACCCTCTGGGTGTTGGCGGTGAAACCGCAGGTGATGCGGACCGTGTGCGAAGGGCTGGCGGACATCGCCCGCTCCGACAGGCCGTTGTTGATTTCCATCGCCGCGGGTATCACCGCCTCGCAAATGCAGCGCTGGCTGGGCGGCGAGAACGCGATCGTCCGCGCCATGCCCAACACTCCCGCCCTGCTGGGCGCAGGCGTCACCGGGCTTTTTGCCACCGCGCAGGTGGATGCGGCCGGTCGCGAACGTACCGAGGCGCTACTATCCAGCGCGGGCACCACGGTCTGGATAGACGAGGAAGAAAAAATGGACGCGGTCACCGCCGTCTCCGGCAGCGGCCCGGCGTATGTGTTCCTGCTGGCCGAAGCGATGGAACAGGCGGCCATCGCCGAAGGCCTGGGCGCTGAAGCGGCGCGCGCGCTAGTCCTGCAGACAGTGCTGGGCGCGGCCCGCATGCTGACCGAATCGGACGAATCGCCTAGCGAACTGCGCCAACGGGTGACCTCGCCCAATGGAACTACCCAGGCGGCGATCGAGACGTTTCAGGATGGCGGCTTCGAAAAGTTGGTGGGCAAGGCGATCCATGCGGCGGCCCGGCGTGGCCAGACATTGTCCGCCGCCAACGATTGACGCGCTGGCAACCCTCCACCTTACCGGACACGGACTGCAGATGCTCCTCATCAAATCATTATCGATCGCTTTGGCCGCATTGTTGCTGACCGCCTGCAATGGTTCCGAACAGCCGCGCGCGGCAGAGATCGTCGCGCCCGCCGAAACCACGGCGGTGTTCGGCGATCTGCGCGTGCATTACAACGCCTTGCCGACGCTCAGCCTGAACGATGCGGTGGCGCGGGAATACAGTGTGGAAAAGGATGCAGGAACAGCGATGCTGGTGATCGCGCTGCGCCAGTTCGCCAACAATGAGGAAATCCCCGCCGAAGGCGAAGTGAGCGCCACCGCCTACGATCTGCAGGGTGCACGCCAACAGATCGCATTCAAGGCGGTGAAGACTGGGGACTACACCGACCATATCGGCATCTTCGACATTCATCCGCGCGACTCGTATCGCTTCGAGGTGACATTGAAAGCGAACGGCCGCAGCGAAGTCGTCAAGTTCCAGCGCAATTTCTGAACGCTTGCGTGAGCGGGCTCAGCGCTGGTTGAGGGCGTAGCGGCCCGGGCCCATCAGTGCAATCGCGACCGCGGCCGCCAGGTACATCGCCTGCAATTCCACCGCCCAGCCGCCCTGCTCGTTGAGTTGGCCCAACTGCGCCAGATGCACCAGTCCGAACGCGAACAGCATGTTGACCACGATGATTCCGGCGCCGATCCGCGCATAAAAACCAAGCAGCACCAGCGCCGGTGCAAGCACTTCGCCGGCCAGCGCGCCATAGGCCAGGAAGGCGGGCAGTCCTTGCGCGGCAAGCATCCCTTCGATGGGCTCCAAGCCGGACTTCAGCTTGGCGATGCCGTGCAGCATGACAAGCGCCGCCAAGGCGACGCGCAACAACAACTTGCCGAGGTCTTGCTGGGTGGTCTGGTTGGGGCTCATCTGGGTGCTCCGGTGGTGGTTGCCTGCATCATCGCAGGATCGGCCCTGGTGGCGCAGCAGCCCTCTGCCTGAAGTCGCTCAGGCCAGGCGTTTCGACCAGTCCTGGATGATGCGCGCCATCTCGCGCACGCCATCGGTCAGCGCTGCGGGCCCGGGCTGCAGGATCAACGGCGATTTGATTTCGTGAAGTTCGCCATCGCGGACCGCGGGTATCGCCTGCCAACCCGGACGTGCGGCGACCTTTTCCGGCCTGAATTTCTTTCCGCACCATGAGCCGAGGATGATGTCGGGCGCACGCTGCACCACCACTCCGGCATCGGCCAGGATGCGGTGCTTGGCCAACGATTCGATGGAGAGTTCCGGAAACACGTCGTCGCCGCCGGCAATCCGTATCAGTTCCGCCACCCAGCGTATGCCGGTGATCGGCGGCTCGTCCCATTCCTCGAAGTAGACCCTGGGACGCCGCGGCAAGGCTGCCGATGCCCGTTCGATTTCATCCAGTCCGCGCCGTAGTTCGTCTGCGTACGCGTCGGCCCTGCCGCTCGCTCCGACCAACGCGCCGAGCCTGCGGATGTAATCCAGGATCCCGTCCACGCTGCGGTGGTTGGAGATCCAGACTTCCACTCCGTGCTTGATCAACTCGGCCGCGATCTCCGACTGGATATCGGAGAAGCCGACCACGAAATCGGGCTTGAGCTGGAGAATTTCCCCGATCTTGGCGCTGGTGAACGCGCTTACTTTCGGCTTTTCCTTGCGGGCGATGGCAGGACGCACGGTGAAGCCGCTGATACCGACGATGCGGTGTTGCTCTCCCAGCGCGTACAGCGTTTCGGTAGGCTCTTCGGTGAGACAGACGATGCGCTGCGGACCGGTCACCGGATGCTCCAACGTAGGAGCGTGCGTAGGAGCGACGTAAGTCGCGAATGAGAACGTTCGAAAAATTTTGTTTCGCGACTTACGTCGCTCCTACGACCACTCCCCCGGCCGCTCCTACGAATGCAGGCCGTCACGATCACGGATACAGCATCCGCTTCGACCATTCGCCGCTCGCATCGCATTCGTAACGCCAGCGTTCGTGCAGGCGGAACTCGGCGCCGTACCAGAACTCGAACGCCTCCGGGATCACCCGGAACCCGCTCCAACCTTCCGGCCGCGGAATCTCTCGCCCCTCGAATTCCGCTTCGACCTGGGCAATACGGTCGTCGAAGTCGTCGCGCGAGCCCAGGGTTTCCGACTGGGCGGAAGCCCACGCGCCAATCTGGCTGGGGCGCGGGCGCGAAGCGAAATACACGTCGGCCTCCACATCGTCCACCACCTGCACCACGCCCTCGATCCGCACCTGGATGCCCGCCGCCCGCAGGCTGCGCCATAGGAACAACAGTGCGGCGCGCGGATTGGTTTCCAGTTCTCGGCCTTTGTGGCTGTGCAAATGGGTATAGAACACGAAGCCGCGCTCATCGAAGGACTTGAGCAGCACGGTCCGCGCCGAAGGCCGCCCGTCGGCGGTCGCGGTCGCCACGGTCATGGCATTGGGCTCGATCTCTCCACTGCTGGCTTTGGCCTCCGCGAACAGTGTCGTGAAAGTGGACAGGGCTTCCGCATACAGGTCGATCATCGGTACTTCTCACTCGGTTTTGCGTACGCCATTGATTATCGGAAACCCCGGAATCGGCAATAAAAATCCGATCGTCATTCCCGCGAAGGCGGGAACCCAGTGACTTTGCTCGGAGCATCAAGTCGCTGGATCCCCGCCTTCGCGGGGACGACGATCTGAAGGTTTTTTGTCCGAGCCTTGCGCTATTGTCTCCCTATGATCGCCGGCACGCACGCATCCAACGCGGGATTCGAGGAATCGCTGGTCGTTTCCGCCCTGGAAGCGGCATTGTCGCTCCCGCAGCCCATGCCTGTATTCGCCATCTCGGGTTTGCAGGGAAGCGGGAAATCGACGCTTGCGGCCCAGATTGCGGCCCTCGCCGACACGCGCGGACATCGCGTCGCGGTGCTATCCATCGACGATTTCTATCTCCGCAAGGACCAGCGCCTGCAATTGGCGCGCGAAGTGCATCCGCTGCTCGCCACGCGCGGGCCGCCCGGCACCCACGACCTCGGTTTGGCGTTGGAAACCATCGGAAGCTTGCGCGATGGCCGGCCGACGCGATTGCCGCGCTTCGACAAGCTTGCCGATGAGCGCGAGCCCGCGGCGCGTTGGCTCAGCATGGAGCGGCGCTGCGATTTCGTTCTGCTGGAAGGTTGGTTCCTAAAAACGCCGCCGCAGAGCCCGGATGACCTGTTGCAGCCGATCAACGCGCTGGAGCGCGACGAAGATCCCGACGGAAGCTGGCGCAGATGGTGCAACAAGGCGCTGGCCGACGACTATCCCCGTCTGTGGCAAACCATCGATGCGTTGTGGTTCCTGCAGGGGCCGGACTTCGATGTCGTCCCCGAGTGGCGCTGGCAGCAGGAACAGTCGCTGCAAGCCAGCGACCCGGAACGCGTGGCCATGAGCCGGCTCCAGGTAGAGCGTTTCGTACAGCTGTTCGAACGCGTTAGCCGGCAGGCCTTGTGCACCTTGCCGACCATCGCGGACAAAACCGTTGCCCTTGACGAGCAACGGCGGCCTTTGTAGAGGCTGCCCCGTACCAGTACGGGCTAGAGGGCTGGATACGGGGCGGGCACTGCCCGCCGTATCTTTACTCGACCACGAAGCTGATACGCAGGTTGACCCGCCATTCGGTGATGTTGCCGCCGTCGTCGGTAACCACCTTGATCTCGTTGACCCAGGCGCCCTTGATTCCTTTCACCGTTTCGGCTGTCTTCTTCAGGCCGCTCTTCACCGCATCTTCCACGCTGGTCTTGGACGAGGCGTTGACTTCGATGATCTTGGCGATCGACATGGCTTGCTCCTTGATGGGCGGGTTACGCCGGACCCACGAAAGTAGCCCCATGACCGTTAACGTTGCGCAAGAAATGCCGAGCGGTGCGGGCCGGTGATAGCATCTGTTCACCATGAATCCCGCCCCCAACCTGATCCTGGTCGGCCCGATGGGTGCCGGCAAGACCTCCATCGGCCGACGCCTTGCCGAGCGCTTCGGCCTGGAGTTCGCCGACGTGGATCAAGTGGTGGTCGAGCGTTGCGGCGCCACCATCAACACCATCTTCGAGCACGTGGGCGAAGCGGGCTTCCGCGAGCGCGAAAAGGCCGCCTTGGCGCACGTGCTGGCAGAGGAAGGAAAAATGGTCTCCACCGGCGGCGGCGCGGTACTGGATTGCGACAACCGGTCGCTGATGCAACGGCGCGGATTCGTGGTCTACCTGCGCGTGGGCGTGGAGGCGCAGCTCAAGCGGTTGGGGCGCGACCGTTCCCGACCTTTGTTGCGGCGTGGCGACCGCGAGCAGGTATTACGCGACTTGACCGCTGTTCGCGAGCCTTTTTATATGGAAGTGGCCGACCTGATGCTGGATACCGATGGCCTGTCGCCGGGTGGGGCGACCTCTACCCTGGCGCAGCTGCTGGCGAGCCAATGGCAACGAAGCGAGCGTGCGGCATGAATGAGGTCTCGCGCATCGTCGAAGTGGGCGGCGAATCTCCATACCGGATCGTGATCGGTCCCGGCGCGCTGGCGGACGGAGCTTCGCTTGCCGGCCACGTCCGCGGCCGGCACGTGCTGCTGGTCAGCGATTCCACGGTGGCGCCGCTGTATGTCGCCACGGTACGCGAAGCCCTGCACGAAGCGCGCCCCGACCTGCTGGTGGGCACTTTCGTGCTTCCTGCGGGCGAAGCTTCGAAGACGCTGGCGAATTTCGGCGCGGCGATCGAAGCCCTGGCCACCCTGGGAGCGACCCGCGACGCCTGCATTTTCGCCCTGGGCGGCGGCGTGGTGGGCGATCTGGCCGGTTTCGCCGCAGCCTGCTGGATGCGCGGCGTGGATTGCGTGCAACTGCCGACCACGTTGTTGTCCATGGTGGACTCTTCGGTCGGCGGCAAGACTGCGGTCGACATCGCCCAGGGCAAGAACCTGGTCGGCGCCTTCCATCCGCCGCGCGCGGTATTCGCCGACACCTCCACCCTTCGCACCCTGCCGCCACGCGAACTGCGTGCGGGGTTGGCCGAGGTCATCAAATACGGGGCGATCCGCGATCCGTTGTTCCTGGAATGGCTGGAAGCCGAGCGTCAGGGGTTGCTGGCCGGCGACGATGCCACTCTGGCCATGGCCATCGCGCGCAGCTGCGAGCACAAGGCCGAGATCGTGGAGCGCGATCCGCTGGAACGCGGCGAGCGCGCCCTGCTCAACCTAGGCCACACCTTCGGCCATGCCATCGAGACCGAGCAGGGCTACGGCAGTCCGCACAACGACAACCTCAATCATGGCGAAGCGGTCGCCGTGGGCATGGTGCTGGCCGCACGCCTGTCCGCGACCTTGGGCTTGGCCGAAAACGCCGACACCGACCGTTTGATCGCGCTGCTCCGCTCCTACGGATTGCCCACCTCAATCCCGGCGGGCCTTGCGCCAGAAGCGCTGCTGGCGCGCATGCGCCTGGACAAGAAAAACCTAGCCGGCCGCCTGCGGCTGGTGCTGTGGCGCGGAATCGGACGCGCCGAAGTGGCGCCGGATGTGGACGAAAACCGCGTGCTGGCGGTGCTCTCCGGCTATTGATCCGGCCCGGAAGTAGTGACGACAACGCATGCCGGTGGGAGCGGCGTCCCGCCGCGAGCCCTTGCTTTTTTTGCCCTGCAAAAGCTCGCGGCGGGACGCCGCTCCCACAATATCCGGTGCCGATACCTGCCCGAATGATGACGCGGCCCCATGCGCACTCTTCGGGTTGCGCTGCGGCGATGCAACGTGACCTGCCCCAATAGCGTTAACAGGCCCTAAAATGAGGCCATGCGCCTCTTCCTCCAGCAACGCCCGACCGCGGGCGAATCGCCCCGCTACGTGCAGCTCACCTTGCAGCCAGACCTGTTCGGCGGCTGGGAGCTGCTGCGCGAGACCGGGCAGCTCGGCGGCCGCGCCCAACTCAAGCGCGAGCAATACCTGCTGCAAGAGGAGGCCACCGCCGCTTTCGAGAAGGCGCGCGACGGCCACGTCAAACGCGGCTTCCAGGTCACCTTCGTGCGCGGCGCCGATGCGCCCAAATGAACGCGCCAGCGACCTGACCCCACTTTTCTATCCGGATCCACCATGACTGCTTTGAAGAACGACCGCCTGCTGCGCGCGCTCAAGCGCCAACCCGTGGACTGCACCCCCGTCTGGCTGATGCGCCAGGCCGGACGCTATCTTCCCGAATACCGCGCCACCCGGGCCAAGGCCGGCAGCTTCCTGGCCATGGCCAAGAATCCGGAGATCGCCTGCGAGATCACGCTGCAGCCGCTGGCGCGTTTCGATCTGGATGCGGCGATCCTGTTCTCCGACATCCTCACCATTCCCGATGCGATGGGTCTGGAACTGTATTTCGTCGACGGCGAAGGCCCCAAGTTCCGCAACACGGTGCGCAGCGCGGCCGACCTGGCCAAGCTCGGCGTTCCGGATATGGAAACCGAGCTGCGCTATGTGATGGACGCGGTGCGCGTGATCCGCGGCGAACTGGACGGCAAAGTGCCGCTGATCGGTTTCTCCGGCAGCCCGTGGACGCTGGCCTGCTACATGGTCGAAGGCGGCGGCAGTAAGGACTTCGCACGGATCAAGGCGATGGCGCTGAACGATCCCGCCACCTTGCACGGGCTGCTGTCGGTCAACACCGATGCGGTGATCGCCTACCTTTCCGCGCAGCGTGCGGCGGGCGCGCAGGCCTTGCAGGTCTTCGATACCTGGGGCGGTGTACTCAGTCCGGCGATGTACCGCGAATTCTCGCTTCCGTACCTGACCCGCATCGCGCGCGAGCTGGACCGCGGCGCAAATGAGGAATTCACTCCGCTGATCCTGTTCGGCAAGGGCAACGCCGCGCACCTGGAAGCGCTGGCCGAAAGCGGCACCGATGCGGTGGGCGTGGATTGGCTGGTGGAGTTGTCCGAAGCGCGCCGCCGCACCGGCGGCAAGGTCGCCTTGCAGGGCAACCTGGATCCGGCGGTGCTGTACGGTTCGCCCGAAGCGATCCGCACCCAGGTGGGCAATGTGCTGAACAGCTATGGCCAGGGTTCTGGCCACGTCTTCAACCTCGGCCATGGCATGTCGCCGGACATGGATCCCGAGCATGTGGGCGTACTGGTGGATGCCGTGCACACGCTGTCCGCGCGCAGCCCCGCCTGAGTTTTTCCAGTCCCGGATCGTCCTGGAGCCCGCATGGAATGCCGCCGCTTCATCTTCGCCACGCTGCTGGGTCTATCGACTCTGGCATGGTCCTCGTGGGCGGCAACGCCGGCGCCGGTACTGCAATTGTCGGGCGGCGATTTCCCCGAGCTGACCGTGCACCAACCGACTTTCGACGAAGCCGGCAATCAGCTGCCGATGACCTGCGACCAGATTCGCGCCAAACGCATCGACGAACTCGATCCGCTATGGAAACGCAGCGTGGATCGCATCCATCTGGAATGCGAGGGCCTGAAGGAGGAAGACGTCGGCTTCGACATGCTGGCCACCACCATCACCGGTTTCCTCAAGACCGGCATGGCGCAGTTCGCCGGCCAGCCGCTGGCGGAGGTGCGGCTGATGGATTCGGACTTGTGGAGCGACCACCAGTACATCCTGCAGCGACCCTACGAAGAAGCACGCGACGCGTTGAAGCGGTTCATCGAGGCGCGTTGCGGCGCGCAACAGGACAACCCCGCCGCGCTGGTGGAGAACAGCTGCGCCATGACCGAAAGCGAAGAAGGCCTGTATCTGGAGACCAGCGAGGTCGGCGGCATCTGGGTCCATCCGGAGCAGGACGATCCACAACGCACGGTGTACGCGGAAGCCTGGTCGGACTAGGCGCAGGCCTCGAAGGTCGAGATCAGGCCACTTCCTGCCAGCGGAAATATTTCCTGTCCGCCAGATCCAGCATCTCACGATCCTCGCGCGTATCCCCATAGGCGTACACGACGGCGTAGGCATCGAGATCGCAACGTTCGCGCACTCTTCGCGATTTCTCCTCGCCCACGCATTGCGCGCCCAGGTAACGTCCGGTCAACCGTCCCTCGGCGGTCTCCAACCGCGAGCAGATCAGCTCCAGCCCCTGCTGTCCGCACCAATGGGAAAGGTAAACGTCCAGCGAACCCGAGACCACCACCACGCGATCGCCCTGCGCCTGGTGCCAACGGATCCTGTCCAACGCTATCGGCCTGACCACACTCGGCAGGACATCGCGTGCGAAGGCATGGCCGGCCTTCCGCACGGAGGCTTCCGGCACGCCGCGGAAACCGAAATGCACGATGCGGGAACGAATCCGTTTCCCGGAAACCACGCCCATGCGATAACCGCCGACCCAAGGCGCAAGCAAGATCTTGCCGATGGCCAGGCGGCGCGGAGTTACGGAAAAGCGCATGAAATCGGGAAACATTTCCCGAGTGGTGATGGTGCCGTCGAAATCGAACAGGGCCAAATTCACTGCGGAGCGGCCTCGCTTTTCGCCAAAGCCCGTTCGATGGCCGCCGCCAGCAGATCGCCGGTCACCGGCTTGCGCAGGAAACCATCGAAACCCGCCGCTTGCGCCAACGGTTCCGCTTCCGCGTCGGCACGCGCCGTCACCGCGATCAACGGCGCCTTGAACGATTGGGCGCGCAACTGACGAGCCAGGGCCAGGCCATCCAGGCCCGGCAGATCCAAGTCCAGCAGCGCGAGATCGAACGCCTGCGTCGCCGTTCGCGTCAGCGCCGCCAGACCATGGGCCGCGTGAGTGACCTGGTGCCCGCGCGCGCGCAGCAAACCGGCGATCACTTCGGCTACGGTGGCGTCGTCTTCGACCAGCAGGATGTGCAGCGAAGGCGACGGCGCCGATGGATCGGCAGGGCGCTGTCGAGGCAGATCCGCGGCGGTGGCCAGCGGCAACTGCACGATGAAGCACGTGCCCCGCCCCGGCGTGCTTTCCACGCTGATCCGCCCGCCCATGGCCACCGCCAGCTCCTGGCAGATCGCCAGACCCAGGCCGCTGCCGCCGTAACGCGCGGCGGTGCGCGCGCCCTCGGCCTGCTCGAAACGCTGGAACAAGCGGGTCTGTTGTTCCTCGCTGATGCCAGGGCCCGTGTCGCCGATCGCCAACCGTATTCCCTGCGGCGCAGAGGGCGAGACACGCAAGGTCACGCCTCCTTTCTCGGTGAATTTGATCGCATTGCCCAGCAGGTTGAGCAGGATCTGCCGCACCCGCACCGGATCGCCCTGCAACGCCGCCGGCACGGTCGCCGCTACTTCGTCGGAAAAGCTGAGGCCGCGCTGCTCGGCCATGGGCGCGGTCAATCCCACCACTTCGTCCACCAACGCACGCACGTCGAAAGCCTGCTGTTGCAATTCCAGCTTGCCGGCCTCGATCCGCGCGATATCCAGCGCATCGTTGACCAGGCGCAAGAGATGCGTGCCGGCATTTTGGATGGCGTGGGTGTAGCCGCGCTGTTTCTGATCCAACGGCGTGGCCAGCAGCAGTTCGCTCATGCCCAGCACGCCGGTCATCGGCGTGCGCACTTCGTGGCCCAACGTGGCCAGGAAGCGGGTCTTGGCCAGCGACGCCTGTTCGGCCACGTCGCGCTTGTGTTCGGCCAACTGCCAAGCGCTACGGCGACGCAAGCGACGCCGATACAGGGCGCCAGCGACGCCCAGCAGCAACAGGCCGAGCGCCACGAACGCGGCGATTCCCCATTTGCTGCGCCACCAGGGCGGCGACACCTGGAAACGCAGAATGCGTTCGGCCGAGGCATTGCCCACATCGTCGAAAGCTTGCACATGCAGCACGTAATTGCCCGGCGACAGGGTGGAAAACGCGCGTTCGCCGCTGGCACCCTGGTCCACCCAATCCTTGTCGAAGCCTTCCAGCAGCGAGCGATAGCGGTTGACCAGCGGATCGTCGAAGGAAAGCAGGCGCGCGCTGATCTGCAGTTCGTGATCGCCCGGCTGCAAAGTGAATCCGCCTGCAGCCGGCAGTGCGACGACTCCATCCTCGCGGCTGACCTGCAGCGCATCCAGCACCAGGTGCGGCGTGATCGGCGCCGGATCGGGCAGGCGCGTGTCCAGCAGCATCACCGAGCCATCGGCCGCGCTTCCCGCCAACACGCCATCGCTGGTCATCAGCAGGGCGCGATCGTTGAATTCCTGGCTGAGCAAGCCATCGCGCACGCCGTAATTGCGCACTTGGTTGGTTTGCGGATCGAAGCGGAAAAGACCCCGTCGCGTCGCCAGCCACAGCCGCTTCTTCGCGTCTATCTGCAAACCGGTGGATTCCAGCGCCGGCAAGTCCTCCGCCTTGGTGACGCGCTTTGCCAGTGCCCAGCGGCCGGAAGCGTCGCGATGCCAGGCCTCCAGGCCCGACAGGCGATGCAGCCAGAGCCTATCTGCACTCTCGAACACGAACCCGAACACGCGTTGTTCGCCGAACGCGGGCAAGGCGACGAATTTGCGTTGTTCGGATTGCCAACGCCGCAGACCTTTCGCACCCGCCAGCCACAAACCGCCATCGGGCGCGCGCACCATCGCTTCCACGTCCGATTGCGGCGAACCGTCCGCGTCCACCGCGAAGTTGTCGAGCACCTTGCCGGTATCCAGGTCGCGATGCTGCACGCTGCCCATCTGAGTGGACAGCCACAATCCATCGGGTGTCTCCACCAGCCAATCCACCGTGCTTTCGTCGGGATGGGCATCGTGCGGGTCTTCCGTCGCCCAGGTGCGCATTTCGCGGGTCGCCAAGTCGATCCGTATCAATCCCTTGCGATAGCCCAGCCACAGGCGGCCCTTGCTGTCTTCCAGCGCCGAAATCAGGCGGACATCCTTGAGCTCCTCTTCGTACATTCCCAACGACGAGATTTCGCCGGTATGGGTATTGAGGCGCTCCACTTTACCGATGGTGCTGGCCAGCCAGATATGGTCTGCACCCGCCGCGGAAAGACCGCGATAAACACCGCCGGCAAGGCCTTGCGCACGCGAGAAAGCGGCGATGCGCCGCCAATCCGAGCGCAAATAGGCCAGGCCTTTGGTAGGCACCGGCACCCACATGCCGCCATCGGGTTGCAGTAATGCGGTCTGCACTACGCGGCCTATGCCGGCGCCCAGATCATCGTGGACCACAGGTGCCGGAGCGCCGTTGCCTTCGGTCCGCCACAGACCGCCCTGGCTGGCCAGCCAATATTCGCCGCTGCCGTCGCTCAAGATCGTCATCACCGCATTGGGCCGAGCGAACATCGGCGACCACTCCGGCGTCTGCCAACGACCGTCGGCGCGCCACTGGAAAACGCCTTCGGAAGTGCCGACCCACTGCGTGTCGCCGATGCGGGTCACCGAATAGACCATCAGGTCTTCGCCGGCCGGCGTCGCGACTCGGTGCACGGCCTTGCCGTCGAAACGAGCCAACCCGCCCATGGTCCCGATCCACAGCCCCCCTTTGTGGTCGAAGGAAAGCGACAGCACCGTGTCCGACGGCAGGCCGCCAGGCGAATTCTCGTCGGCGCGGAAGCCAGTAATCAGTCCTTGCGGAGACAGACGATGCAGACCGCCGCCGAAAGTGCCGAACCACAGATCTTTCCCCTGACTGGCGATGGTGAAAACATCGTCGCTGCCCATCTCGGGATGGTCGGCCAGGCGGTAATGGCGGAAACCTTTACGCTCCTTTCCCATCACGCTGAGGCCGCCGTTTTCCGTCGCCACCCAGATCCGGTCGTCGCTATCTATGTGCAGCGCCTGCACGACGTTGCCGGGCAATGAAGCGGGGTCGTCGGGATTATGCCGCCATACCTGGAAGCCCACCCCGTCGTAACGGGCCAGCCCATCCCAGGTGGCGATCCACAGATAGCCTTCGCGGTCCCGTGCCAGCGCCGGGATAGTGGTGGCAGGCAGGCCATCGGCGGAACCCAGCAATCGGAAACGCGGTATCTCGGGCACGGTCGCCTGCGCGGTGACGCACAGCATGACCAGCCCCAGCAACCAAAGGCACCGCTTCATTCCCTACCCCCACCTGGCCCGCTTCCCTGTGCGGGCAGCATCGCAACGGACCGTTGCATGTGCAAGCGGCGTATCTTCAGCAGCACCCACCTAGAATCCCGGGCCTATGAACCCGTGCCCCCGCCTTGGCGTCGCCCTCTTACTGTCGCTGCCGGCCCTGCCGGCGTGGGCGGCGAGTGCGGCTTATGAACTGGATCCGGTGCATACCCGGGTCATGATCGCAGTCGAACACGCCGGCTTTTCCAAGGCCATCGGCACCGTGTCCGGCAGCAACGGCCATCTGCAATTCGATCCGGAGAACTGGACTACGGCCCGGCTTGAAGTCAGCGTCCCCCTGCAAAGGCTGGACCTGGGCGACGAGAAGTGGAACCAGGCCGTACTGGCGCGCAACCTGCTTGACGTAGAGGAATTCCCCACCGCCACTTTCGTTTCGACCCGAATCGAACCCATCGACCCGCAGCATGCCTCTGTATACGGCACGCTGACCCTGCATGGCGTTCCCAAGGAAGTGAAGTTGGAAGTGACCCTCAATGCGCTCAAGCGCCATCCGCTGCCGCCGTTCCGGCGCACCGCGGGATTTTCCGCCACCGCCACCCTCAGCCGTGCGGATTTCGGCATCGATGCCTGGAAGTCGGTGATCGGCGACCGCGTGGACCTGCGCTTGGAGGTGGAGGCCACGCGCACCCGCAAGGACGATGACGACAACGACGAACACGATGGCGCACAGCCGCCCGCCACGCCACCCATCACGCCTACCCAAACCGCGGAGCCCGCCACGCCATGACCTTGAAGAACACTGCCGACCGTTGGGGCCCGGTAAGCCAGGCCTTTCACTGGTTGATCGTGCTGCTGATCCTGGGCATGGCCATCGTCGGCCTGACCATGGTCGAGCTGCCGAAGACGCCGAAGTATTTCTGGGTCTACACCGCGCACAAATCCACCGGCATCACGGTGCTGGTGCTGGTCGTCGCGCGGCTGGCGTGGCGCCTGTACGCGGGCAAGCCGGAACCGGTACCCGGCACGCCGACCTGGCAGAAACAGGTCGCCAACGTCACCCACTGGATGCTGTACGGACTGATCCTGGCCATGCCGCTTTCCGGCTGGTTGTACGACTCGGCCAGCGGACTGCGCCCGTTCCGCTGGTTCGGCCTGTTCGAGATGCCCAAGCTGAGCCCGCCGGACGAATCGCTGCGCGATGCTTCCCTTGCCGTGCATGAATGGGGCTTCTGGTTGCTGGTGGCGCTGGTCGTCTCCCATGCGGGCGCCGCCTTCTACCATCACTTCTTCCAGCGCGACGCCACGCTTACCCGCATGTTGCCGCGGCGTTCACCCCGCATCGACGATAACGAACCCGCTCCTGCAATCGCCACGAAACCCGAGGAACCCCCGCATGTCTCCTGATTCCAAATCGCGCGTCTTCGCCTCTCCTCTGCTTACCGCCGCCGCATTGGTGGCGACGATGGCCGCCTCGCCCGCCTTCGCCGCCGACTACGTGCAGGCGCCAGGATCCAGCCTGGTGTTCGCCAGCAAGTACGACGGCGAGGTGTTCACCGGCAAATTCGCCAGTTTCACCACTACGCTGAGCTTCGATCCGGCCAAGCTGGCGACCTCGAAGCTGGAGGTGGTAATTCCGCTGGCCGGTACCAGCACCGGCAATGGCGACCGCGATTCCACCTTGTCCGGCGCCGATTTCTTCAACGTCGCCAAGTTCGCGCAGGCCCGCTATACGGCGACGAAGTTCCGTTCGCTAGGCGGCAATCAGTACGCCGCCGACGGCAACCTGAGCCTGCGCGGCGTCAGCAAGCCGGTCACCCTGACCTTCACCTGGACCCCGGGCGCGCAACCTGTGCTGAGCGGCAAAGCCACGGTCAAACGCCTGGACTTCGGCGTCGGCACCGGCGACTGGGCCGATACCAAGACCATCCCGAACGAGGTGGCGGTGAGTACGAAGGTCGTGTTCAAGCCTGCGAAATAATCGCCCGCACGGCCCATGGCGTAGGCCGGGCATTGCCCGCCGAGCTTTCGGGCCGCGAGAGAAGAGCCGGCGGGCAGTGCCCGCCCTACGTACGACTGCAAACTTAGGGCGCCGCGAGAGGCATCATTCCCGCGCAGGTTCCAGCCTGTAAACGAAGGCGCCGAGCAAATCGCCCTCGCGCTTGCTGCGGTGACATTCCAGGCATGCGGTGGTCGCACGGATGGCGCCGTAGGCCTTGAGTCCCGAGGCATCGGTCCGAGCCACGACTTCCTGCTCTTTCTCCAGCGTGCGCAGGATCAGCCTTTCCTGGCCATCGACAGAGCGGCTCGCCCTCATGGGTAGGAAGCTTTCGTCGGTATCGGCATGCTGGAACGCCATGAAGCCGCTCGCATACACCACTGGCGGATCGTGCTTGGCGATGCCGATCAGCTGCACGTCGCCGACGTGCAAGGGTTTGTCGTCCAGCGTCAATCTCCCGCTATGCATGAGCCTCATCATCGGCGTTATCCGCGCCTTGCCGAAGCCATCGCTCTCCACGAACGCCCGCACGTAGTCCGCATGCATGCCCTCCAGCGAAGTCCACACGGGCGGCGATGCATCCGATGATTTCGCGGTGACGGATAACGCTCCTAGCATCAAGGCGCCGAGCAATCCGATCCAGACGGTATTCCGGCCCATGCATGCATCCCTGTTGGCGTAACCGCAAGCCTACCCTTCCCTGCCAAGGAGAACCGTGGTCGGATTCCGGCATTCGGTCAGCAGACAGCTTACGGAACGACCGCTATTCGGTCGGCAGCCATTGCCGCAATCGGGCCGCATCGAACGGCCAATCCAGCTCGCGCCCGGTCGCTTCGTCGCGCAAAACCGGCACGCGGATTCCGTAAGCGGCCTCCAACGAGTCGTCCTCGTCGATGAAAACGCTTTCGAAGTCGGGCAGCCGCGCCGCCGCCAGCATTTCCAGCGCTAGGTCGCAGAGATGGCAGTCGTCGCGCTGATAGAGGATCAGTGGCAAGCGGTCAATCCCGGGAAAGTGCTGCGCCGCAGGAGGGCGGTTCATCGCGAAAGCATAGAATAGCCGCATGGCAGTCAGCACTTTCGACCTTTTCAAGATCGGCATCGGGCCGAGTTCCTCCCACACCGTCGGCCCCATGCGCGCCGCGGCGCGCTTTGTCGCGCGCTGGATCGAGGAGCCGGGGCGGCTGCAGGACGTGGTGCGATTGCGCGCCGAGGTCTTCGGTTCGCTGGCGCTGACTGGACGTGGCCACGGCACCGACAAGGCGGTGCTGATGGGGCTGGAAGGCCACATGCCCAACCTGATCGATCCCGACGTCATTCCCGCCGCGCTCGCCCGCATCCGCGGCGAGAAGAAACTGCTGCTGTCCGGCCGCCATCCGGTCGCCTTCGACGAAAAGCGCGACCTGGTGATGAACAAACGGCAGAAGCTGCCCTTCCACACCAACGGCATGCGCTTCACCGCATTCGACGCCAACGACGAAGTGATCGCCACGCGCGACTACTACTCGGTCGGCGGCGGTTTCGTGGTCAACCAGGACGACGCGGCTTCGGACCGGATCGTCGCCGACGAAACTCCGTTGCCTTACCCGTTCCATAGCGGCGACGAGCTACTGGCGCAATCGCGCGAGAGCGGGCTCAGCATCGCCCAGCTGATGTTCGAGAACGAAAAATCCTGGCGCAGCGAGGACGAGATCAAGGCCGGTCTGCGCGAGATCTGGACGGCGATGCAAAGCTGCGTGGCCCGCGGCATCCGCCAGGAAGGCACCTTGCCCGGCGGCCTGCACGTCACTCGTCGCGCCCCTGCCCTGTTCAACGAACTGTCCAGCAAACCGGAAGCGGCGATGCGCGATCCGTTGACCACCCTGGACTGGGTGAACCTGTACGCGTTGGCGGTGAACGAAGAGAACGCGGCGGGCGGGCGCGTGGTGACTGCGCCCACCAATGGCGCGGCCGGCATCATCCCTTCGGTGCTGCATTACTACGATCGCTTCTGCCCGGGCGCGAACGAGGAAGGCGTCTTCAATTTCCTGCTGACCGCGGCGGCCATCGGCATCCTCTACAAGGAAAACGCCTCGATCAGCGGCGCCGAAGTCGGTTGCCAGGGCGAAGTGGGAGTGGCGTGTTCGATGGCGGCAGGTGGTCTGGTCGCCGCGCTGGGCGGCACTTCCAGCCAGATAGAGAACGCCGCCGAAATCGGCATGGAGCACAACCTGGGACTGACTTGCGATCCGATCGGCGGGCTGGTGCAGATTCCCTGCATCGAACGCAATGCGATGGGCGCGGTGAAGGCCATCAACGCCAGCCGCATGGCCGCGCGCGGCGATGGCAAGCACAAGGTTTCCCTGGACAAGGTCATCAAGACCATGCGCGACACCGGCCGTGACATGCAGGACAAGTACAAGGAAACCAGCCGCGGCGGACTGGCGGTCAACGTCATCGAGTGCTGAACCGGATCTCGTCTAGGCAAGTCTTGCGCCCGACCTTGCAAGAAGGATAAGCGGCGTTACACCGCACGGAAACACGACAGCGTCCCGACTTCGGCCCGGACGAGCGCTTCGCCCTGCGCCCACCGTTGTTGTCATAAACGCGTCATAGCGCACGCTTCGCCGCATTCTATGCAACTACAGTGCGCGCATCCCGGCCTCGAATGCGGGTCACGACTCTAGGGGAACGTCGGTGCAGGGCCAATACGACCTATGGACGGTCATCCTGTCGTTCCTGATCGCCTGGTTCGCAGCGTTCGTGGCGATCCAGCTCGCCGGGCGCGTACGCGAGGCAGCGGCGCACCGGACCGTACTGTGGATATGGGCGGGCGGAACGGCGCTCGGCCTGGGCATCTGGTCCATGCATTTCATGGGCATGCTCGCTTTCCATCTGCCGGTGCCCATTCTCTACGACCTGCCGATGACGGCGGCCTCGGTGCTGCCGGCCATCCTGTCCTCCGCTCTAGCCTTGTACATCGCCGGCACACGCAAACGCGGATGGGCGCAGTTGTTGCTTGCGGCCCTGATGATGGGGCTTGGAATCTGCGTCATGCACTACTCGGGCATGGCCGCGATCACCTTCGTCCCGCCACCCGCTTGGTCGGTCGCATGGGTAGCGGCTTCATTCGCCGTAGCGGTCGTGGTCTCGCTGATCGCGCTGGTGTTGCTGACGCGCTTCTCCTGGGATCGGGGCGAGAGCCATTTCAACATCCAGGTCGGCGCCGCGGCGCTGATGGGGCTCGGAATCTGCGGCATGCACTACACCGGCATGCAAGCCATGTTGCTCGGTCCGGAAACCTATTGCGCAACCCGTCCGAACGCGGTGCCCGGCGAGCAACTGAGTTTGGCCATCGTCAGCAACACCCTGCTGTTCCTCGCGGTGATGACCGTGGGCTCGCATCGCGATCAACGCAGGGCCCGGCAGAACCTCCGCGACGCCGAGGCCAAGCTCACCCATAGCGCCGAGGTCCGCGCGCAAGCGGAAGCGCTCGCCGGGGAATTGACCTGCGACCTGCGCGCCAGCGAGCAGCGCTTTCGCACGCTGGTCGAGAACACGCCTGGCGCGATGCTGATGGTCGACGGCGACGGCCGCATCATGTTGGCCAATATCGCGGCCGAAGGTCTGCTCGGCTACCCGCGAACCGAGTTGATCGGCCAATCCGTAGACATCCTGGTGCCGGTCCGCTTCCGCGCCGGGCCTGGCGCGCTTGGCGACAGTTACAGCCTGATCCCGCAACTGCGCCGGATCGATGCCGGGCGCGATATGTACTGCCTGCGTAAGAACGGCGTCGAAGTTCCGGTCGAACTCAGGCTCAATCCGCTGACGGTCGACGATCGCCAGGTGGTGCTGGCCACCATCATCGACCTCACCGAACGCAAGCAAGCGGAGGAACACATAAAACGCCTCGCCTACTTCGACGGTCTCACCGGACTACCCAATCGCACTCAATTCCAGCTTCGCCTCGCCGAACTGGTGAATCGCCGCGGCGATGCCGGTTTCGGCCTGTTGTTCGCCGATCTGGACGGATTCAAGGAAATCAACGATTCGCTCGGCCACAGCGCGGGCGACCGCGTGCTGACCCAAGTAGCGCAACGCCTGCGCGATGCCGTCGGCATCGATGGCGAAGTGTTCCGCTTCGGCGGCGACGAATTCATCGTCCTGCTGCCGGCCGGAAGCGCGCTTCGGGACGACGGCATCGCCAACGAACTGATCCGGCGCATATCGCTGCCGCTGCGGGTGGAGGGCGAGCAATTGGGGGTCACTCTCAGTATCGGCAGCGTGCGCTATCCCGAGCATGGCGACAAACACGATTTGCTGCTGCGTCGCGCCGACAACGCGCTGTACCACGCCAAAGCGGCGGGCAAGAACCTCCACCTGCGCTTCCAGACCGACATGGAAGAGACCGTCACGCGCCGCTTCATCATGCTCAACGAGCTGCGCCAGGCCGCCGAACGCGATCAACTGGTCGTTCTCTACCAACCTGTCGTCGAACTGCAGAGCCGACGCGTCATCGGCGCCGAAGCCCTGGTCTACTGGGATCATCCCAAACACGGCCGGATCACACCCGCCACCTTCATCCCGGTCGCCGAAGAGAACGGCCTGATGGAATCGCTAGGCGAATGGGTGCTGATCGAGGCCATCCGCCAATCGGCGCAATGGCGCGCACGAGGCCTGGCCTCGTTGCGCATGGCGGTGAACGTCTCCGGCACGCAGTTCCGCAACGCCGCCCGCCTGCGCGACGCGGTAACCGAGGCGCTGCACCAGCACGACTATCCGGCCGGCGACCTGGAACTTGAAATCACCGAGCGCCAAATCATGTACGACCCCGAATCGAGCATCGCCACCATGCACGCCCTGTCGGACCTCGGCGTGGTGATCGCGCTGGACGACTTCGGCACCGGCTATTCCAGCCTCAGCTACCTGAGCCAGTTCCCGCTCGGCAAACTCAAGATCGACCGTAGCTTCATCGACCAGATCGATCAGGTCGGCCCCGGCCGGGCGATCGTGCGCGCGGTGGCCGAGCTCGGAAACAGCCTGGGCATGACCGTGGTCGCCGAGGGCATCGAACGCGAAACCCAACTCGCACCGCTGCTGGCTTGCGGTTGCGGCGAGGCGCAAGGCTATCTGTTCGGGCGGCCGATGTCGGCAGCCGACTTCGAACGCCACGTGCGAATCAGGCTTACCGCTTGAGCGAAACACCTTGCAAAAAAACGCCCGGGATATCCCGGGCGCCGATCGCATCGCGGACGGAACGGGATCGCTCCCGTTGCCGCCATTAGCTGCTAGTACAAACCCATCACCGAGACGTTGGCGAAGGGGCTCTCGCCCACCACGCTGAGGTAGTACGTCCCCGCAGCCGGATTGGTGATGACCACCGCTTCGCTGTTGCCGGCCTTGGCCGACTTGCGGTCGTAACTCGTCGCGGACGGCGTGCGTTCGTAGGCGACATAGATCGAGACGTTGCCGGTACCGCCATAGGTACGCAGGTTCAAGCTGGTCCTGCCGGCCGGCACCACGATTTTGTACAGCAGCGCATCGCCGGTGGCGCCGGTCTGGCCCGTTATAGCGATCCGGTTGTCGAGCAAGGTGCCTTGATCGACCGGGATGTCCTGAGTCGCTGCCAATACCGCTGCCGCGGCGTTGGCGATACCGGGTCCCTGCGATTGGCTGACCGGCGGCATCACCGTGAACGGCGTCACCGTAGTGCGGAGCAGGGTTTTTACCTGCGCCGGGGTCAGTGCGGGCCTGCCGGCGCCTACCGCTGCGCTTTGCATCAACGCGACGATGCCGGCCACGTGCGGGCTGGCCATCGACGTCCCGATCATGCCGACCATCAGATCGCCGGCTGGACTGGCGACGGGCGCTTGCGTACCGCTGTTGCCCAACGACCAGATCCAGCGGTCGTTCGGAGACGAGCCGCTGGTTGCGTTGCCACCCGGCGCCGAAAGGGTGACGGCGGCACCGTAATTGGAAAAGTAGGAACGGGCGCCATCGACGCCCGTGGCGCCGACCGTGATCACGCCCACGCAACTGGCGGGCGAGTGATAGGCGGCGTCCTGGTTGTCGTTACCCGCGGCGACCACCACGGTCACGCCGCGGCTGACCGCGCCGTCGATGGCGGCCTGCGTCACCGGATCGTCGTTGCACGAACCGTAACCGCCCAGGCTCATGTTGATGACCTCCGCCGGATTGGCGTTGTCGGGCACACCCGCGACCGTACCGCCCGAAGCCCAGGTGATGGCATCGGCGATATCGGAGGTATAACCGCCGCCATGGCCAAGCACGCGCACCGGCTGCACCTTGGCGTTGAAGGCGACGCCCGCAAGGCCTAAGCCGTTGTTGGTCACCGCGGCCACCGTGCCCGCGACGTGAGTGCCATGGAAAGAGCTGGTGCCGCCGCCTTCCCAGTCGCCCGGATCGTGCGCATCGGCATCGCGCCCGTCGCCATCACCGGCGACGACGGTGTCGATGATGAAGTCGTAACCCGGCACGATGTTGGCGTTGAGATCCGCGTGGTCGAGATAGCCGGTGTCCAGCACCGCCACCACCACGCCCTCGCCCGTCGATGTATCCCACGCGGTGGGGGCCTTGATGCCGGTCGTCGGGTGGGTGTAATGCCACTGCAGATCCAGGCGTGGATCGTTCGGGGTGAAGTCCAGCCGCTGCTTGATGTAGTCCGGCTGCGCGTATTTGACCGACGGATCCGCCCGCAGCTGCGCGAGCAAGGCGTTGGCTTCATTCTGGTTCAGTCCTCGCGACAGGCGGATCACGTCGCCGCCAGTGGCCAGCCTGCGTACGTACTGCATGCTCAGCGCCGCGCTGCTGCCGTTGGCCGATAGTTTGGTACCGGCGACACCGGCGCGCATTGCGGCTGCATTGATCGCGTTCAACAACAGCGTCTGGCTGCTGCGCGCGGCGGTTCCGTCGCCGTACTTGACGATGAAGCGGTCGAAACTCGCCTGCCTCAACGCACTGCCGGGAAGAACTTTCCTGCTGTTGTTCGCGACACCTGCGGAGACCGAGGCCGCCGAGACAGCCGCGCTCGGGCTGGACATCGTCCGCGGCGCGGCGCTGAAATAATCCGATGCGAAAGCCGATAGCGCAGCGACCACGGCGGTGGCGAGTGTTCCGGTGCAGGCAATACGAGTGCTCTTTCTCACGTTCTCTCTCCTAGGAAATGCAAAGTTTTGGCGAACAGCGCAGGACCTGCCTCAGGGGAAACCGGATCCCGACGACTTTCGCTTTCAACACGTGTGGTTGTTGCAGGGGATTACAGATCGAAGCCGAAACCGACGCCCGCCGATTTGTCGTCGCTGCTGAAGGCGCCGCCGATGCTGAAGGACGCACGTTCGCCGACCGCCTTCGAGTAACCGACCGACAAGGCGCTTTCTCCGTTCTGCCAACCGGCGCCGACCGCGACCCGGCCGCGCGGACTGCGGCTGCCGGCGGCGTTGATCGACATATTCATCATCGCCGAGCTCATCGCGCCCATCCGGTCGATGCGTTGATCTTGTTTGCTCAGGCGCATACCGATGTCGTTGGTCAGTTGGGTGAACTGGTCGTTCATCGCAGTGAAGCGGCTATCGGTATAGGCGTTGGCGGAGCTGAGCGTTCTGGTCGCGGTGGTGTCGGTGTAGCTGTTGGCCGCAGTCAAGGTGGCCGCGTCGCCTGCCTGCATCTGACCGACGTTGGCCGCATCGGTGGTGTTGACGCCTGCGGCCACATTGGTGACGCGGCGTTCGTTGCCGGCGCTACCGACCGAGACGGTATTGGCCTCGTTGGCCACCGAGCCCTGGCCGATCGCGACCGCGCCGCTAGCGGTAGCCGATGCGCCCTGGCCGATGGCGGTGCCGTTGGCCGCGGTGACGCTGGCGTCCGCACCGACCGCAACGGCGTTGGTCGCGGTCGCGCTGATCGAACTGTTGCTGCCGACTGCAGTGCCGCCATCGGCCCCGACCGTCGAACCTGTGCCCACCGCGGTGTCGCCGGCATCGGTGGCGACGCTGCCCTGGCCGATCGCCAGGCCATTGCCGGTGCCCGACGGGATATTGCCGCCACCGCCGCCCGAACCTTGCTCAAGAGAACCGATGCGGTTGCTGAGCCCGGTCAGTGCGTTATCGAGCGCACCGAATGCCGAACCGATGTTGGAATAGCTGCCGCCCTGGATGCTGTAGACCGGCGCGATCATCAGGCCGTTGGCGCCGAATGCGGCGCCGCCGCCGAGAGCGGACGCCACCGAATCCAGCTGAGCGAAGTTAACCGCGTCGCCGGACTGCGTGCCGGCCTTGAGGTTGCTTATGGTCGTGCCTTCGGCTCCGCCCAGGGTGATCGCGTCTTTGGCGTCCGGGTCGTCGTATTTCACTGCAGCCGCATTGATCTCGCCGACATCGCCACCGACTCCGGCGATCGCCTGATCGAGCTGGCCCTTGTTCACCGCATCGGTGGCCTCGGTACCGGCGGCGACATTGGTGATCTGGCGATCGATCGCTGCGTGCACTACGCCGCCAGCATCGGTCCAGTCCTGCGCCGCACCCACCGAAACCGTGTCGGCGCGATCGGCCAGCGAACCTTCGCCGAGAGCGACGCTGTTGCTCGCTTCGGCGGTAGTCCACGCATTGGCGCCGAGCACCGTGGCGTGTTCGGCTTGGGCGAAGCTGTTGTAACCCAGCGAGGTGGCCGAACCGCCGATCGCCCAGCTTTCGGCGCCGACCGCGGTGGTGTAGTCGCCGACGAGAGCGCTGTCCCAGTACGAACCTGCATAAGCGCCCGCACCCAAAGCCGTGCTGTACATTCCGGCCGCGCCCGCCGAAGCGAACGAGCCATCCGAGAAGCCGCCCAGCGCGGTGCTGAACTGTCCGGTCGCCGCCGCGTTCTGGCCGACAGCGGTGCCTTGCGACCCGACGAAAACGTTCTCGCCCGTTTCCTCGTCTGTCGACCAGAACCCGGACGCCGCTCCCGCACCGATCGCAACGCCGCCGACCCCGGACATGCTGTTCGCGCCGATCGCCGTCGCATTGAAATCGGTGGCGTAGGCACCTGAGCCGACCGCGACGCTCTGCCAGCCATCCGCCGTCGCGAACGCGCCGATCGCCGTCGTAAACGGAGCGTCGGCCAGTGCCAGGCCGCCCACCGCGGTCGCGAAGAAGCCATTCGATTCGCTGCCCGCACCGACGGAAACGCCATTGGAACCGTTGGCGATGCTGCTCGAGCCCAGGGCCACGCTGCCACCGCCATTGGCCTGCGCGCTGTTGCCGCCAGCAAAGCTGGAACCACCCTCGGCCGTTGCGTTCGCGCCGATCGCGCTGCTGTTGTCGCCATTGGCGATGCTGCCGTAACCGTTGGCCACGCTGTAGCTGCCGATCGCGTTGGCGCCGGTGCCAATGGCCGACGAGCCTTCGCCCAGCGCCAAGCTGCTGCTGCCGAACGCCAACGAGTAATCGCCGACGGCATTGCTCTGGTAACCGAACGCGCTGCTCTCGACGCCTTCGGCCACGCTGTTGGCGCCGGCGGCGATGGAATTTTCGCCGGCTGCGACCGCATCGTCGCTGCCGTCGGCCAAACCGTTGGCGGCGAAGTAGTGGTCGTCGTCGTTCATGGCGCCGGCCACCGCATCCAACTGGGCCAGGTTCACCGCATCGTTGGCCTCGGTACCGGCGGCGACGCCGGTTATCTGACGCGTCATCCCGGTCCACTCACTACCTACCGTCACCGTGTTGGCGCGGGAGGTGACCGAATCGGCGCCGAGCGCGACCGAGTTCTCGCCCATCGCATAGGTGCGGGCGCCAATGGCGGTGGAGTTGTCGGTCCACGCCCTTGAGTCCATGCCGATCGAGATCGAATCGATACCGCCGGCCTGGGCACCGCTGCCCAGAGCAGTGGCTCCGTCCGCCTGGGTCGTCGCGCCAGCGCCCAGCGCGACACTGTTGATGCCCCAGGCCAAAGTGTTCTCCTCGATGCACATGAAACCGGTGCAGGCCTTGGTGCCGCCGATCGCGATCGCGCCATCGGCACCCGCAGTGGTCCACAGACCGCCCATGGCGATCGAATTCTTGCCGTACGCCATCACGAGGTTGCCTATGGCGATGCCGTGGTCGGCGTTGGCATCGACGTAGCTGTCGGTACCGATCGCGATACCGCCAATCGCCAGCGAGCTTGAATTGGCGCCCATGGCCAAGGAGAAATCGTTCGTCGCCCAGGCGTTGTCGCCGAAAGCGCTGGCGCCGTAGCCGGAGGCATTGCTCAGCGTGCCGACAGAGGTGCCGAAGTCGCCCGCTTGGCTGCCGGCGCCGATGCCGATGCTGTCCGCGCCGCTGGCCAGGCTTTGCACGCCGATCGCGATAGAGGCTTCGCCCAGCGCCTGGCTGCCGCTGCCTTGCGCGACCGAATATTCGCCAGTGGCGACGCTGCCATAACCGCTGGCGACGCTCTCGGTGCCAAGCGCGTTGGCGCCAGCGCCGAGCGCCGACGAACCTTCGCCCAATGCCAAGCTGCCGCTGCCCACGGCCGTCGAGTAATCGGCATCGGCGTAACTGTTGGCGCCGTAAGCGCTGCTTTCCACACCATTGGCGACGCTGTTGGCGCCGGTGGCGGTGCTGGATTCGCCTGCCGCCACGCTCATGGTTCCTACGGCGGTGGCGTTGAGCTGCAGAGCCTGCGCCTGATCGCCCAGCGCCAGCGTACCGTCGCCAAGTGCGGCGGCTTGATAGCCTAGCGCGACTGCGTGATAGCCGGCGGCGATCGTCGCTTCACCCGGACCGATCACGCCATCGCCATCGAGGTCGACGCCGAGGCCGCCGCCGAGCGCGATGCTGCCATCGCCCACGGCGGTGGAGTAATAGCCCGATGCCAGCGCGTAGTTGCCTTGGGCCCAGGCCAGACCGCCAACGCTGGTGGCGCCTTCGCCGATCGCGTAGCTGGATCCGCCGATGGCGACACCGAAATCGCCACCCATGGCGCGCGAGTTGGCGCCAAGCGCCACTCCGGCTTCGCCGTTGGCGCCACTGCCGAAACCGGCTACCAGACTGCCATCTCCATAGGCCTCCGCATTACCGCCGATAGCCGTGGAACCGGTGCCGGAGGCGAGGCTGAGCGCACCGATCGCGGTACCGCCCTGCTCGGCTTCGGCCGAAGCCGAGGCGCCGATCGCGGTATTGCCCAAACCCATGACAGGACCATCGCCAGACGCATATGCGCCCTGGCCCACGGCCACGCTGGCGTCGCCGAAGGCCATCGCGCCTTGGCCGAAGGCGCTGGCGCCGAGGCCGAAGGCGATGCTGCCCGAACCGATCGCAGTGGTGGCATTGGCCGCGGCCCAGCTGCTGCTGCCGATGGCGATGGCGCCCTCGCCGGTCATGGTGGCATCGTCGCTGCCGTCGCCGGCGCCGTTCACCTTGATGTAGGCGTCGTCGACCACCGCCATGATCCCGGCATCGGCCTGCGCCTTTGCCTCGCATCCGGCCTGGTCCGTCTGCTGCGCACCGGCGGGCATCGTATCGGCGCATGTCGCATCGGTTGTGTCTCCGACCGTCGCGGAGTCGGCCGCGTGCGCGCTGGGCGTCAGCGCGAAGCTCGCCGAGAGCAACAATGCGCCCAGGGCCGGCATGCCTTGGCGATGGATCCGCCCCGCCTTCCTGCCGCTACTAGCCGCCAATTCCGAAACTACCACCAGCGCCTGCAATGACCGGTTCCACACCCGACTGAAAACCCTGTTCATCGAATTTCTCTCCAAAATTTGATATTTCAAGAGCAAAAAGACACCCATCGGCCAAAAACGCCGGCGCGAAGCCGGTCGTTGCCGCAGCATCGATTCAGGTTGATTTGCCGATGTACCCCCGGCAAAGACTGGCTGCCGGGACCAAGCGCTCCTGCGCTGCGCCCCCCTCGGCCTGGATGCGAACGTAAGGCCTGCGTAACCGCCTTGTCACGCACGATGTTCTCACCGGATAATCGCGCAATTCTCACCGTCGGCATCGCCAGTTGCCCACCGCGGCTGCGCACGGATGCATGGGCCGATCGTTTCCGTTTTCCAATGGGGCGCCGTGCGTCCGCGGGACTGCGCGATCGACATGTGGCATCGTTTTTTACGCTGGCTGCGCAGCGCGCCCATCACCGACCCGGTGGATCGCCGCAATGCGCCCGTCATGCAGGCGCTGCTGCTCTGTTACGGGCTTCTGCTGCCGCTGAACTGGGCGTGGCGGATCATCGCCCGCGGCAGCCTACCCACCGAGGGCAGGATGATCATCCTGCTGATGGATGTCGCGATCATCGCTCTGGCCTGGATCAGCATCGTCATGATCCGCCGCGGCCGCTTCAAGCCTGCGATCGTGCTGTTCTTGGCACCGCAGCTGATCTCGCTGGCGATCGTGTTCTTCCAGTTCGGCACGCAGCCCGGCGTGATCGATCCGGCGCCCACCATCCTGCCGCTGGTGATCGGCGGATTGGTGCTGGGGCGCACGGCGCTCTGGACCGTGTTCGGCCTGCTGATGCTGGTATTCGGCATCGGATTCGCCACCGAGATAAGGGACGCGGGCGGAACCACCGAGGCGATCCGCAAGGCCCTGGTCAATGTGCCGGCCGTGCTGATCAGCCATTTGCTGATCACGGCGGTACTCGACCGCACGATCCAGGCATTGCGCGAAAGCCTGGGCGAATCCATCGCCCACAGCCGGGCGCTGCAGCACGAGATGGCCGTGCGCGAACGCGCGCAAGCGCAACTGATCCATTCGCAGAAGATGGAAGCCACCGGGCGCCTAGCCAGCGGCATCGCCCACGACTTCAACAATATCCTGGGCATCATCCTGGGTTTCGCATCGCAGCGGCACCAGTCGGGCACCGCTACCGTATCGCGCGCGGCAGCGTTGGAGGAATCGCTGGAAGGCGTGGAGATCGCGGCCAGGCGCGGCAGCGCGATCAGCCGCAAGTTGCTGCGTTTCGGCAGGCACGATGTTTCCAGCATCGAAGTGTTCGATGCCGGCAACGCCATACACGAACTGAAGCCGATGCTGCGCCAGATGTTCGATGCCGACATAGGCTTGGAGATTCTGGTCGAACCACAGGCGCTGCCTGTTCGCCTGGATCGCAGCCAGTTCGAACTGATGATCCTCAACATCGCCGCCAACGCGCGCGATGCCATGCACCAGGGCGGCGACTTCTCGATCGAAGTCGGACGCCTGCAAGAACAGCGCGGCGAGATGGTCCGCATCGGCCTGTCCGACACCGGACACGGTATGACGGAGGAAGTTCTGCACCGCGCGTTCGATCCGTTCTACAGCACCAAACCCGCCGATAGCGGCACCGGCTTGGGATTGTCCGTGGTGCGTGATCTTGTGGAGAACGCGGGCGGACGCATCGAGACGAACAGCCGGCTCGGTATCGGCACTACGTTTGCGATATTGCTGCCGCTGGCGCCGAGCGGTCCGCCTGCCGACGCCGCCTCCGGAAACAAATAGGAAAAATCGACCACTCCTGGAAGACGGACACGTTCGCCGAAGAAGCGAGCCGCGGCTGCCGTACTTCCGCCAGAACTCCGCGCGTCAACGCGTCGCGGTCAACACATACCCTTCGCCATGCACGGCCGACAGCGGCAGCGGTTCGCCGCAGGCGTCGGCGACCTTACGGCGCAGACGGTGGATCATGGAATCCAGGCGATGGTTGTCGAAGTCGAAGACATTGCTGGTCAACGCGGCGATCAGCGCCTCGCGGGTGACCAACTTGCCGGGCGAAGCGGACAGACAGGCGAACAGACTGCGCTCGCTCTTGGTCAGCGCCACCACGGCGCCCGATGGCGTCAACAGGCACCAGCCATCGGCATCGAGGCGCCAACCGGGGTGGACTTTCGTGCGCTCGCCGTTACCGCGCAGGCGACGCGCCAGACTGTGCAGCGTGGCCGCGAGCAGTTCTATCTCCACCGGCTTGGACAGATACGCATCGGCGCCTTCGCTCAAGCCTCGCACGCGATCCGGTGTTTTACCGCGGCCGGTGAGCATGACGATACCCAGCAACGGATAGATCTCCCGCAATTGCCGGGCCACGCTGAAGCCATCCTGGTCGGGCAAGCCCACGTCCAGTATCACGATATCGGCGGCTTGGTTCTGCAGATGCGCGTAGAGCGCGGCGGCGGTTTCGTGGCCGCTGACGACGAAACCGAAATCCTTCAAACCAGGCAACAGGACGCGCTCGCGCAGTACGACGTCGTCCTCAAGCAAGGCGATGCTCGGCGCCGTCTGGGTCGGGTTGAGCGGATTCATCTGCACCCCTGAGTCGCAGACGCTACGTCTGCGCCGATATTTTAGCGGATGCGCGGCCCGTCCGTAGGCAATGGTGCTCTCAGGCGGCTATTTTCAAGACATCGTCCAGCAACGCCGCCGCAGTGACTTCCGCCCCCGCGCCCGGCCCCTGGATCAGCAGCGGCTGATCGCAGTAGCGATCGCTGAAAATGGCGACGCGGTTGTCGGTACCGCCCCCGCCGCAAAGCGCATTGTCGGCCGGTAACGCCTGCAAACCGACGCTGGCGCCACTGTCGTCGAAACGGCCGAGGAAGCGCAGCTTCGCGCCATTGCGGTAAGCGGCTTTGAAATGCGCGGCGAGCGGCACGTCCAGCTGGTCCAGGCCGCGATCGAGTTCTTCCAGCGGAAGCGTGGCGAGTTGTTGCGGCACCAGCGATTCCACCGTCACCGCTTCTCCCTGCAGCGGCAATCCCGCTGCGCGCGCCAGGATCAACAGTTTGCGGCGCACGTCTTCACCCGAAAGATCCAGGCGGGGATCCGGCTCGGTGTAACCGTGCTGGCGGGCTTCGCGTACGAAACCCGAGAACGGACGCATGCCGTCGTAGTGATGGAAAAGCCAAGCCAGCGAACCCGAGAGCACGCCTTCGACCCGATGGATGCGATCGCCACCGGCCACCAGCTCGCGCAAGCTGCGCAGCAGCGGCAGCCCCGCGCCGACGGTCGCGCTGTCGCCGTAGCGCGCGTTGCCTTCCTGCGCCGCTTCCGCAATGGCGCTCGCCCGTGAAAGCGCGCCGCCATAGCCGAGTTTGTTGGCAGTGACCACGTGCACGCCACGCGCCAGCCAGCTTGCATGCCAGTCGGCCACGGTTTCGCTTGCGGTCGCGTCGACCAGCACGTCGCCACGACGCAGCGCTTCGGCTTCCGCCCAGGGCGGCAGCGCGGCGACTTCCAGCGTGGAGGCGCGGGCTTGTTCCAGCGCGCGTGCAGGCAACTCATCGCAATACTGCAGCGCGCGCGAGTTGGCGAGCCACGCGAATGCCGGCAAGGGATGACCGCACTGCTGCAACCGCTGGTAACGGGCTACGAATGCCGTGCCCACTACGCCGGTGCCCAACAGAGCCAACTTCGGCGCCGGCACCGAACGGTACGCCGTCGCCAGACGCACGACGCTGCTCATGCGTCGACGAGGATGCGTTCGTCCTCCGCCTGGCCGGCGATGGCGCGTTCGGCACGCAACAGAGCCTGCGACAGATCGGCGATCAAATCGTCGGTGGATTCGATGCCTATCGACAAGCGCAGCAGGCCGTCGGAAATACCGGCCTTGGCCCGCGCTTCGGCGGTCATCGCCGCGTGGGTCATCGTCGCCGGATGCGCGATCAGGCTTTCCACGCCGCCCAGCGATTCGGCCAGGGTGAAATATTTCAATCCATCGACGAACGCGCGCACAGCCGCTTCTCCGCCATGCAGCTCCACGCTCAGCATCGCGCCGAAACCCTTCTGTTGGCGTGCGGCGACGGCATGGCCGGGATGCGAGGCCAAACCCGGAAAATACACCTTGGAAACCACAGGGTGCTCATCCAACAATGTCGCGATGGCGGTGGTGTTCTCCTGGTGCACGCGCAGCCGCGCGTCCAATGTGCGCAGCCCGCGCAACGTCAGGAAGCTGTCGAACGGCGAACCGGTCAGGCCCAGCGCGTTGGCCCACCACACGAGTTTTTCATGCGTTTCCGCTTCGCGCGCGACGACCGCGCCCCCGACCACGTCGCTATGGCCGTTGATGTATTTGGTGGTGGAATGCAGCACCACGTCGGCGCCGAACTCGATGGGCTTCTGCAGCGCCGGCGACAGGAAGGTGTTGTCGACTACGGTGATCGCGCCAGCCTTTTTGGCCGCGTCGATGACGAAGCGCAGGTCGGTGATGCGCAACAGCGGGTTGGAAGGCGTTTCGATCAGCACCAGCTTCGGCGACTGCGCCAGCGCATCGGCGAAGGAACGCGGATCGGTCAGGTCGGCGGTGATCAGCTCGAAATGGCCTTTCTTCGCCAGCGCATTGAACAGGCGCCAGCTTCCGCCGTAGGCATCGTGTGGCACTACCAGACGGTCGCCCGGTTCAAGCAAGGCGTTCAGTACCAGGGTGATGGCGGCCATGCCGGTGGAAGTGATTACCGCGCCGGCGCCGCCTTCCAGTTCGGCCAGCGCTTCGCCCAGCAGGTCGCGGGTCGGGTTGCCGCTGCGTGTGTAGTCGTACTGGCGCTTGTTGCCGAAGCCGTCGAAGCTGAAGTTGGACGACAGCACGATGGGCGGCGTGACCGCGCCATAGGCGGTGTCGCGATCTATGCCGGCGCGTACGGCCGAAGTGGCCGAGCTACAAGGAGCGTCGTTGTCGGTGTGGCGGCTCATGCGGTTTCTCCAGTCTCGTTGCGGTCGGCATCGCGCAGGGCGGCCACCAGGATGTTGTCGATGCGATCGGTTTCTTTCAGGAAGGCGTCGTGGCCGTAGGGCGAGCGCAGTACGCGCAGCTGTCCGCGCGCGCTGGAACCCTGTGTGTTCAGGCCTTCGACCAGCGCCACGGAATCGGCCAGCGGCACCAGACGATCGCCTTCGACGGCTACCACCACGGTCGGCACGCCGACCTGGGCAGGATCCAAGCGGTGCAGGTCGATGGATTCGGACAGGCGCAGATAGGCGGTGACCGGCGTGCGCGCCACGTATTGCGCGCCGGCGGCGTCCAGGTAGTCCTCGGCGGCGCAACGCACGCGGCCGTTGATGATTTCCGGAGCGGCGTCGAAACGCTCGTCGAATTCCTCCGGCGTGCGGTAGCTCAGCATCGCGAACTGGCGCGCCAGCGAAAGCCCTTGCGCATCGGCGCACTGCAACTGGCCCAACGCCACGGCTTTGCGCTGCAGCGCGCGCCAAGCGGATGCATACGGGTGTGCGCGATGTGCGCCGCTCACCGCGATCAGCTTGCGCAGACGGGACGGATGGCGCGCCGCGAGCTGCAGACCCACCAGCGCGCCGTACGAATATCCGACGAAGGCATGCAGCTGTTCGATCTTCAGCGCATCCAACAACTGCACGATGGCATCGGCTTGATCGGCGGTTTCCAGCGGCACGTCCAGCTTGCCGTCGGCGCCGACGTAGTCGATGGCCAGCAGACGGCGGCGCGTGGGGTCGAGCGCACGGCCGGCTTGTGCCAGCGCATTGGCCCAGCCGTTCTCGGGGAAGGTTTCGCTGGCCACCACGTGGCGATGCGCTGAAATTCCGCCCGCCACGAACACGACCGGCAATCCCGCCTCGCCCAGCAACTCGTAACGCAGAGTCACCTGACGGATGCCGGCATGGCGCAAGTCGAGACGCAGGCTGATTTCGCCGCGCAGGTCGCGCGCGGCTTCCGTCGGCAATGGACCCGTCGACGGCTCGTAGGCCGGCAACGGCGGCAGGGAAGGAACGGCATGCAGGGCGGCGTTGACGAAGCTCATGGCGGTATCCAGTGGAGGAACTTGGACTACAACCATCGAGCTTCGCGGAGCTCGGCGTTCGCCCCGCGCAAGGCAGGATCGAACCATCTTCCGGTAGACGCAGAGGTCTCCGCAGGATTTGGCACCTGGGCGGCGCTTGCGCGTCGCCTGGCTGCCCCGGCTTCAAAGGGCCTGTCCCTCTGCCGGTCTCGATGGTGGCGCCAGCTTGCCAGCCGTTTTTCGACATGTCAATCGCTTTATTCGGATAAAGCGATGGACTAGGTCACAATACCGGTCGCAAGCCACGCCGGCCTTAACGCATAATTAGCATATGACTCCTTCCCGACCTGCTCTGGGCCAGCTTGCGCTCGGCGCCTGCCTGACGCTGCTGGCGGCCTGCGCCACCGCTCCGGCCCCGCACACTTCCGCGCCGCAGGTTCCAGCGCCCAAGACCGCGGTGGATGCGGTGATTGCCGAGGCCTGGGTTTCCACGGAAAGCCCTGAGGACGAACTGGATTCGCTGGCGGTCTGGCCCACCGAGGACGGCCACCTCTGGTTGATCGCCACCGCCAAGTCCAGCCATCGATTGGTGGTTTACGACGCCGAGACCGGTCAACGCCTGCGCAGCGTCGGCGAACGCGGCGAAGGCGTATCGCAATTCAACCGTCCCAACGGCATCGCGGTGTATGGCGACCTGTTGTTCGTGGCCGAACGCGACAACCATCGGGTGCAAGTGTTCAGGCTTCCCGATTTCACGCCGATGGGCTTCGTCGGCCAGGACGTACTGCGTGTTCCCTATGGCCTGTGGGTGCGCGAAAACGGTCCGGACGACCTGGAACTGTTCGTCACCGACAGCTTCATGGCGGATTTCAGGACCGGCGAATTGCCGCCCATGGGGGAACTGGACCAGCGCGTGAAGCGCTTCGAGGTGCAGGTGGACGGCCAGGGCAAGCTGCAATCGAAATACCTGGGCGCGTTCGGCGATACCAGCGAAGCCGGCGCCCTGCGCATGGTGGAATCGATCGCCGGCGACTCGATCAACGATCGCTTATTGATCGCCGATGAGGACCGGCGGGTGGGTTCGACCCTGCGCGAATACACGCTGGAAGGTCTGTACCGCGCCCGCAGCCTGCCGCTGTTCGATGCCGATGCCGAAGGCGTGGCTTTATGGGCCTGCGATTCCGGCGAGGGTTATTGGATCGCCGTGGATCAATTGCGGCCCACCGTATTCCGCATCTTCGATCGCACCAACCTGCAACCTTTGAAGACATTCTCGGGTCAGGTCGTCGCCAATACCGATGGACAAGTGCTTTACGCGGCGGGCACGCCTCGCTTCCCGGCGGGCGCGCTGTTCGCACTGCATGACGACAAGGCGGTGGCCGCGTTCGACCTGCGCGATGTCGCGCGCGCACTGGGATTGTCGGACCGCTGCATGCGATGAAGGCGGTCCGCGTCCCCACAGCCTGGTGTCTCGGATTGGCGTTGATGCTGCTGGGCATGGCCGACGCCGACGCCGCGCGCCTGTACCGCTGGAAAGATCGCCATGGCGTGACCCAGTACGGCGACCAGCCGCCGGCAGCCGACGAGCTTCCGGCCAGCGACGTGAACGTGGTCCGCTTCCGCAATCCGCCCGGCGCCCTGGTACGGCTGCGTCTGGAAAACAAACGCGGCCGTTACGAAGCCTGGGCGGACAACCTGCTGCACGGGCCGGTCGAAGTGATGCTGCGCTTCAAACACGACAGCAATGTCGTCGGCAGCCCTACTTTGCCCGCCGAAGCCACCGTGCCGGCGCGCAGCAGCGTGCTGGTCGCCACGGTCACCATCACCGATCCGATCCGCGGGGGCGATTTCGAATTGTTGCTCGATGGCCTTCCCGGCAGCCCGTCGGCGCGGCCCGTCGACTACGACTACCGCCTGCCCTTCGATTACGCCCGCGTGCGCGTGGACCAGGGTCCGGGCGGCAGCTTCAGCCACAACGACCCGCAGAACCGCTACGCCATCGACTTCGCGCTGGCCGAGGGCACGCCGATAGTGGCTGTGCGCGAAGGAGTGGTGATGCAGGTGGAATCGGATTTCGACAAGGCAGGCCTGAACCGCGAGAAATACGGCGGCCGCGCCAACTTCATCCGCATCCTGCACGACGACGGCAGCATGGCCGTGTACGCGCACCTGCAACCCGAAGGCGTGCAGGTGCGCACCGGCCAGCGCGTGCGCCTGGGCCAGCGCATCGGCCTGTCCGGAAACACCGGCTTCAGCACCGCGCCGCATCTGCACTTCGTACTGCAGGTCAACCGCGGCATGCGCCTGGAGTCGATCCCGTTCCGCATGTTCGGGCCGCTGGGCGAGCTGAAGTTCCCCAGCAGCCGGCGCTGAACTTGTAGGAGCGGGCCCTGCCCGCGACCAAAAAACGGCGCTACGCGGAAACTGCGCTCCCGGAGAACTTCCGGTCGCGCCCAAGGGGCGCTCCTACAGAAAGCAGACCAGCGCAGCCGCTATAATTCGCCTCTTCCCCAATACTCGAACCGCCCTACCCGGCGCGACTTCCCATGCCCGATATTTCCACCGAAGCCGCGCGCCGCCGCACCTTCGCCATCATTTCCCATCCCGACGCGGGCAAGACCACGCTGACGGAAAAGCTGCTGCTGTTCGGCGGCGCCATCCAGATGGCCGGCTCGGTGAAAGGCCGCAAGGCCGCGCGGCACGCGACCTCCGACTGGATGGCGCTGGAGAAGGAGCGCGGCATCTCGGTGACTTCGTCGGTAATGCAGTTCCCCTACGAAGGCCGCATGGTCAACCTGCTGGACACGCCCGGCCACGCCGACTTCGGCGAGGACACCTATCGGGTGCTCACCGCGGTTGACTCGGCGCTGATGGTCATCGACGTGGCCAAGGGCGTGGAAGAACGCACCATCAAACTGATGGAAGTGTGCCGCCTGCGCGACACGCCGATCATGACCTTCATCAACAAGCTGGATCGCGAGGGCCGCGACCCGATCGAACTGCTGGACGAAGTGGAAAGCGTGCTCGGTATCCAGTGCGCGCCGGTGACCTGGCCGATCGGCATGGGCTCGCGCCTCAAGGGCGTCGTGCACCTGGTCAGCGGCGAAGTGCACCTGTACGAACAGGGCCGCAACTTCACCCGCCAGGACTCGGCGATCTTCGCCTCGCTGGACGATCCGCAACTGGTCGAACGCCTGGGCGAGAACCTGCTGGCCGAACTGCGCGACGAACTGGAGCTGGTGCAGGGCGCTTCGCATCCGTTCGATGCCGAAGCGTACCTGGCAGGCAAACAGACGCCGGTGTTCTTCGGCTCGGCGGTCAACAACTTCGGCGTACAGCCGCTGCTCGACTTTTTCGTCGACCACGCGCCCGCGCCGCAGCCGCACGCCACCACCACGCGTACCGTTGACCCGAACGAAGCCAAGCTCAGCGGTTTCGTTTTCAAGATCCAGGCCAACATGGATCCGATGCATCGCGACCGTGTCGCCTTCATGCGCGTGTGTTCGGGCCGCTTCGCCGCCGGCATGAAGAGCTTCCATGTGCGCACCGGCAAGGAAATGAAGCTGGCCAACGCGCTGACCTTCATGGCCAGCGACCGCGAGATCGCGGTCGAAGCGTGGCCGGGCGATGTGATCGGCATCCACAACCACGGCACCATTTCCATCGGCGACACCTTCACCGAAGGCGAGGCGATCAGCTTCACCGGCATTCCCAACTTCGCTCCGGAATTGTTCCGCCGCGCGCGTCTGCGCGACCCTCTGAAGCTGAAGCAGTTGCAGAAGGGCCTGGCGCAATTGAGCGAGGAAGGCGCGACGCAATTCTTCCGTCCGCTGATGAGCAACGACCTGATCCTGGGCGCCGTAGGCACGCTGCAGTTCGATGTGGTGGCTTACCGGCTGAAGGACGAGTACAGCGTGGACGCCAGCTTCGAACCGATCGGCGTGGTCACCGCACGCTGGATCCGCTGCGCCGATGCGAAGAAGCTGGAGGAATTCCGCGACAAGAACGCGATGAACCTGGCCCTGGACGCGGCGGGCGAACTGGTCTACCTGGCGCCCACGCGCGTCAATCTGCAACTGGCGCAGGAACGCGCGCCGGGCGTGGAATTCATGGCCACGCGCGAGCATGCGCACAGCGTGAGCCTGGACTGACGGATGGAAGCACGGCAGCCCGGCCTACACCGTCAGGTCCTGTCCAGGTTGCTGCGCTCGCCATTGGCGCGCATGGTCTATTTCGCGGCGCTGCTGGTCGCGCTCAGGCTCGTATTCGTGTGGATAGCGCAGTCGGCCGGAATCCCGCCCAATAGTTTCAGGACCATGAGCGCGAACTTCGCGTTCACCGTGCTGGCCGTCCTGCCCTACTTGCTCGCTTACTGGCTGCTGGCGAAATTCATCGAAAGGCGTCCGCTGTCCGAACTGGACTGGCGCAAGTCCCCGCAATTGTTGTGGGGTCTGTTCGCCGCGCTGCTGCTGTTCGCGCTGGTGACCGCCGAACTCTGGGCCGCGCAGGCCTACACCATCTCCAGTTTCGGCGACGCGCCGTTGTGGACGCTGTTCCTACTGACCGCCGTGGCGCCCGGGATCACCGAGGAAATCATCAGCCGCGGCATCCTGTTCCGGCTGACCGAGGAAGGCCTGGGGACATGGATCGCGTTGGCGGTATCGGCGCTGTTTTTCGGCTTCGCGCATTCGTTCAACCCCGGCGCGACCGTGTGGAGTTCGGTGGCGATCTCAATCGAAGCCGGGGTGTTGTTCGGGCTGCTGTATCACGTCACCCGTTCGCTCTGGTGGTGCATCGGCCTGCATGCGGGCTGGAATTTCGTACAGGGTGCGGTATTCGGAATACCGGTCTCGGGCATCAAGGTCGATGGCCTGTTCGACTCGCAGCTGCAAGGGCCGGATTGGCTGGATGGAGGCGGTTTCGGCGCGGAGGCCTCGGTGCTGACCGTGCTGACCTGCGGCATCGCCAGCCTGCTGCTCATTCGGCGCATGCTGCGGGATCGGAGCGTCGTGGCTCCCTTTTGGAAACGTGGCCACTGAAAATGTGAGCCACGCACGGATGCAGATGCTGCTGCATTGCGGTAGTTTGCAGGGCATGACTGCCGCCTCCCGTCCCCCGCACGGAGAAAAAATCGATTATCGCGACGAAATAGCCAGTGCCTTGACCCACGGTCTCGGCGCGGTGGCGGCGCTCGCGGGCGGTGCGGTGCTGATTACTCTGGCCGCGCTGTACGGAGATGCCTGGCAGTTGGGCGCCTCCATCGTATTCGGCGTCAGCTTGCTGCTGCTCTACGTCGCCTCGACCTTGTACCACTCCATCCAGCATCCGGTCGCCAAGGCGCGATTGAAGGTGTTCGACCATTGCGCGATCTACCTGCTGATCGCGGGCACATACACACCGTTCACGCTGATCGGCCTGCGTGGGCCGTGGGGTTGGGGCCTGTTCATCGCCATCTGGACGCTGGCGGTGTTCGGCGTGGTGTTCAAGTTGTTCTACACCGGCCGTTTCAAGCTGCTGTCGACGGCTATTTATATCGCCATGGGCTGGCTGGTCATCGTGGCGATCAAACCGATGCTGACCGCGCTGGATGGCTGGACCTTGGGCTGGTTGCTGCTGGGTGGCCTGTTCTACACGCTGGGCACCTATTTCTACCATCGCGAATCGATCCGTTTCTCGCACGCGATCTGGCACATGTTCGTGATCGGCGGCAGCGTCTGCCATTTCATCGCGGTGACCGCGCAGGTGCTCGCTCCACGTCTCTAGCGGATTTGAGCCGCGCAACATGAACGGTTAGACGCACTTTCGCGCAACCTGAACGCGCCTTTCTCGATATTGGCGGCATATGACCGATGCCGCTCCAAAACCCGTCCCATTCTATCGACGCAGGCCTTCGCGAAGGACTTCCGTCGTGTTGGGCGTTCTGGCGCTGGCCTTGGTACTCCTTGTCGTTCTGTTCGACTGGAACTGGCTCAAGGGGCCAGTGCAAAGCTTGGTGCGAGCACAGACCGGTCGAGAATTCCGCATCGGCGGCGACCTAAACGTGGATCTCGGCCGAACTACGACCATCAGCGGCGAGGCTTTGACTTTCGGCAATGCGGCATGGTCGAAGGAGCCGACCATGGCCAGCGCCGATCGCGCCGAGTTCGATATCGAGATATGGCCTCTGTTGTTCGAGCGCCAGACCCGCATCCCGGAGATCCGCCTCACTAAACCGACGCTGCGCCTTGAAACGGGGCCAGACGGCGTGGGCAACTGGGTGTTCGGCGATCCGGACGGAGAACCCATACGGTTCCGCAAGATATGGATCGACGATGGCCGTCTGCAATTCTTCAATGCGCCGAAGAAAACCGACGTCGACATCAGCGTCAACAGCTCGCAACCCCGACGCGAAGATGCGGCCCCGCCCATCGACGTAGAAGGCAAGGGGCGCTGGATCGGCAACCCCTTCAATATTTCCGGCCGCGCCGAATCTCCGTTCGAACTGAGCAACAGCGACAAACCCTACCGCATCAATCTGCGTGCCGACGCCGGCCCGACGCGCGCGCATGCGCGCGGCAATTTGATCAATCCTTTCCAACTGCGCAATTTCAATCTGCAACTCGCGCTTTCCGGTCAGAACATGGAAAACCTGTATCCATTGATCGGCATCGCCATTCCCCCGACCCCGCCGTACAAACTGGACGGACGCCTGATACGCAAGGGAGATGTCTGGCGTTATCAGGACTTCAAAGGTGTGGTCGGCGACAGCGATCTAGGTGGCACTGCCACCGTCACGGTGGGGCGCAAGCGTCCACTGCTGGAGGCCAACCTGGTTTCCAGACGTCTGGATCTGGACGATCTGGCCGGCTTCCTCGGCGCTCCGCCGCAGGCCGGCGGCGACGAATCCACCAATCCCGAGTTGCGCGCGCAAACGCTGCAGCTCGCGGCCGATACGCGTGTGCTGCCCGATAAACCCTACGACCTGACAAAACTGCGCTCGATGGATGCTGATGTGCGGCTGAAAGCGCACCGGATCAACGCGCCCAACTTGCCTCTCGACGACATGGACGCGCACCTGAAGCTCAATGCGGGCATCGTGAACCTGGTGCCGTTGAACTTCGGAGTCGCCGGTGGCGACATCCGTTCCACGATCCGCATGGATGCGCGCGAAGCGGTCATACGCACGCAGGCCAAGGTTTCGGTGCGGCGTCTGGACCTGTCGAAACTATTTCCCGATGTGAAATTGACCAAGGATGCGGTGGGCTTGATAGGTGGCGATATGGCGATCGCCGGCACCGGCAATTCAATCGCCGCGATGCTGGGCAGCGCCGATGGCGACGTCGCCTTGGGCATGGGTCGCGGTCAGATCAGCAACCTGCTGATGGAACTGGCGGGCATCGATATCGCCGAGTCGTTGAAGTTCCTGCTCACCAAGGATAAGAAAGTTCCCATCCGTTGCGCGTTCGGCGATTTTGCCGTCAAGGACGGCATGATGCATTCGCGTGCGCTGGCCTTCGACACCGAAGACACCTTGATCGTCGGCGACGGCGACATCAACCTGAAGAACGAAACCCTGGACTTGGAGCTGCGCCCGCGGCCAAAGGACCGAAGCATCCTGGCGCTGCGTTCGCCATTGGTGGTGGGCGGCACGTTCAAGGATCCGTCGTTCCACCCGGATTTCAAACGCCTGGGATTGCGCGGTGCGGTGGCCCTTGCGCTGGGCAGCATCGCGCCACCCGCGGCCCTGCTCGCGACGCTGGAGCTTGGCCCGGGAAAAGACAGCGCCTGCGGCGGCAAGTACGCGAAGTAGCCAGTAGGGCGGGCACCGCCCGCCGCTCTGTCCGACATCGCGAAGCGGCGGGCGGTGCCCGCGCTACGTGTCAAATCGCTCTGCGAGAACAAGAAACTCCTGGGCCCAGCTACCGAGGACGGTCAGCAAACCACTGAAGGCCAACACGACGTCTAGCTGGCGATATACCGCTGCAACTGATCCAGTTGGACCTTCTGGTCTTCGATCACTGCCTTGACCAGATCGCCGATCGAGATCACGCCGATCACTTCGCCGTCCTCCATTACCGGCAGGTGGCGGATCCGGTGCTCGGTCATCAGCTGCATGCAATGTTCGACCGTGTGATTGGGCCCGACCGTAATCACACCGGCCGTCATGATGTCCCGTACCGAAGTGTCCGCGGAGGAGCGGCCATGCAGCACCACCTTGCGCGCGTAATCGCGCTCGGAAACGATGCCGGCCAGGCTTACGCCGTCCATCACCAGGACGGCGCCTACGCTTTTTTCGGCCATCAGACGGATGGCGTCGATCACCGAGTCGCCGGAGGCGACTGCGTAGATCTCAGGAGTCTTGCTTCCCAACAATTGGCGTAGCGTATGCATCGACCTCTCCTTTCGCACCGGGTTGCTGAGCCGAGAATACTCCTCCTACGCCCGGTTGCCAGACATCCACCAGGTACAGCGGCCGCTGCTTGGATTCGTCGTACAGACGGCCCAGATATTCGCCGATCAGTCCCAATGCGATCAGCTGGATGCCGCCCAGGAACAGGATCACCACCATCATCGTGGGCCAGCCGGCGACGGGGTCGCCGTACAGGGCGGCCTTGACGATGATCCAGACCGCGAACAGGAAAGCGAAAACCGCGGTCAGCAGACCGAAGTAAGTGGCCACGCGCAACGGTGCGGTGGAAAAACTGGTGATGCCTTCCAGCGCGAAGTTCCACAACTTCCAGAGGCCGAAATTGCTGCGTCCCGCAAGACGCGCCTCACGGCGATAGGGAATGGCCACTTGGTTGAAACCCACCCAGCCGAACAGCCCTTTCATGAAACGGTGCCGTTCGCGCAGCTGTCGCAGCGCGGCCAGCGCGCGGGGCGACAACAGGCGGAAATCGCCGGTATCGGCCGGAATGGGGGTCTTGGACAGACGCCCGATCACCCGGTAGAAACCGGCCGCGGTGGCGCGCTTCAACCAGCCCTCGCCTTCTCGTTGGATGCGCGTGCCATGCACATCGTCGTAGCCTTCGCGCCACTTCGAAACGAATTGAGGAATCAGCTCGGGCGGATCCTGTCCGTCGGCGTCCAGGATCAGCACCGCGCCGGTTTCCACCTGATCCAAGGCCGCCGTCAGCGCCAGCTCCTTGCCGAAATTACGCGACAGGCGCAACAACGAGACGCGTGGGTCCTGCCGAGCCAAGCCTTGCATCACTTCCCAAGTGGTATCGGTACTGCCATCGTCCACATACAGGACTTGAGCGTTGACGCCGTCCAGGCGATGAAGCGCGGCGGCGATGCGCGGATGCAGTGTGGGGAGCGCCTCGGCCTCGTTGCGTGCCGCCACCACTACGGTAAGGCGATCCTGATCGTTAGCCATGTTCAATCCAGTGCCTGCAGATAGCCAGAGCCGCCGATCTGCCGCGCTTGACGCTGGATCCAGTTGGCGCGGCGTTGCACGAAGGGTCCGGGACGGGCAACGCTATAGCGTCGCGGAGCAGGCAGCACCGCCGCCAGTCGGGCGCTTTCGGCCGGGGAAAGACGGCTCGCGTCCTTGCGCCAATAGCTGCGGGACGCAGCCTGTGCACCGTAGATGCCGTCGCCGAATTCGGCGATGTTGGCGTAGACCTCCAGGATCCGCGTCTTCGGCCACATCAGTTCGATCAGCAGCGTGTACCAGGCTTCCACGCCTTTGCGCACCCAGCTGCGGCCCTGCCACAGGAACAGGTTCTTGGCGACCTGCTGGCTGACCGTACTCGCCCCACGCACCCTGCGGCCTTTGGCGTTGTTGATCCGCGCCTTTTCGATGGCCTTGAAATCGAATCCCCTATGGCTGGCGAAGTTCTGGTCTTCGGCGGCCACCATCGCCACCGGCAGGTTGGCGGAAATATCCCTCAGGTCCCGCCAGTCGTAGGCCACCCGAAAGCTCGCTTCGCCCGCGCCCCAAGCTTCCAATTGCCGGGCCACCATAAACGCAGAGAAAGGCGGATCGACGAAACGCAGCACGGCCACCTGCAGGACGCTGGCCGCCGCGAACAGGAATGGCAGCGCCAGCAGCCAGCGCAACCAGCGACGTGATCGGGTTCGTCCGGGAGAAGGCAGATCGATGGCGGAGGTTCCTGGCGAATGATTTGAAATCAGGGCGCAATGTTAACCTTTCGCCCCTCTCGGTGAGCGTATCGAAGGACGGCGGGCAAATAGCTCCGCTGCGGCGTCGATACTTCCTGCGAGCCATGCCGAAGAGCCAGTTCGTGCTTACGTCACTTGAACGGCAGCAGGTCGCCCATACCGTTGAGGACATCGTGTCTTTTACGGCGAGAACGCCGCCCCCGGAGAATTGTGAGCAACGCAGGCGACAACCAAACGCGCTTCCTTCTGCCTAGAGCCGGCGTGCGCGGAGTCTGCGTGCGTCTGGAAAACACCTGGCAGGAGATCCTGTCCCACGCTTCCTATCCCGACCGGGCGCGCGATCTGCTAGGCCAGGCCTGCGTGGCGTCTGCACTGTTCACCGGCCACGCCAAGGTGAACGGCCGCCTGTCCCTGCAGCTGCGGAGCCCACGCGCGCTGCGCACGCTGTTCGCCGAATGCACCGCGCAAGGAACCCTGCGCGGCATCGCCCGAATGGCGGAAGGCGAAGCCGCCCCGCACGACCTGCGCGAATTGGGCGAGGACGCGCTGCTAGCCATCACCATCGAAAACCCCGGCCTCGACCCGCGCGAGCCGCAGCGGTACCAGAGCCTGGTTTCCCTGCAAGCCGTTACTCTTTCGGCGGCGTTCGAGAACTACTTCCATCAGTCCGAGCAGCTCCCGACCCGCTTGCTGCTGGCTGCCGACGGCAACGCCGCCGCGGGGCTAATGCTGCAAAAGCTGCCGGGCGACGAAGGTGACAGCGACGGCTGGAACCGCGCCGGTGCCTTGTTCGAGACCCTGCAGCCCGACGAACTTCTGGCCCTCCCCGTAGGCGAGCTTTTGCATCGCCTGTTCCACGAGGAGGAGTGGTCGATCCTGGCCGAACGCCCCCTTCGCTTTGCCTGTTCTTGTTCCCAGCAACGGGTGGCGGCCATGCTGCAGTCGCTGGGAGCCGAAGAGGCCCATGCCGCCCTGGCCGACGGTCAGGCCGAAGTGCGTTGCGAGTTCTGTGACCAGCGCTATATTTTCAGCGCCCGCGAGATCGACGAACTTTTCGCCCTGCCGCCGGTCGGAATACAGGCCCCTGAACGGCTTCAGTAGCTTTCTGCGTGGGTGCTGGGGACTTGTTAAAGAAACATAAACCGAATAGCATCAGATCCCCTTGGGAGGGGAACCCCAGCGCGGGGTTGGGAGTCTTAAACAAGCTATGAACCTGCGTCTTCTGCACCTGCCGTTTGCCCTGCTGCTCGCCTTTGGCGTGGCAACTGGCGCGCACGCGCAATCCAAGAAGCCGCAAGCCTCAAAGCGCGATCCCACGGTCCTTCCGGTATGGAACAACACCAGCGGCAAGGTCGAAGCCGTACTCTTGCTGGAACCGACCGGCGAAGCCTCCGCGGGCGCTAGCTGGCGTCTGGGCAGCAATACTCTAGGAGCGGCGTTTGGCCTCGAAGCCGGCGACTCGCTTGGCTTGGTCTGCAACCGCCAGAGCGCCAGCAGCATCGGCAGCCTGATCAGCAATTGCGCCGTCGCCGAACTCATTACCGACAGCAACGACGGCGGCAGCCAGCGGGTCAGCGCCGGCGCCTCCCTGACTCGGCCCGGCGGCAAGCTGGGACTGTCCGCCGGCAGCGGCCGCGACACCCTCCCCGCTTGGCTGTCCTCCAATGCTGGCGCGCGCGTCGAACAGAACGATCTGGCCGTATTCGGCCAGAAGAACATCGGCCGTGAAGGTTACGTGCGGATCGGCGGCGCGGTAGCCCGCGCACGCCTAGTGCCAATTGCAGATGTTCCCGCCATGGCTGATCGCTGGAACACCAAGAGTCTCAGTGTCGGCGGTGGCTACGGTGCCTTCAGCGCCAACATCGTCGGCCGCGTGGTCGACGTTCCCGGCCAGCCGGGTAAATGGGAAGGCCTGGGCCTGGGTTTGACCTGGCGTACCCCGTGGAGCGGCCAGTTGACCGTCGGCGCGGAGAACGTCATTACCCGCGGCAAGAACCCCTTCTCGCCAAGCGACGAAAGCAGCGACGAGGGCACGGTGCCCTACGTAAGGTATGAACAGGATTTGTGAGGTTTTGCCGTCCGGCACTCCAAGCGCTTCAGTTCTTCCAAAAGCCCGCCACTGCGGGCTTTTTTATGCGTTTTCCACGAAATTCAGGAATACGAATTGAAGATGAATAGGGATCAGTGTCACGCATAATTTGTCCTGCGATTAACGACACTTTAATTCTTTGTATAAGCAGGTTACTATCCCGTTAACCCTGCCACGATTGGCGTTTGCACCATTATTTGGCGCCGCCGTGGGGGTTACTCATGAGCAACCCTCAAGACTCACTTGGAGAGAGAGAGAAATGAAATTTAAGACCAACAAGCTCCGCGACGCGGTTTCTTACGCGCTCGTCATGGGCGCCGCCTCTGTCGCGGGTACGGGAATCGCGGTCGCGCAGGAGACTACGGACGAAGCCAAGACCCTCGACAGGATCGAGGTGACCGGTAGCCGCATTCCGCGCGCCGATATCGAAAACGAACAGCCGGTTACCGTAATCAGCCGTGAAATGATCGAGAATCAGGGCTTCGCGTCCGTTGCGGACATCCTGCAGAACCTCACCTCTTCCGGTTCTCCGGCGATCAGCCGCGCCCAAGCACTGGCTTCGGGCGAGGATGTGGGTGGCTATTACATCGACCTGCGCAATCTGGGTGCCCAGCGCACGCTGATCCTGCTCAATGGCAAGCGCCTTGGCGTCAGCACTTCCGGCCTGCAGGATCTCGGCCAGATTCCTGTCTCCGCCATCGAGCGTATCGACGTGTTGAAAGACGGCGCATCGTCGCTGTACGGTTCCGACGCGATCGCCGGCGTAGTCAACGTCATTACCCGCCGTGATTTCGAAGGCGCGGAAGCCAATGCGTACTACGGCGCGTTCGATGAGGGCGAAGGCAAGCAATCCTTCGACTTCACCATCGGCACCCGCACCGATCGCGGCAGCCTGACCTTAAGTGCGGAGTATTCGAAAGAAGATCCCGTGTTGGCCGGCAATCGCAGTTTCAGCAAGTACGGCAATGCCGGCAAGAACTTCCCGTTCTCGGGTTGGAGCCTGATTTCTCAGAATGGCGTGTGGATTGGCGGCAACTGCCCGTCGGGACTCTGCACCCTGGACCGTGGCAGCGATCCGACCGATCCGAACAACTACCACGACATCACTCCCGCCGAACGCTCCAACCCCAACGAAGTAATGTTCCTGCAGACGGGTTTGGAACGTAAGTCTCTGTTCGTCAGCGGCACTTACGACATTACTGACAAGATACGTTTCACCTCCGATCTCGGCTATAACAAGCGCGCTACCGACCAGCAGATCGCAGGCTATCCGGGCAACTACGGTTTCGGGATGCTTTCGGCCGACAGCTATTTCAATCCGGCTCCGGGCGCGGACCAGTACTGGTTCCGTCGCTTCTGGGAAGTGCCGCGCACCACGCGTAGCGAGCTCGATACTCTGCGCGTGACCTTGGGTCTTGAAGGTTCGTTCGATATCGGCGAGCACCAGTGGAACTGGGACGTCGGCTTCCTTTCCAACGAAAACACCCTCAACAAATATGGTCATGGCGACGCCTATCTGCCTGCATTGCAAGCTGCCCTGGGTCCGTCTTACCTGAACGCCGCTACTGGCCGAGTCGAGTGCGGCACCGCCGCGGCTCCGATCGACTATGGCACCAGTTTCGGCGGTGGCCAGTGCATTCCGTTCAATCCCTTCCTTCCGTATGGTCAGGCGGGCGATGGATCGTTGGGCAATGCAGATTTGCAGACGTTCCTGTTCCCGGAATACCACGACGTCGGCAAGACCAAGACCACCGACTACACTGCTAACCTTGCCGGAACGCTCTTCACACTGCCCGCAGGTGACGTGGGCATGGCTTTCGGTGTGGAACACCGCAACGAACGCGGCCGCTTCGTGCCCGATGCTGTCAATCAGGCCGGCCAGAGCACGGGATTGGCCGCGCAGATCACCCAAGGCAGCTACGACCTGGATGAAGCGTATGTCGAACTCGACATTCCTTTGCTGACGGATGTGCCGTTCGCGAAGGAGCTCGCGCTTAACGTTGCTAGCCGATATTCGGATTACTCGAACTTTGGCGACACCACCAACAACAAGTTCCAGGTGCGCTGGCGTCCGATCGATGGGCTTCTGGTTCGCGCCACGTATGCCGAAGGCTTCCGTGCGCCGTCGATCGCCGATCTGTATGGCGGCTCCGGTCAGGATTTCGCGTTCTACGTCGATCCTTGCGCAGGCGGTCAGCCGGGCGCGGGCAATCCGCGTTGCACAGCCGATGGCGTGCCTGCCACATATGTTCAGCTCGGCCAGGGCGGAGTTCCATGCACCGTGTCACCCTGCCAGACGAACACGCCTTTCATCAGCGGCTCCAATCCTGAGCTGACTGCGGAACAGGCCAAGTCGAAGACTGCGGGTGTTGTGTGGAGTCCGAAGTGGGTGGAAGGCCTGACCGTGTCCTTGGATTGGTACAAAGTCACCATTGACGCGGCAATTGTCGCCGACAGCGCCACCAGCATCCTGTACGACTGCTACGTTGGCGGCGCTGAATCACGTTGCGCTTCTGTCACCCGCGATCCCACTACCCATGTGGTTACGGGTCTGTTCGCTGGCCTGAACAATGTGGGTTCGATTGAAACCGAAGGTTACGATTTCGGCGTGAACTATCGTCTGCCTGAATTCGCGGTCGGCCAGTTCACGGTCGATTGGCAGACCTCCTATGTCAGCTCCTACGACCAGAAGGCTGACGAGGCCCCGGATACCCTGGTCGTCGGTTATGTCGGCACCCCTGGCGTGTTCCGTGTGCGTTCGAACCTGGGCGTGGGTTGGGAGAAGGGCGACTACTCGCTCCACTACATGGCTCGTTACTACTCGGGCATGAAGGAAAACTGCGTTACCAATGCCGCTGGCGTTCCCACCCGTCCCTGCAACGATGTCGATCATATCGATGTATACGGCGAGGCCAATCCGCTTAACCACACCGGCAGCAACACGTTCCACGATCTGCAGGGTTCGGTCAAGTTGCCGTGGAATGCCACTGCTTCGATCGGCGTGAACAACCTCACGAACCACCTGGGTCCGATCATGTTCACCGCACCGAGCAGCAACTTTGCGTACTACGGTGGCTTTGACATCGGTCGTTTCATCTACGTGAAGTATCAGCAGCGGTTCTGATCGAACGTAAGTTCACTTGTTAGATTTCTACGGCCCCGAAAGGGGCCGTAGTTTTTTGTGACGGATGGAATCGACTAAAACTAGAACGTTGCAAGGAACTGCGAATGAGCGATGCGGAGAAATGGGCGAGGAAGGCGCGATACCAAGCGTACGGCTCTAGGCACGTTTCATGCCTCTCCGTCCATCGTTGAGCGATTCGAAAGACACTCAGCCTGCCGGCAAATACGTAGCAGCCAGCAGCGATATCGCTTAAGTCCGATCCGTCGCTGCTTCATAAATGCACCGCGCACCGGAAGGCGGGATTTACAGCTAGTACGGATTCGCGCCGTTCGCAGGCAGCGAACTCAATATCTCGAGCATCGGCCGCAGGTGCCGCTCGTAGGGTACCCACTGCGTGTGTCTGTCCTTCAGTATCCCGTTGCGCACGTGAGCGGCGCTGGCTGTTGCACTGGCCCCTCCTTGCCTATCCAGATCGAGCACGCTCGGCAAGAATTCGAGATCGCAATACTCGAGTAAGCGGCGTGCCTGGATTGTTGGGTTACCTACGAATTCCGCGTAGTCGATTTCCAGGATACGGCCGGGCGCAACCGTGTTCCAATGCGCCATCAATCTTCGGTAAAGCAGAAAATAGTCCGCCAGCGCACGCTGATCGCACGCGTAGGGCGCCGCGCCACGGAAAATCGTACGAAGGTTCGAAAAACAGGTTTCGACCGGATCGCGCCTCATGTGCACGATGCGCGCTTCGGGGAAAGCATGCAGGATGAACCCCACATTGAGGAAGTTGGAGGGCAGCTTTTCCGTCAGCCAGCGACGCCCCTGCGCACGCCAGTGCGCGTAGGCATGCATGCGCTGCCGAACCGCGTCGAAATCGATCGTAGCCGCGCGCGATACCACGCTTCCGTCGACCGCATCGAACGTATCGTGATCGGCGGCTTGTCGCAGGCATGCGCTCAGCTGGTAGGTCTCGCCTCCATCGGTCACGTCCGGATGCCCGGCCAAAACGCGCTCGATCAGCGTCGTTCCCGAGCGGAACATGCCCACTATGAAGATCAATCCGGTACCGCCGCCACTCTCCGGCATGGGAGAAGGTTCATACGACGGCAGAGCCATGCGCTCGAGCGACTCCACCAGCGCATGCTGTTCGCCGGGCCGGTAACCCGCCAGACGCCGCATGGTCGCATGGCCGCGCTCCAAGGCTTGCCAAGCCTCTTCGTAACGGCCCATCGCATGCAGGCTATGGTGCAGGGAGTAGTCGAAATAGGCCCGAGCTTCGGAGCCTGGAGCTGCTGCGGGAAGGACGCGCCGAATCTCGTCGACATGCGAGCGGGCCGATTGTTCGCTCTCCTGCATCGAAAGCAGCCAATGCGCGTTGGCCATCCCGGGATTGGCTTCCAAGGCGCGCCGGATCGACGTCGTGGATTCCTTTTTATGGCCGCTGAACATCTCGAACAGACCACGCAGATAATGGGCATCGGCATAGTCGGGAGCAATCTCCAGCGCCTGCGAAAGGCAGTCCTCAGCCAACTCGTAAAGACCGGACATCCCCAGATGTTGCGCGAGCTCGGCAAGATGAGGAAGCGATCGCGTCTTTCGCCAGTCGCTTCCTTCCACCAGTTTCTTCAGTAGCTCAGGCTCCTCGAATCGTTTCAGTCCGCGCACGACCTGGAGCAGAAGTTCTGGCGAGTCGATCGGCGGCCTGGCCGCTTCCAGAAGGGCTGCATGTGCGTCTCTGTACTGCCCTCGCTGTAGCAGGATCGTCGAAACGAGCGTCGCAATGGGAACCGAATCCGTGACGTCACTCCGCAGCAACGCGACCGCTTCCGCGGCGCGATGCCAATTTCCCTGCGCCGCGTGACCTCGTGCCTGTTCGTAGACGGCGCGAAGTGCCGGCGGAACACCGTTACGGTCAATATCGACGTCAGTGATTGGAACCATGGATTACGCCGTGGGAAATAACGGGGAAACTTCTCGTCGCTTCCTGACGCTCTGGTCTGGCCAGACCGAGCAATCGCCTGGCAGCGACCAAAAGTATCACGCCATCAAACCTTGTTCGACACACGGACATTCGCCGTCGTCCGCTGCCCGCATCGGGCGAACTGCTCAGACCCGATCCCAGCTAAACGTCCTAGTCAATTGGAGAGCTCAAGAACGGATTGTTTTATCTCAGTGTTTTGAGGATCTCGTTCGCTTCGGAAAGCAGGATAGGCGGCATGCGCGAACCATATTCCTGCAAATAGGCCCCGACCTGTTCGAACTCGGCCTTCCAGCCCGCAAGATCGAAGTCGAAAAGCGCTTCCGCCGACCCGTCCGCAAGGTCCAGGCCTTGCAGGCGAAGTTCGCCGTTTTCCGGCAGGAGCCCGACCGGAAGCTCTACCGCTCCTGCCCTGCCCTCTACCCTTTCGATCATCCATTCCAGTACCCGCAGGTTCTCGCCGAAACCGGGCCACAGAAAGCGGCCGTCCTCGCCCTTGCGGAACCAGTTGACGTGAAAGACCTTCGGCAATTTCGCGCCGGGCCGATCGAACGACAGCCAGTGGGCGAAGTAGTCGGCGAAGTTGTAGCCGCAGAACGGCTTCATGGCCATCGGGTCGCGACGCATCACGCCGACATCGCCGGTAGCGGCGGCGGTGGTTTCGGAACCCATGCTGGCGCCGACCAGCACGCCGTGGGTCCAGTCGCGGGCTTCGAACACCAGCGGCACCAGCGAAGCGCGACGGCCGCCGAAGACGATGGCGGAGATCGGAACGCCTTGCGGATCTTCGGCGCGCGCCGAGTAGCTCGGGCACTGCCGGGCCGAAACCGTGAAGCGCGAGTTGGGATGCGCAGCCGGACCGTTGGCCGGATCAAAATCGCGGCCCTGCCAGTCCTTCGACGGCTGCCCTGCCTCCAGACCTTCCCACCAGGGCTGGTTGTCGGCGGTCACGGCGACATTGGTGAAGATCGTGTCGTGCCCGATGGTGGCCAGCGCATTGGGATTGGACTTCTCCGAAGTGCCCGGCGCAACACCGAAGAACCCAGCTTCCGGATTGATGGCGTACAGGCGGCCGTCCTCACCAGGACGCATCCAGCAGATATCGTCGCCCACCGTCCACACCTTCCATCCGGCTTGGCGGTAGCTTTCCGGCGGGATCAGCATGGCCAGGTTGGTCTTGCCGCAGGCCGACGGGAAGGCCGCAGCGATGTAGTGGATCTCGCCGCGCGGATTTTCTATGCCGACGATGAGCATGTGTTCGGCCAGCCAGCCTTCCTGCCGCGCCTGCCAGGAAGCGATGCGCAAAGCGTGGCATTTCTTGCCCAGCAAGGCATTGCCTCCATAGCCGGAGCCGTAACTCTTGATGCTGAGCTCTTCCGGGAAATGCATGATGAAACGGCGATCCGGGTCCAGCTCGCCGGTGGAATGCAGGCCTTTGACGAACACTCCTTCCTTTTCGATACGCGCCAGCGCCGATGCGCCCATGCGCGTCATCAGGCGCATGTTGGCGACCACGTAAGGCGAATCGGTGATCTCGACGCCGCATCGCGCCAGCGGGGAATCGATCGGCCCCATGCAGTAGGGAATGACATAGAGCGTGCGGCCGCGCATGCAGCCGGCGAACAAGGCATCCATCCGCCGATGGCCCTCGGCCGGCGACATCCAGTGGTTGTTGGGACCGGCGTCGTCGCGGTCGCGGCTGCAGACGAAGGTGAGGTGCTCCACCCGCGCGACATCGCTGGGGTCGGAGCGGTACAGCCAGCTGTCGGGATGGGTGTCGGGATTGAGCGGCAGCAGCGTGCCGTCGTCCTGCATCAGTCGCAGCAGCGCGGCGTTCTCTTCCTCGCTTCCATCGCACCAGTGGATCGAATCCGGCTGGGTCAGCGCCGCAGTCTCGGCGACCCAGCGGTTCAAACTCTCGAGTCGGCTAGCGACCGGATGCTTTTCGTCGAAGTACGAAATCGCTGCGTTCATGCGCGCCCTCCCAGGCCAACCATATCGTTACGAATGCAACTAAATGGTACTCGCGCTGGCAGGCGGGGTCTTGCTGCAGTGCAGACCCTGTTTTATGGGAGTTTATTTACGGGAATTCATGAAAACGTTATCAGCCGTTCTGCGCGCGCCGATAGGGCTGGAACAACTGCAGCAGCCATGGTTTCTGCGCCAGCACCAGACTGACGCCGACCCGTTCCTGCGCGCTCAAGGTCGCGTCGCGGGCCAGCAGCGCATCGAACTCGCGCGCCAGTTCCTCCAAGCGCAAGCGGAGTTGCTTGACCCCTTCGATGCTCAGGCTGCCGCTAAGTAGCAATAGCGCATCTTGTTCGCCATCGAACGGATCGGCGAAGAAATCGCCGAGCAAGTTCAGGCGGAAATAGCGTTCCATCGGCCCATTGGCGCGCCAGCGGAAATTGCGCGCGGTGAGCGGGCGTCCGCGGTTGCCCGGCATCAGTTCGATGATGCCCAGGCGATCCAGCTTCACCAGCAGCGCCGTCCACTGGGCGATGTTGAAGTCGAACTGGGCCAGCACGTCTTCCTGACGCCAGCGGTTGATGGTCAGGAACAGCGCGAGCAAGAGCGCAGGCTCGCTCACCAGCGCCTGCTCCTGCGATTCGCTGAGGTTGGCCATGGCCGGGCGGCCGCGCGCGGATTCGGCGCTGAGTTCGGCCAGACCCACATCCAGCGCATCGCAGATCTGCTCCAGCCGCTGCAGGCTCATGGCGCGTTGCGAGAACATGCGTTTGATCGCCGCCTCGCTCAGCTTCAATCGGGCCGCCAGGTCGCGATAGGTCAGGCCTTGCGCGCGCAGGCAGCGTTTCAGGGAATCGACGAGTTCGATGGAGAGCGCCATAGGTCTAGGAATCGTATACCCAACCCACAACATCTGGCCACCTGGTAGAAAGATGTTGAGTTGCGGCGAAGGGTGCGCAAGCTGCAGTCGAACCGAACCCGGAGTTTGATCATGCTGCATCGCCGCCTCACTTTTCCGGTCCTGGTATTGGGCGTGTTGACGACCGGTTTCCACGGCCCAGTTAGCGCGCAATCCAACCATGTCAGCGATGCCTCGGCCGCCAGCCTGGACGCTTCGGTGCAAGTCCCGGTCGCCGTTTACGATGCGCTGAAGGCTGGCGCCCATTTCACCGTGATCGCCGTGCAGGCCAGCGCGCGCGGCACGGTCCTGACGATTTCGGTCGCGCCGGCATTCGGTTCCATCCTGCTGGCCGGCCTGGTCGAACCCGATTACAACCTGCTTTCCGGCTCGCCCAAAACCAGCGTGGGCACGGCGCTGGTGGTTTCGGGGGGCTTGCTGCTGATGGTGGGCAGCACAGCGATCGCTTTCATCCCCGAACCGAGCGCGCGCGCCCACATCCATAGCCGGCGGATCAGCCCATGAGGCCTGCTGCCTGGTTGCTGGCGCTCTGCCTGGCGTGGCCACTGGCCGCTCATGCCGGGACGCAATGCGAAATCCAGCCGGCCACGCCGCAAAAGCTCGCCGACGCCACCGCCACCGCGATGCGGGTGGTGGCGGCGCTGGAAGAGGCCGATGCGCCCGTTGCGCTGGTCGCGCGCGTGGGCACCGATCTTTCCAAGCAAGGTCTGGTTTACAGCCATGTCGGCTTCGCGCTGCGCGACCACGACGATGGTCGCTGGACGGTGTTGCACCTGCTCAACGAATGCGGCACCGCACGTTCGGCCCTGCATGCGCAGGGGCTGGTGAACTTCTTTTCCGACGACCTGGTGAATCAGGACGCCCGCATCGTCTGGCTGCAACCGGCGCTGGCGCAGCGTCTGTCCGATCACCTGCGCGGACTTCCGCAGAATGCTTTGCACGAACAGGCCTACAACCTGATCGCGCGTCCCGGCAGCGGCGAGTACCAGAACTCCACCGCCTGGGTGTTGGAAACGCTGGCGGCGACCGCTTCGACGCCGGAACTGCAAGATCGTCGCGCCGCATACGTGTGGGCGCAACGTGATGGCTTCAGGCCCGATACTATCCATATCGCCTACACAAAGCGCGTGTTAGGCGGACTGTTCGGCGCCAACACCCTCTTTACCGACCACTCCGTCGGCACCCGCCTATCAGGCGACTATCCGATCGTCACTGTGCGCTCGATCCTGCGTTATCTGGAAGAGCAGGGTTACACCGTGCGCACGACCGAATGGCGCGATGGCCGATTGCAGTCCGTTCCGGGCTCCATTTGAGTGCGACAGTGGCGCCCGGACTCTAAGAAGTCATTCCAGCCTGAGTTCCGCATTGCCCGAGAACGTCTCGAGGTGGATCTCGCCTTCGCCCGCGCCGTAACGCGTACTGAAGCTTGAACCAGGACCATGTTCCGGTCTCTCGATCCTCGCACCTGGCGCCTTGAGATCGCCGCTGAAACTTTCTCCGCTGACTTGCGCGGAAAGGTTCTTGGGTAGCGTCAACCTCAGGCTGCCGCTGACGCTTTCCATTCTGATCTCGCCCTTGGACGCCAGCCCCGTACGGACCTCGGCGTTTCCACTGACGGTGCTGGAAGAAAGCTCGCGGACGCGCTCGCCGTTGACGGCCACATCGATGTCGCCCGACACGGTTTCGGTCCTGATCTCGCCGTTCATTCGGCCACGTAGGATGATTCCACCGCTTACGGTTTGCGCCCGGACATCAGCGCTGTTGACGGTCAACCGCAGGTCGCCGCTGACGCTTTCCACATCGACCTCCCGGGGCGCTGCCGCAAGCATCACGTCTCCGCTGACGTTTTCGATGGACAGCTTGGAAGAGGCGACGCCGGACACATCCACATCCGCGGAGACCGCGTCAATGTCCAGTTCCGCGCGTACCGGAACCATCAGCTGCAAGTCGGTAGGCCCGGACTTGTTGCCGCCCCAGCCGCCATTGCTGGGATATTGCACTTTCACCACCAGATGCTCGGAATCGCCCTCTACCACCAGCTTTTCCACGCCATCGCCGAGGGTGCCGGAAATCTTCACTTCGTTACGGTCCCAGGCGCGCACCTGGATGCGCCCCTTGATGTTTTCGATGTCGACACGACCCTGCGCATCCAGCGGGCGGGTCTGATCGATGGGTGTGGCGGCGCCGGCTGCCGCAGAAAGCGCCAGCAGCGGAAGGAAGAACAATGAAGCGACAGGGGTTGTGTGGCGCATGGGAATCTCCTCAGGTCATGATCGCGCGCTGCGTCAATTGCAAGCGTCGTGCGTAGGTGCGGCGAAGTTGTTCGAGCAGGAACGAGGCGTTGGGGTCTCGGTCGATGGCAGCGAGTATCTGCGCCGCGCTGCGATCGAGTTCGCCGAACGCGCCGTGCATCTCAGGTTGGATATCGCCTTGCTGCAAGTGGGCGAAAGCGCGTTCGTAATCCAGCGCCATGGCGACTGCTTGCTGACGGATCAAGGGATTGCCGGCGGGCGCCTGCTGCGGTGCGGCGGGCATCATCTGCCAGACCACGCCGACGGCAAGCAGCACCGAGGCCGCCATGGCCCAAGGGGCGAACCGCCGCGCGCGCGATTTGACCGGCACGGCCGCTTCCTGCGGCATCGCCGCTATACGCGCGGCGATGCCCGGCCACAGATCAGCCTGCGGTTCCACATCGCGACGCAGCCCTCGCAGCTGCCAACGCAGGGTCTCTTCCTCTTGTGCGTTCATACCTCACCTCCTAAACGTCCGCGCAGCAACTGCCGCGCGCGGTGCAACTGCGCCTTCGAACTGCCAACCGCCATACCCAGTTCATTGGCGATTTCTTCGTGTTTCCAACCTTCCACGTCGTGCAATACCAGCACCGCGCGAGCGCGCGGCGGCAGCGTGGCGACGGCGCGTTCTAAATCCATCGAAAGCGCGGTGCCGTTGCCTGCGGAATCCGCCATGCCCAGGCCATCGAGCGCGTCTTCGTCTTCGTCGAAGCGCGGACCGCCGCGGCGGCTGCGCAGCTCCATCAGCGCGGTGGTGACCGCCAGCCGATGCAGCCAGGTGGAGACGGCGCTTTCGAAACGGAACTTCGGCAGCGCCTGCCAGGCGCGGACGAAGGCTTCCTGGGTCAGGTCTTCCGCGCGCACCCCTTGCACACCCACCAGCCTGACGATGACGCCGTGCACGCGTCCGGCATGACGGCGGTAGATCGACTCGAAAGCGCAGGCATCGCCTGCAGCGGCCGAACGCGCCAGCGCGGCATCGGTAGCGGCGGCCACCTCGGCGGTGGTCGTGTCGGTCATCGATTCGCTCATGGCAGCGGTCAGCATAGACATTGGGATGCGGCAATGGGCAGTAAGGTTTAAGGCGATCCATCAATAAAACCAATGTTCACGGTTCTGGACCTGCTTTTGGACCTGCTTTGGCTCTGCTCTAGCGGCCCCGTGAGGCGCGGCAAGCGGGCCGGGATAAACCCCGCAGGGGCGGCGCACAGGGATGTGCGCCGTTTCCGGAGGCGCAGGAGGCGCCTTACGGAAATTCCCGGCCTGCTTGCGGACCCAGCGGCTTCATCGCTGGGCGCGACGTTAGGGTGTGTTTCTTTGGTTACTTTCTTTGCACAAGCAAAGAAAGTGACTCGCGCGCAGCGCGGCTTTTAACAGCCGAACGGCTGATCAATGATTTCCTTTGAAGTAATGGTGGAGAACGAAGCAAGATCAAGAGCACCCCTCCTCAATCCTCCCCTGCGCTGTGCGCAAGGGAGGAGGCAGAAGCAAGTGCAAGATCAAGATCAAGATCAAGATCAAGATGGATCCCAGCTTGACCAGCTGCGCTGTTGAAGGCCGCTGGGATGACATCATTATTGTTCGTGAGAGGCGCTGGGACCCCGCCTTCGCCGAGACGACGAAACCAGCGAATTCAGTTCGGGATCAGCGTACTGATCACGTGCTCCACATAAGCTTCGAACTCTTCGTGATGCAATCGCGGCTGCTGCAACTGCAGGGCCAGCTGCAGGAAGCCCAAATAGGCCGAATACGCCAGGCGAGCGCGGTGCTGGGCCTCGGTCCGGCCCAAGCCGGCCTGGCGAAAGGAAGCGACCAGATACTCCAGGCGCCGCTGCGAAACCCGGTTGATCACCGGCTGCACCGCCGGATGATCCAGCGCCTTCAGCAACTCGCTATAGATAACGTGCGGTTTGACTTCATGGGCGACCAGCAGGAAGAGCTCGCGCAAGCGCGCCCGCGGATCCGGCACGGCTTCCAGGCTACCGAACACGCTTTCCTGTTCGATCGCTTCCCAACGTTCCAGCGCCGCCTGTAAGAGCGCGTCGCGCGATGGGAAATGCCAGTAGAAGCTGCCCTTGGTGACGCCCAACCGACGCGCAAGCGGTTCCACCGCTACCGCCGCGACCCCTTGTTCGGCGACCAGATCCAGCGCGGCCTGCGCCCAATCCTCGGCGCTGAGACGTGCGGGCCGGGAAGTGTTGGCTGAAGCCGATTCGGGCACATTCGCTGTCATATTTCACATTTAACCATACGCCGAGGTTTGTTGCGGTATGTTTTACCGCCTTGCGTCGAACATCCCTGAAATCAGCAGCTTGCAGCGGCAAAGATCTGGGCGGCTGACGCCGAAACCGATTGACTACTCTAAATTGTGAGATCCATACTAGCCCGTATGGTATCCACCTCTTCCAAGCTTTCCTACGACCCGCTGCCAGTGCAGTTGAGGACGCTGACAGGCGCCGGCGGCCTTCCCCTCGCCGCTACCGCATTTCCCACCGCCTCGCCCTTGCAGGCTTCCAATACCTTGCTTTTCGCGCACGGCTTCGGCCAGACGCGCGGCGCCTGGCAACGCAGCGGCATGGCGCTGGCGGCGGAAGGCTACGCCGGACTCTCCTATGACGCGCGCGGTCACGGCGAGTCGGCACGCAATCCCATGGATTTGCCTTATGCCGGCGAACAACTCGCCGACGACCTGATCATCGTCGCCGGCGAACATGTGCAGCCGCCGGTGCTGATAGGCGCCTCGATGGGCGGGTTGTTCGGCATGATTTCAGAAGCGCGCTGGCCAGGCCTGTTCCGCGCCATGGTGCTGGTCGACATCACCCCGCGCTGGGAAGAAGCCGGGCTGCAGCGCATTCTCGGTTTCGTCACCGCGTTCCCGCAGGGCTTCGATTCGCTGGACCACGCCGCCGACATCATCGCCGCCTACCTGCCGCATCGCCGTGCGCGCAAATCGCCGCAGGAACTGCGCGAAGTCCTGCGCGAAGGCAGCGACGGTCGCTGGCGTTGGCACTGGGACGCGCGCCTGATCGACGACCTGGTGCGCGACTGCGCGCAACACCAGGACGACATCGTCGACGCGGCGCGCGGCATACGTTGCCCGGTGCTGCTGATCAGCGGCGGTCGCAGCGACCTGGTTTCGGCCAAGACCGTGGAAGAATTCCAGGCGCTGGTTCCTCACGCGCGTCACGCGCATTTGCCGCAGGCCACGCATATGCTGGCCGGCGACGACAACGACACGTTTACCAGCACCGTGCTGGAATACCTGGCCGATCTGTCCACGGCCGACGCAGACGCAACCGCACTCAACGCCACAGGCGAATCCGCCGTCACCAACGCCGCACCCGGAGCCACTCCATGAGCATCGTCGCCCCCTTCCTCGCCTTCCTGCTGGTCGGTGCGTTCGCCGCCTACCACCGCATCCGGCTGGCCTACTGGGCCGCGATCACCGCCACGCTGCTGGTCGCATGCTGGCTGCTGGGCGCCAATCACACCGCGACCCTCGTCGCCGCCGTGCTGGTCGCGCTGATCGCGGTGCCGCTGCTGATCCCCGCTATCCGCAAACCGCTGGTGACCGCGCCGCTGCTGAAGTTCTTCCGCAAAGTGCTGCCGCCGCTGTCGCAGACCGAACGCATCGCGCTGGAAACCGGCTCGGTCGGCTTCGAAGGCGAGCTGTTCACCGGCGACCCGGATTGGAACAAGCTGCTCAACTACCCCAAACCGCAGTTGTCGGCCGAGGAACAGGCCTTCCTCGACGGGCCGGTGGAAGAACTCTGCCGCATGACCAACGACTGGGAAATCACCCACGTCCATGCCGACCTGCCGCCGGAGCTGTGGGCCTTCATCAAGAAGAACAAGTTCTTCGGCATGATCATTCCGAAGGAATACGGCGGCCTGGGTTTTTCGGCGCTTGCGCACCACAAAGTTATCCAGAAGATCGCTTCGGTCTCCAGCGTGGTCAGCTCCACCGTCGGCGTGCCCAATTCGCTCGGCCCGGGCGAGTTGCTCAACCATTACGGCACCGATGAGCAGAAGGACTACTACCTGCCGCGTCTGGCTGCGGGCGAAGAAGTGCCCTGCTTCGGTCTGACCGGCCCGTTCGCCGGTTCCGACGCCACCTCCATTCCCGATTTCGGCATCGTCTGCAAGGGCGAGTGGAACGGCGCCAACGTGCTGGGCGTCAAGCTGACCTTCGACAAGCGCTACATCACGCTGGCGCCGGTGGCCACACTGATCGGCCTGGCCTTCCGCATGTACGACCCGGACAAGCTGATCGGCGACACGCGCGACATCGGCATCACCCTGGCGCTGCTGCCACGCGAAACCCCGGGCGTGGAAATCGGCCGTCGCCATTTCCCGCTCAATTCACCGTTCCAGAACGGTCCCATCCACGGCAAGGAAGTCTTCATCCCGCTCAGCCAGCTGATCGGCGGCGTGGACAAGGCCGGCCTGGGCTGGAACATGCTCAACGAGTGCCTGGCCGTGGGCCGTTCCATCACCCTGCCTTCCACCGCCAGTGGCGGCGCCAAGGCCGGCGCGCTGGTCACCGGCGCCTACGCGCGTATCCGCAAGCAGTTCGGGCTGTCGGTAGGCCGCTTCGAAGGCGTGGAAGAAGCGCTGGCCCGCATCGGCGGCAAGGCTTACGCGATCAGCGCGCTGTCGCAGGCCACCGCGGCGGCGGTCGACCGTGGCGACGTGCCGTCGGTGCCGTCGGCTATCGCCAAATACCACTGCACGGAAATGGGCCGCGAAGTGTCCAAGGACGTGATGGACGTGGTTGGCGGCAAGGGCATCATCCTGGGGCCGCGCAACTTCGCCGGCCGCAGCTGGCAGGCCGCGCCGATCGCCATCACCGTGGAAGGCGCCAACATCATGACCCGCAGTCTGCTGATCTTCGGCCAGGGCGCGATCCTGTGCCATCCGTGGGTGATGAAGGAGATGAAGGCCGCGGGCAATCCGGATCAACAGGCCGGCCTGGAAGAGTTCGACCGCAATTTGTTCGGCCACATCGGCTTCGCCATCTCCAACGCGGTGCGCTCGTTCTGGTTCGGTTTCACCGGCGCCAAGATCGGCTCGGCGCCGGGCGACGACTACACACGCCGTTACTTCCGCAAGCTGGATCGCTATTCCGCCAACCTGGCGCTGATGGCCGACGTGTCCATGTTGTTGCTGGGCGGCAAGCTGAAGTTCAAGGAATCGCTGTCCGGACGCCTGGGCGACGTGCTGAGCCACATCTATATGACCAGCGCCATGCTCAAGCGCTACCACGATGAAGGCGCGCCGGTGGCCGACCAGCCTCTGTTGGCCTGGGCCTTCCACGACAGCGTGCACAAGATCGAACAGGCCCTGTCGGCCGCGCTGCGCAACTTCCCGATCCGTCCGGTGGTGTGGCTGCTGTGGCCGCTGATTTTTCCGTGGGGCCGCCGCGCCGTCGCTCCCAGCGACCGCCTGGGCCACCGCGTCGCCGCCTTGCTGATGACGCCGAACGAGGCGCGCGACCGCTTGGGCGAGGGCGTATTCCTCACCCCGTGCGAAAACAACCCGGGCGGCCGCATCAACAGCTACCTGGCCAAGGCCATCCTGGCCGAGCCGGTGGAACGCAAGTTCATCAAGGCATTGAAGAACAGCGATATCGAAGCGCTGGATTTCGCCTCGCAGCTGGACGAAGGCGTGCACGAGGGCTGGATCACAGCCGATGAACGCAAGCAGCTGGAAGAGCTGCGCGAGATCACGCTGGAAACCATTACTGTGGACGACTTCGATGCGCATGAACTGCGGTCGGCCGGTTACTACGACAGGCATCGCGCGGAGAGCGGGCAGTCGCGCGAAGCGGCTTGAGGTTTTAAGCCCTCCCCTTGCGCAGCAGAGGGAGGCTGGGAGGGGGTGCTTTTCGCGCTGACTTTCAGATTACTGCCGGAAGCAACAGCAAGATCAAGAGCTACCCCTCCCCAACCCTCCCCTGCTTCGCAAGGGAGGGGGCCAAGCAAGGGCTTCCATGAGCGCTTCAGTACTTCGGCTGTACAACAGCATCACCCGCAAGCCTTTCGGCCATTGGTTGTTCTCGCGTCTGATCTGTTTCAAGGCGCCCTACTTCGGCAGCATCAAGCCGCGCATGACCATGCTTGAGCCCAACCGCGCCGAGGCCAGCATCGCCCATCGCCGCAGCGTCACCAACCACCTGGGCACCGTGCATGCGATCGCGCTGTGCAACCTGGCCGAATTCATCGCCGGACTCATGACCGACGTCAGTATCCCGGCATCGATGCGCTGGATTCCGAAAGGGATGAGCGTGGAATACCTGAAGAAGGCCGTCGGCACCCAGCGCGGGGTGGCTACGCCGGAATTCCCGCCGTACGAGTCAACCGAAGGTTACGAGTTGCCGGTCGACGTGGTGGTGACCAATCCGCAGAGCGATGTGGTATTCAAGGCGCGCATCTCGATGTGGGTTTCCCCCAAACCCGCCCGCGCCTAGGGCGACGGCCTAGGGCGACGTGGGAGCGGCGTCCCGCTGCGAGCTCTTGATCTTCAATCCAAGCGAAAAAGCTCGCGGCGGGACGTCGCTCCCACGGTTCATGCGCGAATACGCAATCAGACCCCGCGAGTCAGACACCACACGGCGATGATGGCGGCGATGGCCGGCACGCCCTGCACGAAGAAAATGCGCTTGTTGACGCTGTACGCCCCATACAGCGCAGCGACCACCACGCAGCCCAGGAAGAACAGCACCACGTTCCACTGCAGGGTGCACAGCGCCCAGAGCAGTCCTGCGGCAAGGAAGCCGTTGTAGAGCCCCTGGTTGGCAGCCAGCACGCGGGTGGTCTCGGCCTTCTCCGGCGAATTGCGGAAAGTCTTCAATCCCAGCGGCTTGGTCCACAGGAACATTTCCAGGACCAGGAAATAAACGTGCAGCAGCGCAACCAGGACGACCAGGATCTGGGCAAGGATCAGCATGGGGCACTCCGCGGCATTGGATGGTCTTCAGCATAACCAACCGCGCGCGCTGCCGCTGACTCTGCCGCTCTGCCGGCGCAGCCGACCGGCGCGAGCCAGGCCGGCCAGAACCTCAGGACGTTCGTTCGCCGGCCTGCTGCCGCGACTCGTCATGGGTGCGCTCGGACGGCAACTTGGCTGCCTCGCGCAGCAGCCGCCACGCGCCGAAGGTAAAACACGAAGCCACCAGCAGGCCCGCGCCGAACACCACGCTGGAGCCGAAACCCGACAGCAGCTTGTGCACCCAGACGAAGGTCAGATCGCCGCCGCGATAGATCACTGTGTCGATGGCCGCGCCGGCCTTGTAGCGCCACTCGCGGTCGACGCGGGTGTAGAGGGTTTCGCGCGCCGGCTTGGCCAGCGAGAACTCGCTGGCGCGCGTGACCACCTGCACGATGGCCACCATCAGCGGCAATGGCGACGCGGCCAGGATCGAGAACCCCAGGATGATCGCGCAGCCGGGAATCAGTAGCGCCGGGGCGATGCCGTAGCGCGACAGCAGCAGACGCGTGAACAGCAACTGCACCACCAGCGTCAGCGCGTTCACAGCCAGGTCGAGCGTGGCGTAGAAAGCGGTGCTGGCGGCAGGATCGGTGTAGAACTTGCGCACGATGGCGGCCTGCTCGTTGTACAGCAGGGTGCCCACGCCGACGCCGAATACCACCATCACCGCCAGCCATCGGAGCAACGGTTCGCGCACGATCAGTTTCAGGCCAGCCAGCACGTCGCCGCCCATGGGTTTTTCGCCGGTGACGACGCCGCGTTCCTGTTCGCGCGCCACCGCCCACAGCCGCAGGCGCAGCAGGCAGACCACGCACAGGCAGAGGAACCCGGCCGAGATCAGCATCAGGTTGGCGATGCCGATGCTGCCGACCACACTGCGGGTGATGATCGGCCCCACGAACGCGCCCAGGGTGCCGGCCGCACCGATGTAGCCGTAGTACGCCCTGGCTTCGACGTTGCTGAAGACATCGGCCATGAAACTCCAGAACACCGCCACCGCGAACAGATTGAACACGGTGATCCACAGGAAGAAGGCCATGCCCCGCCCCGGCACGCCGCTGTCGAAGAGCACGTAGAACAGCAGCAGCGTGGCGATGAAGAATCCGTAGACCACCGGCAGGAACACCCGCCGCGGATAACGGCTGACCAGCGCGCCATAGACCGGCTGCAACAACAGCATGATCAGGAAGGTGCAGGTGAACAGCACCTGCAGGGTGAAGTCCTTCAACGGCATGCCGCGCGCGGCGAAGAATTCGATCATCCGCGGCGGGAAAATCGCCGCGACATCGCTCGAGGCGCCCATTGCCTCGCGCACCGGGCGCAGCACGTAATAGCCGCTGAGCAGACAGAAGAAATACAGGAAGGCCCAGAGCAGCGGCGGAGAATCGCCCAGCGCGGCGCGGAAGCGACCGAATGGGCCATCGCGCGAAGGCGACTGGCTCATGGGTGGACGCACCTGTTTTGGCTTCGCTTCGCGCGCATCGGTCCGGAACTCAGAGGCCGCCAGCGCGCACGGTATCCGATGCACTGCAACATCGCCAGCGGTGGCAAGCCCAATCCCCACCAGCTTTCAGTCGCTTAGGCGCCGCGGCCCACGCACAGAGCATTTGCTCTACCTCCGGCGGCTAGCTTCGCCGCACTCCTGCAACAGGTCTTGGCGTGTACGACTACATCATCATTGGCGCCGGTTCTGCTGGCTGCGTGTTGGCAAACCGCCTTTCCGAAGACCCCGCCGTCAACGTGCTGCTGCTGGAGGCCGGCCCCCGCGACTGGCATCCCTTCATCCACATGCCCGCTGGACTGGCCAAGCTGGTCGGGCAGAAAGGTGTGAACTGGAACTACGACACCGCGCCCGAACCGCAGCTCCACAATCGCCGCCTGTGGTGGCCGCGCGGCAAGGTGCTGGGCGGTTCCAGCTCGATCAATGCCATGTGCTACATCCGCGGCGTCGCCAGCGACTACGACGACTGGGCGACCGCGGGCGCCGAAGGCTGGGACTGGAACAGCGCCCTGCCCTACTTCAAGCGTTCGGAACGCAACTCCCGCGGCGGCGACGCGCTGCACGGCGACGGCGGGCCGCTCTATGTCTCCGACCTGCGCTACACCAACCCTCTGTCGTCGGTGTTCATTGAAGCCGGGCAGCAAGCGGGTTTCCACCATAACCACGACTTCAATGGTCCCGAACAATCCGGCGTGGGTCTGTACCAGGTCACCCAGAAGGACGGCGCGCGCTGTTCGTCGGCCGTGGCCTACCTGCAACCGGCGAAATCGCGCTCCAACCTGGACGTGATGACCGGCGCGCTGGTGCGACGCATCCTGCTGGAGAACGGCCGCGCCGTCGGTGTGGCCTATGCCAGCGGCGGCCAGGAAATCCAGGCGCGCGCCGAACGCGAAGTACTGCTGAGCGGCGGCGCGATCAATTCGCCGCAACTGCTGATGCTGTCGGGCATCGGCCCGGCCGATCATCTGCAGGAACACGGCATCGCCGTCGCGGTGGACTCGCCCTCTGTGGGTCGCAACCTGCAAGACCATCTGGACATCTGCACGCTGCAGCATTGCACCCAACGCGTGACCTACGATCGGGCGGGCGATATCTCGATCGCCTACAACTATTACCTGAAGAAGCACAGCGGCCCAGGCAGCAGCAATATCGCCGAAGCCGGTGGCTTCCTGCGTTCCTCGCTGGCGCCGGATGCGCGCGCCGACATCCAGCTGCACTTCGTGCCAGCGATGCTGGACGACCATGGCCGCAACCGCCTGAAGGGCGACGGCTACACCCTGCACGCCTGCTTCCTGCGCCCACGCAGCCGCGGCCGGATCGCGCTCAACAGTTCCGATCCTCGTGCCGATGCGCGCATCGAAGCGAACTACCTGAGCGACGAGGAAGGTTTCGACCTGAAGATGATGCTGGAGTGCGCCAAGCTGTCGCGCGAATTGTTCGCCCAGAAGGCCTTCGACGCCTATCGCGGCGCGCCCATCCAGCCGCCACGCAGCGACCTGAGCGATAACGAGCTGGTCGAGTTCATACGTTCCAAGGCCGAAACCGTCTACCACCCGATCGGCACCTGCCGCATGGGCAGCGACGAGACCGCCGTGGTCGACAACCAGTTGCGGGTGAACGGAGTGGAAGGCCTGCGCGTGATCGACGCTTCGGTGATGCCGACGCTAATCGGCGGCAATACCAACGCGCCGACCATCATGATCGCGGAGCGGGCTTCGGACCTGATTCTGGGCAAGGCCGTGTTGGGCTGATTCGATTCGAGCGGATCACCCTGTTGCAGGCACCTGGCCGGAAGCTCTGGTAGCCAACCACACGCCCACCGCCGCCAACAAGAATCCGCCCAGCTTCAGCAGCGTCAGGTGTTCGCCCAGCAACAGATGCCCGAATACCGCAGTGACAGGCGGCATCAGGAAGAACAACGCGGCTACTCCCGTCGCCGCGTCGCGGCGGATCAGCAGGAACAATAATGCGAATCCGCCGACCGAGTTGATCAGCACGGTCCAGGCCAGCGGTTCGTAGAACGCCATGCTCGCCTCGTAGCGGAATCCTTCGGCCAGGGCCAGTGGCAGCAAGGCGACTGTGGCCACGCCGTTCTGGATCGCGAGGCCGAGGCGCAGATCGATCTTCGAGGAATAGCGCTTCTGATAAAGCGTTCCCATGCTGATGCCCGCCAAGCCCACCGCCAATGCAATCCAGGCCCGCAGTGGCGTCGCGCCGTCCACGCGGTCGGCCACGACCAGCAACACACCGGCGAAGCCGAGCAGCAAGCCGCACCATTGCGCCAGCCCCAATCGCTCGCTGCCCGCAAGCATGGCCAGAAACGCCACCAGCAGCGGCATGATGCCGATCACCAACGCCGTCACGCCGGCGCTCGCGCCCCAGCCCATGGCCAGGTAGACGCCGCCGAACTGCATCGACAGCATCAGCACGCCAGTGATCATGCTATGCAGCACATCGCGTCGCCCGGCTCGCGCACCCGTCGCCAGTGCAAGCGCGGCAAACACCAGTCCCGCCAATCCAAAACGCCATACCAGTGCGGTGAACGGGGCCGCATGGCCCAGCATCAACTTGCCGGCTATATAACCGGTGCACCAGACGACGACGAACGAAATCCCGAGCACGGACAAGCCGTTGCTGCTCTGGGCGAGTGGCGAGGAATTGCTCATTGCTTGTCCACGATGCGCCGATGCGCATCATCCTTCCCACCGGCCATCGAGTCATCACGACTTTGGTCGGTTGCCGACCCCGCTCATCCGCGCTCGAGCATCGCCGGCAACGGGCAATGCAGCACTGCGCAGATCGTGCGCAGCAGTTCGGATTCGGCCACGCTGACGCGTCCGTCATTGCTGATCGCTGCGGTGATCGCCTCCACCATCACCTGCTTGGCCAGCGGATCCAGCGCGTCCAGCCCTTCCCATACGCCCTCCAGCGTCAGCACGCCTTCGGCCGGCGGCGCATAGGGAAGATGATCGCGTGGCAGCACGCGCTGCAGACCGCTCAGATAGGCATGCTGGGCGGCCATGGCATTGCCGTTGCCAGACTGCGCCACCACCGCCAGGAGGGTCGCGAATTCCCGTCTGACGTTGCCGGGCTTACGGCGACCGAAGCGGGTGTAACGCGCCGGATCCAGCGATTCGCGCACTTGCACTTCAAGCAGCTTGCCCAGGCAATATTCGAACAGCGACACCTGGCCATCGGCATGCACCATGGCATGGACGGCGGCGAGGAAGGCGTCGAGCTCCGGCCGCGGTCGCAGGCGCAAAACGGGGAAGGCAAGCGACGCCAGCGGCAACCGCAGCATCGGGTGCAGGGACGCTAGCTGCTGCGCGCGCAACGACCAGGCCTGCGCGGCGACCGCCTCGCCCAAGCGTGCGGCGACTTCGATACGCTGGTTAGCGGCGATGGCAGGATTGTCGTCGATCAGCAGGCCCAGCAGAAGCGGCATGACGCCTTCGCGCTGCGCCGTCAACTGGCGCAGCTCCGGCGTCAACGATTGCGCGATGCTGTCCGCGCGGCGGTAGTCGTCCTCGGCAGGCAGACCCACCTGCGCGGCGATCATCGGCGGGGTGACGCTGATTTCCCGTGCCAGCGGCGGCAGCGGCTGCGGTGCGGCGGCCAGACCCAGCGCCAGATCCTCCTGCATGCCGTCGGGCGGCGCGGCCATCCAGCGCGTGGCGAGTTGCTGCAGCTGCTGCTCGTTGAAAGACGGATCCAGCAGCCGGATGCGCTCCACCAGCGGCGGATGGGTAGCGAACAAACCGGACATCGACAGTCCTTCGCCGAACAGCATGTGGCTGACTTCCTCGGCCTTGGCTTTGTCGGTGAGTTGCGAACCTTCGTGCAGGCCGCCGATCTTTTTCAACGCGCCTGCCAGTCCCTCGGTCTGGCGCGTGAACTGCACCGCCGACGCGTCGGCCAGCAATTCGCGTTGACGGCTGACCCCGGCCTTGATCATGCGCCCGAAGAACGCGCCGATGCTGCCCACGACTAGCGCGACCAGGGCCACGCCCAGAATCGCGCCGCCGTTCTTGCCGCCGCCACGGCCGTAGATCAGCACGCGCTGGCCGATGATGCTCAGCATCATGATGCCGAACAGTGTGCCCATCAGGCGGATGTTGAGGCGCATGTCGCCGTTGAGGATGTGGCTGAACTCGTGCGCGATCACACCCTGCAGCTCGTCGCGGTTGAGCCTTTCCAGCGCGCCGCGGGTCACCGCCACGGCGGCGTCCGAGGGCGAGTAGCCGGCAGCGAACGCGTTGATGGCCGCCTCGTGCTCCATCACATAGAGCTTGGGCACCGGCACGCCGGAAGCGATGGCGATTTCCTCCACCACGTTGCGCAGGCGCCGCAGTTGGAAATCGGTGGTGTTGGCGGGCACCTCGGTTGCGCCCATCTGCAGCGCGACCGATTCGCCGCCGCCGCGCAGCGACGCCATGCGATACATCGAACCCAGGCCGACCACCAACACCGTACCGACCGTGCTCACGAACAACAGCACCGCGATGCCGCCCGCACTTTCCATCTGCGTACCCAGCAGCACCAGCACCGCCAGATCCACCGCCAGCACGATCCCGCCCACCGCCAGCGCGAACAGCAACACCATGCGGGTAGAACTACTGCGTGCCTTGGCCTGGTGCTCGAAGAAGTTCATAGAGGGAGTGATGCCCGAATTAGTTCGCGATTGATGCTGGTTTTCTTTCTGCTCTGTTCTGCTTTGCTTCGCTCTTGTCTTTTTTGCTTTTGCTCTTCGGCTTTCGACAATCCCCGTGAGGCGCGGCAAGCGGGTCGGACAAACCTCCGCAGGGGCGGCGCACAAGGATGTGCGCCGTTTTCGGAAGGGGCAGGATGCCCCGTCCGAAAATTCCCGGCCTGCTTGCGAACCCCACGGCTTCATCGTGGGGCGCGCCGTTAGGGCGGCTTTCTTTTGGTTACTTTTCTTTGCCGTTCAAAGAAAAGTGACTCGCGCGTAGCGCGAAACGCTTTTGCTCTGCTCAGACAGATGGCGCCAAGAGCGCCCCCATCCGCCTTCGGCACCTTCCCCCGCAAGCAGGGGAAGGGCTCTTACTTTGTTACTACGAGCGCGCAAAGCGCGGCTCTCAACAGCGAAGCTGGTCAACGCTTTGCTTTGATCGGATGAATCGCGCCAAGAACACCCATACCTTCCTTCGGGGCGTCCGCCTTCGGCACCTTCCCCTCTGCAAACAGGGGAAGGGCTGCTTCGGTCAGAACTGCACCTTCGGTGCTTCCCGCACTTCCGCCTTGTCCGCCGGAATATCCAGCAACGCCGCCGGCGCGAAATTGAACATCCCCGCCAGCAGGCTGGACGGAAAGATCTCGCGTTTATTGTTGAACGCCATCACAGAATCGTTGTACGCCTGCCGCGCGAACGCGACCTTGTTCTCCGTGGTGGTCAGCTCCTCGGTGAGCTGCATCATGTTCTGGTTCGCCTTCAGGTCCGGATAGGCCTCGGCCACCGCCAACAGACGCCCAAGACCCGCATTCAGTTGCCCCTGGGCCGCGGCCAGCTCAGCCATCGCAGCGGGATCGCCCGGATTGGCCTTGGCGGCAGAAAGGCCCGACTGCGCGGCGGCGCGCGCGGCGACCACCGCTTCCAGCGTCTCGCGCTCATGGCTCATATAGCCCTTCGCCGTTTCCACCAGGTTGGGAATCAGGTCGAAACGGCGCTGAAGCTGAACGTCGATCTGGGCGAACGCGTTCTTGAACGCGTTGCGGGCAGTGACCAGCCCGTTATAGATGCCTACGCCCCACAGCCCGACCACCACCACCGCAACGCCGACAATCGTCAACAATATGAACAAGATGGTCATCGAACTTCTCCCCGTTTGTGCAATTCCAAAAACCGGCGCTATTATCCGGAACAGAGACAGCTTACGCAGGCGCGACAGACGATGAAAGACAACAGCAATTCGCGGCCTGCACGGTCCATTCGCATCGGACTGCTGGGCCTGCTGCTGCCGTTGACGCTTTCTTCCACCGCGCAGACTCCGATCCGCTGGAGCCAGCAGACTCCCACCGTTGCCTCCGCGCCCGTCTCGCCCGCTCCTACTTCGCCTGCTCCTACTTCGCAATACCGCTCTCCCGCACAACCGCAGGCTTATCGCACCAGCCTGGCCACCCAGCGCGTGATGCCGTTGGCGCAAGGGTTCGACGTAGCGGCATTCGAGAACATGGCCAATGCGCTGACCGTGGGCGAGCGCGTGCCGGGTCTTGCCATGGCCATCGTGCAGAACGGACGCGTGCTGAGCGCGCGCGGTTATGGCGTGACCGACGTGAGCGCGCCGCAATTGGTGGATGGACATACCGTCTTCCGCCTGGCGTCGTTGTCCAAGGCTTTTGCCGGCACCATGACCGGTCTACTGGTCAACGACGGTTCCCTGCGCTGGGACAGCAAGGTCACCGACTACGTGCCCGACTTCCAACTCAGCGATCCTCTGGCGACGCAGCGCGTGACTGTGGCCGACCTGCTCAGCCATCGCGTCGGCCTGCAGAGCCACAACGCCTTCGACCGCGACATCGAGTCCAATGCCGACTATTACGGTGTTTCAAGAAAGCTGGCCTACGCGCCGCTCGAATGCGCGCCCGGACAATGCTATGCCTACCAGAACGTCGCCTTCAGCCTGATCGGCGACGTGGTGTTCGCCGCCACCGGCAGCTTCTACGACCAAGCGGTGGATCGGCGCATCTTCAAGCCGCTGGGCATGAACGACGCCAGCATCGGCCTGACCGGCATCGAGAGCAGTTCGCGCTGGGCGCGTCCGCATGTGCGCAGCCGCAACGGCTGGGTATCGATGATGCCCAAGCCGACTTACTACAAGCTTCCGCCGGCCGCAGGCGTCAATGCCAGCGCAAGCGACATGGCGCAGTGGCTGATCGCGCAGACGGGACACCGCCCCGATGTGCTGCCTGCACCGCTGTTGGCGACCCTGCACGCGCCGCTGATCAGCACCCCAGGCGAAATGCGCGCCGGCTGGCGTCGCGAACGCGTCTATTCGGCGAGCTATGCGCTGGGGTGGCGCGTATTCGACTACGCGGGGCACCAGGTGGTCTTCCACGCGGGGGCCGTGCAAGGTTACCGGGGTCTGGTAGCGCTGGTGCCGGAACGCGATTTCGGCATCGCCATCTTGTGGAACAGCGACAGCAGCGTGCCCTCCGGGCTGCTGCCCACCATCCTGGATCGCGCGATGGGCTTGCCCGCGCAGCAGTGGCTCGACACGCCGATCGGCAGCGACCTGCTGATGGCCGAGTCGTCCGACACCCCCGCCAACGAGAGCGGCAGCTCTTCGAGCAAGGCTTCGGCCTCGCCTAAATAAAGCCGCATTCCATTTCCGACGCCAGGCCGGCGTCGGATCGCGAGCGGCGCTCCCTTCTTCAGCGCGGTCCGCTTTCCAGCAAGCCTTTCAGTTTGGCCAGACCCTTTTCGTAGTCCTTGCCGACCATGCCATCGAGCAGAAATGCACCGAACAGGCGATTGATCGGGTTGTAGCCATGCTCGCTATCCAGCGACCAAGTCACCCGGGTTCCATTCCCGTCCGGAGTCAATCGGAAAGTCGCCTTGGCCTGGCTGCCGCCGAAGTCCAGCGCGTTGACGATCCTGCCATCGGGCACGCTTTCGATGATTTCCTGGCTGCCGCTACCGACCGAACTATTGCCCACCCAGGCCAGCTTGGCGCCGATGCCCGAGGCGGGACCGCTATAGGTGTACTTGGCGGAGGGGTCCATTTCGAACCAGGGCGACCATTCGTTGAAGCGGCCGAAGGAATTGAGGGTGGCGAATACCTCCGCCGGCGGGCGTTCGATGACGGTCGATCGCTCCAGGTGGGAGCTCGCCGGCAAGAGCAGTCCGCCCCCGCCGATCAGCACCGCTAGCACCACCACCACCCACACAAGCCATTTCAGGATTCTCATGCGCGATCTCCCCTGGGGCCTGGGCGAAGGCTACACCCTTAACCCATAAAAAAACTCCCTCCCCGCTGGGCACCGGGGAGAGAGTTCTATGGCTTACAGGTAATCGGGATTTCTTTTTTTAGATCAGCGGAGCCGGGGTGGGCGGCAGCGCTACCGGAGCCTTTTTCTTTGCCTTTTTGGCAGGCTTCTTGGCGGCTTTCTTAGCAGGCTTCTTCTTGGCAGCCTTCTTGGTAGCTTTCTTAGCGGCTTTCTTGGCCGGCTTCTTGGCTACTTTCTTGGCGGCCTTTTTAGCGGCCTTCTTGGCTGGCTTCTTCTTGGCTACTTTCTTAGCGGCCTTCTTAGCGGTCTTCTTGGCTGCCTTCTTAGCCGGCTTCTTCTTGGCTACTTTCTTGGCGGCCTTCTTCGCTACCTTCTTGGCTGCCTTCTTAGCCGGCTTCTTCTTGGCTACTTTCTTGGCGGCCTTCTTTACTGTCTTCTTCACGGCCTTCTTGGCTGCCGATTTCTTGGCGGCTTTCTTGGCGGGTTTTTTCTTAGCAGCTTTCTTCGTTGCCATGTTATGGCTCCTCGTCAGTGAACTATGGATTGGTGAATCCGTTTACAAAGCCCAGTTGCAATGGAACGCCGCGGGAGTCGGACCCGCAGGCAGCCGCCGTCGCGCCAGGCGCGTCGGAACGGATGGTGGCAAGCCCGGCCAGGAATGGCCGCGACCTGTTCGCGCCGGTCGGCGCGGATGAAAAAACACCCGCGTCGCATACGGCGCGGGTGCGGTATCGGGAATGGGTCTGGGTTTTCGTCGGGGAAGCGAAGCCTGCGTCCGTCATGCCGAGGGCGCGGGTGGGGGGCCGTTTTGTTTTGCTTATTGTCGCGATGACTCGGCTCACTTGCTTCCGCAGAAACGTCTGCTGGGGCGAAACCTAATCACGCTTTTTCGATGTGTCAACAGTTTTGCAAAAATATTTTCGGCCCCGCCCCGACCGCGATCCCGCCGCCAGGACGGAGAACTTCCGCGCATCGCGCCGACGCCAGCGCGCCGACTTCCGCATCGCGGCGACGCTGCATTCAAAAACGCCGCGTTTAATGCGGTTTTTTTGTGACGGCGCTTTCGTGCCGACGTACGCGCGCTTGCGATCCGCACCGTGCCCGCGTGTCGATGCGACGCCTTCCGAGGAGTGAACGGCCACGTTTTCGACGTTGCCGCGAACCGCTCGTTTCGGCGTCGCACCAGTCCAAATGCGCGGATTTGCGCAAACTTTTTCCGCCGCCGAACGTCGTCGCCGAGACTTCGAAGACGACTTGCGACGCTCTCGCATCCGCATCGCGATCGCCCGATTCCGATTCCGGCCGACGCAGCAGAACTCCCGTTTCTGGTTTCGCGGCGGAGCGGAAAACAACTCGGAGGACCGCTTGGCCGCCATTCGTCGGCACGCCACGGACGGAGTTCCGTCGCTCGCGAGAGCGAACTCCGAAAAGCAAACCGGCCGCACAAGGCGGCCGGTAGCGGGAGCTGAGAAGCGGACAGGACGGGATCAGTGATCCTCGTCTTCCAGCAGCTCGGCGTAGTCGTCGGGCGCCAGCAGGTCGTTCAACTGGTCGGGTTCCTCGATCTCCAGCACGTAGATCCAGCCTTCGCCGTAGGCATCTTCATTGATGGTTTCCGGCTTGTCGGCCAGGTCCGCATTCACTTCGACCACCGTGCCGGTGAGCGGGCTGTAGACGTCCGAGGCCGCCTTCACCGACTCCACCACAGCGGCGGCGTTGCCGGCTTCGACGCGATCGCCGACGTTGGGCAATTCGACGTAGACCAGATCGCCGAGCAGTCCTTGCGCGTGGTCCGAAATGCCTACGGTGACGCGGCCACTGCCTTCAACGCGTGCCCACTCGTGGGACTTGAGGAATTTGAGGTCGCCTGGGATCTCGCTCATGTTGCTGCTCCGGGGGATCGGGTTGAGGGTGGGCGGGTGGCGCTAGTTTAACGAAGGAATTCGTCCAGTGGACAATGAAGACGCGCGCGCTTATTCCAGCACGCCGGGTTGCGCCTGACCTTCGCGGACGAACGGAAATTTCACCACCCGCACCGGCACCTCGCGGCCGCGGATGTCCACGCGCACGGCGCCCCCCACTCCCAGCGGAATGTCGCCGGCCGGCACGCGCGCGAAGGCGATAGCCTTGCCCAGCGTCGGCGAGAAAGTGCCGGACAGGATTTCGCCCTCGCCGCCGGCGGTCAGCACTTTCTGGCCGTGGCGCAGCACGCCTTTTTCGTCCATCACCAAGCCGACCAACTGGCGCGGCGCGCCGGTAGCGGCCTGCGACTCCAGCACGGCGCGGCCGATGAAATCGCGCGGCTTCGAATCGGCGCCTTCGTCCAGCGCCACGGTCCATGCCAGCGCGGCTTCGTAGGGCGTGGTGGTTTCGTCCATGTCCTGCCCGTAGAGATTCATGCCCGCTTCCAGGCGCAAGGTATCGCGCGCGCCCAGGCCGGCCGGTTTCACTCCGGCGGCGAGCAGCGCATTCCAGAAGGCGACCGCCTGTTCCTGCGGCAGCACGATCTCGTAACCGTCCTCGCCGGTATAACCGGTACGGGCGACGAACAACGGCACGCCGTCGGCGGTGCGGGCCTCGACCGCGGCGAAGCGGCTCAGCTTGTCGGCGGCGGCGCGGTCGGAGTCGCGCAGCAGGCCGATCACCCGCGCGCGCGCAGTCGGTCCCTGCACGGCGATCATGGCGAACTCGGGGCGTTCCTGCACCTGCACCTGGAACGCCTGGGCCTGCTTCTGGATCCAGGCGAGATCCTTGTCGCGGGTAGCGGCATTGACCACCAAGCGGAAGAAATCCTCGGCCATGAAATAGACGATCAGGTCGTCGATGACGCCGGCCTGTTCGTCCAGCATGGCGGTGTACAGCGCTTTGCCCGGCTTCTTCAGCTTGTCCACCGAGTTGGCCAGCAGGTAGCGCAGGAACTCCCGGGTACGCGCGCCGCGCAGATCGACCACGGTCATGTGGCTGACGTCGAACATGCCGGCGTCGCTGCGCACCAGATGGTGTTCGTCGATCTGCGAACCGTAGTGGATCGGCATGTCCCAACCGCCGAAGTCGACCATCTTGGCGCCGAGCGCACGATGGGTGTCGTTAAGGATGGTCTTCTGGGTCATGGCCGTGCCTTGTGAAAGATCGCCATTATCCCAGAACAGGCAGGTACGGGGAGCCGCGTATCGAAGCGACGGTGAGGCTAGTAGTGGGAGCGATGGTGGGAGCGGCGCCCCGTCGCGAGCTGTTGCTTTGGGGCTATCGAGGTAGAGGGCGCAAGATCAAAGAGCTCGCGGCGGGACGCCGCTCCCACTATCGCGCACCACGCTTAAGGTTCGCCGTAGCCTTCGTTGATGCAGTCGACGCGCGCTGGGTCGACCACGGAGAACTTGCCGCTTTTCAGGTCCAGGCGTCTCGCCCAGGCGACGTCGGTCAGGTATTCCTGTTCAGCGCCCTGCCGCACCACCGCAATCACCTTGGCATCGTCCACCTTGTCCACGCGGCAGCTGCCCGCCTGCCAGAAGAATCCCTTGCCCACTTTCGGATAGACCTGCACGTCGGTGATCTTCCACAGCGCCAGCGGCCCTTCGCGGCCAGCCATGCGGCCGGCTACGACGTAGCGCAGCACGGGCTCGGCGTTCGAATCGGCGCCAGGATCCCTGCCTGCGTCGGCCAGCAGCCCGATCGAGAAATCGCACACGTGCTCCGGATCGGCCGAATCGGAAAGGCACGAGCCGCCGACATCCTGCAATCCTTCCGGATACGGCGGCACGGTCTTGCCGATCAACTCGACCGCGCCCACGGTCAACGGCAGCGTCGCAAGCACCAGCAAGGCGATCCGGGCAGGCATGGCTCAGGCCTCTTGTACCTTCAAGGTCATGCCGTCCACCGCGACGACCCGCACTGGCGTACCGGCGGGAAGATCGGCGCCTTCCACCACCCAGAACGCATCGGCGATCTGTACGCGCCCGCGGCCGTTGACGATGGCCTGGTCCAGTTTGGCGACATGTCCGACCAGCGTGTTGGCGCGCTGGTTGAGGTGCGGCCGGTCGCTCTGCGGTTCGTTGTTGCGGAACCAGCGACGGTAGATCTGGATGGAAACGAAACTGAGTACGATGAACGCCGCGACCTGCGCCAGCACCGGCACGTCGTCGATCAGCAGCACGCCCACGAACACCACCGTGGCGGCGAAACCCATCCACAGCATGAACGCGCCCGGCGCCATCGCTTCGGCGGCGAACAGCAGCAGCGCGACGGCTGCCCAACTAACCACATCCCAACGCATGGCGTTCTCCTTGGCCTGGATGGCTCAGCGCAGGGCCGGCGGTTTGCCGGCGATCTTGGCTTGTTGCTTTTCCAGCGATTCCTTCGCCAGTTCGGCGATGCCGGCGATGGAGCCGATGATGCCGCTGGTCTCCATCGGCATCATCACGAACTTCGCATTGGGCGCGTTGGCCAGTTCGCGGAACGCCTCGACGTATTTCTGCGCGACGAAGTAATTGATCGCCTGCACGTCGCCCTTGGCGATCGCGTCGCTGACCATCTGCGTCGCCTTGGCTTCGGCTTCGGCCAGGCGCTCGCGCGCCTCGGCCTCGCGGTAGGCGGCTTCGCGCTTGCCTTCGGCCTGCAAGATGGCGCCCTGCTTCTCGCCCTCTGCACGCAGGATCTCGGACTGACGCACGCCCTCGGCTTCCAGGATGGCGGCGCGCTTGTTCTGTTCGGCCATCTTCTGCTGCTGCATGGACTGGATCAGGTTCTGCGGCGGCTGGATGTCCTTGATCTCGATGCGGTTGACCTTCACCCCCCACGGGCTGGTGGCGTGGTCGACCACGCCCAGCAGCTTGGCGTTGATGGTCTCGCGCTGGCTCAGCGATTCGTCCAGGTCCATCGAACCGATCACGGTGCGGATGTTGGTCTGCACCAGGGCGATCATCGCCTGGTCCAGGTTGGAGACTTCGTAAGCGGCCTTGGCGGCATCCAGCACCTGGAAGAACACCACCCCGTCCACACGAACCACGGCGTTGTCCTTGGTGATGACGTCCTGCGAGGGGACTTCGAACACCTGCTCCATCATGTTGACCTTACGTCCCACTCCATACATGACCGGGATCAGGAAGTGCAGGCCGGGGGACATGGTGCTGGTGTACTTGCCGAAGCGTTCGACCGTCCATTCGAAACCCTGCGGCACCATGCGCACCGTCTTGAACAACACGATAACGCCGGCGACCAGCAGCACGATGGCCAGAAAACCTGTCTCGAACATGAGTTTCTCCCCCTTTCCTTAGATGAGGAGAAGTATAGACGGTAGGTCGGGGCTACGCCCCCGACGCACGGGAACCCGTGGAAGGCGTCGGCGGCGTAGCGCCGACCTACTTCGCCGGCGCCGGCTTCACCCACTCGGCAAACACCTTGTCGATATCGGCATCGGCGACCCGCTTGCCTTCCTCAAGCTCGCCCGCCTGGGTGAACAAGGGAATGATCATGGCCATGCCGTCGATCTTGGTCTTCAGGTGCACACCCGGCGGCTTGACCAGAAACGCATCCCAGCGCGCGCGTACCTTGGCCCAGAAATCCTGGGTCGCTTGCCAGTACTTGTAGGCAGGCTTGAAGTCCACTTCCTTGGTCTTCTGGTAATCGTTGAAGCCGAATTCGCGCGCCAGCTCCACCTGGGTGCCGTCGGGCTTGCGCAGGACCTTGGTGTTGAACTGCTCGTGGGTCCAGCCGTTCGGGGTGATCGTGTGCCGGTTGACCGCCGACACCGCGTTGTAGTCGCTGCGCTTGGTGTACTCGCGGCGCGGTAGTGGACGCCAGCTGAGATCGCTGGTCCAGGTGGCGATACCGTTGGCGTAGTCCCAACGGCCGGTACCGCAATAGCGTGGCGCGTCGCTGACCTCGAACACGCATTGGGTCCAGGCGCCCTGGTTCTTCTCCGCGGGAATCGTGCGCACCCGCCAGGTCTGATCCGCGCTGAACTCGAAGCGGCTGGGCGCCTCGTAGACCCAGTCCTGCCGCCAGTGCTTGGTGACGTGGCCGCTCTTCCCATCCACCAGAATATGTTGCAGGACGATCTTGGCGGGAGTGTCTTCGACCACGATCACCGTCTCGTTGCCGCCGCTGCGCATCGCTGCCGCGCGCTCGTACCCCGGTTGCAGCAGCACGGTTTCGTCGAAGGCGAAATCGACGATGTATTCGCCCCGCATGGCCAGAATGGACTGGCGGTCGCGGGCGGCACTGGACGCCTCCTGTGCGGAAGCAATGCCGGAAGCGACGGAGGGCAGAAAAATAGCGATGGCTAGAACGTATTTCATGGTGTCTTCCTGGAGGTGAATCTGAGCAGCGGCAGGCGGTGACCGTCCTCCGCCTCGAATTTTGCGGCGGCTTGCGTCGCCGCCAGCGCCGACTGCGCGCAGCAACAGTCGTCCACACGGATGTTCCCATCGGCTCCGTCGGCCTGAGCGATGCGTTGCGCGGTGGCTGCGCCCAAGGGCGAAACCGCCGCCAGACTGGCGGCGAGAACCGGTTGCGTCACCGCCGCGGGCACTACGTGCAGCCTGATGATGCAGGCTTGCCATTGCTCGCCGCGCAGGCGTCCGGCCAGCCGGCGCCAGAGGCGCTCGCCGACTCCGATCGCCGCCTCGACCTCATCACGGCAGGGCAATGACGCCAGCAATCGGTCCCAGGCCAGGAAGTCGCTGTCCGGCAAGAGATACAGGCGCCAGCAACAGCGTCCTTCCGCATCGAAGAACACCAGGCTTTCGCGCAAGCCATCGCTGTCCACGCCGGTGCGCGATTCCACCCGCACCGCGTGCGCCCAACCGGAGAGTTCGCCGCCTTGCTGCGGGCGGTAAAGGCATAGCACCGTGCCAAGCGCGGCCAGTTGCTGCGCGCGCGGCAGGCCTGAAGCCGCCGCATGCGGCCTTAGAGCCGTGCCGGGCAGCGCGGCAGCCATGCGTTACCAGTTCACCGACAGGCTGACCGAAAAATTACGGCCCGGGCTGGTGTATCGATCGAGCACGGCACTGCCGCCGTTGACCAATGGAACATCGCCCGCTTCGGAATACTTGCGGTCGGCAAGATTGAAGACGCCGACGTTGACCGTGGTGCCCGGCGCTAAGCTCCAGTGCGCATACAGATCGACGACGCCATAGCCGGCCTGCTGATAGAGGCCAGGATCGGAAACCCGGTCCTTGCGATCGACGAAGCGACCGGCGAGTTCGGCGCCCCAGGCCTCGCGCTCATAGGCGATCCCCAGTGTCGCGGTCAGCGGGTCCACGCTGTCCAACGGCACATCGGCGGTTTCATCCTCACCGCGCGACCAGGCCGCGGCGCCACGTAGCGACCAACCTTCCCACTTCTCCGACAACGCGCCGATATCCAGGCCCGCCTTCAGCTCCACGCCATAGATCTTCGCTTCGGCGATGTTCTGCGACTGGTAGACCATCAGGCCTTCGTCGTTGAATCCGATGAAGCGCAGCGACTCGATGAAGTCGTCGTAACGGTTGTAATAGCCGGACATGCTGGCGTAGACGGCATCGCCCGCGAAACGCAGACCGGCTTCCAGGCCATCGCTGGTTTCCGGCTTCAGGTCCGGATTGGCGATGGCGGTATAGCCGAACAGCAGGTTGGTGAACCCGATGTTGACGTCGTTGTAAGGCGGCGAACGGAAGCCGCGCGCATAGCCGCCGAACAGCGACCACTTGTCGGCGAATTGCCAGACGGCGCCCAGCTTCGGCGAAACATTGGTCTCGCTGACCTCGCTGACCACGACCCCCGGATTGTCCTCGGCGAAGATGTTGTCCACTTCCGGCTTCAGCTTGTAGTGGTCGACACGCAAGGCCGGGATCAGGCGGAAGGCACCCTCGGCGAAATTGATTTCATCCTGCAGATACAGCGCAGCGGTCGTGGTCTTGCTGATGGGAAAATCCCGCACCGGGAAGACGTCGGGCAGCATCGAGGGCGTGGTGGCGCCGGTATTGAGGAAGGTGCGCAGACCATCGCGCTTCTGCCGTGTTTCGCTCCGCGACAGATCCAGGCCATAGGCCAGGTCATGCTTTACGTCGCCGGTGGCGAAGCCCTTGCGGAAGTTCACCTGCAGTCCGTATAGGCGCTGATCGAAATTGAATTCGCGTTCGCGGCGGTCGCGCAGCGTCGGCGGCGGCAGCGAGCGCTCTTCCAGCGTGTACTGGGTGGTCTCGCTGTCTTGGCGATAGACCTGCCAGTCCAGGCTATCGGCGAAGCCCGCGTTCACCGCATCCAGCTCGTGCGCGAACGAAACCCGCGCGCGGGTCTGATGATCGCGGCCCAGCACCAGATTATTGGTTGCGCCGGTCAGCGCCTGAAAGCCGCGCGAAGTGAGCAGGTCGGTGTCGGTGCTGTCCTCGTTGCCTTCCACGGTCAGGCGGAAACGCTGGTCGGCGCTGGGCGCGTAGACCAGTTTGCTCAATACACTGCGGCCATCGCGATCCTGCGGGTTGGGCTGGGTGCGTGTGCTACCGGTGCCGCCCACTTCGCCCTGATTTTCCGTTTCCTTGCCCTGGCGATGGCTCACCGCGACCAGGCCAGACCAGCGTTCGCTGCCGAACGCGGCGGTGGCGCCGCCGAACAGCCCTTCCCAGCTGCTGTCGTAACCCAGCTTGAAACCAAAGTAGGCGTCCTTGCCCTCCTTCAGATAGTCCGAAGGATCCTTGGTGATGAAAGAGACCACGCCGCCCAGCGCATCGGAACCGTAAAGGGAGCTGGTGGGACCACGCACGACTTCGACCCGCTTGAGCGTATCGAGATCGACGAAATTGCGGTTGGCGTTGGAGAAACTGCCGATGGAGAACGCGTCCGACACCGGAATGCCGTCGGTCTGGATGCGCACGCGGTTGCCGCCGAGTCCGCGGATACGGATATCGCCCAGGCCAAAGCGGCCGAAGCTGCTGCCGACGGTGATGCCGGGTTCGTAGCGGAACAGGTCTTTAAGGTCGCGCACCATCAGCTCGTCCATGCGCTCGCGCTCGATCACGTCGACCGTATTGGGAACATCGGCAATGGCCCGTTCGCTGCGCGTGGCGGTGACCTGGATGCGTTCGAGTTCGTTGATGTCGGCGCCGGTATCGGCGGCGGTTTCGGCGTGCGCGGTGGCGGCAAGCGCCAGCCACAGCGCGGAAGCCAGCAAGGTGGGACGGTTCATCGGTTCTACGGGTCCTATGCAAGGTGTGACCCGGTGAGCTGGCGAACCGATGGCTGGCGCTCGGGTGGAGAGAGACGTTTAACGGCGCGGCGGTAAGCGCCACGACCCCGCGTGGCGCGACGCGCGTTTTGGCTTATTTGGTGAGGATCAGCTTGTCGTTGCTGGTGTGGCGCAGGCGGTATACGCGATCGCCGTGGCTGATCAGAATCTCGCGGCGCCCGTTGAGCAGGCGTTCGCTGCTGAGGGTTTCTTCCACGCGTACCGGCTGGGAGACGACGCGTTCATGCAGAACCCCTGATGTCTCGGGGCGGGAAAGGAAGATCGGCTGTGCGCTCATCTGGGTAGCTCCTGTGGGAACAGGATTAGATGATAATGATTCTCATTACTGCGTCAAGACCCTCTCTTCATTCGGCGGTAGCGACCTCCAGCCGGGTCCAGACCGCCTCGTCGTAACGGTCTGTCAGTTCCAGCGCGCCCAGGTTCTCCAGCAATTGCGAGGTGCGGCTGGCGCCCAGCATCACCGTGGACACGTGCGGATTGCGCAGACACCAGGCGATGGCCAGTTGCGAAGGCTTCTCGCCCAGCTCCGCCGCCACGGCGGTGAAGCGGCGTACCCGGTCGATGCGCCTGCTTCCCTCGTCCCCTATCACCATGCGCTGCAACCACGCATTGTCTTTCTGACCCAACCGGGATTCCGCAGCCACGCCTTCGTTGTACTTGCCGGTCAGCAGGCCCGACGCCAGCGGCGACCAGATGGTGGTGCCCAGCCCCAGTTCGGAATACAGCGGTGCGTACTCGAGTTCCACCCGCGTGCGGTGCAGCAGGTTGTATTGCGGCTGCTCCATGCTTGGCGCGTGCAGGTGATGCGCACGCGCGATGCGCGAGGCTTCCTTGATCTGCGCGGCGGACCATTCCGAGGTTCCCCAATACAGCACCTTGCCCTGGCGGATCAGCGCATCCATGGCCCAGACGGTTTCCTCGATCGGCGTGTCCGGATCGGGGCGATGGCAGAAATAGAGGTCCAGGTGGTCCACGCGCAGACGCTGCAATGCCGCATGGCACGCCTCGAACACATGTTTGCGCGACAGTCCGCGCTGGGTCGGCCTGGGATCGTCCACCGCGCCGAAGAACACCTTGCTGGAAACGCAGTAGCCATCGCGCGGCAAGCGCAGATCGGCGATCACATCACCCATGACCTTCTCCGCTTCGCCCTTCGCGTAGACCTCGGCATTGTCGAAGAAGTTGATGCCGTTGTCGTACGCGGCCGCGATCAGGTTGCGCGCTTCGCTGCGCCCGATCTGGCCGCCGAAGGTGACCCAGGCGCCGAAGGACAGCGCGGAAAGCTGCAAGCCGGAGGAACCGAGGCGTCGGTATTGCATGCGTATTGCTCCCAAACGTTTCTGGCGAATGAGAAGAGTTTACTCATGCCAGATGGCGCACCTGTACAATCGCCGCACTTTCCTCCTCCGGGGAGTAGCCCACCCGCCGCGTGCGGGGTCTGCGCATCAACATACTTGGCCGCATTCCTTATGGAATCCTCGCCATGGTGCGCAGGGCCGAAGCTTCGGCTTCGTCGTCGGGCAAGACCGTAGGCAGGCGTTGCGCTACCCGGACCGGGCTGCGTGGCGTTTGCCTTCGCGTCCTTCGCGAATGCCCGGTCCCGGAGTCGATCAATGTTCACCCTGCAAGCCCTGATGGTTTCCACCGGAACGGTGGCGCTCGCCGAAATCGGCGACAAAACCCAATTGCTGGCGCTGTTGCTCGCCGCCCGCTTCCGCAAGCCGTGGCCCATCGCCTTCGGCATTCTGGCGGCCACGATCATCAATCACGCGATTTCGGCCTGGTTGGGCGCTGAACTGTCGCAATGGCTGTCGCCTGAGGTATTGCGCTGGATCGTCGCGGGCAGCTTCCTGGCCGTGGCCTTGTGGACGCTCAAGCCCGACAAGCTGGACGAAGGCGAGAAACTGCCGGCGCACGGGGCGTTCATCGCCACCACGATCGCCTTCTTCCTGGCGGAGATCGGCGACAAGACCCAGGTAGCGACCGTGCTGCTGGCGACCAAGTATTCGCCGCTTTGGCAAGTCATCGCGGGCACCACGTTGGGCATGCTGGCGGCCAACTTGCCGGTGGTCTGGCTTGGCCATCGTTTCGCCGACCGCCTGCCCTTGAAGCTCGCCCGCAGCGTGGCTGCAATCGTGTTCCTGGCCCTTGCCGCATGGGTGGCTTGGCGCGGGATCGGTTGAGGCACGGGTTGATTTGCCTTGCCGCGCCCCCTGCCCTGCTCTAGTCTGGTTCGATTCGGGGACTGCGCGACAGAGGGCTGCACATGCTGGAAGGTTTGGGGCGAATCGGATTCGGGTTGTTCGGGCTGGCGGTGCTGATCGGCATTGTGTTCCTGTTTTCCAACAACAAGAAGGCCGTGGACTGGAAGCTGGTCTTCACCGGCGTGACCCTGCAGATCGCCTTCGCAGCGCTGGTGCTGCTGGTGCCGGGCGGGCGCGAAGTGTTCGACTGGCTGGGCCAGGTCTTCGTCAAGATCCTCAGCTTCGTGAATGCCGGTTCCAGCTTCATCTTCGGCAGCATGATGGACGTGAAGACCTACGGCTTCATCTTCGCCTTCCAAGTGCTGCCGACCATCATCTTCTTCGCCGCGCTGATGGGCGTGCTATACCACCTGAACGTGATGCAGGCGGTCGTGCGCGCGATGGCCTGGGCCATCACCAAGGTGATGAAGGTCTCGGGCGCGGAAACCACCAGCGTCTGCGCCAGCGTTTTCATCGGCCAGACCGAGGCGCCGCTCACCGTGCGTCCTTACATTCCCAAGATGACCGAGTCCGAGCTCATCACCATGATGATCGGCGGCATGGCGCATATCGCCGGCGGCGTGCTGGCCGCCTACGTCGGCATGCTGGGCGGCGGCGACCCGGCGCAACAGGCGTTCTACGCCAAGCACTTGCTGGCCGCCTCGATCATGGCTGCGCCGGCCACGCTGGTGGTGGCCAAGCTGCTGATCCCGGAAACCGGCACGCCGCTAACGCGCGGCACGGTGAAGATGGAAGTGGAGAAGACTTCCAGCAACATCATCGACGCGGCGGCGGCGGGTGCCGGCGACGGTCTGCGTCTGGCGTTGAACATCGGCGCCATGCTGTTGGCCTTCATCGCGCTGATCGCGCTGATCAACTGGCCGCTGACCTGGGTCGGCGAGGTCACCGGGCTGCAGGCCATGCTGGGCAAGCCGACCGACCTGGCCATGATCTTCGGCTACGTGCTAGCGCCCATCGCCTGGGTGATCGGCGTGCCTTGGCAGGATGCGACCACCGTCGGTTCGCTGATTGGTCAGAAAATCGTCATCAATGAATTCGTCGCCTATCTGCAGCTGGCGGAAATCGTCAACGGCAAGGTAGCGGGCGTGAGCCTAACGGCGGAAGGCAAGTTGATCGCCACCTATGCGTTGTGCGGTTTCGCCAACTTCAGTTCGATCGCCATCCAGATCGGCGGCATCGGCGGACTGGCGCCGGAACGGCGTTCGGACCTGGCGCGCTTCGGTTTGCGCGCCGTACTGGGCGGCACCATCGCTACGCTGATGACCGCGACCATCGCCGGCGTACTGTCGCATTTCGGGTAAACACATGGCTTCGGTAGTGGTAGTGGGTTCCTTCAATGTCGACCACGTGTGGCAATGCGAGGCTTTGCCCGCGCCGGGCGCCACCATTTCAGGCAGCTACGCCAGCGGTCCCGGCGGCAAGGGTTTCAACCAGGCCATCGCCGCTGCGCGGGCGGGCGCGGAAACCACTTTCATCTGTGCGCTAGGCGACGACCCAGGCGGCGTGCTGGCGCGCGCGCTGGCCACGGCGAACGGCGTCGACTTGCGCGATCTGGCTTCGGACCAGCCCACCGGCACCGCCGGCATCTACGTGGACACGCATGGACGCAATACCATCGTGATCGGCCCTGGCGCCAATGCTTCGCTGACTCCTGCTTTCGTGCGTTCACAAGATGGGGCTATCGCGGCAGCGGGCACCTTGCTGGTACAGCTTGAATCGCCTGGCGAAAGCGTCATCGCGGCGCTGGAACTGGCGCGGGCGCATGGAGTCGTAGGCCTGTTGAATCCTGCGCCCGCCAACGCCGCAACCAGCATCGAACTGTTGGCGCTCGCCGACATCCTCACCCCGAACGAAACCGAATTCGCCGCCCTGGTCGCCCGCCATATCGGCGAGAAGATCGAGCCGGACGATGTCGGCGCCACCGATGGCGTCAGCCTGCACGCGCTCTGCCGTGAACTGCTGGCGCATGGCACGGTGGTGGTGACTTTGGGTTCGGCGGGCGTGTTCGTCTCGCATGCCGAAGACGCCTTACGCGGCGACGCCAAATCCCACTACCGCCTCGCCGCCGAGCCGGCTGAGGCCATCGATACCACCGGCGCGGGCGATGCTTTCAACGGAGCGCTGGCAGCTTCGCTGGCCGGCAATATGAATCCGGCATTCGCTGAGCACGTGCGCTTCGCTAATCGCTACGCGGCGGTGTCCACGGAACGAACCGGCGCCGCTCTGGCCATGCCACGTCTGGCCGAAGTCGCGGCCCGCTTCGATATCGCCGACTCCGCCCCCTAACGCCCCGTTACAATGCCGATATGCAGATCGGCCCGCATCCGATAACTCCGGCACTGGTCCTGGCCCCCATGGCCGGGGTCACCGACAAGCCGTTCCGGCAACTGTGCAAGCGGCTGGGCGCGGGGCTTGCGGTATCGGAAATGACCACCGGCAATCCCCTGCTCTGGCATACGCGCAAATCGCTGCATCGCATGGACCACATCGGCGAACCCGCGCCGATCAGCGTGCAGATCGCCGGCACCGAACCGCAGGTGCTGGCCGATGCGGCGCGCCACAATGTCGATCACGGTGCGCAGATCATCGACATCAATATGGGCTGCCCTGCGAAGAAAGTGTGCAACGCTTGGGCAGGCTCCGCACTGATGCGCGACGAAGCGCTGGTCGCGCGCATCCTGGAGGCGGTGGTGCGTGCGGTGGAGGTGCCGGTGACCTTGAAGATCCGCACCGGTTGGAACGCCGAAAACCGCAACGGCCTGCGCATCGCCCGCATCGCCGAGAGCGCCGGCATCGTCGCGCTGGCGGTGCATGGCCGCACCCGCGACCAGCAGTACACCGGCGTGGCCGAGTACGACACCATCGCCGAGATCAAGTCCGCATTGCGCATCCCGGTGATGGCCAATGGCGACATCGACTCCCCGCACAAGGCGGCTTTCGTGCTGCAAGCCACAGGCGCCGACGCCTTGCTGATCGGTCGCGCCGCGCAGGGCCGACCGTGGATCTTTCGCGAAATCTCCCATTACCTGGCCACGGGCGACCTGCTGCCGGCGCCCACGCTGGGCGACGTGCGCGAAATCCTGCTGAGCCACCTGCATGCGCTGCATGATTTCTACGGCGAGCATCAGGGCGTGCGTATCGCGCGCAAGCATCTGGGCTGGTACGCCAAAGACCGGCCGGAGAACGCAGCATTCCGCGCGGTGGTCAATCGCGCCGAAAGCGCGGAGGCGCAAATCCGCTTGACGAGCGATTACTTCGACGCGCTGATCGCCGGCGTTGTCCCCGAGTTGTCGGTGGCGGCGTGAACAAAACCCACCATGCCGGATTTGGATCAAATGGGACAAGTCCTATATAAGAACTCCGTTCGTGGTGAGCCTATCGAAGATTCCGTTCGTGGCGAGCCTGTCGAACCACGCTTTTCACGGGAATATTGACCAGTAATATTTGAAAGAATCCGCCAAGGGCGTGGTTCGACAGGCTCACCACGAACGGGATTATTTTTCAGAGCGTCTTTGCTTGTCTGGTACTTCCCGGAGGAAGCCATGAACGACCCGTCCAACACCACCGAATTCCCTTATTTGCACGGCTTTTCCGAAGTGGAGCAAGCGCGCCTGGTGAAGCAGGCCCAGATCGCCGAATCGACCATCTTCCACGACATCGACTATGCCGGCGCCAGCCGCCTGCTGGAAGTGGGCAGCGGCGTGGGCGCGCAGACCGAAATCCTGCTGCGGCGCTTTCCCGCGCTGCATGCGACCTGCGTGGACCTGAGTCCGGCGCAGCTGGGCGCCGCGTCCCGGCGGCTGTCGGCGATGCCCTGGCTGGAGGGACGTTATGCGTTGCAACAGGCCGATGCCACCGACCTGCCGTTCCCGCCGCGCAGCTTCGATTGCGCCTTTTTGTGCTGGGTGCTGGAACACGTTCCCTCGCCGGCGCGGGTGCTCAACGAAGTGCGGCGGGTGCTTTCCCCGGGCTCGCCGCTGTACATCACCGAGGTTATGAACGCCTCCTTCCTGCTCGATCCGTATTCGCCCAACGTGTGGCGCTACTGGATGGCGTTCAACGATTTCCAGATCGATAGCGGCGGCGACCCCTTCATAGGCGCCAAACTCGGCAACCTGCTGCTAGCCGGCGGTTACCGAGATGTCGCCACGCAGATCAAGACCTTCCACTTCGACAATCGCGAACCCGCGCGGCGCAAGACCATGATCGCGTTCTGGGAAGAGCTGCTGCTGTCGGCTGCCGATCAGCTGCTGGCCGAGGGCAAGGTCACCGACGAAGTGGTGGAAGGCGTGCGTCGCGAGATGCACCAGGTACAGAACGATCCCGATGCGGTGTTCTTCTACTCGTTCGTACAGGCGCGTGCGACTGTCTACTGAGACATGCCGGACTCCGGCGCGACTGCGCGAGTCTGTCGGTCAATTCTTAGCGGTGGTGGCGCCCGGCTGGTTCCATATGCGCGACCACAACTCGAACAAGGCTTTCCTCAACCCACCCCGCGCCACCGGCGCGCGATACGCGTCTTGCACTTGCCGTGGCGGAATCGCCCGCCACTCGTCGCCTTCGCGCACGGCAACGACGAAGCTGAAGTTGTAGTCCGGTTCCAGGCCCATGCGCAGGTCGCTGAGCACCAGTTCGTTGCCGACGACCTGCGCCCGCATGAATCCGTGGTTGAACCAGGCCAGCTCCTGCACGGCCTCGATGTCCTTGGCTTCGGCCAGCGCCTGCACATTGGACTTGTAGCCCTTGAAGTCCATCGCCCCACGGTCGGCCACCAGCGAGCGATCGCCGATCACATAGCCGTCGGGGGTCATCGCCACTACGCGCCATAACAGGGTGTTGAGCGGCATGGGTACGGAAAAGCGCGGGGCATCCTGAAGGCCCATCGCCGCAAGGTCGCGATCGGCTTGCTCGTCGACCCGGGACTTGGCCAGTAGCGACCAAGCTAGGTACGCGGTACTCAACGCCAAGCCGGCGAGCAGCGCGCGCTGCGCCTTCATTTTTTCGCGCGCGAACCAGGCGATCACGCAACCCGCTAACAGCCACACCGTATACATAGGATCGATGATGAAAAGGCTGGACCCCATCACCGGCGGCGTGTGCAGCGGCCACAACAGCTGCGTGCCGTAGACGGTGAAGGCATCCAACAGCGGATGCGTCACCAGCGCCAGTTGGATGGCCCAAAACCACCTGCTCGGCGATTCCGCCACGCGCTTGCCGCGGGTTCTGCACAGCCACCAGATCAGCCAGCCCAGTACCGGCAGCACGAACAGCGAATGGCTGAAGCTGCGATGCACGGTCATCAGCGATACGGGATCGCTGGTGGACAAGGCGATGAACAGCGAATCCAGGTCCGGCAGGGTGTTCAGCGCGGCGCCCGCCAGCAGGGCGGCGCGTCGGTGTTTGGCGGGAGCAATGGCGGCGGCGATGGCGCCGCCGAGGAACAAGTGGGTAAGGGAATCCATGTCCAGATGCTAACAGTCCATGCGCCTGCCGCCGTAGGAGCAATGTAGGGTCGGCGTAGGAGCGACGTGAGTCGCGAAGGACAACGGCGCGGTTGATCCTTCGCGACTCACGTCGCTCCTACGCGCCTATGCATCCGGCGTCACGCCGCTCTAGGAAGATCCTGCATCACCAGCCGCAGTCGGGCCGGCAACGCCGCCAGAAGCTCGCCGGTATGCGAAAGCAGGCAGAGGCTGCCATCGGCTTCCTCGCTCAAAGCGGTCAGGCTTTCCACCCAGTCGCCGTCGTTGGCGTAGATCAGACCCTCGCGTTGGATCAGGGCCGCACGGTGGATGTGTCCGCAGATGATGCCGTCCAGGCCACGTCGGCGGGCATCGTCCAGTCCCGCCTGCACGAAACGGGTGATGTAGCGTTCGGCCGCGACGCTTTGTCGTTTCAGATATTCGGATAGCGACCAGTAGCGCAGGCCGAAGCGCTGGCGCAACCCATTGACGATCTTGTTGCCGGTCAGGATGCGGTAGTACAGCCAGTCGCCGAAGCGCTCCTGCAGGCCGCCGAAATGGGTGACCGCATCGTAGTCGTCGCCATGGGTGACCAGCAGGCGGCGTCCGTCGGCGGTGACGTGGATGGCGCGGCGGCGGACCTGCATGGCAGGCAGCACCAGTCCGCAGAACCGGCGTATGGGCCGGTCGTGATTGCCGGGGATATAAATCAGCTCGGTGCCTCGTCGGCGCAAGGCGTGCAGGGCCTCGACCACGCGGTTGTGAGCATGATTCCAGGTCGCGCGCTTCTGCGCCATCCACCACAGGTCGACGATGTCGCCTACCAGGTAGAGCTGGCGACAGTGCAGGGTTTCCAGGAAATCGGCGAACTGCGCCGCATGGCAATGCTTGGAGCCCAGGTGGACATCGGAGACGAACACCGCCCGGCGCATCGCCAAAGCCGCAGCCGCCTTCATGCGGCTGCCTCCGCTTGGGAGGCAACTTCTTTCAGGTAGCGGGCGCGTTTCTTCGGGCGTATGCGCTGCAGATCGACCTCGATCAAGCCGTCGATGGAGTCGCTGAAAGCCGGGTCCACGCCAAAGGCGAGAAAACGGGCGCCACCCGGTTCGCATAGCTCGGTGTATTGCTTGTAGAGCATGGGAATAGTGGCGCCCAGCCTATCCAGGTTCGCCTTCAGCACACCGAACGCGGTCTCGGCGTCGAGTTCGCCGAACGAGGGCGGCGCATCGCGGTACTGGAAGGGATGCCGCGACACCGCCCTTCCTTCCACCTCGCCGTGATAGCGGGCGTAGTAGGCGACGATCTGCTCGCGCGCCGCCAACGGCAACGCCGCGCTTAGGGAAACCGCGCCGAACAGGTAGCGCACATTCGGATGCCGGCGCAGATAGGCGCCTATGCCCTGCCACAGATAATCGATGCTGCGGCTTCCCCAATACTCCGGTGCCACGAAACTGCGGCCCAGTTCCATGCCCTCGGCCAGGTGCGGTACGACGTCGTCCGCGTATCGGAACAGCGAGGCGGTGTACAGACCTTTCAAGCCATGCGTCGCCAGCGTCGTGGCTCCACGCGCGATGCGATAGGCACCGGCGATCTTCCTGGCGGCCTCGTCCCATAGCACGATGTGTTCGTAATGCGCGTCGTAGGAATCGATGTCCAGGGCATCGCCGGTACCCTCGCCCACCGCCCTGAATGTCAGCTCGCGCAGGCGGCCGATCTCGCGCAGCAGCGGCGAACCGGTCCGCAGACGGCCCACGCAGATGCGCTTGCCGTCGCTGGTCTCGCCCAGGATTTCCAGCGCGCGCATGGCGTCGCCCAGCACGCGCGGATCGACGGGCGTTATGAGCGCCTGCTGCGACGGCGCATTCTCTTCGCTTTTCTTGCCTAGCGAGTACAGAGTGCGGCGCACCCGTGCCAGCGCGGCTTCCGGTTCGGCGGTGCGATCCATCCGCATCACCGATCCCACACGCAAAGCGATGCGCCGCCCGCTGCGCTTGAACATCTCGCGCGCCAGCAGCGCCGTTCCCACCGGCTTGGACAATGCCGAAGCGCCGTAGAACAGCGCCGAGTTGCGCGCCTGTATCCGGACCGGCAGCACCGGCGCGTCGTTATCCATGGCGAAACGCAGGAAACCCCGGCGCCAGCGTGTGTCGGTGATGCCGCGCGCGCCCAGGCGCGACACTTCGCCCGCGGGGAACACGATCACGCATTGCTCTTCGCTCAAAGCCTGGTCGATCGCCGCCAGGCTTTGCGCACTGGGCTTGCCGCCCAGGATCCGCACCGGCAACAACAGCTCGCGCAGGCCTTCGACCTGGCTGAGCAGATCGTTGGCCACGATCTTCACATCGGTGCGCACGCTGCCGACCAGATGCAGCAGCGCCAGGGCATCCAGCGCGCCGGAGGGGTGGTTGGCGACGACCAGCAGTCTGCCCGATGCGGGGATGCGGCTCCGTTCCACCTGGTCGACGGTGTAGCGCAGATTGAGGAATCCGAGCGCAGCCTCGATCAGCGCGAAGCCGGTCAGGTGCGCATGACTGTCCAGGAATCCGTAGACATGCTCCAGCCGCGACCATTGCGCCAACCCGCGCAGCAACGGCCGCGCGACGGCGGCGCGACGACCGCGGAACCAGTGCGGATAACGTTCGGCCAGTTGCCGTTCCAGGGTGTTCATGAGCATCGTCCCGCAGCCCGCCCTCGGCGGGTTTCGCCGGCAGCCTGCCCGCGGCGGGCGTCAGGCTGGTTGCGGTTTTGCGGCAGCCAGGTGACAGGCGACCGGGTCGGCTGCGCCGATTCCTTAACGCCAATCCCCTCCTGAACCGGCACAATGCGCGCTCGACCGGGTGCGTGTATCATGCGCACCCATCTTTTCATCTCGATCAAGGGATATAAGCCGAATGTCCAACTACCTCTTCACCTCCGAATCGGTCTCCGAAGGCCATCCGGACAAGGTCGCCGACCAGATTTCCGACGCCGTGCTCGACGCCATCCTGGCCCAGGACAAGCGCGCGCGCGTGGCCTGCGAAACCATGGTCAAGACCGGTGTGGCCATCGTGGCCGGTGAAATCACCACCAGCGCATGGATCGACCTGGAAGCGTTGACCCGCAAGGTGATCGTGGACATCGGCTACGACAGCTCCGAAGTCGGTTTCGACGGCGCCACTTGCGGCGTGCTGAACCTGATCGGCAAGCAGTCGCCCGACATCAACCAGGGCGTGGACCGTAAGAAGCCCGAAGAACAGGGCGCTGGCGACCAGGGCCTGATGTTCGGCTACGCCACCAACGAGACCGACAGCTACATGCCGGCCGCGATCCATCTGTCGCACCGCCTGGTCGAGCAGCAGGCCAAGATCCGCAAGCAGAAGAATTCCAAGCTGCCGTGGCTGCGTCCCGATGCCAAGTCGCAGGTCACCCTGCGCTATGAAAACGGCAAGGCCGTGGCCATCGACGCGGTGGTGCTGTCCACCCAGCACGATCCGGACGTGAAGCAGAAAGACCTGGTCGAGGCCGTGCGCGAAGAGATCCTCAAGCCGGTGCTGCCGGCCAAGTGGCTGCACAAGGGCACCCAGTTCCACATCAACCCGACCGGCAAGTTCGTGATCGGCGGCCCCGTCGGCGACTGCGGCCTGACCGGCCGCAAGATCATCGTCGACACCTACGGCGGCTGGGCCCGTCACGGTGGCGGTGCGTTCTCCGGCAAGGACCCCTCGAAGGTGGACCGTTCCGCCGCCTACGCCGCGCGCTACGTGGCCAAGAACGTGGTCGCCGCCGGCCTGGCCGACCGTTGCGAAGTGCAGGTCAGCTACGCCATCGGCGTGGCCCACCCGACTTCGATCTCGGTCACCACCTTCGGTACCGGCAAGATCTCCGACGAGAAGATCGAAAAACTGATCCGCAAGTATTTCGACCTGCGCCCGTACGGCATCCTGCAGATGCTGGACCTGATCCATCCGATGTACCAGCAGACCGCCGCCTATGGCCACTTCGGCCGCAAGCCGAAGGAATTCACCTACACCGACGGCGCCGGCAAGAAACACACCGCCACGTCGTTCTCGTGGGAGAAGACCGACAAGGCCGAAGAGCTGCGCAAGGCCGCTGGCCTGAAGTAAAAAAACGCAATGTCATCCCGAACGAAGTGAGGGATCTGCTGTTGAAGCGCGGTGAAGCGGATCCCTCGCTACGCTTGGGATGACAAAGTTGGAGAATACGGGCCTGCAAAGGCCCGTATTCTTTTTCAGGCTTCGCAACACCACCGTATTACTGGAACGCCCGTGACTGCCGAAACCCACCTGGAGCAGACCCTGCAGCTGCTGGAGTCCATTGCCGCCGACCGCACCGCGCTCGACGGCTGGCCTGAAGAAGAGCGCGTGCGTCTGCACAAGGCCATCGCCTCGATCTACCACCCCGAGCCGAAGCTGCGCAGGAAGAAGACCAAGGAGCTGGAACGCGAGCGCCACGCCGAGAAGCTGCGCCGCGCCGATGCGCTGCTGGACCAGACCGGCATCCGCGCCTTGCGCCGTGCGCCGGTGTTCACCACGCCCAACTATTTCCCGCCGGCGGGGTTCGTCGCCCAGGACCGCGCCGAAGACGTGCGCGAACCGCTGGAATCGCCCGAGTTGCGGCATTGCTACGTCTGCAAGAAAAAGTACACGCGGGTCCACCACTTCTACGACCAGATGTGCCCCGAGTGCGCGGAGTTCAATTTCACCAAGCGCACCGAACTGGCCGACCTAACCGGGCGTGTCGCGCTGCTGACCGGCGGACGGGTGAAGATCGGCTATCAGGCCGGGCTCAAGCTGCTGCGCGCCGGCGCGCATCTGATCGTCACCACGCGCTTCGCGCGCGACTCCGCGGCGCGGTATTCGCAGGAGCCGGATTTCGAACAGTGGGGCCATCGACTGGAAGTGTTCGGCCTGGACCTGCGCCACACGCCTAGTGTGGAAGCGTTCTGCCGCGAACTGTCGGCCAAGTATCAACGCCTGGACTTCATCGTCAACAACGCCTGCCAGACCGTGCGCCGCCCGCCCGAGTTCTACGCGCACATGATGGAAGCCGAGACCGCCGCGCTGCGCGACACGCCGGAACACGTGCGCAAGCTGCTGGGCAGCTACGAAGGCCTGCGCAGCCACGATCTGCTGCCGGAAGCTTCGGCCATGCAGGTCGCGATCAAACAAGCCGCGGTCAAACAGAGTTTTCCCGAGGTGGCGGGCCTCACCCACGCCGCCGAACTTTCGCAGGTGCCGCTGCTGGCCGAGGAGCTGCTGGGTCAGAAGCACCTGTTCCCCGAAGGTCGGCTGGACCAGGACTTGCAGCAGGTAGACCTGCGCGGCCGCAATTCATGGCGACTGCAAATGGCCGAAGTGCCGTCGGTCGAGCTGCTGGAAGTGCAGCTGGTCAACGCCATCGCGCCTTTCCTCATCAACGCGCGTCTCAAGCCGTTGATGATGCGCACGGCGGACCGCGACAAGCACATCGTCAATGTGTCGGCGGTCGAAGGCCAGTTCTACCGCAACTTCAAGACCACGCGGCATCCTCACACCAACATGGCCAAGGCGGCGCTGAACATGATGACGCGCACCGCCGCCGCCGATTACCACGGCGACGGCATCCACATGAACAGCGTCGACACCGGCTGGGTGACCGACGAGGATCCGGTGGAGCTGGCCGCCCGCAAGACCGTGGAGGAACGCTTCCACCCGCCTCTGGATATCGTCGACGGCGCGGCCCGCATCGTCGATCCGATCATCCACGGCATCAACACCGGCGAACATGTCTGGGGACAGTTCCTCAAGGACTACCGGCCGACTGATTGGTAATTGCAGACCGAAAGCTAAACTTCTCTCCTCTCCCCTTGTGGCGCCCGGAGGGTGTGCAAGGCTGAGAGGATGCCCGTAGGGCAGGAGAGGGGTGTGCGAGCGCAGCGATGCGTGCTTTTTGTGGATTTTCCTCGCTAGAGTTCGCATCGCTATTCGTCATAGCGAGCTCCGGCCCCACCCTCTCCCGGCCTTCGGCCACCCTCTCCCATCAAGGGAGAGGGGAGCAAATCGCTAGCCGCCCGCCCTTCGGCTACTATCTCCCGATGGGGAAAGACGACAACCGCAGGCCGATAGCCGCGCGAGCCAGTGGCTGGGCGCGCGCGCTTAGCGCGTCCCTGGCGCGCTCGTCGATCACGCCGAACCAGATTTCGGTGATCAGCATTTTCTTCGCGGGCGTCGGCGCGATGATGCTGACCTGGGGGATTTCGCCATGGGGTCTGTTGCTTGCGGCGGTTTGCGTGCAACTGCGCCTGCTGTGCAACCTGCTGGACGGCATGGTCGCGGTGGAAGGCGGCAAGCAGACGCCGACAGGCGCGCTCTACAACGAATTCCCTGACCGCATCGCCGATTCGTTGCTGATCGTGGCCCTAGGCTACGCCGCGATGCATCCGTGGCTCGGCTGGCTGGGTGCGCTGCTCGCCGCACTTACCGCCTACGTCCGCGTATTCGGTGGCAGCTCGGGCCTGGTGCAGGACTTCCGCGGACCCATGGCCAAGCCGCACCGCATGGCGGTATTGACCCTGGCCTGCGTGATCGGCGCGGCGGAACTGCACTGGAACGGAACCCGCCACGCACTGCTGGCGGCTGCCATCCTGATTGCCGCAGGCTCGGCACTGACCTGCTTCACCCGCATCCGAGCCCTCGCCGCACGTCTGCACGAAAAGGGCTGAGGTGATGTTCTCGCGCCTCCTGGTGTTCTGCGTGCAGATCTTCCTGGGCGCCTATCCACGCTGGGCGGGCTCGCACCCCACGGGCAGACAGCGCATCTACTTCGCCAACCATGCCAGCCACGTCGACACGGTGGCGCTGTGGTCGGCCCTGCCCCCGCGCCTGCGCAGGCGTACGCGCCCGGTGGCGGCGCGCGATTACTGGGGCAGCGGAATACGCAACTTTGTGGCGCGCAACGGTTTCAACGCTGTGCTGATCGAACGCAACCGCGAGCAATGCGAAGGCGACCCGCTGCAGCCCTTGTACGACGCGCTGGCAGACAAGAGTTCGCTGATCCTGTTTCCCGAAGGCACACGCAATAGCGAGCCGCAGCCGCTTCCCTTCAAATCGGGGCTGTTCCACCTTGCGCAGCGTTTTCCGGAGGTCGAGCTGATCCCGGTATACCTCGACAACGCCCGCCGCAGCATGCCCAAGGGCAGTCTGCTGCCGGTGCCGCTGATCTGCACGGTGCGTTTCGGCCCGGCGCTCCCGCGCATCGACGGGGAAGAAAAACAGGACTTCCTGCGGCGCGCGCGCGAGGCAGTGGTGGCATTGGCATGAACACGAATTTCTCGTCCGGAAGTCTGTCGTTGGACGACTTCCTGCATACCGCCCTCGCCCGCGCCCCACAGAAATTCTGGTGGGTGATCGCCGGGGTCATCGGCGTACTGCTGCTGGCCAGTCTGATCGGCTGGATATTGGCCAGACGCAAGCCGGGGCCGGTAGTCGACAACCTCAATGCGCGCGTGCGTGCGTGGTGGGTCATGGTCGGCGTGCTGGCCGCCTGTTTCCTCCTGGGCAAGATCGCGACGCTGGTGCTGTATGCGCTGCTTTCGTTCTTCGCGCTGCGGGAGTTCCTGACCCTCACCCCGACACGGCGCGGCGACCACTGGTCGCTATGCCTTTGCTTTTATGTCGCCATCCCGCTGCAGTACTGGCTGATCGGCATCGATTGGTACGGATTGTTCGTGATGTGCATCCCGGTGTTCGGATTCCTGCTGCTGCCCGCGGTCTCCGCGCTGTCCGGCGATACCGAGAACTTCCTGGAACGCAACACCAAGGTCCAATGGGGCCTGATGCTGACCGTGTACTGCCTGAGCCATGCGCCAGCGCTGATGCTGCTGCGCATTCCCGGTTACGAGGGACAGAATCTGTTGCTGCTGTTCTACCTACTGCTGGTGGTGCAGCTGAGCGACGTGCTGCAGTACGTCTTCGGCAAGCTGTTCGGAAAACACCTGCTGGCGCCGCTGGTGAGCCCCTCCAAGACGGTGGAAGGTCTGGTGGGCGGCGGCCTGTCGGCCGCGGGCGTGGGCGCGGCGCTGTGGTGGATCACGCCCTTCACGCCGCTGCAATCGGCCCTGCTGTCGCTGCTGATCGTGCTGTGCGGCTTTCTGGGCGGGCTGGCGCTGTCGGCGGTCAAGCGCAGCCTGGGGGCCAAGGACTGGGGCGAGATGATCGAAGGGCACGGCGGCATCCTGGACCGGCTGGACTCGGTGGTGTACGCCGCGCCGGTATTCTTCCACGTGGTGCGCTACCTGTACCAATGAACGGGTCGCGGGATCGCTGCGAGCTTGGGGCTGCCGCGCCGGGTACAATGGCGCATGTCCCTCATGCAATTGCAGCGCGTCGATTTCAGCATCGGCGGACCGCTCCTCCTCGAACACGTCGATCTCACCCTGGAACCCAACGAGCGCGTCTGCATCGTGGGGCGCAACGGCGCGGGCAAATCCACCCTGATGCGGCTGCTGGCCGGCGAAATCACGCCGGACGACGGCGAAGTACGCCTGCAGAACGGCGTGGTGGTCGCGCGGATGGCCCAGGAAGTGCCGCAGGACACCGCCGGCACCGTCTTCGACGTGGTCGCAGAGGGTCTTGGCGACCTGGGCCACCTGTTGGCGCTCTACCACCACGCGCTGCACGACGGCGACATGGAGGCGATGGGCGACGCCCAGGAGAAAATCGAGGCCCAGCACGGTTGGGACCTGGATCTGCGCGTGCAGCAGGTGCTGACCAAACTGGAACTGCCGGAAGACGCCGACTTCGCCGCACTCTCGGGCGGCATGAAGCGCCGCGTGCTGCTGGCCCAGGCGCTGGTGCGCAAGCCCGACATCCTGTTGCTGGACGAGCCGACCAACCATCTGGACATCGACGCGATTGCCTGGCTGGAAGGCTTCCTCAAGCAGTTCGAAGGCAGCATCGTCTTCGTCACCCATGACCGCAGCTTCCTGCGCGCGCTGGCCACGCGGATCGTGGAAATCGACCGCGGCCAGGTGACCAGCTGGCCGGGCGACTACGAAAACTACCTACGCCGCCGCGAAGAGCGCCTGCACGCCGAAGCGCAGGAGAACGCCCGTTTCGACAAACTGCTGGCGCAGGAAGAAATCTGGATACGCCAGGGCATCAAGGCCCGCCGCACCCGCAACGAAGGCCGCGTCACCGCCCTGAAAGCGCTACGTCGCGAGCGCTCGCAGCGACGCGAGCTGGGCGGCAACGTCAACATGGCTGTATCGGCCGCGCAGAAATCCGGCAAGAAGGTCATCGAGATCGAAGGCATCACCCAGGCCTACGACGGACGCGTGCTGCTGGACAACGTGTCGACGACGATCCTGCGCGGCGACCGGGTCGGCATCATCGGGCCCAACGGCGCAGGCAAGTCCACGCTGCTCAAGATCCTGCTCGGCGAGCTGCAGCCGCAAGCCGGCGAAGTCGCGCTGGGCACCGGGCTGCAGGTCGCCTACTTCGACCAGCACCGCAGCCAGCTCAACGACAGCCTCAACGCGTTGGAAAACGTGGCCGAGGGTCGCGATTTCATCGAGATCAACGGTACCCGCAAGCACATCATCGGCTATCTGCAGGATTTCCTGTTCTCGCCCGAGCGCGCACGCGCGCCGATCACCCGCCTGTCCGGCGGCGAACGCAACCGTCTGCTGCTGGCCAAGCTGTTCGCCCAGCCCTCCAACCTGCTGGTGATGGACGAACCCACCAACGACCTGGACGTGGAAACCCTGGAACTGCTGGAAGAACTGCTGGGCGAGTACAAAGGTACCCTGCTGCTGGTCAGCCACGACCGCGAGTTCATCGACAACGTGGTCACCAGCACGTTGGTGCTGGAAGGCCAGGGTCGCCTGGCCGATTACGTGGGCGGTTATACCGACTGGGTGCGGCAGCGTCCGAACGCATTGTTCAACGCGGAATCCGCTGCGCCTGCCAAGGCATCGCCCAGCCCGGTGCAGACTGCTGCGGCTGCCATCGAACCGAAGCGCAAGCTCAGCTACAAGGACGCGCGCGAGCTGGAGTTGCTGCCCGCCCGGATCGAACAGCTGGAAGCCGACATTGCCGCGCGCACTGCTTCGATGAACGATCCTAAGTTCTATCAGCAGGATAGCGCCGCGATCCTGGCCTTCAACGAAGCGTCGGCGAAGCTGCAGGCCGAGCTGGAACACGCCTACCAGCGCTGGAACGAACTCGACGCCTGATATCTCGGCTGCCGTAGGAGCGACGTGAGTCGCAACCGTAATCGAGAATCAGTGTTCGCGACTCACATCGCTCCTACGACAGGACGCGCATGGCTGACCGCGTGGCTCAACACGAGAATCTAAACCCTGCAAGGCTTTCTGCTTTCTGCTTTCTGCTTTCTGCTTTGCTTTGAATCTGACAACCCGTGAGGCGCGGCAAGTGTGGCGGGACAAACCCCGCAGGGGCGGCGCACAAGGATGTGCGCCGTTTTCGAAAGGGGCAGGATGCCCCGTCCGAAAATTCCCGATGCACTTGCGGACCCAGCGGCCTTATCGCTGGGCGCGCCGTAGGGCGGCTTTCTTTTGGTTACTTTTCTTTGCCGTTCAAAGAAAAGTGACTCGCGCAACGCGCGAAACGCTTTTGCACTTCAGCAAGCAAAAGCCAAAGTCGCCGGGTCCCCGCCCCCGACTAAAGCACTCGAGGGCAGCCTCTTCGCGGGGATGACGGCAGGAGCAAGATCAAAAGCACCCCTCCTCAATCCTCCCCTGCGCTGCGCGCAAGGGAGGACGTAGAAGCAGAAGCAGGCACGAGCAAACGCAAGGTCAAAATGGATCCCAGCTTGCGCTGGGATGACGACTGACGGTATCCCGGGTCTGTTCTGCAGGGCAGAACGCGACGTATGCCAGTAGTGGCCACTAACCCGTGTTCTGCACACCCTGCGACACCCCATTCACGCTGGCCACCAGCACGCGCAGCAACGCGTCGTCCTCGCGCCCACTGTCGCGCCAGCGCTTCAGCAGATCGACCTGCAACACGCTGATCGGATCCACATAGGGATTACGCAAGCGGATCGACAACGCCAGCCGCTGGTCGTTCTGCAGCAGCCACTCGTTGTCGTTGAGCCGCAGCACCCACTTCTTGGTCAGCGCCAGCTCGCGCTCGATCAGCGGGAAGAACTCCTCGTGCAACGGCCCGGCCATGCGCGAGAACATCGCCGCGATGCTCAGATCGCCCTTGGCCAGCACCATGGAAATATCGTCCAGGAAGGTCTTGAAGAACGGCCAGTCGCGGGCCATTTCCCGCAACGTCTCCTCCCCGCCCGCCTTGATCACCGCCTGCAGTCCGCTACCCACTCCGAACCAACCCGGAATGACTGCGCGCGACTGGCTCCAGGCAAATACCCAGGGAATCGCCCGCAGATTGGTCAGCGCCGCGTCTTCGCCCAAGCGCCGGGACGGCCGCGACCCCAGCGTCATGCGTTCGATCACGTCGATCGGCGTGGCCTGGCGGAAATAGTCCATGAACTTCGGCGCACCCACGAAGCCGCGATACGCCCGCGTGCTTTCCTTGGCCACCATGTCCATGACTTCCCGCCACTTCGCTTCCCGCGGCTCCAGCGGACGCGGGCGCAGGCTGGACGCCAGCACCGCGCCGGTCGCCTGTTCCAGCGAACGCAAAGCGAGCGCGCGGATGCCGTACTTGCGATGGATCACCTCGCCTTGTTCGGTCACGCGCAAACGGCCGTCCACGCTGCCGCGCGGCGACGCGTCCACTGCGCGCGTGGTCTTGCCGCCACCGCGGCTGATGGAACCGCCGCGGCCGTGGAAGAAGGTCAATTTGATGCCCAGTTCCTTCGCCGCCTGCAGCAGTTCCACCTGCCCGCGCTGCAATCCCCAGCGCGAGGCGGCGATGCCGCCGTCCTTGCCGCTGTCGGAATAGCCCAGCATCACCATCTGCACGTTATCGCGCGCCGCCAGATGGGCGCGGTAGACCGGATCGGCTAGCAGATCCCGCAAGGTATCCGGGCCGTGTTCCAGGTCGTCCACGGTCTCGAACAGCGGCGCGATGTCCAGCGGCACGTTGCCTTGCCCATCGACTAGTCCGCCGCGCCTGGCCAGCGCAAGCACCGTCAGCACGTCGGCGCGATTGTGCGCCATGCTGATGATGTAGGCGCCCAAGGCATCGGTGCCGTGCAGCTGCCTGGCTTCGGAAAGCGCGGCGAATACCGCATCCATGCGCAGGCCGATCTCGTCGTCGTTGTTGGGCAGAACGGTTTCGCCGCTGGCATAGAGCCCGAGCAACGTTCCCCTTTCCACCGCATCGCGCGATTCCCATTCCTCGTCTTTCAATGCAGCCGCGACCGCACGCGCATGCACGCTGGATTCCTGGCGCACGTCCAGCCGCGCTAGGTGGAAACCGAAACTGCGTACCCGCCACGCCAGACGGCGCACCGCGAACCAGCCCGCATGCACACCGCGGTTCTGTTCCAGGCTGTGCAGGATCAGGTCGACGTCGTCGGCGAATTCGCGCGGGGTGGAGTAGCCCTCGGGCGCGTCGTCCAAGGTCGCTTGCAAGCGCGCGCGCATCAGGTCGTTGAGCAGACGGTAAGGCTGGTCGGCGTGGCGCGGCTTGGAGCGCGAGGCGGCCTGCGGCAGCAGCGCACGATAACGCTCGACCTGCGCTTCCACTTCAGGCGATACGCCGACCATGTCCTTGGACTGGCTCAAGAGCGTGGTCAGCTGACGCAGCTCCTTCAGATACAGCTGCAGCACCGAACGACGTTGCGCGCGCAGCGTCGCCGCGATGGTGCTCCCGTCGACGTTGGGATTGCCATCCATATCGCCGCCCACCCAGGTGCCGAAACGCAGCAGCCGCGGCACGTCGATGGTCTTGCCGAAGGTCTCGACCAGCGAAGTCTCCAGGGTTTCGTACAGCACCGGCATGACCCGGTACAGAACGTTGGTGACATAGAAGCCGACATGTTCGCGCTCGTCTTCCACGCCCGGGCGCACCGGCGAGGAATCGGCGGTCTGCCATGATGAAGTCAGCGCCATGCGGAAGCGGGCGATGTCGGTGGCGCGTTCGCCGGGCGTGCGCTGGCCGTCTAGGTCGTTGACCAGGCTGGCGACCATCAGCTGTTCCTTCTCCAGCAGCGCCCGGCGCACCGCCTCGGTCGGGTGCGCGGTGAACACCGGCTCGATGTCGATGCGCGGCAGCCACTCGGCCAGCTCCTCCAAAGTCACGCCCTGCGCTTTCAGCTTGATCAGCGCATCGTGCAGACCGTCGGGTTGCGGCGCGCTGCCGGCGCGCTGGTAGTCGCGGCGGCGACGGATGCGGTGCACACGCTCGGCGATGTTGACCACCTGGAAATAAGCGCTGAAAGCGCGAATCAGCGATTCGGCGTGGTGCGGCTCCAGTCCGGCCAGCAATCCGGCCAGCGAAGCCGGCGGCTCGTCGCCCTGGCGCCGGGCGATGGCGGCGGTGCGGACCTTCTCCACCTCCTGCAAGAATTCCGGAGACACCTGCTCGGCCAGCATGCCGCCCACCAGCGCGCCCAGGCGCCGCACGTCGTCGCGCAACGGCAGGTCGGGAGCGGCGAATTCGAGGCTGCGTGGATCGTTCATCAGCAGGTGCGTCTCGCAAAGCAGGTGGGAGGCCGAAGCCTAACCGAAGCCGCGGGCGTTTTGTGCATTGCGGCATCGGGGACGGCCGCTTGTCCCAAGACAGCAAAATGGGCGCTTGCGTGCCTCTTCTGAGTCACCCGGATGTCCCTACGGAAACCCGCCATTCGGTGACCGGGTCCGCCGGGCCAACCGCCCTGGGGCATGGCCGGACATCGCCGCATCCTCCGTATATCCTTTCATCGCGAATAAGAGATATAATAGCCAGCCTTCGCCGAGGGGCGCTGCGACCGAGACATGTGCGAATCCTTCCGCAAGAGCCCGCACCTCCATGTGCAGGAGCTCAACATAGTCCGGCCAGGCTCGGTGAACAGTTCCTGCAACGGCGCCCGGATAACATGCGGTCCAAGACCGCAAGCACCCGGAGCAATGCCATGAACGCAGTACGCAAATTCTCGACCGACGGCGACTATAAGGTTGCCGATATTTCCCTGGCCGATTGGGGCCGCAAAGAACTGGACATCGCCGAGCACGAGATGCCGGGCCTGATGTCGATCCGCAGAAAGTACGCCGCCGCCAAGCCGCTCAACGGCGTGCGCGTGACCGGCTCGCTGCACATGACCATCCAGACCGCCGTGCTGATCGAGACGCTGAAGGACATCGGCGCCGACGTGCGCTGGGCCTCCTGCAACATCTTCTCGACCCAGGACCACGCCGCCGCCGCGATCGCCGTCACCGGCACGCCGGTGTTCGCCTGGAAGGGCGAGTCGCTGGAAGAGTATTGGGACTGCACGCTGGACGCGCTGACCTTCCCGGGCGGCAAGGGTCCGGAGCTGGTCGTCGACGACGGCGGCGACGTCACCCTGCTGATCCATAAGGGCTATGAGCTGGAAAACGGCTCGAAGTGGGTCGACGAACCCGCGTCCTCGCACGAGGAAGGCGTGATCAAGAACCTGCTCAAGCGCGTGGCCAAGGAGCGTCCCGGCTTCTGGCACACCGTGGTCAAGGACTGGAAGGGCGTGTCCGAAGAAACCACCACCGGCGTGCACCGCCTGTACCAGATGGTTGAGAACAAGTCGCTGCTGGTCCCGGCCATCAACGTCAACGACTCGGTCACCAAGTCCAAGTTCGACAACCTGTACGGCTGCCGCGAGTCGCTGGCCGACGGCCTGAAGCGCGCCATGGACGTGATGCTGGCCGGCAAGGTCGCCGTGGTCTGCGGCTACGGCGATGTGGGCAAGGGTTCGGCCCACTCGCTGCGTGCCTACGGCGCGCGCGTGGTGGTCACCGAGATCGATCCGATCAACGCCCTGCAGGCCTCGATGGAAGGCTTTGAAGTCAACACCGTGGAAAGCACGCTGGGTCGCGGCGACATCTATGTCACCACCACCGGCAACAAGGACGTGCTGACCATCGAGCACCTGAGCCACATGAAGGACCAGGCCATCGTCTGCAACATCGGCCACTTCGACAACGAGATCCAGGTCGACGCGCTCAACGAGTTCCCGGGCGTGGTCAAGCTCAACATCAAGCCGCAGGTCGACAAGTACACCTTCAAGGACGGCCGCGCGATCTTCCTGCTGGCCGAAGGCCGCCTGGTCAATCTGGGTTGCGCCACCGGCCATCCGAGCTTCGTCATGTCCAACTCGTTCTCCAACCAGACTCTGGCGCAGATCGACCTGTGGGCGAACAAGGACAGCTACGAGCCCAAGGTCTATATCCTGCCCAAGAAGCTGGACGAGGAAGTGGCGCGCCTGCACCTGGAAAAAATCGGCGTGAAGCTGACCACGCTGACCACCGAACAGGCCGCGTACCTCGGCGTGGACGTGGACGGTCCGTACAAGCCCGAGCACTACCGCTACTGATTGACGCGTCGGCGCATCTCGCGCCGACTTTCAGTTCGTCATTCCCGCGCAGGCGGGAACCCAGCGACTCTGCTTTTTTCGCACGATGCAAAGTCGCTGGGTCCCCGCCTTCGCGGGGATGACGATCCGTCGAGGATACTGGCCCCCAAACTGCACGAACGCGGACACACCCGATGCGCACACCCCTTTCCTTCGAGTTCTACCCGCCCAAGACCGACGAGCAGCGCGCGCAGTTGGACCGCACCGCGGAGAAGCTGAAGGCGCACTCGCCGGAATATGTGTCGTGCACCTTCGGCGCTGGCGGCTCCACGCTGAGCTACACCTCGGAAACCGTCCGTCATCTCAACCAGACCCATGGCTTCGACGCAGCGCCTCATCTTTCCTGCGTCGGCGGCAGCCGCGAGGAAATACGCGAGTTGCTGCGCCTCTACCGCGCCCTGGGCTGCAAACGCATCGTGGCCTTACGAGGCGACCTGCCGTCGGGCATGGGTCACGCGGGCGATCTGCGCTATGCCTCGGAACTGATCCAGTTCATCCGCGCCGAGCATGGGGACGCCTTCCATATCGAAGTGGGCGCCTATCCGGAAACGCATCCGCAGTCCGACGACGCCCTGACCGACCTAAAACATTTCAAGGCCAAGGTCGACGCCGGTGCCGATGGCGCCATCACCCAGTATTTCTACAACGCCGACGCGTATTTCCACTTCGTCGACGCCGTGCGCAAATTGGGCGTGGAGATTCCGATCATCCCCGGCATCATGCCCATCTCCAACTACACCCAGCTCAAGCGCTTCTCCGAAGCCTGCGGCGCCGAGATCCCACGCTGGATCGGCAAGCGCATGCAGGCCTTTGGCGACGACGCCGAAGCGATTCGCGAATTCGGCGCCGATGTCGTGGCCGGCCTCTGCCGCCGTTTGCTGGAAGGTGGCGCTCCGGGCCTGCATTTCTACACCTTGAATCTCTCCAAGCCGACGATGAACGTGATCGCGCGGCTGTAATGACTCGCGGTTGTAATGAATGTTCTAGAAATGCACCCGCTAGTGTGGGTTCTGCAGGATTCAGACAAGACGCGTTTCAACACATGATGTAGACAAGCATGCGAACAGCATATTGCTAACTTCATGCACGCGCCGCTGTCATGAACGCCGTCGCCGTTTCCACCGTGATTGTCGCCGTTGCCGCTCTGATGTCGCCCGGATCCGTGCCCGCCGGCACAAGCCTGCAACGCTGCGAAAGCGCCGACGGCGAAGTCGCTTACACCGATCGCCCCTGCGCGATGCTGGGCACCCGGCCGCTGCCTATGCCAGGCGAACTCCTGACTCGCATAGCGCGTGAAGAAGCGGCTTACACCCGGGACATCGATTTCGGCGACGCGCCCGCCATCGCGAACGTCGGCAGGCGTTCGCCGACTTCCGGGTGCGCACGCAACAAGCGGCAGCTGGCGATGGACATCCAAGGCTCGCTGGCATTGCACAACGTAAACCGGCTGGCCGAGAGCTACCACTGGGTCGGGAAGTCCCATCGACAGGCTCAGCAACACATGCTGCGGCTGGAAAAAATGGCGTCGCAGCGATTGCTGGATGCCAAGTTGTTCTATGCGCAGATCGGCAGCGGCGCCACGCAGTTCGCAGACGCCGGTACGGCTAGCCCTGGCGCGGGCATCGTGCAATTGACCTTGGGCAACGGCGCAACGCGGCAGGTCGTGGACCTGGAGGTAACGCGGTACTCGGGTTGCTACTTCGTGCGGCTTTGAGCTTCTCGCTCGATTCTGTACGGAAGATCCCATACAGACCGCCCGCGCGCCTCTGTGGCTTCCCATCGCTGCGGACCGCGGGTTAGGCTGACCGGCGATGCGTAATCTCCTCTTCGTCCTGGTCTCCCTGCTTTCCATCGGCCTACTGGCGGTGCCGCGGATGGCGCTTGCGCAGGAGGTCCAGCGTTGCACCACCATGAACGGCGAAACGGTCTACACCGACAAGCGCTGCGAAGACATCGGGGCCATGGATCGCCTGCCACAGGTCACGCCTGGTAGCTCAAGCGGGTCCGGCGGCCTCTACCGCGCCGGCTGTTCACGGACGCTGAGCGATCTGGTCTACCAGATCACCGCGGCCGTCGAGAACAAGGACGTCAATCGCCTGGCCGGCGTGTATCAGTGGACGGATATTTCCAATGCGGCGGCCAATAGCATCCTCGACAAGCTGCAGGCGGTCGTCGACCGACCGCTGGTGGACATCGTGCCGATACGGCCCGCACCGCCGCCTATCGTCGATCAGGACGGCGTCGTGATCGACGACAACAGCGATGGCTATTACCCGCAGACGGCGGCGCGGCAGCGCCCGATCGGACTGCGCCTGGAACAGACCCTGAAGAACGGCAGCACCCCTTCGCGCACGGTGTTCGGTCTGCGTCGTAGTTACAATTGTTTCTGGATCAGCCTGTAACACCGCCCTCGTAGGAGCGACGTAAGTCGCGATGGGGCGTTCCCGTGACGGTTTCATCGCGACTTACGTCGCTCCTACAATGTCCCTGCAATCAAGGAATCCGCATGAAATTCCCCGACAAAATCTGGCACAACGGCGTCATCAAGCCCTGGGCGGAAGCCACCACGCACGTGATGGCGCATGCCATCCACTACGGTTCCTCGGTGTTCGAGGGCATCCGCGCCTATGAAACGCCGAAGGGCACCGCGATCTTCCGTCTCAACGACCACAACAAGCGGTTGTTCCAGTCGGCCAAGATCTACGACATCGAAATTCCCTTCACCCTCGATGAAATCAACGCGGCTTGCCGCGACATCATCAAGGTCAACGGTCTGAGCAAGGCCTACCTGCGCCCGATCGTCTTCCGCGGCTACGGTGGCGTCGGCATCGCCGCCGATACGCCGATCGACGTGGCGGTGGCGGCGATGGAATTCGGCCGCTACCTGGGCGAGGACGGCATGGAGAAAGGCATCGATGCCTGCGTTTCCAGTTGGCAGCGCTTCGCGCCCAATACCCTGCCTGCCGGCGCCAAGGCGGGCGGCAACTATCTTTCCGGACAACTGGTGACGCGCGAGGCGCGCCGCCACGGCTATGGCGAGGGCATCGCGCTGGCTTCCACCGGCTTGCTCAGCGAGGGCGCGGGCGAGAACCTATTCCTGGTGTTCGAAGGCGCCCTGCATACCACGCCCGCCAGCGCTTCGTTGCTTGCGGGCATCACCCGCAATTCGATCATTCGCCTGGCCCGCGACAACGGCATCGAGGTGATCGAGCGCGATCTTCCGCGCGAATACCTGTACCTGTGCGACGAGTTGCTGATGTGCGGCACCGCTGCCGAGATCACGCCGCTGCGCTCGGTCGACGGCAAGCCGGTCGGCGACGGCAAACCCGGCCCGGTCACCAAGAAGATCCAGGACTTGTTCTTCGGCCTGTTCGAAGGCCGTACGGAAGACAAGCACGGCTGGCTGGATTACCTCTGAGGCAAGCTTTGCATTGCGTGACAACAGAGAGTAGGGCGGGCATTGCCCGCCGCTCTTGATTTTCCTGCGGCGGGCAGTGCCCGCCCTACTCAAACGGTCGCTTATTTAATAATGGCGAAGAATCAGTCGGTCGTGAATTTCAGCGTGGCGATCACGCCGCGTGTTTCGCCCGGTCGCACGCCCACCTGCCAGCCATAGAGCTCGCATAACCGGCTGACGATCGACAGGCCGATGCCGCCGCCCTGCGAATGTCCGGCGTGGGTGCCGCGATAGCCGCGCTCGAACAGGCGTGCGGCGTCTTCCGGACTGAGGCCCGGCCCCGAGTCGATGACCTCCACGCTGTCGGCCATCAAGCGCACGACCACGTCGCCTTCCAGCGTGTACTTCACCGCATTGCCGATCAGGTTGCCCAGCGCCACCGAAACCGCCGATTCCGGCGCATCCACGGTCAACCCGCTTTCGCCTTCCATTCGCAAAACCAGCGGCTTGCTGCCAAGTTGCGCGCGATGCGCATCCAGCAATTGTTCGGCGACCCGCGCCACCAGCGTATTGCCCTGCCCGCGCTCGTTGCGCGACAGCAGCAGCAACGATCCGATCAGGTCGGTGCACTGCTGTTCCGCGCGCTGGATGCGGAACAGCCGTTGCTCCACTTTCTCGTCCAGTCCGGGTCGGGCCAGCAGCAACTCGGTCGCGCCGCGTATCACGGCCAGTGGAGTGCGTAGCTCGTGACTGACGTCGGCGTTGAACTCCCGGTCGCGCTGCACCACGTCGGTGAGTCGGGCGGAATAGTCGTCAAGCGCCTTGGCCAGTTCGCCGACCTCATCCTCCGGAAAGTGCGTGGCGAGCGGCTTGGGATTGCTGCTGCCGCGGTAAGAACGAAGCCGCGCAGCCAGCTCCGATACCGGGCTCATCACGCGAGACGCCGCCCACCAACCGACCACCAGCGATAACGCGCTGAAAAGGAGTACGGACAAATAGATGGCGCGCATGAACTGGCGCTGGCCGGAGGCCGTCCCGGAAATGTCATAGGCCAGGAAGAACCATGCCTCTGGCGTCTTGCGCACCGCCAGCTTGTAGATGAGGGGGTCGCCGCTTTCGTCGAAGTCCGAAATATTGTGGTTTCCGTTCGGCAGCCTGGCCCATTCCGGGCGCTCCTCGCGGATGCGGTCGAACTTGTCCGGCGTGAATACGAAGGCCCTGATCTGCTGTACCGGCAGATCGGGGTTCTTCGCGGGGTTGGCGTAGAAGCGCCTGGCGTACTCGTCGATATTGCGATTCATCACGTCTTCGACGAGCTGGTTCTCCACCCGTTGACGGGTGTAGTCGGTCAGATAGGCGAAGAGCGCCGTCAGCCCGGTACCGAGCAGGAAGAACGACAGGATGATTCGGGTTCGGAGTCTTCGCCGAAAACGCAACTGTCGCCGATTACGCCGAGGACTGTCGGTTTCAGGCATCCGGCGCGGCGATCCTATAGCCAATGCCATGACGGGTCTGGATGAAGGGGGTATCGAACGGTTTGTCGACGACCGCGCGCAGGCCATGGATATGCACGCGCAGCGAATCCGAATCGGGCAACTCTTCCCCCCACACGCGCGTTTCCAGTTCCTGACGGGTAACCACCGCGGGCGAGGCTTCCATCAACGCCTGCAGGATCTTCAGTGCGGTCGGGTTGAGCTGCAGCAGCTTGCCCTGGCGGCGCACCTCCAGCGTGTCCAGGTTGTACTCCAGTTCGCCCACTTCCAGCACGCGGGTCTGCACGCCCTTGCCGCGGCGCGACAGCGCATTGAGACGGACTTCGACTTCCTGCAACGCGAACGGCTTGATCAGATAGTCGTCGGCGCCGGAATCGAAGCCGGCCAGTTTGTTGTCCAGCGTGTCGCGCGCGGTGAGCATCAGTATCGGGGTCTGCTTGCGCGCTTCGTTGCGCAGCTTGCGGCAGACTTCCAGGCCATCCATGCCCGGGAGATTGAGATCCAGCACGATCGCATCGAAGTCGTGCACTACCGCCAGGTGCAGGCCGGTGACGCCGTCCGCCGCGAAGTCGACGGTGTGCCCGCGGTCCTCCAGGTAGTCGCCCAGATTGGCGGCTATGTCGCTGTTGTCTTCGATTACGAGTATTCGCATTAGCGGATCCTTTATTTCAACTAACGTTGTGGACCGCGGTCACCGAGTCAGGTTCCCACCGGCGCGGCCTGTAACTTAACAAATCGGCCTTAACAATTGGTCGCTATGGACCGACGAACCGCAAGCTATTCATCGCCCAGACCATGAGCCGTCGCCAAAAAAAGCCCAAGCGGGTGGACACCCGCTTGGGCCAAAGAGTTACCCGATTACCGTAATCCTGTTTTCCAGAGCCACTGACGATAGCTTGAGAGCACAGACTTGCGGTCGGCAGACGCTACGCCGAAAGCGATTAAACCGCCGTTAAAAATAAGGTTAAAGTGGCGTGAAAAGCATGTGTTTTACAGCTAACATATTGATTTTCATCGAATTACTTTCTTGAGCCTGCGATGTGGTCGACGATGGCGCCCGCTACATCCTCGGCGCATACCTGCTCGATCCCTTCCAGCCCCGGCGTGGAGTTGACCTCCAGCACCAGCGGGCCCCGCTGCGCGCGGATCAGGTCCACACCCGCCACATTCAGACCAAGGCTGCGCGCGGCCCGGACCGCGACGTCCTTTTCGCTCTCGCTGGCCTCCACCGGCTCCGCCGTGCCGCCGCGGTGCAGGTTGGAACGGAAATCGCCCTCCGGCGCTTGCCGCCGCATCGAGGCCACCACCCGGTCGCCCACCACGAAACAGCGCAAATCGGCGCCCTCGGCTTCGCCGATGAATTCCTGGACCACGAAATTCGCGTAGAGGCCGCGCAAGGCTTCGACCACACTGCGGGAGGCGGATGGTTTTTCGGTCAGCATGACGCCGGCGCCCTGGGTGCCTTCATTGAGCTTGATGACGTGCGGCGGCGGGCCGAGCATCGATAGCAGGTCTTGAGTGTCGTCGGGATTGTCGCCGAACACCGTGATCGGCATGCCTATGCCCTGCGCGGCCAGCAGTTGATGCGCGCGCAGTTTGTCGCGCGCGCGCAGGATGGCGTCGGAGGGGTTTGGCGTGTAGCTGCCCATCAATTCGAACTGACGCAGCACCGCGGTGCCGTAGCGCGTGATCGATGCGCCGATGCGGGGGATGACCGCGTCGTAGCCGGCGATGGGCTTGCCCTTGTAGTGCATGCTGAAACCATCGCTGGCAATGCGCATGTAACAGCGCAGCGGATCCAATACCCTGACCGTATGTCCGCGCGCGCGCGCGGCTTCCACCAGGCGTCTTGTGGAATAAAGCTTGCTGTTGCGCGAAAGGATGGCGAGTTTCATCCATGGCCTGCCTGGCGATCGGGGCCACAGCATGCCATGCGCGCAGCACCCGCGTATGACGGTGGAAGCTGCGGTTTATCGCCTCGACATACGCGGTAACGGAAAGATACGCGGAGCTCAGCGGGATCACGGCCGCTGGCCGTCCACCCGCCGAATCACCCGCCGATCTCGCCGGCGCCTTGGCCTCAGTTGACCGTACAGGTCAGGCTGAACGTGGTCGATCCATTCGCCGGCAGTGTCGGAATGGCGACGCCCGACTGCATGGCCGCTACCAGCGCCGCGCCGGTGGCGGCCGGGCACGCCGCACCGCCCGCAGCGCTGCAGGCTGCGGTGCTGCAGGCCAGGCCAGCGACTTGCGGATCGCGCAACACCGCGCCGTTGGCCGCAGCCGGACCGGCATTGCTGACCACCATCTGGTAGGTGGTCGTGCCGCCCCGTACTACCGTGGAGGTGTTATTGGTTTTGGTGATCGAGAGATTGGCGTTGAGCACGACCGGCACCGGATCCACCGCGCAACCGAGGAACGGCGATCCGCCGCCACTGCATTGCCCCGCAGTGCTTGCGTCGACGCTGGTCGAGACGCCGAGCTGCGGATCGCCGCCGCCGGCGACCTGCGCGCGATTGGTTAAGGTACCGCTGCCGGCCGACGAGGAAACGGTCGCGTTGAAAGTAATAGTCGCAGTCGCACCGGCCGCAAGACTGGTGCTGCGGTTGCAAGTCACCGTGCCGCTGCCACGCGAATCCCCTAATTCGGTTTATTCCACTCAAAAAAACAGCAGGCACAAAGGCGTGCCGGCGCCGAACAATTCCTTCATTTCGCCCCATGCAGACCATGCGAGTCATGAGCTCCGAAGGGATGCAATTCACAACTTCCGGGGGATGCGATTAAGTACCCGCCCATTAGGTCGCCGACGCAAAAGCCGAGGCCTGCGTCAAGGGATAAATGGTATTGGGTCACAAATTTTGAGCAATCCAGCCTATCGCCAGACAAAGTGACGCAGAACGTCAGAATCGGTTCCATTTTCGGGCTCGGACAAGCAATGAGAACGATCCTTTCGAACCGCAAGATGCCGAGAAACCCTTATGGGAGCTGGACTTTGAGGCGGGGGCAAGCGTCGGATACCAAGACCGGCACCCTGCTTGGGAAGTTAAAATCCCATTAGTCACAGTAGATGAAAGGCGGTCCACCGCAGACGAACGGCGACCATTAACTGCCCTATTGCGCCGCTTGAGAAGGTAATTGCGCTTTCTGGCGGGATGGAGCGGGTGAAGGGAATCGAACCCTCGTCAGTAGCTTGGGAAGCTACAGCTCTACCATTGAGCTACACCCGCAAGGCCGCGAGTCTATTCTCGGGCGCGTGGCCCATGCAAACGGGCGCCCGATCGGGCGCCCGTTGAATCGAAACCGTAGATGGGATTCAGAAACTGCCGCTGAGAGTGGCGAACGCCCCGATATTGGTGCCGCCCTTCTGCCCGACCGTGGTGGACAAGCCGATATCGGCGGCCAAACCGAACACCGTGCTACGCGCACCGAGGGTCAAGGTGCCGTAATCGCGATCCATGTCGAGACCCGGCACCGCATAGGGCGCAAGGCCAGGCATGGACTGCAGCGAGGCGAAGGCCTGCTCGTCTTGCGATTCGAATTCGCGGTCGTAGGTCAGGCGCGCGTACGGCCGGACGTTCTCGTTGATGGCGTAGCTGGCCTGCCAGCCCGCGCTGCCGATCAGCGAATCGAAATCCTGGTCGGGATAAGCCAAGGCGGTGGAGCTGGGATCGCTCTCGGCATAGCCATCGCGTTCGATGCGCTGTGCGAGCAGGCTCAGCACCGGTCCATGGCGGAACGCGTCCTGGCCGAATTCGTAACCTGCATTCAGGCCGAGGCTGAGGTTGGTGCCGTCCGGCGAACCGCTGTGCGTACGCGTGGCCGGCCCGAGTTGCACCGTGCGATCCACGTCGTAGGAGATCCAGGTGTAGCTGAGCTGCGCATTGACCCAGGCCTGGTCGCCGTACCAGCCGACGAAACCGCCCAGAGTGGCGTCGGATTCGTCGAAGCTGCCTGCACGGCTGCCGAAGTCGAAGTCGTTGCGGCCATAACCGGCGAATCCGCCGAACACCAGCGAACCGCGCGACCAATCAACGCCGAACGTGCCGGTCGGACCCATACCGTCGTACAGATGTCCGTGGTCGTAGCGCAGCGAGTCGCCGCGCAGGTCGCCCCACCAGCGCATGCCGTCGGCCTCCGGCTTGCCATTGACGTGGTAGCCCACGCGGTCGGCGCGGGCGCGGCCGATCACCGAAGCGGTGTACGGCAGCAGCGCGATCTGACGCGGCCCCTCGAGTACCGACACCGCGTAATCGGCAAGGATTTCGTGCGACCGTGATGAAGGATGCACGCCATCGGCGAACGCATAGCTAGTGGCGGCATCGCCGGCTGCGTAGTTGGCCGGGCTGCAGGTCAGCGAGGATGCGGTGATCTGCGGATTGCACGCCGTACCGGTGACGTTGCTGATTCCGTACGGTGCCGGGTTGGCGACGATTTCCTGCAACAGGTGGAAGGTATCCAGCGGGATGACGCGCAGGCCCGCTGCGCCCAGACCGGCGAACAGGGCATTGTTGTAGGTGGTCGCCAATTGCGTGCCGGCGGCCTGATTGGCCGCGCCGCCCGCGCGGAATTGCGGGGTCACGCCCAGGTCCGGCACGGTCGGCACCAGCACATAGCGGGCGCCTGCTGCCTGCAGCGTCCCCACCACGCCTATTTGCGCCGTCACCGCCGCGGTGATGGTCGCCTGAGCCGGCGCGCCGCCAGCGACCGCGAACAGGTCGTTGGCTCCGCCCCACACGGTGTACAGGGCGTTGGGATCGGCACGGCCGCCAGCGCTGGCCAGGTAATTGGTGGTCTGGGTGGCCAATGAAGGAATAGGGCCGAGCGCGCCGCTGGTGTTGGTGCCGGTGCGGGCTCCGCCGACGGCGTAGTTGGTGCCGCCCTGGTTGTCGCTGACCGCATTGGTTCCGTAGAACTCGGCCACGTACTCGGACCAGACCAGACCTGGATTGGTGGTGAAGCGCCCTATCAGCGCACCGTTGGGTCCCACCACCTGGATAAGCGCCGGGCGGAAATGGCCCGAATCGGTAAGGCTGTCGCCAATGAATACCGTCTGCGAATAGGGGTGGTTCTGGGCGAAGGCCGGCAATGCGGCCAGGGCCAATGCCAGGGCAAGGGCGGAACGGGCGGGACGGACGAAGGACTGCATCAAGTTTCTCCAGAGGAGGCCAAATTCATCCGGGACCCGGGGGCCGCGGCGGAACGTACGGGGGCGTACAGGCGCGCATGGTTTCATTTCGTTTGTCGCCGCTCACGCTGCATTGCGTCATAAGCATTCCGTCATAGCTCGGCAATGCGGCAAAATGCGCGCATGGAAATCCAATTGAACGGCCAGCGCAGGATCGTCGACGCAGGCAGCAGCCTGTCCGATCTGCTGCAGTCCGAAGGCTTGGCCGAACGCCGGGTGGCGATCGAAGTGAATGGCGAAATCGTGCCCCGCGGCCTGCATGCCTCGCAGCGCCTGCAGGCGGGGGACCAGATCGAGATCGTGCATGCACTGGGTGGCGGCTAGGGCGGTTAGAAGCGTGGGAGCGGCGTTCCGCCGCGAGCTTCTGGCCCTTTGGCAGAGTAGTCGAGCAAGTCAGTAGCTCGCGGCGGGACGCCGCTCCTACGAATTCAACTAGCGCGGTCTCATCGCAGGCGCGTGCGTAGCTGACGACAATCTCGCCCCGCACCCGCAAACATCAGCGATAATCTTCCGATGACTTCTCCAAGCCTTCACGATCCGCTCGTCATCGCGGGCAAAACCTACCGTTCGCGCCTGCTCACCGGTACCGGCAAGTTCAAGGATTTCGACGAAACCCGCCGCGCTACCGAAGCCGCAGGGGCCGAAATCGTCACCGTGGCCATCCGCCGCACCAACCTGGGCCAATCGCCCAACGAACCCAACCTGCTCGACGTGCTGCCGCCGGACCGCTACACCCTGCTGCCCAATACCGCCGGCTGCTATACCGCCGAAGACGCCGTGCGCACCTGTCGCCTGGCGCGCGAGCTGCTCGATGGCCATACCCTGGTCAAACTGGAAGTGCTGGGCGACCAGCGCACCCTGTTTCCGGATGTGATCGGTACCCTGAAGGCGGCGGAGCAATTGGTCGCCGACGGATTCCAGGTGATGGTCTACACCAGCGACGATCCCATCCTGGCCAAGCGCCTGGAGGAAATCGGCTGCGTGGCGGTGATGCCGCTGGCCGCGCCGATCGGTTCGGGCCTGGGCATCCAGAACAAGTACAACCTGCTGGAAATCATCGAGAACGCCAAGGTGCCGGTGCTGGTCGATGCCGGCGTGGGCACCGCCTCCGATGCGGCGATCGCGATGGAACTGGGCTGCGATGGCGTATTGATGAACACCGCCATCGCCGGCGCGCGCGACCCCATCCTGATGGCCGGGGCGATGAAGAAGGCAGTCGAGGCCGGCCGCGAAGCGTTCCTGGCCGGGCGTATTCCGCGCAAGCGCTACGCCAGCGCCTCCTCGCCGGTCGACGGGCTGATCGGCTGAGATGACCGGCACGGCGCCTAACCCCCCGAAGCCCTATACGGTCACCACAGGCCACCGCGCCGTACGCAGTTTCGTGCTGCGCCAGGGCCGGTTCACGCCGGCGCAGCAACGCGCGTTCGATGAGCTGTGGCCGCGCTTCGGGCTGGACTACCACGGCACGCCGCGCGACTTCGACGAGGCCTTCGGCCGCTCCGCCGAGCGCGTCCTGGAAATCGGCTTCGGCAATGGCGATGCTCTGCGCTTCGCCGCCGCCCAGGACCCGCAGCGCGACTACATCGGCATCGAAGTGCATGCGCCCGGCGTGGGCAGGCTGTTGAACGCGCTGGAAGCCGATGGCGCCGCGCATGTGCGCCTGTACCACCACGATGCGGTGGAAGTGCTGCGCAACGAAGTCGCGGAAGGCTCGCTCGACGAAGTGCGCATCTATTTCCCCGATCCCTGGCACAAGAAGCGCCACAACAAGCGCCGCCTGATCCAGCCCGAATTCGCCGCGTTGCTCGTCTCGCGCTTGCGCGTGGGCGGCCGCTTGCATGCCGCCACCGACTGGCAGGACTATGCCGAACAGATGTGGGACGTGCTGGACGCCACGCCGGGACTGGAGAATCGCGCGGGAGCGCGCGGGCACGTGCCGCGACCGGAGTGGCGCCCGCAAACGCATTTCGAGACCCGCGGACAGAAGCTGGGGCACGGGGTGTGGGATCTTGTGTACGACCGTCGCTGACATGACCGACCAAGAGGACCGCGGCGCGTAATGGACACCGCCCTGACGCTGACCAACGACATGAAGCTCGTCCTCGGGCTGGTCGGCTTCACCATGGCGATGTTCCTGTTCGAACGCATCCGCGCCGACGTCGTCGCGCTGATCGTGCTGGTGATCCTGGGCCTGACCGGGCTGGTGGCGCCGGAAGAGCTGTTCGGCGGTTTCTCGGGCAACGCGGTGATGAGCATCATCGCCACCACCATTCTGGGCGCCGGCCTGGACCGCACCGGCGCGCTGAACCGTCTGGCCTCGTGGCTGCTGCAACGCGGCCATGGCATCGAGCAGCGCCTGCTGCTGATGACTACCGGCATCGCCGGACTCAACTCGTCCTTCATGCAGAACCCGTCGGTAATGGCGCTGTACCTGCCGGTCGCCTCGCGCCTGGCGGCGCGCAGCGGTCTGTCGCTGCAACGGCTGTTGCTGCCGATCGCTGCGGCCATCGTGATGGGCGGCGCGCTGACCATGGTCGGCAACTCGCCTCTCATCCTGCTGAACGATTTGCTGATGTCGGCCAACAACAACCTGCCCTCGGGCATGGCCACGCTGGAACCGTTGCGCATGTTCGCGCCGCTGCCGGTCGGCGTGGTCCTGATTGCCGCCTCGCTGTTGTACTTCCGTTTCTACGGCGACAAGAAGCTGCGCGACGAAACCGAAACCAGCGTGGCGCCGGCGCGTACGGAAAGCTATTTCGCCAGTACCTACGGCATCGAAGGCGACGTGTTCGAAATGACCGTCACCGCCGAAAGCCCGCTGGTGGGCATGTCGCTGGGCGAGGCCGAAGCGATCCACGACGCGCCGCTCATGCTCGCCCTCCAGACCGGCAGCGACACCCGGCTGTCGCCGCCCGCGGACATGCGGATCTGGGTGGGCAGCGTGCTGGGCGTGATGGGCGCGCGACAGGAAGTCCACGATTTCGCGCAGAACCATTTCCTGCGCCTGTCCTCGCGCCTGCGCAATTTCGGCGATCTGTTCAACCCCAGCCGCGCGGGTATTTCGGAAGCCGTCATCCCGCCCACTTCCCGTTACATCGGCAAGACCGCCGCCGATCTGCGCCTGCGCAAGCAGTCGGGCATCAGCCTGCTGGCGATCAACCGCGACAAGAAGGTCATGCGCGAGGACGTGCGCAAGGTCCCGCTGCGCGCGGGCGACCTGCTGGTCTTCCACAGCATCTGGCAGGATCTGGCGGTGGCCGCCGAAAGCCGCGATTTCGTGGTGGTGACCGACTACCCCAAGGGCGAGCAGCGTCCGCACAAATTCAAGATCGCGATGACCATCTTCGCCATCACCATCCTGATCGCGTTGACCTCGAAGCTGCCGGTCTCGCTGACCTTGATGACCGGCGTGGCCGGCATGTTGTTGACCGGCGTGCTGCGCATGGACGAAGCCTACGCGGCGATCAATTGGAAGACGGTGTTCCTGATGGCGGGTCTGATCCCGTTGGGTTGGGCCATGGACAGCAGCGGTGCCGCGGCCTGGGTCGCGGGGCATACGGTGGAACGGCTTCCGGAAGGCATTCCCGTGTGGCTGCTGGAGATAGCGGTCGCGCTGCTGACCACCGCGTTCTCGCTGGTGATCAGTCATGTGGGCGCCACCATCGTAATGGTGCCGCTGGCGATCAACCTGGCGCTGGCCGCGGGCGGCAACCCCACCGCCTTCGCGCTCATCGTCGCCTTGTCGGCTTCCAACAACCTGATGACCGCCTCCAATCCGGTGATCTCGATGATCACCGGTCCCGCCAACTACACCAGCCGGCAGTTGTGGCGTGTCGGCGGCCCGTTGTCGTTGATCTACACCTGCGTCGTGGTGCTGACGATCAACCTGATGTTCTGGTGGACGGCCCGCGCGGGCTGACCGAACATGACTCTGACCCTGAAGACCGTTCCCGGAGCTTTCGCGGTCTGCCGTTTCCCGGCAGCGACGGAAGTGCCCCATTGGTTCCACCCTGGCGGTTTCGCTTCGGTTTCCTGGAGCGATGAAGAGCTGTCCATCGTCTGCGACGAATCGCAAGTGCCCGAAGAGGTGCAATGCGAGCGCGGTTGGCACTGCCTGATGTTGCAGGGACCTTTCGCGTTCGAGCTGACCGGCGTGCTGCTGAAAGTGCTGCAACCATTGGCTGCGGCCAAGATCGGAATTTTCGCCGTCTCCACCTTCGACACCGATTACGTGCTGATCAAGGATCATGCGTTCGCGCAAGCGAAGCAAGCGCTCGTCGAAAGCGGACTGACGGTAATCGAATGAAAAGGAAGTAGTGGCCTTAAGGTCCCGTTCGTTGTGAGCCTGTCGAACCACGTTCTTGGCAGGATTCGAAAAATGCCATTTGCCCGCTCTATCGCGAAAAGCATGGTTCGACAGGCTCACCACGAACGGAATGTGGGTATGCGGAAGTCGATTCAACCGCTCAACAGCACCTGCCCGTCGCGTACCTCCACCGCCACCGCGCGCAGGGAATCCCCACGGCAAGGCCCAGCCACGCAGTCGCCTCTTTCCAACTCGAACGAAGCGCCATGCGCCGCGCAAATCAGATGTCCTTCCTTGCTTTTCAGGAACTTACCGGGCGCCCAATCCAGCCGCCGCCCCGCGTGGGGACAGACGTTCAGCCAGGCGCGCACGTTTGCACCATTGCGATGCACGATCAACGATTCGGCGTCGCCGTCGATCAGCGCCTCGATTTCGGCGAATCCGCCGTCCTCGATTGAATCCAATGCGATCAGGGCCATAGGTTTAACGAACTTCTCACACTGTCATGTTTCGGTCATCCGATACTGCGCCACCGGCTTCCGCCGCATTCTGTCACGACCCACGCCGATGTCCGCCAACCGCTTCCGTTTCGACAGCTCCCGCCTGCGCTCCGCATTCGCACCGCGGAAGCCGCGCCATCCCCTGCTGCGCCTGGCGTTCGGCATCGTGGGGCTGGCTCTGCTTTGCCTGCTGATCTTTTTCAGCGTGTTCGTGGGCGCGGCGATGATCGTGGCCGGCGTGGCCTGGAAGCTGCTGAGCCAGCGCGGCAAGCCCGTCGCCGTGCGGGACGCCAACGTGGTGGACGGCGAATTCCGCGTGGTCCGCAAACCGGTGCTGCCGCTGTCGCACTAGGCAACGCCTCCACGCATTGATTGGCAGGCGTTCCGCTTAAACTGTCGCGTCCGAAGCACATGGCGCGAACTCAATGACCGACCTGATCCCCTCGCCTGCGCAGGCGCGCGTTCCCGTGCGCGGCGGCGGCACTTTTCCCGTGCGCCGCATCTACTGCGTGGGACGCAATTTCGCCGATCACGCCAGGGAAATGGGCGCCGCGGCCCCGGCTTCGAAAGCCGAACGCGGCCAACCTGTTTTTTTCCTCAAGCCCGCGGACGCCGTGGTCACCAATGGGGCCGATGTGCCTTATCCGCCCGGCACCAACGACCTCCATCACGAAGTGGAACTGGTGGTCGCCCTGGGCAAGGATGCGCCTGCTGGCGTCCTCGCCCCGGAAAACACCGGCCCGCTGGTCTTCGCCTATGGCGTGGGCCTGGACCTGACCCGTCGCGATCTGCAGGGCGCGGCCAAGGCCAAAGGCCTGCCTTGGGATATCGGCAAGGGCTTCGATCACTCGGCGCCGATCAGTGAACTGGTGCCCGCTGCCGAAGTAACCGCACTGGGAACGCTTGGACTGACGCTCAAAGTCAACGGCGAAACGCGCCAGCACGGCGCATTGAGCGATCTGATCTGGGACGTGCCCGACATCCTGCACGAGCTCTCCAAATTATTCGCGCTGAAGGCGGGCGATTTGGTGTTCATGGGGACGCCGGCCGGGGTCGGTCCGATGGTGGCGGGCGACGCGTTCGTGGCCACGCTGGATGGCGTGGCCGAACTTCGCGGACGCATCACCGCTGCCTGACCCGGGCCACGTTATAGTCCGCCGGCACGGGCGCGTCGGCGTCCGATAGAGGAGGAGACCTGCATGGGCATGATCAGCGAGTTCAAGGAATTCATTTCGCGCGGCAACGTGGTCGACCTCGCCACGGCCGTAGTCATCGGTGCGGCGTTCGGAAAGATCGTCACCTCGCTGGTGGACGGCATCGTGATGCCGGTGATCGGCTTCCTCACCGGCGGCGTAAGCGTCAGCGACTGGAAGTACGTGCTCAGTCCGGCCTCCGTCGATGCGGCCGGCAAGGAAGTGGCGGAAGTCGCGATCCGCTACGGAGCGTTCATCCAGACGATGATCGATTTCCTGCTGATCGCGCTGGTGATCTTCCTGCTCCTTAAAGCCTACAACCGCGTCCGCCAGCCGGTGGAAGCGCCGCCCGCGGCCACCCCGGAAGACGTGCTGCTGCTGCGCGAGATACGCGATTCGCTGAAGAAGTAATTTCCCGACTTATTGCACATTGCGCCGAAGCCGCGGGCTGCTAAGCTCGCGGCTTCCCTTTTTTCCGGAACACGCCATGCGTTTGCTGCCGTTATTGCTCGCTCTTTCTGTTTCCCAGGGCCTCTACGCAGCAGAACGCGAGACGCGCATTCCCGACGCGGCGCTTTCAGTCGCATCGACACTGCGCGAAAAGGCGGTGGCCGACGACACCGGCTGGAAGACCGTCGAATCGCTCACCACCGAAGTGGGCCCGCGCCTGGCGGGCAGCGAAGCCGATGCGCGCGCGGTGGCCTGGGCGCAGGCCAAGTTCAAGGCCTTGGGTTTCGACAAGGTGTGGACCGAAGCGGTGACCTTCCCCAAATGGGAGCGCCGCAGTGAAACCGCCGCGATTCTGGGCGCGCACACGCAGCCGCTCACGGTCACCGCGCTGGGCGGCAGCCCGGGCGGGAAACTGCAAGCCGAGGTGGTGCGCTTCGCCGATCTGGCCGCGCTGGAAGCTGCGCCCGAAGGGTCGTTGGCCGGCAAGATCGCTTTCGTCGATTACCAGATGCAGTCCGCGCGCGACGGCAGCGACTACCGCAATGGCGGGGCGATTCGTTCCAAGGGTCCTTCGGCGGCCATCCGCAAAGGCGCGATCGGTTTTCTGATGCGTTCGGCCGGTACCGACCACCACCGCGTCGCCCACACCGGCATCACTCGTTTCGATGAGGGACTGACTCCGGTGCCATCGGCTGCGCTCGCCATTCCCGACGCCAACCAGCTGGCCCGGCTGCTGGCGCTGGGTCCGGTGCGCGTGTCCGTCGCACTGGATTGCGGTTGGAACGGAGAAGCGACTTCCTACAACGTCATCGGCGAGATCACCGGGCGCAGCAAGCCGCAGGAAGTGGTGCTGATCGGCGGACACCTGGATTCGTGGGACCTGGGCACCGGCGCGATCGACGATGGCGCGGGCGTGGCCATCACCATGGCGGCCGGACATCTGATCGGCCAGTTGAAGCAGGCGCCCAAGCGGACCATCCGCGTGGTCGCTTTCGCCAACGAAGAACAAGGGCTGTACGGCGGCAAGGCGTACGCGGCCAAACATGCTGCGGATGCGGCCAGGCATCAGCTGGGCGCGGAGAGCGATTTCGGCGCGGGCCGCATCTATGCCTTCAATACCGGCGCGCCGGAGCATGCCAAGGCGGCGACCCGCCAGATCGCCGAAGCGCTGGCGCCGCTGGGCATCGAATACACGCCGGACAAGGGCAGCGCGGGCCCGGATATCGGCCCCATCGCGGAAAAGGGTGCGACCTGGGCCTGGCTGGCGCAGGACGGCAGCGATTACTTCGATCTGCACCACAACGCCGACGACACGTTGGACAAGATCGACCCGAAGGCTTTGGCGCAGAACGTCGCGGCGTATGCGGTGTTCGCTTATCTGGCGGCGGAAGCGGATGGGGATTTTGGCAGCGTAGTGAAGGCCACGGAGCCGACTCCGGCGGCTGCCAAGTAAGCGGTCCAGGGCCGACGTGGACCCGCAATCATTCGGATCGTCATCCCATCGGTTTTTAACAGCCGAAAGGCTGGTCAAGCTGGGATCCATTTTGACTTTGCCTTTGGTCTTCAAATAAGCGAAAGCAAGATCAAGGTGGATCCCAGCTTGACCAGCCTTTCGGCTGTTAAAAACCGATGGGATGACGATTCTGTTTTTTTGTTGAGGTCGTACTTCGTTGGAACGTGGCCGAGCGGCTCGGCTCTGCAAGTCAGCGTCGCCACTGCGCCAGGAACACCGCAGTCGCCGCAGCCACATTCAGGCTTTCCACCGCGCCGGTGCCCGGGATCGACAACTGCAGATCGCAAGCCCTGGTCAGGGCATCGTCCATGCCCTCGCCTTCGGCGCCCATCACGTAGATCAATCGCTGCGGCAGTTTGATGGCGAACAGATCCGCGCCGCCGCGCACCACGGTGGCCGCCAGTTGGAAACCGGCGTCGCGCAGTTGCGCGATGGCGGCCATGCGGTCCTCCATTCGCACCAGCGGCACCCGCTCGGCGCCTCCCTCGGCGACCCGCGCGGCCGCGCCGGAAACCGCCAGCGTTGATTCGCGCGATTGCAGGATCGCGCTCACGCCGAAATGCGCCGCCGAACGCAGGATCGCCCCGAAGTTGTGCGGATTGCCCACACCATCCAACCACAGCGCCAATACCGGCCCGGCAGGCAGGGATCGCAGCCAGTCGGACAGCGCCAGCGGATCGACGCGCAGCACATCCGCCACCACGCCTTCGTGGTGGGAGCTGGCGGCGAGCTTGCCCAGATCCGCTTCCTCGACCACACGATAGCCGATACGGTGCTTCACGCACCAGGCAAGCAACGGCTGCAGCTGCGGAATCCGCGCTTCTGCCAGGTACAGCTTGCGGATGGCTTCGGGCCGCTGCGCGAACACCGCTTGTACCGCATTGAGTCCGTAGTAGCGCAGCTCCTGTTTGTTGCCGCCCTCGTGCCTGACGGCGGGACGCTCCTCGCGGTCGGACGATGCCGCTTGTCGGCGCGGACCGGTATTCTCGCGTTTGCGCGTATCGGCGGTGCGGAGGGAGGCCTTGTCCCAGGGGGAAGGCGGTTTAGCGGTCATCGTCCAGGCTCCTTCGCACTTTGGCGAACAGGCGCAGATCATGCAGCACTCCGCGCTTGAATACTGCCGCGCGTTGCACGCCTTCCTCCAAGAAGCCGTTCCTGCGCAGCACTTGCGCCGAACCGATGTTGAAGCCCAACACGGTCGCGTACAGCCGGTAGAGCCGCAATTCCCGCATCGCCCAAGGCGTGAACACCGACACTACGCGGGTCATGGTGCTCTTGCCCCAGTGCGCACGGCCCAGCCAATAGCCGAACTCGGCGGAATGCGCGCGCTCGCCCTTGCCACGATGCGCGCCGATGCCGCCGCAGGCTTCGCCTTCGATCTCGATGGCGAATACCGGATCGGACAGATCGATGATCCGGCCGGAGAGGAAGTTTTCGCCATCTTGGCGCGTGTACGGAAACGGAAAGCGATCGCTGACCCCGCGCGAGACCTGTTCGTCGTCGGCATGGCGAACCAGCGCATCGAGATCGGACTCGCGCCAAGGCCGCAGCAGGAAACCTTCGCCCTGGAGCTGCCGCTCAGCCATGCCCGCCCACCGAGGGAGTCTCGCCCTCCAGCTTCTCCAGTTCATGCGCCACGGATTCGGGAGACTTGGTGAAAGGCGCCAGCAGCGTGTAGGCCGCCGGCACCACCAGCAGCGACAGCACCGTGGAGAACGCGACGCCGAAGATCACCACCACGCCGATGGTCGCGCGGCTGGCCGAACCCGGACCACCGGCCAGCACCAGCGGCACCGCGCCCATGATCGTGGCGATGGAAGTCATCAGGATGGGTCGCAGGCGCACCGAACACGATTCGAGGATCGCTTCGTGGATGCTGCGGCCCTCGTCGCGGAGTTGATTGGCGAACTCCACGATCAGGATGCCGTTCTTCGCCGCCAGTCCGACCAACATGACGATGCCGATCTGGCTGAAGAGATTCATGGTGCCGCCGGTGACCCAGAGGCCCAGCAGCGCGCCCAGCACGCCCAGCGGCACGGTCAGCATGATGCCCAGCGGGTGGATGAAGCTCTCGAACTGCGCCGCCAGCGCCAGGTAGACGATCAGCAGCGCCAGCGCAAACGTGAACAGGACCGCGCCGCCCGCCTGCTGGAACTCGCGCGATTCGCCCTTCCAATCCACTTGCGCGTGCTCGGGCAATTCTTCCTGCACCACTTGCTGGGTCCAGGCGATCGCCTGACCCAGCGGATAACCGGGCGCGAGCCCTGCGGAAATGGTGATGGCGCGCAGCCGGTTGAAGCGATTGAGCGTGCCCGGTTCGGCCAACTCGCTCAGCGTCACCAGGTTGGACAACGGCACCAGTGCGCCGCTGCTAGAACGCACCTGGATCGCCTGCAAATCGGCGGGGCTGGCGCGGCCGGCCCGATCGGCCTGCACCAGCACATCGTACTCCTCGCCGTTGTCGACGAAGGTGGTGACCTGGCGCGAACCCATCATGGTTTCCAAGGCGCGGCCGATATCGGACACCGATACGCCCAGATCGGCGGCACGCATGCGGTTGATGTCCACGCGCATCTGCGGGCGGGTTTCCTTGTAATCCGAATCCGGACCGACGAAACCGGGGTTTTCCTGCATCCGCGCCAGCAGCTTGTCGCGCCACTGCGCGATCTCCACATAGTCCGGACCGCCCAGCACGATGTTGAACGGCTGCCCACGCGAACGCACCAGGCCGCCGCTGACCTGCGTGCGTGCGCGCACGCCGGACAGCACCGAGAGTTTCTTCTGCAAATCGGCGGCTACGTCGGCGGTTTTCTGATCGCGCTTGTCCCAATCCTGCAGAAACACCGCCATGCGCCCGGTGTGCATTTCCTCGCTGGCGCCGAAACCGCCAGGCACCCGCGGATTGGCTCGCTGGATCGGCTGGTCGCCGCCGATCATCGGCGCGACGATCTGCTCGACCTGCTGCATCTGCTTCACCGTGTAGTCGAAGCCTGCGCCTTCGGGCCCGTCGATCATGACCTGGAAGGAACCGCGATCCTCGGCGGGCGCCAATTCCGAGGGGATGACGCGGAACAATACGACCGCGGCGATCATCGCGACCACCATCAGCCCCCCGAACAGCCAGGTCCGGTGCACGGACTTCTCCAGCACGCGCCGGTAGCCGCCGCTCACCTTATCGAATTGCCGATTCACCCACTGGTGCACGCGGTTCGGCTTCTCCTTGGCATGCGGCTTGAGCAATTTCGAGGACATCATCGGCGTCAGCGACAAAGCCACGAAGGCGGAGATCGCGACCGCCGCCGCCAACGCCACCGACAATTCACGGAACAGACGACCGGTATTGCCCTCCAGGAATCCGACCGGCAGGAACACCGCGATCAGCACCGCCGTCGTCGCCAGCACCGCGAAAGCCACCTGCGCGGTGCCGCGCTTGGCCGCCACCAGCGGCGGTTCGCCCAGGTCGACGCGACGCTGGATGTTTTCCACCACCACGATGGCATCGTCCACCACCAGGCCGATACACAAAACCAGTGCGAGCAGGGTCAGCAGGTTGATCGAAAAACCGAAGGCGTACAGCGCGATGAATGCGGCGATAAGGCATACCGGTACCGTCACTGCGGGGATCAGCGCCGCACGCACGCTGCCCAGGAATAGCCAGATCACCAGCAGCACCAGTACGATGCCTTCGGCCAGGGTTTCGTAGACGCGATCGACCGCCGCATCGATGAAGGTGGTGGTGTCGAACGCGACGAAGATGTCGGTGCCCTTGGGCAGGGAAGGACGGATCTTGTCGGCTTCAGCGCGCACCGCGTGCGCCACGTCCAGGCTGTTGGCGGTGGAGGTCTTGACCACACCCAGGCCCACGTTGGGCACGCCGTTGCTGCGGAAATACGCGCGGCGTTCTTCCGACGCCAGCTCCACCTTGGCCACGTCGCCCAGGCGCACCACGTAGCCGTCGGCGCCCTTGCCGAGCGGGATCTGCGCGAAATCCTCGGGCTTCTGGTAATTGCGAGTGACGCGCAGGGTGAAATCGCGGTCGGTCGATTCTATGCGGCCGGCCGGCGGCTCGACATTCTCGCGCGCCAGGGCGTCCTCGACATCGCCGACCGCCAGGCCGCGCGCGGCCAGTTCGTCGCGGTTGAGCCAGATCCGCATCGCATAACGCTGGCGGCCGCCGAAGTTGACCTGGGCCACGCCGTCGATGCTGGACAGGCGGTCGACGACATAGCGCTCGGCGTAGTCGCTGAGCTGCAGCGTATCCATCGTGCTGGAGCTCATGTTGAGCCAGATGATGGGATCGGCGTCGCTCTCCACCTTCGCGATCTGGGGCGACTCGGCTTCTTCCGGCAAGCGGTCCACGACCCGGCTCACCGCATCGCGCACGTCGTTGGCCGCCGCTTCGATGTCGCGCGAAAGATTGAATTCGATGCTGATGTTGGAGCGGCCGTTGGCGCTGCGCGATTCGATGGTGCTGACGCCCTCGATGCCCGACAGCGCGTCCTCCAGCACCTGGGTGATCCGTGTCTCCACCACCGACGCCGAAGCGCCGCGGTAGTCGACCGACACCGAGACGATGGGCGGATCGATCGCCGGCAGTTCGCGCAGCGTCAGCCGGCTGAAGGACATCACGCCCAGCACGATCAGCAGCAGGCTCATCACCACGGCGAACACCGGGCGCTTGATCGACAGGTCGGACAGCTTCATCGCCGGTCAGCCCTTCGCTTCGGACGATTTTTCCGTTGGCGGCGCATTGCTGCCGCCCTCCACCACCTTGCTGCCGGGACGCAGCTTGCCGGTGCCGTCGACCACGATGCGTTCGCCCGCTTTGATTCCGGAAACGATCTCCGCCTTGCCGGCGCTGCGCGCGCCCACTTCGATGCTCGCCTGTTCCACACTGCCGTCGGCCTTGACCCGGTAGACGAAGGTGTCGCGTCCCACCTGCACCAGCGCGATCTCGGGAACGACCAGCGCCTGGCGTTCCGGCCGCGCGAGTCGCACTTCCATCAGCATGCCCGGACGCAGCGCGCGATCGTCGTTGGGAAAATCGCCGCGCACCATCACCGCGCGCGTCGCTTCATCGATGCGCGCATCGATGGTGCTCACTACGCCATCGAAATCGCGACCGGGGTAGGAAGTGCTGCGCGCGCGCAGCGACTGGCCGTTGGCGAGGTTGGCCAGCTGGTTCTCCGGTATGGGGAAATCGACGTAGACGCGCGAGATATCGTCCAGCGTGGCGATCACCGTGGTCGGCGTAATCAAGGCGCCGGGACTCACCTGACGGATACCCAACACTCCGGCGAAAGGCGCGCGCACGTTGCGGTCGCCGATGTCCGAACGCATCTGCCGCACGCGCGCCAAGGCGGCGTCGCGGATGGATTTCTGCGTATCCAGCGAAGCGCGCGCCACCAGCTGCTGATCGGCCAGCGAGAGCTGGCGCTTGTAGAGTTGATCGGCTTCGGCGTACGTCGCCTGCGCCGCCACCAGCGCGGCCTGCTGCGAATCGCCGCGCAAGGTGATCAATGGCGCACCGGCGCGGACCTCGTCGCCGCTTTCGAAGTGCACGTCCTGCACCGCTTCGCTGACCTTCGAAGTGAGAGTGACCGATTCGCGCGCCTTGACCGTACCGATGGCCTGCAAGGTGTCGCTCCACGCCGACGGCTGCACCAACTGCGTGGTGACCGGAATAGGCCGGGAGGCTGCCGCGTCGCCGCGTTGCCCGGCTTTGTCCGAGCCGCAGGACGCGAGCAGCGGGATCAGTATGACCAGCAGCATGGCCAGCAGCACACTGCGCGCGCCCGGTCGGATCGGCATGTCTTTCCCGCAATCGTGGTTATTACCGGAGTTTACCGGTCCACGGTTAACGCTTGTGACAATAAACCGTTGACCGAGGCATGACTAAAGACCCTTGCGGCCGGATCGCGCGCAGGCGGGCGTCACTTCAGGCCCAGCTTCTCCAGCACCTGCGCCGCGAGTTTTTCCGGACTGTGATTACCGGCATCCAGATGCACTTCCGCATGCTCGGGCGTTTCGTAGGGCGAGTCGATACCCGTGAAATTCGGAATCTGCCCCGCACGGGCCTTGCGATACAGGCCCTTCACGTCCCGCTGTTCCGCCAGCTCCAGCGGAACGTCGACGAAGATCTCCAGGAACTCGCCTTCCTCGAAACGCGCGCGCGCCATCTGGCGTTCGGCGCGGAAGGGCGAAATGAAGCTGACCAGCACGATCAGGCCGGCTTCGGTCATCAGTTTCGCCACTTCGGCCACGCGGCGGATGTTTTCCACGCGATCCTCATCGGTGAAACCAAGATCGCGATTCAGGCCGTGCCGCACGTTGTCGCCGTCCAGCAGGAAGGTGTGGTAGCCCAATGCGTGCAGGCGTTTGTCCACCAGGTTGGCGATGGTGGACTTGCCGGCGCCCGAGAGACCGGTGAACCACAGCACGCGCGGCGGCTGGCCTTTGATGCGCGCGCGCGCGGCCTTGTCCACTTCCAGGTGCTGCCAGTGCACGTTGCCGGCGCGGCGCAGGGCGAAATCCAGCGTGCCCGCGGCGACCGTGTTGTTGCTGTGGCGGTCGATCAGGATGAAACCGCCCAGGGTGCGGTTCTCGACATACGCGGCGAAGGCGACCGGCTCGTCCAGGCTGAGATTGACGTAGCCGACCTCGTTTAATTCCAGACGCTTGGCCGCCAGGTGTTCCTGCGTGTTCACGTCGATGCGGTGCTTGATCTCGCTGACCGTCGCCGCGACGGTGCGGGTACCGAGCTTCAACCAGTAGGGACGGCCCGGCAGCAAAGCGGCGTCATCCATCCACAGCAGATGCGCGGCGAACTGGTCGGCGACCTGCGGCGGATCATCGGCGGCGGCGATCACATCGCCACGGCTGATATCGATCTCGTCGGCGAGGGTCAGCGTCACCGCCTGGCCGGCGCGGGCGCTTGCGGTTTCGCTGTCGCCGACGAAAATCGCGGTCACGCGCGAGCGCCGGCCGGCGGGCAGCACGACCACTTCATCGCCGACGTTCGCGTTGCCGGCGGCGATCGTGCCGGCGAAACCGCGGAAGTTCTGGTGCGGGCGGCTGACGAACTGCACCGGCAGACGCAGACCGCCGCGGGTGTCCTGTGCCGACACTTCGACGGTTTCCAGATGCTCGAGCAGGCTCGGGCCCTGGTACCACGGCATGGCATCGGAATGCGCGGACAGGTTGTCGCCGTTCAGGGCCGACAACGGAATGAAGGTGACGCGCTCGATGCCGAGCTGCGCCGCCAAGGCTCGGTACCCAGCGACGATTTCATCGAACACGCGCTGGTCGTAATCCACCAGATCCATCTTGTTCACGGCCAGCACTACATGGCGGATGCCCAGCAGCGACACGATGTAGCTGTGACGGCGCGTCTGCGTCAGCAGGCCTTTGCGCGCGTCCACCAGCACCACCGCCAGATCGGCGGTGGAAGCGCCGGTAGCCATGTTGCGGGTGTACTGCTCGTGGCCCGGGCAATCGGCGACGATGAACTTGCGGCGTTCGGTATCGAAGTAGCGGTAGGCCACATCGATGGTGATGCCCTGTTCGCGCTCGGCGGCCAGACCGTCGAGCAGCAGCGCGTAGTCGATTTCGCCGCCGCGCGTGCCATGGCGCTTGCTGTCGGCGGTAAGCGCGGCGAGTTGGTCGTCGAACAACCGCTTGCTGTCGTACAGCAATCGCCCGATCAGCGTGCTCTTGCCATCGTCCACGCTGCCGCAGGTGATGAAGCGCAACAGCGGTTTTTCTTCGTGCTGCTTGAGGTACCCGGCGATGTCGGTGGGGTTGCTCATCTCGCCGCCTCGATGCTTTTGAATTCGCCGTTGCTCTGCGCTCCATGGGCCCCGTGAGGCGCGGCAAGCGCAACGGGACAAACCCGCAGGGCGGCGCACACGGATGTGCGCCGTTTCCGGAGCAGCAGGATGCTGCTTCCGGAAATTCCCGTTGCGCTTGCGTACCCGTAGCGCAGCGGAGGGCGTGCCGCCCGGGTGTGCTTTCTTTTGGTTACTTTTCTTTGCACAAGCAAAGAAAAGTGAATCGCGCGAAAGCGCGAAACGCTTGTCGGCAAGCAGGGCGCCATCAGAAATACCCCTCCAACTTCTTCTTTTCCATCGAAGCCGTAGGGTCTTGATCGATCACCCGTCCCTGCCGTTCCGAACTGGTGGTCACCAGCATTTCCTGGATGATCGCTTCCAGCGTATCGGCTTCCGACTCGATGGCGCCGGTCAGCGGATAGCAGCCCAGCGTGCGGAAACGCACCTTCTTCAGCTGCGGCGTTTCGCCCTCGCGCAGCGGCAGACGATCGTCGTCGACCAGGATCAACGCACCGTCGCGTTCCACCACCGGACGTTCGGCGGCGAAATACAGCGGCACCACCGGAATGTTCTCGCGGTAGATGTACAGCCAGATATCCAGCTCGGTCCAGTTGGACAGCGGGAACGCGCGCACGCTCTCGCCCTTGTCGATGCGCGCGTTGTAGACGTTCCAAAGTTCCGGACGCTGCCGCTTGGGATCCCAGCGGTGCTTGTCGTTGCGGAAGGAGAACACGCGCTCCTTGGCCCGCGATTTCTCCTCGTCGCGGCGCGCCCCGCCGATGGCCGCGTCGAAAGCGTACTGATCCAGCGCCTGCTTCAAGCCCTGGGTCTTCATCACATCGGTGTGCACGGTGGCACCGTGGCTGATCGGGCCGATGTTCTGGGCGATGCCGTCCGGGTTGATATGCACCCGCAGCTCGGTGCCGGTCTCGGCCACACGGCGGTCGCGGAAGGCGATCATCTCGCGGAACTTCCAGCGGGTGTCCACGTGCAGCAGCGGGATCGGCGGCGGCGCCGGCGCGAACGCCTTCAGCAGCAAGTGCAATAGCACCGAACTGTCCTTGCCCACCGAGTACAGCAGCACCGGGTTGCGGAATTCGGCCGCGACTTCCCTGAGGATGTGGATGCTCTCCGCCTCCAGGCGGTCGAGATGGGACAGGGAAGGTAAGGAACTCATTAAGGATTTCGTGGACGCAAGTGAGGCGGGAACCGGTACGGCAGATTATCAGCTGGCCCCGAAAGGCCGACAGGTTCCCCCGGCAGGGTGGCGAGTATTCGGCCTTGGGGACTTGGTCCAGAAATAAGCGCAGGTCATAACCCCATAACCAGATGTCGTTTCTGAATGGGTTAACGCCTCTCTAGCATCGGACCTCCTAACCGCACTACCCGCGAGTCAAAGCATGACCGCTGCACCGCCCGCGTTGGCCCCCAGTCCCTTGCCCGAGGAGCGCAAGGCGCTGCTGGCGCGCGTCGTGGAAGGGCTGGATCAACCCAGCCTGTGGTGGTTGTCCGGCTACGCCGCCGGCCTGGCCCAGGGCAATCCGGCACCTCACCTGGCGGTGCTCCCAGGCGGCGCGGCGCAGGCCAGCCAGCGTCTGACCGTCGTCTACGGCAGTCAGACCGGCAATGCCCGCCGTGTGGCCGAGGCTCTGGCGGGCGAGGCCGAAGCCGCCGGCCTCAACGTGCGCCTGGTGCGCGCCGATGCCTACCCGCAACGCGAACTGGCCAACGAACGCCTGCTCTATGTGGTCATCAGCACCCAGGGCGAGGGCGACCCGCCGGACGACGCCATCGGCCTGGTCGAATTCATCGCCGGCAAACGCGCGCCGAAACTACCCGAACTGAAGTACGCCGTGCTGGGTTTGGGCGATTCCAGCTACGCCGATTTCTGCGGCATCGGCCGCCGCCTCGACGCGCGCCTGACCGAACTCGGCGCCAGCCGCCTGTTCGCCGCCGGCGAAGCCGACCTGGATATCGACACCGTCGCCCTGCCCTGGCGCGAACAAGCCCTGGGCCATGCCAAAACCTTGTTGAAGGTCACCGCCACGCCTTCGGCTACCGTCACCCCGTTGCGTCCGGCGCCCAGCGCACCGGCCTGGACCCACGACAAGCCCTTCGCCGCTGAGCTGCTGCTCAACCAGCGCATCAGCGGGCGCGACTTCAAGGGCGTAGGTTTCCTCAAGTACGGCGGCATCGGCAAGGACGTGCGCCATCTGGAACTGTCGCTGCAGGGTTCCGGCCTGCATTACGAACCCGGCGACGCGCTGGGGGTGCGCCATCGCAATCCGTCGCTGCTGGTGGAGGGCGTACTGCAGGTGCTGGAACTGGACGGCGACGCATCCGTGCAGGACAAGGAAGAGACACTGCCGCTACGCGAGTGGCTGGCCGCGCGCAGGGAACTGACCAAGCTCAGCCGCCCCTTCCTGGCCAGCCATGCCGCGCAGTCGCGTTCGGAAGAGCTCAACGACTTGCTGGCGCCGACCCGCAACGCCGACTTCGCCGCTTTGCTGGGCAGCCACCAGCTGGCCGACGTGCTGCGTCGCTGGCCCGCCCACTGGGAGCCGCAGGAACTGGTCGCCGCCCTGCGTCCGCTGACGCCGCGCCTGTACTCCATCGCCTCCAGCCGCAAGCGCGTGGGCGAGGAAGTGCATCTCACCGTCGACGTGCTGGATTACCAGGCCTTCGGCCATGCGCATGTCGGCGCGGCGAGCGGTTTCCTGGCGGCGCTGGGCGAAGGCGACCAGGCGCCGGTCTACATCGAAGCCAACGAGCGTTTCCGTGTTCCCGCCGACGCCAACCGCGACATCATCATGGTCGGCCCCGGCACCGGCGTGGCGCCGTTCCGCGGTTTCGTACAGGAGCGCGCGGAAACCGGCGCGCGCGGCCGCAACTGGTTGCTGTTCGGCGCGCGCCACTTCAATACCGACTTCCTCTACCAGACCGAATGGCAGGACGCGCTGCGCAACGGCGAACTGCATCGCCTGGACGTGGCCTTCTCCCGCGACCAGTCCGAGAAGATCTACGTCCAACAGCGTCTGCGCGAACGCGGACGCGAGGTCTACGACTGGCTGCAAAGCGGCGCGCATTTCTATGTCTGCGGCGCCATCGCCATGGGCAAGGACGTGCATGCCGCCCTGCTGCGGATCGTTTCCGAACAGGCGGGCGTCGATGCCGAAGCCGCCGCCGAGTACCTCAGCAAATTGCAGGCGGAGGGTCGCTACAGCCGCGATGTCTATTGACGTGGGAGCGGCGTCCCGCCGCGAGCTTCAAAAGCAAGAGCTCGCGGCGGGACGCCGCTCCAACGACAACCTATACCGGCCAGCCACCAAGTCATGACCACGCATTCCGTCGAAGACATCAAATCCGAAAGCAAGCGCCTCCGCGGCGCCTTGCTGGACAGCCTTGCCGATCCGCTGACCGGCGCGCTGCGCGAGGACGATACCACCGTCATCAAGTACCACGGCAGCTACCAGCAGGACGACCGCGACCTGCGCGACGAACGCCGCCGGCAGAAGCTCGAACCCGCCTTCCAGTTCATGATCCGCACGCGCACCCCGGGCGGTGTGGTCACCCCGCAGCAATGGCTGAAGCTGGATGCCATCGCCACGCGCTACTCCAACCATTCGCTGCGCATCACCACCCGTCAGGCCTTCCAGTTCCACGGCGTGATCAAGCGCGAATTGAAAGCGACCATGCAGGCGATCAATGCGACGTTGATAGACACCCTGGCCGCCTGCGGCGACGTCAACCGCAACGTGATGGTCGCGGCCAACCCGCTGGAATCGGCCGCGCATGCCGAAGTCCAGGACTGGGCGGCGAAACTGTCCAAGCATTTCCTGCCCAACTCGCGCGCCTATTACGAGATCTGGCTGGATGAGGAACTGGTCGCCGGCAGCGGCGAGGAAGAAGAACCGATCTACGGCAGCACCTACCTGCCGCGCAAGTTCAAGGTCGCTTTCGCGGTGCCGCCGGTCAACGACGTGGACGTATTCGCCAACGACCTGGGCTTCATCGCGGTGATCGAGGAGGGCGCGCTGGTCGGATTCAATGTCAGCATCGGCGGCGGCATGGGCGCCAGCCACGGCGATGCGGAAACCTATCCGCGCGTGGCCAACGTGATCGGCTTCGTCGCCCCCGAGCAGGTGATCGCCATCGCCACCGCCGTGGTCACCACCCAGCGCGACCGTGGCAACCGCGTAGTGCGCAAGCGCGCGCGCTTCAAGTACACCATCGACGATCACGGGCTGGACGCCATCGTGGCCGAGATCGAAAGCCGTGCCGGATTCTCTCTCTCCCCGGCACGCGCTTTCCGTTTCGAGCACAGCGGCGACCGCTACGGCTGGGTCCAGGGCGAAGACAGCCGCTGGCACCTGACCCTGAATCTCTCCGCCGGCCGCATCGCCGACCGCCCGGGCGCGCCGCACCTGACCGGACTGCGCGAGATCGCCAACGTGCACCGCGGCGAGTTCCGCATGACCCCGAACCAGAACCTGGTGATCGCCGGCGTGCCCGACAGCGAGCGCAAGCGCATCGACGCGCTGGTCCATTCGCACGCGCTGGACGCGGGCCTGCGCAACGGCACCGCACTGGCGCGCGCGGCGCTGGCCTGCGTGGCCTTGCCGACCTGCGGACTGGCGATGGCCGAAGCCGAGCGTTATCTGCCCGACTTCACCGGCAAGCTGGAACCGCTGCTCGAAAAGCACGGCCTGCGCGATGCGCCGATCCTGCTGCGCATCTCCGGCTGCCCCAATGGCTGCTCGCGTCCTTACCTTGGCGAGATCGCGCTGGTCGGCAAAGCGCCTGGCCGCTACAACCTGATGCTGGGCGCCGACCATCGCGGCCAGCGCCTCAACACGCTGTACCGCGAAAACATCGCCGAGAACGAAATCCTCGACACCCTGGACCCGTTGTTCGCGCGTTACGCCGGCGAACGCGAAGCCGATGAAGGCTTCGGCGATTTCCTGCACCGCAGCGGCGTGGTCGCCCTGCCCGCTTACCCCACACACCGACAGATTCCGCTGGAGCTGCACGCATGAGTGCCCCCAACATCAACATCGATTTCAACATCGCCGCCAACGAACCCGAGTCGCTGGAAGAACTCAACACACAGCTGGAAGCGCGCAGCGCCGAACAGCGTGTGCAATGGGCGCTGGAGAATGGCCCGGCCAACGCCGCGCTTTCCTCCAGCTTCGGTGCGCAGGCCTCGGTGATGCTGCATATGCTCAGCCGGCAGAAGCCGGACATTCCGGTGATCCTAATCGACACCGGCTACCTGTTTCCGGAGACTTACCGCTTCGCCGACGAATTGCAGGAACGTCTGAAGCTCAACCTGCAGGTATTCCGCCCGCTGGTCAGCCGCGCCTGGATGGAGGCGCGCCATGGCCGCCTGTGGGAACAGGGCGTGATCGGCATCGACCAGTACAACGGTCTGCGCAAAGTGGAGCCGATGAAGCGCGCGCTGAAGGAACTGGACGTGGGCACTTGGTTCACCGGCCTGCGTCGCAGCCAGTCCAGCACCCGCAGCCAGACGCCGGTGCTGCAGCAACGCGACGGGCGCCTGAAAGTGAATCCCATCGTCGACTGGACCGACCGCGACATCTGGGTTTACATGAAGAAGCACGATCTGCCCTACCACCCGTTGTGGGACGAAGGCTACGTGTCGATCGGCGATTTCCACACCACTTCGCGCTGGGAGCCGGGCATGAGCGCGGAAGACACGCGTTACTTCGGCTTGAAGCGCGAGTGCGGGATACACGTCGAGGTTTGAGTAGGTCGGGGCTGCGCCCCTCGACGTACAGATCTACCCACCTCTCTCCTCGTGGGAGAGGTCGACGCGCTTGCGCGGCGGGAGAGGGGGTGAGCGGGGTCGTTGCGTTGCCGATGAACGCACTCTTGAAAACATTCGTCATTCGCGTCTGATCGTTTTAACGTGAACCGATAGACCCTCACTCGCTCTCCCCTCTTCCGCCCCTTCGGGGCACCTTCTCCCACAAGGGGAGAAGGGTTAAGCCCATCGCCTCTCCCTTTTAGTTCCCGAGCTGCGCCATGCGACGCCTTCACGATTCGTGAGCGACAATAGCGTTCACCCGCCTGCCGGATCCGCTCTGCCTTCGTGAGAAAGGAACGTCTCCTCCCCCTGATCGTCGCGACCGCATTGTTCATCGAGAACATGGATTCCACCGCGATCACGACGTCCCTGCCGATGATCGCGGGAGACCTGGGCGTAGAGCCGGTGGCGCTGAAGCTGGCACTCACCACCTACATGCTGGCGCTGGCGGTGTTCATTCCCATCAGCGGCTGGGTCGCGGACCGCTTCGGCGCCAGACCCACTTTCATGGCCGCCATCGGCGTATTCCTGCTCGGTTCCGTCGGCTGCGCCGCCTCCGGTTCGCTAGGCGCGTTGGTGGCCGCGCGATTCCTGCAGGGCATGGGCGGGGCGATGATGGTGCCGGTAGGGCGCCTGGTGTTGCTGCGCACGGTGCCCAAGGCGCAGCTGGTGCAGGCGCTCAGCTGGCTGACCATTCCCGCTTTGCTGGGCCCGATGCTGGGCCCGCCGCTGGGCGGCTTGATCACCACCTACAGCAACTGGCGCTTCATCTTTTTGATCAACCTGCCGATGGGCCTTCTGGGCATCTACCTGGCCTGGCGGCACATCCCGATGCTGCGCGGCGGCGCGCGCCCGCTGGACTGGCGCGGATTCGGACTGTCGGCCACGGGGCTGGCGCTGACCATGTTCGGCTTCGCCAGCATGGGCCGGCATCTGATCAGCACGCCGGTCGCCGCCGCCTGCCTGCTCACTGGCGCAGGATTGCTGGGGGTTTACGCGATGCACGCGCGCCACCATCCGCATCCATTGATCGACCTGGGGCTGATGAAGCTGCCGACGTTCCGCATCGGCGTGCTGGGCGGTTCGCTGTTCCGCATCGGCATCGGCGCCACCCCATTCCTGCTGCCGCTGATGCTGCAGCTGGGCTTCGGACTCAACCCGCTGCAATCGGGCTTGATCACCTTCACGTCGGCCGCGGGTGCGATGTTCATGAAGACCTTGGCCGGGCGCATCCTGCGCCGCTGGGGCTTCCGCAAAGTGATGATCACCAATGCGATGATCGCCTCCCTGCTGCTGTGCTGCTTCGGCCTGTTCCGCGCGGACACGCCCTACCCGCTGATCATCGGCGTGCTGCTGGTCAGCGGCTGCTTCCGCTCGCTGCAGTTCACCAGCCTCAACGCCATCGTCTATGCCGACGTGGAACCGGCGCGCATGGCCCAGGCCAGCAGCTTGGCGGCGATGGCGCAGCAGGTGTCGCTGGCCATCGGCATCACTATCGGCGGCTATGCCTTGAGCGTCGCCAGCGTGGCGACACGGCAGCCGTTGGAAGCGGTGATCAACTTCAGTTTCGCCTTCCTCACCGTTGGCCTGATTTCCGGCAGCTCGGTATGGATGATGCTGCGGCTGGCGCCCGATGCCGGCGCGGAAATGTCGGGCAAGGCCGAACCCGGTAAGGAAGTCACCGAGCCCAAGCCGGAACAGCGGCCTGGGAACTGAAGAGGGCTATCGGATTCTCCGCCGCGTTGGGAAGTTGGCCTTCAGACCGCGCGACCACAGCCTTCCGGCTTGAGGACGCGCTCGGTGGAGGCCGGATATTTCGCCAGCAGGTGTGCGGCGCGCGTGGGACGTGCGGCGAAACCGCCGCCGCAGTTGGGGCATTTGCCTGCCAATGCCGTGTCGACGCACGAGGCGCAGAAGGTGCATTCGAAGGAACAGATGCGCGCCGCGGACGAGTCGGGCGGCAGATCGGCATCGCAGCATTCGCAGTTGGGTCTCATCTGAAGCATGACTTCCTCCAAGGCGGGGTGGGTCCGCGGCGATTGTCGCACCGCGCCGTCTGCATCCGGGTGCTGCGTCGCGGCATGCGGGGGGCTCGCTCTGGGCCTAGCATCGCCGCACCTCCCTGGCCAGAGAACGCCACCATGAAAGCCACCCGCAAACTCGCCGTCGCCGCCATTGCCTTCGCGCTCGTGCTACCGCTGTCCGCGCAGGAGGCCGCGCCGAAGATGACCCCCGAACAGCAGGCGATGATGGAGGTCTGGCAGAAGATTTCCACGCCCGGTCCGCAGCACAAGCAGTTGGCCGAGCACCTGGCCGGCACCTGGACGACCAAGCAGACCGTGTGGATGGACCCGTCCGCGCCACCAATGACCGAGACCGGCAAAGCGACCATCACCCCGATCTTCGGCGGCCGCCAGCTGCGCATGGATTTCATCGGCAGCTTCATGGGCCAGCCGTTCGAGGGCGTGGGCTACAACGGCTACGACATCAACGCCGGCAAGTACACCAATAGTTGGACCGACAGCGGCTCGACCGCGGTGATGAATGCCACCGGCGACTACGACGCCGCCAGCAAGACCTATAGCTTCAGCGGTCAGATGCCCGACATGAAGAAGGTCGGTGGCGTGGCCACCGGGCGCCATACCCTGCGCGTGGTCGACGCGGACCATCTGCTGATGGAGATGTTCGAGAACAAGGACGGCAAGGACGTGCGCACCATGCAGATGGAGTACACGCGGGTGAAGTGACGGATGAACCCCAATCGGACGTAGGAGCGACGTAAGTCGCGACTGAAAATGCGGATCGAATGATGCGCAAGGACGTTTCGCGACTTACGCTCCGAAGGAAGTCCCCTGGGGGACGTCGCTCCTACCCGAGCCCGTGCCCGCCCACCGGCTCGGTCACCGTGTAATCGCCGAAGCCGGCAATGATCGGCTTGGCCCTGGCGATCGCCTGCTGCACCGCCGGCAGAGACAACGAGGCCTTGTGGCTGGCTTCGCTATCCCACACTTCGGTGATCCACAGCCAGTCCGCATTCGCCGGATCGCGCGCGACCACATAGCTCAGGCAGCCCGGCATCGCCGAAACGCTTTCCAGCATGATCGCGATCAACTCGTCGCGCTTGCCGGGAGCGGCGATCATTTTTCCAATAAGTCCGTACATCCTCTTCACTCCGTCGTATGAAGCAGAACCGGGAGATGCGGCAGTCACCGCACCTGCACCGATCGCCATTATGAATTCACGTCGCTTCATGGGCATGAATTGATTTTATGCGGACAGGCCGCGCCGCGGGGCTTCCTGGTCCGGGAGTTTTCCCGGTTGCTCCATCGCAAGCTGGCTGCTCATACTTTCCGAACGCTGCATCGGTGATTCGTTGATGGATTGCAGCTGACCAAGCGAAGACCCCAACGGTGTTTCCAGTGCGGTCTGGGTCTTCATCTGCGCCCGGTTATTCGCAGGATCACCGGGATTCCCTTCCACCACGAATACGTTCTCCCCCGCCTTCAGACCTGCCCTTTGTTCGCTCAGCAAGACATGATCGATGCGGCTCATGCCAGCCTGCTTGGCGAGCACTGTCAGACTGGCCGCCATCGGTTCGTTGGTGCCGCCGGAATTCTCCTGGACTGGTACCTTCGCCTGATTCACGCCGTACAGAGCCTGCTGGTACAACGTGTGATCGGCATGCCCAGGATGCGAAGGATGCAGAGCAGACGACTTGTCCGGAAGCTCCTTGTATTCCCCATGGTCGTTGACCATGGGCTTATCGAAAACAGGATACTCGTGCGTCCGTAGTTTCTCGATCTGCTCTTTCGTAGTCATGCGGTTGTCGATTCCAGGCTCCAGAACGCCTGGAAAATCCTTCACGGCCACGCCCATGGTCTCGCCCAAGGTGCGATAGGCGGAATTGCTGTTCACGGTGTCGCCGAAAACCTTGAACCCAAGATTCGGATAATTCAAATCCAATGCGTTCAGCGGCTCTTTCGCCGCCACCGCCGCATTCCATCGCGCCAGAACCTCTTCCTTAGGCGCATCGAGAACCGTCATGTGCGTTTGATCGTTGTTGATGTAGGTCAGCCCGGTCGCTTTGGCACCGATGCTGCTGGCGTAGCCGGGATCATGTGGAAAATTCCAGATCCGTAGCGAATGCTTTTCTTCGTCCGTGCCGATGGGCTGGGGAATATTGGTTTTACGGTCGGTCGCCAAGCCGTGCAGCTCGTCGAGCGCCTTTCCGTTCTCGTCCCGCAAGACCCAGAAATCGTGGCTCGCGACTCCGACCACTCCCAACGAACGCGCTTCGATAGAGTAATTAGGCATCAGATTCCATCCTTAGTAGTTGTCGTTACTTCCTATGCGCTCAAGCGCGCGCTTGCAAACAGCCTTGCATCTCGTTCTTCAGATCGGCGACCGATTTCTCGACGCCGATATCCTTGTAGTAGGCGCCTGCGCCTTTCAGGTCGATCCTGATCTCGTTGGTTCGCTTATCGAACGTGATCCTCGCCCTGAAACCGCCCACATTTGCCTTGCCGAAATCGCCCGTCTCCAGGATGCCTTCATCATGATCCCTGCGTGTCACATCGCTTCGCCAGAAACTATCCGGTTGGGCCAAGCGCTTGACGCTGGTTTCGGCGCATTGAAAAACCCGGTCCATGCTGGTCGCGGGCGGCGCCTGCACAACCGCCGCGGCCATCGGAACCCCGACCACCGATTCGTATAGCCCACAGCCTGTCAGAGTGGTCAGCGCCAGAACAGTCATCCATTTCGAGGCCTTCATCGACATACTCCCTTGTCGTCACGTACCTCCAGCTTACGAAACGGTCGGTTGGTCGGCAACTCGCACAAGGTAGCGGACCCTGCTGGCATTCGACGGCATTCCTGTTTGCCTTAGGCAAAAGAGCGCACGGTCTTTTCTTCAGCTCGTAATCGTTTGCGTCAACGATTCCCAGGTCGGCGGCACCGGCCAGTCCGCGGCCTGATTGCCATCGAGTACACGGCGCAGATCGCGCCGATCGACCTGCGGTGCCAGCACATGCACCAACTCCAATGCGTAGTCGCGCAGCACGCGCTCGCGCGGCAGCACCGCCCAGGCGATGCATTCGTTGATCGCCGACGGCGCGGGCCAAGCGCGCAGGTCGGTATCGGCCGAAGTCACCGCCATTTCCGCCAGCAAGCCCACGCCCATGCCGGCGCGCACGTAGGTCTTGATCAGGTCGGCGTCCAGCGCGGTCAGCGCGATGCTGGGCTGCAGGCCGACGCTGGCGAAAGCGCGCTGCAGGGACGATTCGGGCCGCGTCGAGGATTCGTAGCTGATCAGCGGCTGGGTGGCGAGGTCGGCCATGCTGGGAATCACGTCGGCTTTGTCCAGCGCATGCCCGCGCGGCACCACCACCAACCGCCGCCAGCGGTACAAGGGCACGGCGATGCCGGCCTGCGGTTCCTCGCCGGCGGTGCTGATGACGGCGATATCCGCATCGCCTTCGCTCAACAGATCCAGCGCGGCGCTTTCGCCGGCCTGCTGCAGGTGCACGCTGACCTGCGGATAGGCGCGCTTGATCTGGCCGATGGCCGGCGGCAGCACGAAGCGGGCCTGGGTGTGGGTGGTGGCCAGGATCAGCTGGCCCTGGCTTTCGCGGCGCTGGTTGGCCGAGTAGGTGCGGATATTGTTGGCTTCGGCCAGCACTGCGCGGGCGCGCAGGATCACTTCGCCGCCGGCCGGCGTAACGGCCTCCAGGCTGCGGCCCTTGCGCACGAACAGCAGGAAGCCCAGTTCGTCTTCCAACTGCTTGAGCTGCTTGGACAGGCCCGGCTGGGTCGCGTGCACGCGGGCGGCGGCCAGGGTGATGTTGAGGTCGGCGTCGGCGATGGCCACTAGGTAGCGGAGTTGGGTCAGCGTCATCGGTAGTCTCGAAGCCTGGCGGCTCCTTGGGATGAAGAGGTGACAGGTGAATGTAGAGGAATTCTTGCCCACATCTTATAACCGCCCGTCATATGGAGCGGGCGGCAAGTCATTTCCGACTGCATATAACCGGACGTTAGGGTCATCAGCCCGCCCTTATGCCCTGCCCGTGAACGCGCCGCTCCCTTCCACGTCCTTATTCCCCCTGTTCGCCGACCTGCGCGATCGTCCCGTATTGGTGGTGGGTGGTGGAACGGTGGCCCAGCGTAAGGTCGAAGCGTTGTTGCTCGCCGGCGCATCGCCTGTGGTGGGCTCCCCGGAGTTGAGCGAGGGGCTACAGGTATTGTTGGAAAAAGGCCACATCCGCTGGCGTGCCGACGAGTTCAGCGACGATTGGCTGGACGAGGCATGGCTGGTGATCGCCGCCACCGATGATGCGGCGGTCAATCATGCGGTGGCGGACGCTGCGGCGGCCCGGCGCATCCTGGCCAACGTGGTGGACGATGCGGAGCTCTCCAGCTTCCACGTGCCCGCACTGGTCCAGCGCGGTCCTTTGCAGATCGCCATCTCCAGCGGCGGTGGTGCGCCGATGCTGGCGCGGCATATCCGGCGGCAGTTGGAGACGCTGCTGGACGATTCGCTGGGCACGCTGGCCGAACTGCTGATCCGCCAACGCGAACGCATCCGCACGCGATTCCCGAAGCTGGGCGCTCGCCGCCGCTTCTTCGAAAGACTGCTGGCCGGCCCGCTGCCGCGCCTGCTGCGCCAACGTTTGGATGGCGAACAAGCCGATGCCTATCTGCAAGAGATGCTGCGCGACGACAAAGCGCTGCAGCCGGTCGGCTCCGTGGCGCTGGTCGGCGCGGGCCCGGGCGATCCGGGACTGGTGACCTTGAATGCGCTGCGCGCGATGAACGAGGCCGACGTGATCCTGCACGACCGCCTGGTCAGCGCCGAAGTGCTGAGACTGGCGCGCCGCGACGCCACCCGCATCGAAGTGGGCAAGTCCGCCGGCCGCCACAGCATGAGCCAGGAGCAAATCCATGCGCTGATGCTGGAACACGCGCGGCAAGGCAAACGCGTAGTGCGGCTGAAGGGCGGCGACCCGTTCGTGTTCGGTCGCGGCGGCGAAGAACTCGAATTCCTGCGCGCCCACGGCATCGCCTTCGAAGTGATCCCCGGCATCACCGCCGCGGTCGCCTGCGCGGCCTATGCGGGCATTCCGCTGACCCATCGCGATCACGCGCAATCGCTGCGCCTGGTCACCGCGCACTGCAAGGATTCGCTGGACACCCTGGACTGGCAGGCCCTGGCCCAGGACAAGCAGACCCTGGCCGTCTACATGGGCGTGGCGGGGCTGGAAAAGGTGCGCGAACGGTTGCTGTTGGCCGGTGTCGACCCCCACCTGCCGTTTGCCTTGGTTGAGAACGGTTCGCGGCCGCAGCAGCGGGTCATCACCGGCATGCTGGCGTCGCTTCCGGAAAGCGCGCGCCATCATCGCGTGCAATCGCCCGCACTGCTGATCCTCGGCGAAGTGGCCGCACTCGCGGACTCGCTGCATTGGTTCGGCGCCGCGCCGCTGGCCTCGCAACATTCCGACAACCTGGGCGCGCCTACACTCCCGCAGGCCGCCTAACGCTTTCTTACGGAGAACCCCATGGCTATCTACGACAGTATCCTCGACACCATCGGCCGCACCCCGGTGGTCAAGCTGCGCCGCGTCGCGCCCAAGCATGTAAGCCTTTACGCCAAGGTCGAATCGTTCAACCCCGGCGGCTCGGTCAAGGACCGTCTGGCGCTGGCCATCGTGCTGGACGCCGAGGCCAAAGGCCTGCTCAAACCCGGCGACACCATCGTGGAAGCGACCTCCGGCAACACCGGCGTGGCCTTGGCCATGGTCGCCGCCGCGCGCGGTTACAAATTCGTGGCGACGATGGCGGAAACCTTCTCCATCGAACGCCGCAAGCTGATGCGTGCCTACGGCGCCAAAGTAATTCTGACCCCGGCTGCCGAACGCGGCAGCGGCATGGTGCGGCGCGCGGAAGAACTGGCCGCCAAGCACGGCTGGTTCCTGGCGCGGCAGTTCGCCAATCCCGCCAACCCGGCCTATCACCGCCAGACCACGGCGGCCGAAATCCTGCGCGATTTCGCCGGCTTGCGGCTGGACCATTTCGTCACCGGCTGGGGCACCGGCGGCACCCTGACCGGCGTGGGCGAAGTGCTGAAGGTCGCGCGTCCCGAAGTGAAGATCACCGCCGCCGAACCCGCCGTCGCCTCGCTGCTGCGCGGCAACGAGTGGTCGCCGCACAAGATCCAGGGCTGGACGCCCGACTTCGTGCCGGAAGTGCTGAACCGCGACGTCGCCGATCAGATTTTGCCCATTACGGACGTCGACGCCATCGCCACCTCGCGCCGTCTTGCCGCCGAGGAAGGCATCTTCGTCGGCATCTCCGCCGGCGCGACCGTGGCCGCCGCGTTGCAGGTGGCTGAAACCGCAGTGGAAGGTTCGGTGCTGCTGGCCGTGTTGCCCGATACCGGGGAGCGTTATTTCTCCACGCCGTTGTTCGAAGGCGTCAACGAAGGTTCCGACGACGAGTGGCTGGCCGGGCTGCCCTGACGTAGGGTGGGCATTGCCCGCCTTTCATACACATCGCGAAACGCCGGCGGGCAGTGCCCGCCCTACGACATTCGCGCGTACCAGAAATAACCGATCGCGATAACGACCAGCAGAGCCAAAGCCCATAACCAGCCATATCGATTGGTTTCGCGGCTGACCGTAGTCGCGCCACGCGCCGTGCCCGCGGCATACGGAGCCGATTCCTTGGCCTGTCGCACCAGGTTCAGCGCAGTCTTCAGGTCACCGCGCTCCATCGCAGTGAGCGCGGCTTCCGGCAGTTTCATGCCGTGCTTGCGGGCGACACCTTCCAGCTTCGCCCGCATCGCCTCGTCGCGCGCGGGCGTCTGCTCGTCGCGATGGCGCTCCACCAGATCCTTGGCCTCCTTCAACCCGAGCCCGGTGGCTGCGCGGACGATCTTGATCGCCTCGATCAACTGGCCGCGGGACAACGCCACCAGTGCTTCCATCGGCAAGCCATCGAAAGACGCAGTGGCGACTGCCGTAGGCGGATCGACGGCGAAGCGCTGTTTGCCGGACGCGAAGGCATCCGTCGCCTCCATCGCCCCACGCAGGTCGACGCCATGATTGGCCGCGCGCACCAGCTTGATCGCTTCAATGCGCAGGCCTTTGGCCAGGGCAGCCGCCGCTTCGGCGGGAATGCGTATTTCACGGGACATGGGCAAGCATCGGCCGGAAGATGCCGACACCATAGCGCATCGATGCGCGGCTAGATCTCGTACAACTCGAGCGGCAACCCGTCCGGGTCGGCGAAGAAGGTGAAGCGCTTGCCGGTGTATTCGTCTACGCGGACGGCTTCCGCCTCGATGGAATGCTCTCGCAGACGGGCGATCGCCTGCTCGATATCGGGCACCACGAAAGCCAGATGCCTGAGACCGCAGGCTTCTGGACGCGAGACGCGCGGCGGCGGCGAAGGAAACGAGAACAGCTCGATCTGGACGTCGCCGGAAACCTGCAGATCCAGCTTCCAGGAATCGCGTTCTTCGCGATAAGCCTCGGCCAGTACGCGCAATCCCAGCACCTCGGTATAGAAGCGTTTGGAACGCTCATAGTCCGAAGCAATGATGGCGATGTGGTGGACGCCTGAGATTTTCATGGTTGGGACCCTCAATGAAAAACGCCGGCGCGGGGCCGGCGTGCTGAAACCCTTCTCCCTGCGGGAGAAGGTGCCCCGAAGGGGCGGATGAGGGTACGGCGGAGTGGGGTCGATGGAACAATGGGGACGGTACTAGACGCGCAATTCGCACCCGTCACTCAAACGATGGTTCGCCTGCACCTCTCCGCCGTACCCTCACCCCAACCCCTCTCCCGGCGGGAGAGGGACTCAAAGGCGCAAAACTCAACCTTCCCACTGACCCAGCGCAGCCAAGCCATTTTCTTTCGCACGCGCATGCACGATGGTCTGCGCCTTGGCGAAGTTGCCGACCAGATCCTGCGACCACAGCTTCAACGCCGCCGACTGCATGGCGCGGCCGTAGGAGAACGACAGCGGCCACGGCAGATTGCCCAGACGGTTCATCGCATCCAGGTGCGCGGTGGCGTCTTCGTCGCTCTGGCCGCCGGACAGGAACACGATGCCCGGCAGGATCGCCGGCACGGTGCTCTTCAGGCACATGACCGTGGCTTCGGCGACTTCGTCGATGCTGGCCTGCTCTTCGCTGTCCTTGCCGGCCACGACCATCGAGGCCTTCAGGATGGTGCCTTCCAGCATCACGTTCTGCTCGTACAACGCGCCGAACAACGCGCGCAGGGTGGCTTCGGTCACTTCGTAGCAGGTCTCGATGTCGTGATCGCCGTCCATCAGCACTTCCGGCTCCACCATCGGCACCAAGCCGGCTTCCTGGCACAGCGCCGCGTAGCGGGCCAGCGCGTGCGCGTTGGCTTCGATGCAGGTGCCGGAGGGAATGTCGTCGCCGATGTTGATCACCGCGCGCCATTTGGCGAAACGCGCGCCGAGGGCGTAATACTCCTTGAGGCGGTCGCGCAGGCCGTCGAGGCCTTCGGTCACCACCTCGCCCTGGCAGCCGGCCAGCGGGTGGGTGCCCTTGTCGACCTTGATGCCGGGGATGATGCCGTTGGCGGCCATGTACTTGGCGAACGGCACGCTGTCCTTGGTGGACTGGCGCAGGGTCTCGTCGTACAGGATGGCGCCGGAGATGTGGTCGCTCAGCTTGGGCGTGGTCAACAGCATCTCGCGGTAGGCGCGGCGGTTTTCCTCGGTGTTGGGAATGCCCACGCTCTCGAAGCGCTTGGCGATGGTGGCGGTGGATTCGTCGATCGCAATGATGCCCTTGCCCGCGGCGACCATGGCCTGGGCGGTTTCGGCAAGCTGTTCGATGCTCATGAGGTTCCTGGGGGCGCGGCTGGGAAAGGGGCCGGAATTATAGCCCGCCCGCTGTCGCCCTTCCCTTCACCCAGCGCTTGCAAGCGGTTTCACCATGCTTTCATTCGTGGGAGCGGCGTCCCGCCGCGAGCTCTTACCCTCAAGCCAAAAGAGCTCGCGGCGGGACGCCGCTCCGACGAGAGTTCTACAGTTCGCCCAATCCTTCGGCTTTGCCGTCAGCGCCCAGCTGCAACAGGCGCAGCGTATTGGTCGCGCCGTGCTGTTCCATGTGGTCGCCGCTGGTGAAGATGACGCGGTCGCCGGGAACCAGGCGGCTGAGATCGCGCAGGCAACGCAGCGCATCGCGCGCGGCTTCGCGCGGAGCCAGGCCACGGCTGTCGAAGGCAATGGGGAACACGTCGCGGATCATCGCCATCTTGCGGCGCGAGCCGTCGTGGCGGGAGAACGCGTAGATGGGCGCGCTGGAACGGAAGCGCGACAAGTAGCGCGCGGTACCGCCGGATTCGGTCATGGCGACGATCGCGCGCACGCCGATGTGCTCGGACAGGAACATGGTGGCCATGGCGATGGCCTGGTCCGCGCGCTCCAGGTTGCGCGGCGCTTTCTCGAAATCGGTATCCATCTGGAACTGCTTCTCGGCACCCAGGCAGATGCGCGCCATCGCTTCCACCGCTCTGACCGGATAGGCGCCGGCGGCGGTTTCCGCGGACAGCATCACCGCATCGGTACCGTCGATGACCGAGTTGGCCACGTCCAGCACTTCAGCGCGGGTGGGGATGGGGCTTTCGACCATGGACTGCAGCATCTGGGTGGCGGTGATGACCACTTTGTTGCGCGCTAGCGACTCGCGGATGATCTTCTTCTGCAAGCCGGGCAGTTCGGCGTCGCCGATTTCCACGCCCAGATCGCCGCGCGCGACCATCACCACATCGCTGGCATCGATGATCTCGGCCAGGTTCTCGATGGCCTCGGTGCGCTCGATCTTGGAGACCAATGCAGCGTCGCAACCGTGGCTCAGCGCGATGCGGCGCGCCTCGTTCATGTCCTCGGCGTTGCGGCAGAAGGAGACGGCGATGAAGTCGACGCCGATCTTGGCGACGATGCCGATCAATTCCTTGTCGCGTTCGGTCAACGCGCCCAGCGACAGTCCGCCGCCCTGCTTGTTCAAGCCTTTGCGGTCGGAGAGCATGCCGTCGTTCAAGACGGTGTTGACGATGCGCTCGCCTTCCACCGATTCCACGCGCAGCTGCATCAGGCCATCGTCGAGCAGCAGCACGTCGCCGGGTTGCACGTCACCGGGCAGGCCCAGATAGCTGACGCCCACCTGGGTGGCATCGCCCAGCGGCGCATCGGGATTGGCGACCAGGTCGAAGCGATCGCCGGCCTTGAGTTTCACTTTGCCTTCCGCGAATTTTTCTACGCGGATCTTCGGGCCGGGCAGGTCGGCGAGGATGCCGACTTCGGCGCCCACGCGTTGCGCGGCGGCGCGTACCGCGGCCGCGCGCTTGGCCTGCGCGGACGGGTCGCCGTGCGAGAAATTGAGGCGCACCACGTTGACGCCCGCGCGGAACAGTTCGTCCAGCATGCCAGGCGGATCGGTCGCGGGACCAAGGGTGGCGAGGATTTTGGTGCGGCGTTGGCGGTCGGTCACGGGTTGAGGCTCCCCTCTCTGAGAGCCGGGGAAATTAGCATATCCACGAGACCACTACGATGCCATTCCATACCGGAATCGCGAGATGGCCGGATTGTCGCGAGACAAAGCTGACTCCGGCAGTCTCTATTGGTATTTAAATGGTATTTGATCGTTATCGTGCGAAGTTGCGGCGTCGGCGCGGGGACCGGTGTTCGATGACCTGCTATGCATCTGGTTCCGAACTTCGCTCGTCTATGTAGGGCTTGCCTTGTTGATAGAGCTTGAGCCTGCTCGTGTAGCCGTCCTCGTCCTTGTTGTCGTGGATCACCGTATCGGCGTCCCAGCCCCAGTACGCGGCATATTTCGAGATCGCCCTTCGCTGCGTTTCCGCCGCACGCGGATAATCCCCGGCCGCGGCCAGGCAGGCGGCTGCGGTATCCAGAAAAGGCGCCATAAGGTCCGGCTTTTTCAGTATCGCTTCGGCTAGCTCCACGCCCCGCTGGACGTTGCGCGCGGAAGGCTCGACCGCCGTGCAGAAGGCCCAGGCCATGTTGTTCACCGCCCAGGGCTCTCCCGCTTTATCCAGCGCTTCCCATATCCCTACCGCACGCTTGCGGTCTTCGGCCGCACCGCTGCGGTGGAAGAGCCATTCTGCGTAACCCATTTTCGGATCGTTGTCGTCCGATGCCATCGCACGATCGACCCAGATCTGCGCGCGCTTGCGCTGATCCGCGCCGAAGTCGCCGTCGAGATAGGCCAGAGCCAACTGCATCTGCGATGTGGTATCGCCGGCTTCCGCATCCTGCGTCAGCCATTGCAGCGCCTTCGCCGTGTCCTTGGGCGTCCCCTTGCCTTGGAGGGCAAGACGGGCCGCCCGGCGCCGCGCCTCCTGCGCATCGTCGTCGCCTGCCATGAGCACGTACCAGTCGAACGCCTGTTTGACGGTCTGTCCGGCGTCCTGATGGTCCTGCTCATAGAGTTGCGCGAGCTGGAGCATGGCGTCGCTATCGTTCGATCTCACCGCCGCCATCAGCCAGTGCGCGGCGGATTTCCAGTTGTGCTGAAGATAGTCCTGCTGGGAGAGGTACTTCATGGCGGCGGCGTTGCCGCCCAATGCCGCGCTTCGCATCCATCGCTGCGCCTGATCGCGGTCCGCTGGCGACGAATCTTCTCCCAGCAGGTGGAACGCATAGGAACTTTGCGCGTACGCATCGCCAGCCTCGGCCGCAAGACGCAGCGAAGCGATACGCTGCTCCTCGTTTTCCAGCTGGCGCCAATGTTCGGACAACCATGACTGACCCATGCCGACGCCGTTGCTGCCCGGCGCCGACAATGCCCGCATCTCGGCCTCGGACAGAACTTTCTCCTTGTTGCCGATGCGTTGCGCCGCTCTCACGGCCAAAACCGCGGGCTTCTGCATGGCTTCCGCCAATACCTTCCGCTCCGCTGCCTTGGGACGTTCGATCATGTCGGCCATATGCAGGTATTCGAGGGCGACGCCCTCCTCGTTCCACAGGCGCATGGCGGCCGAAAGCAGTTGATCGGCCAGGGCGGCATCGCGCTTCACCCCGACGCCTTCGGCATGCAGGAAAGCGAGCAGAGTCATCGGCACCGCCTGCTTTTTCTCCGACAGGCCGATCAGGATGTCCGCCAGTCCGTCCGCGCAACCCTCGAAGGGCGAGGCGGTACAAAGCGTCGTCCACAGCCGCAACGACTGGATGCCGCCATATCCCGCACTGATGCGCACCGCGTTGACCTTGGCTTGCGCGCCGGCGGCCTCTCTGGCGTTGAATGCGGCCTGCAGGTCGACGGCGCCAAGTTGCTTGGCGCCGGCTTGCGCATCCAGATAGAAATCGACCAACAGATTCCGATAGTACGGATAACCGGTGTATTCATTGGTGCCTTTCAGGGTAGCCACCGGATCGACATAATCGAATACCAAGCGCGTTTCCCTGCCTTTCTCCTCATCCCAGGCCGCCACCACCAGCGGATAGTGCCGTTCCGGACGGTACAGATCGAAATATTCGTAGCTTACTTTCAGCCCCGCCATGCTCAGCAGCGCGTAGACATCCGCAGGACCCAAGACGCGGATCGGCTTCGGCCACGGCTGCTGGCGACCGTTCTTCAAGGCTTCCTTGGAAAGCGCCAGCAAGGCTTGCTCGAGCTTTTCCGCCTTCTCCGTTTCGCCCGTGCCTTCCGCGCAAAGCAGCGCTCCGCGGAGAACCGCCACGCTTACGGGAGCCTTGCTTACGGCGGCGTCGAGCTCCGCACGATGTTCGCGACAAGCCTCGGCATCGATCCCTTCGGCCGAGTAACCGATTTTCTCCAGCGCCGCATATGCCGAGTAGGCGGTGTCGAAATCGCTGGATTGCAGGAATTCGCTCCAGGCTTCCGCTGGCGCTTGCGCCACCCGGTCTAGACTCACCACTGTAGACGCCGCCAATGCCTGCAAAGGCAATGCCAGCGCCAGACACACGCCTATGCGGAAACGCGTGACCGCCTTCATTTCGACTCCCCTTCCGTTTCCATCGCGCGCAGCAGCGTTTTGATGCGTTGCTCCCGTTCCTTGCCGCTGCTGGGCGCGGTCGGCGCGAAACTCAAACGGGTCGAGAGATCGTCGCGGACCATGCGAATCTGATCGATATGCACCGAAGTTTCCCCGGCCGGGAGCTCCCGCTGCTTGACGTCCAGGTCGTAACGCACGTCGACCTGATCGGGTCCGACGGTGATCTTGCGTTGATAGTCGAACGCGCTGGAAGAATGACTGATGGCATCGCCGACGAAGGTGGGTTGCCATCCTTTCGGATAGATCACCTTGATCTCGTGCGAATACTTGCCGGGCAAGGCGAAATCCAGAGGGCCTTGGCGGGCCATCGACGAGGGCAGAATGGAAACGGATTGCATCGATTCGGCGAAGAGGTCGATCGCCTTGGTGGCGCCAACGTCCTGAAAAGGAGCCTTGAGCAGGTAGGTTTCGTTGAGCTTGATGCGGTTGGCCTGGCGGTCGTCTTCCAGCGCAGCTCCCGACAATACCGACAGTTCGCCGAAACGCTTGCGGTAGTAATCGGAATAGCGGCGGGCCATTTCGTCGGCGCGTTCGGAGGCGAAGGAGCGCCGCACATAATTGGCGGCGGCGCCCTGAAATACCGTCTCGATGGAAAGTTTCACTTCGGTTCCGTTCTTGGGAACCTCATATCGCTCTTGGACGGCGGTCGATTTCAGCACGGTCTGCGGTGGCTCCACCGCCTGCAAGGCGGTGCCGCCCGGCGTCAGCGGCAACACCATGCCGTAAACGCTCAAGTCCACGGTCGCTGGATCCCCACCCTGCTGGACAAGGGTCGGATCCAGCCACAGGACGCGGCCCTTGAGGGTGGCGCGCACGATCACATGGTCGAAATCCGAAGCGGAAGGAACGAAATCCGCCACCGCGCGGCCACGGTCGATCGACACCAGCGCGGGTACGGCTTCGATGCCCATGCGCTGCAACAGCGTCGCCAGCAGATAGGCCTTGTCCTTGCAGTCGCCGTACCTCCTCTGCCAGGTTTGCGACGGGGCTGCGGGACGATGCGTGTTCTCGCCCATTTCCACGCCGAAATAGCGGATCTGGTCCTGCACCGTACGCAGAGCGGCGGCCGTGCGTTGATGTTCGTCCGGCAGCGCACGCCATTGTTCCAGCTTCGATTCCAGCTCCGCGGGGAGTTCGCGCACCGGCGGATACAACGGCAAACCCCAGGCCACCACGTCGGCCCAGTTCTGGTCCAGCGCTACCTGCGCCTGCGGATAGGGCTGGAACCACACCGGATAGCCTTCTTCATCGATCACTGCCGCGCGCGCGGTGGCGCGTATCGACACTTCCACCGACGAAGCGGTCTTGCGAATGATGGGTTCAGGCGATCCGCTGCTGCGATAGATGCGAGGGCGCGCGTTCGGCTCGAACAGCACGCGCAGGCTGGAGTCCAGCATCGGATTTGCCGACGCGAACCGTGTCCAGTCCGAGGCCTGTCCCGCCATCACAGGGTTGCTGCCGATCACCGAATAGCTGATCCGCAGCACGTCGCCGACCCGCACGTCCTCCAGCACGATCAGCGCGGTGACTACGCCATCGGACAGATCGTTCTCGAAACCCGCCTCGCGGCGCGCCAGCGAAACCTTGTCCGCGGCCAGGCGATCGCTCCAGCGTCCGTCGCGGCGCAAGTCGGCGCGATGGATGACCAGCCTCTGGTACTCCGGATTGAACGAGATCTTAAATCGCCCCGCATCCCCCAGATGGGCGGCGGACAGCGGTTCGAACGCATAGTCGACGTAGACTTCGTCGCGACCGCCACGGCGGTCGGACTGCACTTCGTAGCGCCAGTAACGCCAGCGCTTTTCGTCCGCACCAGGGGCCTTGGCATCCCATTTGTCGGGGATAGGCTTGCTGACGACGAAATCGGGCGTGGGCCCGACCTCGAACTGGAAATCGCCGCGGCGATGGGTTTCCGTCGCCTGCGCCGTCGCTGCCACCCACAGCAGCATTGCCATGATGATCCGCATCTTCCCTGCCTTCCCCGAAACAGTTGAAATGACCGCATCGCGTCGCTGTCGCGCCTGCCCCCAAGCGTCAGCGTGCCATGGCGATGACCTGCTCTAACTCTCTTTCCTCATCCCGCGGCGCGCGCCTGTAATGCCGCCACCGCCGGCAGCTCCTTGCCTTCCAGGAATTCCAGGAAGGCGCCGCCGCCGGTCGAGATGTAGCTAATGTCGTCGGCGATGCCGTACTTGTCCACTGCCGCGAGCGTATCGCCGCCGCCGGCGATGGAGAAGGCCTGGGAGGCGGCGATGGCGCGGGCCAGGGTCTCGGTGCCTCGGCCGAAGGCGTCGAATTCGAAAACGCCGACCGGGCCGTTCCAGACCACCGTGCCTGCCTCGGCGATCATCCTGGCATAGCGGGCAGCCGTGTCCGGGCCGATGTCCAGGATCATGTCGTCCGCGCCGACATCGGCGACCTGCTTGACCGTGGCTTTCGCATCGGCCTTGAATTCGGGAGCCACTACCACGTCGGTCGGTACCGGAATATCGGCACCGCGCGCCTTGGCGTCGGCGATGATCTTGCGCGCGGTGTCCAGCAGGTCGTTCTCGACCAGCGATTTGCCCACCCCATGGCCTTCGGCGGCGATGAAGGTGTTGGCGATGCCGCCGCCGACGATCAACTGATCGACCTTGCCGACCAGGTTGGACAGCAGTTCCAGCTTGGTCGACACCTTGCTGCCGGCGACGATGGCCAGCAACGGACGCGCCGGCTTTTCCAGCGCCAACGCCAGCGCGTCCAATTCCGCCATCAGCAACGGACCGCCTGCCGCCTGTTTGGCGAAGCGGATCACGCCATGGGTGGAAGCTTGCGCGCGATGCGCGGTGCCGAAGGCGTCCATGACGAACACGTCGCACAGCGCGGCGTACTTCTTCGAGAGGGCTTCATCGTCCTTGCCCTCGCCTACGTTCATGCGGCAGTTTTCCAGCAGCACGATGTCGCCGGGGGCGACTTCGACGCCGTCCACCCAGTCCTTGACCAGCGGCACGTCGACGCCCAGCAGTTCCGACAAGCGCGCGGCGACCGGCGCCAACGAATCGGCTTCGCTCCACACGCCTTCCTTGGGCCGGCCCAGGTGCGAGGTGACCATGACGGCGGCGCCTTTCTCCAGTGCCAGTTTCAGCGTAGGCAGGGAGGCCGTGATGCGCTGTTCTGAAGTGATGCGGCCTGCCTCGCCCGCTTGGTGTTCGATGGGCACGTTGAGATCCTGGCGGATCAGCACGCGCTTGCCGGCGAGGTCGAGATCGGTCATGCGAAGGATGGACATGGTGGAAGTGTTCCGCGGTCGGGGGCAGACCGCCATTGTCCGGGCTTGAGCGTTGCACGGCAACGCGGAACCATCAGACGGCAAGAGCGGAGTTTGTGGGTATGGGAGCGGCGTCCCGCCGCGAGCTCTTATCCTTGCTCGATTCAGAGCAAAGCTCGCGGCGGGACGCCGCTCCCACGCCTACACTCAATCCGGGTTCTTGCCTGCCGGCTTCTTCAACAAGCTGAAAGCGAATCCCGCCACGATCAGCGCGCCGCCGACCAGCAGCGCCCACAACAACCAGGCTTTCCAGTCGCGTTTCAGCGGTTCTGGCGTCAATGCCTTGGCGCCGGCCAAAGGCTGCATATCGCCGAGGGTGGCGCTAGCCGGTTGCCAGTCCTGCCCCCGCTGCGCACGCAGGGCATCAACCAGCTGGGGGAGGGGCGACTCGGAGCGCTGCCCGCGTGCGCTGCCCCCAAGCAGCGAATAGGGCGCCTTGCCCTGGGCAAGGAATACGACGACTTCGGGCCGGTAGCCCAATCTCAATTCGGGTACGGCTTCGTCGGTGTGGTTCTTGGGGATGAGCTGCCAATAGCGATCGCGGTTCAGCTGCTGCAGCCCCTGCGGCGGCGAGCGACTGGAAGTCTTGCCGTCTTCCAACTGGAAGGCCATCCATGGCGCGGCCGCGAACCGCCATTCCGATTCCTCGCTGTCGCGGGATTTCAGGATCCATTCGTTGGAGCTGTTGCCGGGCAATGCCACGTCGGCGCGTTCGAACGGGAATCGGCCCTTGATTTCGTACAGGAAAGACACCGCCCCCTCTTTTCCCACGACGCGCTTGCCGGCGATTTCCTCCCACTGCCAGTCTTGCGCGGCCTGTATCGGCGCGAACTCAGCGCTTACCCGGGTCAGGGACAGCGCGCGCTGGTCTTTCTGCAGCGGCACCAGGCGCAGGTATTTCGCCTTCACGCCCTCCAGCTCGATGCGATTCTTGAAGATGCGCGCGCCGTTGTTCTGCAGCTCGACCAGATGCCCCTCTTCCTGCACGGTAGACCAGTTCTTCAGATCGTCGGAGGCCATCGCCCGGTAAGGCCGATCGAACGGTTCCTGTCCTGCCGCCCAAGCGAAGTGCAGAGCCCGCACGGGTTCGCGCAGGCGGCTGGTATCGATCAGGTACTCGTTGCCGGAGGCTTGCGTCGCGGTTCCGGCATCGCTCATCACCACCCGGCGCAGACTGCCGTCGGTGGCGATCTCGCTGATCGAGGCGATGTCGCGCGATTGCGAGGTGCTGGAAGGGAGTGGAAACCACGGCACGTCCACCGTATTCGCGGGCTTGGCCAGCGGTTGTTCGGCATCGAACAACGACGCCGCCATCGTCCCGCCGTCGGCATTCACCACTACCAGATCCTTCAGCGTGGGGGACTGCAGCTGCCGATAGACCGTTCGGTCCAGCACCACGCGGTAAGCGCCCGCGTCTTCCTGGCCCAACGTCAACGGCCACTGCTGCGCGTAATCGTCGCGCGTGCCGGCGAAGGCCGCCAACGGCAACAGAACGATCCAGGCGAAACGTTTCATGCGTTTGCTTCCTCGGTGGCGGCGCGTGGCGGCGCCGGCGCGAAATAACCCACCAGCGTGCACAGCAGGCCGTAAGCGATGAAGGAGCCGATGCCCAGCAGGTTGCCGAGGTGTTGCCGGTCGACGAATACCAGCTTGGCCAGAACCACGCCCATCAGCACCGCGCCGGCCAGCCACAGCCCGCGATGGCCGCGACGCGAGCCGATCACCCAGCCCAGCACGCCCAGCACGCTCCACACCACGGTCAGGCTGGTCTGCGCCAGGCTGGTGGAAAGCATGTCCGCTCCCCACTCCACGCCGCCCCAGTGATGCACGGCGCGCAGGGTGATGAAGGTGACCATCAGGAAGCCGGCGCTGGCCATCTTGAAGATGCGCAGTCTCTGCAGCCAATCCGGCGCCTGGTCCGACCACAACCACCGGGCGGCCAGCGCCAGCACCGCCAGTTGCGCCAGTTCCATGGGATTCAACACGGGGATCCACGCCAATGGCGCGCTGCCGCCCGCCTGGAACAGCGCGAACAGCCACCACAGGCCCAGCACGGTGAAGTAGACCGTCTGCAATGCCGTGCGATAACCCTCGAAGCGCTCGCCCAGCGGCGCCGCCAGCAACGGCCAGCGGAACATCGACACGGCCACTACGACCAACCAGGGCAAGACCAGCAATGCGAGCTGCCAACCCTGGCTCAGGTCGAAACGCTGCGCCAACCACGAACACAACAGCGCCAGCGTCACCGGCCACACGATCCACCAGGCGAACTGCGCCCAGCCAGCGAAACGGTCTTCGCTGGCGCGCAGGCACAGCAGGCTGCGGATACCGAGGACGGCGAACGCCAGCCAGGCCCAGACGCCGTAATCGGCGAAAGGCTGCGCGTGCGCGTCCATCTGCGCCAGCGCCAGCGGAATCGCGCTGACGAAACCCGCCAGCGTAGTCAGCGCCAGCGCGGAGGCGGGCCGCCTGCGATGCACTTCCGCGGCGAGCCAGCCGGTGGCGGCGGCGAACGCAAGCAGTGCGTCGGCGCGCACCGTCGGGGCGACGAAGCCGCCGATCTCGTTGATCGCATTGCCGCACCACCACAACAGGCCCCACAGGTAATACAGCAGCGCGATCTGCGACTTGCCTTCGCGCAGGTACGCCCACGCGCTGGCGAACCCGGCGAGTGCGATCAACAACGCGCCCATGAAGGTGGGGTTGGCGATGGCCTGTTCGTCCGGCCAGTAAGCCGACGCGCCGATGAAAAGCGCGGCGGCGGCGGCCAGCTGCAATCCCGCGCCGGTGAGCTGCGGCAACCAGCGCCGCTGGCGCAGGCCCAGCCAGGCCAGTGCCGCGCCTTCCAGTGCGAATACCGAAGCGGTGGCGCGCGCCGACAACGCCAGCGGCACCGCCAGCGTGGCGAAACCGACCGCAAGCAGCGCGTACGAAGCGCCCAGCGCGGCATAACGCTCGCGATGGATGAACAATTTCGCCAGCACCGCGTACAACGCGCCCAGCCCCAGCGCGCACAAGGCCAACGGCATGCGCGGGCTTTCGTCGGTGGGCATCAACAGCGCCGCCTGCAGTGAGAACACGATCAGCGGCGTGCCGAACACCAGGCAGCCGTCGATGAAGTCGCCGCGGCTGGCCGGCTGCTTGCGTGCGTACAGGATCGGGATGATCAGGTAGAAGGCGAAGAACAGCAGCAGGAAGGGTTCGGTGCTGGCGAACTTGCTGGCGTTGTACTGCAGCACGCCCCAGACCGTGCCGATGCCGAAGGTGAAAACGAAACCCAGCAGGTTGAGCACGCGCCACGGACGCCACCAGGCGATGGCCAGGATCGCCGCGTTCAACACCGCATAGTAGGAGAACAGGGCGACATGGTTGCCGCTGCCGGTGGACAGCCAGATCGGCGCCATGAAGCCGGCCAGGATGCCGAGCACCGCCAGTGTCTTCGAGTTCTGCACCACCGCCAGCACGCCGATGCCGGCGATCAGCACAACGCTGATTCCGAAAGCAGGCGCAGCTTCGAGCAGACCGTACATCTTGAAAGCGGCGAATACGGTCAGCAGCAGCACGCCGATGGCCCCGCCCTGCACCGCCAGCGCGAACGAGCGCTTGCTCTCGCGCTGGCGCCAGCCGAACACCAGTCCCGCGAGCGCGGCGGCGGAAATGCCGGCCAGCCGCAGCTCGATCGGCACGGTCAGCCAGCCCTGGTCGCTCGCATACTTCAGCAGCGCGGCCACGCCGGCCAGCAGCACCAGCATGCCGATCTTCACCGGCACGTTGCCCACGGTGAACCAGCGCTTGATCGCGCGGGCGGCCACGGTGAACACATCCGGTGTGGAGGGAGGCGGCGGCGCAGGGCGCGATGGCGCGGCAGGAGGAATGCGTGGCGCAGCGGGCAAGGGCGGCGGCAACGACGCGTCAGTCGGACCGGGAACTTCGGGACGCCGGATCGTTGTGGTCGGTTCCTGCACGCTGGGTTTGCGGGTCAACTCGGCGAGCGTCGGTTCGCGAACGGACGGCTGTTCGGAAACGGGATCCGGCGGCGCAGTCGCGGATCCATATCCGGGCCTGGCCATTGGAGCCGGCGATGCGTCGGTCCGCAGACCCCGCATTTCGTTCTCCAGATCGCTTACGCGCCGCTTCAATCCGCTGATGGAAACCAGCGCCATGATCAGCAGGATCGGCACCGCCAATACCACCAGGCCAAACAGAACCAGTACGCCCGCTAGATCGCCCATCCGTGTACTTCCCCTATGCGTGTGCTTGCGGAGCCTCGGTCAAACCCGACGTATTTGCAACACGGTTCCCCCAGGTGCCGTGCCACTCGACCCACAGTAGCGGATTGTTGTACCCAAACGACAGGAGCGCCACTCGGGCGCTCCTGTAAACATTCCGTTGGACGTGTTGCGGCTTACTTCGCCGCAACCACCCGCACCATTTCCAGGCATTTGTTGGAGTAACCCCATTCGTTGTCGTACCAGCTGACCAACTTGACGAAGGTGCTGTCCAGGGCGATGCCGGCATCGGCATCGAAGATGGAGGTGCGCGCGTCGCCGCGGAAATCGGTGGCGACCACTTTGTCTTCGGTGTAGCCCAGGATGCCCTTCAGCGCGCCTTCGCTCTGCGCCTTCATTTCCGCGCAGATCTCGGCGTAGGTGGCGTCCTTCTCCAACTCCACGGTCAGATCGACCACCGACACGTCGGAGGTCGGCACGCGGAACGACATGCCGGTCAGCTTCTTGTTCAATTCCGGGATCACCACGCCGACCGCCTTGGCCGCACCGGTGCTGGAGGGAATGATGTTCTCCAGGATGCCGCGGCCGCCGCGCCAGTCCTTGTTGCTGGGACCGTCGACGGTCTTCTGGGTGGCGGTGGTGGCGTGCACGGTGGTCATCAGGCCGCGCTTGATGCCCCACTTGTCGTTGATTACCTTGGCGATGGGCGCCAGGCAGTTGGTGGTGCAACTGGCGTTGGAGATGATCGCTTCGCCGGCGTACTTTTTGTCGTTGACGCCGAACACGAACATCGGCGTGTCGTCCTTCGACGGCGCCGACAGGATGACTTTCTTCGCGCCCGCGTCGAGATGCTTCTGCGCAGTGGCCTTGTCCAGGAACAGGCCGGTCGATTCGATCACCACTTCGGCGCCGACGGCGTCCCATTTCAGGTTGGCCGGATCGCGTTCCTGGGTCAGGCGGATGCGGTTGCCATTGATCACCAGGTGATCGCCGTCGACGGAGACTTCGCCATCGAAGCGGCCGTGCACGGAGTCGTAGCGCAGCATATAGGCCAGGTAGTCCGGCTCCAGCAGGTCGTTGATGGCCACGATCTGGATGTCGCTGCCGAAGTTCTGCACCGCCGAGCGCAACACATTGCGGCCGATGCGGCCGAAGCCATTGATGCCAACCTTGATCGCCATGAAGCTACTCCTGGTTTAAGACGGGATGATGAAGACGGGGACGGGAAAGACCGGTATTTTAGCGGCATCCAGCACCCGCTTTAACCCCCAATATAAGGTTTTTGAATGCGTCGCCCGCTCTTAACGACTTTCTTGCAGACAATCCTGCTCGTATTTCTGCCATTTCTCGCAACCCATGCCCTGGCCTGGTCCGGCCCGGGACACCGGCTGGTGGGAGAGCTCGCCCAGCGCCATCTCACTCCGGCCGCCAATGCGCAGGTCGCGGCGTTGCTGAAGGGCGAACCGGAGCCCAGCCTTGCTGGCGTGGCTTCGTGGGCCGATACGCTGCGCAAGAGCAGTCCTGAAAGCTACAAGAGGACCGAGCGTTGGCACTACGTCAATTTTCCGGTCGGAACCTGCGCCTATCGCCCCCAGCGCGACTGTCCCGACGGCAACTGCGTGGTGGGCCAGATCGAGCGCCAGCGCGCGATCCTGGGCGATCGCGCCCAGTCGCTGTCGGCGCGGCGCGACGCCCTGAAATTCCTGGTGCACTTCGTCGGCGACGTGCATCAACCTTTGCACTCCAGCAATCGCAAGGACAAAGGCGGCAATGATTTCCAGATCAGTCTGCGCACCGACCTGCAGCCGGAGGCTTACGCGCAGCAGAACTACGTCGATGGTGTGATGGGCACCAACCTGCATTCCGTCTGGGATTACTACATTCTCGCTTCGAAAGGCGTGTCTGCTTCGCTGTACGCCGACCGGCTGTCCGCATTGCCCTGGCCGCCCAAGCTGCCCAGCAAATCCATGAACCCCGCCGACTGGGCTGGCGAATCCTGCAAGCTGGTGGATTCGCAGCGCCTTTATCCCAAGTCGCACAAGATGGACAGCCGCTACCTGGATGCGCAGCGGCCGCTGGCCGAACGGCAGTTGGAAATCGCAGCGAAGCGGCTGGCCGATCTGCTCAACGCCACTCTGACCGATTGACATCCGCTATGCGACCGACCGTCCATCCCTCGCACCACGCCGATACCGGCACCTGGAGTTACGTGGTTGCGGATCCGGCCACACGCATGGCGGCGATCATCGATCCAGTGCTGGACTTCGATGCCAAATCCGCGCGCATCGCGGGCACTTCCGCGCAGAAGTTGCTGGATATCGTCGAACAACAGGCCTATGACGTGCGCTGGCTGCTGGAAACCCATGCCCATGCCGATCATCTCTCGGCTGCGCAGTGGCTGAAGCAGAGACTTCCCGCGGCTACCCTGGCGATCGGCACCGGCATCCGCACGGTGCAGGAAACTTTTGCGCCCACACTCGATCCCGATGGCGCGCTCGCCACCGACGGCTCGCAGTTCGACCGATTGTTCGGCGATGACGAGCGTTTTGAACTAGGCTCCTTGCCGGCGCGCACGATTCCTGTGCCCGGCCACACGCGCGACAGCCTGGCTTATCTGATCGGCGATGCTTTGTTCACCGGCGATTCGTTGTTCATGCCCGACGCCGGCACCGCGCGCTGCGACTTCCCGGGCGGCGACGCGGCGACGCTGTATCGCTCGATCCGCCGTCTCTACGACAGCTTGCCGGACGCCACTCGGGTATTCGTGTGCCACGACTACGGCCCCGGCGGCCGCGAAGTCGCTTGTGAGACCACGATAGGCGAACAGAAACGCAGCAACCTGCACGTCCGCGATGGCGTGGACGAAAACGCATTCGTAACACTGCGCAAGGCGCGCGATGCCACACTCGCGATGCCGGCTTTGATTCTGCCCTCGCTGCAGGTCAACCTGCGCGGCGGCGCCTTGCCCGAACCCGAAGGCAATGACGTGCGCTACCTGCGGATTCCCCTCGATTCGTTGTGAGAAAGCCATGCTCGTATTTTCAACGTATTGCAGAGTCGCGATAGTCCTCCTCCTGCTTGGCGCCGTTTCATCGCTGCGCGCTCAGGATCACAGCCACGCATCCGACCCTACCTCCCCTTCACCGCTATCGGTGCCGCTGGATCAAGCGACGCTGGCGACGCTTCCACGCTCGGCCGTCGTCGTCACCACACAGGGCAAGACTGCGACCTGCACTGGCGTAAGGCTTTCGGCCCTGCTGGCCCGCGCCGGAGTGTTGTCGGCGGAACACCTGCGCGGCCCGGCGCTGGCCAGCTACGTGCTGGTGACCGCTCGCGACGGCCAGCGCGTGATCTATTCGCTGGCCGAGCTGGAACCCACGCTCGGCAACAACAACGTAATGCTGGTGAATCAGTGCGACGACAAGCCTTTGCCCGACGACAGCGGCCCCTTGCGCCTGATCGCGCCCGAAGAATCGCGATCCGCGCGCTGGCTGCGCCAGGTACAGTCGATCACCGTGGTGGCTGCGCCATGAGCGGCCCGACTCTCAAGGCATGGGGTTGCCTGCTCGCGTTGATCCTGTTCGGTGGCGGCTTGCGGGCAGCGGAGAAAGCCGAACCATTGAGCGTGTTCGCCGCCGCCAGCCTCAAGGAATCGCTGGATGAAGCCGCCGCCGCATACGAGAAAACCAGCGGACAGACGGTGCGCGTTTCTTATGCGGCCAGTTCGGCGCTGGCGCGCCAGATAGAACAAGGTGCGCCGGCCGATGTTTTCCTTTCCGCCGATCTGGAATGGATGGACTATCTGCAGGAACGCAAGCTCATCGATACCGCGACCCGGCGGAACCTGTGGGGCAACACGCTGGTGTTGGTGGCGCCAGTTAGCGGCAACGTTGCGCCTGTGCAACTGAAGCCAGGCGTCGATCTGCTGCCCCGGTTAGGCGAAAAAGGCCGTATTGCGCTTGGAATGACCGCCAGCGTGCCCGCCGGCAAATATGCGAAGGCTTCCTTTATCTCTCTGGGCGTCTGGAATTCGTTGGAACCCCGCATTGCCGAGGCCGAGAACGTACGCGCAGCGCTGATGCTGGTGGCGCGTGGCGAAACGCCGCTGGGCGTCGTCTATGGCAGCGATGCCCGGGCCGAACCGAAAGTGCGGGTGATCGGGACTTTTCCGGAGAATACCCACGCGCCCATCGTCTATCCGGTGGCGCGTATCGCGGCGAGCAGGAATCCGCGTGCTGCCGCGTTCGTACGTTGGCTGGCCACGCCTGCGGCAGCGAAGATCTTCCGCGCGCATGGTTTCAAGGTGCTCTAGGCATCGCCCGTCCGCATGTCGCTATTCACCGCCGATGAACTCACCGCGATCGCGCTTAGCCTGAAGGTCGCCAGCGTGGCCGCGTTGGCCAGCCTTCCGTTCGGGATCGCGCTCGGCTGGGTGCTCGCGCGCAAGCGTTTCCCCGGCAAGTCCCTGCTCGATGCGCTGATACATTTGCCGCTGGTTTTGCCGCCCGTGGTCGTCGGCTATGTCCTGCTGGTGAATTTCGGCAATCAGGGAGTGATCGGCAAGTTCCTGGCTTCGATCGGCATCGACTTCGCTTTCCGCTGGACCGGCGCGGCGCTGGCCAGCGCGATCATGGGCTTCCCGCTGATGGTGCGGGCGATCCGGCTTTCGATCGAAGCCACCGATCGTCGTTTGGAACAGGCGGCAGCCACACTCGGCGCCAGCCCCTGGCGCGTGTTCCGCACCATTACCCTGCCGTTGGCCTGGCCGGGCATCGTCGCCGGCGCGGTACTCGCTTTTGCCAAGGCCTTGGGGGAATTCGGCGCCACCATCACTTTCGTTTCCAACATTCCGGGGGAGACGCAGACGCTTTCCTCGGCGATCTACGGCCTGCTGCAGGTACCGGGCGGCGAGTCGGGAATCTGGCGACTCGCAATCGTGGCGGTAGGGATCTCGCTGCTGGCGCTGTTGTTGTCGGAATGGCTGACCCGCCGCCAGCGCGAAGACGAGGTGCACTGATGCTGTCGCTCGATCTGAAGCTTCGCCGGGGCTCGTTCGAGCGGCATGTGCGCATCGAGGACGCGGCCCGCGTGATCGCGCTCAGCGGCCACTCCGGCGCCGGCAAAACCAGCGTGCTGCATGCGATCGCCGGATTGGTGAAACCGCAGTCCGGCCATATCGAGATCGATGGCCGCCGCCTGTTCGACAGCGCGCGTGGCATCGACATCGCACCGCACCGCCGCCACGTCGGCTACGTCTTCCAGGACACCCGCCTATTCCCGCACCTGGACGTCCGCCGGAATCTGCAATATGGGCGCCGCCCGGGCGATGCGGCCAACGCCTTCGGCTTCGACGCGGTGGTGGCGCTGCTGGGAATCGGGCCGCTGCTGGAGCGCCGCACCATCAACCTTTCCGGCGGCGAAGCCCAGCGCATCGCACTGGGCCGCGCCCTGCTCTCTCAACCCGCGCTGCTGCTGCTGGACGAACCCTTGTCGATGTTGGACCAGGCGCGGCGTGAGGAACTGATTCCCTACCTGCAGCGCGTGCGCGATGAAACCACGCTACCCATCGTCTATGTCAGCCACTCCGCCGATGAGGTGAAGAGGCTGACCGAGGCGGTGCATGTGCTGGATTGAGAGCTGCACGCAATGCGGATGACGGTCGCTTTCCGCTACTGCGGCGGTGATTTCGTCTTGGCCAGCTCCGGGTACATTTCCTCAAGCGGCGGGGTTTCCCGCCAGAACTTTACCGGCACGCGCACCCGGCTGGGAACCGCCTTTCCGTTGATGCGCTTGGGAACATAGACATCTCGGATCGCAATTTCGCGAGCATCGTTGCTGGTAAGAGCACCAGCGGGCCTGACTTCCTCGATATCAACCTTCGAAACGCGTCCGTCCTCATCCAGGTGAAGCAATAACATCGCATCGCCATCGGCCTTGACCATGCCCACCATGCGGACAGGCTCGACCTGGCGGAAAACGCCATCATCATCAATGACCAAGGTAGGCGGTGCGCGTCCAAACACCCGATCCTTCTCCAGAGGAATGATGCGGTCAGCAGGCATCCTTGAAAGCGTCAAGACGGGGGATCGTCCCTGCGCATCGACGAGGGAAGCCAGATCGATCGCCACTGGGCTGTTGCTTTCCAGCGCGTGGGTTTTCTTCGTTTCACGCCCATTGCTGGTGAGCGTCCATTCGATGCTGGGCGCATCAGCACTGCCGCTCGCTTTTACGCGCAGGGACCAGGCCGATTCCGGGACCGTGGATTTCAAGACGAGGTCCGAGTACCCGTTCAACATGGCGTTGGTTGATTTGTCCGCGGCGGTGTACATGGAAGGTCCTTCCATTTGCACCGGCATGTCCTCGGGGATACGTATGTTGACGATCGCGATGGCACGTTCATCCACATGGCCTTGATAAATGGGCGCTTGGCCGTTCGCAGGCTGGGATGCCCACGCCATGTAACTGCTTCCGATCAAAACGGCCAGTACGCTGGTCACCCCGATCCGTCTGCGTAGTTTTCCGGGCAGCGGTCGCTTGAGCATCATGATCCTCTCCTTCAACGATTGGCTGGACTGCCAATGGCAGCCGACCGGCAGTCCAAGGACGGCCAGCTGCGTTTTCAACATCGCTTCGGCATAAGTGCGGCGGCGATCGGGAAACTGCCCCAACACCACCGCATCGCACGCCATTTCCTGATCCTGCCGGAACCGCGCAGCGGCCCAGTGCAGCAACGGGTTGAACCAGTACGCGCAACGCAGCGCCACCACGACCAGATTGACGGCCGTGTCGCCGCGGCGCAGATGCGCGCGTTCGTGGGCCAGCACCATTTCTCCTTCCCGCGATGGATAGCGGGCTTCGAAGTCGGCGGGCAACACGATGCGCGGTTTCCACGCGCCCACCACCGCCGGACAAGCATCCGCCGCCTGCGACACGAATATTCCGCCGCCAACGGGCGAAATGATCCCCAGCGCACGCAGATAGCGGCGCTGCATGCGATGGAAGAACAGCGCCGAAAAAACCACACCGCAGAACCACAGCAATGGCAGCCAGATGCGGTAGTCCGGCAATGCGATGGCGGTGGAATCCGATGCGACGGACGGCATCGGCGCCATGTCCATGGCGACCAGGGCGCCACGGGCCAGTGTGGCCGCTTCGCGGACCGGTGCGGGCAGCAGCACCGCCAACATCGCGAGGGGAACCAGCCACCAGGCGAGATAAGCGACCCGTGCGCCGAACAACCGACGCAAGGGCGTCCTGATCGTCAGTACCAGCAACAGCGCCAAAGTCATCGCCAGCGTGGTCAGCGTCAATGCCTGGATGAGTTCATTCGCCATCGTCGAGCTCCCGGACCAGGCGCTTGAGTTCGGCGATATCGGCCGCCGACAACTTTCCACGCTCACTGAAGTGCGCCACCAGCGGCGCCACGCGCCCGCCGAACAGCCGCTCCAGCATTCCCTCGCTCTGCTGTCCGATCCACGCTTCGCGCGCCAGCACCGGCGAATACAAATAGCGGCGACCTTCCTTTTCCGCCTGGATGGCGCCTTTGTTCAACAACCGGTTCAACAGGGTCTTGACGGTCGGTTCGGCCCAATCGGTATGCACGGATAGCGCGATCACGGCTTCGTCGGCCCCCATCGGACTCTTCTTCCACAGCACCTCCATCACCATGGCCTCGGCTTCGCTGATCTGCATATCGATTACACCTGTAAATGTTTTACGATTACGCCTGTAATCAATAAGCCTGTCAAGTACCCAGACGACCGTTTATCGGTTTGCGGGCCGATCGCCTAAGCTGTCGCCATGACGACCCACTTAGACAATCTCGACGACGCCGTCGAGCTGATCCTCCGCCGTATTCCCGGCACCCTGCGCATCGCCGGTCCCTTGGCCATCGGCAAGCCGCATCGGCTGCTCAATGCCCTGTATCGGCGGGTGGAGAAAGACCCCTCGCGCCCGATGCAGATCTACACCGCGCTATCGCTCGATCCGCCGACTGCGAGCAGCGATCTGGAACGGCGCTTCCTGGCGCCGTTCGCGCAACGCCACTTCGGCGACGATTTTCCCGCGCTTCTTTACGTGCAGGCGATGAAACGCGACGCCCTGCCGGCGCATATCCAAGTGGAAGAGTTCTACATGCAGTCCGGCGCCCTGCTGAAGTCCTCGCAGGCGCAGCGCGCCTATACCAGCCTCAACTACACCCAGGCCGCAGCCGGCGTGGCCCAACGCGGCGCCAACGCGATCCTGCAGAAAGTGGCGCGGGAACCGGGTCCGCTTCAAGGCAAAGCGCCGCGGCTGTCCCTGTCATGCAACAACGACACCACCCAGGACACCATCGACGCGATCCGCGCCCTGGGTTTGCCGCGCCCGTTGATGGTCGCGGAAATCGATCCTGAGCTGCCGTGGATCGGCGGAACCGCCGCGGTGGAAGAAAGTTTCTTCGACATCGTGCTCACACCGCCTGGCCCGTATCCGAAACTGTTCGCGCTGCCGCGCCAGCCGGTGTCCGACGCCGACTACGCCATCGGCCTGTACGCCAGTGCCCTGGTGCGCGATGGCGGCACTTTGCAGATCGGCATCGGCGCGCTGGCCGACGCGCTTTCGCATGCGCTGGTGCTGCGCCATCTCGACAACGAGAAGTACCGCGAAGTGCTGCGCGCACTGGATCCGGAACTGGCGCACCACCCTGCGGTGATCGCCAGCGGCGGCATGGATCCGTTCGCCATCGGCCTGTACGGCTGCAGCGAGATGGTGAACGAAGGCTTCAAGCGCCTGGTCGAAGCCGGCGTCATCCGCCGCAAGGTAGTGGACGACGAGGCGCTGATGACGCGTATCGTCCAGGGCACCGCCAACCTCGGCGACCTGGCCCGATTGGAGCGCGACGGCGAGTACTTGCACGGCGCTTTCTATCTGGGTTCGCCCGCTTTCTACGACTGGCTACGCCATCTTCCCGACGACCAGCGCCGCAGCATCGGCATGCGCCGCATCAGCGAGATCAACCAGCTCTACGGCGGGCACGAATCGCTCGAACGTCTGCAGCGCAGCGGCTCGCGTTTCTTCAACACCTGCATGATGGCTACCGCGCTGGGCGATGCGGTCTCCGACGGTTTGGAGGACGGGCGCATCGTGTCCGGCGTGGGCGGACAGTACAACTTCGTGGCCATGGCGCATGCGCTGGAAGACGCGCGCAGCGTGCTGATGTTCCGCTCGCAACGCGGCGACGGCGGCAAGGCCGAGTCGAGCGTGCGCTGGAACTACGGCCACACCACCATCCCGCGTCATTTGCGCGACCTCTACGTCAACGAGTACGGCATCGCCGATCTGCTGGGCCAGACCGACGAGGATTGCGTGATCGCGATGGCGGCCATTACCGACGCGCGGTTCCAGGAGCCGCTGCTGGAGAAAGCGAAAGAGTCGAAGAAATTGCGCCTGGACTTCGCCGCCGAAGCGGAATGGTCGCGCAATACACCGCAACGCCTCCGCGACACGCTGGCGCCGTTCCGCGACGACGGCACCCTGCCCGACTATCCCCTGGGCAGCGACTTCACCGAAGTGGAACAGCGGCTGGTGAAGGCCCTAGGTTGGTTGAAAGCCGAAACCGGCACGCTGCCGGGGAAGCTGCGGACTATCGGCAGTGCGCTGTTCGCCAGTGGAACTAGGGATGCGGAAGCCTTGCAGCGCATGGCGCTCGACCGGCCGGCCAGTGCGGGCGAATGGCTGTACGCCAGACTGGTTTCGCTCGCGCTGTCGAAAACCGGATCCCGATCCGCCGGCTAGGGTTCCGCGATGCGTTGCACGATAAGCTCGGCGAGCTTGTCGTAGGCGCCATCGAAATGATGCCCGCCCGCCAGCGATTGCGCATGCACATGACCGGGCGGAATGTCCGGACACAGCGAGTCGTCCTCGTCCTCGCCGTAGAGGCATAGCGTGTCGGCATCGCTCAGCTTGATCGCCTCCGGCAGGATCGGCAGGCCGTCGTCGTTGCCGACCCAGTTGGAGAGGTGGAACTCGAAGGAAGCGTTCTGCCCCAGGCCCATGAGCACGGTCTGCGCCACCAGCGCGCGGGACGAGGCGGGCAACCGGTTGACCGCGAAAGGCAACACGTCGGCGCCTTGCGAGTAGCCGATCAGCACGACCCGCTTCTTACGCCAGTGCTTGGCGTAATGACGGACGATCCGGTCGACATCGGTCGCCAGTTCCTCGGGTTCGCGCGCTTTCCAGAAATAGCGCAACGAATCGAAACCGACCACGGGAATTCCCTTGGCCACGAGCGACTTCGCCACCTCCTTGTCCAACCCGGCCCAGCCGCCATCGCCGCTGAGCAGGATTGCGAAGGTGTCGCTGTCGCCGTCGGCCGGTACCTCTATCAAAGGCAGGTCGATCAGCTTCGCTGGCGGAGGCGGAAGCGCGATGTCGCGCCCGGCGGTCAATACGCGGTAACTGGCGAGCAGCGCGGGCAATGTGCCTTTGTCGGTCCAGAGGTTTGGGCCTCGACCCGGCAGTGTCGACAGCGCCGCACCGCGAATGCCGCCGACGAAATCGCGCACGTCTGCGACCGCGCAACGGCCGTCGTTGCTTGCTTGCAGGGCGACCCAGGGCTGCGGCAGCTCCGATACGGGTGCGAGGACCGAAACCTTGCCCTTCGCCTCCTTGAGGAAGCGCTTGTCGGCGCTCGGGCATAACGGCTTTCCCAAATCGAGTCGTGGGCAAAACGACAACGAGATCGCACCGGCGAACGTGTCCTGGTCGGCGACCGCCTGCATCGCGTAAGCCAGCGCGGCGCCGGATCCGTAGCCGACCAACAAGGGCGTTCGGTAGGTGGGTTGACGCGCGTAACCTTGCAGGTAGTGTGAAAGGTTCTCCAGATCGCCGTCCGGCAGCACGCAATCGTCGCCGTCCTTGCCCAGGGCGGCGCGCAGCCTCGGCATGTCGATGCCCGCCACCATCGCGCCTTCCTTGACCAGGGCACGGGCAGCGGTATCCATGGTTCCGTCCCAACCACTGTCGCCGGAAAGGAACAACACGAATTGCCCCGCCTCCCCTTGCGGCCGGTACAGCGCGACGCGGTCGAAGGAGCCATGCGAGATGCGTTCCTGCGCACGCGCCGGAAGCGCGGAGAGGGAGGCGGCCAACAGCAGAACCGAGAGATTTTTGATCATTTCGCGATGACTCCCTTCAAACCGCCGCTGATCAACGCGGCGATATCGGCAAGCAGCAGCAACGGGGCAGCGCCACCCGGCGACGCCAGATAACGCGCTTCCCATTGCGGATCGAATTTTTCCTTGAACGCGCGCAATCCGCGGAAATTGTAGAAATTCTCGCCGTGCGCGAACAACAAGCGGCCTCCGCGATGCCAGAACGGGGCGAGCGAATGCTTGGCCATGCCCGACAACGGCGCCATGCCCAGCCCGAATCGCTGGAACCCGAGCCCGCGCAAATGCAGCATCAGTTCCGAGAACAGGAAATCCATGGTGCCGTACGGCATCGCCGGCAGGTGGCGCATCAGATCGACGGTGGCCTCGGCCTTGGTGTCGGTAGTCAGCAAAGTAGCGAAGGCGACGAGGCGGCCTTCGTGACGCACCACCGCGACCGGCTGTCTCAGTACGTAATCGTCGATGAAGGCGCCTACCGAAAAACGCTTCTCGGCCGCGCGGTGTTCGGCCAGCCACGCATCGGAAACGGCGCGGAGCTCCTCGAGGATCGCCGGCACCGCTTCCGCCGGCACCATCTCGAAGCCGGCGCCTTCGCGTACGGCGCGCTTGATGCTGTAACGCAGGTTGGAACGACGTTTCCCTTCCAGGGAGAAATCGGCCAGCGGCACGTAAGCGTATTCGCCCAACTTGAACAGGCGCAGGCCCGCGTCCAGGTACATCGACAACGATTGCGGACGCACCTGATAGAAACACGCGCGTCCTCCGGCTTCGCGCGCACGTTCCACGAAGCGCCATACCAGTTCGGCCTGTTCGTTCTCCGGCCCCAACGGATCGAACAGGCCGATCCAGGAACGCCGCTGGCGCCCGAACATCACCATGGCTTCGCCGCTTTCGGAGAACAGGAACTGCTTGTCGCCGGTCATCGCCAGAAAACCATCGGCGTTGTCCTGCTGGCGGACGATCAGGTCCGCGCGCGCCAGCGCGGCCGCGTCCGGCGGCTCCAGCGCCGACGATACAGGACGCAACAACTGGCGCACCGCCAATACCAGGGCCAGTAAAGCGATGCCGATCAGCGCGCGCAACGAACGCGGCGCATGCCCGTTGAATTCGAACTGCCACCACAACTCATGGGTGTAGTCGACGTCCTGGTAGGCGAAGAACAGCAGCGCGATCAGCGCGGCGAAGATGGCCGCGACCGCCAGCAACCAGCCCCCGGTGAACGGCACCGACAACAGCGAGGCCTTGCGCGTGAACTGTTTCCGCGACAAGGCCAGCGCGGTCACCAGCGAGACCAGCAGCGCGGCTTCCGATACTGCGATGCCCTTGGGCAGCGCCATCAGCAAGGTCATCCCCGCCAGTCCCAGCCCCGCCCACCAAGCTGCGTCCAGCCGCGACAACATGCCGCGCGCCACGAACAGCAATGCCAATCCGGCGACGCTGCTGAGGAAGTGCGACGCTTCCACCAGCGGCAGCGGCACGTGCAAAGCCAACAACTCCGTGGCTTCTTCGGTGGCCGGAGTCACGCCCGACACCAGCACTACCACCGCCACGACCAGCGTATATGCGGCAAGCAACAACGGCGCCAGACTGCTGACCGCCCTGGTCAACGGCGCCACGATCCCGCTGCGCAATTCGTGCAGCATCATCAGCAGCATGGCCAACGCCAGCGGCAGCACGTAATAGACCAAGCGATAAAGCACGAGCGCGCCGGCCAACGCTTCGCTGGGCACGCGTCCGCCGAGGGCCACCAGCATGACCGCTTCGAACACGCCCAACCCGCCCGGCACGTGACTGATCACGCCCAACACCAGCGCCGCAGCGTAGAAACCGATGAAGACCGGAAAGCCGACGGCGCCGTCAGGCAGCAGCACCCACAACACCGCGCCCGCGGCCAGGATGTCCAGCACCGACCACAGCAACTGCCGCAGCGCCAGCGAGGCCCGCGGCAAGCGCAGGGGCAGGCGGCCGAACAGGCGTCGTTCGCGGCCATCGCGGCACCACACCAGCAGCGCGCCGATCACGGCCAGAACCAGCCACGCACCCGTCGACAGCAGCCAGGCCGGGACATGCACGAGTGGAGCGAGTGCCTGCGCATCCCACAACAGGCCCAACGCCCCCACCGTGCCGACACCCAAGCCGAAGGCCACCGCATTGAAAGCGATGGCCCGCGAAATCAGTCCGGCTTCCACACCGGCGGCTCCGTACAGACGCATGCGCACCGCGCCGCCAGTGAACACGCCCAGGCCGATGGTATTGGTCAGCGCGTAAGCGATGAACGACGTCTGCGCGACGACCCGGTACGGCACCGACGCGCCCACATAGCGAAGCGACGAATGGTCGTAACCGCTCAACGCCAGGTAGCTCACCGCCGTGGCCAGCAAAGCCAGCGTCAGGTCGCCCGGATCGACGCCGCGCACCGCCGCCACGACCTGGTCGTAGCTGATTTCCTGCCACAGGCCCTTGAACGCGAACGCCAACAATCCCGCCAGCGCAATCACGCCGGCCGCAAGCAGCCAGGGTCTGCCCCGCTGCAGCAAGGGCAACCATGATGTCGTCTTGAAATCGATGGTCCGCTGCCTACGCGACATGACCCCTAACCGCCGTTGAACGCATCTATGCGACAGAATCCATTCGCCGCAGTTCCCGTCCTTTATCGCGCAAGCGGCGAAGCATCGCCGTGAAGGCGATGCGATACCGCTTCAATCCGCCTGCGCGTGGGATCCTCAACCCAGCGCTTTTGCCGCTTCCACCACTTTCTCGGCGGTGATGCCGAAGTACGGATACAGCGCCTCGGCAGGAGCGGAAGCGCCGAAGGTATCGATGCCGATCACCGCGCCGTCCAGGCCGACGTACTTGCGCCAGAAATCGGTAACCGCCGCTTCGACGGCCACGCGCTTGCGCACCGCCTTGGGCAGCACCGATTCGCGGTACTCGACCGGCTGGCGGTCGAATACGTCGGTCGATGGCATGGACACTACGCGGGTCTTGATGCCCTGCGCATCCAGCGTCGCCTTGGCCTGCGTGGCCAGGCCGACTTCCGAACCGGTGGCGATCAGGATCACGTCCGCGTTGCCGCCTTCGGCGTCGGCCAGCACGTAACCGCCGCGTGCGATGTTGGCGACCTGCGCTTCGTCGCGCGGCTGGTGCTGCAGGTTCTGCCGGCTGAAGACCAGGCAGCTGGGGCCGTCCTTGCGTTCGATGGCCGCGCGCCAGCACACCGCCGATTCCACCGCGTCGCACGGACGCCAGACGTCGTTGTTGGGGATGTAGCGCAGCGACGCCAAGTGCTCGACCGGCTGATGGGTCGGGCCGTCTTCGCCCAGACCGATGGAGTCGTGCGTATAGACGTGGATCGCGTGCGCCGGATTCAGCGCGCTCATGCGCACCGCATTGCGCGCGTAGTCGCTGAACACCAGGAAGGTGGCGTCGAAGGGAATGAAGCCGCCATGCAGCGCCAGGCCGTTGCTGATCGCGGTCATCGCGAATTCGCGCACGCCGTAATACACGTAGTTGGCATTGGGGTCGTCGCTGGCGACGGTCTTGCTGGCCTTCCACAAGGTCAGGTTGGAATGGGCCAGATCGGCCGAACCGCCGATCAGTTCCGGCAGCAAGGGCGCGAAGGCTTCGATGGCCATTTGCGAGGCCTTGCGTGAAGCGATCACAGGGCCCTCGGCCTGCAATTTCGCGATGAAGGCATTGGCGGACTCGACGAAACCTTCAGGCAAATCTCCGTGCGAGCGACGCGACAGCTCGGCGGCTTCGTTGCCGAAGGTGGCGGCGTATTGGTCGAACAGCGCGTTCCACTGGTCCTCGCGCAGCGCACCGGCCCCGCCGGCGCGCCAGCCCGCGTAGATTTCCTCGGGAATTTCGAACGGGCCGTACGGCCATTCCAACTGCACGCGCGCGGCGGCCAGTTCGTCCTTGCCCAGCGGCGCGCCGTGCGAGGATTCCTTGCCCTGTTTGTTGGGCGCGCCAAAGCCAATCGTGGTGCGGCAGCAGATCAGGGTCGGCCGGTCGGAGGCCTTCAACGCGGTATCGATAGCGGTCTTGATCTCCACCGCATCCTGGCCGTTGACATTGCGGATCACCTGCCAGCCATAGGCTTCGAAGCGCGCCGGCGTGTCGTCGGTGAACCAGCCGTCGGTATTGCCGTCGATGGAGATCTTGTTGTCGTCCCAGAACGCGACCAGCTTGCCCAGACCCCAGGTGCCGGCCAGCGATGCGGCTTCGTGGGAAATGCCTTCCATCAGGCAACCGTCGCCCATGAACACCCAGGTGCGGTGGTCGACGATCTGGTATTCGGGACGGTTGTAGCGTTGCGCCAGCAGCTTTTCGGCCAGCGCGAACCCGACCGCATTGGCGAAGCCCTGCCCCAGCGGTCCGGTGGTGGTTTCCACGCCGGGGGTTTCATGACGCTCCGGGTGACCGGCGGTCTTGCTGTGCAGCTGGCGGAAGTGCTTCAGCTCTTCCAGCGGCAGGTCGTAGCCGGTCAGATGCAGCAGCGCGTACTGCAGCATCGATCCGTGGCCGTTGGACAGCACGAAACGGTCGCGGTTGAACCACTTCGGATTCTTCGGGTTGTGGCTGAGATAGTCGTTCCACAGCACTTCGGCGATATCGGCCATGCCCATCGGCATGCCGGGATGGCCGGACTTGGCGGCTTCCACCGCATCGGCGGCGAGGAAACGGATGGCGTTGGCGAGCTGGCGGCGGCCAGGCTTGTTGGAGGCGGGCGTCGTCATGGGGGCGATTTTCAGTGAGGTCGCCCGTAGCTCGGGCGACCCTATTGTCCCATGGTTGGAGCGCAGAGCGCTTGCTCTTGCCTCCTTTGGAAAAGGGGGAGGTCAGTCCAGGGCTTTTGGCTGATCCTTTTCCCCATGGGCCACCAGGGTGGCCAGGGTCAGGTCGCCGGTTACATTCAGGGTCGTGCGGCACATGTCCAGGAAGTGATTCACGCCCAGGATCATGCCGATGCCGACCGGATCCACCCCGACCATGGCGCAGATCAAGGCCACCACGGGCAGCGATCCGGACGGGACGCCGGCCGTGCCGATACCGCCCAGGATGCAGACCAGCATCACCATGACCTGTTGCCAGATCGTCAGGTCCACGCCGAAGAACTGGGCCAGGAACAGTACGGTGACACCCTCGAACAACGCGGTGCCGTTCTGGTTGGCGGTGGCGCCCACGGTCAGCACGAAACGCGAGACACGATTGGGCAGATGCAGCTTTTCTTCGGCCACGCGCAGCGAAGTGGGCAGCGTGGCGTTGCTGGAAGCGGTGGAGAACGCCATCACGCTGGCTTCCTGGGTGGCGCGGAAGAACGCGAGCGGCGACTTGCCAACGGCTTTCAGTGCCAGCGAATAGATCACGAACATGTGCAAACCCAGCGCAAGTACCACCACGCCTACGTACTTTCCCAGCTTTACAAGCAACTCGAAACCGAAGATGGCGGCCAGGTTGAACATGAAGCAGGCCACCGCATACGGCGCCAAGCGGATCACCAGCCCGATCAGAGTCATGGAGATTTCGAAGACGCCTTCGATGCCGCGCTTGAGGATGCCGGTGTTCTCCGAGGGCGTTAGCACCAGACCAACGCCGAACATCACCGCGAAGAACATCAGGGACAGGATCGCCCCGTTGTTGGACGCGGCACCGAGCACGTTGTCCGGCACGATGGAAAGCAGCATGTCCAGGCCGCGCGGTTGCTTGTCGACGCTGGCGACGATTTCCTTGGCGCGTTCGGCGTTGTCGGTCAGCAGGCTCTGTGCGAGCGCGGGATCCACGCCGGCGCCGGGCTTGAGCAGGTTGACCAGCACCAGCCCGATGATCACCGCCACCGAGGACAGGATCACGGTGTAAGCCAGCGTCTTCCAACCGATGCGGCCCAGTGCGCGGATGTCGCCCATTTCGGCGATGCCCACCACCAGGGCCGAGAACAGCAGCGGCACGATGAGCATGAAGATGAGGTTGAGGAAGATCTTGGAGAACGGCGTGGTCACATAGGTGGTGACCCCCTTGACCCATTCCGCATCGCCGCCGCCGGTTACGTGCACCACCAGTCCCAGCAGCAGGCCCAGGCCGAAGCCGATGGCCATCTTCCAGTGCAAGGGAAGCTTCTTCCTGCCGGAAACGGGCGCGTCGCTCATACGGTGATTCCTTTACGGACAAGCCCGAAGCTTAGCAAACCTCCTGGCCGTAGGAAGCCGTAGGAGCGACGTGAGTAGCGAAGGCACACATCTCCAACGGTCATCGCGACTCGCGTCGCTCCTATGCGCCATACCGCGACGCGTCAGGGCGGATATAAGGACGGCAGGATTCCCTTGGCGGGCTTGGGTGTGGCCCGCCAAATCGGCCCGTTGCGGAAAGCCTCGCGCAATGCAGCCCGTGCCGCCACCCCGTCTCCGTCGGCCCATCGCGCCCGACGCAGCCGCTCCACGGCATCGCGTTGCACGGACGATTCCAGCCTCGCGATCAACGCATCCAGATCGGCGCTCGGCGGTGTGGACATGCCACGCAGAACGTCGCCGACCTCATCCAGATCGCCGCTGTCCAGCACGCGTTTGAGGTCGATCATGGTCTGCGTGGGCAGCGGCTCGGCGGGTTGGCCGTCCTGTCTGGGAAGCCGCCGCGCAGGCGGCGCGGCGCGGCGCCGCAGTGCCCAAACCAGCGTGATCAGCCATAGGCCTGCAAAAGCCACCGCCAGCCAGGCCCAGACACGATTGGACGTACGCATGCGATCGCTGGCGGCAGGCAGGGAGTTGTCTTCGGCGGCGGTTGCGCCCGCAGTGGCGGGGAGCGTCGCGCCTGCGAACCCACCGGTTCCAGGCGCGACCGGGAGGGTGAGGTCGGGCAGGCTGGCCGTCTTCGCCGCGCCCGTTCGCACATCCCACCATCCCATCTTCAAACCGGGCACGGCCAGTTTGCCGGCGCCATTGGGCACCAGCGAATAGCGCCGGGTCAGCTTCACCTGCGGGGATCCGGCATTGAAGGTTTCATCGTACTGCGGCGGTTCCGCGAATACCTGCGCGCCGGCCACCGACGGCATTGGCAGCTCAGGCATCTGCGCCTGCACCGCGCCCTGCGCGATGACTTCCACCACCAGCGTCGCGGCTTCGCCAGCACGCAGCGATTGTGGGGCGCCGACATAGCGCATGCGCAGGTCGCGCAACGGCAGCCAGGGCTGCGGCGCATTGGCCGGCTGCGCGCGTACGTCCAGTGTGCGGGCAGCGCCATTGGCGCGCATCTCGCGGCTGTTGCCGCCCAGCAGATCGTCCATCCATCCGCCCGCGCCGCGGCCCGCGAAACGCGCGCCGGGAATCACCAGCTTGCCGCTGCGCTCGGGCACCATCAGGAAGCGCCGTTCCACCACGTTGTAGCGGCGGCCATTGAACTCGCGGCTCGATTGCACATCGTCGCCCACGCGCTGCAACGAAGCGCCCTCGGGAGTATCCAGATCGAGCTGGCCGGAAGTCAGCGGCACCGCGTAGAACAAGCGCAGGGTGACACCGACGGACTGCTGGACGTAAGGACTGGGATCGTCGACCTCGGTTTCCAGAAAAGCCGTCGCATTGCCGCGTGCCGAGGCCGGCGCCGGCGCCGAAGCCCCGACCACCAGCGCCAACGGCGGGCTTCGCTGGGTACCGATCGGCAACGCGGGGATCGCCAGAGTGCCCGCGCGACGCGGAGCGAGGTTGACGACGTACGTGGTCTTGGCCGTCACCGCGCCGTTGACCATCTGCATTTGACTGCTGCTGGACTGCCCGCTGAGATCGAAATCGCCGCGCAGCGGCGAGAAATCCGGAGCCGCGGCGACCTGATCGGTCTCGATGCTGAGGGTGACCGATTCGCCCAGCGCGACTTGGTTGCGGTCCAGCCAGGCGCGGGTCGCGGCCTGGGCCGCATCGGCGCCCATTGCCGATGCCAGCAAGCACAGCATCGCCAGGGTCATCACCGCCAGGGTCGGGTTGCGTTTCATTGTCCTTCCTTCTGCCGGCGTTCGTATTCCAGCTGGAATTTCGTTTTCAGCAGGCCGCCGGGTTCATCGGGCACGCGCCGCAACCAGGCTTCCACGGCCTGCCTGCGCTCGCGCTGCTCAGGCGTTTCCGCAGGCTGACCTGCCCGCGGATCGTTCTTGCCTTGCTGCGCGGACTGCTTGCCCGCCTGCGCCATGGCCTGTTGCATGCGCTGGCGTTGCGCGGCATCGGCAGCCTGCTGCGCTTTGGCGTCCGCGGCCTTTTGTTCCGGAGTGCGGGGCTGTTCGGATGCTTGTCCGGAACCGGTCTTGGACGGGGTCTGCTGCGGATTGCCGGACTTGTCCTGCGCATCGGCAGGCTTGTCTTTCGGCTCGGTTTTTCCGTCCCCGTTCTGCTGCGGATTGTTTTGTTGCTGGTCCTTCGACTGCTTGCCTTGCTCTTGATTCTGGTTTTGGTTTTGGTTTTGGTTCTGTCCTTCCTGTTGCTTGCGCTTGCGCGCGGCATCGACGACCTTGCGGTTCTCGATCGCGTCTTCCATCTTCGGCTGCCGCTTCAACGCCTGATCGTAGGCGGTGATCGCTTCGTCGTAGCGACCCTGCTTGGCCAACGCATTCGCCTGGTTGTACCAGGCATCGGCGCTGTCGATGCCGGTGAAAGCCTGTTCGGCGGCGGCATAGTCGCCTTTACGATAAGCATCCGCGCCTTGTTCGATGCGCGCGTGCTCCTGCTGGTCCGCGCGTTGCCACCATTGGCGCTCTGCGGCCTGTGCCGACCCTGGCATCGCAAGCGGCAGGCAAAGGCAAAGTGCGACCGCTGCGAACGCGCCGCCGCGACGGAACGCGAACAACGCCAGCAGCATCAGCGGCGGCAGCAGCCAGTAGCCATCGTCCTGCCAGGCCAAACCCTTCTTGCCACGCGCCGCGCTGGCGTCGGTTTCGCGCGGCAGCAACAGATCGAGGGTGCGGAGATCGGAGTCGTCGGCGGCGATGGTTTGATAGCGGCCGCCACCGGCCGCGCTCAGCGCGCGCATCGATCCCGCCTGCAGGCGCGCTTGCGCAATGCGACCGTCGGCGGTGCGATAGGGCGCGCCCGCTGCCGTGCCCAAACCCAGCGCCGAGACGCGATAGCCCTGACGCAACGCGTCGGCTGCGGCGCCGTTGGCTGCGGCATCGGCATGGTCGCTGATCAGCAAGATATCGCCGCGCTCGAACCCGGCCTGTTGCAACAAGCGCACCGACCAGGCGATGGCCTTGCCGGGCTGTTGTCCGTCCACCGGCATGACGTCCGGTTCCAGCGCATCGAGGAACAGCGCCACGTTGGCCGCATCGTCGGTGAGCGGCGCCACGGTGAACGCCTCGCCCGCATAGGCCACCAACGCTACTTGGCCTCCGGCGCGTTCGCGCAGCAAAGTGGCCAGCTTGGCGCGCGCCTGCAACAGACGCGAGGGCGGCAGATCCGAGGCCGCAATGCTGCTGGACAGATCCAGCGCGATCACCAGCGGCGAATGCGATTGCCACAACGGCTGCTCGCCCTGGCGCCAACTGGGGCCTGCGAGCGCCAGGACCGCGATGACATAACCCAACGCGCCCATCCACAACGTGCCGCGTACCGCCTTACCGCCCTGTTCCAGCAGATGCGGCAGCAGATGCGCATCCACCACGCCTCGCCATACGTTGTCGTTGCGCTGACGCGCGCGCCACAACGCCCACAGCGCAGGCAAGGCGAGCAACGCCCATAGCCAATGCGGGCGCAACAAATGCAATGAGTGCAGCGAGGTCATCCAACCGCTCATCGCATTCGCCTCGGCAACAGGAATGCGAACAACGCGACCAGCAACGCGGCCGCCAGTGGCCATCCGTAGCGTTCCACGCGTGGACGCACGCGTGCGCCCTCCTGCTTCACCGGCTCGATGCGATCGAGTTCGGCGTAGATGCCGGCCAGCTGTTCGGTATCGCGCGCTCGGAAGGATTGCCCGCCGGTCTCCTGCGCGATCTTCTTCAATGTTTCCTCGTCTATTTCGTCTCCGCCGCCCGGCATGGGCAAATTGAGGCCGAAGATCGAGAGCCCGCCACCGGAACCGCCGAAGGCGATGGTGTGGATGCGTACGCCTTCTGCTTTTGCGAGTTCCGCAGCCTTCAGCGGTTCGAGTACGCCCGCGGTATTGACCCCGTCGGTGAGCAGGATTAGCACGCGCTGGCCGTTGGGCTGATCGCGCAGGCGCTTCACCGCCAGACCGATCGCGTCGCCGATGGCGGTCTCGCGTCCGGCCAGGCCAGCAACGCTGTCGCGCAGTTGATCGCGCACCGAATCGCGATCCAGGGTGAGCGGCGTCAACGCATAGGCGCGCTGGCCGAACACCAGCAGTCCCACCCGATCGCCGACGCGACGGTCCAGGAAATCCGCCAGCACCGCTTTGGCCGCCGTAAGTCGATCGACCACGTTGCCGCCGAGTTCCATGTCCGGCTCGCTCATGCTGCCGGACAGGTCCACGGCCAGCATCAGATCTCGCCCGCTTTGCGGCGGCGCCACCGCTTCGCCAAGCTGTTGCGGGCGCGCGGCGGCGGCGCAAAGCAGGAACCACGCCAGCCAGGCCAAGGCCGCGATATGCAAATGCCGCGAACGACCGCCGACCGTAGCGATGGCGTCCAGCCGCCGGCCATACGGCACTTTCAGCGCTACGGAAGTATTGCGATGAGGCGGCAACAGCCATCCCGCCAACCAGGGCAGCGGAAAAGCCAACCACATCCATGGCCAAGCGAAACCGCCGAACGCGACCTTCAGTGATTCGAACCAGGAATCGATCATGGCACTTCGATCATTGCTGACCGGCCATAAGTTCGAGGAAGCGCGCACGGGCCAACGCTTTGGCCGCCGCGAAGTCATCCGCCGGGACTTCGCGCCGATAACCGCCTTCCAGCAACAATCGCCCGGCCCCTTCGCTGAAACCCTTCTGCTTTTGGCCATCGAGCAGACGCAGCCAGTCCTCGTTCTGCAGATGGTCGGCTTTCGCATTCACGCGACGCGCTGCGCGGCGCAACAGTTCCGAGATGGCCGCGACCTGAGCGGCGGGTGCGGCGTCGCTGCAAGCGTCATCGAACAACTTCTGCCAGACGAGCAACCTGCGCCGGCGTTTGCGCCTGATCCACCACGCAATTGCGACCGCAAGCGCGATGGCGCCGGCCAGCAGCCACCAACCCGGCGCCGGCGGCCACAGCGACGGCGCTGATGGCACGTGCACGTCGCGGAGGACAAGTTCCTGCGCCTGCATCAGGCCACCTGCGATTGCGCGCGGCCGAGCAATGGCAACCAGGATTCGCTGGGCGCATCGCCTTGCAACGAATACACGCGTACGCCACGGCGCGGCAGGTTCTCCAGCGCGCTTTCAATCGGCCGACCGAATTCTTCCCGCCAACGTTGGCGCTGCGTGGCGTTGCCCAAGTCCAGTTCAACACGGTGGTCGCCAAGCGCGAACGGAAGCATCGCCTGTGGAGGTTCGATTTCGAGCGCATCGGTCAACAGCAGGACGACGACTTCGTGATGCATCGCCAACGCGGGCCAACGCGATTCCGGAAGCGCCGCGATGCTGCGCGGGTCGGCCAGCACGATCAATCGCGATCCGGGACGCAACAGGCGCGTGGCGTCGTCCAGGGCCGCCGCCAGGCCCGTATCGTCCGCGGGCGGTCGCGAGTACCAGCGCACCAATGCGTCGAGCACGCGCAATGCGCCGCGCGCGCCGGACGCCGGCGGCACCGGCGCTTCCTGCCGGCTGCCGCGCAGAATCGCGACGCGATCGCCATCGCGTACCGCGGCCCACACCGCCACCGCCGCCGCGCGCGCCGCCTGCACCGACTTGTAGCGAACGCGAGTGCCGAAGTACAAGGCCGGAGAAGTGTCCGCCACGATCAAGGTCAGCCGCTCGCGTTCGGCCTGGAACAGCTTCGTATGCGTACGGCCGCTGCGCGCGGTGAGGCGCCAGTCGATATGACGGACATCGTCGCCGGCGACGTATTCGCGCGACTCCGCGTATTCCATGCCGCGACCGCGCGCGCTGGATTGCGCGGGACCGGTGACGTTGTGCCGGCCCTTGCGCGCAGGCGGCCGGCGTTGCGCGGTAGCCCGCAGAGCCACCAACTCGGCTAGCGCGGGCTTGACTCCATCGCCAGTGGTCGGGTTCATCGCTTCGCGCTCCGGTACCGCGCTCAGGGCAACGGCACGACATCGAGCAGGGCAGCGACCAGCCTGTCGCCGTCCCAACCTTCTGCGGTGGCTTCGTAGCTGGGCAGCACGCGATGACGCAACACGTCCGGCGCGATCGCACGTACGTCGTCGGGCGTTACGTAGTCGCGGCCGGCCAGCCAGGCCCGCGCGCGCGCGCAGCGTTCCAACGCGATGGAGCCGCGCGGGCTCGCGCCCCACGCGATGCGCCGCGCCAGTTGCGGGTCGTAGCGCTTGGCGTCGCGGGACGCCAACACCAGCTCGATCAGATAGCGCTCCAGCTGCGGAGCTACGTGCAGATCCAGCACCGCGGCGCGAGCGGCGAAAACGTCCTCGATCGGCAACCGCGAGACCGCTTCGGCAGTGTGCTGCAAGGTGTCGCGTGCGCGTTCGCGCGCCAGCCGCAGGATTTCCGCTTCGGCGGCCGCTTCCGGATAACCTATGCGCACATGCATCAGAAAGCGGTCCAATTGCGCCTCCGGCAATGGGAAAGTGCCTTCCTGCTCGATCGGATTCTGGGTGGCCATCACCAAGAAGAGCTGAGGTAGCGGATAGGTATGGCGCCCGACGGTTACCTGCCGCTCGCCCATCGCCTCCAGCAAGGCCGACTGCACCTTGGCCGGCGCGCGATTGATCTCGTCCGCTAGCAGGATGGGATGGAAGATCGGGCCGGGCTGGAACTCGAAGCGCCCGTCCTGCGGCCGCCAGACCTCGGTACCGGTCAGATCGGCCGGCAGTAAATCCGGTGTGAATTGCACACGGGCGAAATCGGCCTGCAGGCGCGAAGCCAGCGCTCGGATCGCCGTGGTCTTGGCGAGGCCAGGGGCGCCTTCCACCAGCAGATGGCCGTCGGCCAGCAGCGCGATCAGCAGGCGCTCGACCAGCGCCGCTTGACCCACGATGGTTTCGGAGAGGCCTTCGCGCAATGCGCTGAAGGCTTGGTGCAGGCGAGAATTACCTACGCTCGCAGGCGGGTTGGCGGAACTCCCGGGAGTCTGGCTATCCATGGATGCGCTATCGGTATGGGGCATGAGTCGATTCTGACCGATCGGGAAACGGATGGTTCATCGAAACCGCGCGCGCGTTCCTGCCTGTTCAGCAATGGCAACTGAAACGGAAACGGGGCCGCAAGCGGCCCCGTTTCTGAGCGAATGACGATGGCGGTCAGCGTTTGGCGACTGACAACACCTTCGGGGTGATGAAGATAAGCAGTTCCGCCTTTTCCTTGGAACGCCCTTTCTTCTTGAACAAGTTGCCGAGGAAAGGAATGTCGCCCAGGAAGGGGACTTTGGCGATGCTGCTGCGATCAGTGAATTCGTACACGCCGCCGATCACCACGGTCTGACCGTCCTCGACCAACACGGCGGTGGTGATCTCGCGCTTGTTGATCTGCGGCACCGAGCCGTAGTTGCCAATATCGATGAAGCTGTCGATCTCGTCCTTCTTCACATTCAAATTCAGGAAAACGCGACCATCGTTGGTAATGGTTGGAGTTACTTTGAGCTCCAGCAAGGCTTCCTTGAATTGCACGTTGGGAGTGGCAGCGGAGCCACCAGTGCCACCTGTAATTGTGACATAACCGACTTCTCGACCTTGGCGAATCACCGCCTCGCGCTGGTTGGCAGTGACTAGGCGCGGATTGGAAATCACTTCCCCGCGGCCTTCTTCCTGCAAGGCGGACAACTCCAGGTCAAGCGAGAAATTCGAGCCGAGTAGGGTGTAGGCCAGCGAGCCTGCTGGATTGTTGATGAACCCACCGGCCGGCAGATTGACATTGAGGCCACCGCGATTGTTTCCGGTCCCGGTATTTCCGGTCGCGGTGTCTCCAATGATCGCCGTGTTGTCGCCATACTGACGCTTGCCGGAAACCCCGAAGCGTGCACCCAGGTCCCGGGCGAAAGTATCGGTGGCGATCACGATGCGGCCCTCGATCAGCACCTGGTCGACCGGACGGTCGATCACGGCGATCAATTCCCGCATCTGCGCGACCTTCTTCGGAATATCGCTGATCATCAAGGTGTTGGTGCGTTCATCCGCAACCAGACGACCGCGCTGCGAGAGGAAGCCGTTTTCGTCGTTGTTGCCGCCGCCGCCACCGCTGCCGCTGTTGCCGATGCCCTTGGCTTCGGTCAACGCTTTGAATATCGCGGACGCGCTGTGGTAGTTGATCTGCACGTAATCGGTGATCAGGTCGACACTTTCGTCCATGGCCCGGCGTGCGTTCTCCTTGTCCTGTTCGAACTTGGCCAGCTCGGGCTGCGGGGCGACCCAGACCACGCCGCCTTCTCGGCGCTGATCCAGTCCCTTCGCGCGCAACACGATGTCCAGCGCCTGGTCCCACGGCACATTGACCAGGCGCAGGGTGACGTTGCCCTGGACGGTGTCGGAAGCCACGATATTGAGGTTGGATTCCTCCGCGATCAGCTGCAACACGGTCCGGACCGGTACGTCCTGGAAGTTGAACGTAACCGGGCGCCCTTTATAAGCGCGCGGCTCGGCCGCCACTCGGGCCGAGCCCGCGGCGATCGAAGATGAGGCCGAAGCACCCATCGCGGATTGGGCCGCGCGCGGCACGATTTCCACGATGTATTCGTTACCGGTCTGGTAAGCCAGAGATTCGAAGGCGCCGTTGGTGCTCAGCACCACCTGAGTGCCGCTGCCTGAGCTGTGCGCGTCCACGCGCTGGACCGGCGTAGCGAAATCGACGACGTTCATCGGCCGCTGCAGGGCGGCGGGAAGGGCGGCGTTACCGACATCCACGATCACCGAGGATCCTTGGTTGCGCAGGTCCGGCATTGCCCCCTTGCCATTGAAGCGGACGATCAGCCTGCCCGCTCCTCCATCGCCTCGCTTGAAGTCGATGTTGGCGATCTCCAGATTGCTGGTCGCCTGCCGGGCGGGGTCGGCATTGCCTGCCACCGCGGCCGGAACCGGCGCGGCGGCCGTGGCTACGCTGGCAACGGCCAGCAAACCGATCGCGAGTCCGAGGCAGCAGACCCTGTGAGTGGCCAAGCGCCGGAAGGGCAACGGGCTGTGAACGTTCGAAGCGGTCATCGTGTATCCCCTAATCATTGATCTTCAAGCGCAATCGACGCAGGCCTTTCCAGCCAGCCGCCCGCACCATCCGGCACAAGTTCGACAAGTTCAATGCGATCTTCATGGACGCCGGTGATGCGGCCATCGCTTTGCCCCAAATAAGCGCCCGGCCGCACCCTGTAGGTGACTTTGTCGGGCGCCATCACCAATGCAATCAGTCCCGCGCCCTTGCCGATCGTGCCGACCATGTCCAGGCTGTCCAGCGGGTACTGCTCCAGCGTTTCCTTGCGCCGGTTCGGATCAGGACGCAGGCCACCGCTGTCGGCGTTGCTCCAGGCATCGCTGAACGGATCGCGGAGGGTTTGCGCGGCGTATTCGAACGTCTCGAATTGCTGCATGACCGGCAGAGGATCCAGCGGCGGCGCTGGGCGCGCTTGAACATCCGCAACCCATTTTTCGAGATTGGGCGCATCACCAGGCGTACTGGTGATGCTGCGCGCGCAGCCGGTTATCGCCATGACGATCAGCAATGCGCAGAACCGACGGGGCAGACGATTCGATTTGAGAGCCGTACTCATGCTTCACCGCCTGCGGCCGGCGCTGCCGGAGGAGTCGCGCCGCCCGCGGCCTTGGCCGCTTCGGCAGCCTTCTTCTCCTGCTCCGCGGTCTCTTCTTCGTCCAAGTACCGGTAGGTCTTGACCGTGCCGGAAAGCTCCAGCGCGCTGTTGTCGGTGATGCGGCCCTTGGTATCCCGGGGCTTGAGCGAAATATCGTGCATGGTCAGGATCACTACGCGCGGCAGCGAAGCCACGCCGCTGACGAAGGCGCCGAACTGGTGGTAACTACCCACCATACGCAGTGCGATCGGCTTCTCCGCGTAGAACTCCTTGGGAGTTTCGGGGCCTGGCTGAAACAGCTCGTTGGCCAGACCGCTGGACAAGGCGGTCTGCGAGATGTCCACGATCAGGTCCGGCATTTCGGTCTTGCTGGGCAACTGACGCAACATCTGCTGCAGCACCTGCTCCATCTGTGCCAATTGTTGTTTCAACGGCTCGAGGTTCGCGGCGCGCCCGGCCTTGTCCTCGAAATCGCGTCGAAGATCGGACTCCTGGCGCTCGAGTACCTGCAACTCCTCGCGCTTGCCCTTGATCGACAGGAAATACGCAAGCAACAGGATCAGCAAGCCCACCAGCACGCAGAACCCGATCTTGTAGTTCCGGGGCCAGTTGCCGATGTTGTTGAAATCGAGGTCGCTGATTTTTACTTTCTTCTGGCTCATGACGCCGGGCTCCCCTGATTCGTCGGCGCAGGCTTTTCAACCGGTGTGTTGGACGGCGGCGCGGCGGCGGGCGCAGTCGGTGCCGGAGCCGATGCGGGTGCGGGCGGCGCAGCCGCGGGCGTCGGGGTTTGGGCGGGAGCTGCAGCAGCTGCATCGCCGGGCGTCGCAACTGCAGCCGGAATGTTGCCTTCGGCATCGGGCGCATTCGGATTCGCGAGCTTCACCTTCAAGGTGAAGGCATACGGAAGCGCACGCGCCGTGGGCGTCGCCGAAGGCGTTCCAGGCGTCCCCTCTTGCGCTTTGGCTTCGATGATCGACAAGTCGGGATTGGTCATCCAGCCCGAGCTTTCCAGATTGCGCATGTAGTTGCTGACTCGCGCATTGGACTGTGCTCGGCCTTCCAGGGTCAGGACTTCGCCTTCCTGCTTGATGTTGGCCAGGGCCACGCCATCGGGAATGGTGCGCACCAGCGAATCGAACAGATGCACCATCTGCGAGCGGTTGGCCTGCAATTGCTCGATCACCTTCTTGCGCGCCAGCAGGCGGTCCTTCTGCTTGTCGAGCGCTTCGATCTCCTTGATCTTGCCCTCCATTTTCTGGATTTCGGCCTGCAAGAACTGGTTGCGGGTGCCTTGACCGCTGATCTGCTGGTTGTAGTGGAACCAGATCAGGAACGACAGCACCAGCCCACCGATGGCTGCCAGGCCCAGCATGCCGTAGAACTCTTTCTGTCGGTTGGCGCGCCGCTCGGCGCGCCACGGGAGAAGATTGATCCTCGCCATCAGTCAAAGCTCCTCAGGGCCAGGCCGGTGGCGATCATCAACGCCGGAGCGTCCTGGGCCAGCGCATGCGCCTGCACACGCGGACCGAGCGTCATCTGGGCCAGCGGATTGGCGACCACGGTCGGCACGCCGAGCTGCTCTTCCACCATTTCCGGCAGTCCGACCAGCGCGGCGCAACCGCCGGCCAGCACGATCTGGTCGACCCGGTTGAATTCGCTACCTGCGTAGAAGAACTGGAGGAGACGGCTGATCTGCTGCACCGTGGCTTCCTTGAAGGGCTCCAGCACTTCCACTTCATAGCTCTCGGGCAGGCCGCCCTGGCGCTTGGCCATGCCGGCTTCTTCGTAGGTCAGGCCGTAGCGGCGCATCACTTCGTCGGTGAGCTGCTTGCCGCCGAACACCTGCTCGCGGCTGTAAAGGCTGCGGCCGGAGCGCAGGACGTTCAACGTGGTCATGGTGGCGCCGATATCGACCAGAGCCACCACGCCGTCGTGCGGAATCGGCAATTCGCTGGACAACAGGGCGAAGGCGTTTTCGACCGCGAACGCTTCCACGTCCATGATCCGGGCGGTCAGGCCTCCCAGCTCCAGCGCGGATTGCCGCAGTTCCACGTTCTCCGAACGCGAAGCCGCCAGCAGTACCTGCACCATCTCGGGGTTGTTGGGCATGGGGCCCAGCACCTCGAAGTCGAGGTTTACTTCCTCGATCGGATACGGAATGTAGTTGACCGCCTCGAGCTCGACCTGGGCTTCCAGATCGTTCTCGTCCAGCTCGGCGGGCATCGGAATGATCTTGGTGATCACCGCGGACCCGGCCACCGCCGCGGCGGCGTATTTGGTCTTGGTTCCGGCGCGGGTCACGGCGCGGCGGATCGCTTCGCCTACCGCCTCAACCTCGACGATGTTCTTCTCGACCACCGCATTGGGCGGCAGCGGCTCCACCGCGTAGTGGTCTACGCGGAAGCGATTGCCGACCCGGGAAAGCTGTAGCAGCTTTACCGCGGTCGAACTTATGTCGACGCCTATGAGCGGCGACTGGCTTTTAGGTATAAGCCCCACGGTATCTCCCCTTCCGACAGGCGCAACGAATAGGTCAGGCCCCGGCTCACATTAATAACGAAGTTTTCACCACTTGCAATAGCCGTTAACCAGCCTGTGCGGCTTGTCACGGTTCACTAAAGATATCGGGCAAGTCACTGTTTCCCCCGGAAACGTAACCGCCCTACCCCGAGTCATCTATACTCCCGCGCCACGTATTCTGCAATCGGAATCTGACCGGATGTCCCGTTTCCGCCGCCTGCTGCGCTGGGCATTTTTCGCGTTCACAGCCCTGTTTCTGTTAGGCGCCATAGGTCTGGGAATCCTCTATTACGTGGTTTCCTCCAAGGTGCCGGACATCCAGTCCCTGCGCACGGTCGAACTCCAGGAACCCCTTTACGTTTACGCCAACGACGGGCGGCTGATCGGGCTTTTCGGCGAGACCCGGCGCTATCCGGTCAATATCGAAAACGTCCCCAAGCAGGTCCAGGACGCCTTCATCGCCGCGGAAGACGCCAATTTCCGGACCCATAACGGCATCGACCCGAAGGGCATTTCGCGGGCGCTATGGCAAACCGCCACCCTCAAGGAAGGGCGCGTGGCCGGCGGCAGCACCATTACCCAGCAGGTGGCGCGCCAGTTCTTCCTGAGTTCCGAATACAGCTACACCCGCAAGCTGGTCGAGATGATGCTGGCGATGAAGATCGAGGGCATGCTGACCAAGCCCCAGATCCTGGAGCTCTACCTAAACAAGAGCTTCTTCGGCAACCGCGCCTATGGCGTAGCCGCCGCCGCCGAGTACTACTACGGCAAGCCGCTGGACCAGCTGACCCTTGGCGAGACCGCCACCTTGGTCAGTGCGCTCAAGTTTCCTTCCAGCGGCAATCCCATCAGCAATCCGGAACGCAACCACCAGCGCAGCGTTTACGTGATCGACCGCATGCTGGAGGACAAACTGGTCACTGCCGCCGAGGCGGCTGCGGCCAAGGCCGAGGCGATGCATGCCAAGCCGCATGAGCGCCCGGTCGAGGTCTATGCGCCCTATGTGGCGGAAATGGTGCGCCAGGAAATGATCGCCCGCTTCGGCGGCGACGTGGTCAATAAGGGTTACCACGTCACCACGACGATCGACCCGACGATGCAGATCGCTGCGGACGTGGCGGTGCGCGAGGGCCTGCGCCTGTACGACCATCGCCATGGCTGGAACGGGATCGAGCAGCATTTCGAAGTCACCGCCGATGCCGATGCGGCATCCCTGGCCGCGCATGTGGCGGGTATACCCACCCAGAACGGCCTGATCCCGACGGTAGTGGCCCGGGCCAATGGCGACGGCGGCATCACCGTGGTCCTGCCCGATGCCAGCGAAGTCACCCTTCCCGCCTCTGCCAGCCGCTGGACCGGCAAGAATCCCGCTGCTTTGTTCAAGCGCGGCGACCTGGCCCGGATCAAGATGGATGCGCCGAAAGTCGCCGCGACCAAGCCGGGCGAGACGCCCACGGCGGCCGAGGTGGCGCCGATCGGCTACCAGATCGACCAGCTCCCGCGCGGCCAGGCTGCGCTGGTATCGCTGGACGCCAGCAACGGCGCGGTGAAGGCGATCATCGGCGGCTACAGCTTCGCCGGCAACAAGTTCAATCGCGCCACCCAGGCCCGCCGGCAGCCCGGCTCGAGTTTCAAGCCGTTCTTGTATGCAGCGGCGTTCGAGCGCGGCTTCAATCCGGCGTCCATCGTGCTGGATGCGCCGGTGGTGTTTCGCGACCGCCGCGGCCACATGTGGCGGCCGCAGAACGACGGCGGCGGCTTCCGCGGCCCCATGCGCCTGCGCGAGGCGCTAGTGCAGTCGCGCAACCTGGTGTCGGTACGCTTGCTGGACAGCATCGGTGTGGATTTCGCGCGCAAGTACATCAGCCAGTTCGGTTTCAACGAAGCCGAACTGCCGCCCAACCTCTCGATGTCGCTGGGCACCGCCTCGCTCACGCCGCTGTCGATGGCGCGCGGTTATGCCGTATTCGCCAACGGCGGCTCGCGGGTGACGCCGTGGTTCATCGATGAGATCAAGGACCGGGAAGGCAACGTCATCTTCAAGGAAAAACCCGCCACCGCCTGCCGCACCTGTGGAGGTGGCAGCGCCGGCGCGCCGGCGCAAGCCAGCAACGTGGTGGACGGCTTCGATTTCAGCCCTACCGAGGACGGCAAACCGAAGGCCGCGGCCGAAACAACTCCGAAAAAGCCGGCCGAAGCGCCAAAACCGGTCGACCCCAACATGGTGGTCGCACCGCGCGCCATCGACGAACGCACCGCCTATCAGCTGGTTTCGATGATGCGGGACGTTGTCCTGCGCGGCACCGCCACCGCGGCCAAGGTCCTCAACCGGGAGGACGTCGGCGGCAAGACCGGCTCCACCAACGACCATCGCGATGCGTGGTTCGGCGGATTCGGCGGCTCCTACGCCACTGTGGTGTGGGTGGGCCGCGACGATTTCCGCAGCCTGGGCTACCGCGAGTACGGCGGCAAAGCCGCATTGCCGATCTGGATCGACTTCATGCGCGAAGCGCTGAAGGAACAGCCGATCGCCCAGAACGATCCGCCGGACGGCATGGTGCAGGTGACCAGCAACGGCGCGACCGAATGGGTCAAGGCCGAGGATCTGGATCGCATCCAGAGCGAAGAGTTCTACAACACCGAAGAGAACGCCGCTGCCGACGAGGCCGCTTTCGACATCTTCTGATTTTGATCCAATGGCGGGCCGGTTCAGGAGCGGGTCGGCCCGCTCCTACAACTCGCGGCGATCATCGGTTACAGTCCGCGCAGGTTTCGACGCGGAGACTCACCATGCACCACGCGCGCCAGCATGCCGAAACCCGTACCCGCGAACGCCGCCATCGATTGGCGCACGAAGCCGCTAGGCTGATGGCCGAAGGCGGCTTCCGCGATTATCACCAGGCCAAGCTCAAGGCCGCCGAACGCCTCGGGATCCACGACGACGCTTCGCTGCCGCGCAACCGCGAGATTGAGGACGCGTTGCGCGAATACCAGCGACTGTTCGTCGGCCAATCGCAACAGCAGGCGGTGCGCCTGCGCCGCGACGCCGCAGCGCGCGCGCTGGAGTTCTTCGCGGAGTTCTCTCCGCGGTTGGTCGGCCCGGTACTGGACGGCACCGCCGATTCCCACTCGCCGGTGCACCTGCAATTGCACACCGACGATGCCGACGCGGTGCCGCGTTTCTTGGAAGAAAACCGCATTCCTGTCGATGCCCGCTCCCGCCACGTGCGGCTGGACCGCGAACGCGGCGACGATTTTCCGGTATGGCTGTTCAGCGCGGAGGAATTGACGTTCGACGTGACCGTGCTCCCGCACGATGCCTTGCGCCAGGCGCCGCTGTCGGGCGTGGACGAGCGACCGATGAAACGGGCTTCGCTGGCGCAGTTGCGGCAGTTGCTGACGGACGAGGAAATCGTGGGATACGAGATGGGCGCTTCCCGCTAGCAGTCAGGCGCGCGGCAGCATGCGCCTGTAATTGAGGCGAAGAGATGGCAAGCATGCTCACTCCAATTTTCATGCGAGCTGTCATTGCATTTCTAGCGCCCCCTGGAGTGGTGGCCTTCCTAGTTCCTGCCGCATGGATTCGGCTGAGTCGTCAGACGCTCAGCTGGCCGTTTGGCTTACTCATGGCCGCGCTGGGTATCTCCGGACTGTTGTGGTGCGTCCGGGACTTCTACGTGTCAGGCAAAGGCACACTCGCGCCATGGGCGCCGCGTCAAGAGCTTGTGGTTGTGGGGCTGTACCGCTACAGCCGTAACCCGATGTACGTATCTGTCGTTTTGATTCTGCTAGGCTGGGCGATCTCGTTCCGCTCGGCAGGTCTGCTTGTCTACGCGCTTGCCGTGGCGCTGGCTTTCCACCTTCGGGTGATTCTTGGCGAAGAGCCCTGGCTGGCGCGGGTCCATGGCTCTGCATGGCAACAGTACAGTCGTCGCGTACGGCGGTGGTTCTAGTGAGCACATGTGATGAATCCCAGCGATTCGTTCAAATCGAACCTGCCTCACGGCTCGACTTGATTCAAACGTCAGGCGTACTTCCGTGATCATTCGAACTCAACAAGCCGACATAACCACCCTGGCAGTAGATGCCATCGTCAATGCGGCTAACTCATCCCTACTGGGTGGCGGCGGCGTGGACGGAGCCATCCATCGCGCCGCGGGTCCGGAATTGCTGCACGAGTGTCGTCTTCTAGGTGGATGCAAGGTTGGCGAGGCGAAGCTTACGAAAGGGTATCGGCTTCCCGCCAAATTCATCGTGCATACGGTCGGGCCGGTCTGGCGTGGCGGCGCCGACGGAGAGCCCGAACTCCTTGCTTCCTGCTACCGTCAATCCTTATCGATCGCGGACAACCAGTCCGTCGTCAGCATCGCGTTTCCCAGCATCAGCACCGGAATTTACGGCTATCCGATCGAGCTCGCGGCCCGAATTGCGGTCGATACCGTCAGTTCGTCGATATCCCGGCTGATCAACATTCAAGAGGTCGTCTTCTGCTGCTTTTCTGCCACGGATCTGGATGTCTATCAGAGACTCTTGCAGGCGCGGTCATAAACAACTCATCCAAGACGAACCGCAGCCGGTCGCACCTTCCTGGCCGCAAACGATCGGACTGACCCTACAAAAAACGCCCCGCGATGCGGGGCGTTTTCTCTTGCGCGAACAGAACCGATCAGCGCTGATCGAAGCCCTTGTAATCGCGCTCGGCGTAGCCGGTGTAGATCTGCCGCGGGCGGCCGATCTTGGCTTCCGGATCCACCTGCTGTTCCAGCCAGTGCGCCACCCAGCCGGCGGTGCGGGCGATGGCGAACATCACCGTGAACATCTCGGTGGGGATGTTGAGCGCCTTGTAGATGATGCCGCTGTAGAAGTCGACGTTCGGGTACAGCTTGCGCTGCACGAAGTAGTCGTCCTTCAGCGCCGCCTCTTCCAGGCGCAACGCCACCTCCAGCATCGGATCGTTGACGCCCAGTTCGGCCAGCACCTCATGGGTCATCTCACGGATGATCTTGGCGCGCGGATCGAAGTTCTTGTATACCCGGTGGCCGAAGCCCATCAGGCGGAAACCCGACTCCTTGTCCTTGGCCTTGTCGACCGCCGAGCTCACGTTCTCCGGCTTGCCGATCTCGGCCAGCATCTTCAGCACGGCTTCGTTGGCGCCGCCATGCGCCGGTCCCCACAACGCCGCCACGCCGGCGGCGACGCAGGCATACGGATTGGCGCCGGTGGAACCGACCATGCGCACGGTGGAGGTCGAAGCGTTCTGTTCGTGGTCCGCGTGCAGGATGAACAACAGATCCAGCGCCTTGGCGGCGACCGGATTGAGGTCCAACGGCTCGCTGGGCACTTCGAACATCATGTGCAGGAAGCGGTCCACGTAAGCGTGATTGTTGCGCGGGAAGCGCACCGGCCAGCCGATCGAATAGCGGTAGCAGGCCGCCGCGATCGTCGGCACCTTGGCGATCAGGCGGATCGCGGCCAGACGGCGCTGTTCCGGGTCTTCCAGGTCCAGGGTGTTGTGGTAGAACGCGGCCATCGAGCCGACCATTCCCACCATCATCGCCATGGGATGCGCGTCGTGGCGGAAGCCGCCGAGGAAGTTCTTGAACGCCTCGTGCATCATCGTGTGATGCGCGACCTCATGGTCGAACTTGGCGAATTCGTCGGAGCTGGGCAGCTCGCCGTTCATCAACAGGTAGGCCACTTCCAGGAAGCTGGACTGCTTGGCCAGTTGTTCGATCGGGTAGCCGCGGTACAGCAGCACGCCGGCATCGCCGTCGATGTAGGTGACGGCGGACTTGCAGCTGGCCGTGGCGGTGAAGCCGGAATCGTAGGTGAAAAGACCCGTTTCCTTGCTCAGCTTGGAAATGTCGACACAACTATTGCCGAGCGTGGGTTTGAGTACCGGCATGACCACCGATTTATCGCCGGCGGTCAATGTGGCCTGGTCGAGTTCTGACACAGTGCGCTCCTTCGTGGGGATGCGCCGGACGGCGATGCCGGCGGCGCGGGACGGGAGTCCAGGGCGTTGGCTCTGGATGGGCGAATTATCGCACACGCGTTTTGGAGCCGTCGCTCAAAAGAGCGCGGCCGTCAGACCAAAGGATGAGAACGGAACGGCAACGACGCAACAACGAAAACGGCCGCGCTGGGCGCGGCCGTCCGAGATTTCGAGGCGAGATCAGCGGCGCTGCAGGGAATTACTTCTGCTGGTAGCGCTTCTGGAACTTGTCGATGCGTCCGCCGGTGTCCATGACCTTGTGCTGGCCCGTATAGAACGGGTGCGAGGCCGAGGAGATATCAAGCTTGATCAACGGATATTCGTTGCCGTCCTCCCACTTCACCGTTTCCTTGGAGGACAGGGTGGAGCGGCTGAGGATCTTGAAATCGGAAGTGACGTCCTGGAAGACGACGTCGCGGTATTCGGGATGGATGTCGGCCTTCATGGCGGCACCAGATATCAGGGAAGTGAAGAGCGGCATTTTAGCCCGCCCCGCCCGCCCAGCGCAACCTGCCCGTCAACCGGCCGCCAGCGCGGCCTGGATCAGGCTCTCGAACCGGGCCTGGTCGTAGCGCATCAGCAGGGTGGCGTTGTCCGGGCGGCCTTCCTGCCGGTTCCAGTCCACCACCGTGGCGCCGCGGGTCAAGGTGCCGGCCAGCTCCACCGCCACCGGGCGATCCAACAGCTCCTGCGCGCCTTGCGGCTGCAGGGCATAGGCCATGGCCAGGGCATCGGCGGAATGCCAGTGGTCGCCACGCCGGTCGGCCGACCAGTTGCGGGTCTGCAGGGAAATCCGGTCGTAGAAGCGCGCGCGCGGGGAGTCTGCCTGCAGCCATTGTTCGGCCCTGCCATGCAGGAAGCCATGGGCGATCACCGCTTCCCAGTCGGCCAGATCGATATGCGGAAAACCCTGAAAGACGATGTGCGCGGCTTCCGGATCGAAGGCGATGTTGAACTCCGCCGCGGCGGTGATGTTGCCGTGCGCGCTGACCGCACCACCCATGACCACGAAGCGCGCGATGCGCTGGGGCAAGGTGGGATCGAGCTTGAGGGCGACCGCGATGTTGGTCAGTGGGCCCAGCGCGACCAGCAGCAGCTTGCCGGCATGCCGATGCGACAGGCGCAGGATCGCCAGCGCGGCGTGCTCGGCTTCGACGCTGCGCGATGCGGGTTCGAAGCCGATATCGCCGAAACCGTCGCGGCCATGCACGTGCGCCGCGTCGACCGCCGGATGCAGCAACGGGTCCGCGCACCCGGCGTAGACCGGCACGTCCTCGCGCCCGGCGACTTCGCAGAGCTTGAGCGCGTTGCGGACGGTGTGGTCCAGACCGACGTTGCCGGCGGCAATGGTCAAGCCGACCAGTTCATGGTTGGGATCGTTGAACGCCATCAGCAGCGCCAAGGCGTCGTCCACGCCGGGGTCGGTGTCGATCAACAGGGGAATTTTGTCGGTCATGTTTCATCGTTCCAATGCGAAGGCGGAGTTTCGCACAGTAGGTCGGGGTTACACCCCGACGCACGGCATGGCGCTTCGTTCGTCGGGGATGTAACCCCGACCTACGCGGATGCATACCGCGCCGCGCCGCCCACCCAACGGGCGATGATGCGGTCCGCGATCTCAGGGGAATCGGCCAGCAGCCGATCCGCCAGTTCGCGCACCAGCGGCAGCATGCCCGCATCGCGCGCGAGATCCGCCACGCGGAAGGCGGCCAGACCCGTCTGACGGGTGCCCAGCAATTCGCCGGGTCCGCGCAGTTCCAGATCCTTCTCGGCGATGACGAACCCATCGTTGGTTTCGCGCATCGTCGCCAGCCGCTGCTTGGCCATCTGCGACAGCGGAGGCTGATACAGCAATACGCAATTGGAAGCCGCCGCGCCGCGCCCCACCCTTCCGCGCAGCTGGTGCAGTTGCGCAAGGCCCAGCCGCTCAGCGTTCTCCACGATCATCAACGATGCATTGGGCACGTCGACGCCAACTTCGATCACCGTGGTCGCCACCAGCAGATCGATCTCGCCAGCCTTGAACTGACGCATCGTCGTCTGCTTCTCGGCCTGCTTCATACGCCCGTGCACCAGGCCGATGCGCAATTCGGGAAGTTGCGCCGACAGCGCCTCGTAGGTGCCCTGCGCCGCCTGCGCGACCACTTCGTCGCTCTCGTCGATCAGGGTGCATACCCAGTAGGCCTGCCGGCCTTCCGCGCAGGCGGCGCGGATGCGTTCCACCAGCTCGGGCCGTCGTTCGCCGCTCAATGCGATGGTCTGCACCGGCGTGCGTCCCGGCGGCAATTCGTCGATGGCCGAAACATCCAGGTCCGCGTACGCCGCCATCGCCAGCGTGCGCGGGATGGGCGTGGCGGTCATGATCAGCTGGTGCGGCACCGATTTTCCGGAAGCGCCCTTGTCGCGCAGCGCCAGACGTTGATGCACACCGAAGCGATGCTGTTCGTCGACGATGGCCAAGGCCAGATCGTGGAAGGCGACGGCTTCCTGCATCAACGCATGCGTGCCCACCACCACTTGCGCCGCGCCCGATGCGACTTCGGCCATTACTTCCGCGCGCGCCTTGCCGGTGACCTTGCCGGCCAGCCAGGCCACGCGAATCCCCAGCGGCTCCAACCATTGGCGAAGATTGGCCAGGTGCTGCTCCGCCAGTAATTCGGTCGGTGCGGCGAGTGCGGCTTGCTTGCCTGCTTCCACCGCGAGCATCGCCGCCATCGCCGCGACCACGGTCTTGCCGCTGCCCACATCGCCCTGCACCAGCCGCATCATCGGCGAAGGCTGCGCCAGGTCGTGCCTGATCTGCGCGAACACCCGCTGTTGCGCGCCGGTAAGCGAGAACGGCAGCGCCGATTGCAATTGCGACGCCAGCTTGCCTTTGCCGGCCAACGCCGGAGCCTGATGCCGCTGCAAGGCGATGCGCTGACGACGCAGACTGAGGTTGTGCGCCAGCAGTTCTTCCAGCGCAAGGCGCCTCTGTGCGGGATGAGTGCCGGTCGCCAGTGCGGCGATGTCGGCGTCGCGTGCGGGCCGGTGCATGCCCAGCAGGGCCAGGCGCAGCGAAGGCAGGCGCAGGCCGTCCAGCATTTCCGCCGGCAGCAGTTCCAATGAAGCCTCGTCGGGCAGGCGATCCAGCGCCTGTCCTATCAGTTTGCGCATCGAGGCCGGACCGATGCCCTCGACCGCGGGATAGACCGGATCCAGTTCCTCGCCCAGCGAAGCGGCATCCGTCTCGCCCAGCACCCTATAACTGGGATGGACGATTTCCAGGCCGTTCTGTCCCGGCTTGGGCGTGCCGTAGCAACGCACCAGCGCGCCCGGAGCGAACTGCGCCACCTGCGCGGCGCGAAAATGGAAGAAGCGCAGCACCAGGGTGGCATGCGATTCGTCGCCGATCGCCACGCGCAGTACCGGTCGATAGCGATAACCGCGCTCCACCGCTTCCACCCGACCTTCCACCTGCGCCGGCACGCCAGGCTGGAGGCTGCGAATGGGCGTGAGCTGAGTGCGATCCTCGTAACGCAGCGGCAGGTGCAGCCACAGATCCTGCAGCGTAAGCAGTCCACGCGCCGCCAGTTTTTCCGCCACGCGCGGACCTACGCCGGCGAGTTGTCCGGCAATGGGCTGGTTGAAAGCGGATTCTTCGCTGCGTGGCGCGGACGGCATCTGCCTAGGATGCCGACCGCGTCGCGTTAACGCCAGTCAGGATTCGCCGCGAAGGCGTGTCAGAACCGGCATTGCGGCCGCCGGCACTTCCGCGATTCAGAATTTCACGCCGACTTCCATACCGTAAGTGCGCGGCTCGCTGACCACCGCGCCGACTGTGCCGAACGCCTCGCGGCCGTACACGTTCAACTGGCCGACGTACTGGTTGTCGAACACGTTGTTCCCGTACACCGCCCAAGTCCAATGGCCTCCGGCCGAGGCCCAGCCCAGGCGGACATCGGTACGGTTCTGCGATTCTCCGGTCGAAAAATTGGGAAAGCTGGTGCAGTCTCCCTGGCCGCGGCTGTAATCGTTGGCGCGACAGGCGCCGCGGTAGGCGTGGCGCAAAGCCAGGCGCAGATCGCCGGCATCGCCGAGGACCCAGGTGTAGTGGCCGCCCAGCGCCGCCGACCAGGAAGGCTCGCCCGTGGGCTGGCCATTGAGATCCAGCAATCCGGCGCCGGTGTTGACGCTGTAGTCCTTGTACTTGGAATTGATGTACTCGGCGTTGAAATCGATGGCGAAGGCATCGCTGACCTGCCAGCGCATGTCGAAATCGACGCCGTAGGCCTCCACGTCGCCGGTATCCACCACGAACCGCGGGATGGCGCTGGTGTTGTCCAGCCGGATCGACTGGCGGTTGTCGTAGCGGTAGGAGAACACCGAGACGTTGTAGGCCAGGCGCGCCTCCGGCAAGGTGTGTTTGATGCCCACTTCGGCGTTCCATACGTCTTCGTTGTCGAATTCGCTGCCGATCTGCAAGGCGTTGTAGCCGCCGGCCTTGTAGCCTTTCGCCAGCGAAACGAAACCCATCAGGTTGTCGCTGAAGTGGTAGTCCGCGACCAGGCGCGGACTCCAGTCGCTCCAGGACTGGCTGGCGCGGGTGGTCAGCCCCTTGTTCATCATCGCCGGCGGATCTACGAAGGCCAGGTCGAAGATGAAGAATTCCTTAGGCACGCCAGCCAGGGCGAAGAATCCGGCCGCGTCCAGCGCGTCCAGCGTGGCGTCCAGCGTGGGCGCGTTGCGGAGATCGTTGAACCAGCTGAAATCCTTTTCGTCGCGGGTGTAGCGCAAGCCGAAGGTCAGATTGAGTTTGTCGTTGACGTGCCAGATCACGTCGCCGAAGCCGGCATACGATTTGGTTTTCAGCGTGTTGTAGAACTGCTCGTTCCAGGCATGGTCCATCAGCGTCAACGGAATGCCGAAGGAGCCCAGCACCTGCGAGAAGTAGCCGAACAGGGTACCGTCCGGTGTTGGCGCCAGGCCCAGATTGGACACTGCCGAATCCACCGCGGTGGTGGTGGTGTTGATTTCGCTGGTCTGGCTGGCTTCCTCTTCGTAATAGCTCGCCCCAGCCACCCAATCCAGGCGATCGGTGGCGCCGCTGAACTTGAATTCCTGGTACCTGGTTTCGTTGGACTCGCTGTTGGTGGAATCCAGGTACAGGTTGGGCCGATTGGTGCCGTCCTCTTCAACCCGATTGAGCGCGTCGAACTGGCGCCAGGCGGTGGTGGAAGTCAGGTGGCCCCACTCGAAGCTGTGGTCGACGATCAGGGTGACGCCATCGAAGGTGCGCCATTCAGCGCTGGCGGCGGTGTCATTGAACGTATCAATGTCGCGCGGATCCAGGTAGGTCAGCGGATCGGCGGGGGCGACCGGCAGGCCCGGGGCGGGCGGCAGCGGCACGATGCCGGTGGTGGGTCGCCCGAGCTGATCCAGATTTTCATGGTCCCAACTCAGCAACGCCGTGGTGTTGTCGGTGATGCCCAGTTGCAAGGCCGCGCGCGTGGCCCAGACGTTGTCGCCGCCCAGATCCTTGCCGGTGGCGCCGTCCTGCAGCCAGCCGTCGCTGGTGTTGAGCAGGCCGTTGAGGCGCAGCGCGGCGCGGTCGCTGAGAGGGATGTTGGCCATCGCTTCCAGGTACTGCTTGCCGTAATTGCCCAATCGGAGCTTGGCCGCGGCTTCGGTTTCGTTGCTGGGCCGCTTGGTGATCACCGACACCGCGCCGGCCGCCGTGTTGCGGCCGAACAAAGTGCCCTGCGGGCCCTTCAATACTTCGATGCGCTCCACGTCGGTCAGCGGCAGCAGAATGCCGCCGCTGCGCCCGGTGTAGACGCCATCGATGAACACGCCCACCGCCGGGTCGGTACCGATGCCGAAATCGTCGGTGCTGATGCCGCGCAGCGCGATCGAGGGTTGCGTGGGCTGCACGCTGTTGATCTGCAGGCCCGGGACGAAGCTGTCCAGATCGCCAAGGTCTTCGGCCGCCACGTCCTGGATCATGCGATCGTCCAACACCTGCAGTGCGATCGGCACATCCTGCAGCTCCTGTTCGCGACTTTGCGCCGTGACCAGAATGCGGTCCAGCGTGGTCGCATCGGTTTCCGCCGGCGCTGCCTCGGTCTGCTGCGCCCAGGCCGTCCCCGTCGATGCCGCCAGCAGGCATCCGCCGAACAAGGCGCGCCGCATTCCCACTACCAGTCCACGTTGGATCAACTTCATCGCTCTCTCCCCGTTTGATTGCTATGCGGCGAATCGTCGCTAAGACATCGCCGCGCCGAATTGGTCCGTCGCTACTCTCACGTGTCGCACGCGCCTTTCTGCGCATCTATCCATTGCCGTATCAGCTCCACGCCTTCGCGATGCACCACCGAACGCCCCAACTCCGGCATCATCACCGAAGGATCGTCGCTGTCCATGCGGAACATCAACACCGAAGCGTCGGCCTGGCCCGGCGCGATGTCGTACAGGCGATTGCCGGTGCCTTTGCCCGCCGCCACCGGTTGCTTGCAGAAACCCAGCTTCAGACGATCGGTGATGGACGCGTCCAGCCACATCCCGGAAGTGATCGCCGGGCCGGTCGGGCTGTGGCAGTGTCCGCAATTGACGTCCAGGTAGGCGCGTGCGCGGTCTTCCAGCTTCTCGTGGGCGGCGTTCTGCCAGTCCGCATTGCGCGGCGCCCGTTCCGGAGCGGGCGCACCGACCAGGTAACCGACGCGCGAAAGATGGGCGAGCTGGTTTTCGTTGCCTGCCGCGTAGGCGAAATCGCGATTGAGGTTGCGCGCCTTCGGCCCGATAGGGTGCAGCGCACGGGTCTTGTTGTCGGTGGCGTGGCAGCTCGCGCATTGGTTCTGGTCGGGCACCTGGTAGTTCGCGACCTCCCGGCCGCCATCGCTGTCCACGAGCTCTAGGGAAATCAGCTCGCCCGCGCGTCTGAGCGTGGCTTCGGTCTGCGCTTCGTTCCAGACGTAGGGCATCGCCTCCCAGCCCGCTTCGCGGCGCACCAGCAGGCGGGTTTCGATCAATCGCACCTTGGACAGGTCCAGCGATTCGCCCTGCAGATCGTTATTGGCGGCGATGCGCGCCACCGATTTTCCATCCCACTGGCCGTCGCCAGGCAATGGATAATAGAAAGTCTTGCTGATGATGGTGCCCACCGGAAAGGCGAAGCTGTTCTGCGCCGCATACGACGCGGACTTTCCCTTCGGCATCCAGATCGTGCGCAGCTTGTGCGCGTAGTCGCTGAACAGCGGCGTGTTGAGGTCGTACGGCACCACGCCTTCGTTCAACGACAGACGCCCACCGTCCACCTTGAGCACGCGCCATTCGCTCAGCGCCTTGGGCTGGCCTTCGGCGAAAAAATGCACGCCGACGTCCTCGCCCTTGCACGCCGAGAACAGCGACATCAATGCAAGCAATGCGAAGCCGCGCAACCGCATCGTTCGCGACCTCAGCCGCGCCCCAGGTCCACCGCTGGCAGCCGCGGCAGATCGCACTCGAAGAGCTTGGCGTCCTTGCTCGGATTCTTGTAACCGCCCGGACCGTCGGCGTTGACCACGCCGCTGACGTCGCGCAGGCAGATTTCCGGTCCGGCCGCGGCCTTGCCGTCGACCTTGCGATCCTTGTTGTAGTAACCGTCCCAGAGCACATCGGGAAAGCTGCCGCTGAGCCCGAACATCGCCACTTTCAACGCTTTGAGGTCCAGTCCATCGGGCGAATCGCCGCCGCCGCTCACTTTATTGCCATGCACGTAGATGCGTTCCGGATACGGATCGAAATCCTTGGCCATGCTGGAATCTTTGTAGCCGGTGGAATAGACGCTGGAGATGATGAAGTTGGCAGTGGCGTTGTCGGAAATCTCGTTGTCGAAGATCTCCACGTCGTCGTTGGCATTCACCACCATGCCCGAACCCGCCGGCACGCTGGCCACCGGGGTGCCCTTGGCGCCGAAATTCTCCGTGTTGTTGGCGATCACTTTATTGTTGAACACGCGGATGTTTCCGCCCTGCTGGGTCAGGTTGGGCATGTTGAAGACCAGGATGCCGCCGGTGTTCTTGGTCGCCACGTTCTCGTATACGTCGGCGTTGATGGTATTCTCGATCTCGATGCCGGCGACGTTGGATTCGGCGCGACTGCGACGCACGATCACGCCATCGGACTGGCCCACGTAGATGCCGGCGTCGGACGCGCCGATGGCGACCGAATCCTCGATCAGCACGTTCTTGGTCAACACCGGGTACAGGCCGTAGGCGCCGTTCTTGGTGCTGGGCCCGCCGGTCCATTGCACTTTGACCTTGCGGATGGTGACGTTCTTGGATTCGCTGATCTTCAGGCCGTCGCCCTTGGAGTCCTCGATGGTCAGGTTCTCGATGGTGAAGTCGTCGCCGTTGACCAGCAGGCCTTCGGCGCCGGCTTTCTGGCCCTTGAAGCTGAGCACGCTCTTGTCCATGCCCGCGCCGCGAATGGTCACGCCATTGGCGCGCAGGGTCAGGCTGCGGTCGAAAGAGAACTTGCCGGCGGGTATCTCGATCACCTCGCCTGGTTTGGCATCGAGCAGGCGCTCGTGCAGGGTAGCGGCGAAACCGGCGTCGCCGGCGGCGACGGCCGCGCTTGCCGGCGCGGTCTGGTCTTTCTGGCAAGCGCTCAGCGCCAGCAACAAGGCAACTACCACGACGTGCTGTCGCATCTTTACTCTCCCAAGGAATGACCAACGAAGCGGCATCCGATGACGCCACGGCGCCACGCATAACGCGGCAATGCAGTCTTGTCCGTGGCCCTTGACGCGAGTGAGGGCAGGAGCGGCATACTTGGGGGGGCAAAGCGGACAAGCTGGAGGGCTTCGATGCGCGTCACCACTGACCCGGTCAATGAAGCGCGGCTGGCGGCGGCGGTCATTCCGACCAACATGCTGTGCCATCTGGTGCAGTTGGCGCGCGAGCGGGAAATGGACAGCACCCCCTGGTTCAAGGGTATGCGCCTGGACCCGCACGAAATCGACGACCCCGCCACCCGGGTGTCTTATCGCCAGGCCAGCGAGATCGTGGCGCGTGCGCTGGCGGCGTTGGCGCAACCCGACCTGGGTCTGGTGGTCGGCTGCCGGCAGGACGTCGGCAATTTCGGCTTGCTCGGCCTGGCCATGAAAACCGCACCGACTTTCGGCGAGGCGGTTTTGCTGGGCATGACCTACCAGCGCACTACCGGCGCCATGTTGGATATCGACACCGATACCAGCAACACCGGCGAAGTGGCGATGACCGCGCGCGCGCCTGTGATCATGCCGGCGATCCTGCCGTTCTTGTGCGAAGAAATGTTCGCCAGCTCGCTGATGGTGGCGCGGGAACTGGTCGGTCCCGAATTCCGTCCCTTGCGGCTGGAGCTGACCTACCCGGCGCCTGCCTATGCCGGCAAGTACGCGGAACTGTTCCAGTGCGAGCTGCATTTCGACCGACCGTGCAACGCGATGGTGATCGACAGCAGATGGATGGCGCTGAAGTTCCCTACCTACAACGCGGTCAATGCGCGCCAGGTGCTCGATCTGTGCGAGCGGCAACTGGCCGATATCGCCTCGCCGCAGAGCGAACTGGCCGCGACAGTGGAACGCTTCCTGCGCCAGCACGTGCGCGAGAACCCGCCGCTTTCGGCCATCGCGGGCGTCATGCACTTGAGCGAGCGCACGCTGCGCCGCCAACTGGCTGCCGATGGAATCAGCTTCAGCCGATTGCACGACCGCATCCGCACCGAGCGCGCGCTGGAACTGCTGCACGATCACAACTTGACCATCAGCCAGGTCGGCAGCCGCATCGGCTTCGCGGATGCGCGCGAATTCCGGCGCGCGTTCAAGCGCTGGACCGGACACACGCCCAGCGAGGCGCGCGAGCAGATGGCGTAAGCGAAAGCAAGAAATGCACGGTGGGAGCGGCGTCTTCGCCGCGAGCTCTTGCCTTGTCTGCGCCCTTGCGACCAGCCAGAAGCAGGATCAAAAGCTCGCGGCGAAGACGCCGCTCCCACGCACTACCGGAAGATCGGCTTCTGTCAGTCGATCACCATCACCGCATCGACTTCGAACACCGCGCCCTTGGGCAGTGCCGACACTTCAACGGTGGAACGCGCCGGAAACGGCGCATTGAAATACTCCTGCATCACCGCATTCACCGCGGCGAACTGACCCAGATCGGTCAGGTAGAGACCGAGCCGGACGATCTGCGCGAGCGAACCGCCGGCGGCTTCGGCGACCGCCTTGAGATTGTCGAACGCGCGCCTGGCCTGCACCGCGATGTCGCCTTCGACCAGGTTGCCGGTCGCTGGATTCAGCGGGATCTGCCCGGAGAAATACACGGTATTTCCGCTGCGCACCGCCTGCGAATACGGGCCGATGGCGGCGGGAGCATGGTCGGTTTGGATGATCTGGCGGGTCATGGCGATTCCATAAGCGGGGCTTGCGCGCATTCTAAAGCAAGGGCGTCATTGCCTTCTGACGCCGTGAACCACGCTCAAACGCCGCAACCGTCGCATCACTTCGGCCAGATGGTTGCGGTCGCGCACCTGGATGGAAAAACGCAGCACCGCGGCGTTGATGTCGCGCTCCAGGTATTCCACGCGGTCGATGTTGGACTGGCTTTGCGCCACCGCGGCGGCGACCTGGGCGAGCACGCCGGGGCGGTTTTCCACATCGATCAGCAGCGCGGCGTCGTAGTCGCCGGTGACGCTGGTGTCCCAGTCGATGGGAATCCAGCGCTCGGGAGATTTACGGAATTCGACCACGTTGGGACAATCCAGGCGGTGCACCACGATGCCCTTGCCGGCGGTGTGGTAGCCCATGATCTCGTCGCCGGGAATCGGCTGGCAGCAATTGGCGAAGCTGACCACGCCGCGCTCGGTGCCGTTGATCAGGATCTTTTCCTGCGAATGCTTGGAATGTCCGCCGCCACGCAGTTCGGCGTAGGCGGTCAGCGCCTGCGCGGCTTGGGTCGGCATCCAGTTGCCCAGGGCGACGTCGGCCAGGAACGCTTCCAGGCGCGGATAACGATGTTCGGCCAGGAACGCTTCCAGGCGCTGCTGCGGCAAACGTTCCAGCGAACTGTCCAGCTCCTCCAGCGCGCGATCCAGCATGCGGTGGCCGAGTTGCACCGCGTCTTCGTGCTCAAGCTGCTTGAGCTGGTGGCGGATCGCCGTGCGCGCCTTGCTGGTGACCACGAATTCCAGCCACTGCGGTTTGGGCAGTGCGGATTTGGCGGTGATGATCTCCACGCTCTGTCCGCTGGCCAGTTTGGTGCGCAATGGCACCAGCTTCTTGTCCACGCGCGAAGCGACCGCCTGGTTGCCGACATCGGTGTGCACGGCGTAAGCGAAATCGAGCGCGGTGGAACTGCGCGGCAACGACAGGATCTTGCCCTTGGGCGTGAACAGGTAAACCTCATCCGGGAACAGGTCGACCTTCACGTTATCCAGGAATTCCAGAGAAGAGCCGGCAGCGCGCTGGTTTTCGATCAGCTCCATGATCCAGGCATGAGCCCGGCTCTGCGCGCTGTTGGGCGCCTGCGCGCCGTACTTGTAGGTCCAGTGCGCGGCGATGCCGCGTTCGGCGATGAGATCCATTTCCACGGTGCGGATCTGCACCTCGATCGGCGAACCGTAAGGACCGAACAGCACTGTGTGCAGCGACTGGTAGCCGTTGGCCTTGGGAATGGCGATGAAATCGCGGAACCGCGCATCCAGCGGTTTGTACTGCGCGTGCACCGATCCCAGCGCCTGGTAGCAGTGCGGCACGCTGTCCACCACCACCCGGAAGCCGAACACGTCCATTACCTGGTCGAAACTTTTGCCTTCGCCGTGCATCTTGTTGTAGATGCTCCAGGGCGTCTTGATGCGGCTTACCAGGCGGTGCTCCAGCCCATCGCGGGTCAGGCGCTGCGACAGGTGCGCCTCGATCTGCGCCATCGATTCGCGCCGCACCACCGGCTGGCTGCGGATGTGCTTGTCGATGATGGCGTGGCGCCACGGATACATGGCGCGGAAACCGAGGTCCTGCAGCTCGGACTTCACCAGATTCATGCCCAGGCGCTGGGCGATGGGCGCGTAGATATCCAAGGTTTCCTTGGCGATGCGTTTGCGCGCCTCGGGACTCTGCGCACCCAGCGTACGCATGTTATGCAGGCGGTCGGCCAGCTTGATCATGATCACGCGCAGATCGCGCGACATCGCCAGCAGCATCTTGCGGAAGCTTTCCGCCGCCGCTTCCTGGCGGTCGCGGAAGTGCAGCTTGTCCAGCTTGGTGACGCCGTCGACCAGCTCGGCCACCGATTCGCCGAAACCTTCGGCGATCTCGGCATGGGTGAGCGGCGTGTCTTCGATGGTGTCGTGCAGGATCGCCGCGATCAGGGTTTCGACATCCAGCCCCAGCTCGGCCAGGACCTGGGCCACCGCCACCGGGTGGGTGATGTAGGGCTCGCCCGATTTGCGGGTCTGCCCTTCGTGCGCGGCGGCGCCGACTTCCCAGGCGCGCCGCAGCAGCGGCAATTGTTCGGCAGGCAGGTAGCTGGCGGCCTGCTCCAACTGCCGCAGATACGCCGGCACCTCATTTTCATGAGGCGGCGAACGATCGACGGTCTTGCTGGAACGGCTCGGAGTCATGCCGCAAGCCTATGCCAGCGGCCAAATAACGGCAAATTCATATGAATCACCCAATTCGTTGGCCCAAACGATGAACTGCCGTTGCCGTTGCCGTTGCGGTTGCGGTTGCGGTTGCGGTTGCGGTTTTCAGAATCCCGTGAGACGCGGCAAGCGGGGCGGGATCAACCCCTAGGGGCGGCGCACAGGGATGTGCGCCGTTTCCGGAGGCGCAGGAGGCGCCTTACGGAAATTCCCGGCCTGCTTGCGGACCCCACGGTTTCATCGTGGGGCGCGGCGTTAGGGCGGCTTTCTTTTGGTTACTTTTCTTTGCCGTTCAAAGAAAAGTGACTCGCGCAAAGCGCGAAATGCTTTGGCTCTGGCCTAAAAAGCCAAAGTCGCTGGGTTCCCGCTTTCGCGGGAATGACGTTGATTGAGCAACAGCGAGAGCGTGAAACTGGAATGCTTCACGACAAAAGCAAACAGCCCGCTTTCGCGGGCTGTTCGACAGGCTACCGTGACAGGAAACCGATCAGTCGTCGCCCTTCGACAAATCGTCGTCGGCGACCACTTCGGCAGCGGCCCATTCCAGCGCCTCGCGCTCGGCGCGCTCGCGTTCGGCCTTCTCGACCTTGTCGATCAACTCGTTGTCGATCTTGCGTGCGGCGATCTCGCGCAGCGCCAGCACGGTCGGCTTGTCGCCGCTCTCGTGGTTGTCGATGGTGGGCTCGACGCCGTTGGCCAACTGGCGGGCGCGCTTGGCGGCCATCATGACCAGCTCGAAACGGTTATCGACGACTTCCAGGCAATCTTCTACGGTAATGCGGGCCATGCGGGCTCCCGGCGACCGGGGTCGCGCGATTAATACAGAAAGGGGCGCGGATTGTAGGCCCGGGGCCGGCCGCATGCAAGCATTTATGCCTTTTCGCCCTTGTTAATCAATGGCTTGGACGTTCAGAGCCGGGTTCGATCCGGCCCCAGCGGCGCGAGCCAGCCGCAGTCCTACCCCAGCAGGGTCTGGATCAGCCCGGCATGCCGGGCCACTTGCGGCTCCTTGCGCAGGCGGCTGGCGGTGAAGATGGCGCACATCTCCTCCACCGCGGTGTCGAACACCTCGTTGACGATCAGATAGTCGAATTCGCCGTAATGGGACATTTCCTCGCGCGCAGCGGCCAGCCGTTGCGCGATCACCGCTTCGCTGTCCTGGCCGCGGGTGCGCATGCGCTGCTCCAGCGCTTCGCGCGAGGGCGGCAGGATGAACACGCTGACCGCATTGGGCACCTTGGCCCGCACCTGGCGCGCGCCCTGCCAGTCGATCTCGAGCAGCACGTCCTTGCCGGCATTCAATTGCGGCTCCACCGACTGGCGCGCGGTGCCCTTCCAGTCGCCGTGCACTTTGGCGTACTCGAAGAAATCGCCGGCGTCGATCATCTGCTGGAAGTCGTCGGCGGAAACGAAGTTGTAGTGCTGCGCGTGGCGTTCGCCCGGGCGCGGCTGGCGCGAGGTGAACGAGATCGACAACGCGATCTGCGGGTCGCGCGCCAGCACAGCGTTGACGATGCTGCTTTTGCCGGCGCCGGAAGGCGCGGCGACCACATAGAGGGTTCCGCGCATGGTCATTCGCTCGCTTCCTTACTCAATGTTCTGCACCTGTTCGCGGATCTGATCGATCAGCACTTTCAGTTCCACCGCGATATTGGTGGTGCGCACGTCGACCGACTTGGAACCCAGCGTATTGGCCTCGCGATTGAACTCCTGCAGCAGGAAATCCAGGCGGCGGCCGACCGGTTCGGTCTGCTTCAGCACGCGGCGGATTTCCTTGATGTGGCTGTCCAGGCGGTCCAACTCCTCGTCCACGTCGAGCTTCTGCAGCCACAGCACCAGTTCCTGTTCCACCCTGCCGGGATCCACGTTCTGGGCGATATCCGCGAGGCGAGCTTCCAGTTTCTGACGCTGGCCGGTGCGGATGGTCGGAATCAGCTGACGCACCTCGGCTGCGCAGGCGGCGAGCGCATCGACCCGCTCGTTGATCGCCACCGCCAGTTTTTCGCCCTCGCGCTCGCGCGCGCCCACGAACTGGTCCAGCAAGGTGTCCAGCAAGGCCAGCGCTTCGGCCTGCAGAACCTCGGCATCGGTCGAACGGGCCTGCAGCACGCCCGGGTATTGCAGCAGATCGATGAATTCGGTGCGCAGTGCCGGGAAGCGCGCGGTCATGTCCAGCGCCAGTTCGGACAACTGCATCACCAGCGACGCGTTCAGTTGCAATCCGCCCTCGCCTTCCGGCGACCGCAGGCGCAGCGAGAAATCCAGCTTGCCGCGGGCGATGCGCGCGGCGATGCGCTCGCGCAGTGCCGGTTCCAGCACCCGCAATTCTTCGGGCAGGCGCAGACCGAGTTCCAGGAAGCGGTGGTTCACCGCCCGTAATTCGCACGCCAGCGTTCCGCCATCGGTGGCGCGCTCGGCGGTGGCGTAGGCGGTCATGCTGCGGATCATCGATGGAGCCTGTTGGCGGGGTGCTGCGGGAGGCGAATGGTACCCTAGCCCACCCTTTTTACGGATTCGCGCATGACCGTCGCCCGTCCCAGTGGCCGCCTCCCCGAACAGATGCGCGAAGTCGGCATCCAGCGCGGGTACACCCGCCACGCCGAAGGATCCGTACTGATATCGTTCGGCGAGACCCGCGTGTTGTGCACGGCCAGCGTGGAGAATCGCGTGCCGGGCTTCCTGCGCGGCAAGGGCGAAGGCTGGGTCACTGCCGAGTACGGCATGCTGCCGCGCTCCACCCACACCCGCAGCGATCGCGAAGCCTCGCGCGGCAAGCAGGGCGGGCGCACCCTGGAAATCCAGCGTCTGATCGGCCGCGCGCTGCGCGCCTGCGTGGACCGCAACGCCTTGGGCGAACGCACCATCACTCTGGACTGCGATGTACTGCAGGCCGATGGCGGCACCCGCACCGCCGCGATCACCGGCGCGTACGTGGCGCTGGTAGATGCCGTCAACTGGCTGAAGGCGAGGAACGAAATCAAGCGCGATCCGATCCACGGTGCGGTCGCCGCCGTCTCGGTCGGCATTTATCGCGGCGTACCGGTGCTGGACCTGGATTATCCGGAAGACAGCGACTGCGATACCGACATGAACCTGGTGATGAACGACGGCGGCGGCTTCATCGAGCTGCAGGGCACCGCCGAAGGCCACGCGTTCCGCCGCGACGAATTGAACGACTTGCTGGCGCTGGGCGAGAAAGGCATCGGCGAACTGTTCGCCGCGCAACGGGCTGCGTTGGCCCCCTGAAAAACTAACGTGGGAGCGCCGTCCCGGCGCGAGCTCTTGAGTTCGTCGGGAAAGAGCTCGCGCCGGGACGGCGCTCCCACCCAGCTCCCACCCAGCTCCCACCCGCGCTCCCACTTGACACCACAACCGCACCTCATGAAACAAACCCTCAGTCTCATCACCCTGGTCGTCGATGATTACGACCAAGCCATCGCCCACTACACCGGCGCGCTCGGCTTCGAGCTGCTGGAAGACACCGATCTGGGCAACGGCAAGCGCTGGGTCCGCGTAGCGCCGCAAGGCAGCAACGAGAGCGGTCTGCTGCTGGCCAAGGCCAGCGACGACACCCAGCGCGCGCGCATAGGCGACCAGACCGGCGGGCGCGTGGGATTCTTTCTGCAGACCGACGATTTCTGGCGCGATCACCGCGCCATGACCGGCAAAGGCGTGGAGTTCTTGGAAACCCCGCGCGAAGAGGATTACGGCATCGTTGCCGTGTTCCGCGACCGCTACGGCAACAAGTGGGACCTGCTGGAGCTGAAAGCATGAAACTGGTGCTGGCCTCCTCCAACCAGGGCAAGCTGGAAGAGCTGCGCAGCCTGCTGGCCGACAACGGCATCGAATTGATCGCGCAGAGCGACTTGGGCGTGGAAGACGCCGAGGAAACCGGAGCCACTTTCATCGAGAACGCGCTGATCAAGGCGCGCCATGCCACCCTTGTCACCGGTCTGCCAGCGCTTGCCGACGATTCGGGCATCTGCGTCGACGCCTTGAACGGCGCGCCAGGTCTGTATTCGGCGCGCTATGCGGGCGAACACGGCAATGCTTCGCGCAACATCGACAAATTGCTGGAAACGATGCGTGAGCTGCCCGACCAGGAGCGCGGCGCGCATTTCTACTGCGTACTGGTATTGCTACGGCACGCCGACGACCCACAACCGCTGATCGTGGAAGGGCAATGGAACGGCAGCATCCTGCGCGAGCGTCGCGGCGGCGGCGGCCATGGCTACGATCCGGTGTTCTTCGACCCGCTTCACGGCCAGTCGGCGGCGGAAATGGAAATGGAATTGAAGAACCGGCTCAGTCACCGCGGCCAGGCCCTGGCCCGCCTGAAACAGCGTCTTCCGCATCTGTAGGGCGGGCGCTGCCCGCCGCATTTCCGCATTGCGATTAAAACGTCGGCGGGCAATGCCCGCCCTACAATGGCGTCCATGCTGATTCCGCCTCCACTGTCGCTCTACGTGCACCTGCCCTGGTGCGTGCGCAAATGCCCGTACTGCGACTTCAATTCGCACGAAGGCAAGGGCGCGCTGCCGTTCGCCGGTTACGTGGATGCGCTGATCCGCGACCTGGACCAGGATCTGCCGCTGGTGTGGGGACGCAGCATCCACTCGGTCTTCTTCGGCGGTGGCACCCCCAGCTTGTTCCCGCCGGAGCAGATCGACCGTTTCCTGCAGACCGCCAGCAGCCGCCTGCGTTTCGCGCCGAATTTGGAGATCACCCTGGAAACCAACCCGGGCACCGCCGAGCACGGACGCTTCGACAAATACCGCGAGGCGGGCGTCAACCGCATCAGTTTCGGCATCCAGAGCTTCGACGACGGCTGCCTCAAACGCCTGGGCCGCATCCACGACAGCGCCGAAGCCGAGCGCGCCGTGAAGCTGGCGCAGGACGCAGGCTTCGACAACTTCAATCTGGACCTGATGTACGCGCTGCCCGGACAAGACCTGGCGATGGCCGAATACGACCTGCAGCGCGCCTTCGCCCTGCAACCCACCCATATCTCGCATTACCAGCTGACTCTGGAACCGAACACGATGTTCTTCGCCCGTCCGCCGAAGGGTCTGCCCGACGACGACAGCGCCTGGGACATGCAGGAGCATTGCCAGGCCCTGTTGGCCGATGCGGGTTATGCGCAGTACGAGGTCAGCGCCTACGCACGGCCCGGGCGGCAATGCGCGCACAACCTCAACTACTGGCGTTTCGGCGATTACCTGGGCATCGGCGCGGGCGCCCACGGCAAACTCACGCTGGGCGCCGAGCAGGACATCCTGCGCCGCTGGAAGACCAAACACCCGACCGTCTATTTGGCCGAAGCCGGCAGCCGGGAATCGCTGGGCGGCGACGAGCGCATCGCCCCAGAGCGGCGTCCGTTCGAATTCATGCTCAATGCGCTGCGGCTCAACGAGGGGTTTGCGCTAGTCGATTTCGAAACCTGGACCGGCCTGGCACGCGATCTCATCGCCGGCCCCCTGGACCATGCCCGCGCCCGCGGTTGGTTGACGGTCGTCGGCGATCGGGCGGTGCCCACGGAACTCGGCCGTCGTTTCGCCAATGATGTGATGGAGTTGTTCCTGGAGCGGTAACCAGAGCTACAGAACCCGCCCTTTCGAGCTTGCCATTGGGGAATGTGTTAAAACCGGCATCAGGGGAGTTATTGAACCAATGTCCAACCTACCGCCCGCAATGCCTTCGTCCACCCCGGCAACGATCGCGCAAGCCTTGTCGCTGCCGCCGCGCGTGCGCAAGATTCTGGGCGTTTTTTTCGGCCGGGTCTCCATCGACCTGAGCGAACGCATCGGCCAGATGCTGGTGGAATCCGAGCAGCAGCTGTTCAAACTGGCCGAACGCGCGCGCAGCAACGAGAAACAGGCCGAGCAGTTCGCCAATCTGCACGGGTTGCGCAAGAGCCGCGCCGACCTGCTGCCGATGTTCCTGGCGGGATTGGAGGGCGAGTTCGCCGCCGTCCGTCAGCCGCGCGTTCTGCCGTCCAAGGATGCGCACGAGCGCATCGAGTACCGGACCATGACCCTGGTCGAAGACGCGGAGATGGACCAGGACATCGTACTGCGTGAGATCGCGCTGCGTCACGAGGCGCGCGCTCGCACGCCGCTCTATCTGATGGGCCAACGTTTCGGCGTGCTGGCCGGTTCCCCCGCCTTCGACGCCGCGCAATTGCCGGTCGGACCGCAGGCGCTGTGCAAGGTGCTGCGCGCCTCGGTCGCCGCCGCATTCGAGATCGACCTGGATTCGCAACTGCTGCTGTACAAGTCCTTCGATCAGAAGGCCCTGGCCGACTATGTCAGCTGGATCGAGATACTCAACACCCTGCTCGCCCAGCAAGGCGTGCTGCCGGGCCTGGTCTTCGCGCCGCAGCGCGTGCGCAGCGACGGAGGAAGCCGCAGGGCGGGCACGGGCGGCCCTCACGCTGCGGAAGGCGCTTCGCGCCCTATGACCGATTGGTATGGGCACTCCTCGCCTTCGGCCTGGTCGGTATTCGGTCTGGACGCGGGGGCTTCCGCAGGCGGCGCATCGCCGCCGGTTTCGGGCAGCGCCGAAGCGGCACAAGCGGTCGCGGGCATCGGCGACGCTAGTAGTGCGGGCAGCGACGCTTCCTCTTTCGCCACCCTGCAGCAATTGCTGCAGGGGCGCCGCATCGCGACATCTCCGTCCGGTGTTCCGGCAGGGCATGCCCCAGCTGCCCCCATGGGACAGGCTCGCCAGCCTGGCGCTCCGCAAGCAGGTGGCCGGGCCGCCTTCCCGCCGACAGAGACCAGCGGCACGGGCGCACGCCTTTCCACCCACGACGTACTCAGCACGCTGCGCACGCTGCAGACCGCGCCGATAGCGGTCGGGCCCGGCCAAACGCGCCGCACTATGTTTGACCTGCAAGAAGCCATGCTGGAGCAGGTCCGCGAACAGCATGGACCGGATGCGGCGCTGGTGCAGCAGGATGCCGACACCTTCGAACTGCTCGGATTGCTGTACAGCGAAATAGAACGCGAAGTGCAGCGCGATGCGCCCGCGGTGGACCTGCTGACGCGCCTGCAGGTGCCGGTGGCGCGGGCAGCGCTGCACGATCGCGAATTCTTCCTGCGTCCCCAGCATCCGGCGCGCGAATTGCTGAACTCGGTGGCCGAATCCGGGGCCGCCTGGCTGGGCGAGGACGATGTGGATCCGCAGCTGCTGCAGAAGCTGCACCACGCCGTGGACCGGGTGGTCACCGACTACAACGGCGACGACGAGGTGTTCGAGAGCGTCAACAACGACGTGCAGGCGCATTTCCGCGCCATGGCGCGCAAGGCGGAAGTTACCGAGCGCCGGCACGTGGAAGCCGCGCGCGGCAAGGACCGCCTCGAGGTCGCCAAGCACCGGGCCGCCGAAACCATCGACGGCGCTCTGCAGGGCCACGTGCCGCCGAAATTCGTCCAGGCCCTGTTGAACCAGGCCTGGGCCGATGTGCTCACCCTTACCCAGCTGCGCAACGGCCAGGATTCCGAGGAATGGCGCGAGCAGGTCGAAATCACCCAGCGCATCGCCACCGTCACCAGCGCGGACCCCGGCACGGCGGATGCGCCGCTTGCCGACCCCGAACTCACCCCGCGGATCGAGAGCGCCCTGATGCAGGTCGGCTATCACGCCGACGAAGCGGCGGCCATCGCCCGCCGCTTGTCCAGCGCCGAAGACGACGAGACCACGTCGCGAACAGAGCTGACCGCGCGCCTCAAAGCCCGCGCCCGCCTTGGCGAACAGGTCGAGATTCCGAAGAAAACCCACGTCGACCGTTCGCCGAAGGAACAGGAGTGCCACGACTATCTGCGCACGCTGCCGTTCGGCACCTGGTTCGAGTTCGTCAAGAACCAGCAGGGCGACGTCACCCGTCAGCGCCTGTCCTGGTATAGCCCGATCACCGACCATGCGCTATTCGTCAATCAGCGCGGTCAGCGCATCGGCGAACAGTCGATGGACAGCCTGGCGCGACTGATGGCGCGCGACCAGGTTCATGTGGTCACGCAGGACAAGGGCCGCTTGATCGATCGCGCCTGGCGCGCCACGGTCAGCGCGCTGCGCAGTTTCACCGGAGCGAACGTATGAGCAACGACTCGCGCCGCACGCAGCGCCGCAACGTGCATGAACCGGTGATGGTGGTCGACACCATGTCCGAGCAGATCATCGGCCGGCTGGGCAATATCTCCGAATCGGGCATGTTGCTGGTGGCCAACGCGCCCCTGGTCGAGGATGCACTGTATCAGCTGCGGTTCGAGATCGCCGACCCTGCCGGTCGTGCGGTCGCGATCGACGTAGGCGCGCACCTGATCTGGTTGGGAAGCGCCAACACGCCCGGCCAGAGCTGGGCGGGTCTGCGCTTCCTGACCATCGAGGAACGCCAGCTGGCGGTTCTGCGCCAGTGGATCGCGCGTCCCGAGGCGCGCGGCTGAAGAGCCGCAGATCTAAAGATCCCGTTCGTGGTGAGCCTGTCGAACCACGCCGTTCGCGCGGTGCTTCAGTGTTTTCCTCTTCTGGCTTCACGCCAAGAGCGTGGTTCGACAGGCTCACCACAAACGGATTTCGAACAGATTTCCAGAATTCTAGCTCCCACGCACGTCGGCCACCTGGCCCTGACTTCAGTGCGTCGGGGACGTAGCCCAACCTACTTCTGCGCAAAAAATCCAGTTGCGGCAAAATTGCAGAATTCCAGACGAGCAGCCGCAATGAACCAGCCCGACTTCGACGCCCTATACGCCGATCACCTGGCCACGATGAAGCGGCGCGCGGACGAGGCCCTGTCGCGCAGCGGCTTCGACCATCTCGTCGTGCCCAGCGGCACCCAGCACTACCAGGTCTTCGACGATCGCGATTATCCCTATGCGGTCAATCCGCAATTCAAGGCCTGGCTGCCGCTGACGCGCGTGCCTTACAGCTGGCTGGTGTACACCCCTGATACAAGCCGGCCGGGCCAGCGTCCGAAAGTGATCTTCTATCAGCCTTTCGACTACTGGCATGTAGTACCCGACGCGCCCAGCGGCTGGTGGGTGGAACATTTCGACATCCACATCATCCGCAAGCCAGAGGAAGCGCTGGCGCTGCTGCCCAAACCCGCGGCGCGTTGCGCGGTCCTGGGCGAACCGCAAAGCACGCTGGGAGACTACGCTCCCAACAATCCGGCGGCGGCGGTCGATTACCTGGAATACCAGCGCTCGTACAAGACCCCGTACGAAATCGCGCTGATGCGCGAAGCCCAACACCTGGCCGTGCGTGGCCATCGCGCCGCCGAGGCGGCGTTCCGCGAAGGCAAGAGCGAATTCGCCATCCACATGGCGTACTGCGGCGCGGTGGGCCAGGACCTGGGCGAGCTTCCCTACAACAACATCGTGGCCTTGAACGAGCACGGCGCGGTGCTGCACTACACCGAACTGGGTCGCAGCGCGCCCGCACCGGTGCGCAGTTTCCTGATCGACGCCGGCGCCAGCTTCCATGGCTACGCCAGCGACATCACCCGCACCTATGCGACGGACAAGTCAGGCGAATTCCAGGCCATGATCGATGCGGTGGATGCCGCGCAGATCAAGATGGGCGAAGGCGTGCGCGCCGGCGTCGACTACAAGCAATTGCACGTCGATTCGCATCTGACCCTGATGGGCATCCTCAAGGATTTCGGAGTGATCAAGGTTTCTCCCGAAGCCGCCTTGGAGACCGGCGTCAGCGCCGCCTTCTTCCCGCACGGGCTCGGCCATCCGATCGGTCTGCAGGTGCACGACGTGGCCGGCTTCGCCGAAAGCGACCGCGGCGGCAAGATCCCCCGCCCGCCCGGCCACCCCTACCTGCGCATGACCCGCGTGCTGGAGCCGGGCATGGTGGTGACCATCGAACCGGGCCTGTACTTCATCGACATGCTGCTGGACGAAGTGAAGAAGAACGGTCGTGCGGACAGCGTGGACTGGGGCCGCGTGGACGCGTTCCGTCCGTATGGAGGCATCCGCATCGAGGACGAAGTGATGTGCACCGCAGGCGATGCGGTGAACCTGACCCGGCCTGCGTTCGCGGCGGCGGCCTGAGCTGGCAACGATTCGTAGCGTATCGACCAGGAACATCCTGTTCGTGTGCAGCCGCAACCGGCTGCGCAGCCCGACCGCCGAACAGGTGTTCGCCTCGTGGCCGGGCATCGAAACCGCGTCGGCCGGGATCAATCGCGACGCGGACAATCCGGTGACGCCGGAGCTATTGCAGTGGGCCGATTTGATCATGGTGATGGAACGCGCGCATCGCTCGAAACTGTCGGCGAAATTCAGAACGCAGCTGGCGGGCAAGCGCATCGTCTGCCTGGAGATACCGGACGAGTTCGACTACATGGAACCGGCTTTGGTGCAGCTACTGAACGCCCGGGTTCCCAGGCACCTGCCCTCTTCCTGAAGCGGTTCTATCATGGGGTGACCTTGTCCGAAAACGGCGAGCGGCAGGCCTGGACGGGCACTAGTCTGGACGTCTTCTTCTGATCGGAGCGCGTCATGATGCGTCGGCTGTCAAAACCCATCGCCCTTTTCTTTCTCGCTGCGGCGACCTTCGCGGCGCAGGCTTCCGAAAGCGACGATATCGCCACCGTCTCCGCGCTGGATACGCAGTACCAGGCCGCGGTGAAAGCCAACGACGCCGCAGCCATGGCGAAAATACTGGCGGACGATTTCATCCTGGTCATCGGCAATGGCGCAGTCAGCACCAAGGCCGATCTGTTGAAGGAGGCCGAGGATCGCATCCGCAGCTACACGCATCAGGAAGACAGCGAACAGACGGTGCGTGTCTGGGGCGATACCGCGGTCGTCACCGCCAAGCTGTGGATGCAGGGCACGCGCAAGGACGGTACGCCGTTCGATTACCAACTCTGGTTCAGCGATACCTACGTGCGCACGAAGGACGGTTGGCGCTACGTGTTCGGACAGGCTTCAATGCCGTTGCCGACGGCGCACTAGCTGCGTCGTCTTGAAGCGATCGACGCATGCACAGCGAGGAGGTCGTGCATGCGTCCCGGCAGGGATCAAGTAGCGCCGCCTTCGTCCGATTCGTATTTCTCGTGTAGCTTCACCGGCATGGGCTTGACCGCGCTGCGCTTGCGGATCCACAGGTTGATCAGTTCCACGAACACCGAGAACGCCATCGCCGCGTAGATATAGCCCTTGGGTATGTGCTGGCCGAAGCCGTCGGCGATCAGCACCAAGCCGATCATGATAAGGAAGGCCAGGGCCAGCACCTTGACCGTGGGGTGGCGCTCGACGAAATCCCCGATGGGCTTAGCGAAGCCGATCATGAAGGCGATGGAGATCAGGATCGCGGTGACCATGACCCAGCGTTCGTCGACCATGCCGACCGCGGTGATGATGGAATCCAGCGAGAACACCACGTCCAGCAGCATGATCTGCACGATCACGCCCATGAAAGTAGCTGTGGCGCCCGGCGAAGCTTCCTGCGAGACGCCTTCGAGTTTCTGGTGGATTTCGTGGGTGGCCTTGCCGATCAGGAACAGGCCGCCACCGATCAGAATCAGGTCGCGCCAGGAGAACTCGTTGCCGAACACGGAAAACAGCGGCGCAGTCAGGCCGATGATCCAGGTGATAGCGAACAGCAGCGCCAGGCGCGTGATCGCCGCCAGGGCGATGCCGACCTTGCGCGCACGGTCGCGCTGGTGTTCGGGCAGCTTGCCGGCCAGGATCGAGATGAAAATGATGTTGTCGATGCCCAGCACCAGTTCCAGCGCCGTCAAGGTGGCCAGTGCGATCCAGATTTCCGGATTTGCCAGCGATTCCATGTGTACTCTCACGTTCGGATCGAAAGGTTGCGGCCAGCGCCGCGCACGGCATTAGATCAGGGCCACGCATAACGCGCTTTCACGCCGTCATCAGCGCTTCTATCTCATCGGCGCTCCGCGCCAGCTTGTCGGTCAACACCCGATTGCCGTCCGCGGTGATCAGCACATCGTCCTCAGTGCGGATGCCGATGCCGCGCCACTTCGCGTCGACCGTGTGGTCGTCGGAGGACACGTACAGACCCGGCTCGAGGGTGAACACCATACCCGGCTCCAACATCCGCGATTCGCCGGCCAGGCGGTACTCGCCCACGTCGTGCACGTCCAGGCCCAGCCAGTGGCCGGTCTTGTGCCGGTAGAAACGGCGGTACTGGCCGCTAGCGATGTTCTTTTCCAGTTTGCCTTTCAACAGGCCGAGTTTCAGCAGGCCTTCGGTCAACGTTGCCACCGCCGCATTGTGGCCGGCCTCGTAAGGCAGGCCCGGCTTGGCCTGCGCCAAAGCGGCCGCTTGCGCGGCGCCGACCAGATCGTGCAACGCTCGTTGCTCTTTGCTGAAGCGGCCGTTGACCGGGAACGTGCGGGTGATATCCGACGCATACCCGCGGAACTCGGCGCCCGCGTCGATCAACACCAGATCTCCATCGGCGGCGCGCGCGTTGTTGGCGCGATAGTGCAGCACGCAGGCATTGGCGCCGGCGCCGACGATGCTGCCGTAAGCAGGCCAGGCATCGTTGGCGCGGAATACGCGCTCGATGTCCGCCTGCAGTTCGTATTCGTGGATGCCGGGACGGGATGCGCGCATCGCCACTCGATGCGCTTCCACGCTGATGTCGGCGGCGCGCTGCATCAGCTTCAGTTCGTCCTTCGACTTGAACAGACGCAGCTCGTGCAGCAGGTGGCCGAGTTCGAGGAATTCGTGCGGCGGCTGGGCGCCGTGCCGGACCTGCTCGCGCACCCGGTTGACCCAGCCGATCAGCTTGAGATCGAACTCGGCATCGCGGCCGAAGTGGTAATAGACGCGCGACCGGCCTTCCAGCAGACCGGGCAAGATTTCATCCAGGTCCTCGATGGGATAGGCGTCGTCCATGCCGAACTGTTCGACCGCGCCTTCCTGCCCCGCGCGCGGACCGTCCCAGCCCTCGCGCTCAGGATCGCGTTCCCGACAGAACAGCAACGCCTCGCCATGCTTGCGGCCGGGCACCAGCACCAGCACCGCTTCCGGCTCGTTGAATCCGCTGAGGTACCAGAAGTCGGAATCCTGGCGATAGGGGTAATGCGTGTCGTGGCTGCGCACGCGTTCCGGCGCGGCGGCCAAAATCAGGATCGCATCGTCGGTGGACATCCGCATCAGCTGTTTGCGGCGCCGCGCGAACTCGGCAGCGGAAATACCCGTCGATGCCATGCCGGTCGACGCCTTCATCAATTCAGGCTCTGGCGATGACGCGGCGCGAGCACGCAGTCCCCATGCAATAACAGGACCGCGACGCGGACGAATTCCTCGATCTCGGCCAGCGCGTGCTCGTCCTCGTCGTCGTCGCTGCTCTCCGGCGCCGCCTGGGCCAGCCGCGCCAGGTCGTGCAGCGCTTCCTCCGCCTCCTCGGACAACGGCGGATTGGCGCCGGCGGCCAGGCCGAAACCGCCAAGGAACCCGCGGCACCAGTCGAACAGGGCATCGGCCCGCGCGTTGAGCGAATCGTCTATTTCCGGGAGCAGCAACTCGAACCCGAAACCGCGATCGTCCAACTGGGCGACGCTGGCCTTGCGCAATTCGTCCAGCGCGCTATCCGGCTCGGGCGCGGGCAGGCTATCGTCGGCGAGCACACGCGCCGGCCAGTTCGCCGCATTCTCGCCGCCGCCGGACAACCAGCCGCACAGCGCGCCGTGCAGTTCGGAGGGGTCCGCGGCCAGCCCGGAACGCCGGGAAGCCTGGGCTACTTCATCGATGAGGGGGAGTTCGGCCATTCAACGTATTCCGTAAACCAATTCGGACAGACGGCCCGGGTGGAAAGTGTAGCAACGAAAACACGGGCGAACGGCTTGTTGTCCGGTCCTCGGCGTGCCTACACTCGACAATCCGCCAGCCGTATTCCGCGCAGCGAGGACCGCAGACCGAGTCATGTTATTCGCATCCGCCGCCGTTATCGTCGCAACCGCCATGCCGACGGCCTTTCCGGGCTCGCGGGTGATCGCGATGATGGTGGCGTTGCTGGTGCTTGCGGTGGTGCTGGCGATCGCGGCGCAGCGTTACTGGCAGTCCAGGCAGCGCGAGTCGTTGGAACCGCCCAGAACCGAATCGCAACGCGAGCGCGACGAGCACCTGAAACTGGCGCTGTGGGCCTCCGGCGAACATTTCTGGGACTACGACCTGATCGGACGCCGCATGCACCATATGCGCGCCGACGAGAGCATCGCGCATTCGGCGGAAATCACCGTACTGACCCGACAGGGCGACGTCCCGCCGATCCATGAACTGGATTTGCCGCTGGTGATGGAACGCTTGCGCAGCCATCTGCAGGGCGAAACCCCATTGTTCATGTCCGAGCACCGCATGGACTTGAGCGGCAACGGCACCTGGGCCTGGGTGCGCGCGCGCGGCCGCGTGGTCGAACGCGACCTGCAAGGACGGCCGCTGCGCATCGCCGGCACCGCGCGCGACATCACCGCCAGCCGCAACGCCGAATACGAGCACCGGATCGCCAGCGAGGTGATGCGCAGCATGAGCGAAGCGGTGGCGGTGCTGGACTGGGATTACAACTTCATCGCCGTCAACCAGGCCTTCACCCGCATCACCGGTTACGCCGATACCGAAGTCATCGGCAAGCCCATGGAGATGCTGGACAGCGGCCAGCAGGACGCCGCATCGCACGAGCGCATGCGCGAGGACATCGGCCGCGACGGCCGCTGGTCCGGCGAAATGTGGAAGCTGCGCAAGGATGGCGAGGAAATCCTGTGCAAGATCGAGACCAACGTGGTGCCCGATGCCAGCGGCCAGCGCAACTTGTACGTGCAGGTGCTCAACGACATCACCGAACAGAAGCGCGCCGAGCAGGAGCTGCGCTATCTGGCCAACTACGACACCCTCACCAGCCTTCCCAATCGTTCGCTGCTGTCCGAGCGTCTGTCGCGCGCCATCGTGCGGGCGCGCCGCGAGAGCGGCAAAGTCGCGGTGCTGTTCATCGACCTGGACCGCTTCAAGGACATCAACGATTCCCTGGGACACGCCACCGGCGACCGCATCCTGCGCGCGGCCGCCGCGCGCGTGCAGCAGACCGTCGGCGCGCAGCACACCGTCGCGCGGCTGAGCGGCGACGAATTCACCGTGGTGCTGGAAGACATCGGCTCGATGGAGGACGCGGAAGTCATCGCCCAGCAGATCATCGATGCGTTCATGCTGCCGCTCAGCTTCGGCGAGCGGCTGGAACTCTCGGTATCGCCCTCCATCGGCATCAGCCTGTATCCGGACCACGCCCAAGTCCCCACCGACCTGTTGAAGCATGCCGATACCGCCATGTACCAGGCCAAGGCCGCCGGACGCCACACCTACCAGGTGTATTCGGAGACGATGGACGAGAAAACCCGCCATCGTGCGATTCTGGCCAGCGCCTTGCGAAGGGCGCTGGAACGCGACGAGCTCGCTTTGGTGTTCCAGCCGCGCCTTTCCCTCACCGAGCACCGCATCACCGGGGTCGAAGCGCTGCTGCGCTGGGAAAGCAAGGATTTCGGCGAGGTTTCGCCCGGCCAGTTCATCCCGCTGGCCGAGGAGTCGGGTCTGATCCTGGAAATCGGCGCCTGGGCGCTGCGGCAGGCGCTGATGACGCTGCATAGCTGGCACCAGCAAGGCCTGCCCGGCTTGACCGTGGCGGTCAACGTGTCGGCGCTGCAGCTCCAGCGCGGCGACCTGTCCGACGTGGTGGCGCAGATCCTGGAGGAAACCGGAGTGTCCGCCCGCTGCCTGGAACTGGAATTGACCGAAAGCGTGATCATGGCCAACCCGGAGAAGAACGCCGACACCCTGCGCGCCTGCCGGCGGTTGGGCGTGTCGCTCGCCATCGACGACTTCGGCACGGGCTACTCTTCGCTGGCCTACCTCAAGCGCCTGCCGCTGACCACGCTGAAGATCGATCAGGAATTCGTCGGCGACCTGACCCACGATACCGACGACGAAGCCATCACCAGCACCATCATCAACATGGGCCATTCGCTATCGCTCAATGTGATCGCCGAAGGCGTGGAAACCGCCGCCCAGCTGCAATTCTTGCGCGACCACGGCTGCGACGAGATCCAGGGCCACTGGATTTCCCATGCCCTGGCTCCGGACGCCTGCCTGCGCTTCATCCGCGAATACGGCATGGGCCACGAGATCGCGGCCGCTTCCTGAGCGCGAGCGTTGCGCAGGACCCGTGGGAGCGGCGTCCCGCCGCGAGCTCTTGCGTCGTATATCTGAAATATGGGGAACCGCAGCCAGAGCTCGCGGCGGGACGCCGCTCCCACCCGTCCCACCCGCTCCTATGCCAACTCCTACAGGCGCAGCTTGACCGCCTGCCCGGCGCACCCCTATCGTGACCGCCATGGACAACGACGCCCTCGAACAGCTCCGCTCCCTGGCCGCGCGCGTGCAGGCGCTGGTCGAACGCTGCCAACGCCTTGCGGACGAGAACCGCAGCCTGCGTACCCAGCAGGAGCAATTAGTCGGGGAACGTTCGCAACTGCTGGCCAAGAACGAGCAGGCGCGTTCGCGCGTGGAAGCCATGATCACCCGCCTCAAATCGTTGGAGCAACACACGTGAGCGGCAACGAACCGGTCAGCGTCCACATCCTGGACCGCGAATACACCGTGGGCGTGGAAGCGGGCGAGCGCAGCAGCCTGATGGCGGCGGCCAAACTGCTGGACAGCAAAATGCGCGAAGTGCGCGGAGGCAACAAGATGGCGGCGGTGGATCGCGTGGCGGTGCTCGCCGCGCTCAACCTGGCGCACGAATTGCAGCAGTTGCGCGACGAACGCAGCGCGCGCGACCGCGAACTGTCGCACACGCTGGACGACTTGCATCGCAAGCTGGATGGCGTATTGGAGTCGCCGCGCTGAATTACGGATCTTCCGGCGGTTCGTCCCTCGCCGGAGCCAGAAGAGCTAGGTCGACGACCCATTAACGGCCGGCGTAGCGGAAACGCCCGCCTTGATCGGCTATGCTCCATACCCTCGCGCACTGATCCTCGGGAGGGATGTATGAATGCGACGGTAGAACGCCCCATCGACCGCTGGTTCGAAAGTTATTCCGGCGACCATCGCAACGACACCAACCAACTGATCCACGTGTTCGCGGTGCCCGCCATCTTGTGGTCGGTCGTGGCCTTGCTGTGGTGCATCCCGATGTTCGGCACGCTGTTCAGGAACGGCATCTGGGCCGGGCTGGCCATGTTCGCCGCCTGGGTGTTCTACAACCGCCTGTCCCGTCCCATCGGCTACGGCATGCTCGCCGTGTTCTTCATCCTGGGCTGCCTCTGCCGTCTGATCGAACAACGCTACGGGCTGCAGACGCTGCTGTATTCGGCCATCGCAGTGTTCGTGGTGGCGTGGATCGCGCAGTTCATAGGCCACAAGATCGAAGGCAAGAAGCCGAGCTTCCTTACCGACCTGGTCTACCTGATGATCGGTCCGATCTGGGTGCTGTCCAAGTTCTATCGCAAGATGGGTTGGAAGTACTGACTCTCCTTCCCCTTCAAGGGGAGGGCTTAAGCAGCCGAGCAAGCTTGACTCTACGAGGAAAACATTCCGTCCGTGGGTTGGAATCCTCGCGGCGAATAGCCGAAATCGCGCCGCGCGGGTTCCACATCGAACACCAGGTCTTCGCGCATCCGCGCTACCGCTGCGCCGCCCAGGCTCTGCATTTTCCCGAACGCGTGCGCGCCCGCCAACGCGGCTTTGAACAACGGTGTCGGCACCCGGATCAACCTTGCCGGTGGCTGTAGCGACGCCAGCGTACGCTTCACCATCTCCGCATAAGCCAGCGTTTCTCCGCCCGGCAACGCGTAACTGCGGCCGCGGGCGTTCCCGGCATCGACCGTCGCCAACGCGGCGTCGGCCAGATCCTGCACATGCACCGGTTGCCGCAACCCGTCGGCGCTGTATGGCAACACGAAGAAACCGGTGCGACGCGCCAGCGATGCGATCCGGGTCAGGGTCTTGTCCCGGCCCGCGCCATACACCAGCGTCGGACGCAGGACCGTCGCCCCTGCCTGGCGTTGCCGGGCGGCCTCGAAGATGCGCGCTTCCGCGTCGCGCAGCCGAGCGGCGACATCACGCTCGGGCTGGTCTTCCGATTCCTGCTTGGTCTCCAGGCTGGTCGAACCGAAGCCGATCACGCGCGGCGCGATCAGCGACGTGTTCGCATACCAGTACGAGAAATGATCCAGTGGTCCCAGGCTGAAGACCGCATCGACCCGCTCCGGCAATTCCGGTACGCGCTGCAGATCGCCACGCAACCACCTCAGCTCTCCGCGATCGCCCTGCGAAGCGCGCGAGACGGCGGTGACGCGCCAATCGTTCGCCAGCAGCCTCTCGATCACCGCCAGGCCGATCTGTCCGCTGCCGCCGAAAACCAGCGCGCTGCGCATTCAGTGGTTGCCGGGTTTCAGCGTGAAACGCAGCCAGACCCAACCGACCAACGCCGAGATCACCGAAGCGCACAGCACGCCCAGCACCGAAGCTTCCCCGAACTCGCCGCCGATGCTGGCGAAGGCCAGGTTTGAAATGAACAGGCTCATGGTGAAACCCACGCCGCAGAGCATGCCCAGGCCCAGCATCGCCTTGACATCCATGCCCTCGGGAAAACGCGCGATGCCGGCCGCGCGCGCGATCAACGCGACGGCCACGATCCCGACCGGCTTGCCCAACACCAGACCCAGCACGATGCCCAGCGGCACCGGCGCCAGGACGTCGCTCATTTGCAAATCGCCCAGCGCCAGGCCCGCGTTGGCGAAAGCGAACAGCGGCAGCACCAGGTAGGCCACCCAGGGATGCAGCGTGTGTTCCAACTGCTCTAGGGGAGAATGTTCCAGCGGCGAAGGCGCATCGACCTGCGTGGAATCGATATTGTCACCACGCAGGGGAATCAGCAGACCGGTGACCACGCCGGCCAGGGTAGCGTGCACGCCCGACTTCAGCACGAAATACCAGACCAGCGCACCGAGAAAGAGATAGGGCCAGAGCCGCTTCACGCCACGCCAGTTGAGCAGCAGCATCAGGCCGATGCCCGCGCCGGCCCATGCCAGCTGGTGCGCAGCCAGATCGTGGGTATAGAAAATGGCGATGATCAGGATGGCGACCAGATCGTCGACCACCGCGATCGTCGACAGCAGCAATTTCATTCCCAACGGCACACGCGAGCCCAGCAGCGCCAGGATGCCCAGCGCGAAAGCGATATCGGTGGCGGTGGGAACGGCCCAACCGCGCAGCGCGATGGTATCGCCCTGATTCACGGCCCAGTACAGGATCGCCGGCACCGCCACGCCGCCGATCGCGCACAGCACCGGCAACAGCATCTGTTCGCGGCTGGACAGCTGGCCGGATAGGGTTTCGCGCTTGATTTCCAACGCCACCAGCAGGAAGAACACCGCCATCAACCCATCGTTGATCCAGTGTTCGGCGCCTTTCACCAGCGCGAAATCGCCGACGCTGATGCCGATCGGCAGGTGCCGAAACGCCTCATACGCGCCCTGCCATGGCGAGTTGGCCACGATCATCGCCAGTGCGGCGGCGGCCATCAGCACGATGCCGGCGGCCGCTTGCAGGCGGAAGAAATCGCGCAGCAGTTCGATGCCGCGCGCGACGGGATTGATTCGACTCATGCGTCGAGTATATCGGTCTGCCCGCGCACTGCTGCCTTAGTTCAAGATCAGAACCAGCTCCAACGCGATCCAGCCCAGGAAAGCGACAAACAGTATCGCGCCCTCGGTTTTGCTGATCCGCAAATCGCCGCGCAGCATGGGATACAGCACCAACACGAAAGCGATGGCCGCGGGCAGTTCCAGTTTCACGAACGACTCGGGCAGCGGCAGCGGACGCAGCGCCGCCATGCCGCCCACCACCACCAGCAGGTTGAACAGGCTGGAGCCGATCACGTGGCCCACCACCATGTCGCCCTGCCCACGCCGCGCCGCGGCGATGGCGGCAGCGACTTCCGGTAGCGCGGTACCGATGGCCACCGGCAACAAGCCGACCAGCAGCGGCGACCAGCCCCAGGCCGCGCCGATCATCGGTGCGCTCTGCACCACGAATTTAGCGCCGAAGTACAGCAACGCCGACGCCACGAGGAAGCGCAACACGTTCATCCACAACACGTTCCTGGTGGCGGAGAATGCGGCGATGCCGGCCTGCACTTCCGCGTTCTCGTGGCGCGCACGCACCAGCAGGAAAGCGAGCACGGCGACGAACGCCGCGAGCAGCACTCCTCCTTCCACACGGCTGATCACGCCGTCCAGTCCGAACACGATCAAGAGCAGCGTCGAGACCGTCAGCATGACCAGCAGATGCGACAACAGACGCGTGCGCACGAGCAGCGGCGCGGCGATCGCCGCCAGGCCCAGAGTCAGACCGACGTTGACGATATTGCTGCCTACCGCATTGCCCAGCGCCAGATCCTGCGCGCCGACCACGTAGGCGCGCGCATTGACGAACAATTCGGGCAGCGAGGTGCCGAAGGCCACCAGCAGCAGGCCGGCGACGAAGGGCGAAGCGCCGAATTTCTGCGCCAGACCGGAAGCGCCCTTGACGATGGAATCACCGCCCAGCGCCAGCAGCACCAGGCCCAATGCGAAAAAACCCCAGGCTTCAGCCATCGTCCCTCTCCCCTATCGTTGCCGTGATTCTAGAGCCAAGTCTATGCGCAAGCGCACCCTGCAAGCCGCGTTGCCGTGGGGGCGGGGGGGCCCCCCCCGCGGTGGTAAGGGGCAGAGGGCGGGGGGGGGCCGGCGCCCCCCCCCCAAAAAACCCCCCCCCCGGTGAGGGCGAGCCCGACCACGGGTGGGCCCACCGC